>CAWBLP010000006.1:0-230000 GCA_963789495.1 uncultured Alphaproteobacteria bacterium
ACAATGGGGTCGCCCTGCCGGTGATCTGGTTGAACATGGCCTCGGCCCGGCCTGGGTTCGGCAACAGGGCAACGGCTTCTGCAAGGCCCGCCGAACGTCGGATCACGTCCCGTCCTTCCTCGGTATCCACGCCACCCCGCCGCATCATGAAGTCGATCACGTCCATCACGATGGCAGCACCAGCCTCATCAAGGTTCTTGCCTCGGTACCGGCGATACTCGGATGCCAGCCGGTCGAATTCGTCCTGGTTGGGGTTCTGAATGCCTTGGCGGACCGCCTCGATCCGACGCCTCCATTCGAGCAGGATCGGACCGGCTACGACGTTCGCCTCGGCCTCGGTCTGCTTGCGGGTGGACGAGACGAACTCGACCTTGCCGCCGAGGGCGTGGCGGACGTCCGCTGGAATTGCCATTCGCACGAAATAGGTCTTCCCGACCTTCCGTAGATGCTTTTGGTTGCCCACGACCCTCGCAAGCTCCGGGTGATCGACCTTGCCCGGAGCCTACTTCTGGTAAGAATTCTGGTAAAGTGCCGAGGCCAGATGCAAGGAATTGCTGGATTTTCTGGCTTTTTTGACTTTAAACATCCCATCCCGCCGGGGACGCCAGCCTTCCAAGCGATGTCTAATATAATTTGTTGATACTTCTGAGAAATTCCAGCACGAGAACCCGGCGGCCCCCACTACGGCCTCCACCTGTTTGACACGACCTGGGCGCAGCACGGCCGGAGCTTCGCCGTCCATCGCACCGGCGTCACCTCGGACGGCTACGGGCTGCCGGGGCCCATGCGGGCAGATGCCGGGTGCCCGGGCAGCTTGAACCGCTTGCCGATGTCGGTCAGCTTCGTCCCGTCCACCTTCAGGATCGACAAATCCTGGTCGCTGAAGTTGCCAACCAGCAGATAGCGCCCGTCCGGGGTGAACGCCGCGGCCTCGGGGAAGGCGCCGACCGCGATGGTCTGCACCGGCGTCACCTTCTTGTCCTCGATGTGCAGCAGCGTGACGCTGCCGTTCGGCTGATGGAACCACGCCTGCGGCAGGTTGGAACCGTCCACGTTCACCACCGCCGCCAAGTCGCCCTTCGGGCTCATCGCAAGGCCCTCCGGTGCGTCGCCCACGGTGACGCGGTCGATCACGTGCGGATGCGGCCCCTCCAGGTCGATGACGCTGACCGCATCGGCATTGCCGTCGGACGTCCCGCCATTGCCGTTGTCCGCGGTGAGCGCCAGGTGTGAGTTCGGCGCGACGACCACGTTGTAGGGGAATATGTAGGTCGGAAAGTCGTGCTTGGTGTAGGTCACCTTGTCGCCCTCGACGTCCAGCAGGGCGATCTTGTTGTCCGGCGACTTGGTGGCCAGCGCGTGCTTGCCGTCCGGGGTGAACTCCACCGCGGCAACGCCCGGCGCGATCGGGATCGTGCCGGTCGGCGTCACCTGCATGCCGTCGATCTTCAGCACGCTGATGGTGCCGTCATGGCGGTTGCAGACCAGCGCGAGGTCGCCCTTCGGACTGATCGCCAAACCCGACGGCTGCTTGCCTAGGGTTAGCGTCTGCGCCAGCTTCGGCGGGTTCGCCTTCAGGTTGATGACGAACACTTTGTCGGTCGGCGCCAGCTTGCGCTTGCCGTTCTCCTCGGTCACCGTCATCGCATCGGCGACCAGGGCGAAGCTGTTGTCCGGCGCGATCGCCACATTGGTCGGCGGACCGACGAGCGAATTCTCCAGCGGCAGCGTGGCGATGATCTTCGGCTGCTCGGGGTTCGCCAGATCCAGGATGACGACGCTGTCCTTGCCGGTCGGATTGAGCATCGGCTTGCCCTGCGCATCGGTGCCGGGCTTCTCGTCTAGGCCGACGATCATGTAGGGCGCCGCCGTTGCGGGCAGCGCGGCGGAGGCGAGCAAAGCAAGACCGGCAAGCACGGACTTTCGCGAATACGTGGCCATGACTGTCCCCTCCCAGGGCTGTTGTTGTTGTTGGTGCACCGGCACTGTGGAAGCGATTGCGTGGTCTCGCAAGGCCGCAGCCGACAATGCGGGCCCGAAAGAATGTCCCCTCCGGCCAACATTCGTGCTCAATAGACCCGTTGCGAAAATGAGTACGTTAGCGGCTCTCCGTCGGTGAGCTGAGCCGGCGCGGCCGAGCTTGACAGGTCACGGGACGATTCGATTCGTCGAGAACCTTCTTCATGAAGGTACCGGCCCGATGTCCCGTCCGTTCTCCGCTGCCCGGTTGCGCGCCAGCACGAGCTTCGTCCGCCTGACCGGGGTCAGCGTCGCCACGTTCGACAAAATGCTGAAGCAACTCGCGGACCCCTGGGAGAAAGCTCAGCTGCACAAGGCCAAATCCGGCCGCCCCTGGGACGTCGGTGGTTTGGAAGATCATCTTTTGATCATGCTGATCTATTATCGTTGCTACATCACCCAGGAGTTCCTGGGCTTCTTCTACAACGTCAACAAAAGCGCGATCTGCCGAGCGATCCAGCGGATCGAAAAGCTCGCCCGGCCGCTGATCGGGGTTGGACGGAAGCCCAAAATCAGTCGGAACGAGGCCGAGGCCCTGATCGTCGATTGCACCGAGCAGCCGATCCAGCGTCCTGACACGGACGCCAAACAGCGAGAGCATTACTCCGGCAAGAAGAAGCGCCATACGGTGAAGACCGAATACATCGTTACCCGGAATGGTCGTATCGTCAGCGCCTCGCCCTCTCACCCCGGCAGTCACCATGACCTGGCGATCCGTCGCAATGGACCAAAGCTGCCGAGGAAGGCACGGCTCTACGCGGACAGTGCGTACCAGGGGTACGACAAGGAACATCGGAACCTGGAATGTCCATACAAGAAGCCAAAGAACGGGAAACTCACTGATGAGGAGAAGGCATATAACCGTGGACTGAGTGGATTCCGTGTCAGGGTTGAGCACCGGATCGGACGAACGAAACGGTTCAGGATCGCTGCTGAGCGGTTTCGCAACCCACTTGGGACGCATCACACCAAAATCTCCATCATCGCGGGACTGGTGAACCTGCAAGCTGGGTTCGGACCGTTCTGATCAGGTGAGGGAAACGCCGCCGGTGAGAACGCGCCGGACACCGCTGACCGGGGGGCCGACTTTCGCAACGGGTCTAATCTGCCGGTGGATGACGGCACGCACATGTCGTACCCGCCTGAGGAACCCGGCTATCCTTCGCTGCGGCTGATGCTGTGCACGCCGCCGTTAAGGGCGGTTGCGGACCGTGCTGTCTATGTCTGCGAAGACCCCAATCTACTGGCGATCGCCGCGGATCGGCTGGGGTCCCGCTGCTACGCCTTGGTTTCGACCGATGGAATGCCGGCCGTCACTCAGGACCGGCTGTTGAGCCTGTTGGCGCGGCGGGCACGTGTCTGCACTATTACGACGACTTTGATTGGGCGGGCATGCGTATCGGCAATCACGTGATGCGGGCATGGTGCCCGACCTTGGCGCTTTGCGGCCGCCGATTATCAGGCTGCCGCTTGGAAGTCGGCATAGCCACGGCGGTCGCTGGAGGCGCACCCGCGCTCGCATCGTGGGACACCGCGCACTTGCGCCCGCCATGCAGTGCCATACCATCGTGGTATCGGAAGAAAGTGTCGCTCAGACACTCCCGCGGGATCTGGATCGTTCCGGTACCACGCCGGAGGTCGGGTGATTTTCTGCCTTTGTCCGGATCATCCAAACAGGGGGCTGCATTGTTTTCGGCGGCTCGGTTCTGCGATGGGGATCTCGTGCCTCCTCGTCAACAAGCCTCGACTTGATGAGCTTGAGATCGCACGTGACTTGATCGGCGAGGTCTCGCGTCTCTCGGGCCACAACTCAACCTTTCCGACCAAGCATCATGCCGTCTGGCCGCTCGAACGACAACCCTATGCGCGAGAGCGGTTCTGCCACCTTGGGCGGAGTCACCAGAAAATTGTTACTTCGATGAGGCCCCAAGCTCCCGCGACGCCAGTCACCACGGAACCGCTTTCACCCGATCCCGCTAGCGCTTTACGGAAGCCGTCAGTCGCAGTGTTCAACCATCTGCATCACCGCTGGTTGGATTTCATTTGGCGCGGTTGGACGGTCAGCGGCGTGGAACGTCCTGTGAGAGCGCGGCAGATCGATGACGAACCGGGTGCCTGTGGATTGGCCGCTTTCGACTGTGATGCTACCGGCCGCCTCTTGCACGAAGTCATGGACCTGGTTGAGGCCCAGGCCAGTACCTCTGCCAGCCTCCTTGGTGCTGAAGAACGGATCGAAGATCTTGCCAAGCAGGCTCTGGGGAATTCCGCATCCCGTGTCGGACAGAGCGATTCGCACCGCGGGTCCGTCGGCGACCGAACCATTGTGATCTGATGGCGTGTTGCTGACCTCGATATGCAGCCGGCCACCGTCCGGCATGGCGTCGCGCGCATTCACCGCCACATTGAGCAGCGCAATCTCCAGTTCGGCCGGATCAACTTCAACCGGCCAGACGTCGGCCTGTACGTTCACCACAAGACTGATCCGGCCTTGCAGTGCGATACGCAAACACTCGGCGATGAGCGGTATCTCACTCCGCAAATCGACCAACTCCGGCACCGAAGTCCGCCGCCGCGAGAGCAACAGAAGGTGTCGGATGAGCGCCCTTCCGCTCTGGCTGGCACGCAGTATGTTGTCCATCAGGTGCGCCAGGTCTGCGCCGTTTCGCGACTTCGCCAACTGCGCATTTCCCGCAAAGATCGCCAGCAGATTGTTGAAGTCATGGGCGACGCCCGCGGTAAGCTGACCGATCGCCTCCAGCTTCTGGGCCTGCCGAAGTCGCGCTGCGAATTCCATGCGATCTGTGATGTCGCGTGTCTTCGCAAGTATCAGACGGGCGCCATTCTCGGTCTCTGGCGGCACCGGCACCAACGTTACATCGATGGTTCGCGGCTGGCCGCCGATTGCATGCTCGACTTCGTATTGATACAATTCGCCGCTGCGCAGGCATTCCCGCAGATGATCCAGCGGTATGAGAGTTGCCGCGGCCTGATTGTCTGTCAGGGATCGACCGATCACTTGCTCCCGCGGCAGGCAGTACGTCGTCTCGCAAGCCTGAATTCATGTCGACAACCACAACGTCGCCATGGGGCAGTGCGCGAATCCAGAGCAGGCAATCCAAGCAATTCTCGAAGCTGCTCCACAGCTGCGCGTAGGTGGAGGTGAGTCGCAAAGGGCGCTCCCCAACCGGAAATGTTTGCCGGATCCGATCGCTCTCGTTGCTCATTTCAGTGCTTCCCAGGATTGCAATGGGACGGTGGTATGCGGTTTCGCAGCGCACTTGCATTGATATCTAAATCGTCCCGTTCTGGTCCAGAGTTAATCAAATACAGAATGCTACCCGATTCCGCCTAGGTATTCCCGCGCCGTATACAACTGTACACCTCAGACAACCGGGCCAGCTACTGACAAGTGGGGAGCCCTGCGCATCCTCGCGAAGCGCCCTAGCCTTCTCTGCATCGGCCCAAACATGCCGGTCAGCCAGTTCGTTATGGGGCGTGCCGCAGTTGCGACACCGATGCTGCGATGCTCATCGCAACACGGCGCCGCTGAAGGATATCGCGACGGTACTGGCCTGCAACGTCTGGCCTTGCTTCAAGCGCGAAAGGCTGGTGGTGCCGATCTTCGTGCAACTCTAGATGGAGGAGGCTGGGCAACGTCGTTCGCGACCATGCAAGCCGAGAAAGCAGGCTTCTCTATTGGCCCGCGAACGCAGCACGCCAGTCCATGCCCGTAAGACAGCGACGCAATTTCACGCTGTGGCCTTGATCGGGTGCGGCAAGAGGCAAGAGGGTTCGTATGAGGCTTGCAAGTCGCTACTCTGACGGGCGCTACGCGCCGAAACTGGCGGCCACCAGATCTATGTGAATCTCCAATGACTACAGCAGTGTCGAGGATACGGCCGAGGCCGACAGGTGCGTCGGCTGTCGGGTGCCTTGGACCACTTCTGTAACTTCACGAAGCACCGCCGTCTTCGAACGATGGCCTTCGCCGCTAAGGGCAGGTGTCAGAACGACTTGCAAAATGGCCTGTATCCACTGGCGGTGCAGCATCATGAACTCCGCCTCTGGCGGATCGGCTGCGCAGTCCATCAGCCGGTCGAGTTTCGTGCTGACCGACCAGAACTCAGCACATCGCTGAGATAGGTCTGTATTCTGAGGGTCGTTACAGGTGCCTCGGTCGATGGTAGTTTCACCAGCACTCCTGATGCGAACGGACATCTCACACCTTTGGCGAGTTCGCGAGTTTCGCGCCAGTAACCTGCGCCCTTGGCACGCCTCGACGCATCGCAGCCTCTCTTTTGGCTATCAAGGAGATTATAGATTCGTGACGTTCGATGGGAGACTAATAGTCTCTTGGCATACTGCAACAGATTATTTTGAGTTCAATTTTTTAGATCGCTACATTCAATTTTGGGACGGCCTGTGAGCATCAGTTCCGCGTAGCTCGGCTGTTGGGCGGCAGCGCGCAGCGCATTCCCGGGTGATTGACGCTCAATAAGCGGCAGCAATCCATGGCGCAAGGCAAAAGCCATCAGGTCGGCATTGTCGCGCAGTCCGTTGGCGTCCATGGCCTTGTATTTATGGAAGGCAACGGTGCGCGGTGTGATGCCCAACTCACGAGCCACCATTTTCATTGAAAAACCGCGGACCAGGAGCACCAGAACCTGGAGTTCCCGCTGGGACAAATTTATCGCACTTTGCGAACCGCCGTCCCGGGTCTCCTCCGGCAAGCGGCCGTCGATGGCGTGGGAAATCCGCGCCGAAGGGGCGCTACTGACTCGGAGTGTGGCAAGCAACTCGGCAAATGGCTGGGTCTTGCTGACAGCATATTCTGTGTCGGAATGATATCCTGGACCGCTGGTAAGGTAAGTCAATACTAGCTCCGGGTCCTTACAGCGCAGATATGTCCCGATCTCCGAGCTTATCTCTCCAGCATCAGCATCGATGATGGCGGCGTCCGGGTGGAACTCCGCCGCTGCGTTGAACGCCGCATATCGGCTGGCGCTCACTGCGCGAACCTCGAATTCAGGTTCCAGGCAATACTGCAGCCCGTCCAACAGCAGGGCGTGGTTCCCTATCAGGAGACATCGGCGTCTGGCTGGGACCACGATCGAATCCCCTCTCGGCAAAGCCACATTTGCGTTAAATTAACGCTATAACCCCGGAAATAGCAACAACACGATTCCGCCAGGGTTAAAATATACCTTACCGCATACGGCGCCGACGCTCTCGCCAAGCACGCCAGGCTGCCCGCATCCCCGCGTGCCCTGCACCAGCCTTATTCACCTCGGGACGTGCCATCGTGGTCGCCACGCACCACATATTGTTGCCGGAGCATCAACCGATTCCGGTGCATCATGCGGTACAGCGTGACCCGCGATACACTCAACTCGCGAGCCGCACGGCTTACATTAAGGCCGTTCCGGTGCAGCGTGCCCAGCAACAGGTCGCGCTCAGCATCAGTCCCCGGCAATGGACGAGCCGCCTGCTGTCGGCTTGGCGGTGTCGCGGACGGTGCCACGCCAAGCCGCAAATCGTCGAGTTGAATCTCGCCAAAGTCGGTGAGCGCCACGGCGCGCTGGAGAACTGCCATCAGCTCAGAAATGTTGCCTGGCCACGAATGCGCATCTATTGCTCTCGATGCGGGCTCAGAGATCCGCGGAACCGGACGCCCGGACTGAAGTGCGAGATCCCGCACGAATGAGTTTGCCAGAATTCCAATGCCGCTCCGGCAATCGCGCAAAGGGGGCAGCGTCATAGCCAGCGCGCTGAGCCGGCGGTATAGATCCTCGCTGAAGCGTCCAGCGACCAGCGCGTCCTTCGGCGGCAGCGTGATGGCAGCGATGACGCGAACATCAACCCCAACTGGATGGCGCCCGCCGACGCGCAGGACCTGGCCGTGTATCAGGAGGCGGAGCAGCTCCGCCTGGAGTGCGCCTGGCAGGCTGTCAATACCATCAAGGAACAACGTGCCTTTCTGAGCAGCCTCGATTTGACCCTGCGTGGACACGTTCTCACCAGCAAGCCGCCCATCCTCGCGGCCGAGCAATTCATCTGCTCTCGCACTCGCGGACACCTTGGTACAGTCCACTGTAACAAACGGGCCGGAACCCCGAGCCGAGTGATGGTGGATGGCACGCGCCGCCAGTTGGTGGCCGGCCCCGTTCTCGCCGGAGATCAAGACGGGCTGGTCAGACTGCGCGAAGTTTCTTATCTGCTCGACGACCTGCCGCATCGCCAGACTGCTGCCTGCTCTGAATGCCCATTCATAGGATGAAGCTGTGCGCGTCTGCTGGCCGTAATCCTCCTCCGGAGCACGGGCGCGGAAGCCTGTTTCTGCCCATCCAGTGGATTGCATATCGGGTGAGGACAGCGTTCCGTCAGTCATGTCATGCGCCTTGCTGTGTTGGTACGCCAAGATACCGTTCACGCCGGTTATCAAGACGATCTCCGGTATATAAATCCGCTCGCCAAACAAACGCTATCCATCTAACTACGACTGGATGTAATTCCTACAACATTGAGCTGCATTATTATTTCCCCCGCAACCAAAAAGTGCAATTCTGTAAGGGCCGCAACCGCACATTGACGACATTTTGACGAAAAGACGTAGCGCTTGCTACTGGCAAGTTTAACAGCGGTTGATGCGCCGTCTGGAACTTAGCGGCGAATGAACGTCAGAATCATGTAGCCAGCCGCCCCGATTAGCAACCACAGACACAAGCCGATCAGTGACGCAGTCAGCAGGTCGGTGATCGGCAGGAACGCGCCTCGTCGACACGATCGACCTCCTCTGCATCCGTGCCTTCTGCCTGCGTGGATGATAGCGAACGTTGATGGCATCGCTCTCGGGTCCCGCAATCGCTCTGGTCTCGGTCTGATCCCTCCGAGCTCGCCATTACATCAACGTCCTGATACATTCACTCTTTGTTGGCGATCTGGGGCTGCGTCTTCGATAGCCGCTACTGGCAGGAGTAGCAGAGGTATCGCGAGGGCACCCACGCCGCTCATTAAGGTGGTTCGGTTCGGGCCACCCGGATTACGGCTGTCTCGCCACCCCAAGTGACCGCGATCGCTACGGGTCGCGCGTTTGCCGGGTGCGACAGGTCCGGCAATTCCGGTCAGGGGGGAGTTTTCGATTTGGGCGGCGCTGTCTGTGGGCGATTTGTCGCCGAACGCGGAGTCGGGTCCGCCGGAAAGTACATGACAAACATGGACCCTGCTCCCTCGGCGGTATCGACCGTGACGCTGCCACCGACTCCGGCAACGAACTCGGAGAGCAGGCTGAGTCCGATTCCTTTTCCCATGCCGCCCTGGCGCGTCGTGAAAAAGGGTTCGAACAGACGCGCACGCGCCTCGGGAGCGATACCGACTCCCGTGTCAGCGACCGCCAAGGCAACGTAGTGTCCTGCCGATTTTAGTCCGGCTGCCAGGGCAGCCTGCCCGTCCAGCAGTATGTTTCCGCTTTGAATGCGGATCTCGCCATCGCCCTGTATGGCATCCCGCGCATTACTGATGAGGTTGAGCAGCGCTGATTTCAGCCGAGCGGGATCCAGCTGGCAGCTCCACAGCCCCTCATCGAGCTGCACCGTGACCGTCACCCCATCGCCCGCCAGCTGGCGCAGCAATTCTGCGGCTTCGCGCAGTACCTCGTTCACGTTGACTTGCTGCACCTCGCGCGGCCCATGACGCAGCCTCTGCGTCAAACTGACGATGAGCTGGGTTGCTTCGTTTGCCAGCAGCAGGCTGGGATCGACGAACTGCCGGATCCCCGCAGGCGTGTCCGGTGCGCGGCTGATCATTTCTAGATTGCCCCGGATGGTGAACACCAGATTGCCAACATCGTGGGCGATGCGTCGGGCAAGTGACTCCAAACTCTCGACGTGCTGTGCGTCGTCAGACGGTTGCTCCGTCCGCTGCGTAGGCGCCTGTGTCATGGTGCACTGTCTACGGCCACGCTGTCGCGCTGCAGGCCTGCTTCGCTGCATCAGTCTGCGCCAGGCCCGACGGGGCTTCCGGCGGAGTCGGTGCAAGCCGGATCAGGGTGTGACCTCCTTGCGTGGCTGTGCCGGCACCCCCTTGAACGCGGCAATTCAGCAGCCGCGCCATCAGCAAACTTCCCGTGATCGGCAGCATCATCAGTCCGGCAACTCCAGCGCGGGCCAGCTGCGAACCTGTGCTTCCGGGGTTTTCCGGAGCCAGAAAGACGGTAGTGCCCAGCCCAATTCCAGCAAGCAATGATAGAATCACTACAGGACAATCAACTAATGCTAGAAGCGGCCGCCGCGCGACGAGGGAATGGATCCAATCCACATTGACACCTATGGTTGTCGGTACGGAACTAACGCAACCTATACTAGTAATTCATCGGTTCGGTTCTGTGACTCCTTCGTCAACGTAGCATAAGCTTAAAGTGCGATGGGGCACAAAAAGCACGTTATATACGATTGCATTGAAGGCGCGCCTAGCGATACAAAACGTGAGATTGGTCCTGCGATTGATCGGCTTCGTCAGGAGGGGCGTGCGCATGTTGGAGCTATTGGCCGATGGTAGTCCCGCCATGCTCCAGCCTGATGGCGCGGCGTCCAGCCGAGAACGCTGGCGCATAATGCTGGTGGATGATCACGAGATGCTGCTGGACATGTTGTCCCGGCTGCTCGAGCCCGAATTCGAGGTGGTCGGATCCGTGGTCGACAGTACCGACCCTTGTGGACGCCGCCCAGCGACTGCGTCCGGACGCCGTCGTAATCGATGTCATCATGCCAGGGTTAAGCGGCTTGGAAGTCGGTCGGCTGTTACAGGCCTGCGCTCCCGACATCAGGCTCATCTATCTTACCATGGAAGCCAGCGAGAGCGTTGCGGCTGAGGCATTCGCTGTTGGCGCGTCCGCCTTCTTGTCGAAGGCAGGGCCGGCGTCTGAATTGCAGCATGCAATCCGCGTCGTCAGGAATGGTGGACGTTATCTGGTCCCGACTATCGCCGATGGCGATGTCGAGGCGCTGGGCCGAGATGACCGAGGAACTCCTGCCCCCAGGCTGTCGCCACGCGAGCTAGAGGTCGTAAAGCTCCTGCTCGGGGGATTAACGATGAAGTCAGTCGGACGTCAACTTGGCATCGCGCCCCGCACGGTTGCATTTCACAAATATCGTGCGATGGATATCCTGGGCCTCCGGAGCAACGCTGAGCTTATCGACTATGCCATTCGCCACGGCTTGCTCGGTCACCACCGCACGGTCACAACCTACCGCCGAGATCGAAACGTCTGCGGCATCCCAGTGTCAGAAGAATACTAGGCGGCCGGCCACGCCATCCGCCTTGTATTCGAACCTCAGTTCCAGCGATGTGATGCTGGGATCGCATCAGTGGGCTGCTTCAGGATTTCACCGAGACTCTGGTGGAACCTGACTGCAACCGCAGTCTCAAGGCGAACGGTCAGAATCTGCCCGGCGTTCATGACAAAATTAAAGGACACGTGCTTTCGATCGGCGCTGAGGTTTGTGTTGATCATTTTCAATCCAGTCGGGCCCTCGGGCAGCACAAGGGGCGTAGTCTGTTTGGTGTCTTCACGCAAAATGTTGTCGTCGCCGATCGGCCCGACTGCCATGGTTTCCTCCAAATCCAGAATGCCCGAAGGACGCGCGCGTGATTGCAGCATAGGCGTTCCTTCCAAACGCTATCGCAAGGCGAAAGGTAATGTCACTGACAATAGTTACAGCCTGAGCGCTATTTCTATTACGACCCAATGCGCGGGCCTGCTGTCCGATGGCACGAGGACGGTCTGGCGCAGAACGCCACTAACCGAAGAGGTCGGGATGGCTATCGTAGAACGCAGCAACATCGGGCTGTCAATTCGGACAGGTGATTGCCGCTCAGTCAGGACCAGATAGAACTCGCAATTGTGTGAGCAGAAGTGATGCCAAACTACCGTTGCTTCTGCTTGACCGCAGACCACCGGATCATCACCGGCGTGAACGTCAGCGCGGAAAGCCTGGCGTCGGCCGTCAATCAAGCCACCAAGCGCTGGTTCAGCGTGCCTGGTTTTCATTCCGTAGAGGTATGGGTCGGCAGCATCCGACTTTACCCCTCATCCGAACAGCACGATGTCGGAAGAACAGCGGCGGCGCATGCCATATCCTCTCGCGCCGAGCATGGGAAGGAGCCTTGGGCCTGATGCTCAGAGGCGAGTGCCTTTGGTTACCATTATATTAACGTAACGACAGGTCTGGGCCGAGCGGTCGCAATGTGCCCCTGTTTCAGGACCGCTGCCGGGGGGAACTTTGTACCGCGTAGAGGGGACGCCTTCACCCTCGTGTCACTAACCCTTTGGCTGCGACCCCAGCCGCCGGCTCGTGCGGCAACCCAAATCCTGGCGTCACTTGAAACGACCAAGTCATCACGCGGCCATTACAGCCCGTCCTGAAGGCCAGTTCAGCGGTAGGCAACGATGCGTATGCCGAGCACAACCTGCAACAGTTTCGATCGTTTCCGCAGCTTCAAAGGGATGCTGCGCGCCCAGTGTTCGCACCAGATCATCAACCGGCCGGGTATGCGAATATATCTGCCCCTGGCACCCGCATAATAGCTGCAGTGGCGAAACCCAGCATCCCGGAACAGCCGGGACAGCTCCGCGTTAGTGTATTCCTTCAGGTGGAGGCCGTTCGCAACGTAGCTTCCGTCCACGATCGGGCACGCCAAATCATCGAAGCGCGCGGAACTATCATGGGGGCCGTGCAGGCGGTTCGGCGTCATGCAGATATAGCATCCGCCAAACCGCAGGACCCGAATCACCTCTTTCAGCTGGCCGACCGCGTCGTCCGGATGCAAATGCTCCATCATCTGATTGCTGACGACGACATCGACGCTTTGATCATCGAGCGGAATGTGGAGGCCGTCGGTCAGCAGATGCGTGAAGTTTGGTGGTGCTGCTCCTGCAGGAGACTGATCGACCACGTCGATGCCATACACGTGGCGGCAAACGCCCGCCAAGGCGATCGCGAACGCGCATCGTCCTGGACCAACCTCCGCAACGATGGATGTGGATGTCACGAATTTGCTAGCAAATGCGAGCTCAAATCCTGTGGTTGCGGCGGAGCCGGCTGCGGCGCCAGGCACCAACTCTGGAAACGCCTCAGCGTAGGCAGCGTAAACCTCGCCGTACAGCTGCATTCGCTCTGCACGATTGGCTTCCCGAAGTCGCGCAGCAATACGCGTCTCGAACACGCATTGCTGATACTCCCGGCTAGAGGTCTGATCGGACATTCCGTCCTCCAGCCAGGCTGGGTTAAGCCGCGACTACCCAGGTGGATCGGCTTTGACCGAGGCCGGCTGCGGTGAAGCGCCACCTGAGGCAATCGGCGAAGGATTCCGTCCGTGTCCGCCGCTACCAAGCATGAACCTACTGATATACGGTCTCGCGAGTTGCTTGATCCATTCTATCGGCCCAGTTGGATTGCTATGATGAAGTTCGTAATGGTCTTTCGTAGTTAGCCAGTCGAATGGGCCCATAACGGTTGGTTGGCTGCGGCGGATACCGAAACCGAAGGTCAGCGCGTGCCGGAACTCCGCGGTTTTGTTTCCGCCCGTGCCGTGCAGGGTGCGGAAATGGTGGATGGTGGCGCCGCCGGCCTCGAGAGGGCAGGCGACTGCCGTTGAGCGGTCGATTTCCATTGCCTCCAGCCCGTTGACCCGCGTGTCTCCGCCCGGGCTGCGGTGGGTCACGATCGGACCGAGGTGGCTCCCCGGGATGAAGTTCATACAGCCATTCGACTGATCGACGGGCTGCAGGGGCACCCAGAACACCAGCGTTTCGAAATAGCTGGTATCGGCGAGAAAGGCGGCATCTTGATGCCATGGTGTCTCGGCGTCGCTGAATGGAGGTTTGGAGATGGCAATGTCGTACAAATGCTTCTCCGGCCCACCCAGCAGCTGCCTGGCGATCGACGAGGCATTGCGAAAATACTGAGTATTGAGGAGCTGTGGGCAATAGTCCGTAATGCGCTGCAGGTGCTGGATCTTGAATTTATCCGGATCGCTCTCCAGGCCTACCAGGTCGAAATAATTACCATCGCTCCAGCCCGCTCTTTCCGCGAACATCCGATCGTACAGAATACGAATTCGCGCAAGATCGTCAGGCGTTGTTATCTGCGGCAGGGACAGGAAGCCGTCCCGCCAAAAGCCCTGACATTGTTCATCGCTTAGCCGTATCGGACTTCCGGCCGCCGGCTCATGCGGGCCGGTCTGATTATGCCGGTCTTTGACCGATGTGGTTGCAAGCGCCATTCGAAGTTCCCCCGGCGGCCGCCATGCCTGGCGCAGGACCTGCTGTCTCACCCCGAAACATCCGAGCGCGTCAGCAGATGGTCACATGATTACCATGCCGCCACCCGTTCAACACTCGGCATTTTTAACAGGTGGCCAACATGTCTCAGGAGAACGGTGCAGATTCGGCTGAAGCTTTGCGCGGCAGCTCTACCGCGTCGGCGAGCGAACCGGACTCTGCCGCCATTGCGAAAACACCGCTGCCTGCTCCGGTTTGATACTCTGCCAGTCAGATTGCAGAACGCCGTCGGGATTATCGTAGGGCTCGTGACCCCACATCATCCAGCATGTTCCGACGCCCTGGCCGCCGGCTGCGATCGTCAGACCCCCAGGTGCTTTGCCGTTCAGGTACGGGCCGATCGTGGCCGCCCAGGCCTTCTCGCCGCTGAGGTCCTTGCTCCAGCGGTCCAACGATGCACCGCCTTCGCCCATCCAGACCGGTGCGATATCCTCGGTGATGAGGTGGCCCCACGCGGCGTTCATCTGCTTTATGTACGCGGGACCCGAGTCAACCGGAATTGCGGAGACAATCTTTGGATATTCGTGTACGATATAAAACAGCTTGTTGGGAATCGTCAGTATCACCGGTCTGGTTCGGACGGCGGTGCAGTCGCCTTCCGGCGCGATGCCGGTTCCGGCGAACGAACCCTGGTAATTACTCGGGCAGGGGCAACCGATCAGCACGTCTGGATTGACCGCATGGATCGCGTTTCCGATATTCGTGCACATCGCATGTATATCTGTTGGGCCGCCCTCACCCCAGGTGATGCGTCCAGCCGATGTCGGTTCGTTGTGCAGATCCATCGCAACCACCGTGGGATTGCCGGCAGACATCCGCGCCAATGCAACCCAGTTGTTACGAAAATCCTCTGCCCCGACGGTACCGGGATCGTTGCAGCCATCCGTGCCATCGGTGCCAGGGCCCTTGTCGAACCACAGACCATTGACCTGTTGCGCCAGGCACGCCCAACCAGTCGGATCCCGGGAAACGCCCTCATTGTTGAAGTGAGCAAGGATGACCCGAAGTCCGGCCGGCCCGGCGGCGGCAATGATCTGCCTGGCGGCATCCATACTCGAGCCCTTCAGGCCTGCATCGGTCCAGGCGATACGAATGCAGTTGAACCCCGCAGCCACCATGTTCGCCAGATGTCTCTTCAGGGACACCTTTCCCCATCCCGCGGGAAGGCTGTCTCTCTCGTTCAGGCCATGCCACTGGACGCATGCCAGTCGCACGGCAGAACCCTGGTCATTGATGAACGCGCTGCCACGGGTGTGAAGGAAGCCCGCTGGCAGCAGTGTCGCCGGGCGGCTCCCGGGCTGTGAGGACGCGATCGGCGCAGCGGCCAGTGCGGCGAGCGCAGCAACCGCACCTGCAACGGCAGTCCTTGTCATCCAACCTTGTGTCACTTCGATACCTGCCATCTGACTCGTTCGGAACCATGCATCTGTAGCGCCTCACAGATCGCGCTGGTATCGAGGGGCAGCGATAACCTTGCGCCGCCACGCCGATTGCGCGCCCTCGAGAACTCGTCGTAATCACTCGCAACATAGTGGGGGGAGCCCCAAAGGGACACAGGCTTTGAGGAATTTATCTACCGTCAAGAATGCCAGTAGCAGGGACGGCGCGAGATTGTAACCTTGCGGCGGCTCGCCTGCCTTTCTTGGAGCTGCCTGGTTGGCTGAGTCTTCCACCGACCGCGTAGGTCGCGCAGCGGCGTCGTCCGCGCGGTCTGCGCCTGAATTGTATTGCTCCGCCTCTACAGAAGGGGAGCCTTGTTGGATAACGGTTACCCACGTCCGCCAAAGATCTTCGGAGTCTTCGTGATGCTGAAAACCGGGCATGCAGGCTTGGCAAGAACCGCGAGTTCTGCTGCGTGAATATCACCGTCCTGACCCGAAGTGACGAGATCAGACGGTTCATCGCGGAATGGAGCGATCTCTATTCCAGGTCCGGTAATAACCTGTTCCAAAATCCGACTTGGCATCGCATCTGGTGGGATACGATTGGTCCGCTCGCAGCATGGCGGCCGCATGTGGTGGCCGGTCACGTGGATGGCTCGCTGGTTGCAGTCGCGTCATTGGCCGTGCGTCGGTCTCGAGGACTGCGCACCCTTGAATGGGCCGGCGTTCAGGCATTCGACTATCCCGACATCCTGAGTGCGGTTGATGTCGACCTGACCCACTTTTGGAAGCTGATCCGCAGCACCGGGGGCTATGACGTCGCCCACATTCGGCATGTCAAGGGCGATGGCGGTAGTTGTCTGGCGCTGCGATCCCTGGCTCAAAAGCGCAGTTATTCAGACCCAGTCTACGACATTGATCTGTCGTATGCGTCTGGTGAGGCTTGGTTCGCCACGCTATCCAAACGTACGCGCAGCAATCACGTCGCGAACTTGCGGCAGATTGCCAAGCGAGGCCCGCTGCGGATGGAGATCATCAATGATCCGGCCGAGGTGCCCAGGCTGGTTGCTCTGCTGGTGGAGCTTAAGGAGAGATGGGCCACTTCGCGTGGGCTGCAAAGTGACCTCAGTCGGCCCGGCGCGCCGGAGTTCATGGAACAACTGGGAATGCAAGCGCTGCGCGAGGGCAACCTGCACCTCTCGGTGGTGACCTGCGGAGAGCGCATTATGTCCATCCATTTTGGCTTCATCAGCCAGGATGGGTTCTATTACTACCAGCCGAGCTATGACCCGGAATTTGCCAAGATGTCGCCCGGCCGCTTGCACCTGACCATGCTGGTCATGTGGGCGATCGACAACGGATATCATCGGTTCGATTTTCTACGCGGTGACGACACGTACAAGACTGCGATCGGCACGGCAGCCCGGGTGCTGAACACCTACACATTTGCGCGCGGTCCCGTCGGCCGCATGGCCATGCAGCTTCATGCGGTTCGTGGGCGGATCAGACAGCGGCAACAGACCCTGGCGACTGCGAATCAACAATATGGTGACGCCGATGTACGATCGTAATAGGTCGGTCTATGAACGGGCCTCAATCGTCTCAGAATACACTACAGCCACCGGGTTGACCGCGGCCGAACAGCAGCTGTTGGCCAGATACCACGATAATATCGCAGGCGGAGAGGTCTTGGACCTCGGAGTTGGCGCTGGCCGCACGACGCCGCATCTGACCCAGTTGGCGGCGTCCTATGTCGGCGTGGATTTCAGCGAGGGCATGGTCGCAGCCTGCCGGCAAAATTATCCCCACCTCGAATTCCGCCGCGGCGACGCGAGGGATCTGTCGGCATTTCCTGCTGGCCGCTTCGATTTTGTGCTCTTCGCATTCAACGGCATCGACTATGTCGGCGATGCGGACCGTACCCAAGTGCTGCAGCAGGTGGCGCGCGTATTGAAGCCGGGTGGCGTGTTCATGTTTAGCAGCCACAGCCTGGAATCGGTACCACGCAAGACATTCCTGCGCGAGGTCTTCCGCGTCAGGGTGTCATATAATCCGGTCAGTTGGGCCAAGGCACTGGTACGGGTCGGTCGGGGATTGCTGAACTATGCCCGCAACGCGTCGGCTCAACATCGCTCGGCGGACCATGCGGTGCTGACGGATCCGGCTCATGGCTTCGCACTGCAAACCTACTATGTTACGGAGGCGGCTCAGCGACGGCAGCTGGTCGCAGCAGGATTTTCCGCTACGATCGACACCGAGGCTGGTACTGAAGAGGCGGTCCCTTACTATCGCTACTACGTGGCGCGGAAGGCGACCGCCGGATGATCAGGTGATGGCCGGGCGGTAGCGCCTCAACACGATCGATAAATGCCGGCGCACGCCAGCAATGTTGAGACAAAACGCCAGGACGGCATAGAGTGCGCCGCCGGCGCCGATCATGGCGGATAGGCCGAAAAAATTCTTCGGAAGATCCAGCCCATAGAGCACCAGGCACATAACGACCGTTGCCATCAGTGACTTTGCCGCCTCTCGTCCCGGGAAGGGTAAAGGAAACAGACGATGCGCCTGCCAGATGCTGATCGCCAGTGCCACCGCGTAGGCAATCAGACGAGCCCAGACTGCGCCCATTAGTCCAATCGTGGGCAGCAGCGCTGCGTTCAGG
The DNA here is from genome assembly GCA_963789495.1 of uncultured Alphaproteobacteria bacterium. GTDB lineage: Bacteria > Pseudomonadota > Alphaproteobacteria > Acetobacterales > Acetobacteraceae > CAWBLP01. The sequence goes on from CAWBLP010000006.1 coordinate 18,401, forward strand.
CTGAGATTGATGGCAGCCGCGGGAACGGACGCGGCTAACAAAGCCCAGGTATTGTTCGCCAGATGCGCCGCATGGGAGAAGTAATAGGAGCGCAGCCCATACAGAAACACGGCGACACCGCTCAAGGGCATCAGCGTGGCTGCACCGGACGCGTATGCCGGGCCGAGCAGTACCGCGGCGATGTGACCCGATGCGATGATGAAGCCGCCGAGTGCCGGGAGCGCCGCGGCCATCATGAGTTCGATGTTCTGCAGCGCCTGACGTTGTGCGGCTTTGCGACCGTCGCGTTCGAACGCCCGCACCACCAGCGGGTAGGAACCGACGGCCAGAGCTAGAAATACCGCACCGACCGCCCGATCCGCGACGCCGTAGCCCACGGCATAGATGCCCAGCCGGTCCGCACCGAGAAAGAACTGGATCATCAGCCGGTCGGCGGATGACACAACGTACTCGACGACCAAGGCTGCCGTGATCGGCATCGCGAAGGCGACAATTTCACGTTGCAGGCCTCGATCGAATCGTCCACCACGAAGCCGGTGCATGATGCGCCTGGCGTCGAACAGCACCACCGCGGCGGCGCCGACCAGCATACCGTATAGGATGCCGTCGGCCGCAAAATGAAGGCGCCAACATAGATACAGGCCGCATGCCACGCCGATCAGGCTCTCGCCGCACTCCATCAGCACGTAGCGCGCACGTGACAGCGCGGCGAGTTCGAGCGACTTCGACAACAGCGAGATCTGCTTTACGATCATGACGGCGGTGGCGATCCAGAGCAGGGCCCTCAACGCCGGCGGGACCGTAATGATCTGCAGGATCACGGCGCATCCGACGATCAGCAGAACCGCGCTTGCAGTGAGCGCCAGATACATCGTCGCGCACAGCACCGGCACTTTATTCTGACCCTGCGCTCGTTCGAAGAACCGCTTGGTGCCGAGGCCGATCCAGGCGAACAGCGCACCCTCACACAGGGTCATCACGCTGACCAGAAAAGCATAGAGGCCGTACTGGTCCGGCGTCAGGATGCGAGTGAAAGCGTAGATACTGACGAGCGTCGCCAGGAGTGGCACGATATAGGCGGGAGCAAAAGCGAGAACGGCCATTCGATCAGTGCTCGTGTGCCGGTGGCGCCGTGATGGCAGCCTTCGCGGCTGCCGTGAGACTGCTGCCGTTCTGCCAGCGTCTCCAGCCGGCGCGGGCGCGCGAGTACCAGCCGAGCTGTTCCAGCGCTACTCGGCCGAACATCGAGTGTCCGCCGATGTAACCCTTGATCCGTGTTTCAGAGTTGGCGAAGCGGTATTTGAACGCTTCATCGCCGCGCAGAAAATCGACGTATTCCAGGCGGCGGTCAAGAGCCCATTTCACGTAGTCCACGATCAGCAGCGTACCGGGAGAGGCACGCTCGAACTGAGGATCGTAGGCGGTGAGATAGGCCTGCAGCTTTGTCGGATACACAAAATTGACCGATACCGCCGCTATTGTATCTCCACAGGTGAGCAGGAACACCCGCATTTGACCGGTACGGGCCGTCGCGTTCAGCACCATGCGCTGTCGTTCCAGCCAGCCTGACTGGCTCGACGACAACGGGCCGTGCGACTCAAGCCATCGTCGTTTGAGGGCCAACACCTGGTCGAGCAGAGGGGCCACTGATGTCACGGCTGGATCCACGATATGGAATGCGACCTCGCCACCCAACTCGGACAGAATCCGGTGGCCGCGAGTGAAGTTGTTACGCATCTTCTTGTTGAGGCTGCGGAACCAGGCTTGTCCATCCGACCAGGAATTGGCGATACCAAGGCAAGGCTGCTGATTGTCACGCAATGACAAACGGCCGGATGCGGTTTCCGCGCCCTCTAGCAGCGCTCGGGCAGGTGCATTCGGTCGCACCTGGGTCAGCCGAACCACGTCGAAGCCACCTGTCCGACATACCGCACTCCACAACGGCCGAAGAATTGAGCCGTCAGCTCCAGGTTCGAGCAGTGCATCACAATAGTCGGTCAGATCCTGGGCCGCCCATTCCAGCCTGCGAAGCGGCATCTGTCGCCGCGTTACCAGGGGCAGCGCAGCGACCATCCTGTCGTCTTCCCAGGCCACGGCGATGCGCAGCCGTGTGGCGGAACGAGCCGTTGCGATCTGCGACCACGAATTGATCCATTCATGGCTCTGGAACACATCTGCGCCCGCGTCTTGCCACAACGAGCGCCATGGAACTGCAATGCTAGCGAGCCGCTCCGGCGAAGTGATGATCTCGAATGCTTGAGTCATGATCTTTCTCGTGCCCGGGTTTGCAGTGCGATGCCAAGCGAGTCATCAGGCCGCTTCAACTGCCAGACAGACGAAGCAGTTCGTCGCGGACGCATCAGCAGCAGGATCTTCTTCAGCGGCAAATAGTGCAGCTTAGCCAGAGACTGATATTCCTCCGCCTCGCGGTCCTGCAGGCCGAACACGAAGTCCTCCGATGGCTTCGGCACGACCAATGTCCCAAATAGCCAATCCCAAAACGTCAATGTCAAACCGAAGTTCTTGTCCCAATGCTGCTCTGAAACGCTGTGATGCAGCTGGTGGTAATGCGGACAAATGAACAACCGATTAAGCCAACGTCCATAGGACAACTTCATGTGGGTATGCCGAACGAAGTCCATCATCAACACTGTGTTGCGAATGAAATAGACGTTGAGTTCGAAGATGGTCAGTTCGACGGGATCGAGAACAAAGAACATCCAAGTGCCATAGGCCAGACCCGGAAGCAGCCCATCCCACCAGCGGTTCATGATCTCGTCGAGCGGATGGACACGGTCCTTCGTAACCCCGACCATGACCTCCGCTGAATGATGCACTTTGTGCAGCTCCCACATGAAGGGAATTCGATGCTGCATGAAATGATACAGGTAATACGACAAATCGGTACATCAAGAACATCGTGATGGTGAAGGCTGCAAGGGTCAGTGGCCCGGCTGCACCCGTCGGGTGCGAAGCGGGCCCAAAAATGCTGGTGAGCAGCGTATAGGCCACATGGCCGGCGGCAACAGTGGAGAAGGCGAGGGGCAGCACCAGCAGCGGCATGAAAATACGGCGGGACAGCCAGAACAGGAAATCCGCACGTGCGGACGGATGACGCAACGTCCCGGCCGGAAGTATATGCCTGAAGAAATCGCGAAGCGAATGCGGCTTCAGGCTCTGCCGAAAGGTGACGACAGCCGCCATCAGCACCACGCCCCAGAACAGCAGCAGCATGAGGCCATGAGTTCCGGTGAATTCGCGCTGCACCGCATCGCCGATACGTTGCAGATACGGAGCCGATAGCGCCGATGCCGAACTCATGCTGTTCTCCGAACGCCGGTTTCTTCCAGGAGTACGTGCGGTGTGCGACGTGCCACATGCGGCCGAGCGACGCCTGCGTCTGTCGGCTCGACCGCCTGCCCTGCGACCTGCTTCAGGTGCCGGGCAAGGCGGATCGACAGCGCGACAATCGTGAGTGTGGGATTGGCCTGGCCGGAGGTCGGGAACACCGCGCTGCCAGCCACATACAGGTTGGCAATGCCGAACACCTTGCAGTTGCGGTCGACAACGCCCGAACTCGGTTCGTCCGCCATGCGCGCCGTCCCGATATGATGGCCGCCATAGGCGCCATCCCGGCGGACCACCGCCTCGATGTCGCTCTCGTCGGACGCGAGACTCAGTGTGCCGTGGCCTGACTGTGCGAATTCCTGCTGCAATAGCCGGAATGCCGTTTCGACGGTGTGGACGTCGATCGCTGAATAGCGCCAATCGATGCGGATCTGCGGCATGCCGAACTGATCAGTCTTGTCGCAGAGCACGATGCGGCTATCCCGGTTGGGAGCCTGTTCAGCGTGGAAGTCCAGGCTAAAGCAATTGTTGCGTGGTCGAACGACCACGGAGGGAAGCTTACGCGTGGCGAGGGAACGTCGGCTGATCCAGTGGGACAGGAACTTTGCTGTACCGGCTGCGTCGCATGTCACGTTGCGGAGATGACGAAGCCAACCGCCGATGCCCACCGGCGCGCCGCCCGTGAGCCGCTTGCGGTACTCGTAGCCGATCAGAAATTGTGCGAGATAGATCGCCGACAAGGCGCCAGTGCGATGGCTCGGGTCCGGAATTCGTGGATGATGCAGCCGGAAGACGATGTTGCCGATTTCCTCCCGCTGTTGCGCCGGCTCCGTCAGGGCAATTCGACGCCGGCAATACGTGCCATCAGCGGCCCGTTCATAGTCGTGCCATACGTCACCGGCCGGCGCGTGAAAGCGCAGACTTCCGACCGTCCCAGCGATGTGACACATGTAGAATCGGCCGAGCAGATCGTGATCGTTGCCGATTGCTGCGGTGTGACCGCTGCGCGATGCCAGCAGCAGACGTGCTGCCTCCAACGCGCCGGTCGCTACCACGAATTGCCTGGCTGCGATAATGAAGCGGTTGCCACTCAGCGTCTGCACCATCGCATGCTCGATGTGCGTGCCGTCCATTGCGCGTTGCAATTGGGTGCAAGTCCCACCCAGCAGAACGTGAAGATTGTCGTCCTGCTCCAGATTTTTGCGCCAGCGAACGAAGAAGTCGGTTGGACAGCTGAACCGCTCGATGCGATCCGTGGTGAAGTCGCTCGGTGTAAACCCGCGAACCATCGGACGCATGCCGCCGGCTACCGCCGTTTGGGCGTCATAGGTGAAATCTCCCGCCTCACACACGGCATTGGCGGCGGCGTAGTGCTCCTCCAGGTCGGAGTAGGAGATCGGCCAGCCGCTGTTCGGTATCCACGGGCGCGCTTCGAGATCGACGCGGTCGAACGGAACGCAGCGGCCGCCCCAGATCGATGTCGATCCGCCGAGCTGCCGGCGACGGTACTTGTCCGGCGGGCTGTGCAAGTCTGGTTGCGACACCTCGCCCTCACAGAGGGCCTGTGCTGCCGCATCGGCAGTCGTGGTTCCGGATTCAAGCATCACGACACGCAGGCCGGATCGCGTCAGCTGGAGCGCCATGGCGATACCGGCGGCCCCGGCACCAATGATGCAAATGTCAGCCTGCAACACGGAACCGTAGACGATGCGCCTTGCATCGCTGATCATTGGCGCATCCTGCGATGCCCGCGACCCGGTAGGAAAGCAGATATCATGGTGGGCATTCCTCCGGTTCCCATTATCGTACCCACGCGGAGTCGTGCGCCGGTGAGACAGGCGTCCTCTTGGGCCGGGAGAGGACGAGCGACTGTGCAGTCAGTTCGACGGCTTGCTGCAGCGGCGTAAACCGCAGGTTCACAAGTTCTTCCGCTTTGGCGCTGCTGAGACGTATGTCCTGGCGCCACAGGCGTAGCAGGGATGGCGTTATTGCGTCCGGAACGATACCGCCAAGACCGATCGGTCCCGCAATCGATCTGGCAAGGCGCAACAATGGCGCGGAGAGCGATTCTTCAATCCGCAGCCGACGGGCCGAAAAACGCTCGACCGGTGTCGCACCGATCGCGCCGGCATATCGGATCAGAAATTCGTTCCAGGTCGGCAAGTCTGGGGCAGAGACGTTTAACGTCTCGCCGTTCACGCCAGGCTCCTTGAGCACGGAGATGATGGCATCGACCAAGTCATCCACATAGACAAGGTTACAGATGCCGTCGCCATCGGCGCCCAAATCACCGATCCGCCTCGCGTGCAGCAGACGGGCCAGACGTCCTGCCCATAACTCGTCACCCGGTCCGAACACACAGCTCGGCCGCAGAATGACGGCGTCGCCACCGTCGCGCAGGTATTCGCGCGTAAGCTCCTCACATCGCAGTTTGGCCTGCGCGTAATGGTTCAGCGGTGGAATTCCCGGCGTGGTCTCGGTGACAACACCGGTGGCGCCGCCATAGACCGCCATGCTGCTCAGATGCACGATGCGCCGTACCGGCTGGCGGCGGGCAACCTCGTACAGCACTGCGGTCGCCGCAAGCATCGAGCGGGCTGTGCCGCCAACACAGTTCACCACCACGTCGCTGCCGCGCAACGCCTCTGCAAAGTCCTTGGGCCGTGTGGCGTCTGCGATGCGGGTCTCGATGTCGTGCCCCGCTACGCCGTCAGTGCGTCGCAGCAGGCGGATCGGACGCAAGCCCCTGGTCGCGGCAATTCGTCCGACCAGGCGCCGGCCGATATAGCCTCCTGCGCCCATGACGAGGACGGTGACTTCGGGCTCATCCACGATCTGATCCAAGCTCCAGGGCATCGCTGCAGGCTCAATTCGGCGCCACGAGAACGATAGGGCTTGCCAACGCCTTCGAGTCTGGCACGGTGGCAAGAACCGTCAGACCCGTATCGAACTCGAGCGCTTCGGGCCGTAGGTAAACGCCTTTCAGCAGGCTCGGCGCCAACACACCAAGCAGTCCGAAAATGCCGGCAACCAATGCCCCCGCCATCAGCACGAGGCGTCGCGTTGGCAATGGCATCGTCGGCACGGTGGGGGCCTCGACGATGCGTACCGACGGCTGGCGGTTGGCGCTCACCGACTCGACGACACGGCGCTCGTCGAATATCTTCACCACGGACCGATAGTTCTCCTCCAGGACGGAGCGCGCCCGTTCCAGTTCGTGCAGTCGGCCCTCTTGTCCACTGATTGACGCCAGCTCGCCGTTAATGTCCTTCAGTTGGCGTTCGATCGTTTCACGTGCGGCGGTATTCGTGCGCAGGTCCGCCTGGGCCTTGTCGAACTCCTGCGCGAGGAGGAAGGCTTGGCTTGACTTCAGCTTGCCGAGTTCCCCCAGGCTCTTCAGCATCTCGGTTCGTGCAGCGTCAACGGCAGGCGATCCGCGATAGGTCGTCTCTGCCTGGGTCTGCCGATGGCGATAGGCATCGACCACCGCCTGCAAGGGCGCGGCAGCATTTCCGGCACCCTTGGCGCCCGCCTGGCCGCTCGCCAGCTTGACCTGCTGGCTCAGCTCTTCGACCCGAGCGTGTAGACCCGATATCGTGCTGTCGGTCTTCGACAACTCGTCTTCCAGTCGGCCTTGCTGTGCAAGCAGGATCTTTTGCCGATCTGCGAAACTGGCGATGTCGTGTTCGCGCTTGAATGCGGCGAGTTCTGCATCCGCCTCCGCGAGTTGCGCAGCAACAGCGTCCCGCCGCGCGCCGACGATGGGTGCCTGGGCGTCGTCGAACAGCTTGTGCCGAAGTTCGAAGTATTTCTTTTCGAGCAGCGTCAGAGCAGCTGCGGCAATCTGCGGATCGGTATGCGTGAAGGTAACCCGGATGACAGCCGAACGTCGGTCGACCGCGATCCCCAGATTCGATGCGAATTTTAACGTGGCCTGGGACAGCAGGTCAGCGGACTTGTCGGACGGCCCATTCCGCGGCGAAGCCTGCAGTAGCTCGCTGATAAACTTCTTGGCCTCGCTCTTGACGCGATCGATCGCGCCTGGTGGCTGCAGCAGCTTCGGGTAGAGATGGTCGATCCCCATAGTCTGGATCACCGAGCGATAGAGCGTGCCGTTGCCGAGAATATCGGCCTCGGTGCGCAGCACCTGCTCGTACTCCACGCCGTTGCCGGAACTCATCTGCTGTCCGGCAAGGGGGCGGAATGAGTATTCCGATCCGAACAGCACCAGCATCGAGGAGTCCGTCTGATACCTCGGTTCGATCTGCAGCGCGATCCCGACGGTGCCGACCATGATCAAACCCATGATCGCGAGCATGCGGCGTCGCCCGTAGCGCAGCGTCAGCAGGACGTCACGAAGCACAACGCTTGCCGGAATGCTGCTGGATCCACTCATCACGCCTGGCCTCCTTGCAGGGGAGCGGTTCGGCCAGCCGCTGCTGGAGCGCTAGGCGAGGCGGAGACCGCGCCCAACTGCCCCCGGCTGGCGCTGGCATTTTCGCGTGCCAGACGGCCGAACAGGGATTTGAAACCGTCTGCGCACGCCGCCGTGCTGAACGCCGCGGCCCGTTCTCGCAGCAGCTCGGCTGGAAACCGAGCGCGCAGATCCAATGCAGAGCTTATGACGTCGGCCAATGCCTGCGGATCGCGCGGCGGTACCAGCATGCCGAAGCGCCCATCTGCGAGAATCTCGCGCGGCCCGTAATCGCAATCGGTCGAGATGACAGGCGTGCCACAGCCCATCGCCTCCACCAGAACGTTACCGAAACCCTCCGACCGTGCCGAGAGGACGAAGGCATCGGCACGACGGAACCAGGGCAGCGGGTTCGCCTGAAAGCCGACGAAGTCCACTGCATCGTCGAGGTGCAAGGCGCGCACTTGCTCCGCAAGCGAAGCCTGCAGCGGGCCGGTGCCCAATACCAGCAGCTTGCCAGTGCCGCCGGATTGGCGGTGCAGCGCCATCGCCCGCAGCAGGGTCTCATGGTCCTTTTGCCAGACCAGCCGCCCGGCCGTGACCAGCACAGGTTTGCTGCCGTCGCAGAGCCAGGGGTGCGTCGGCTCCTGGGCTGCCCGCGCCTGGAAATCCTGCCCGACCACCGCGTTGTAGATTGTCACCACCTTGCGGCGCGGAATTCCCGCGGCCCTGACCAGCTCGGCGGAGATGCCGTCGGATACGCCGGCCGCAGCGGCGACAAACGGCGACAGCAGGCGGTATGCCAGTGGCATCAGGCGATAGGTCCATCGCTCGTGGACGGCAAACTCACCGGCCAGAGCGTTGTGCTGGCAGATAATCACCTTGGTGCGACGGCCGCTCAGCACCTTGGCCAGCAGTCCCGCTATGTTGTTGTGATCGACATTGGTCAGCAGGACGTCGGGCTGCTCGCGACGTAGGAAGCGGGCGAGGAGAGGGATATCGTGCAGAGTCCTGCGCCCGTTGAGTTCAACCACGCGCAGGCCGCGGGGGATCTGGCTGACCAATTCGCCCTGGATTCGATGCACCACCAGACTTACCGCGAGGCCGCTGGTCAACAGTTCGCGGGCCAGTGTCAGAGTTTGCCGCTCCACACCACCGCCGGAAAAGTCGTGCATGTAGATGGCAACCGACACGGCCCGGCCCGAGCGGCCAGCAGCGGCAACATCACTCATCGCGCACCTCGCGCCACACCAGCCATTCTTGCAGTGCGCCGCAGAATTTTGCCGCTCAGCGTGCTGAAGTCGAACTCGAACCGCTTGCCGTCGAGCCATGCCACTCCGTTGTCTGCTGACAATGTGTGGAGCCCATGCGGGAATGGGCCCGACGGATCCGGGCGAAGCCGGGTCACCACGGTTTCGCGATAGGTGTGCGGCGTCAGTGTCTCAACGCGATGGACCACGACGCCGGCACCATAGGTCGCCGCGCAGTCCTGTCCGGGTCGAAACAAGGCGTTTCCCAGCCGGAACAGCGATCCCGCCGGCCGGGCGCCACAGATGTCGATCTTGACCGGAGTGCACCGATGCGGTTGCCACGGGCCGTCGAGCGACTCGGCATGTAGCAGACAAAGATTGTCATGCTCACCGATGTCCACGTCGGTGCAGGCAATCCAGTAACGCCCGTTGTGACGGAACAAGGTCGGGTCTGCCAGACGACGGCCCGGCGCGATGGTGCTGACCGGTGTAAGGCGCAGGTCCTGGCTGAGCCGGTAGAGCGTGGTCCCGCCCTGCTCCAATGCCTCGGGCAGGACATAGATATCCTCGCCATCCCGCCAGGTGCAGGGATACGAAAAATGTGTACCCGGCTCGTCCAACAGGGTGGCGACCTGCTCCCAGCTGCCGTCATCCGCCGCCGCGATCGCGACGATGGCGCCGAAGCCGTCGTCCTCAGGCATGCGCTCGCACAGTAGGATGTCGGTGCCGGGACATGGGAACGGGTCTGCGATCCAATCGCCCGCCTTCCCGCGTGCCAGCCAGCGTATCTGGCCGGAACGCTCGCTCTGCGCGATCGATGCGAGTGATCCAGTGGCCACGCCTACGCCCCACCGTTCGACGAACAGGCGAGCGCGCCAACGTGCCATCATATGGTCGAGTCGTCCGCTGACCCGCCGTCGCTGTCCGTCAAGCAGAGCCGGGTCGAATGACATGCCCGGCGCAGCACGGCTTTTGCCACGAATGGCGTCCTCGACCAGCCTGGTGGCGATGCGTTCCACTCGAGATTCGAACTCGCGGCGGGATCCTCTGGTGCCAATCACCGCGTTGTCGATGATGGTGCCGGTCGATGTGTAGGGCGGATAGGAAACCAGATGCAGCGGCATGGCATAGGGCGGCTTATGCCAATATCGCCGGAAAATCGCGGGATCGTTCATGGGGCGGCCGTCGACGTCCTCCAACCGCAATAGATGGCTGGGATATGGCGGTTCTGCAGCGATGTCGTGCATGATCAGGCTGTTGTGCTGCAGCCCCAGGTCACGTAGCGCTTGCTGCGCCGTCGGTTCAGCCGCCCAGCCGGCGATCGCGATGGTCCGCTGCGTGCTGCTCCGGTCGGGCTTGTGCCAGGCCGGTTCCGACGATGCGGCGCGCGATGCCGCTTCGACATGTGCAAGATTGTCCATCTATGCGAACTCGGCCTGCAAAGCGCGACCGCGCTCGCGGTTGAGGACGATGCCGACGACCTGACCGCCGAGGTGCTCGATACGGCGCCGTGCAGCGTCGATCTCCAACTGCGATGTTTTACCGGCGGCGACCACCAGGACGGAGCCGTCGCAGTATCGCGAAACTGCCGCGGCCTGGGGCGACATAGCGCATGAGCAGTCGAGCACGACCAGCGAGTGCTGCGCGCGCAGCATATCCAGCAGCGCGTGCAGCCGGTCCATGCCGAGATTCAACAGCGCGTCAGGGTTCTGATACAGCCTGCTCCAGAGGAGGTTCCGCGTGTTGCGGGCGGGCACGATTGCGCTTGCCAGCAGCCCGTTATTGGCGAAGGTCTCCGCCAGGGTTGGAGTGTTCGAATAACCGTCCGCCGGATTCTGATGACCGGAGGCATCGATGAACAGCACCGTGCCCTGGCCGGCATCTGCGGCCACGCGGGCATAACCCGACGTGACGGTGCTCACTCCGGCATGCGGCGAGGGTGACGCGAAATGGATGACGAGGGGCATCGCGCTGGTCCGACGTGCTTCCAGCGCGTAGTAGAGCTGCATGAACGCGGCATGATGCGTCGCGATCGGTTGTTGGCGGTACGGCGTGAGTTCCCGTGATTGCCCTGCTGCTTTGCTGCGTTCCTTGGGAAGCTGCGGTCGTTGCAACGTGATCTGGTTCACTGGGGTACCGCTCCGGTTAGATCGGGTCGTTGTCGGAAGGGGGGCGCCCGTCGATGGCGTGACAGCTCGAAACATCCACCACATGCCGCCACCCAGCATCGCCAGGCCCAGTGCGACCAACAGTCCGGTCGCGCTGGACATCGTCACGTCGCCACCGGGCGGCAGCAGAAGCGCGCTGGGTTGCGCCACCTCCCGCGCGGCGGCGCCCAGCGGCGTGCCTGCTGCCAAGCCGAGTTTCGTGACAGCAGCCACTACCGCGTCGTTCATCAGTACACATCCTTATCGATCAGCATGAGGAGTGCGGTACGGAACATGATTTTCAGATCAAGGCCGAGCGACCAGCGATCAATATATTCGAGGTCGTAATCGATCCGCTGGGACACCTGGTCGACTGTTACCAGTGCGCCTCTCGATCCGCTCACCTGCGCCAATCCGGTAATCCCCGGTTTCGCACGATGGCGTAATGGGTACCTAGGGTCGGCGATCTCCAGCGGGATGCCACTGGCCGATGTGCCCAGGGCGTGCGGACGCGGCCCGACCAGCGACATGTCCCCCTTCAGCACATTCAGGAACTGCGGCAGCTCATCCAAACTGGTGCGTCGCAGCAGCCGCCCCACGGGCGTGACGCGCTCGTCTCGCCTGGAGGACTGGCGTTCGGCGCGCGGGTCGGCCAGGTGCGCGTACATAGTACGAAACTTCAGCATGACGAAGGTTTTGCCGTCGCGACCGACGCGTTGCTGTCGGAAAAATATCCCGCCAGGTGAAGTAAAAGTAATGATGGCCGCAATAATAAGCATGATCGGTGCGGCGCAAAGCGTGAGAAAGCCGGCGACGATCACGTCGATCGCTCGCTTCACCATTGCCTCCCGTCCGCGCCGCCGCCGCTCGCCCGCCAGCACGCGCGAGAGGTCGTCGAACGGCGGCGCGATGTCAGGCGGCGTCGGCAGACCGTCGGGCTCTCGCGCCATGAGCAACGGCAGATTGTGTGCAGGAACACTGGATTTAATACGGGATGCCGCTGGTCCTTGCTGGTCGGAGGATGTGCGCAGTGAGCCTGACGTTTGCATGTCTCATCACCCCGTAGTCATCCTTGACTCGACCCAAAATGCGGAGTTTTTGTCGCTGTTTAACATGGACAATTGTGAGACGCTGACAGACTTTACACCTGTTAGGCACGTTGTGTATTTACACATGTCTACCGCGACGTCTCCTTTATTTTTAATAGCGGTTCGTTCGGACTCCTGCGACTGCAAAATCAGACAGGCAGGTCACAGCCGCGTGTGTCCCAAACTTTAGACTTCTCCCGCCGCCTGAAGCCGCGGAGAGGTGTCGCAGGCGACCGCGCCGCCCTGGCCGCTGCCGGCATTCCCGCACAGATCCTGCTATCCGCCGATTCGTATTTGCCCGCGTTGGCCGTATTGCAATTACGACTTCGTCGGCAATGGTTGGTGGACCAGCGACCGCTCGGCGGGTTGGGCAGGTGCACCGGCGAACCTGCCTGACGCCCCATGTCAGCCAAAGCATGCAGCAGCCCGCTGCCGTCGGCTTTTTCACGCTGCCAAGCACTCGGTTTGTTCACCTCGGCCGGATGCAGCATGTGTGGACTGACCGCTCGCTAGAATGGTTGAATGGTCGAGTTGGATGGGGACAGCAGGCGTTGGGAGACGAGCGCAACATAGTCAGCGGATGGCGAGGCATGGCGCTCGGGGTCCTGCTGGGTGTGCTGGTCTGGGTAGGCGTTTACTTTTTGTTGTTCTGGGCCCTCCGCTGAGCATGCCCACTATGGTGGGCGCTTCCATCATCGACCGGGTCGCGTGACATCCGAAACAACATGACACCTGTAATGCAGCGACACCGTCTGTACAGTTCTTTGGATGTGATGCACGTTCGCCCGATCCGTTCGCTATAGTCCTCGCCGCCTGACATTGGGAAAGCCAGATCATGACACTTCAAGCCGGCGGCAGAACACGCATCGGGTTCATCCTGGCGCCCAGCGGGCAGGCTGGTGGAGGAATGGGACGCGTCAAGGACTACATCCTGCAATCCGGCGGTGATCGCTGGGGTCGCGTGCGGTTTGTCGCGCTGGACACGCGTGGCACCGGCACCGTGGCGTGGTCCCTCTGGTTGACCGGCAGGGCGGTGCTGCGTATTTGGGCCAGCGCCCTGCTCGGCCGCGTTGCCTTCGTGCACGTGAACCTGGGTGACCGTGGCAGCGCGTGCCGCAAAGGCCTCGCAATACTGCTCGTGCGAATGGCGGCGGTCCCGGTAGTTCTGCATCTCCATGCCGCGGAATTGATCGACGATTACGCGAAGGCCGGACGCCTGGTTCGGTTCCTGGCGCGATTGCCGTTCCGCGCCGCGACCTGCTGCGTGGTTCTCGGCCAGCTCTGGCGTGGCTGGCTGGTCGCGTCGCTCGGCATCGATTCGAGCAAGGTCGTGATCGTTCCCAACGGTGTTCCGGTCAGCCCCGTACAGACTGTTGCGGCGACGGACCCGTCCTGTCGCACCCGGCGTATGCTGTTTCTGGGCAATCTGATTGAGCGCAAGGGCATATTGGATCTGTTGGACGCCGTGGCTCGGTTGCCGACCGGACACCCGCCATGGCACCTGACTGTCGCAGGCGGCGGTGACATCGAGCGCTGCCAGGCCCTCGCGGTGAGGCTTGGAGTTTCCGATCGGGTGAGCTTCACCGGATGGGTCGACCAGGCGCGTGCGCGCATTCTGCTTGCTGAGGCCGACATGCTGGTATTGCCCTCATACGACGAGGGGTTGCCATTGGTGCTGCTGGAGGCGTTGGGGATGGGTACGCCGGTCGTTTGCACGCCGGTCGGTGCCATACCCGAGGTCCTTGAAGATCAGCACACCGCGTTGTTTGTTCGCCCCGGTGATCCTGCCGACCTGAGTCGCACGCTGCAGCGTCTGTTGGAGGATGACGCCTTGAGGCGGACACTGTCTGCCAATGGCAGTGCACTGTTCGCCCGGGAGTTCACTCTGGACGTTTTCATCGAGCGGCTGTTCCAGGTGTACAAGCAGGACCGTGGTGTCGACCTGGAACGGGTTCCGCCGGAGCAGAGCCGCTTGCCACTGAATGCTGCTGCCGGATCGTCCGCATAGCAGGACGGCCTCGAGGTTTCCCTCGAGGCCGCCGCACCGGTACCGCCTCAGGCAGGAGGCGTTTCTGCCGCCAGGGTTAGGCGAAGTGGATGGCCTGGGTGTCCAGCGACGCCGTGCTGCTCAGGTGTATGGTGCCGGTGTTGTTTCCGAAGGAGATCACGACGCCACCATGGCCGTCGGCCCTTTCCTTCAGCGAGGCTGCCAGCGATTGATCGATCACCAACGAATCTCCCTTGGCAAGCGAGAAGTCCAGGATCGTGAGGGACGCATCACCTTTATGGAAGATGTAGGTGTCTGCCCCCGGACCGCCCGTGACATTCAACGCTCCCTTGCCAGCGGTGATGGTATTGTCGCCTCCATCGGCAATCACCCTCGCGCTGGCCGAACCGACTGTCAGGTCGATCTTGGACATGCCGAGGAACTTCATCACGTCGGACGTGGCCCCCAGCACGACTTTGGCAACGCCAGGATCGGTCAGTTGGATTGTTGCGCCATAGGTCGTCTGGTTATGTGCCGTTGTCGCATCCACATTCACCAACGGTTTGCCCGCCGTCTTCACCGTGATTGCCGCCATCGCAGTGGGAGTAGGCGTGGGTGTTGGCGTCGGTGCGGGAGTTTGGAACAGTGTGGGCGTGTCGGGCAGGGGACTGACGGGGGTGCCTGCGGGTGGTTGCCAGCCCGCTCCGGGTCCTGTCTCGGACCACCACAGGCCGAGCGAGGCCTCGTTTGCCCAGATCACGTTGTCCACATAGGCAAGCGATGTCACGTGGTCGGTCACCGGATCGGCCACGCCGTTGACGACAACCTGGCCGCCATTGGAGCTGGCGAGACCCCAGACATTCCCGTGACTGTCACGGATGGTTTCACCCGAACCCTGTTGAATCACCGTGTCGTTGGGTGATTCGGTGGATGCTGGCGTGGGGACAGGCGTCGGCGTGGGTGTTGGCGCCGGTGTGGGGGTGGGTGTTGGCGTGGGTGTGGGTGTGGGGGTAGGTGTTGGCGCCGGCGTGGGTGTGGGTGTTGGCGAAGGCGTGGGTGTTGGCGTCGGTGTGGGGCTCTGGACCGGTGTGGGCGTGTCGGGCAGGGGGCTGACCGGGGTGCCCGCAAGCGGTTGCCAGCCCGCTCCGGGTCCTGTCTCGGACCACCACAGGCCGAGCGAGGCCTCGTTTGCCCAGATCACATTGTCCACATAGGCGAGCGATGTCACGTTGTCCGTCACTGGGTCGATCGCGCCGTTGACCACAACCTGGCCGCCGTTGGAGCTGACGAGACCCCAGACATTCCCCTGACTGTCGCGAATGGTTTGACCCGAACCTTGTTGAATCACCGTGTCATTGGGTGATTCGGTGGATGCCGGTGTTGGGACCGGTGTCGGTGTCGGCGTTGGTGCTGGTGTCGGCATTGGTGTGGGGGCGGGAACTGGTGCCGAAGAACCGCCCAGGCTGACCGGCGGTAGCGGTGCAACGATCGGAGTGCCGCCTCCGTTGACCGAATTCGGTCCCTGATTCCGCATGATATCCAGGTTCGGCATGATCTTCGACATATCCGCCCGCATTTGCTGGATGAGCGGATTGTTCTCGTTTTCCGGCGTTGTATAGAAGTCGAACGTGCCATTACCGGCGGAATCGCGCCAGATCGCGCCATAATCCTGCAGCGCTTTGGCGAGAAGCATACCGCCCTGGGAGAGGCCAAGGCTGTTGAGGTCGACCGTGCTGGGAATGCCGAAGGTCGACCCGGCGATGATGTTGCCAGTGTACCAGGTCGTGGCGTAATAATCGACATGGGTGTTCGGCCAGGGGACGTTGTCGGTCCAGGTCGCGCCCGGGGCCTTCAATGCATCGAAGCCGATTGCGATTCGCAACGCGTGGTTGATCGCGCCCTGGGCGAGATCGTAATCGGTTATGGTTCCTTCGGCGAAGTTGTAATCGCTTCCCGGTGACACCGTGTTGGTGATGCCGTCGCCGAGTGTATCCCAAACACCACCGAGCTGGGCTGTGAGGCCACCGGTTACATCGTAGCCATTGTTGAACGATACATTGTAGTACGACCACATCTTACCGGGTTGCGTGGCGTCGTAGAACGCCATGTGAGCGTCGCCCCCGGTCGGTCCGGCCGGGATTGCGTCGATCGGGATGTGGATCTGCTGGGGAGGCACCGGCTCTGTGGTGTCGGTGTCGTAGACCGTCACCAGGGGGTCGGAGGCGGTGCCGAAGTAAATCGGCTGACCATAGGCGGCGGCGTTGACGGTACCGAACAGGCTCTGCAATTGCTGGACGTCGGCATCGTTGTTCGACCCCCACACTGCGTAGGATCCGATGCCGATATTCCAGACGCTGTCCGAAGAAAACGGCTGGTCGACGGGGTTGCGGGTTGTCGCCAAGGCTAATATTCCTACTGTCAGTGCATTATTTCATAACGAGGCGCCCGAGACTGCCTCGCGAGGGATGCGGTCGCTGGGCGACGGCAGACTTTACCGTTATGGATAGTATTGGCGGAATGTTGCCATATCGGATCCTTTGGTTCGTGGGTGTGCGTCAGTCCGCGCGCTGACGCGGCGCTTGTTGCGTGCTTACGCTTTGCCGCCTCGGAGGAAGCTACGACCTCCTGGTGGCGGCGGCTCCAGTTTGCTTTGTAACGTTGAGACTTCGCGACGGGACCATCGTATGGTGCCGCTGTGGTCTGATATTTTTTGGTTTTTGGTGCCCCTTATCCCGGTGCCTCGTCGCTCTATCAAATCGGAGACGAGCAACGCAATCCCGCTAAGGGGTCTGATAGATGGCAATGACGAAATATTACAAAATCCATGCAGTGTGGCAGGTGTAACTAGGTCTATATACCTAAATCCGCCAGAAATCGACCGCGACGGGCCGGTCGGTCGACGGGAAATCGCGGCGACGTAGCGGAAAGCCCTGGCGGTAGGCCGCAACAGCAAGAGCCAGTCAGAAGTTGTAGGTGCCATCTACAACCTCTCCAGGGCATAGCGAGATTCGGCGTCAACGCAGCGTCATGGTAACATTACGAAACCGCTACCAAATCCGGGAGCCAGCGAGATCGTAGCGTGTGTCGGGAACGGCAGAAGTTTGCGGCTGCCACTCACCGGATGAGACGCAATTGATGAATGCGGCGCGAGCGTGCGATCACGCGGCAGCAAGCAGCGAAGCCATTCGGTCCGGCGCCGCAATTCGGATATGCAGCGCCGATGCGGCGACCCGGTCAATCGGCACCCATCCGTTTTGGAGTTGCCCTGGGGCGGACAAACTCAGGCTGCTGATTCGATCGTCTGCCGGGCTGGTTGGTCCTCGAGTTGCTGGGCCGCGGTGGCCGAGAGCGGAGCGGACCCTGCGGCTGTCGTAGACCTCGCCAATGAAGAGCCGAAGTTGCTCCATCACATCAGTAGAGGTGTCGTAGGGCCGTTGGACGGACCGCATCGACCTCCAGCGTTTTCAGAAGACTATCTGCCCTGGCCTTGTCGTAGGGATTGCCACGCCTGCCCATCGCAACGTAGATGATATTCAACACCGACTGCTGGTCGGGCCCGTCGACGCCCATGCCCTTGGCCCTGTTGGGGAAGATCGGGTCGCTGTCCGTGGTCGCGATGTGGCGTCATCTGCGCTTCGGCTAAAGTTCGTCCTCCCGCATCAAGCGGCTGATTTTTGTGTGATCGACGCCCACGCTTGCTGGCGCAGCGCGGTACGAACGTTCCGCCAGCCATGGTGTTCGAACTCATCGTAGATTGCCGCCATCGCCACGATGACCGGCATGTCGTCGGACACCGAGATTGTCCGGTAGAAGGCGGAGCGAAGATCGCCATCAGCCGCCATCCTTCGCTGACGGAGAGACCGTGGGGCCGATGATCGTGGATGTAGACCCACTTTTCAGCCGGGGAGTGTTTCGCAGAGCCCTTCTGGGAAACTCCAGTTCAAAAGGCCTGCTTGCCCACCAGTTGCTCAAGGGCCGTGAGAGGAACTTGGTATTCCTGGATCACGTCGACCGCGACCGTGTCCTCATCGAACGCGCCGGCCTCAAACTTCTGGATCCAGATGCGGATCAGGTTCCGTGAGACGTCGTAACGCTCCGACAAGTTGTTCAGCGTCTCGCCGGTCAGATACGCCTGCACGACCTGACGCTTGAACTCCACTCTATAGGCTCGAAGCTTGCCATGACTTTCATTCTTCGAAAGCTTAGATCGCTGTCAATTTCTTAGTTCAGCGTTGTCCGCCCCCAGGGGTGGCGTTCCAAAATATAGGACAATATTCATGGACGCAATCATCCGGAAAGCAAAATAGAGGGGCAATATCGGATACTGACAGCCACGGCCCCACATTTGTCATGATATTCGCACCACAGGCCTGCTGACGGTGAATAGCCGGCCAAGGGGCGAATGGTGCTGCAGGTGATCGACGCCATCGAGGCGCAGGACATTGATCCTGCCGACTCCGCCCCCGGCGTTAGGCGGCATCAGCTTGGCCGCCTCGCGGCCGGTCATGAGGGCCGCGCTTACACGCGCGCAGCGCGTGGCCTAGCCTCAGCGTCGGACGGTCACCGCATGACTCGCCTCGAGGACCAAGATCACCGGCGAGGCACGGCCGGATTCGCCGCGCGGCCGTTCGACCTGCTGCGGAGCATCAACCATCGCACAGCACGCCTCAGCGCTGCCTCAGCCGGATCACCTTGCAGTCCGCCGGTCCGTCCCCGGCCGGCGCGGCAGCGACAGCGCGACTTAGTAGCCCGGGCGAGACGTTCCATTGCCGGCCGTCTTCACCGATGATCGTCACCGTCTTCTTGTTGTATCGGGTGAGCACGCCTGCCACGTGGCCCTGCCCCGGTGCAGGGAAGGTAACGCGGTCACCGATATTGAATTCCAGCATTGCCGAATGAGCGCGAACGTCGTGAAGAAAACGAAGGCGTGCGACGATCCGGTGGTTGAGTTCGATGAGTTCCGCTTCACTCAGCTTGTCGATATCGATCGTCATTCCGGTTCCCACGGTTCGCTCAGGGGCAGGCAACACGCCACGGGAGTATCTCCCGCGTGAAGACGCCTGTCACGGCAGATCGACGGCTCAGCACCCGCCGTCCGTCCATTGCGGCGGCATCCGCCCGGTCAGCACGTTTACCGACGCTGGCGCGGACAACGGGTGATCACACCGGATCGTCTCTGTTACCCGCTTTCTTGTCGCCGGAACCGATCCCTGTCAGGCGCGCGCGCCTGACATGCCCAAAGGATCGCGCGCCAGGTGGTGCATTGCCTCGCAACGGGGCATCAGCACGAACGTGGCGAGTTCGGTGCAGGTTGGCAGCGGTACGGTCCGCCTCACCGGTCAGCGCGCGCTTCGGCCAGCGCTCCCTTGCAGGCCGGGGAGAGCTGCTGTTCATTCTGCGCCAGGCAGGCCACGGCTCGGCCGCGACCCAGGCGAACACCGCGACAATAGGTCTCGAAGTCGCGTCCGCATGCGTCACGCAACAACCTCGCTTCTTCGCGGAGGGTCATCTCCGGAAGCGGTGCGGGGCGGGCTGCGGCTTCCGCCGGCGGTGCGGACCCGGCTTCGGTCGCCTGCACCGCGGACTGACAGGGCGGTGATAGCTCTGCGGTGTGCTGCTGCAGGCATTGCAGCGAGGCCATCCCGCCGGTGGGTACGCTGGAGCAATAGGACATGTAGTCCGACCGGCAGTTGGACTTGATGGCGGCGGCCTGGGCCTCGCTGGGCCGTTGTGCGGCTGCCTGGGTGATCAGCAGGAGAGCCATCAGCAGGCTGAGCAAGCCAAGGGCGATGAACTGGCGAAGCGACGGGTTGAGCTTCATGGCAATGGCTTGGGAGCCATGGCTGACGGCAACCGGCACAGTGAACGAGCCCTGCCACAACACACCGCCATGGCCGGTCCGCGATGGCCGAAGAAGCTTGCCTTTTCGGCCGTCTCGCATCCGACTCTCCGATGCACAAAGCGGCTCGAGAATTCGAACCTGGCCCGCAAATTCCTGCGCCACGACATCGTTCGCACTGTTCCTGGCCATCGTGCCCCCTGTTAGCGTTCCGGCGCCGGTGCTAGCGCCTGAAATGCTCACCGATGCCGCCACCGAACCGGTTGCTTCCGGCACCGTCACCAAACCGGTCGCGCCAGGCGCCGCCAAAGAGCCCCTCGCCGAAACCGCCACGCGCCCCGCCCGGACGCGCCTGGCGATCCCGCTCAAGTTGCTGGAACAGCGAGGTATCGAGATTCTCCCGCCCTTCAGCTGCGCCCTGCCGGTTGCCAAAACGCGAGGCCTGTCGCTGGTCGGTGCCCAGCGAGCTGGACTGCCCGCTCTGCGAACCTCGCAGGCGATCGCTGGAGGATGTGGGCGGGTTCACCGGCTGCCAGCCGCCATTGCTCCATTTCGACCAGCCGCTTGAATTATGCTGGTAGACGTTGCCGTCGCGCCCGGCATAGGTGTCGCCACCCTTGGTCTTCTCCACGCCCCCACGGTTGCCGTTCACGCCGTGATACCCGGCACCTTTCGCTCCGGTGGAAGAATTGAAACCGCCGGCAGAACCCCTGGCGTTGCTGGCGCTGGCGGTATTGACGGTTCGGTTTGGGCCGCTGATGGTGCTGGATCCCCAGCGCGAATACGGATTCCAGTTCTGATTGGTGGAACCGGAGACGCCGGTGCGGGGGTTGTAGTAGCTACCCTGCGCCCAGCCGGTGCCACCGCCCCACGCTGCGCTTCCATGCGCATAGCCTCCAGTCCTGGGATTGTAATAGGAGAATGCGCCGGCGCCACCGTACGGACCGTACACCGCGCCGCCTCGCGCCCAGGCACCGGTGCTGGGATTGTAGTAGGTGCCTCCTCGGGCCACGCCACCATCTGGTCCATGGACCGCGCCGCCGCGCACCCAGGCGCCGTTGGCCGGGTTGTATCGGACTGTGCCGACATAAGTGTACGGATACGGGTAGAAGATCGGCACCGGACCGGGAATTACCACCGGCGGGTAGTAGTAGCCGGTGCCATAGACCACCACGCCCGCGCTGATGAAGCCCATCATGTAGCCCGCAGTGTAGCCATAGGTGACTGTCGACGGCGTCGAGCCATACACTTTCACATAGGTCACGTTGTACATCGGGCTGCTTGGCGGGATGGAGTAGATCACGTCCGGCACTGCCGTTGCCAGCACCCAGGGCCCGGTCGGCGACGGTCCAACGAACCAGGCGCCCTGGTAGCAGACATAATAGCGCCCGTCGGTCTCGATCACCTGGTAGGACGTATTCTCCGCGTACATCACCGATGTGCCGGGGATCGGCTTGAAGTGAGGCGTGCCGGCATAGGTCACCGTGACCTTCGCCATGTCACGCTTCAGGGTGGCCTGGTGCGGCACCTGTGCTCGCAGCACGGCAAGCTCCGCCTGGCTGGTGCCCGGCACCGAAGGCAGCACATGCGCATGCGCGCTGCCCGAGGGGATCAGCGCGAAATCCGGTGGCAGCTTGCCGGAGGCGAAACCCCAGGGTCCGGTGAGCGCGTTGGCGGAGAACCAGCGGCCAGAGATCAGCACGAAGAACATGCCGGTCGAGGGCTGGAAGAACAGTTCGGCATTGGTGTTGCTGACCGACTGCAGGCCGGTGCCGGCTACCGGCGTGAAGTGCGGTGGACCGTCGGTGACGATAATATCCGCCGGCTTCGTGGTGACGATGATCTCCGGAACGACGGCAGGTTTGCCCGGCTTTGGCGGGATCGCCTTACGGACCTCCGCAAAGTTCGGGTCGTTTGGCATTTGGCTGAATGCGGTGGGCAGATGTCTCACTGGATGCCAGGGACCGGACCATGCCGGCGCCGTCAGCCACAACCCGTTGTTCAGCAGGTACCAGGTGCCGCGTTCGGTGAACACGTCCCAGTTGGTATTCACCGCAAAGTGCAGCCCGGTCCTGCCGACCGGGGCGAGCACGGGTTCACCATCGAACACCACCAGGCTGGCTGGTTTGTCTCGATAGAAAACCTCTGGCGGCGCATTGCTCAGTTCGGCTGAAGCCGGATGCGAAGTCTGCTTCAAACCGAGAAGGATGCCCGACAGAGGTACCTGCAGGACCTGCATCTGAGGCAGCGCATGCCGGAGCTTGCCCTCCAACTGCATCGCCTGCGTGGTATCGAGCGACGGGAAATGCGTGGCGATCAGGGTCGGGTCCGAAAGGCTCACGATCTCCGTCGCGGCGTCGGTACGGGTTTTCATCGTGACTTCGATGGTGCCGAGGACCGGCTTCGATTTACCCTGCGGAGTGACGGCGATCGCGGCCCGTGCGGTCAGCCTGTCATGATCCTCCCAGTCGATAGCTTGCGGCTGGAACACCTCGATCGAGGTGTTATCGATAGTGACAACGTGCGGCCATGACGGATGCGGTGGGGACGTTTCCGCTGCAATCGCTGACTCGACCCAGAAGCACGCGGCAAGGATGCATGCCAGCATGACCCGCATAAGCGGCTTCCGTTGCATGATGCTCCCCGCAAGCTGTCTTTGATACTTAACACTTTGCGAAAAGACTAATGTACTTTTTGTGCCAGATGCAAGCGGGGTTGGTGCACTGCTATGACACCTCGTGTTGGCGCGTCTCGTTGTGCAGCGTGAGGAGGCTCGCGAGCAGGACGATGAAATATTGCTCGCCGAGCACGGCCTCCAGGTTTGTCTGGTTTCGAGCGAGCGGATGCATTGGAACGCTGTCGACGAAACCGCTTGATGTCAGCCTGATGAAGCTGAATTGCGGCATCAGATCGAGGGTGCGGCAGAATATCTCCGGCGGCTGCCGCTCCGAGCAGGGCGCCGCCGATTCCGCCGCGATCCGCTCACTGTTCGAACGCAAGAAAGCAGGATTGGGACCTGCTCCGGATGCCGACTGAAGACCGGCAGTGCTCGTCGCCAAACTGCGGCTGGCCTGATCACGCCGGACCCGGGTGGTTGGCAATTTCTTATCGCCGCGTCGTTGGCTACCCGCTTGTCGCCGTGTGGCCTGGACTGGGCCCGCTCTTTCGCTTGCTCCTCTTCTGTTTTGCAGGTTAGCTTGAATTGTGTACTTCGCACTCAACCGTCGGTCATAGAGAATGCTGAACGACGCCAGGGGTCCAAGATGGATCTGTAGCGCCTACAATGAAGCTGCCCGCGCCCGCTGGTGCGTGCTGGCGCCGGCTCTGATCGCTCTTATGCTTCCTGGCTGCAAGCGCCAGAACGCCTACGCTCCACCGCCAGCACCGCAGGTGGTGGTGGTGCAGCCGGCACACCAGCTTGTCACACCCTACCTCGACGCCACCGGCAACACCGTCGCCTTCCAGGAGGTCGATCTGGTCGCCCGCGTCTCCGGATTTCTTCAGGACATTCGCTACAAGGATGGCGCTACTGTCCATCGCGGCGACACGCTGTTCGTCATCGAGCCCGCCCCATACCAGGCCAAGCTGCAACAGGCTCAGGCCGCCCTGCAATCGGCCCAGGCGCAGGCCGCCCAGTCGGACGCCGAGTACAACCGCCAGGCCTCGCTCGGCCAGACCGACTTTGCCTCCCGCTCTGCTGTGGATCAGGCCAAGGCCCAGCGCGACAGCAACCGCGCCAACGTGCTGAACGAGCAGGCCGCGGTGACGCTGGCGGCGACGGACCTCGGCTACACCCAGGTCACCGCCCCATTTGACGGCGTGGCGACCAACCATCTTGTAGATGTCGGCAGCCTGGTTGGCGTGAGCGGTCCCACGAAACTGGCCAGTATCGTCCAGCTCGATCCAATCTACGTCACCTTCAACGTCAGCGAGCAGGACGTACTGCACATTCGTGCCGTCATGCGCCAGCGCGGCGTTACCGAACAGCAGCTGGACAAGGTTCCGGTAGAAGTCGGGCTGATGACCGAGCAGGGCTACCCGCACCAGGGCACACTGGATTACGTCTCGCCCGGCATCGATCCGACCACCGGCACGCTGATGGCGCGTGCCAAGCTGCCCAACCCTGGCAACGCGCTGCTGCCGGGGTTTTTCGTGCGCATTCGCGTACCGATGGAACTCCAGCAGCACGAGGCGCTGCTGGTACCGGATACCGCACTCGGCGCTGATCAGTCCGGGCGTTACCTGCTGGTGGTGGACAAGGACAACGTGGTGCAGCAGCGCAACGTCACCACCGGGGCGTTGGTCGGAACCCTGCGCGTCATAGCCACAGGCCTGCAGCCAGCCGACCGGGTGATCATCTCCGGCCTGCAGCGCGCGGTACCTGGTGGGAAAGTGACGCCAAAGCAGGGCGAAATCACCGCTGCGCTGCCGGCGTCGCGCAAGTCGTGATCTCTCGCTTCTTTATCGACCGGCCGGTGCTCGCCAACGTGCTGGCGGTGGTGATCGTACTGCTCGGCTTGATCGCCATGGTCACCTTGCCGGTGGCGCAATACCCGAACGTGGTGCCGCCGACGGTGCAAGTGACCACCCGCTATCCCGGCGCCAGCGCCGAGACGGTGATGAACACCGTGGCGCTGCCGATCGAGCAGCAGGTGAACGGCGTACCGCACATGCTGTACATGCAGTCCACCAGCACCAGTGACGGCTCATACGCGCTGACGGTGACCTTCGATATCGGCACCGACCTGAACACGGCGCAGATCCTGGTGCAGAACCGTGTGTCCAGCGCCATGTCGGCACTGCCGCAATCAGTGCAGGCGCAGGGCGTGGTGGTACAGCAGAAATCCACTTCAATCCTGCAGATCGTCACGCTGACCTCCCCGGACAAGCGCTACGACAGCCTGTTCCTGAGCAACTATGCCACCATCAACCTGGTGAATGAGCTGAGCCGCATTCCCGGCGTCGGCAATGTTGGGGTGTTCGGCGTCGGCCAGTACTCGATGCGCGTCTGGCTGGACCCGCAAAAGCTGCAATCCTATGGGCTGACTCCGAACGATGTGATCCAGGCGATCCAGCAGCAGAGCCAGCAGGTGACGGCCGGCCAGGTCGGCACGCCGCCTGCGCCCGCCACTCAGGCGTTCCAATACACGGTGAATGTCCAAGGCCGGCTAACCGATCCTGCGGCATTCGGCGACATCGTTGTGCACTCCGCCAATGGCGCCGGCGGGCAGCTGATTCGGGTGAAGGACGTAGCGCGCGTCGAGCTCGGCGCGCAGACCTATTCCCAGACGTTCCGCGTCAATGGCCAGCCGGCCGCCGGCATTGCTGTCTTCCAGTCGCCCGACGCCAATGCACTGGCAGTGGCGACTGCGGTGCGAGAAAAGATGCACGAGCTCTCGCGCGGCTTCCCGCAAGGTCTGACCTGGGAAGTGCCGTTCGACACGACGCGCTTCGTCAGCGCCGCGATCAATGAAGTATATCGCACGCTGGTGGAAGCCGCAGTGCTGGTGCTGCTGGTGATCATGGTGTTCCTGCAAGACTGGCGCGCCACGCTGGTGCCAGCCACGACCGTACCGGTGACCATTATCGGCGCATTCGGCGCCATGGCGCTGCTGGGCTTCACCGTGAACCTGTCCACGCTGTTCGCGCTGGTGCTGTCGATCGGCATCGTGGTGGACGACGCCATCGTCGTGGTGGAAGGCGCGACGCACCATCTGGAACGCGGCCTGTCACCACACGACGCCGCGGTGCAGGCGATGAAGGAACTGTTCGGCCCGATCATCGGCATCACCCTGGTTCTTATGTCGGTATTCGTGCCTGCCGCCTTCCTGCCCGGCCTCACGGGACAAATGTACGCGCAGTTCGCCATCGTCATCGCCGCCACCGCGCTGCTGAGCGCGATCAACGCAGCCACGTTGAAGCCGACGCAATGCGCGCTCTGGCTTCGTCCACCGGTGCCGATGGAGCGGCGCAACATCTTCTTCCGCGGATTCGACCGCGCCTATGCGCCGGTGGAACGCGGCTACGTCTCGCTGATCGGTCGCATGGGCCGTCATGCAGGTCCGATGGTGGTGCTGGCGCTGATCATCGCAGGGTTGGGCGTGTGGGGCGTGGCGCGGCTGCCGACCGCGTTCATCCCGCTGGAGGACCAGGGCTATCTGGTACTGGCCGAACAGTTGCCGGACGGCGCATCGCTGGAGCGCACCGACACGGTGCTGCACAACGTGGCGGCAATCGCCCGCAAAGTGCCCGGCGTTGATCAGGTCATCGAGATCGCCGGGGTCTCGCCGCTGGACAACAACGCGTCGCTGTCATCCGCGGGCGCGGTCTATGTCGTACTGAAGGATTGGAGCCAGCGCAGCAGCGCGAATGGCACCGATCTGCGCAGCATTTATGAGCATATGCAGACTGCGCTGGATGCCGAAAACGAAGCGGCCAGCACGGTCATCGTGCCGCCGCCGATCCAGGGCATCGGCAATGCCAACGGCTTCACCATGATGGTGGAACTGCGCGATGGCAGCAACGACTTCGCAAAGCTGGCACGTATCACCCGGACCGTCGTGCAGGACGGCCTGACGCAGACCGGGCTGCAGCGTCTGGTCACGCCATTCCGCGCCGGCGTGCCGCAACTGCAGATCGTGGTGGACCGTACCAAGGCGGAAGCGCTGCACGTATCGGTGGGCGACCTGTTTGCCACGCTGTCGGCCTATGTCGGATCGGCCTACGTCAACCAATTCAACAAATTCGGCCGCACTTTCCAGGTGTATGCACAGGCCGACTCCCGTTTCCGCCTGCAGCCGAGCGACATCTTGCAGCTGTCCGTGCGCAACCAGAACGGCAACATGGTGCCGCTGGGGTCGCTGGTGACCATCGAGCCGATCGTCGCGCCGGGGTTGATCACCCTGTACAATCTGTATCCGGCGGCCACCATTGTTGGCGCGCCGGCGACAGGGTTCAGCTCGGGTGAGGCGCTGTCACTAATGGAGCAGATCGCGCAGAGCGTTGTGCCACGCGGTGCCGGCTTCGACTGGACGGCAATGTCGTTCCAGGAGAAAGCTGTCGGCAAACAGATCTATCTGGTGTTCGGCCTCGGTTTGCTATTGGTCTATCTCTGCCTGGCGGGGCAGTATGAAAGTTGGATCGCACCGCTTTCTGTCGTGCTGGCCGTGCCCCTGTCGCTGAGCGGACCGGCTCTGGCGCTCGGCGGGTTGGGTGTGGCGAACAATCTTTATACGCAGATCGGACTGGTGCTGCTGATCGCGTTGTCGGCGAAGAACGCCATCCTGATCGTGGAAGTCGCGCGCGAGCGGCGGCACGAAGGACTGTCGATCGTCGATGCCGCAATGCAGGCGGCACGCGCACGGTTCCGGCCGATCGTGATGACTTCCATCGCATTCATCCTGGGCGTGCTGCCGCTGGTGCTATCCACCGGTGCCGGTGCGGCGGCGCGCATCTCGCTGGGGCTGAGCGTGATGACCGGAATGATCGCCTCGACCTGTCTGGCCGTACTGTTCGTGCCGTCGTTCTTCGTGATGCTGCAGGGGCTGGAAGAATGGCGGCTTCGCCGGCGGTTGCCGAAGCGCGTGGAGGGAACGGCGGATTGATGCCTCGTAGCGGCGATCGAGAGGCCGCGCTCGCCACGATCTCGCCAGATCCCGCAATTTGAGCGTTAGACGCAGATACCGCCACACCTACCGGACGATGATCTTCCGGGCGAAGTGCCGAGTTTCGAGCAGTTCCGCCACGCTGAGGAATTGGGGCACCCGACGGGAACCGAGTCGCCACGTTCGCTTGGGTGGACTAGCATGCTCACCGGGCGGTCAACGCCTGGCCGGATGCGACATCGATGGGAACACATGATGCTCGCTCCGTTGGCGGCGTTGCTCCGTACCGAACGTCTTCTTGTCTTCAGCATCTCCACCAGCCTGGTGTTTTTCGCCTGGGGCGGGACCCTGCTGGGTGACCTCTCAAATCCTGCATGGCTCATGGCCGTGTTTCTATGGTTGTTCATCGCAGTGCTCGCTTCGGCATTTTCAGCAGTTCGTCACGCCGATCATTTGGCGGAGAGCCTCGGCGAGCCGTACGGCACACTGATCCTGACGCTTTCCGTCACCTTTATCGAGGTGGCGGCCATTTCTGCTGTCATGCTGCATGGCGACAATAATCCGACGCTGACCCGGGACACTCTGCTGTCCGTGCTGATGATCGTTCTCAACGGCATGGTCGGGCTTTCTCTCTTGCTTGGCGGCTGGCGCCATCGCGAGCAGCACTACAACCTGCGAGGAGCCAATGCCTATTTAAGTGTCATCATCCCACTGGCCGTTCTGAGCTTGATCATGCCGGATTACACGCAGACGACTGCGGGGCCGACTTTGTCGCGCCAGCAGGAGGTATTCCTCATGCTGGTTTCTGTCGGGCTCTATTCGGTTTTTCTGGCCATGCAGACCGGACGGCACAGAATGCATTTCATCCTGTCGGATGAAACGTCCGGCCACGCCGCTGCACGCGGTCACTCCAGCCGACCATACGGTCACATGCTGCTGCTGATGGCGTATATCATCCCCGTGGTATTCCTGGCAGAGCAGCTTGCAAAGCCGATCGACTATCTGATCGAAACACTCAAGCTTCCGACGCCGTTCGGAGGCGTTATCATCGCCGTTCTGGTGACCGCGCCGGAAGCGATGGGCGCGGTGCGTGCCGCAATGGCGAACCATATGCAACGCGCCGTCAACATCTTCCTTGGGTCGGTACTTTCCACAATCGGGCTTACGGTGCCCGCCATGATTTTGGTCAGCCGTTTGACCGGGCGTGACATCCTGCTCGGGATTGAACATGTCGATTTCGTGCTGTTGCTGCTGACGCTGGCGGTCAGCGTTGTCACCTTCACCAGCGGGCACACCAACGTCATCCAGGGTGCTGTGCACCTTGTTCTGTTCGCGACCTATGTGGCCCTGTTCATTCAGGGTTAGCGATTCGTCTCATCAGATCGGCCCGAACGCGGCCCTTTTTCTCCCGGTGCTGGACAAATGCTACGCGCTGCCGGTCAAGCGATTGCCCTGGCACCACCGCCGAGCGCAACACTGCCTGGCGTGATTGACATTCGTCCGGCCCTTTGGCTATCTGTTCACTGAATGCAACGTGCCCTCATCGATACATAAGTCGCCTCTGAAAGTTCTTATCCTGCTTCAGGCAGGATGCCTTTTGGACCCCGGTCCTCGCCAATGCAGGCAATCGACTCGGAGAGACATGATGCACAGCAGACTGGCCAAGATCGTAGGACGAGGAGCCCACCGGAAGGTCTCCACGACGGCGCGAGGCTATGAGGTGCTGCGTGATCCCGCGCTCAACAAGGGATCGGCCTTCACCGCCGGGGAGCGCGTCGCGCTCGGTCTCGACGGTCTGCTCCCGGACGCGGTATTCACGGAGTTGGAGCCCCAGGTCGACTGGGCCTACGGCAACTACAGTGCGCTGGCCACCGATCTCGACAAGCACATCTATATGTGGCGGCTGCACGACAACAACGCGACGCTGTTCTTCGCGCTCGTTCAGCGGCACCTGCTCGAGATGTTGCCAGTCGTCTACGACCCCACCGTGGGCGAGGCGATCGAGAAGTTCTCTGAGATCTGGACGCGGCCGCGCGGCATCTTCCTCTCGATCGACGACATCGACTCGGTTGAGGAACGCCTGGCGAATCTCGGCGCGTCCGCCGACGAGATCGATCTGCTCGTGGCGACCGATGCCGAGGAGATCCTCGGCATCGGTGATTGGGGGGCAGGGGGTATCGACATCTCGATCGGCAAGCTCGCGGTGTACTCGGCCGCCGCCGGGATCGACCCGCACCGCGCCATCCCCGTGATGCTCGACGTTGGTACCGACAACGAGAAACTGCTGCACGATCCGCTGTACCCAGGCGTCCGTCGTGCCCGGGTGCGTGGCGAGAACTACGACGCGCTGATCGACGCGTACGTCACCGCCGCCCGCAAGCTGTTTCCCCACGCCATGCTGCACTGGGAGGACTTCGGGTCCACCAATTGCCGCCGCATCCTGAATCGCTACCGCGACACCGTCGCCACGTTCAATGACGACATGCAGGGTACGGGCGCCATCGCGATGGCAGGGCTGTTCAACGCGGTGGAGCTGAGCGGTTCGGCGTGGCGTGACCAGCGCATCGTCGTGCTCGGTGGCGGCACAGCCGGTTGCGGTATCGCCGACCAGGCCCGCGACCGGATGGTGCGCGATGGTTTGTCCGCCAGTGAGGCCAACGCCCGGATCTGGATCGTCGACCTGCCAGGCTTGCTCACCGCCTCCATGACCGACCAGTTGCTCGACTATCAGCGTCCGTATGTCCGGCGCGACGCCGACGTCGCCGGTTGGACCCGCACGCCGTGCGGCGAAGACCGCAAGGCCGCTACCCGTTGGCCAGCGATGGCGGCGCTGCGGGCCAAGGCCGCGAAGGGCGACGGCATCATCGACCTCGCGACCGTCGTGGCGCAGGTGCGACCGACGATCCTGATCGGCACCTCGACGACGCCCGGTATGTTCACGGAGGCGATCGTCCGCTCCATGAGCGCCGGCACCAATCGACCGATCATCTTCCCACTGTCGAACCCGACACCGCTCGCCGAGGCGACGCCCGAACAGTTGCTGACCTGGACCGATGGCAAGGCATTGGTCGCAACCGGCTCCCCCTTCGACGACGTGAAACTGGGCGGTGTCAGCTATCGGATCGGCCAGGCCAACAACGCAGCGCTGTATCCGGGACTTGGACTCGGGGTGATCGTGTCCCGGGCGTCGAAGATCACCGACGAGATGATCCTCGCGGCGGCGCATGCGGTCGCCGACGAGGCGAACCTGATCGGACCGGGCGCCTCGCTGTTGCCATCCAACGCCGTATTGCGCACCACCTCGAGCATCGTGGCGGTCGCGGTCGTCCGCACTGCGATCGAGCAGGGCGTCGCCACGGCCAAGATCGACGATCCCGTCGAGGCGGTACGGGCCCATGAGTGGTGGCCCGTCTACAGTCCGGTCGAAGCAGTGTGAGCGCGATCGTGAGCGACGCGTCGCCACCGAAAATCCTCGATCTCCCCGTCGGCTTGTCGGTTACCGGCACCCGCAAGGAGACCGACTCCCTCGGCGAAGTTGACGTCCCGGCCGACCACTACTGGGGTGCGCAGACGCAGCGCTCGCTGATCCACTTCGACATCGGCGGCGACAAGGATCGTATGCCGATCGAGGTCTACCGGGCCTACGGCCAGGTCAAGAAAGCCGCGGCCGTCGTCAACACCCGTGCAGGGCGACTGCCCGCCTGGTTGGGCTCGCTCATCGAGCGGGTTGCCGACGAGGTCATCGCCGGCGAACTCGACCGGGAGTTCCCGCTCTATGTCTGGCAGACCGGGTCGGGCACGCAGTCGAATATGAACCTGAACGAGGTGATCTCGAATCGCTGCATCCAGCTCGTCGGCGGGGCGCTCGGATCGAAATCTCCCGTGCATCCCAACGACCATGTGAACATGGCGCAGTCGTCGAACGACACGTTCCCGACGGCGATGCACATCGCCGCGGTCGCGATGCTCAACGACCACGTGTTGCCCAACCTCGACGCGCTGCGCACCGCCCTCGACGACAAGGCCAAGGCCTGGGCCGCCGTCGTCAAGATCGGCCGCACGCACCTTGAGGACGCAACGCCGCTGACCGTCGGCCAGGAGTGGTCGGGCTACGTGGCCATGGTCGAGGACGCCCGCGAAGCACTCGTAGCCGATTCGGCGCACCTGCTGCGGCTTGCCGCGGGTGGCACAGCGGTCGGCACGGGCCTCAACTCGTCGCCTGGGTTCGACGTCGAGATCGCCGAACAGATCGCCAGGCAGACCGGGCGGCCGTTCGTGACCGCGCCTAACAAGTTCGCGGCGCAGGGTTCGCTCGATCCGCTCGTGCGGTGTTCGGCAGGGCTGCGTAACCTCGCCGTATCGCTGTTCAAGATAGCGAACGACCTGCGGTGGCTTGGTTCCGGGCCGCGCACCGGCATCCACGAATTGGAGTTGCCATCGAACGAGCCCGGCTCGTCGATCATGCCGGGCAAGGTCAACCCGACCCAGGCCGAGGCCATGTTGATGGTTGCCATCCAGGTGATGGGCAATGACGCGACGATCGCGATGTCGGGCAAGGAGGGCAACTTCGAGCTTAACGCCTTCCGACCGGTGATCATCGCGAACCTGCTGCACAGCATGCGTATCCTCGGCGACATGTGCGATCACTTCCGCCGCTTCATGATCGAGGGCGCGAAGCTCGATGAGAAGACGATCACCCGCTACGTTGATCGGTCGGTGATGATGGTCACTGCGCTTGCTCCGGTCATCGGCTACGACAAGGCGTCAGCCATTGCGCATCTGGCGATCGACGACGACCTGACGCTCAAGGAAGCTGCCTTGCGCTCCGGCGTCGACGAGGCACTGTTCGACAAGGTGGTCGTACCGCTCGACCTCACCCACCCGGGTAGCGCCGACCAGCACTGACCGCCACGGTCACGAGGAGGCGCCGAACCAACCTGGTGTTCGGCATTGCAGCCGATGTCGCCTAGAACCCGACCTGCAGCTTGAGTCCGCCGCCGAAACCGGCGCTGTGTTGCGAGAGGTTGGCGTAGACGCCGGCCCGCGCCGTGATGTTCCTGGGCAGGAATATATCGACCGCCGCGCCGACATTGAACCAGGTGCAATCGAACGCGGTGGTGGTGGTGAAGTCGCCGACGCCGCTGCCCGTGGAGACGATGCGCGCGGTTGCCTGCGCTTTGACGTCGCCCACGAAGTGAGTAACGCCAAGGCCGAGTTGCGGTCGGATCAGCGCGTCATCGGCGGCGCGGAATTCGCTGCCGATGTCGATCCCGGGCTGCAGATAGACATAGGTCTGGCTCTGCCCCTGGATCTGCAGTCCGACAGCGCCGGCGCCGGATTCGGTGTAGCTGCCGGTTGCCAGATGTTCGACCCCCACGCCGCCATGTGGCTTCAGATACCAGCCGCCCATGTCGAACAGATGCGACACCCGCAGCCGGCCGCCGACGCTGTGCAGGTCCTGCTGGCCGGCGGCCGTTCCAATGACAAGCAGTTGCGCGCGCCGGTTGTCGGACGTACCCCAGCCGCCGGTCGCGGTGGCGGCGAACTCGGTATTCCGCCAAATATACTTGACCGACATACCAAGGTTGTATTGGTTGATCTCGCTGCTGGAGCCGATCGACGACGCGTTCAACCAATTCTGTTCGTATGAGAATCCGGCGCCGATATGCCAGCCATTGCCGAGGTCGAGCTGGCCTCCGGCGGCGAGCTGCCAGCCGGATTCATGGAAGCCAAAATTGTCGGATGTGTTGCCTTGCGTGAAGTAATTCCCGCCGGTGATCAGCCAGCCGCATTGGCCCTCATCAAAGTAACGATAGGTGCCACTCTGCTCGGCGCAGCTCAGCAGCGCATCGGCGAAACGCAGTCCGGAGCGCAGGGTGCTGAACTGCGTATCGACCGAGATTTCCGGGTCGAGTGAGTCGATCGCCTTCAGATAGGTGGCCTGGTCCGGGATCGCGATCAAGCTGTTCGCGACATCGGAATTCAGGGCGCCGGCGGCGAATGCTGTCTGCAAGTATCGCGTGATCGGCACCCGGTTGTGGCTGGTGTCCAGCCCCAACGAGCTGCCGGTGAAGTCGATATCGTAGCTGAGGGCGATGTTGTTGGGGTCGGGGTAACTCAGGCTGTAGTTTGCCACCACGGAGGAGGTGACTGTCAGGTTGGACTGCGTCGCGGCAGTGACGCCACTCACCGCGGTCACGATCGGACCGGCCGTCTGCGGCCCAACCGACGGAGCGTTGCCCGCGTTGAAGGAGACGCGCACCGTTCCGGCGAGATCCGCGGTGCCGTCGACCTGTATCCGGTCCACTTGCGTCGCGGTGCCGGTCGTCTGGGCGTCGGTCATATCGACCGCCAGGACGCCCGTGGAGGTCTGGACAAGGTTGACATGGCCGCCGCCGGCGCTGGCAGGGTTGAACAGCGTCGTGGTGATGATGTTGTTCGCGCCGCCGGGCGAGAGGATGCCGGCATTGTCGAGTTCCGCGTCCGCATTCCCCGCAGCCTGCAGCGAGGCGCTGGTGCCGATGTTGAAGACGCCGCCGGCCTGGTTCGCGAAGGGTGCGGTAAGGCCACTGATCGCGACGTTGCCGGTGATGGTCCCGTCGTTGCTGACCCCGTCCATCACGCCTTCGATCGCCATTCGCGGTCCGTTGATAGTTCCGTGGTTCTCGATGTGCGTGCCAGGCAAGCTGGAGGTCTCGATGATATCACCCAAGATAACACCGTCGTTCACGATGGTGAGGTCACTGTCCAACGCGTGAATCGCCACGCCGCCGGTGCCGGCAGCAGAGCGGATCGTGCCGCTGTTGGTGATGAAACTCGTCGTGCCGTCCATGATGAAGATGCCGGCGCCGTCGGGCTCGCCGGCGGTCCCGGCTGCGATACCGCCTTCGACCAGCGCACCTTTCGTTACTGTGACGGTGATCGGGCCCTTACCGGCACCCACATTCTGCGCGAAGACGCCATGCGCACCGGGACCGGTGGCTTGAACCGAACCGCGAACCGCAACATTCACATACCCGTTCGCGGCAGCGGTCGATCCGCCGGCTGCCTGGGCAAGCACGCCGTACGCTTCGGAACCGCCGGTCCTGACGCTTCCA
This sequence comes from uncultured Alphaproteobacteria bacterium, assembly GCA_963789495.1. Taxonomy (GTDB): domain Bacteria; phylum Pseudomonadota; class Alphaproteobacteria; order Acetobacterales; family Acetobacteraceae; genus CAWBLP01. The sequence continues at coordinate 53,175 of CAWBLP010000006.1, forward strand.
TTGACATAGACGTCGACGTTGCCGGCAACGCCAACACCCCCGGCACTCCCGACCAGCGCAGCCGCCGGATCGGCGGTAACGCCACCGCGAATGCCGCCGCCACCACCGACGCTTTGCGCCACCACGCCGATTGAGCCGTCGCCAGCGGTGACGATGCTGCCATCGACATAGACCGCGACATTGCCCCCGCTGCCGTTTCCACCCGGGGCACCCATCGCGAGGCCGCTGCCAAAGTTGCTCGACGGTCCCAACTGAACATTACCGGCATAGCCGCCACCACCGCCGACGCTTTGCGCGAAGATGCCGTAAGCGGCGACCGGTCCCTGGGCAGGGCTGTTACTGGGTCCAGTTTCGATGCTGGCGTACTGAAATTCAAATACCTGGACTCCGCCGCCGTTGCCGCTCGAATTGGCGCTCGATCCCAAGGTGATTGTCCCCTCGACGCCGGCGGCGCCGGCACCCCCTGTGCCACCGCCGCCACCGACACTTTGAGCGAAGATGCCGCTCGCGCCGATCCCATGGGTCCTTATCGTTCCGCTGACCTCGTTGACGAGGATCGAACCCCCGTTGCCGGCCGCGCCATCGCCCCCAACCTGAATTGCCAGTATGGCATTGCGGGTCGAGGGCTCGGGGCGGATTGCCCCACCTGAACCAACGCCGATCAACCCCAACGCCCACCAGCTGCCGAGACCACACAACGGACCTAAAAGGGGCCGGTGGCCTCCTATGGACGCACAGCTTTCGGTTGAGTGATCAATACAGGGTAGCAGCTCCCCGAGCGCTCCGATGAATTTTCCCGGCTAGCTCACTGACGCGGGAGAAGCGGTGAACGGTAGGAGAAAGCTGGCGTTGTTCCGTCTGCCAGGGTTGGGTGTGTCACCCCAATTCTGGAAGGGGAGGCCGCTGATGACCGAGATGAACCCGCTGTGTCATGGCATGATCGAGGACACTGCGGTTCGCAATCTGTCGCCGGTGATACAACGCTCCTATGTGATCGGTGGGGCTGGCACGCGCGTAAAGCTTGCTGAGCAAGCGGAACAGCAGGGCACCGCCGAAGGCGCTGAACGGTAGGTATCCGAGTTCACCCAGGAGAACCGAATCTTCTTCGGTGATGCTCGCCGACATCGACATAATGCAAACCGCATTCCTGCAGTTCGTGGGCGCGGCGGATATCGTCGTGGCAATGGGAATTGCTACCATCGATGGCGGTGTCACCCGGATCAAGCGACGGCACCAGAGACTGCAGCGCCGTATCCACCGCTGCGGCCGTCAGCATCATCCGCATGGCACGCGGCTTTATCATCGCCATGAAACAATCGGCAGGCTGTCAAAGCCTTTCGCAGCCTGTGCCACTTATGGCTGGACGGAGTCGGTGTCGTGATCATGAACCGCAGAGTGGCGCCCGACCCGCATCAGCCGCTCCACCATCTTAGCGCCTATGCGGCTAAGTCCGATCATGCCCAATTTCATAGGCACTTTCCTGGAACCGCCCGCTGGTTCATGATTGCTTCGCACCCATCGACTGCTTTGCGGCGGCGACAACGCCATCCACAGTGAAGCCGAAATGCTCCATCACCACCTTGATCGGAGCGGACATGCCGAAGGTGCGCATACCCAGGACAACACCGGCAGAGCCAACGTAGCGCTGCCAACCCAAGCGGGATCCCTCTTCCACGGAAACCCGCGCCGTCACCTCCGCCGGCAACACCGCCTCGAAATACGCCGCATCCTGCTCTTCGAAGAGCTCCCATGACGGCATACTGACGACCCGCGCGTGAATGCCTTCCGTGGACAGGCGATCACGCGCGCCGAGACACAGCGAAACTTCGCTGCCGCTGGCGATGAGGATTACATCCGGCGGCCCGGCCGGCGAATCGGCCAGCACGTAGGCACCTCGCGCAAGGCCCGATGCCGCGGCGAATTGCGTCCGATCGACGATCGGCAGTGCCTGCCTAGTACAAATCAGAGCAACCGGCCGGTCCGGTAATTTCAAGGCAACGCGATAGGCCTCGGTCATTTCGTTGGCGTCGGCCGGGCGGATCACGACCATTCCCGGGATCGCACGCAACGAAACCAATTGCTCGATCGGCTGGTGCGTCGGCCCGTCCTCTCCAAGGCTGATCGAATCGTGCGTCCAGATGTGCAGCACCGGCAAATCCATCAGCGCCGCCAAACGGATCGCCCCGCGCGCATAGTCGGTGAATATCAGAAAGCCCGAGCCGAACCCGCGCAGGCCAGTCAGTGTCATTCCGTTGACGGCGGCGCACATCGCATGCTCGCGCACCCCAAAGTGCATGTTTCGGCCCTGGTAGTCGCCAAGCGTGTCGTTTGCCTGGAAATCTCCCGCAGCGTCGAACGTCAACCTCGTCTTGGTGCTTGGTGCCAGATCGGCCGCACCACCGATGATCCACGGGACCTTCCCTGCTACAGCGTTCAGCACCTTGCCGGATGCATCGCGCGTCGATAGACCCGAGGCGCTTGGCGGAAATATCGGAAGTGCCGCTTCCCAACCGGATGGCAGCCGGCGTTCGCGCAGGCAGTCGATTTGCCCTGCAAGGTCTGGGTACCGGTCACGATAGCGCGCGAGCATCAGCTCCCAAGCGCCATGCTTCCGCGCGCCGCGCGCGCCAAGCAGGTCGGCAAAATGCTTGCGTACTCCGTCTGGCACGACAAACTGGCGGTTCGGATCGAAGTCGAAGAACGCCTTGGTCAGTCGTACTTCCGCTTCGCCAAGCGGTTCGCCGTGCGCCTCCGGCAAATCGTGCTTGTGCGGCGCGCCATAGCCGATGTGGCTGTGCACGATAATCAGTGTCGGTCGGTCCGACACAAGCTTGAACCCCCGATACGCTTGCTCCAGCAGATCCGTGTCGTTGGCGTCGGTGACACGCAGGATGTTCCAGCGATAGGCCAGAAAACGCGCTGCCACATCCTCGGTGAACGCGATATCCGTATGGCCCTCGATCGTCACGCGGTTGCTGTCGTAGATCCAGCACAGGTTGGACAGCCGCAGATGGCCGGCCAACGACGCGGCCTCACTCGTCACGCCCTCCATCATGTCGCCATCGCCGCACAGCGTGTAGACATCGAAGTTGAACAAGTCGAAATCCGGCCGATTGTAGGTGGCGCGGAGCCATTGCCCGGCGATCGCCATGCCAACGCTGGTCGCTGCTCCCTGCCCGAGTGGTCCCGTGGTGGCCTCCACGCCGGAGGTCCAGCCATATTCCGGATGCCCGGGGCAGCGGCTGCCAGCCTGGCGGAATGTCCTGATGTCATCCAACGTGACCGCATCGCGGCCGGATTGCTCATAGCTCAGATTGGCTGCCTTGATTCCCGCAAGATAAATCAGGCTGTACAGCAGCATCGAAGCATGGCCGCTGGACAGTACGAACCGGTCGCGATTGATCCAGCCGGGATCTGCCGGATCGTATCGCAACACGCGCTGCCACAGCGTGTATGCCGCGGGCGCAGCATCCATCGGAGTGCCCGGGTGGCCGGATTTGGCAGCCTGCACCGCGTCCACCGCCAGCATGCGGATGGTATTGATCGCAAGCTGGTCCATGTCTGAATGTTGCGCCATCGCATGACCTCACGGGCTGTTCGCAGCCGTCGCCTGGGCGGCAGCGGCGTTGTGCTATGATGTTGTCACCGTCGCCCCGGTTGAACCGTGCGCCGGAACAATGACGGGATGCTCGTCCTCGCCTGGTGTTTCGACGTCTCGAACGGGCTACGCAGCAACGAGTGTGGCATGTACTGATACTGACGTCGGCTTATGCGCTCGGCGATCACATCCTCGTCAACCTGCAGATAAACCAGCATGACCACTGTCCGATCACCCACGGTGATTCTGCGGTAGGCGCGTGTGAGGTCAGAGCACGTGATGATACCTGGCCCGCCGGCAGCCAACCAGTGGTCAATCCATCGCGCGATCGCCTGCAATCATGGCAAACGATCCTGATCGTTCGAGGTGTGTTCGGATCGCATCTCTTCGGCGTTGGCTGTTGGGTGCGGGTCGTCGCCGTCAATGTAGCGCCAGCGCAGAACGCGTTGTGGTTCCACGGCGTTTGTTGTCTTGCCGGTTTCCCGAGACAGCCATCAGCAGCAGGGACGGTCTTGCTCAGCTGCCGGGCGGCTTAGGCTTCGGCACCTGACATGGTCATGACGACCTTACTGATGATGTGCGTGCTTCGGACACGATTGCGGGCGCCGCGGTGGGGTCCGGCAGCGGCGTGATCTCGCCCAGCAGGAGCACGTAGGAGAGGATGCCGATCAGCAGCACCACGCCGGCGATGAGAAATGCGCCGCTGAAGGAATTGGTGGCACCGACAATGTAGCCGGTGGCGACAGGTGCCGCGACGCCCATCAGGTTGTTGAAGAAATTCATAATGCCACCGATCGCACCGGTTCCGCCCTTTGGTGCGATCAATGACGGAATGGACCATCCGACCGGCGCCGCGGCAGACAGCCCGCCAAGCGCGATCGAGATCCACATGATCGCCCATGCGGCGCTTGTGGTGAAACCCGCGCCGAACACCGCAAGGCCGGCTGACATACCAAGTATCAGCACGGTCTTACGCACACACGTCTCGCCGTAGCCACGTGAGATGAGATGATCGATGAGCCATCCGCCGACGGCCAGGTCGGCGATCGTCGCGACGATCCACGGGATCGTCGTGTAGCCGGCCGAGCTGATCAAACTCATGTGCAGTTGATGGACGAGATAACCCGGTAACCAGGTGAGGAACAAATAGAACGAGTAGCCGTAGGCGCCGAAGCCGATGGTGAGGCCCCAGACCTTTCGATTGGTTAGAAGGTAGCGGAGCATTGCGCCGGCGCCGCGCGACGCCTCGCCCTCGGGAGCTGCGCCGCCTGCGCGCATGTACTCGTGCTCCTGTGCCGTAAGGTGAGTGTCGGCGCTGGGATCGCGATAGAACACGTGGAAGCCGATGAAATAGACAAAGCTGAGGATAGCAGTTGCCCAAAACGCGCCGCGCCAGCCAAAGTAAATCACTGTTAACGCGACGAGCGGTGCACCGATGACATTGGAGAATTTGGCTGCGGCATCGAAGATCGCGGTGGCGAGTGCCCGCTCGGTGCGCGGGAACCAATAGCCGGTGGCTTTGGCGTTCGCCGGAAATGCTGGGGCCTCGGCAATGCCGAGCAATGCGCGTGCCGCGACCAGTCCGCCAAATCCACCGGCGAGGGTGGTCAGCGCGGTGCCGACGGACCAGAGTGCCGCGCCGATGCGACCGATCGGCGATACGCCGAAGCGGTCGAGGATCAATCCAGTCGGAATCTGCATGACGGCATAGGACCAGAAGAAGGCGCTGAACAGCCATCCAAGTTGCGCTGCATCGAGCCCGAATGCGTGCTGCAACTGTGGTGCGGCCACCGAGAGGTTGATCCGATCGAAGTAGTTCACCAGCACGCCGGAGCCTAAGAGCCTGACTCGAATTGTATTTCCAACGTGCGACCGATTTGGATTTACTGGATGATCGTGAGGTCGATCGGTTCATGTGGCTGCGAGGCGACGGGACATCAGCTTGACGCTTGCGATGTAAAGCCAGGTGACCGCGCTTTCGACGGTGGCCTCGAAATCCTTGGCCAGACGGCGGTTGCGGTTAAGCCAGGCCAGAGTGCGTTCAACCACCCAGCGTCTGGGCAGCAAGACAAAACCCTTGGCGGCATCGGGTCGCTTGACGATCTCGATTGTCCAGTCGCCGACCTTGGTGAGAGCATCCTTCAGCTTGTCGCCGGCATAGGCGCTGTCGGCAAAGATGTGGCGCAGCCAGGGAAAGGCACTACGCACGCTCGCCAGTAGAGGCGGCGCGCCGTCACGATCCTGGATATTGGCCGGATGGACGATCGCACCGACCACCAGACCGATGGTATCGGTGAGGATGTGGCGCTTGCGGCCCTTGATCATCTTCTCGGCGGCATAACCTCGCGGACCGCCAGCCTCCGTCGTCTTGACGGACTGGCTGTCGACAATGCCCGCTGTCGGGCTGGCCTCCCGGCCTTCCGCTTCGCGCACGTCCATGAGCAGTGCATGGTTGACGGTCTGCCACGTCCCACCGGCGCGCCAAGCATAAAAATACCGCTGCACCGTGGTGAACGGAGGGAAATCTTTCGGCAGCATCCGCCATTGGCAGCCGGCTTGGGCTATGTAGAAGATGGCATCGACGACGTGCCGCATGCTGGTCTTGCGGGTCCGCCCGCGGCTTGCCGGTGGCGGCATGTGTGGCTCGATCATCGCCCATTCCGCGTCGGTGGTGTCGCTTGCATAGCGCAGTCCGTCGCGCCGATACTTGGCCCGCGTGGTCCCGGTCCAGGTCATACGTGATCCCTCGGTGTGTTCGCAGCCACGAGAGAATCGCAACCGCTGGGATCACGCAACTGGCTTTCATACGCCGCCGGACAGACCGGCAGCGGCACCCGGCCGTGACGGCTCAGCGCATTGAAAACACCGCAGATGTCGTTCCACATTGATTCCGGGTCAGGCTCTAACAGAATTCCGATCCACCACCGGCGTCGGGGAACGGATTGGGCTGCTGCCACTGCTTTCATCTGATACCTCCGTTACAGCCCAGACTGACGGGCGGCGGCCGTCGGGTCTTGCACCGGAGTGACATCATTTGAAAGTTTACATGGTTACACTCCTGAGGGCGACTACACACTCGGTCCGCGCAACGTGAGGACCTGATGCGATTCGGCCCGGTCTGACGGGCTTTTCGGCTCACGGAAGCGGGCAGGCTACCGCACGCACTCGGTTCCAGAAAAATCTGCGAGCTTTGAGCAAGACCTGCCCCATGCAATTGCCATTCTAACTCGCAGTCGTGGATTGGTCTGGATTTGGTGCGATGTTGCTTTCGATTTTCTCTGAGTTCCTCTTGGTCGGGCAAGCGCCATACACCGAATGGCGTCGCACATGCTTTGCTCCAGACAGTCAGGCGCCGCATGGCTCGCCGCTGTCTGGTCGTCGGCCGCCGTCGGGAAGAGCCGTGGCGCGCTGCCTGACCTTACTACGCGGAAGAGCGTGTGGTCTGACCATGCCTCTCCTGGCGTGTACGGGGATGCTTTGCGCAAGCCAACCAGGCTATACCCAGCCCCGGACGGCGCCGGCCGACGTGATCAATCCCTCGACCGGGGCGCCGCATGCGAACTCGTTCATGCAGTCCCTGGATCATTGGCTGACGCAGTCGACCATGACGGGCGACTGGGGTGGCCTTCGCACCAGGTTGAGCCGGGATGGATTCAACTTCAGGGCGTCGTACATCGGCGAGTACGCTTACAACTTTGCCGGCGGCAAGCGCATCGGCGGAGACTATGCTCAGCAACTCGCCTTCGGCGCTGATGTTGATTTGGCCAAGGTGGCGGGTCTCACCGGGGGCGCCATCCACCTCAGCTTCAATGTTCGAGAGGGTCGCAACACCACAGCCGACTTCATCGGCAACAAGATCAATGTCCAGGACGTCTACGGCGACGGAAATAATTTCCGCTTTGCGGAACTGAGCTATCAGCAAGCCTTGTACAACGGCGCGCTGGATCTGAGGGCCGGCTTCTTCGCCATGGGTGACGATTTCGGCAAGACGCCGATTCTGTGCGACTTCGAGAACGATGCGTTCTGTGCGCACCCGAATTTGCTGCCAACCAACAGCGGGTGGTCCGACTATCCGGCCGGCAAATGGGGCGGCCGTGTGCGGGTCAATCTGCCCAATCACTTTTATGCCGAAACCGGGGTATTCGAAGTGAATCCCACTTATGCGGACCATGAAAACGGATTGAAAGTCAGCTTGCAGGGCTCGACCGGTGTGCTGGTCCCGATTGAAATCGGCAAGACCGTCAGGCTTGGAGCGGCCGGTCTGCCCGGACACTACAAGGTGGGTGCCTATTTCGATAGCTCGAGCGCTCCGGCTGTCACAAGTCCAGACATAAGCTACACCGGGCGGTACGGATTTTACTTTCTCGGCGACCAGATGGTCTGCAGCTTTCAGCCCGGTACCGATCGCGGATTAATCGCAGTGGCGAACGTGACCGTATCGGACAAGCGAACGTCGCCGATTCCGAACTACTTCACGCTCGCGTTGGTGGCTCAGGGACCATTTGCCGCCCGCCCGCACGACTTCATTGCGCTTGGCTATGTTCGTGATTTCGTCAATAGCAACGTAATCAGCAAGGAGAATGTCCTCCTCCGGCAGCAGGGCATAGCGAGTCCGGATCTGGCGCTGGGCGAGAACATCCTTGAACTGGCCTACGGGCTGCAGGTCACGCCTTGGATGCAGATCGATTCCAACGTGCAATTCATCGGAAACCCGGGCGCATTCTCCTTCACGCATGTCCCTAATGCGTGGGTATTTGGCCTGCATGTGGGGATTACAATCTGATTGCTAGGGAGACCGCCGGATGCGGAACCGATCGGCAGTGAACGATGGTGCCCACGGCCAGCCTCTGAAAGGCCAACGTCCTGATATCCAGAACAGGACGTAGCCCAAACGTATCCTGCGATAGCAGGCCATAGCGAGTTGCAAAGGACCGAGCAGGTGCACGGCATTCCGAGAGTTCTGTCGTTCGTGACGGCGACAGCGGTGTCAGGTAGCGCAATCGCGCAGTCCCAATTTCAGCGGGTGCGAAGGAATCAGACCATGATGAATTGGAAAGCGATCCGGCGTACAGCGATGGCGATCGGCGCGGTAGCTGTCCTGGTCGAAGCGGGGAATTTCGGGTGGGAGTGGTGGACTGTCGGTAAATTCCATCAAACCACTGACGATGCTTACCTGCAGGCTGATTATAGCGCCATTGCGCCGAAAGTTTCCGGCTACGTCTCCAACGTACTGGTCACCGACAACCAGCAGGTGACTGCAGGGCAAGTTCTGGCCCGCATCGATCCTCGAGATTTTCAGACCGCCCTCAACGAAGTTGATGCGGAAGCGGCCGCTGCCCGCAGCGCGATCACTAATCTGGACGCGCAAGTCGATTTGCAGCAGTCAGTTGCGGATCAGGTGATTGCCGACCTCCACGCTGATGCCGCGGCATGGACCTTTGCCCGGCAGGATGAGCGACGCTACGCCGCGCTGAGGGTTAGTGGCGCAGGGACCGTGCAACGAGCCGAGCGGGCTCAGGCGGCGTTGCAGGAGGCGGAGGCTCGCCTACAACACGACCGCGCGGGTCTGCTCGCTGCGCAGCAGCAGATCACGGTTCTAAGGACAGAGCGCGACAAGGCCGCGAGTATCCTGCGCCAAAAGCTCGCCGCCGCACACCAGGCCGAGCTCAATCTTGGTTACACGACCATCACCGCGCCGATCGATGGCACGGTCGGTACAAGATCTGTGCGTGTTGGACAATACGTTCAGGCAGGCACTCAGCTCATGGCGATCGTGCCGCTGCATCAGGTGTTCGTCGTCGCGAACTTCAAGGAGACACAGCTTACCAACGTACGGGCCGGGCAGCCTGCGACGATCGAGGTCGATACGTTCCCCGGCCAGCGGATTGAAGGACACGTCAACAGTCTTGCGCCGGCGAGCGGACTGGAATTCGCGCTTCTGCCGCCCGACAACGCCACTGGCAACTTTACCAAGATTGTTCAGCGTATCCCGGTCAAGATTAGACCCGTTGCGAAAGTCGGCCCCCCGGTCAGCGGTGTCCGGCGCGTTCTCACCGGCGGCGTTTCCCTCACCTGATCAGAACGGTCCGAACCCAGCTTGCAGGTTCACCAGTCCCGCGATGATGGAGATTTTGGTGTGATGCGTCCCAAGTGGGTTGCGAAACCGCTCAGCAGCGATCCTGAACCGTTTCGTTCGTCCGATCCGGTGCTCAACCCTGACACGGAATCCACTCAGTCCACGGTTATATGCCTTCTCCTCATCAGTGAGTTTCCCGTTCTTTGGCTTCTTGTATGGACATTCCAGGTTCCGATGTTCCTTGTCGTACCCCTGGTACGCACTGTCCGCGTAGAGCCGTGCCTTCCTCGGCAGCTTTGGTCCATTGCGACGGATCGCCAGGTCATGGTGACTGCCGGGGTGAGAGGGCGAGGCGCTGACGATACGACCATTCCGGGTAACGATGTATTCGGTCTTCACCGTATGGCGCTTCTTCTTGCCGGAGTAATGCTCTCGCTGTTTGGCGTCCGTGTCAGGACGCTGGATCGGCTGCTCGGTGCAATCGACGATCAGGGCCTCGGCCTCGTTCCGACTGATTTTGGGCTTCCGTCCAACCCCGATCAGCGGCCGGGCGAGCTTTTCGATCCGCTGGATCGCTCGGCAGATCGCGCTTTTGTTGACGTTGTAGAAGAAGCCCAGGAACTCCTGGGTGATGTAGCAACGATAATAGATCAGCATGATCAAAAGATGATCTTCCAAACCACCGACGTCCCAGGGGCGGCCGGATTTGGCCTTGTGCAGCTGAGCTTTCTCCCAGGGGTCCGCGAGTTGCTTCAGCATTTTGTCGAACGTGGCGACGCTGACCCCGGTCAGGCGGACGAAGCTCGTGCTGGCGCGCAACCGGGCAGCGGAGAACGGACGGGACATCGGGCCGGTACCTTCATGAAGAAGGTTCTCGACGAATTGAATCGTCCCGTGACCTGTCAAGCTCGGCCGCGCCGGCTCAGCTCACCGACGGAGAGCCGCTAACGTACTCATTTTCGCAACGGGTCTATTACCCTCGATCCCGATACGCGGCTGCTGGGGTCGCTGCGGCCGGGGATGTCCGTGGAAGCTTCAATCGACACCAAGGCCACGGTGGCGGCCGGGCGGGCGCACGCCAGGCACCTGTCGGTGAGGTGAGGCGCCGCCATGAGCAACCTCGACCTCCGTACCGCCAGCCGCGATGAAGCGATCCCTCTCCGCGTTTGGCTTGCGGTGTTCGGTTCCACGCTTGGTGCGTTCATGGCAGTGCTGAACATCCAGATCACCAACGCGGCGCTGCCGGATATTCAGGGTGCGATTGGCGCCGGCCTCGATGACGGTGGGTGGATTTCGACAGCGTACCTCATCACCGAAATCATTGTTATCCCGTTGACCGGCTGGCTTGCACAGGTGTTCTCGGTACGTCGTTACCTGCTGGTCAATGCCGCATTGTTCTTGGTCTTCTCGGTGCTGTGTGCCACGGCCCAAGACCTCAGCCAGATGATCGTGCTGCGTGCACTGCAAGGCTTCACCGGTGGCGTGCTCATTCCGATGGCTTTCACAATCATCATGACCATGTTGCCGCCCTCGAAGCAGCCGGTCGGCATGGCGCTGTTTGCCGTATCCGCGACCTTTGCCCCGGCGATCGGGCCGACGATCGGCGGGTGGCTGAACGACAATTACGGATGGGAGTTCATCTTCTACGTCAATCTGGTGCCAGGAGCCATCATGCTGGGTATGCTGTGGGTCTCGCTGGATCCGGCACCTATGCGGCTCGGCTTGCTCCGCCAAGGCGACTGGGTCGGCATCGCCAGCATGGCGATTGGCCTTGGCGCTCTGCAAACGGTGCTTGAAGAAGGTAACAAAGATGACTGGTTCGGCTCTCCCTTCATTAGACCCGTTGCGAAAATGAGTACGTTAGCGGCTCTCCGTCGGTGAGCTGAGCCGGCGCGGCCGAGCTTGACAGGTCACGGGACGATTCGATTCGTCGAGAACCTTCTTCATGAAGGTACCGGCCCGATGTCCCGTCCGTTCTCCGCTGCCCGGTTGCGCGCCAGCACGAGCTTCGTCCGCCTGACCGGGGTCAGCGTCGCCACGTTCGACAAAATGCTGAAGCAACTCGCGGACCCCTGGGAGAAAGCTCAGCTGCACAAGGCCAAATCCGGCCGCCCCTGGGACGTCGGTGGTTTGGAAGATCATCTTTTGATCATGCTGATCTATTATCGTTGCTACATCACCCAGGAGTTCCTGGGCTTCTTCTACAACGTCAACAAAAGCGCGATCTGCCGAGCGATCCAGCGGATCGAAAAGCTCGCCCGGCCGCTGATCGGGGTTGGACGGAAGCCCAAAATCAGTCGGAACGAGGCCGAGGCCCTGATCGTCGATTGCACCGAGCAGCCGATCCAGCGTCCTGACACGGACGCCAAACAGCGAGAGCATTACTCCGGCAAGAAGAAGCGCCATACGGTGAAGACCGAATACATCGTTACCCGGAATGGTCGTATCGTCAGCGCCTCGCCCTCTCACCCCGGCAGTCACCATGACCTGGCGATCCGTCGCAATGGACCAAAGCTGCCGAGGAAGGCACGGCTCTACGCGGACAGTGCGTACCAGGGGTACGACAAGGAACATCGGAACCTGGAATGTCCATACAAGAAGCCAAAGAACGGGAAACTCACTGATGAGGAGAAGGCATATAACCGTGGACTGAGTGGATTCCGTGTCAGGGTTGAGCACCGGATCGGACGAACGAAACGGTTCAGGATCGCTGCTGAGCGGTTTCGCAACCCACTTGGGACGCATCACACCAAAATCTCCATCATCGCGGGACTGGTGAACCTGCAAGCTGGGTTCGGACCGTTCTGATCAGGTGAGGGAAACGCCGCCGGTGAGAACGCGCCGGACACCGCTGACCGGGGGGCCGACTTTCGCAACGGGTCTATTGTCCGGCTCTCTGTTACTGCTGCTATCGCGCTCACGCTGTTCCTGATCATCGAGCTAACTTCGCAGCGCCCGCTGCTTAATCTGCGCCTGCTGCTCCGCCGCAACTTCGGCTTCGGCACGCTTGCCAACTTCCTGCTCGGCACCGCGCTGTATGGGTCAATATTCATTCTGCCGCTCTATCTTTCACAGGTACAGGGCTACGATGCCCAGCAGATTGGCGAAGTGCTTGCGTGGACCGGCTTGCCGCAGCTCGTGTTGATTCCGCTCGTGCCGCGAATGATGCGGAAATGTGATGTCCGTCTGCTCGTCGGCGTTGGCTTCCTGCTGTTCGCCGCCAGCGCTTTCTTGACCACGCATCTCGACAATGACTTCTCGGGCCCGCAATTTCTGGTGCCGAACATCATCCGAGCCGTCGGTCAGGCATTGGTGCTCACGCCACTCTCTGCGCTCGCCACAACCGGCATAGAAGCGGAGAACGCCGGCTCTGCATCTGCGTTGTTCAACATGATGCGCAACTTGGGTGGCGCGATCGGCATTGCCATGCTACAGACTGCATTCACACAGCGTGAGCAGTACCACTCGAATGTACTTGCAGGATATGTTTCGCTGTTCAATGACACGGTGCGGCAGCAGATCGCCAGCCTAACCCGTTACTTCCTGGCCCATGGGGTCCCGGACCGGAGCCTGGCGACCCACAAAGCCGTCGTAGCAATCGGTCGCGCCATGCGGCGTCAAGCGTCGATCATGGGCTACGCGGATACCTTCTTCCTGCTCGGAGTTGCCCTCGTACTGGCGCTCGTGGCGACCGCATGCCTGCGGAAAGCAGATCACCTGGGTTCCACCGCGACACACTGAACCAGACCGCCCCCTGACATGACCGGGGAACTGCGATGAAGCAGGCCCAGTCTCGTTCCCCAAGGGTCTCGTTCCCTACGTGGATCTCGTTCCCCACGTGGGTCTCAGTTGACCAACGCCGGTCGGGTGCCAAGGCAACGGCGCTTCGCTTGGCCTTGTCGGTGCTCGACCTGGGGGAACAGTCGATGCTGGGCGACACCGGCGGCGGCGATGTGGACCGATCTCGACAATGGTGACGACGCTGCCGAAGCGCCGATACATCTGACCAACTCCATACGGGTGAGGCTGCCGCCGAGCACCAGCAGCTGTTCGGGCAGAGAACTGACGTTCATCAATGATCGTGTCCGGATCCGACCTCCGGCAGGAGTTGATCCGTCGGCGGCATGAGACACGAAGCATCTCCATTGCCGCTCTCGGGTATGTGACTGACTGCCCGGGTCTGCCCGAGCGAGGAGCCAAAGCGTGTTTGTTCAAGCCATTCAATGATACCGGGATGCTAGTAGCACTCAAAAGCGCCTTGGGAGGGGATTGATCAATCCCTAGCGATGTTGCGCCGTGAGGGGCATGGAATATGATGGAGACCTTCGCGAGGGTATCTGTCGGATCATCGAGGTCATCAATGGTGCCAGCTGCTGCACCAATCGTGTTCGTGGTCGACGATGACATCTCGGTGCGCGAGGCGCTGGAAGCGCTTATTTGCAACGCAGGTTGGCGCCCCGAGGTTTTTGCTTCCGCGCAGGCGTTCCTTGCTCGGTCTCGAGCCTTCTCGCCAAGCTGCCTCATCCTTGACATGTCTCTACCGGACTTGAACGGCCTCGAGCTGCAGCGGCGCATAGCTGAGCGCACTGATATGCCGATCATTTTCATAACCGGCTACGGTGACGTTCCAATGACAGTCCAGGCCATGAAGGCTGGAGCGGTCGAATTTCTGACCAAACCGTTCAGCGACGACGAACTGCTAACCGCCATCGGAAACGCCATCGAGCGCAGCCAAGCGGCGCTGCTTCAGGAGACCGAGCTGAAGGCGCTCCGCGACCGCCATGCAACACTGAGCCAACGCGAGCAGGAGGTCATGGCGCTGGTGGTGTCGGGCCTGTTGAACAAACAGGTTGGCGGCGAACTCGGGATAAGCGAGATCACCGTGAAGGCGCACCGCGGCAGGGTGATGCAGAAAATGCGGGCCGGTTCCTTTGCCGACCTCGTGAACATGGCGGCGAGGCTCCGCGTCCCCCGGTAACCCGAAATGTGAGGTGGTCCCATCCGTGTGAGGTGGTCCCATCCGTCTGGACCGCCTGGCGGCTTGGATAAGCTCGGTTCTGGGTGTGGTCAGGCCGCCAATCTCTCCATTTCGCTTGCCCCGTATGCCTCGTCGGGCGTGCGTCCGGCCAGGGTCGAATGAGGCCGCCGGGCATTGTAGTAGCCGATCCAGCGGGACAGCCCGGCACGCAGCTCCGATCCGGTCTCGAACGCGTGCAGATAGACGCACTCGTATTTCAGGCTGCGCCACAGCCGTTCGATGAACACGTTGATGCTCCTATATTGGTCAAGCGGCGATTTGCACGAAAACAGGAACACCGCGAGCGCGGCAAAGATGGCCGAAGACCTCGCGGACGATGAAGCGCTTGATGTGAATCGGCACCCCAAAAGGACCCCGCCTGTTTCTGGCCTGTCTCATTGAAACAATAAGAATTTCATCAGATCATTCCATAATACGATCAGCTTTGAATAGTGATCCCTCCCGGCTGAAGGCGTCCTCCTGATAAGGCGCGATCAATCGTCGATTCGATGGAGTCACTTTTAGGCGCCGATCAGGAGTCACCGTGCCGCGCCGAAACACATGGCATGCAGCGGCCTCCAGCGATGGTGTGGTACGGGCGGCCTTCCAGACCCAGGGCAGGAGCTCATGCAGCTGATGGTTCTTGGTGCGCCCGGAGACGACGCGCTGCAGCACGTCGGTCAACCAGGTCAGCGGATCGATGTCGTTCAGCTTGCAAGTGTTGAGCAGCGACGCGAGGCAGGCTCAGTTGCGGGCTCCAAGTTCCGATCCGGCAAAGAGCGAATTGCGTCTGCCGAGGGCTATCGCGCGCATGGTACGCTCGATGAAGTTCGAAATCGACACAGTCGCCATTGGATCGTGCGGCGCATCCCACACCTCTACGAAGGGGCATAGCGGCAGGCAGTCGACCACGCGCCGATTGGCAGATCAGTTGCAAAATTGTGCGGGCGCGGTCGAGGCTGGATTCCCGATCCGGGTGCCCGCGCGAACCACGAATTCTGACACCCCGATCGGCGACGCGGCGTGCGGGTCCCAGTTGTAGGTCCAGCCCATGCCAGTGAATGGATAACCCCAATCGGGCCGGCCGTCGGCCGTATGGAAGTCGACACGGTCGGAGCGCCAGAGCTGTTCAAAAAGGAAATGTGTCATTTCAGCATCTAGTTTGCTGGCTGGCGCGTTCGCGCAGCGCGGGGCGCCAACGTCGGTGCCGCCAGGGCAGGGACGGAACAAGGCGCTGCGTGGCACTGAGAAGGTGATGACCAGCCACCGATGCTCTGGATAGGAAGGATCAGCCTGAGGCGGCAATCCGAGCGTCTGCTGAATAGCCAGGACGGCATCTGGTTTACTGTGACAAAACGATCGCAACTGGTCAGGCATTGACACCCAGAACGGCCGTTGTGTCGGCGATGCGGGAATGCCCCACTCTGTGAAGGTCGCGACATTCACCTGCGGCTGTTCTGGGGCAATGGTTCGGAGGCTGACCGCAAAGCCAGGATCGCGCACCGCTGCTGCGCGAATGCTATGTTGATAAGCCTGCGTCAAGGCATCAGGCGCCGCCACCCCGGTGGCTTGGTTGGTTGTTCCGGCTGGAGGAGGCGGCAAGGCCGTGCAACCCGCCAGAGACACGAGCAATATGCCAAGCAACCATTTGCTCTTATCTGTCATAGACAGTCACCCCTATTCGCGCTGGCTTAGCGAGGCAACAACCATCTCAGCCGCCAGCTACGTTACCATACGGACGATGGCCTGCCAGGCCCTGTCCGCGCCACCAGATGCCGATCGACCCTTCTGCGGGCATCAATGGGCTGGTGGCTGGTTGTCGTGACGCAGCTCCCATTTCACCGCCAGCGCCAGCATCTTGCTCATCAGGGCGGCGCAGCGGCTGGCTTGATACGGCGCCGGGCGCTTCAGTTCGGCGGCGTGGCCCCGGGCCTGTCGACCGTCCAGACTGCAAAGGATCCCTCCGTGATTCGCCGCGCGCGCCGGCCGACCCGATAGGTCAGAACGGATCGAGCCATATGCTGATCAGTCGTCCGCGGCCTCGCTTTCGCCGGCGCGTTCCTCCGCGGGTCCTTCGCTGCGCGTCAGGTTCAGCGCGGTATTGACCAACGCGACATGGCTGAAGGCTTGCGGAAAATTGCCGGTCAGCCGTTGCGCCGCCGGGTCGTACTCTTCGGCCAGCAGGCCCACGTCGTTGCGCAACGCCAGGATGCGGTCGAACATCGCACGCGCCTCGGCGCGACGACCGGCCAGAATCAGATTGTCGGCATACCACAGGCTGCAGGCGATGAACGCGCCCTCGCCCGGCGGCAGACCGTCCTCGGTGCGGCCGGTGTCGTAGCGGAACACCAGCCCGTTTGACATCAACCGTCGCTCGATCGCACTCAACGTCCCCACGATCCGCGGATCGTCCGGCGGCAGAAACCCGACCAGAGGCAACAGCAGCAGGCTGGCATCGAGCGCCTTAGAGCCATAGGCCTGGACAAAGCTGTTGAGCGCCGGATCGAACCCGTTGCGGCAGACATCGTCGTGGATCCGATCCCGCATTTCGGCCCAGCGCGCCACCGGTCCTTCCATCCCAAGCTGCTGCACCGATTTCACGGCGCGGTCGAACGCGACCCAGGCCATCACCTTGGAATGGGTGAAGTGTTCGCGCGGACCTCGTACTTCCCAGATGCCTTCATCCGCCTGGTCCCAGTTACGTTCCAAATGCTCCATCAACGCGCAGCCGATCGCGCGCGAGCGGGAACTGGACGGCATGCCCTGCTGGCGCGCCTGGAACATCGCATCGGCCACTTCGCCGAACACATCGAGCTGCAGTTGCGACGCCGCGGCATTGCCGATCCGCACCGGGCGCGCCGCTTCGAATCCGGGCAGCCACTCTGCCTCCCATTCCGGCAGCCGGCGCTCCCCGGCGATGCCATACATGATCTGCATCTGCTCCGGACTGCCCGCCACCGCGCGCATCAGCCAATCACGCCAGGACTGTGCTTCATCCGCGTAGCCGGCGCCGCCCAGCGCCAGCAGCGTGAAGGTCGCGTCGCGCAGCCAGCAATAGCGGTAATCCCAGTTCCGCACGCCGCCCGGCTGTTCAGGCAGCGACGTCGTGGGGGCGGCGACGATGCCGCCGGTGGGCGCGTAGGTCAGGCCCTTCAGCACCAGCAGGGAGTGTTTGACGACGTCGGTGAGTTGGCCGGCTGGGGCGCAGCGGTCGGACCAGGCCCGCCAGGCCGCCTCGGTGTCGTGCAGTGCCTGCGCCGCATCCAGCTTCTCGCCCAGCCCCTGGTGCGACGGGCAATAGCTCAGCACGAACGGGATCGTGTCGCCGGCGCGGATGGTGAATGTCGCGACTGTGGTGCGGTCTTCGCCATGATGCGGCACCGGTGAGCGCAGCAGCACCATCTCGGGCCCGCAGATGGCGCGGATGGTGCCGTCGTCCAGCCGCTCCACCCAGGGAACGATGGAGCCGTACTCGAACCGCAGGACCAGCTCACTGGTCATGGTAACGCTGCCGCTGAGGCCGCGGGCCAGGCGAACGACATGGGACTCGGCCCGCCCGAGTGGCATGAAGTCGATCACTTCAACCGATCCCTCGGCGGTGTCGAAGCGGGTCGCCAGGATCAGCGTGCCGTCGTGGTAGCGGCGCGTGATGCGTGCCTCACCCTCGGGCGCAAGGCGCCAGCGGCCGTGTGCTGCATCACCCAGCAGGGCCGCGAAGCAGGCGCTGGAATCGAAGCGCGGCCAGCACAGCCAGTCGATCGAACCGCTGCGGTCGATCAGGGCCGCCGTGGTGCAGTCGCCGATGAACGCATAATCCTCGAGGCGGGCACGAGTTGGGGACGAGGGCTCGGGCATAGTTCTCTCCGGCGAGGCCAGTGTCTTGCGGGCCGTCCAATGGAGCGAAAGCCTCGGCTGCGCCGACGGCAGCAGTGCGGCAGGATCCGCTGTGTTCGTTCACAGCTGTGCGAAGCACGAACCGGTCATCGGGTCGGTGGCAGCAAGTATCGGGGCTCTGGCCCGGACCCCATCAGGAGGCTTTGCCTCCCCCAGCAAAGGCTCGCTTTTGCAATCGGATTCGGTTTGGGTTGGGGAGGGGCGCGACCGCCTCGGACCACACGAGCATCGCGACCGGCCCCCGCCGCACCCCACCACAAGCGCACGGCACAGACCACGAAGCTCTGCTGAGGTGCACAGGCTGGCCGCCGGCCCGTTTGACGCCCGAACCCTCCGCCGGGCGCCGGCGGCCTCTGGCCATCCCCGCAGTGTCCTGACAGGCTGCCGGCAAACAGGAGGAACTCGCCATGAGCGCAACCAGCTCCATTCCGCTGCCATCCGCCCTCAGCATGCAGGGGCGCCGGACCGTGGTCACCGGCGCCGCCAGCGGAATCGGCAAGGCCACCGCCCTGGTGCTCGCCCAGCTCGGCGCGGACCTCGTCCTGGTGGACCGCGCCAGACTGGCGGACACCAAATCATTGGTGGAGGAGGCCGGGGCCTCCTGTGCGGTGATGGAGGGAGACCTGACCGAGGATGCGTTCGTCGCCGCGCTGTTCGCCGGCGATCGCGTGCACGCCGTGGCACATTGCGCCGCGGTCCTGGAAGGCGGCGCCTGGCGGGAAGATGCAGGCTGGCACGCCCGCTTCCATCGCGTGATGGACATCAATGTGCGTGTGCCGTTGCAGCTCGCGACGGCGGCGATCGACCACATGGCGGAGCATGGCGGCGGCAATATTGCACTGGTAGGGTCGGTGGCCGGTCGCACCGGCGGCACCTCCGCCGCCACGCCGCCGGATTATGCGGCGTCGAAAGGCGCGGTGCATACGTTGGTGAAATGGCTGTCGCGCAACGCGGTCGGCCGTGGCGTGCTGGTGAACGCGGTGGCGCCGGGCCCGGTGGAGACGCCGATGACCCGCGGTTTCAACATGGTGCCGCAGTTGCCGATGCAGCGGATGGGTCGGCCGGAGGAGCTTGCCTGGCCGATCGCTTTCCTGTGCACCGGCGCGGCGAGCTATCTGTCGGGTGCGGTGCTGGACGTGAATGGCGGCGCGTTCGTCGGCTGAGCCGGCCGGAGGTCGCGACAGCGCGGATAGGTTGGGGGGCTTCTGTTGCCCGGTGCCCCCCGGACCGCGCTTATCGCTTATGCAGCGACAGCGAGCGCCTCATTGTCATTGGCACTTGTAAAACGGCCCGATAACGGCGGAACCATGCCGAGCGAAAAGTCCGTCTTTACCACGCGTGTCGAGCCTGTTTCGCCCCCCTATGGTGGAGGCGCCGGGCACTGCCCCCGGGTCCACAACGCTTATTCCACAAACCGTTTATCGCCGTAGCCGGCAAGCCGGCACTCGTAATATAGGCGCTCCTCCCCCCGGCTGGAAGTGGAGTCGCGCATGAGTCTCACCGAACAGCAGCAGGCCGAGATCGCTGCCCAACGGACGCAATCGGCCGAGACGCGCCGCCCCACCGTCCCGGCGCTGGAGGACCTGCTGTACCAGCCGCTGGCGGTGCTGGACCACGGATTCGTGCGGGTGATCGACTATATGGGCGATGATGCCGCCATCGTGCAGGCGGCCCGCGTGTCCTACGGCCGCGGCACCAGGCGGGTGTCGGAGGATGCCGGGCTGATCCGCTACCTGATGCGCCACCGCCACTCCACGCCGTTCGAGATGTGCGAGATCAAGTACCACGTGAAGCTGCCGATCTTCGTCGCGCGGCAATGGATCCGCCATCGCACCGCCAACGTGAACGAATACTCGGCGCGCTACTCGATCCTCGACCGCGAGTTCTATATGCCCGCGCCGGAACACCTGGCGGCGCAGTCGGCGGTGAACCGGCAGGGCAGGGGAGACGTGCTGACCGGCGATGAGGCGGTGCGGGTGCTCGATCTGCTGCGCGAGGATGCCACGCGCTGCTACGACCATTATGCCGACATGCTGAACGAGGACGCATCCGGCGCGGCGGTCGATCCTGCCCGCCAGGGCCTCGCGCGCGAACTGGCGCGGATGAACCTGACGCTGAACACCTACACACAGTGGTACTGGAAGATCGACCTGCACAACCTGCTGCATTTCCTGTCGCTGCGGGCCGATCCGCATGCGCAGTACGAAATCCGCGCCTATGCCGAACCGATGCTGCGCACGGTGGAGGCGTGGGTGCCGCTGGCCTTTGCCGCATTCCGCGACTACCGGCTGGGCGCGGTGACTCTGTCCGCCGGCATGCTGACGGTGGTGCGTCGGATGGTGGCGGGCGAGGCGGTGTCGCAGGCGGATAGCGGGCTCAACCGGCGGGAATGGGCCGAGCTGATGGCGGCGCTGGAACGGGAATGACGACGCTCGCGGCGTGACGGTGGAGCGCCGTGACGCCGGATGGGACAGACTACAATCCGCGCCAGCCGCATCGGTCGCAGGTGGATGGCGCGTTCAACCGTCGGAAACCGGCTGAGTCTGATGGCGGCGCTGGGGCGGGCGTGAACGGCGGGTGTCAGGAAGGCTTCGTTGGCGCGTCAGACTCGCGTCAGACGTTGGGGGGGCGGTCGGGCTCACATCAGGTCGCGCAGCAGCGGCATCGCCTCCGCGGCAAACCATGCGATCTGATCGTGGCGCTGCTCGTAGGGGCCCAGCAGATCGAGAATCACATGACGCACGCCGGCCTGGTGGAATTCGCGAATGCGTTCGGCCACCATCTGCGGCGTGCCGAGCGCGCAGTAGCGCATCGCGGGTTTGCGGAAGTCCATCGCGTAGCGGACGCTGAGCGTTTCGGTCGCGGCGTCCAGCGCCTGCTCATAGGTGTCGTCCAGTCGCGCGAACAGCAGATGGCCGGTGCCGAACGGCGTTGGCTGGCGGCCGGCTTGGGTTGCGGCGGTGGCGATCTTTTCCAGGGCGGCGGTGTACATCTCCGGTGTTACGACATAGGACAGGTAGCCGTCGCCCAGCCTGCCGATCCGCTGCAGCGCCGCATCCGTGCGACCGGCGAACCACAGCGGCGGGCCGCCTGGTTGGCGCGCCGCCGGACGCATCGCCACCTCGGTGAACGGGCCATAGAACCGGCCGGAATGGCTGACCTTCTCGCCGCTCCACAGCTTGCGCAGCACGTCCACGCCTTCCGCCAGCCGCGCGCCCCGCTCGTTTCGCGGCACGCCGCACAGCTCGTATTCCTTGGGAAATTCGCCGCCGACGCCGACGCCGAAGATCAGCCGGCCCTCGGTCATGTGGTCCAGCGTCGAGACCTGCTTGGCCACTGGGGCGGGATGCCGCAGCGGCAGCAGATAGACCGAGGTGCCGAGGGTCAGCCGCCGGCTCACCACGGCTGCCTGCGCGAGTTGCAGCAGCGGATCGAGCACCGGCACGGCGAACGACACATGGTCGCCGACCCACAGGGAATCGTAGCCGCTGCGATCGATCAGCTCCACCAGCGCCACCAGCTCGTCGATGCGCGGCTGCCAGGGGGCGGTGGCCGGCTCGGTGCGGCGATGAATTGTTTGGATTCCGATGCGCAGCTTGCCGTCCAACGTCAGATCCATGGCTCAGTCCTTCTCACCAGTCGGTCGCAGTGTTGCCCCTGCGGGGTGCGATCGCCAAGCTGTGCCGCCATAACGCGGAGGAAGCGATGCCCGATCTTTTCCAATCGATCGAGGACGGTGTCGCCGTCCTGACGTTGAACCGCCCCGAGCGGTTGAATGCGCTGTCGCCCGACATGCTGACCGGGTTGTTCGACGCGTTGCAGCACTGCGCCCATGACGATGCGGTCGGCTGCGTCGTGATCACCGGCGCGGGCAACGGCTTCTGCGCCGGCGGTGACGTGAAGTCGATGGCCACCCGCGCGCCGCGCAATTTCGAGCAGCGTGCGGATGGCATTCGTCGCATGCACCAGATTCCGCTGCTGATGCGGGCCATGCCGAAGGTGGTGCTGGGCATGGTGAACGGCGTGGCGGTGGGCGCCGGGCTGGGCCTGGCGCTGGCCTGCGACATACGCATCGCCGCGCGGTCCGCCCGGTTTGGTACCGGATTCGGGAAGGTGGGATTATCCGGTGATTTCGGTGGTTCCTGGCTGCTGACCCGACTGGTGGGAACCGCCAAGGCGCGCGAGCTCTATCTGCTTGGCGACATCATCGACAGTGCGACGGCGGCGGCGATCGGCATGGTGAGCCGCGTGACGGACGATGTAATGCTGCAGGCCGAGACCATGGCCCTGGCGCGCCGCATCGCGGACGGGCCGCGGGTGACCTTCGGCTATATGAAGCGCAACCTGCATGCGGCGGAAACCGAGCCGTTCCCGGTGGTGCTGGAGATGGAGGCGGTGCACCAGGCGCGCACGGCGCAGACCGAGGACCATCGGGAGGCGGTGGCGGCGTTCAACGAGAAGCGTCGACCGCGCTTCCACGGGCGCTGAGCGGCGGGGGCTTCGCCCCCGAATCCCCAGCAAGGGGCGCTGCCCCTTTGCATCCCCGCCAAGGGCCCGGCCCTTGGAACCGACTCTGTTTGGGGCGGGGAGGGGGCCGTTGCGCGATGCTCGTGTGATCGGGGACGGTCGCGCCCCCTCCCCACCCCAAACCGAATCCGATTGCAAAGGCTGTGCCTTTGCTGGAGGTCCAGCGACTGTCTTGGTTGTCAAGCGTCGTGTCGCCTTTTCATTGTCCGGCGCGGGCGGCGTCGCCTCAAGACTGACGCTGCGCGCCATCGCCTGCGGCGACTTCGGTCTTGACCCGACGCCGCCCGCCCCAGGCCTGGCTTCAGTCGGCACGACAGCGTCCTTCACGCGGCGCGCCATGGCGTGTTGTTCCGCACCATCGCGTTGAGGATCGTCAGCAAGCGTCGCATGCACGCAACCAGAGCCACCTTGCGCGGCTTGCCGGCCGCCCGAAGGCGCTGGTACGTCTCCTTCAGCACCGGGTTCCATCGGCTGCCGATCCAGGCGGCCATGTAGAGCGCCGCTCGCACCGCGCCGCGCCCGCCGCGGATATGCCGCGTGCCATGGTGCTGACCACTGTCATGCGCAACCGGAGCGACACCCACCAGCGCGGCGATGCGACGCCGGTCGAGGCTGCCCAGTTCAGGCAAATCCGCCAGCAGCGTCCGGGTGGTGGCAGCGCCGACACCGGGCACCGACAGCAGCAGCGCCGCCCGCTCGCACCACGCCGGGCTCGCCCGCACCGCGGCGTCCAGATCGGCGTCGAGCTGGCTCAACGCCTTGTTCAGCCACGCCAGATGCGCCGCCAACTGGCGGCGGACCGCCGCAAGCCTTGCCTGCTGCGAGCGCATCGTCTCGGTGCTGATCATCTCCACCAGTTGACGCCGGCGCGCGACCAGGTCCGCCAGCTCACACGCCGCCGCGTCCGGTTGCGGCCGTTGTTCCGGTCGGATCGCCGCAGCGAAACCGGCAATGACCCGCGGATCCAACCGATCGGTCTTGGCCAGACAACCGCTCGCGCGGGCGAAATCGCGGATCTGCCGCGGGTTGACCACCGCCACCGGCAGGCCGGCACCCCACAGCGCCGCCGTCACGACCCGCTCGAAGCCGCCGGTCGCTTCCAGCACGATCAAGGTCGGCGCGCACGGTCGCAGCCGCACCAGCAGATCGTCGAGGCCCGCCGCATCGCGGTTCAGGCGAAACGCTGCGCCGGACGGGTGAACGAAAACGTCGATATGCGCCTTGCCGACATCGATGCCGACGAAGCACGCAGCGGAGTGTGTCGCATCCATGGGATCCCGTCCTTGCTGATGCGGGCTCGACGAGCGGCCCGGGCGACTGTTCGGGCTCAGGGATGACGTCGCGGATGGCACCCCGCGCTGGACCACGGGCTCGCTCGCCCCAGGAGGCAACGGGGTTCCATCCGCACCCGACACCGCAATTCTACCACGGGACGGGAGCGCGGGAGAGATACAAGGAGGCAACGCCTCCTGGTGGGGTTCGGGGCAACGCCCCGACGCTTGCTTCAGCCCGCTGCCTTCGCCGCCACCGCAAACGCCTCCAGCGCCTGCCGCACATCCGCCGCATCGTGCGCCAGCGACACGTAGATCTTCGAATCCCCCTTCAGCACACCCTGCTCCCGCAGGCTGCGATTGAAGCGGCCCATCATCGCGCCGTCGGCCCGCATCGTTGCGCGGTAATCCGTCAGATCCCCACTGGCAAAAAACGCATCGAACAGCACCGGCTCGCCGATCACCTGGCCCGGCAGGCCGGCATCGCGCAGCGCCTTCGCCAGACCCTCCTTCAGCGTACGTCCGGTGGCGAACACCGACTCATAGGTGCCGGGCCGCTTCAGGATCGACAGCGTGGCCAGGCCCGCCACCGACGCGACCGGATTGCCGGACAGCGTGCCGATCTGCGGCAGGAACCGGTCGTCGCCCACCTTCCCCTTGTCGAACTGCGCCATGATGTCGGCCCGCCCGGCCACCGCGGCCAGCGGGAAGCCGCCACCGATGATTTTTCCGAGTGTGCACAGGTCGGGGACCACACCGTAATATTCCTGCGCGCCGCCATAGGCGAAGCGGAAGCCGGTGACGATCTCGTCGAAGATCAGCAGCACGCCGGCCTCCTGCGTCGCCTTGCGCAGAGCCGCGAGGAAGCCTGGCTTGGGCGGCAGCAGGCGCTGGAACGGCTCGACGATCACCGCGGCGAGGTCGTTGCGGTGCTCATGGATCAGGCTCGCCGCCATCTCGGCGTCGTTGTAGGGCGCGATCACCAGGTCGCCGGCGACGCTGCGCGGAATGCCAGGGGAGTCCGGCACCGCCTGCGGGAAGTTGCCGGGCCGCTTCGGCGCCCAGCTCATCATCGCCGCGTCGCTGATGCCGTGGAAGCCGCCTTCGAATTTCATGATCTTGTCGCGGCCGCGGAACGCGCGCGCCATGCGCATGGCCAGGGCGTCGGCTTCGGTCCCGGAGGAGACGAACCGCACCTGGTCCGCGCAGGCGACGGCGTCGACCAGTTCGGCGGCGAGGCGGATGCCGTATTCGTTGTTGGCGAAGAAGGTGAAGCCGCGCTCGATCTGGGCGCGCACCGCCTCCAGCACCTCGGGGTGGCTGTGACCGACGAACATCGGCCCCGAGCCAAGCAGGAAGTCCAGGTAGTCGCGCCCGGTCACATCGGTGACATGGCCGCCGCGACCCTCGCGGATGATGATGTCGCCGGCCAGGTTGCCGAAGCTGCCGGCGGGCAGCACGCGCTGTGCCAGGTCGACGATGGCGGGCATGACGGTGGGGGCATCGTTCATCGTGGAAACTCCGGTCAGGCTGACGGACCCGGGCAGACTGACAGAAGCGCGGGCGATCGGGTAGGTGCGGCGGCAAAATCGCGCGGCCAGTGCGCGTCCGTGTTCCGGCCCTCGCGGGTCGATCCCACCCTGGCGGTTCGATCCGACGCTGGCGGCAGAACCGGCCAGTGACCTTGTGGACGGACGGTATTCCGGCGTCGGGATCACAACACTGGGATAGCCAATGACGATGCCTATCGCGTCGAGCCTAAGGGCGGGCCCGGCATCCACGGCCGGTCTGCAACAAACCGGCATTTCGCTTGCGCCGACATCAGGACGCGATCGCATCGGCAGTCCTGGCATGGGGCGGCAAGGCCCGCGGTCCGCCGCAGCCGGCCCGTGGATGCCGGGCCTGCGCCGGCACGACGCGGTTTGGTTGGGTGAGCCGCTATCTCGACGCCCAAGGGGGCCAAGCCCGGACACTCGGTGGGGCCGGCACAATGGTGGGAGGGCGGCATAACGGATGTCGGGCCGGCATGGCGATTGGCGTACCCCTGCCTGCCGGCTGGCCGCGGGATCTGTCTCAGCCCGCGGTCTTCTCAGCCCGGGGTCTGTCTCAGCCGGGTGTCTGCTCGCCGCGCACCAGCCCGGTGGCCCAGCACAGTCCCACCGTGCCGCCCTTCATGACCGGTAGCAGCGCCAGGCACAGCAGCGAGGTCACCGGCAGCCAGATCGCCGCCTGCACCCAGAGTGACGGGGCGTAGGCCCGCTCCACCAGGAAGACCAGCGGCACCAGCACGTGGCCGACCACCAGGATGGTGAGGTAAGGCGGAAAGTCGTCCGACGGGTAGACCGTGTTGTCGGCCGCGCAATGGCTGCAGTGCGAGGACACTTTCAGGAAGCCGCTGAACAGACGGCCCTGGCCGCAAGCCGGGCAATGCCCGACCAGGCCACGGCGGATCCCCAGCCAGAACGATCGCTCGCCCGTGGGTTGGCCGGGGCCAAGCTGCACGGGGCCAGGCTGCATGGAGTCAGGCTGCACGGGGTCAGGTAGCTGGGTCATGGTAACGGTTCATGTCCTATCGCGCGAAACCGGCAGCGCCCCAAGAACGCAACCTTGCCGCCGGTGGCAAGGTAACGCCCGCCGGATCAGGCCCGGATCAGGCATAGGGGTCGGCGTTGTCCAGGTAGTCCTGAACATAGCGGCGCACGCCTTCCTCGAGCGGGGTGAACTGGCCCCCGTATCCGGCGGAGCGCAGACGATCCATCGGTGCCTGCGTGAACGACTGGTACTGGCCGCGCAGGTTGTTCGGCATGTCGATGAATTCCACCTGACGCGGCCGGCCGGCCGCGTCGCAGACCGCATGCGCTAAATCCAGATAGGTACGCGCCTGCCCGGTGCCAACATTGAACAGCCCATTGACCGCGGGCTTGTCCAACAGCCACAGCATCACCTCGACCACGTCGCCCACCCAGATGAAGTCGCGAGCCTGTGCGCCGTCCGCCAGGCCCGGCTGGTCGGAGCGGAACAGCCGCGCGGGACCGCCGCCGGCGACCTCGTCATGCTTGACCTTGACCACCGAGATCATCCGGCCCTTGTGGTATTCATTCGGGCCGTACACGTTGAAGAACTTCAGCCCCGCCCATTGCGGCGGGCGCGGCTGGCGGTTGGCCAGGGTGCGGGCAACCAGGAGGTCGAAGGCGTGCTTGGTCCAGCCGTACAGGTTGAGCGGACGCAGCGCCTGCAGCGCGGGCAGGGTGAAATTGTCGTCGAACCCCTGGCTGCCGTCCCCGTAGGTCGCGGCCGAGGACGCATAGACCAGCCGCACACCGCGATCGGCGCACCACTCCCAGATGCGGCGGCTCAGCTCCACATTGGTGGACCAGGTGTGGTCGCCGTCCACCGCTGTGGTCTCGCTGACCGCGCCCAGGTGGAACACCATCTCCAGCGGCGGCCGGCTGTCGAGAAAAGCCTCCAGCTCACCCGGCGGGATCAGGCGGCTCGGCGGATGCTTGCCGAGGTTGCGCCACTTGCCCTCGCTGCCGAACCAGTCGGCGACAACCGTCTCATGCCCGCGCCGCACCAGCGCGGCCTGCAGGTTGGAGCCAATGAAGCCGGTGCCGCCGGTGACCAGGATCATGATGCGACGTTATACGTGTCACCGGGGCCTGGCGGAAGCCATCTGAACAGCCCGCAGGAGAACAAGCCATGAGTGATCGTCCGCGTTTCTTCGATGATCTGGCCGGCGTGGCGGGCGGGGCGATCTCGGCCCTCGCCGGCCTGCGCGAGGAGGCAGAGGCGATGGTCCGCTCCCGCATCGATGAGGCGGTGCGCCGGTTGGACCTGGTGCGGCGGGAGGATTTCGATGCGGTCGCCGAACTGGCGGCCAATGCCCGGGCCGGGCAGGAGGCGGCGGAGGCGAAGCTGGCCGATGTGCTCGAACGGCTTGCGGTGCTGGAGGCCAGGGTGTCGGGGCTGGAGACGGCACCAAAGACCAGCGAGTGAGGCTTGCGGTGCGGCCGGTTGGGTCGTTAGGCTAGGATTCGTGGGTAACTCAGCGCGAATCCACGGGATTTCGGATTTGGAGACCGCCCGAGTCGCTGGGGCCCGCGCCCGGCCTTCCTGCAGATGGGAGACCCCGCATGTCAGCCACGCTGACCACCTCCTTCGAACCTGCCGCCAATCCGCTTGACGTGATGGAGCAGATCGTCGCCGCCAACGACTGGAGTTTCGACCGCCGCAGTGAATCGGAAATGGCGGCCGAAGCGCCCGGGCGATGGTGCGATTACGGCCTGTATTTCAACTGGTCGCATGAGATCAGCGCCATGCACTTCACCTGCGCCTTCGACCTGAAAGTACCGGAACGACAGCGCGCGATGCTGTATGAGCTGCTCGCGCTCGCCAATGAGCGGCTGTGGATAGGCCATTTCGGCCTGGAAAGTGACGATGGGATGCCGGTGTTCCGCCATTCCGTGCTGCTCCGCGGTGCGCCGGGCGCCTCCGCGGAAAGCCTGGAGGACATGGTGGATATTGCGCTGACGGAGTGCGAGCGGTTCTTTCCGGCGTTCCAGTTCGTCCTGTGGGGCGGCAAGACGCCGCAGGAGGCGCTGGCCGCCGCCATGCTGGACTGCGTGGGGGAGGCATGAGCCATGCGGGTTGAGCCAGAGCAAACGCCGCATGCGCGCTGCACAATTTCCGTCAGGGCCGGGGCATTTCTCGCGATGGTCGGGACACGTCCCGTCATGGCCGGGCTTGACCCGGCCATCCACCCCCGAAAGACCATGCAGCGCGCGGGCCTCACGCGTCATGGCCGGACTCGACCCGGCCATCCACCCCCGAAAGAGCATGCAGCGCGTGCTGCGCCACCCGATCGTTCCGGTGGAGATGGCCGGGTAAGGCTCGGCCATGACCGGAAGCGGACCTGCCCCGCCGCGGACTTAGCCCGCATCGAAGACATCAGCCGGGACATGCCGGCGGCCTGGCGCCAGGTGCGGGCCGGGCCGGTCCGAACATGGGCCGCGCCGGTCCGGTTGCGGCCGGCGCGGGGCCCGGCCGGGTCCCGCTGTCGCCGCGATCCCCGCCGATGACCGCCGCCATCCCGCCGATTCTGCTGGTCGGCTGCGGGCGCATGGGCAGCGCCATGCTGGCCGGCTGGCGCGAGCGCGGCCTGTCGCCCTCGGTCGCGGTGGACCCGGCGCCGGATGCCGCAAGACATGCCGGCACCGACCTGACCGTGGTGGCGGATGCCGCCGCCCTGCCAGCCGGTTTCGCGCCCGCGGCGATCGTGCTCGCGGTAAAGCCGCAGAATGCCGCGGCGACCCTGCCGGCCTACGCGCGTTTCGCCGGCCAGGCGGTGTTCCTGTCGATCATGGCCGGCCGGACCATCGCCGGCATCCGCTCTCTGGTGGGTGAGGCGGCGGCCATCGTCCGCGCGATGCCGAACACGCCGGCCGCGGTGCGCCAGGGCGTGACCGTCGCTACCCCCGGTGCCGGTGTGGACGCCGCGCAGCGCGCGTTGTGCGAGCGGTTGCTGCAGGCGATCGGCGTGGTGGCCTGGGCGGAGCAGGAGGCATTGCTCGATCCGGTGACGGCGGTGTCGGGCAGTGGACCGGCCTATGTCTTCCTGCTGGCGGAATTGATGGAGCAGGCGGCGATCGAGCAGGGCATCCCGCCCGATCTGGCGCGGCTGCTGGCGCGGCAGACCGTCTCCGGCTCGGGTGCGCTGCTGGCCGCCAGCCCCGAGGCAGCGGCGGAGTTGCGCAAGGCGGTGACCAGCCCGGCCGGCACCACTGAGGCGGCGTTGCGCGTGCTGATGGCGCAGGATGCCTGGCCCAGCGCGCTCAGCCGCGCGATCGCCGCGGCGACCGCCCGGTCGCGCGAGCTGGCTGGCTGAGGATGCGTGACGGCAATTCGTGTGAGCGACATGGATGATGCGGCATTCGACACGGCTCTGATTGGCGCGGTGTTCCAGCAGGCGGCGGAGCGCGGCTGGCACCAGGTCAGCCTGGTGGAGGCGGCGCGGGCGGCGGCGCTGCCTCTGGCCGAGGTTCGCGCGCGCTTTCCCGGTCGCGCCTCGGTGCTGCTGCGGTTCGGCCGGTTGGCCGACCAGGCGGCGCTGACCGACGCACCGGCCGAAGGTCCCGTGCGCGACCGGCTGTTCGACCTGCTGATGCGCCGGTTCGACGCGCTGCAGGCCCACCGTGCCGGTGTTATCGCGCTATTGCGGGCGCTGCCGCGCGATCCGCCGACGGCAATGCTGCTGGCCTGCGCGACACGGCGAAGCATGCGCTGGATGCTGCAAGCGGCGGGGGTCGGTGCGGCCGGACTGCGCGGCGAGTTGCGGGTGCGCGGCCTGGTTGGGGTGTGGCTATGGACGCTGCGGGCCTGGGAGCGGGATGACAGCGCCGACCTGTCCGGCACCATGGCAGCGCTGGATGCGGCCCTGGCGCGCGCCGAACAGGCGGCGTCCTGGATCGGTCGCAGTGGCCGCCAATCGGCTGCCGACGTCTCGGCCGAGAGCGCGCTGACCGAGCCGGAACCGCCGCCTTCGCCTGAGGATCCGGTCGTCGACCCGCCTTTGGCCTGAGGCGGTGGCGGTCGCCGGCTTGCCGTCGTAAGCTTGCCAGACCCTCAGACAGCAACAGGAGCCGAACCATGGCGACCGGTCCCCAGTCCAAGCCTGGCGGCGCGAAGCCCTCGCCGGGCCCGGAATTTCCCGATTTCACCAAGCTGTTCGGCGAGATGAAGCTGCCCTTGATGCCGGACATGGAGGCGTTCGTGTCGGCCAACCGGCGCAACATGGAGACCTTCACAGCCGCCAACCGGGTGGCGCTGGAAGGCGCCCAGGCGGTGGCGCGGCGGCATATGGAGATCATGCAGCAGAGCATGGGCGAGTTGACCGAGGCAATGCGCGCCCTCGCGACGACGGAAACGCCGCAGGCGAAGGCGGCTCGACAGGCGGACATGCTGAAGCAGGCCTATCAGCGCGCCGTGGCCAACATGACCGAGCTGCGCGACCTGATCCAGCAATCCAACGCCGAGGCGCTGCGTCTGCTGAACCAGCGCTTCACCGAGGCGATGGACGAGGTGAAGGCGCTGGCCGACAAGGCGAAGTAGTCACCACAGCGTATAGCCGCCGTCGATCACCAGCGCGGCGCCGGTCATGTAGCGCGCGGCGTCGCTCGCCAGGTAAACGGCGAGCGGGCCGAGATCTTCCGGCTGGCCGAACGCGCCCATCGGGATCTGCGCCTTGAAGCTCTCGATGATCTCCGGCTGCTCGCGCGCCCAGCGCTGATTGGGCTCGGTCATGAAGCCACCGGGCAGGATGGCATTCACCGTGATGCCGGATGGCGCCCAGTCCGCGGCGGTGACGCGGGTGAAGTGCAGCACAGCGGCTTTTGCTGTTTCGTAATGCCGGCCGCCGACATCGCGATTGGCGATGATGCCGCTGATCGAGGCGATGTTGATCACCCGCCCGCCTTGTCCGCGCGCCCGCATCGCGCCACCGATCAGCTTGGTGCACAGGAAGGTGCTGGTCAGGTTGAGGTCCAGCATCTGCTGCCAGGTTTCCAGCGATTCGTCCTCGATTGGAACGTTGATGCGGCGGCCGCCGATATTGTTGATCAGGATGTCGATCGGGCCGAGCGCGAGGGCGTCGCGGCAGGCTTGCTCGCAGGTTGCGGGGGAGGCGGCGTCGGCCTGGATGGTCCGAGCGGTGCGGCCGCGCGCCCGGATATCGGCAGCGGTCTGTGCCAGGCTGTCGGCGTCGCGGCCGACCAGGATCACGTCGGCGCCGGCCTCGGCGATGGCGAGCGCCATCTCACGGCCGAGCCCGCGGCTGCCGCCGGTGATGAACAGACGTTTGCCGTCGAGGCGGAAGCGGTCGAGCACGGGCATGGTGTCGGATCTCCCAGATGTAACAGGTGGAGCCGGGGGGCCGCCGTCGCGGCGGGCGAAGGGCCGAGCGTGTTGCGATAAAGGAAAATGCGGGACAGGAACTGCATATTATCCCGTCATGCCCAGGCTTGCTCAGGGCTCGGCTTGTGGTCATGGCCGGACTCGACCCCGGGCAGCCACCAAAGATTGCGCGTGCTGCGCGACCCGAGCGTTCCGGTGTAGATGGCCGGGTCAAGCCCGGCCATGACGCGAAACGGCTCCGGCCATGACGGAAACGGGCTCTGGCCGCGAGGCAAACCGGACGTGCCCAACCCGCGAGTTGTGCACGTGGGAGTGTCTGTTGGGCCAGTCCCGAGGAGCGCATCGATTGGTTTCGTGTGTGACGGCATGGTCGCTGCGTCCGCAAGCTGTCCTGAGGCGCCGGTAAAACCGGCATTCCATGTGTGACCGGCACCTGGACAGATCATCAGGTCGCCACATTCTGCACAATGGCGCTTGCCGAGACGGCAAACTGCGTTCAAAGCTTTGCGGACTCGGGGAAGGCTCGGGTGGCCGGCGGGTCCGGTGGCCCGGATCATGCAAAAGCAGGGAGACTCATCAAATGATAACTCGTCGCGCAGCCGCCCAATTGTTTGCGTACCACCGCCCTTGCTGGCGCGCTGGGTTTCGGCGGGCGTGCTGCACTTGCCGCCGACAAGGTGCTCAAGATCGGTGTCGACCTTTCGCTGACCGGCGCGGACGCCGAAAGCGCCATGCGAATCAAGAACGGCATCGTCATGGCGTTCGACGCCGCCAATCAGGCCAACGCCGTGCCCGGCTACAAGTTCGAGCTGATGGTGCTGGACGATGGCACCGCCACCGCCGGCCAGTACGATCCGGCGCAGGCCGCCACCAATGCCCGCAAGATGGTCGCCGACAAGCAGGTGGTCGCCGCCGTCGGCCCGGATGATGAGCGGCGCCGGCAAGGCGATGACGCCGATCCTCAGCGAGGGCGACCTCGCCACCATCACCCCCGCCTCCACCAATCCGGACATCACCAATCCCAGCTTCGCCCAGCAGTATCGTCCGGCCGGCAAGCCGATCTACTTCCGCACCGTGACCACGGACGCCTACCAGGGCCCGAACATGGCCAACTTCATGGCCGAGACGCTGCACGTGAAGAGCGTCTACATCCTGGACGACAGCGGCGCGTACGGCGTCGGCATGGCCGATGCGTTCGAGGCGCAGGCGAAGAAGAAGGGCATGAAGGTGCTGGGCCGCGACCGGCTGGACCCGAAGGCCGCCGACTACACGACGCATCCTGACCAAGATCAAGTCGCTGAACCCGGACGCCATCTACTATGGCGGCGTCGGCCAGGCCGGCGTGAAGCTGGCCAAGCAGGCCTACGACATCATTCCGAACATGATCAAGGCCGGCGGCGACGGCGTGTTCGGCGCCACGCTTCCTGACCGGCGTCGGCTTCCCCGCGGCCGAGGGCTGGTACGCGACCATCGCCGTCGCCGCATCTGACCGGCGACGACCAAGGCCTCCGACTTCGTCAAGGCGTACAAGGGACGATGCGGCGTCGCGCCGGAAGACTACTCGATCACCGCCTATGACGCCGCACTGGTGATCATCGACGCGGTGAAGCGCGTGGTCGCCAGCGGCAAGCCGGTGACCCGCCATGCCGTGCGCGACGCCATCCAGACCGCCAAGGTGCCGACCATCCAGGGCGTCGTGTCGTTCGACACCAACGGCGACCTGGCCGGACCGCACGGTCAGCGTGTTCCAGATCAAGAAGGACACCAAGGCGCCGCTGGACGATGCGTCCGCAGCAGTACGAACTACATCGGCGTGGCGCCGCAGTCCTGATCGCCGCACGATGACGTTCTCCGATCTGCTGCTGCAGCAGACGATCAACGGGCTGAGCCTGGGCGCGATGTATGCATTGCTCGCGCTGGGGTTCACCCTGGTCTACGGCATCCTGGAGTTGATCAACTTCGCCCATTTCAACGTGTTCATGGTGGGCAGCTTCATCGCCATGTGGGTGCTGCAGATGTTCGGTCTGACCGGTCAGGATGTCATCCTGACCGGGCTGCCGCTGTTCGCCGTGCTGTTCGTCGCCTTCGTCGTCACCATGGTGGCGTCCGGCGTGCTGGGCGTGGTGATCGAGCGGCTGAGCCTGCGACCCTTGCGCAACGTCAAGGGGCCGGCGGCGATGATCACCACCATCGGCGTCTCCTACATCCTGTTCAACATCATCCTGCTGGGCTGTCGGGGCGGAGGCGCGAAGAACTTCCCCAACCCGATGCCGACGATCCGCTGGCATATCGGTGGCGCGGTGCTGGATCTGCGGGTGGTGCTGATCTGGATCGTCGTCGCTCGTGCTGATGCTGGGCCTGTACTACTTCGTGCAGCGCTCCAAGCATCGGCAAGGCGATGCGCGCCACCGCGCAGGATCCCGGAGGCGGCGCCGCATGATGGGCGTGGAGGTCGACCGCGTCATCATGATGGCGTTCTTCCTCGGCTCCGCGCTGGCCGGAGCGGCGGGACTGATCTTTGGGCTGTACTACAACTTCACCAGCTTCATCATCGGCTTCACCGCCGGCCTGCGCGCCTTCACCGCCGCGGTGCTGGGCGGCATCGGCAACGTGCCGGGCGCCATGGTCGGCGGCGTGATCATCGGCCTGGTCGAGGCGATGGGCGGGCAGTTCATCGCCACCGCCTGGACCGACGTGATCATCTTCTCGATCCTGGTGCTGGTGCTGGTGTTCAGGCCAGCCGGTCTGCTGGGGCGCGTCGCGCCGAACAAGTCCTGACGGGGCGACGGACATGACCGACAGCGCTATCCGCCGCATCGCCTTCGCTGCTGATGCGGCCCATCGCCTGGATTCCGGAGGTGCGGCGCAGGCAGCTGCTGACTGGCACTGGTGCTGATCGCCGCGTTGCTGTTCCCGCTGTGGAACGGCAACGACGCCGACATCGACAGCATGGCCAACGCCGCTCGCCTATGCCACGCTGGCGCTGGGCCTCAACATCGTGGTGGGCTTCGCCGGCCTGCTCGACCTGGGCTACGCCGCGTTCTTCGCCATCGGCGCCTACACCTACGGCATCCTGACCGCGTTCCAGGTGATGCCGCACGTGGAGCGAGTTCTGGGAGCCGTTCCAGTATCTGGGCCTGGTGGCGAAATTGCCCGGCGGAAACCGGCGACCGGCAGCGTGGTGCATTTCACCCTGTCGTTCTGGCTGGCGCTGCCGCTCGGCCGCGGCGTTCGCCGCGTTCTGGGGCGTGCTGTTCGGTGCGCCGACCTTGCGGCTGCGCGGCGACTACCTGGCCATCGTCACGCTGGGCTTCGGCGAGATCGTGCCGATCGTGGTGCGCAACTGGTCCGGCCTGACCAACGGCGCGGCGGGCCTGAACGGCGTTGCCGCGCCGCATCTGTTCGGCTGGAGCTTCGGCGTCAATGCCACGCCGTACTATTACGTGGCGATCGTCGATGGTCGCCTTGCTGATCTTCGTCTCCATCCGGCTGCGCGATTCGCGCATCGGCCGAGCCTGGATGGCGATCCGCGAGGATGAGATCGCGGCGTCGGCGATGGGCGTCGATCTGACCAAGTTCAAGCTGCTGGCCTTCGCCATCGGCGCCGCGTTCGCCGGCATGACCGGCGTGTTCTACGTCGCCAAGTTGCAGACCGCGACGCCGGAGATGTTCGGCTTCCCGGTCTCGGTCATGATCCTGGTGATGGTCGTGCTCGGCGGCATCGGCAGCGTCTGGGGCGTGGTGCTGGGCGCCGTTCATCCTGCAGCTGCTGCAATCCTGGTGGCTGCAGGACCTGACCGGCTGGATGCACGCACTCGGCCGGCTGGTCGGCAGCGACTGCGCTGCAGCAGGTCGATCTGGTGCAGGCGATCGAGCTGATCTTCGGCATCATCCTGGTGCTGATGATGCTGTATCGCCGCCAGGGGCTGATCCCGGCGGTCGCGCGACCAGGCGGCGCTGAGCTTCGAGCAGCAGCACGCCGAAGTCCGGCGCGGCGGCTTCACCGACCTGAAGCTGCACGGCCTGGGCGGCGAGACGCGCACCGGCGAACCGGCGCTGGAAGTGAAGGGCGTCACGGTGCGGTTCGGCGGCCTGACCGCGCTGGACAAGGTCGATCTGGTGGTGCCGAAAGGCGGCGTGGTGGCGGTGATCGGCCCGAACGGCTCCGGCAAATCGACGCTGTTCAACGTGATCACCGGCCTGGTGCACGCGGAAGGCGGTTCCATCCGGTTCCATGGCGAGGAGATCATCGCGCCTGCCGCCGCACAAGATCCTGGAGAAGGGCATCGCCCGCACCTTCCAGAACCTGCGGCTGTTCACCAACCTGACGGTGATGGACAACGCGCTGATCGGCCAGCATACGCGGCTGAAGACCGGCGTCCTTCGCCGCGATCCTGCGTCCGCCGGGCACCATGGCCGGGAGGAGCGTGCGGCGCGCGAATGGGCGATGGAGATCTTCGCGATCTTCGGCAACCGGCTGACACCGCGCGCGGCGCCAGATGGTGCAGCGGCCTGTCCTACGCCAATCGCCGCCGCATCGAGATCGCCCGCGCCCTGGCATCGCGCCCGAAGATCCTGCTGCTGGACGAGCCGACCGCCGGCATGAACCCGGCCGAGACGCTGGAACTGGCCGAGCAGGTCAAAAGCCTGAACGGGCTGGGCCTGACGGTGCTGCTGATCGAGCACAAGCTGGACGTGGTCACCACGCTGGCGGACACGGTGTACGTGCTGGACCATGGCGAGGTGATCGCGCACGGCACGCCGACCGAAGTGCGCCAGAACGAGGAAGTGCTGCGCGCCTATCTCGGCCGCAACGCGCAGGCCGCCGCGCGGGGGCAGCCTGATGCCAGCCCCCGTGTCACGGCCGGCGCCATGCGCGTCACCGCCACCGCCATGCGTGCCATGGCCGGCGCCATCGTGTCATGGCCGGGCTTGACCCGGCCATCCACCCCCGAACGATCTCCACACCCCACCATACGTGCGCCATCGCCTGGGGCGATGGCCGGGTCAAGCCCAGCCATGACTCCGTTACCGCAGGACCATCGCCATGCTGCTTGAGTTCAAGGACGTCGACACCTACTACGGCGATCTGCACGTCCTGAAGAAGGTCAACTACGCCATCGAGAAGGGCGAGATCATCGCCCTGCTCGGCGGCAACGCCTGCGGCAAGTCCACCACCATGAAGACGATCATGGGCGTGGTGCGTCCCACCCGCGGCTCGGTGATCTTCGAGGGCCAGGCGATCGAGAAGCATGCCCACCGCGGAACGCGTGCGCCGCGGCATCGCGCCGGTGCTGGAAGCGCGCCGGCTGTTCCCGCGCATGACGGTGTTCGAGAACCTGGAGATGGGCGCCTACCTGCGCAAGCGCGGCGCGGAGTTCGACCAGGACCTGGAGCGCGTCTACACGCTGTTCCCGCGCGTCAAGGAACGCCGCAACCAGATCGCCGGCACGCTGTCCGGCGGTGAGCAGCAGATGGTCGCGATGGGCCGCGCGCTGATGGCGCGTCCGCGCCTGCTGTGCATGGACGAGCCGTCGATGGGCCTGTCGCCGCTGTACGTCGAGCAGGTGTTCGACATCATCCAGGAGATCAACCGCCAGGGCACCACGATCTTCATGGTGGAGCAGAATGCCAACATGGCGCTGTCGATCGCGCATCGCGCCTATGTGCTGCAGACCGGCCAGGTGGTGCTGTCCGGCACCGCGGAGGAGCTGCGGCGCAATCCGATGATCCGCGAAGCTTATCTGGGCGAGATGCAGGTCGCGCAGCCGGTCGTGTAGCAAGTGTCGGCGGGCGTCGCCCCCGAAGCCCCATCAAGGGGCGCTGCCCCTTGAACCCCCGCCAAGGGCCCGGCCCCCGGAACCATATATTGTTTGGGTTGGGGAGGGGCGTGACGGCCTCGGACCAGCGTATCATCACCGGCGGCCCTCTCCCCAATCCAAACGGAATGATTGCAAAGGCTGAGCCTTTGCTGGGGTCCAGGGGCAAAGCCCCTGGTGGGGTTCGGGGCAACGCCCCGACGCGTGCCGCGCCGAATTCCCGTCGCCGGTGAAATGCCCTAATGAGTGCCGTTATGAACCCATTTCCCCTCAGTCGACGCGCCGCCCTGGGCCTGCTGACAGCCGCCGCCGTCATCCCGCAGGCGCGCGCCGCCGATCCGCTGCGACTCGGCCTGTTGCACACCCTGTCGCCCGCGCCCTTCTACATCGCGCAGGAGCGCGGCTATTTCCGCGACGCCGGCATCGACCTCACGTTCCGCTTCTTCCAGGCCGCGCAGCCGATCGCTGCAGCCGCAGTCTCCGGCGACATCGATGTGGGCGTCACCGCGCTCACCGGCGGATTCTTCAACCTGGCGGAGAAAGGCACGCTGAAGGTCATCGGCGGCGCCATGCATGAAGAGCACGGCTACGAAGGTTCCGCAGTGCTCGCCTCCAATCAGGCCTTCGCGAACGGCCTCACCGCGGTGGACAAACTGCCCGGCCACAGCTTCGCCATCACGCAGTACGGATCATCGTTCCACTACATGCTGGGACGCATCGCAGAGGCGAAGGGTTTCGACCTCAAAGCCCTGACGCTGCGCCCGGTGCAGCAGGTCCCCAACATGGTGGCCGCCGTGCAGACCGGACAGGTGGACGCGACCATCGCCATCGCCTCACAGGCCAGGCCGCTGGCAGCATCCGGCCAGGCGCATATCCTCGGCTGGGTCGGCGATATCGTGCCGTACCAGATCACCGCGGTATTTACCACCACCGGAATGATCTCGGCCCACGGGGATCTATTGCAGCGTTTCGCCAAGGCATATCAACGCGGCGTGGCGGATTATCGCGACGCGTTCCTGCGTCTGGATGCGCAGGGCAAACCGATTGTCGATGCGACCACGGATGCGGTGATTCCGCTGATCACCAAATACGTGTTCACCGGCGATCCCAACGCACGCGACAAGATTCTGCGAGGCGTCGGCTATTATGATGCCGGTGGTGCGCTGGACGTGAAGGATGTGCTGGCCCAGATGCAATGGTTCCGCTCCCAAGGCCTGGTGAAGGGCGACACCGATCCGAGCGCGATGATCGATACGGGCTTTCTGCCGACGCGATGAGTGGTGGCCTGCGTCTGCTGCTGGCGGGTGTGCGGCACGCCTATCACGATCTGAATGTGCTGGACGACATCACCCTGACCGCGGAACCCGGTGAGGTACTGGTGCTGGTTGGTCCGTCCGGGTGTGGCAAGTCCACCCTGCTGGGCATTATGGGCGGCTTGTTGGCGCCGTCGTCCGGCAGTGTTCGCATTCAGGGGAACATCGCCGAGGACTGCCTCAATCCGCTGACCTATGTGTTCCAGGACTTCGCCCTGCTGCCCTGGCGCAGCGTGGCCGGCAACATCGCGCTGGTGCTGGAGGGGAGGCTGCCCCGCGTGGAGCGTACAGCGCGCGTGCGGGAGGTGCTGGCGCTGACCGGGTTGACCGAGTTTGCTGGCGCCTGGCCGCGGCAACTCTCCGGCGGCATGCGGCAACGCGTCGGCATTGCGCGCGCCTTGGCGGTGCGTCCGGCCTGTCTGTTGATGGACGAGCCGCTGTCGGCGTTGGATGCGCAAACCCGTGATCTGCTGCTGGATGAATTCGTTGCGCTGATCGAGCGTGCCCGCACCACCACGATCTATGTCACGCATAACCTCGCAGAGGCGGTGCGGCTCGGGCATCAGATCGTCGTGCTGTCGCGTCGCCCTGGGCGGGTGCGAGAGATACTGCGCATCGATCGTCCACTGACCGGGCGCCGTGTCACGGACCCCGACCTGGTTGCGATGGAAGCCGCCCTGTGGCGCATGATCCGAGACGACGCGGTCGCCGCCGAACGGGAGATCGGGTAACGGCCGCTGTGCCGGTCCCGACTCCGGATCGCGACAACCGGGCGGGTCCATCGAGGATTGTCACCCAGTCGTAATGTAGGCGCCTCTCGCCACCGGGACTGCAACGGAAATAACGCGACAGCCCGCCCCGCGGCTGACCTGGAACACACCTGCATTTCGCGCGCCGACGCCAAGAAGCGCCAGTGCAGCTTTGGCAGTCATGTGCACGCATCCCGCGCGCGCTATCCGCCACTTCGCAGCTGCGCTATGGAAAGCCACGACTTGCGCAGGTCGCACCATGCAAAGCGCACGACCTGCACAGCTGTATCATCAAAAGTCCCTACTTGCGCACGCCGCATCCTGGAAAAAATCCAGGATGCAGGGTGTGAGCCCGGCACGACACCGTACAGTCGGCTGGGACTACGCCGCGTTGCTCGCCACCTGTTCCGGCTTCAGCCGATACCCGCCGCCCTCGGTGACCAGCAGCGACGGAACGGCGGGGTTTGGCTCGATCTTCTGACGCAGACGGTAGATATGGGTCTCCAGCGTGTGCGTCTTCACAGCGGCGTTGTAGCCCCACACTTCATGCATCAGGATCTGCCGATCCACCGGCGTGTTGGAGCGATACAGGAATTTCAGCACCGCCGTCTCCTTGTCGGTCAGCCGGATCCGCCGATTCTTCGCGACGTCCTGCAGCAGCTTCTTCGCCGGACGGAAGGTATACGGCCCGACCGAGAACACCGCTTCCTCGCTGCGATCGAAGATGCGCAGCTGCGCCCGCAGACGTGCCAGCAACTCGCTGGAACGGAACGGCTTCGCGATATAATCGTTGGCACCGGAATCGAG
The DNA here is from genome assembly GCA_963789495.1 of uncultured Alphaproteobacteria bacterium. Taxonomy (GTDB): domain Bacteria; phylum Pseudomonadota; class Alphaproteobacteria; order Acetobacterales; family Acetobacteraceae; genus CAWBLP01. The sequence goes on from CAWBLP010000006.1 coordinate 94,154, forward strand.
CCCGCGCACCACATCGGCTTCATCGTTAGCGCCGGTCAGCATGATCACCGGCATCTTGTGTCCGTTCCGGCGCAGCTTGGCGCAGTAATCGCGGCCGTCACCATCCGGCAGTCCAATATCCAGGATGACGGCATCGAATCGCGCGTCGTCGCGTGCCAGGATCTTGTCGGCGTCTTCCAGACTTGCCGCGGCGGTGACGACGAATTCGTCCTCGAGTTCGAGATGCTCCACCAATGTCTCCATCAGCGAAGTGTCGTCTTCGATGATCAGGATCGGTCGCACGTTCGGCATGTTGTTCATCCCCTCTTGTGCCAAGCTCACAATATCTTGCGAGCCGTTTGGATGGATATCTTGCGAGCCGTTTGGATGGCGCAAGAAGTGATCGCAAACATGGCGAAAATGGGTCACCGCCGCTTCGCTTTGTCGTGAGCGATGTACACATGCGGATTGAAGTGCGGACCGGCGGCGTGTCGATCGAGCGCGGCAGTTGCGCGTCAGCCGCCGAAACCGACCGCAGGGGCTTTCCCGCCATCTCCTCACGCGGTTTCAGCGACGCCCGCAAACAGCAATGGACGCAGCCGGTTGGATGCATCACAACCGTGCGATGCGCCGCTGTTCGCGCGAGACCTGGGTCACACTCCGGCCTCGCGTCGGACACCCGGGAAATGCCGGGCCTGGCCGCATCGAAGGGGAAGAGCGTCATGCGCCGTCTCATGCTGCTGCTTGCGGCTGTCCTGCTTCTCGCGTGCGGCGCGGCGCACGCGGATGAATTCAACCTTCCTGGCCTGCAGACCAATAGCAACGCCTACGCCCGCACGCTGACCGCGCGCTTCCCTGCCGGCGGCACGCCGCAGGCGCGTCATCTGGCGGAACAGGCGGCCGATGCCGCGATCCGAAAGCAGGACTGGCCGGCAGCCGCTGCGGCCTGGGAACGGCGGATCGGCCTCGGCGAGGCGCAGCCGGAGCAATGGATGGCCCTCGCCCAGGCGCAGATGCATCGCACCCCAGCCGAACCGAGCCGTGCTCTGCAGGCCGCCTGGCGCGCCTTCACCGGGTTCGATCTCGGGCCGGACCAGGTGCCCGCGCTGCTGCTGATGGCTGACGCGCTGCAAGCGATGGATCGGCCGGCGCAGGCGATCCAGGCCCTGCAGGCAGCCGTCGAGCGGGCACCCGACGATGCCCGTCTGCGCGAAACCCTGGCGCAGACCCGCCGCGCCACCGGCATCCTGGTGCGCCAGGTGCGCACCGAGCCGCAGGCCGAACCGCCGCGCGCCTGCATCGACTTCACCGTGCCGCCGACCCGGCGCGACGATTTCCATCCGGAAGACTGGGTGAAGCTGGAACCGCCGGTGCCCGGTGCCGCGGTCACCCGCGAGGGCGATCAGATCTGCGTCTCCGGCCTGCCCTCGGGCGCCACCACGCGCGTCACGCTGCGCGCCGGCATGCCGGGGGTGGACGGGCTGAGCCTGGTGAAGGACACGACCCTGTCGGTCGCGATCGCCAACCGTCGCCCGCGCATCGACTTCGATACCCGCTTCTTCGTGCTGCCGCGCGGCCAGACCCCGGCGATCGGCCTGGGCACGGTGAACCTGTCCTCGGTGAAGCTGACCCTCGCCCGCCTCTCCGAGCGCAACGTCATCGGCTTCATCCGCAGCACCCGGCTCGGCCAGCCGGTGGAATCCTGGGATGCCGAACGCATCACCGACCAGTCCGGTCGGGTGGTGTGGCAGGGCAGCGCCGAGATTCCGAACTGGGCGATGAACCGCACCGCCCATACCGCGCTGCCGCTGCCGGATGCGCTCGCCTCCGCCGGCCCTGGCCTGTTCGCGCTGATCGCCGGCGCCGGCGATGGCACGCCCAACGTGTCGACCGGCGTGCAGATGATCCTGCGCACCGACCTGGCGCCCACCATCTGGCGCGGCTCGGACGGGTTGACGGTGCAGGTGCGCGGCTATGCCGATGTCGCCCCACGCGCCGGGGTGACGCTGCGGCTGCTCGCCGAGAACAACGACATCCTGGCCGAGACCACCACCGACGCGGACGGGGTCGGAAAATTCGCCGCGCCGCTGCTGCATGGCGAGGGGCCGGTCGCCCCGCGTGCGGTCGAGGCCCTGGCCGGCCACGATTACACGCTGCTCGACCTCGACACGGCGGCGTTCGACCTGGCCGATCGCGGCGTCGCCGGCCTGCCCGATCCGGGGCCACTCGATGCCTATGTCTGGCTCGATCGCGGCATCTACCGGCCCGGCGAGACAATTCGGGTGATGGCGCTGCTGCGCGACGGGGCGGGCAAGCCGGTCGATCTGCCGGCCCGCTTCACCGTCAAGCGGCCGAACGGGCAGGTGTTCCTGGAGACGACGCCGGCGCGTAGCGGGGATGCCTCGGTGTATTTGCCGGTGACGCTGTCGAAGGGCGCGCCAGGCGGGACGTGGAGCGTGGAGGTGAAGGCCGATCCTGGCCTGCCGCCGATCGGCCGCGCCGAGTTCCGGGTGGACGCCTTCGTGCCGGACCGGATGGCGGTCGATCTGGGCCCCGCCGCGGGACCGATCGTGCCCGGCCAGCCGTACCGGCTGCCGGTGGCGGCGCGCTACCTGTACGGCGCGCCCGGCGCCGGGCTGACCGGGCAGGCGCAGATGCGGCTGGTGATCGACCCCACGCCATTTCCGGTCCTGGCCGGCTACCGTGTCGGCCTGGAGGGCGAGACCTATGCGCCCGACAGCAAGGACCTGAAGCTGCCGGAGACCGATGCGCAGGGTCATGCCACGCTCGCCATCGACCTGGCGCGCGCGCCCGACACCACGCATGCGCTGAAGGCGGCGATCTCCGTCGGGGTAAACGATCCATCCGGCCACGCCGCCCTGGCCACCACCGAAATCCCGGTCCGGCCGAACAACGCGCTGATTGGCATCAAGCCCGCCTTCGCCGACAACGCGGTCGATGCCGGCACCGAGGCCGGGTTCGACGTCATCGCGGTCGCGCCGGATGGGACGCGGATCGCCATGCCGGCGAAGCTGCGCCTGGTGCGGGAGCGGCCGGACTGGCGCCTGGTGATGCACGGCAGTCTGGCGCGCTACGAGACGGTGTGGCGCGCCGAGCCGCTGGAGACCGAGGCGGTCACCATCCCCGCCGACGCGCCGCTGCATGTCGCGCGCAAGCTCGATTTCGGGCGCTACCGGATCGAGCTGCTGCAGGCGGGCGGAATGGCCGCCACCTCGATGCGGTTCCGCTCCGGCTGGGTGTCGTCGGACAGCCCGGACGTGCCGGACCGGGTGGATGTCTCCGCCGATCGTGGCAGCTACGCGCCGGGCGACACTGCGCGCATCCACATCGCGCCGCCGTTCGCCGGGCGTGCGACGCTGCTGGTGCTGACCGACCGGGTGCATCTGCTGCGCGACGTCGCGGTGCCGGCCGGCGGCACGGATGTGGATGTGCCGGTGTCGGCCGATTGGGGGCCGGGCGCTTATGTCACCGTGCATGTGTTCCGCCCGGCGGCGGATGCCCATGCCCGCCCCGGCCGCGCCATCGGCCTCACCTGGGTCGGCATCAATCCGGGGGTTCGCAAGCTGCCGGTCGCGTTCGAGGCCGCAGAAAAATTCACCCCGCGCGCCCGGGCGGCGATCCGGGTGCGCACCGCGCCGAACGCCTGGGTCAGCCTGGCGGCGGTGGACGAGGGCATCCTGCGGCTCACCAATTTTACCTCCCCCGATCCGACCGACCATTTCCTCGGCCGGCGCCGGTTGGGGATCGACATCCGCGACGACTGGGGCCGGCTGATCGCGCCGCCCGACGGGCCCGCAACCGCACTGCGCCAGGGCGGTGACGAAGGCAGCTTCGCGCTGCCGGACATCCCGCAGAAAACCGTGACCCTGTTCGTGCCGCCGGTGCAGGCCGGGCCGGATGGCGTGGCGGAACTGCCGCTCGATTTTCCCGACTTCAACGGCCAGGTGCGGCTGATGGCGGTGGCCTGGAGCGGCACACGTATCGGCGCCGCCAGCAGCGATGTGCTGGTGCGCGACCCGCTGGTGGCGGAGCCGCTGCTGCCGCGCTTCCTGGCGCCCGGCGACCAGGCACGTCTGACCGTGCTGCTGCACGATCTGGATCTGCCGCAAGGTGAGGACGCGGCGACGGTCACGGTGGAAGGGCCGCTCGCCATCGCCGGGGAGGCGCGCCTGTCCGCCACGCTGGCGCCCGGCGCCCAGGCGCTCCCGCATACCACACTGACCGCGACCGGCGCCGGCCGCGGCGTGATCCGGCTGGATGTGACCGGGCCGAACGGGTTCCACATCCAGCGGCAGACCGCGATCACCATCCGCCCCGCCCGCGCCGCCACCACCGAGATTGCGGGTGCCGACTTCGCCCCCGGCGCCGAGGAACGGCTTGCACCGGCGGCGGACGCCTTCGTGCCCGGTACCTGGCAGGCCTCGGCCAGCTTCGGTGGCGCGGTGCGCTACGACGTCGCGGGCCTGGTGCAGGCGCTGGAACGCTACCCGCTATGGTGCCTGGAACAGGCGGTCAGCCGCGGCCTGCCGCTGGCGGTGCTGCCGGATGGGCCGATCGCCGGCCCGGATCGCGCCGGACGCTTGCAGCGGACCGTCGAGTCCGTGCTGGACCGCCAGCGCTTCGATGGCGGATTCGGCCTGTGGTCGGCGTCCGACGAGGCGCAGACCTGGCTGTCGGTCTACGCCACCGACTTCCTGCAACGTGCCCGCGCCGCCGGCGCCGCGGTGCCGGATCAGGCGATGCAGGACGCGGTGAAATTCATCGCCGGCGCCGCAGATGACTCGGGCACCAACCCGCTCGATCTGGCGACCCAGCCCTATCGGCTGTACGTGCTGGCCCGCGCCGGGCAGGGTCGCCCGGGTGCGGCGCGCGTGCTGGCCGAACGGATCGAAACCCTGCCGACGCCGCTCGCCAAGGCGCAACTGGGCGCCGCGCTGGCGCTGGCGCATGACCGGCCGCGCGCCGAGGCCGCCTTCGCCGCTGCGCTGGCCGCGCCGGCGCGCAACTGGTGGTCCGGCGATTACGGAACGGCGCTGCGCGACCAGGTGGCGACCGCGCTGCTGCTGAAGGAGAGCGGGTTGCTGCCCGACCGGATGGCCCGCCTGCTGGCCGCGCTGCCGGGCGCCAATCTGTCACCGGATTCGCTGTCCACCCAGGAACAGGCCTGGGCAGCGGCGGCGGCGGCGCAACTGGGACGTGATGGCGCGCCGGTGCGCATCGCGGTGGATGGCAAGGACCTGCCGCCGGCGTCCGTGGTGTCGGTGGCGCTGGATGCCCCGGTCAACGTGCGCAATCTGGGCGATCGCGCAGTCTGGCGCAGCGTCTCGGCCACCGGCGTGCCAGCGACGCCGCTGCCCGCCGCACGCTCCGGCATGCGCATCGCGCGGCAGTTCCTCACGCTGGACGGGGCGGCGCTGGACCTGGACCATTTGAAGCAGAACACCGTGTTCGTGCTGCTGCTGGAGGGCCGCGCCGAGGACGGGCAGCCGCATCGGGCGATGGTGCAGCACGGCTTGCCGGCCGGGTGGGAACTCGCCGGACGGCTTGGCCCGGGAGACGTGCCGGGCATGGCCTGGGTCGGCAAGCTGTCGGAACCCGAGGCCCAGCCGGCGGCCGATGACCGCTATGCTTCGGTGGTGGCGCTGACCCCGGAGCAGCCCGGTTTCCGCCTGGCAGTGCGGGTGCGCGCGGTAACCCCCGGCAGCTACGAGCTACCCGGCGCCGAGGCCGCCGACATGTATCGGCCCGGTGTGTTCGTGCGCCAGAATGCCGGGCGGATTACGGTGCAGGCGACCGAGTGATGCCAGTCCTGTCGGGCGTGGCGGCAGGGCGCGGACCCAGCGACGGGGCAGCGTTGCTGTGCCTCACCGTCCGGAGCTCCGGAGCAGCAGCGTCAGACTTCGCCGGCTCCTTCGGCGCGGTGCAGACGATCCGGCCGCTGGCACTCACGCCCGCCGGGATCACCATGTCAAAGCCCTTGCCGCTGCTGTGCGGCCACGAAGCCGGCACGGACCGCCGCGCGTGGGCGGCGCCGTCCGGGCGTCCCACCGGCCACGGCGGAAGCCGACGCGCCGGCCGGCCGAACGGGGGGCGCCGCTGCGCCGAACCGATCCTCCTGGGACCCCGGCGGATCCGGGCCGTGCAGCATTCCCGAGGCGCCGGGCGGGTCGTCCCGTGATGCCGGCCGATCCGGCACGCCCCGCATCCCCGACCCGCCGCGCCGCCGGGCTGCTCGTCTGCATCCCGGCGCTGCTGTGGCTGCTCGCCGCCACCGGCATCCTGCTGGACCGTCTGTTCCCGCCCGACCTGACCCGGTTCACCACCGTCGGGACCGAGGTGCTGGACCGGCACGATCGCCCGCTGGCCCTGCTGCCGGCGCCGAACGGGGTGTGGCGGCTGCGCGCCGATCTGGACCATGTCTCGCCGATCCTGGTCGATACCCTGATCGCGGTGGAAGACCGGCGCTTCTGGCTGCATCCCGGGGTCGACCCGGTTGCCCTGCTGCGCGCCACCGCCCAGTTGCTGCGGGCCGGCCACATCGTCTCCGGCGGCTCCACAATCGCGATGCAGGCGGCGCGACTGCTGCATCCCCGGCCGCGCACCCTGCGCGCCAAGCTGATCGAGCTGGTGCGGGCGCTGCAATTGGAGGCGCGTTACGGCCGCCGCGGCGTGCTGGAGATCTGGCTGACCCTGGCCCCGTTCGGCGGCAATCTGGAAGGCGTTCGTGCCGGGTCGCTGGCCTGGTTCGGCGTGCCGGCCGAGGCTCTGGAACCCGCCCAGGCGGCGCTGCTGGTCGCGGTCCCCCGGCGCCCCGAGGCGCTGCGGCCGGATCGTCATGCGGACGCTGCTCATCGCCTGCGCGACCGGGTGCTGGCGGTGGCGGATGCGGCGAGTGTCGGGGCGGTGCCCCGAACCCCACCAGGGGGCTTTGCCCCCTGGACCCCCAGCAAAGGCTCGCCTTTGCAATCGGATTCCGTTTGGGGTGGGGAGGGGGCGCTCGCCCCCACCCCACCCCAAACAGAGTCGGTTCCAAGGGCCGGGCCCTTGGCGGGGATGCAAGGGGCAGCGCCCCTTGCTGGGGGGCGGGGGCAACGCCCCCGATCCCGACCGCCCGCGTCGCGCTGCCGCGCCATGCCCCGCAGCTCGCCGCGTCGTTGCCGGACCGTCCGGTCGTGCACACCACGCTGGACCTGCCGCTGCAGGCGGCGCTGGAACGGCTGGCCCGCACCCGTCTGCAGTCGCTGCCGCGCCGCGCATCGCTGGCGATCCTGGTGGCGGATGCCGCAACCCGCGAAATCCTGGCGCTGTATCCCGGCGCCTGGGGCGATCCGGCGCGGGCCGGTGCGCTGGACCTGACCCGGGCGGAACGCTCGCCCGGATCGGCGCTGAAGCCGTTCATCTACGCCATGGCCTTCGCCGACGGGATCGTGGCGCCGGAGACGCCGGTGCCCGACCTGCCACTGCATTTCGGCAGCTACGCGCCGGAGAATTTCGACCGCGGCTTCGCCGGCAGCCTGACCGCCGCCGAGGCCCTGCGGCGCTCGCTGAACCTGCCCGCGGTGGCGCTGCTCGACCGGGTCGGGCCGCTGCGGTTCGCCGCCACGCTGCGCGCCGCCGGCGCCACCCTGCGCCTGCCGCGCGGTGCCAACCCATCCCTGCCGCTCGCCCTCGGCGGCGCCGGCATCACCTTGCGGCAGGCCGTGGCGCTGTATGCGGCGCTCGCCACCGATGGAACCGGGGGGCCGCTGCGGCTGCTGGCCGGCGCGCCGGCCGAACGCCCGCGCTTCCTGCCAAGGGCGGCGGCGCAGGCGGTGGCCGATGTGCTGACCCGGCCGCTGCCGTATTTCGGCGGCCCGCGCGGCGTTGCCTGGAAAACCGGCACCAGTTGGGGCGGCCGCGACGCCTGGGCGCTGGGGTTCGATGTGCGTCACGCGGTCGGCGTCTGGATCGGGCGGCCGGATGGCACGCCGCTGCCGGGTGCGACCGGTGCCTCGCTGGCGCTGCCGGTGCTGGGGCATGTGTTCGATCTGCTGCCCCAGGCGCCGCGAGCGCCCGCACCGGCTGCCGCACCGGCCCAGACCGCCCGCGCGCCGGAGGCCGACGCGCTGCGGCTGCTGTTCCCGCCGCCGGGCGCGGTGCTGTCCAGCGACGGCCCGGTGACGATCCGCGTGATGGGCGGGCAGCGGCCGCTGACTTTCCTGGTCGATGGCGCCAGGCTGCCGACCGATCGGGTACGCCGCGAGGCCGCCTGGGTGCCTCCCGGGCCGGGATTTTACCGGCTCACCGTGCTGGATGCCGAGGGTACCGCCACGCGCGCCGCCGTGCAGGTGCGCCCCGATCCGGTGGCCGGCCAGGGAGCCGCGATCGACTTACCACCGGCCTCCCCGCCTTTGCATTGATCTGCCGATGCGATTTTCCGCGCCGTGGCCGGCGTGCTCCGGCAGGCTGGCGTGACAACCCCTGTGCTGACGTGATTTGCCGCGCCGTGACCGTCTTGCTCCTGCAGGCCGGCGCGACAAATCCCTGCGCTGACCCGCCGATACGATCTTCCGCGTTGTGGCCGGCATGTTCCCGAAGGCCGGCGTGCCAATTTCTTTGCTGACGTGCTGACGTGCTGACGTGCTGACGTGCTGACGTGCTGACGTGCTGACGTGCTGACGTGCTGACGTGATTTTCCGCGCCGTAACCGTCGTGCTCCTGCAGGCCGGCGCGACCATCCCTGCGCTGACCCGGACATGGATTTACCCCATGGCGTGACCGCGCGCTGCTGGCGATCAGCTGCGGCCGGCCGCCGAGGTCAGGCATCAACGATGCGCAGCCAGGGCCAGCGCGCGCGATAGGACTCGGCCTTGCGGCGGAACTGGGCCGGCTGGCGGTGCAGCGGATTGATCCGCAGAACCCCGTCCTGAATCTCCTGCAACCCATAGGGGGCGTGGAGCGCGCCGGTCGCCACCGCGATGCCGATGCAGGTGCCGGCGATCAGATAGCGATCGATCCCATCCCGGCTGGAGGTGAGCTGCGGATAGGAGGTGCCAAACCGTTGCGGATACCAGAGATGCACCCGCGCCTGGTTTTTCACCTCGACGCTGACTTCGAGATCGGCGAGCAGTGTCCGGGCGCGCCGGATCACCGCGTCCTCCGCCGCCCAGGACAGGTCAGAGCCGTCAAAATAGAACACGTCGTAATCCTTCACGCCCCAGCCGGGTGGGTGGCCGGCGACGCGGTTCCAGCTCGCCTGGAACAGGCAGCCCGCGGTGAGGAAACATTCATTCAGCCGCAGCGCGGGCAGACGCCGCAGCAGTTCGGCATTCACCGGATCGGCCATCACCGCGTCGAGGAACATGCCTGAGCCAGCCAGCACCGTCCTGTCCGCAGGCGGATGCGCGATCAATGCCGGGGATGGCGGGGCCGCCGAGGCAATCCGCGCGCCGCCATTCAGTACACCTCGGCGTAGCGCTCACACAGTTCGGTCGCCGTCAGCTCCGCCACATGCGCAAGCTCGGAGCGCTTGTGGCGCAGATAGGCCTCCAGGAACACCGGACCGAACCAGGACTGCACGGACTCGCTCGCCGCCATCCTCTCCAACGCGGTGGACAGCGTGTGAGGCAAGGGAGGCGGCGCCGATCCCGCCACCGGCAGCGCCAGGCCGCGGCGGATGCCGTCGGCGCCGGCGAACAGCACGGCACCCAGCGCCATGTACGGACTGGCGGCGGCGTCGCAGACGCGGAACTCAACGTTGAACTGGCGCGCGATGTCGGTCGGGTCGGTGGCGGCGAACACCGGACAGACGCGCAGCGCTGCGCCGCGATCCTGCTGCACCAGGTCGATCACCGTGGGCGCCCAGCGGTTCGGGGTCAGCCGCAGATAGGACACCGGCGATGGTGCGGTGATCGCGGCGAGCGCCGGCAAATGATGCAGCACGCCGGCGCAGAACTGTTGCGCCGCCGGGGTCAGGCCGAACGGTCCGGCAGGGTCGTGGGTGGCCGGCTGGCCGGCGGCGTCGCGCAGGCTCAGATGGATGTGCACGCCGTTGCCGACACCTTCCGCCACCGGCATCGGTGAGAACACCGCGCGATGGCCCAGCCGGTGCGCAGTTGCGCGCGCCATCTCGCGGGTGATGACCGCCTGGTCGGCGGCGGCCTGCGGCGGCGCCGGCGCCACCGTCACCTCGAACTGGCGGGCGCCGTATTCCGGCAGGAACGAATCCGGCGCGACCCCGGCGGCCCGGAGCGCGGCGATGAAGCTCTCGCCGAACCCGCCCTGCCGCCGCCATGCGTTGAGGCTGTACGCAGTCGCCGGGCCGTTCGGCATTGCCGGTGTAGACGAACTCCTGCTCGAACGCGGCGATCGCCTGCAGTCCGCTCGCCTGCTCCAGCGCCGTGATGGCGCGGCGGAGGAATTCGCGCGGGCAGCATTCCCAGGGCGAGCCGACGGTGTTGCGGATGTCGCCCAGGAAGAAGTGTTCGGGCGCCGATCCGTCGGCGAAATCCACCCGCACCTCGGCGGTGGGGTCGGGTACAACCATCAGATCACCGGCGGTGCCGAACGGGGTGTCGAAGATCGGCCCGAACGCGGTCTGCATCAGGTTGCTGTGGGTCCAGCCGATGCCCTTCCGACGGCGCGATTCGAGTTCGCTGGCCGGAAACCCCTTGCCGCGCACATGGCCGGCGATATCGCAGGTTCCGACGAAGATCAGGTCCTCGCGCAGCATGGCGGCTCCTTTCGGATGGGTTGCCCGAACCGGCGGCGATGCGGAACGGCTTTACCACGAAGCGCGTCACAAGCCAGCGCCGTAGCCGCAACCCCACCGGCGCCGCTGGTTTCCACCCGAACGCCGGCTCAGCGCAGCGTCTGCTGCGCCGGACCCAGCCGCTTCGGCAGCCGCAGCACCAGCAGCAGCGTCACCACAGCGAGTCCCAGCAGCAGCAGGTAGGCATTGTGCAGCCCGGCGCTGACCAGCCCGGTCAGCCGCATCTGCTCCGCGACCGACAGCGCCGCGCGGGTAGCCGGTTCCAGCAACTGGTCCACCTGGTGCGCCGCGCCGGGCGAGCGGGCCTGAATCGTCAGGTTCAGCACCGCCCCGCAGGACGCCGCCCCGAGTGCCTGGCCGATGAAGCGCAGGAACAGGCAGGACGAGGTGGCGGCGCCGCGCTTGCCCCAGGGCACCGCCGCCTGGATCGCGACGATGAAGGCGGTGTTGCACAGCCCCATGCCGACGCCCAGCACCAGCGAGCCGGTCCAGGCCCAGAACAGCCCATCTTCCGGCCGCATCATCACCAGCGCCGCGGCACCCAGGATCAGTGACGTCGCGCCCAGCGCCGCGATCAGCCGGTAGCTGGTGCGCACCATCAGCCTGCCGCCGAAAATGCTGGAGACTGCCCAGGTGACCGACATCACGCCGAGCACCAGGCCGGCAATGGTCGGGCTGCGGCCCATCGCGCCCTGTACGTAGGTCGGCAGGAAGGCGGACACGCCCATCATCACCGCCCCGGCCAGGCCGCCGCCCAGGCTGCCCACCGCGATCACCCGGTCGCGCCACAGTTCCAGCGGCAGCATCGGCTCTGCGGTGCGCGCCTCATGCAGGATCAGGCCGGCCAGGCCGCACACGGTGACCACGCCGATGCCGAGCAGGGCCTGGGATGACAGGACGCTGCCCTGCACCAGCATCAGCATCACCGCCCCGACGGTGAGCATCAGCAGCAGGGAGCCCAGCGTGTCGATGCGATGCTGCCTTGGTTCCACCTGTTCGCGCAGGAACAGCGAGATCATCACGATCGCCGCGGCACCGATCGGCAGGTTGACCCAGAACACCACCGGCCAGGCCACGTGCTGCACCAGGAACGCGCCGAGCGACGGGCCCACCACGGCCGAGACGCCGAACACCGAGGAGATCAGCCCCTGCACGCGGGCGCGCTCGGATGGGGTGTAGATGTCGCCGCAGATCGTCATGGCGATCGGCTGCACGCCGCCGGCGCCGAAGCCCTGCAACGCCCGGAACGCCACCAGCCACAGCATGCCGGGGGCGAAGCCGCACAGGGTGGAGCCGGTCAGGAACAGCCCGACGCCGATATAGAACACCTTGCGGCGCCCGTAGATGTCGGCCAGCCGGCCGTAGATCGGGATGCTGACCGCCTGGGTCAGCAGGTAGGCGGCGAACACCCAGCTGAACAGGTTGAAGCCGCCCAGCTCGCCCACGATGGTGGGCATGGCGGTGGCGATGATGGTGCTTTCGACCGCCGCCATGAACGTGGCCATCAGGCAGGCCGCCAGGATCAGCGAGCGCCGCACAGGTTTGATCGGCAGCTGTGGCGATGCGGAGGCCAGGGTGGGGCTGCCGGCGTGCCGGGGTGCGGTTCCGTCGGGAGGCATGCACCCTTCCTGTCATTCGTCGGGCGGTATGACAACCGGCCCGCCCGCAACCCAGCCTCGCGTGCGGCATGGCCGATGGCGCCGGCATTCATTCAGGAGGCGAGGCCAGGACAGGCTGCGCCGGTCAGGCTGCTCGCGTTCGGCCTGGCAGGGGCGGCCGGCCGTCCATGGGAGAGCGCCCCTGGTCCGGCGCCAACCGCAGCGAAGCAGGTAGTCTTTCACCACGGAGGAAGCACGAGGACACGGAGCGCCACGGAGTCGGTGACTGCACCATGGCCGTCGTACAATCGCCCGCTCCGTGGCGCTTCGTGTCCTCGTGCTTCCTCCGTGGTAAGAGCTTTCCCTTTCCTTGCCTTAGCCGCGGCCGCGGCTCGCACCCAACCCGACCGGTGTTCCCGCGCTGCCGCCCAGTGAGATCGCCCTGCTGTGCACGTTGCGATGCCTCTCCCCGACACGATATAGACCGCATCCGGGCGCGCCCGCGGGGCGTCTTCCTGTCACGTACAGGTAAAATGCATGTTCGTGCCACCCACCGGGACCGCGGCAAGGCGCACCGGATGACCCGCAGCACGCGGCGCGGCCTGCTGAGCGCGGCGTCCGGCGCGCTGCTGGCGATGCCGTCGCTGCGTCGGGCCGGCGCCCTGCGGCGCAGCATCAGCATCGCCGGTTATGGGGCTGCGTTCCAGGACGTCTACCAGCGCGCGGTGCTGGAGCCGTTTCGCCGCCTGCATCCCGACCTCAATCCGATGCTGTATCCGACCGTCGGCGCGCGGCAGACGCTGACCATGCTGCGCATGCAGCGCGGCTTCCCGCAGATCGACGTCGCCATGCTGGACGCGGCGTCGGCGAGCATTGCCACCGCGGAGAACCTGCTGCAGCCGTTGGATGCGGCCTCGCTGCCGATCGCTGCGGAGCTGGCGCCGGACGTGTTCCGGACGGGTATCGCCGGGCCGGCAGTGATGCGGGAACTCGCTGGCGTTGCTGTTCGCGCCGCAGCGGGTGCAGCCGGCGCCGAACTCCTGGCGGGTGCTGTGGGAGAAGGCGCTGGCCGGACAGGTGGCCATCAATGCGGCACCGGATCCGATCGGCATTGCCTTCACCGTCATCGCCGACGCACTATTCGGCGGACGCGACTACCTGAAATCATTCGACGCGGGGATCACGGCCATCAGTACGCTGGCTCCCCGGGTCGCCAGTTGGAGCCCGTTCCCCGACGTCTATACCGCCATCATCAACGGGAGTGTCGCGCTGGGGGTCGGCTGGAACGGCCGGGGCCGGCTGCGCGCCGCGGAGTTGGAGGGCCGTCTGGCGGTGGCGATCCCGGTCGAGGGGACGGTGACGCAGAACATCATCCTGGGCCTGGTGAAGGGATCCCGCGATGCCGAGGCGGCGCGCAGCTTCGTCAGCTATGCGCTGGGCGCCGAGGCACAGCAGGCAGTGGCCGAACGCCTGTCCTACGCACCGGTGAACACCAGCGTCCGGCTTTCCCCGGCCGCCTTGGCGCGCGTCGGTGCCTCGCCCGAGCAGAAGGAGCGCGCGTCGGAGCTGGACTGGCCCGCGCTGGACAAGCTGCGTGACGCCATCACCGAGCAGTGGCGCAGGCGGATCATCACGCACCGCTGATGCTGCCAACCCTCGTCGCCCTGCTCGCCGCTGCCACGCTGGCCGTGCCGCTGACCCGTCGGGCGGGATTTGGCAGCGTCCTCGGCTATCTGCTGGCCGGGCTCGCCATCGGGCCGAACGGGCTGCGCCTGGTCACCGATGTCGAGGAGATCGCCGGCATCGCCGAACTGGGCGTGGTGATGCTGCTGTTCCTGATCGGCCTGGAGTTACGGCCGCAACGCCTGTGGGTAATGCGGCGCGCGGTGTTCGGGCTGGGCGCCGGGCATCTGCTGGTGTGTGCCGCGGCGCTGGCCGGCCTGGCGCATCTGGCCGGCGTCGATTGGGCCGGCGCCGCGGTGCTGGGCGTCGGCCTGGCGATGTCCTCCACCGCCATCGTGCTGCCGATGCTGGCGGAGCGGGACCTGCTGTCGGCCCGCGCCGGGCGCGACGGGTTCGCCGTTCTGCTGTTCCAGGACCTGGCCTTCATCCCGCTGGTGGCGCTGGTGCCGCTGCTGGCGCAGCGCAGCATCCCGGACCACGTGCCCTGGCACGACGTGGTGCGCGCCATCCTCGCCGTCGCGGTGATCCTGCTGGGCGGGCGCTTCCTGCTGCCGCGGCTGTTCCGTGCGATCGGCGGTGCGCGGACGCCGGAGGTGTTCACCGCCACCGCCCTGCTGGTGGTCACCGGCACCGCACTGATCGCCTCGCAGGCCGGGCTGTCGATGTCCCTCGGCGCCTTCATCGCCGGCATGCTGCTGTCGAACTCGGAATACCGGCATGAGCTGCAGGCCGATATCGAGCCGTTCGAGGGGCTGCTGCTGGGGTTCTTCTTCATCTCGGTCGGCATGTCCGCGGATCTGCGCCTGGCCGCGGCGCATCCCGGCGGGCTGGCGGCCGCGACCGCTGCGCTGCTGGCGATCAAGGCGGTGATCGGCGGCGTGCTGGGCCGGATCGGCGGCCAGGACCGGCCGAACGCGTTGCGTTTCGCCCTGGCCCTGCCGCAGGCCAGCGAGTTCAGCTTCGTGCTGTTCGCCGCCGCCGTGGCGGCCGGTGCGCTGGGTGAGCAAGCCGCCGCCTTCGCCACCGTGCTGTGCGCCGCATCCATGCTGGCGACCCCGATCCTGTTCGCGGGGTCGGAGACCTTCCTGCTGCCGCGCCTGACGCGCGGCCGGCCCGCGCCCACCTATGACACCATCCAGGACGACGGCACGCCGGTGATCATCGCCGGGTTCGGCCGGATGGGTCAGATCGTCGGGCGTGTGCTGCGGATGCATGGCATCCCGTTCACCGCTCTGGAACGCGACCAGGGGCAGGTCGACGTGGTGCGCCGGTTCGGCAACAAGGTGTATTTTGGCGACCCGACACGGGCGGATGTGTTGCGCGCCGCAGGGGCGGAGCACGCCAGGCTGCTGGTCGTGGTACTGGACGAAATTCAGGACGTGCTGCGCACCGTGGAGGTCGCCAGGCGGAATTTTCCCGAGCTGAAGATCCTGGCGCGGGCGCGCAATCGCCAGCACGCCTATCTGCTGATGGATCGCAGCGTGGACGGGCTGGTGCGCGACACCTTCCACTCCAGCCTGAAAATGGCGGAGATGGCGCTGACCTCGGTCGGGATCGAGGCGGCGGCGGCGGAGCGGGCGGTGGCGCTGTTCCGCGAGCACGACGAACGGGTGCTGCGCGAGACGCACGCGATCTACCGCGACGAGGCGCAGCTGATCCAGAGCACGCAACAATCCGCGGCGGAATTGGCGAGTCTGTTCGAGGCGGATCGCGAGGAGCGCGAGTAGGACCAGGCGCCGATGCGCGCGATGGGTGATCGCGCCCGGTTTACCTCATGGTCGGGCCTGACCCGGCCATCTGCCCCGCAACGATCGGGTCGTGCAGAACGAGCTGCATGGGCTTCCGAGGATGGCCGGGTCCGGCTCGGCCATGATGGGACGCATGCAGAGGCCGTCGGCATAAGCCCAGCCATCGGCTCAATCGTTGCCGGGGTTTCACGATGCGTGGCGAGTGCCAGGCTTGATCCGTCGTCGAAGGCACGCCACCTGACGGGCATGAATGACCGCCCTCCGCCTGATATCGACATGTTGCCGGACGGCTCGTTCCGCCAACCGTCGCGACCGCCGATCCTGACCCGGATTTTCATCTGGGCGGCCGTGCTCGCGGTGATCGCGGGAGGACTGGCCGCCGCGGCGTTCGCGCTATGGATCGCGCTGATCCTGCTGCCGGTTGCGCTGATCGCGGGGCTGATCGCCTGGCTGGCGTTCCGGTTCCAGATCTGGCGCGCGCAGGGCTCAGTCGGCCGCCAGCGCAACGTCTGGCGCCGCTAGCCCGAATTCCTTCGCCAGCAGCGTGTAGGACCGACGCCGCGCCTCCGGATCGTGCAGTGTGGTCAGCACGGCGATCTCCGCCACGTCATGCGCGGCGCCGAGTGCGCGCAGCTTGTCCCCCACGACGTCCGGGGTGCCGTAGAGCGCGCGTTCCCGCAGCCGGTCGATGCGCAGCCGCTCGCCCTCCGTGTAGCTGTGGGCTGCGGCCTCCTCGGGTGACGGCAGGGCGGTGAACACGCCGCGATCGCGGCCCAGCCGCCACATTTCGCGCGAGGTGAACAGCCGCGCCGCCTCCGCCTGGGTCGGCGCGGTCATCGCCCAGACGCAGATCGCGGTGTGCGGGGCGGGGTGGCGTGCGCTGGGGCGATAGCCCTCGCGATAGATCGCCATCGCCTGGTCGACGCCGCGTCCGTCGGTGATGAAATGGGCGAAGCAGAACGGCAGGCCAAAATACGCCGCCACTTGCGCTCCGTAATCGGAACTGCCGAGGATCCACATTTCCGGCAGCGTGGGCCCGCGCGGCTGCGCCATGATGTCGCGGAACGGATGGCCTTCCACCAGCGGTTCGCCGGCCAGCCAGGCCAGCAGGTCGCGCACCTGTGCCGGAAAATGCTCCGCGGCGGAATCGGCCAGCGGGTTCAGTGCGAAGGCGGTTCGCCCGTCGGAGCCGGGCGCGCGGCCGAGCCCCAGATCGATCCGCCCGGGGGCGATCGCGTCCAGGACGCGGAACTGCTCCGCCACCTTCAGCGACGAATAATGCGGCAGCATCACCCCGGCGGAGCCGACGCGGATGCGCGAGGTGGTGGCGGCAATCGCGCTGATCAGGATCTCCGGCGCGGTGCCGGCCTGGCTTTCCGAGTTGTGGTGTTCGGCGCACCAGTAGCGGTGATAGCCGAGCGCCTCGCAATGCTTCGCCAGCGCGAGGCTTTCGCGAATCGAGGTATCCGGTGAGCGGCCGGTCACCACGGTCGATTGGTCGAGGACGGAGAGTTGAATCATTCCGTGTCTCCCGGGCAGGAGCCTCAGAGTATGGGAGGTCCTGACCCTGAGACCAGGGGGGAGACCAGGAGCCGGGTCCTGCCGCCTTTAAGTGGGGCGCAGGGACAGGGCGCAGGGACACCGGCGCCCGGTCGCGCCGCGGCCGGTGGCCAGCGGCGGTCCAGTCGGCGGCTCAGCCGGTGGCCAGCGGCCCGAACTGCGCGGCGAAGCGGTCCACCAGCGACAGGCCGAAGGCCGTGGGCCGCAGCGCCGGGGCGCGGTCATGCACCACCAGTCCGGCGCGGGCGGCGAACAGGCGCTTGCCGTAGCACAGCATCGCCTCGATCGACTGCATCACGAACACGATCGCCGGCAGGATTTCGGCATAGCCCGCATCGGCGGCGATTTCGTTCCCGGCGCGGAACTGCTGATAGATCGCGACCGCGCGGTCCACCAGCTCCGGCGCCAGGATCAGTCCCGCGCAGCCAGCACGCAGCGTGTCGGTCAGCTCCAGCCCGCCGCGGCCGTTGAAAACCGGCACCCGGCCCGCGGTGACATCCAGCACGGTGCGGATTTCCACCGCCGGCCCCTCGCCCTTCAGCAGGCACACATTCGGATGCTGTGTCGTCAGCGCCGAAAATTCCTCCGCGGTGAGGCCGCGGCCCATATAGGCGGGCGCATTCTGGATCGCGACCGGCAGGGTGGCGGCATCCGCCACGCGGCCGAAGAAGCGGGTGTATTCCGACGGCGCGAAGCTGCCGACCATCGGCGGCTGCAGGATGACCCAGTCGGCCCCGGCCGCCTCCGCGGCGCGCACCTGCGACACCTGTTCGGCCACCGACGCGCCGTAGATGGTGAAGGCCAGCGGCACCCGGCCCGCGACATCCTCGGCGACCCAATCCATCACGGTGCGGCGTTCGGCCTCGGTCAGCTTGGCCACTTCGGTCGCGAGTTCCAGCGCCGCCATGCCGTGCACACCGGCCGCCAGGCACAGCGCGGTCTGCCGCCGCATCGCCTCCCTATCCAGCCGTTCCTGCTGATCGAACAGGGCGTAGGCGATGGCGTGAATGCCATGCAGCTGCATCGGTGGGTCCTCCCGGGCGCGTTCCGCCGCAAGAGTTGAAAGATCGTGACGCCGCGGGCAAGCGGCGGGCCGAACCGGGCCGGGACTGGGGGCGTTCGTGGCATGAGCAAATCCATGCCTGCCGTGAATTGGATGCCGATGGTCGCTGCCTGCCCGGACTGCGGAGCCGTCCAGGACGTTCCGGTGCTGCGCGGGCGCGGCACGGCGCAGTGCTACCGCTGCGCCTGCACGCTGGAACGGGCGACTGGGCGCAGTCTGGATTCCGCGCTGGCGCTGTCGGTGGCGACCCTGTTCCTGTTGTTCCCGGCCAATCTGCAAACGCTGATGACCGTGACCCTGCAAGGGATTGAACGCGAATCGCGCCTCGGCTCCGGCGTGATGGGACTGTGGCAGGAAGGCTGGCCGTTGCTCGCGCTGGTGGTGGGATTGCAGGGCATCATCCTGCCGTTCCTGCGCTTCGGCCTACTGACCGCAGCGCTCGGCGCGATCCTGTACCGGGCGCAGCGGAGCATGGACCGGTGCGGCGTTCCGCTGGGCCGAACGGCTGGATCTGTGGGCGATGCCGGATGTGTTCCTGATCGGAGCGGCGATCGGTTACTCCCGGGTCGCGGCGCATCTGTCGGTCAGCATCGGGCTGGGCGGATGGTGCCTGATGGCGGCGGCGGCGCTGTCCATGGTGACGCGGGCCACGCTGGATCGACGCGCGATCTGGCAGATGATCCAGCAGCCCGAGGCGACACCGGACGGGCCGGTGCTTGCCTGCACATCCTGCCACCTCGTAGTGCCCGCGCGACTGCAAGGTGCGCCCTGTCCGCGCTGCCAGGCCAGGCTGCACCGGCGCCGGCCATTCTCGCTGATGCGCACCAGCGCGCTGATCGCCGCCGGGTATCTGCTGTATCCGGTGGCGAATTATTTCCCGATGAGCGTGAACGTGCAGTTCACCGAGGTGCACACTCACACCATTGCCCGTGGCGTGGAGGAATTGCTGGCGGCGGGGCTGTGGCCGTTGGCCTGCATCATCTTCATCACCAGCATTGCCATTCCGCTGCTGAAGCTGGTGGGCCTGACCTGGCTGGTCTGGTCGGTCCGCCGCGGCTCCGACCGCCGCCTGCTGGGCAAAACCCGGCTGTATCGCACCATCGACGAAATCGGCCGCTGGTCCAATATCGACGTCTTCACCATCGCGATCTTCGTGCCGCTGATGCAGTTCGGCTCCTTCGTGTCGGTGCGTGCGGCGTTGGGCGCGCCGGCGTTTCTCGCCGTGGTGGTGCTGACCATGCTGGCGGTGCGCTGCTTCGATCCGCGCCTGATGTGGGACCAGGCGGCATGAGCGGATCGCAGCATCCGGAACCGCGCCAGGCGGTCGAGCGGCATAGTCGCTGGCCGGGTTGGATCTGGTCGGTGCCGATCGCCGCGGTGGCGATCGTCGCGTATCTCGCCTTCCAGCAGTTCACCCAGCAGGGACCGTCGGTGACCGTCACCTTTCCAACCGCGGGCGGTATCCAATCCGGTCAGACCAAGGTGCAGTACGAAGGGATCGATGTCGGCCAGGTCGAGAAGGTCAGCTTCCAGAAAGACCTGAAGCATGTCGAAGCGGTGCTGCGGCTGGACCGGGATATGAGCGGTCATCTCGGCCCTGGCACGCGGTTCTGGATCGCCGGACATCCCAGCATCACCGACCTGGCATCGATCAAGTCGGTGATCACCGGTCCGCATATCGGCATCGAGCCGCATCCGGGTGACACACAGGATCATTACGACGGGCTGGCGCGGCGTCCGGTCACCGCGAACGACACCAAGGGGACGCATTATGTGCTGCAGGCGGACCGCCTGGGCACGGTGTCGCGCGGATCGCCGATCAATTACCGCGACATGCAGGTCGGCGAGGTGGAGGGCACGCAGCTCGCGCCGGACCGGTCGCAGTTCCGTATCGATATTTTCGTCGAAGCCCCGTACGACGCGATGATCCGGACCGGCACGTATTTCTGGGATTCGGGCGCGGTGCAGCTGTCGATGGCGAGCGGCGGACCGCGGATGGCGTTCCAGTCGGTGCCGGCGTTGTTCCAGGGTTCCATCAGCCTCGATACGCCGGACGGAACGGCGGCGGGAAAGGCGGCACAGCCCGACAGCAGGTTTCGGCTGTATGATACCAAGGACAGGGCCGAACACGCGCCGAGGCAGGACAGCGTGCGTTACCGCGTGGTGTTCCACACCACGGATGCCGGGGGTCTGCGGGATGGCGCGCCGGTGATGTTGCAGGACAAGCAGATCGGCAGCGTCCTCGACACTCGCCTGCAATACGATCCGCAACAGGATCGGCTGGACGATGTCGTGACGCTGGTGATCGACCCGTGGCGGATTGCCCTGGCTGGCGACACGAAATGGGCGGACAATCCGCGTCCGCAACTGGACGCAATGCTGCGCCAGTTGATCCAACAGGGTCTGCGCGCGCGCCTGGGCAGCACCATCCCAATAGTCGGCGGCAAGACCGTGCAACTGGCCTTCGTATCGGGGCCGGAGCCGGCGGAGCTTGGCGCCGGCGATCCGCCTGAGCTGCCGACCGGGCCCGAATCCGGCATCTCCGGCGTGTTGGCAGCTGTGAATGGCGTGGCGGCGAAGCTCAACGCCGTACCGCTGGATCAGATTGCCCACGATGTGCACCAGGTCACGCAGCGCCTGGCCGCGCTCAGCCAATCGCCGGAACTGCAGAAGAGTCTGCAGGATCTGGAGCAGTCGATTGCCAATCTCCAGCAGGTGACCAGCTCGGCCAGGCATGAGGTCGGTCCGACGCTGGAGGCGCTGCATCGCACCGCGCGTGACGCACAGACCACCGTTGCCGATGCACGCAAGCTGATCAGCAACAATCAGTACGCCCGCAGTGCGCCGGGCACCGCAAGTGTTGGAGAGACCTTGTACGAACTGAGTCGCGCCGCGCGCAGCCTGCGCGAGCTGGCGGATTATCTGGATCGTCATCCCGCGGCGTTGCTGCACGGCAGGGGAGGGTAAGCATGTCGCGCAAACTGGCGGTGGTGTCGATGCTGCTGCTGCTTTCAGCGTGCGGAGGCGGCCCGCCGACGCATTTCTTCACCCTGAACCCGGCAGCGACATCCGGTTCGGTGCCCGCCGGGACGTTCAAGGCCGCGCCGATCCAGGTGCGCGACGTGCAGCTTCCGGGCGCGCTCGATCGGCTGCCGATGGTGGTCGATGGACCGGGCAGCCAGGTGCAGGTGCTGGGGGAGGATCGCTGGGTGGCGCCGCTGGACGAACTGATGCGCCGTGCCCTGTCGCAGGACCTGAAGGATCGGCTGGGCGAGTCTGCGGTGGTCGATCCCGGCGCGCAACCACCGTCGGGCAAGGCGCAGGCGCTGGTGCTGAATGTGCAGCGTTTCGGTGCCGACTCGACGGGACGGGTCACGCTCGACACGGACTGGACGGTGGCGCGCGGCACGCCGCCGAAACCGGCGATTAGCCGCCACGCAAAGCTGCAGGTCGATGCGGGAAGCGCACAGCCCGATGCGGTGGCACAGGCGATGAGCCAGGCGCTGGGGCAACTCGCGGACCAGATCGCGACGGCGCTGCGCTGAGCCGCCCTCGCACGACACCGCCGAGCTGTGCGCTGCTGCCGTGCCGGGGCGAAGCCGGCGGATAACCTGTAGCAGCCTGCTGCCAGCATCCGCGGGTGC
This sequence comes from uncultured Alphaproteobacteria bacterium, assembly GCA_963789495.1. GTDB lineage: Bacteria > Pseudomonadota > Alphaproteobacteria > Acetobacterales > Acetobacteraceae > CAWBLP01. The sequence continues at coordinate 116,200 of CAWBLP010000006.1, forward strand.
GCCGCGCCGACGCCGGTTCCGGCATCGGATCTGCCGCAGAAGGCAACGAAACGATCGGCTCGTCGTCCCCCGCTGCGTCGTGGCCGCCGAATACCTCCCGCCCGGCCATTGGCGTTCGGACCATCCCGTTCTATGCTGTTCCGCAAGAAATCCAGGGGGAAACAATGCGTCCACTGCACACGCGTGGCCTGCCACGTCGCAGCATCATGCAGGCGGCCGGCGGGCTGGCCGGGATTCTTGCACTCGGCAAGGCACCGGCCATCGCCCAGACCAAACCCACCAAACTGGTGATCGCGCATATCGTGCCACCGCCGGAATCCGGCGCCATTGCGCTCGAATGGTTCGCCAAAACGATGACCGAGCGATCCAAGGGCGAGATCGAGGTGGAGTTCCATGGCGGCACCCTGCTGACCAAGGAGATCGACATCCTCAACGGGGTGAAGAGCGGCAACATCGCCATCGGCACACCGTCCGGCGCGGCCGCGACCATCTTTCCCGAGATGGGCGTGTTCCTGACCGGCTATCTGATCCAGTCCTACGCGCACGCCTATAAACTGCTGAACGGCAAGGTCGGCGACCAGCTCGACAAGACCTTCCAGCAGAAATACGGCACCAAGGTGCTGTATTATTTCGACTACGGGTTCCGCCACTTCTGGAACGCGCGGCATGCCATCAACGTCCCGCATGATCTGCGCGGCCTGAAGATCCGCACCCAGCCGTCCAAGGTATTCACCGATACCGTCAATAGCCTCGGCGCCGTCGCGGTGCCGCTGGGCTGGAACGAGGTCATCACCGCCGCGCAGCAGCGGGTGATCGATGGTGCCGACCTGCCGGTGGTGAACATGGTGCCGCTGAAGGCCTATGAGGTGTCGAAATACTACTCCCTCACCGGCCATAATTACGGCGCCACGCTGGTGGCGATGAATCTGGGCATGTGGAACGCTTTGCGTCCGGAACAGCAGAAACTGATGCTGGATACCGCGCGGGAGGCGCAGGGCGTGGTCCGCAAGATCACCGAAGACACCGACTCCCTCGCCAAGGCGAAGGAATTGCTGGAACCGCTGGGCATGACCGTGAACCAGCCGGACCACGCGCCATTCCGCAAGATCGCGCAGGACAAGCTGTGGCCGGCGTACCGGAAGCAATACGGCGAATTATGGGACCTGATCGCCGCGACCTCGGCCTGAGATCGTGACATCCGCACTGATGGCGAGGATGACACGCGGCGTCCTCGCGATTCCGAAGATCGTCGTCGGCGCGCTGGTGCTGCTGGCGATCGGCACCATGCTGTACGGCGTGTTCATGCGCTATGTCATGCTGCCGATCACCGACTGGCTCGACTGGGACCCGATCAATTTCTTCTGGGTCGAGGAAGTCGGCGAAACCACCCTTTGCTGGCTGACCCTGATCGGCGCCGCGCTCGGCGTTGCGGAACGCAGCCATTTTGCACTCAACATCCTGACGCATCATCTGTCACCGGCGGCGCAGCGCGCAATCCATGTGTTCAACCACCTGCTGATCGCCGTGTTCGGCGGCATCGTCGCCTGGCTGGGCGTGAAGCTCGCAATCCTCAACGCGATGCTGACCTCACCGGCCCTGGAGTTCAGCCTGGCTTGGCTGTACGCGGCGGCCGCGGTCGGCGGCGTGCTGATCCTGCTGTACGGGCTGGATGGCGCGCGCCATCCCTCGGCGCCCGACCACACCATCGACGACGTTCGGGAGTAGTCCCTTGATCCTCGCCGTGACGACCCTCGTCTTCGTCGCTCTGCTGCTGCTCTCGCTGCCGATCGTGTTCTGCCTCGGCGCCGCCGGCGTCGTCGGGCTGCTGATCGGCGGCTTTCCCCTGCAGCAGCTGGGCTCCTCGCTGGTGGCCGCCTCGCAAAGCTGGGTGCTGCTGGCGATCCCCTCCTTCGTCTTTGCCGGCAGCCTGATGGAGCGCGCCGGCATGTCCCACTCGCTGGTGGAACTGGCGCGCGCCCTGGTGGGCTGGGTCCGCGGCGGACTCGGCATGTCGGTGATCGTGGTGTCGTACTTCTTCTCCGATATCTGCGGCTCGAAAATGGCGGAAGTCTCCGCGCTCGGTTCGGCCCTGGTGCCGCCGCTGCGCCGCGCCGGCTATCGCGCTGAGGATGCCGCGTCCCTGATCTCCGCCGGCACGGCGATGGGGATGCTGGTGCCGCCGGCGATCTTCATGATCGTGATCAGCGCCGTCACCAATCAATCAGCGGTCGCGCTGTTCCTGGCCGGCTTCATTCCGGCGGCGACGATCGGCCTGTGCCTGTGCGTGCTGGTGCTGATCCAGGCGCATGTACTGGGCTGGCCGAAGGATGCCCGCCTGTCCGGCTCCCGCCTGCTGCGCGCGGCAAGGGAAGCCGCGGTGCCGATGGTGATCCCGGTGGTGATCCTCGGCGGCTTCTATCTGGGCGCGTTCACGGCCACCGAGGCCGGCGCCATCGTCGCGCTGTACTCGCTGATCGCGGCACGGTTCTACTACCGCACGGTGTCCTGGGGCGACGTGCTGCACATCGCCTATGAAAGCGGCGTGCTGACCGGTGTGGTGATCTTCCTGCTCGCCGTCGCCACGATCTTTCAATACCTGATGGGCCTGTCCGGCGTGCCGGAACTGCTGGGCCGCTTGCTGCAGCCGCTGACCGGCACACATTGGCTGTTCCTGACCGGCGTTGCGATCCTGACCATGCTGTTCGGTATGCTGCTGGAAGGACTGCCCGCAGCGGTGGTGCTGATCCCCGTCGTGTTTCCGATCGCGACCAAGATCGGCATCCATCCGGTGCATTTCGACATTGTGCAGACCGCGGCTGTCGGCATCGGCCTGTTCCTACCGCCGATGGGGGTCGGCCTGCTGATGGCGCTGCGCTTCGCCCAGGTCGGCATGCTGCAACATGCCCGCCATTACTGGCCTTATCTGGTGGCGCTGCTGATCGGGCTGATGCTGATTATCTGCATCCCGGAACTGTCCCTGTTCCTGCCCCGCAGTGCCGGCTTCATCCGGTAAGCCGGCTGCTGCACCACCCCCCCGCACCATGGAGCAGCAGCCGGCTTCGCCTCAGCCGCCGAGGATGGTGCCGACCGCCAGCCCCGCCTCGCCAGCGGCAATCTTCTTGCCGTCCGCCCAGCGCAGGCGCTGCACCTCGATAAAGCCGCCCTGGGCGTGGATCAGCAGACCTGTGTCGGTCTGCGCCACGACCTCCCCCAGTTTCTTGCCCTTCACCTCGGAGAAAGTCCGCGCGATCCGCTTGACGCAGTCGAACAGGAACAGCTTGCGCCCGTCCTGCGTGGTCCAGGCGCCCGGCGCCGGATTGCAGCCGCGGATCAGGTTATAGGTGATATCGACATGATTGGCCCAGGCGATCCGGGATTCCGCGTCGCGAATGATGCCTTCATAGCCGGCGTTCTTCTCGTATTGCGTCAGCGCCGGGGCTTTGCCGGCGACCACCAGATCGGCAACCTCCACCAGGCCCGCGACACCCATCGGGAAGATTTTGCCGAAATACAGCGACCCGAGCGTGTCGTCGTCCTCGATCGGCACGGCGCGGGTCAGGATCACCGGGCCCTCGTCCAACCCATCGGTGGGACGGAAAATGCTGAACCCGGTCTCCTTGCGCCCGAGGATGATCGACCAGCTCATCGATGAGGCGCCGCGATGCAGCGGCAGCAGGCTCGGGTGGAACTGGATGGTGCCGAATTTCGGGATGTTGCAGAACTCCTGCGGCACGAACTGGGTGACGTAGGCCATCACACCGACATCCACGCGCGCCGCCTGCAGCGCTTCCTGCGCGGCCGGATCGGTCAGTTTGGCAAACTGGTGCACCGGCACGCCGCGCTGTTCGGCGGCCAGGCGCAGCGGGTCGGGACGCCCCTTCTCCGGCGCGCAGAACACCGCGCCGACCTCGTCCCCCCGGTTGAGAAACGCCTCGAGTGCGGCCTTGCCGAAATCCTGCTGGCCGATGATGGCGATGCGCATGCGTTGCCTCCCGCGTTTGTCGTCCGATCATCCGATGCCGGGGCGGCGCGTGTCGAGGGGGTGCGCCGGTGTGGCGCCGGCGCCGGGCAGAACGCGCGAAAGGCTTGACCGGCACGGACCGTGCCGTGCCCAATCCGCCGATATTCATGCGCACAAGGGAATCATTGCATGCGGGTCTGTGTGTTCGGTGCTGGCTCGGTCGGCGGCTATCTGGCGGGCTTCCTGGCGCAGGGCGGCGCCGAGGTCTCGGTGGTCGCCCGCGGTCCGCATCTGGCGGCGATCCGCGCCAACGGCCTGACCGTGCAGACGCCCGACAGCACCGTCACCGCCCGCATCACCGCCAGTGACGATCCCGCCACGCTCGGTCCGCAGGACGCCGTGCTGGTCACCGTGAAAGCCCCGGCCCTGTCATCCGTCGCCGCCGGCATCGCCCCGCTGCTCGGCCCGGACACCATCGTCGCCTTCGTGATGAACGGCATTCCCTGGTGGTATTTCCACCGCCATGGCGGCCCCTTGGACGGGCACCAACTGCCGCTGCTCGATCCCGGCGGCGCCCTATGGCGCGTGGTCGGGCCGGAGCGGGCGATCGGCGGCATCTTCTGGCCGGCCTGCTCGGTGCCGGAGCCGGGCGTCGTGCGGCTGCTCACCGGCGCTGGCCGCGGCACCGTGTTCGGCGAGCCGGACGGGAAGACCACGCCGCGCATCGAGGCACTGGCGGCGGCGTTCCGTGCCGCATCGCTGCCGGTCACCATCGCCGCCGATATCCGGACCCTGCTGTGGCAGAAGCTGGCGTTCAACCTCAGCGCCGGGCCGATGTGCGTGCTGACGGAAACGCCAGTCGCCGCCACCCATGTGGAACCCGCGCTGATCGCCTGTTCCCGCCGCATGCTGGCCGAGGCGGATGCCATCGCGCGGGCCATGGGCATCACCCTGGAGCTGGATGTGGAGCAGGTGGTGGCGGCGAATACGAAGCTGCAGCACCGGCCGAGCATTTTGCAGGATTTGCAGGCGGGGCGGCCGATGGAGATCGAGGCGCTGTACGGCGTGCCGCTGGAGATGGCGCGCATGGCGGGTGTCGCGACGCCGACGCTGGATCTGCTGGTGTCGCTGATCAAGGTGAAGGCGCGGGAGAAGGGCCTGTATGCGGGCTGAGCAGCCCGTCCGCGGGTAGCGCGGTCTGGCCCAGCACCCAGCCTTCCCACTGCCTGATCCAGGGGTCGTCCGGCGCGGTGTCCGGGCGGTTGCCGACCAGCACGTTCAGCACGCAGAGCAGGCCGAGGATGCAGTCGAACCGATCCTCCCCGGTCGCGTCGGCGCCGAACCCGTCCGCCACGGCCGCGCGCAGCCGTGCATCCGGGCATGCATCGAGGCGCTGCATTGCCTGCAGCAGAGCCGGGGCTGTGGCGGCTCGATCCGCCTGGCGACGCTTGCTGCCGCGCAGGCGCAGGTCCAGATGCCGCTGCGCCTCGGCCGGATAGGTCTCGGCCAGTGCCACCGCACCCGGCGCCAGCAGGGCGCGGAACGGCCCGGCGAACGGCCAGATCCGCAGATCAACGCCATCGGCGAGGGCCGGCAGCAGCAGGTCGTGCCAGGCATGGATGGCCGCCTTGCCGGATTGATTGGCACCCAGCGTCCAGAACAGCGGCGCCCCCGCAGGGCGCTCCGCGGTGGCGCGGTCGCAGGCCCGTGACAGGGCGGTGGCCATCGGCAACCCGAGCGCCATTGCATGCGCGGCGCGGGTCATGCCGGCGATGCCGCGCGCGGGGTAGAACGGACGCTCGGGGCCGATTTCATCCAATGTGGCGCAGACTCGGTAGAAATCCGGCCAGGCCCGGGTGCGCTGGAGAAAATCCAGGAAATCGCTTTCCGGACGCAGGGCGGCGTAGGCCCGCGGCACGCCAAGCGGCAGATCGACCCCCAGCGCCACCGCGCCGCCCGCCGCCTGCTGACCGAGCCGCAGCAGCAGGCTGGACACGTCGCCGACCGGCTGCGGGGCGGTCAGGCGCCACCGGCTGCCTTCGGCGCGTGCGATCGCCATCCAGCGCTTGCGCGGGTCCACGCTCCAATCGGCGTGCACGGCCAGTGCGGGCGCCACCGGCGTCAACAGGGGCGACGCGGCCGGTGTCGTTGCGCTAGGCTGCTCGTCTGATAGGGAGGCATGGCATTGGCCTATCGCTATCCGCCGCTCGCTCGCGCATTCCACTGGCTCACCGTGGCGCTGGTCGCGGTGATGTTCGTCCTGGGCTTCTGGATTACCGTCTTCGAGCCGAAGGACGAAGCATTCAAGCTGCTGTTGTATGCGATCCACGAAAGCACCGGCGTGGCGATCTTCGTGCTCGTGCTGCTGCGGCTGCTGCGCCGGGTCGCCAATCCGCCGGCGCCGCTGCCCAGCCGGGTGCCGGCGATGTTCCGGTTTGCCGCGCACGTCAATCACGCCCTGCTTTACCTGATGCTGCTGGTGCAGCCGGTGCTCGGGTTCCTCGACACCAATGCCTGGGGGTTCCCGCTGACCTGGGCCGGCCTGGTCACGCTGCCTTCGCCGATCGGCCATGACGAGTCGATCGCGCCGCTGCTGTCGGCGCTGCACTGGTATGGCGCGCTGCTGCTGCTGGCGCTGATCGCCGCTCACCTGATGGGGGTGTTCTATCATGGGGTGATCCGGCGCGACGGCGTGGTGCAGCGCATGCTGTGAACCCGGTGCGCAGTCGGAACCGCCGCCCCGTGCCGTTCGTTATCGGGGCAACGCATTCCGACAGTGGAGGATGACATGGCGGACTCCGACAAGATCCAGGGAGACCGAGCGGCACAGGACAAGGCGGCGAAGCGGCCGGCGCAGGTGCCGGGCGACGCCGAGTCTCCGCCAAAGGGCAGCAGCGGCACGGCGAAGGACGCCATTCGCAAGAGCGACCCGACCGAGCCGGTTCCGGCCGGGCGGCAAGACCGGTAGCACCGGCGGCGGGCCGTTTACGTCCTGGCCGGGCCTGATCCGGCCGTCTCCGGTCCACACGCAGGTGGCCAGTCTACGTCATGGCCAGGGACCGACCCGGCCATCTCCATCGCAACGATGGGGTCGCGCGGCACCTGCTGCAGGTTCTTTTCGGGGTAGATGGCCGGGTCAAGCCCGGCCAAGGCGGGAAGCAGCGACGGGAAACGGCTCGCCCGCTACGATAGAGCGCGGGCAATCCTGGCGCTCCGGTCGCCCGCCCGCAGACCCGGAGAGCGACGAGCGATCAGGAGCCGAGTGGCTTCTGTGCGCGCTCGATGAGTCGCGAGAAAAACCCCGGCTTCTTCCCGGGCTTGGCCGGAGCCGTGGCCTGTTCCCGGATCCGCGCTTCGGCCTCCTGCTGGCGCTGCTTGCTCTGCAGCCACTTCTCCAGGCTCATGCCGGCTTTGGCGGCCCGCTTCGCCTCGTAGGCGCGCTGGCCTTCGGTAAGCGTCTTGCTGGTCTTCACGGTGGCCCTCGATTGCTGCCTGGCGTTCTGGCAGGCGGAACGCCGCAATTCAAGAGCCTGGGCTGACGCGGCGACCGTAACCCGCCATGATCCGGCGGGCAGGAAACGGATGAGTCGCATGCAGCCAGGCCTTGAGGGCGTGATCGCCGCCGAAACGGTGTTGAGTCACGCCGACCCCAGCACAGGGTTGCAGTGGCTGCGCGGTCATCCCCTGAGCGAACTGGTGGCGCGTCACGGCTACGAGGGCTCGGTGGCGATCCTGTGGGACGGATTCGTCGGCGACGGTCTGACCCGCGCCGGCGTGCAGGCGCAACTGGGTGTCGCGCGCCAGGCGGCATTCGATGCCCTGCCGCGATGGCTGCCCGCCACCGCCGGCCGCCCTCTGGAGGAGGCGTTGCGGATCGGTCTGGCCACGTTGCCGGATGCCACGGACGCGGCCGGCATCGTGGCCATGCTCGCGGTCGCGGTGCCGGCGCTGGCGCGGCGTGACGCCGGGCGAGGGCCGGTGGCGCCCGACGCTGCCTTGCCGACCGCGACCGACCTGCTGCGCATGATGCATGACGCGACGCCGGAGCAGGAAGCTGCTGCGGCGTTGGATGTGTATTTCACTGTCATGGCCGATAGCGGCATGAGCACGTCCAGCTTCACCGCCCGCACCATCGCATCCACCCGCGCCAGCCTGACGTCCGCCGTCACCGGCGCCTGGTGTGCCTTCACCGGCACGCTGCATGGCGGTGCGCCGGGGCCGACGCTGGATCTGCTGCAAGGTGCCGCCGCCGCCGATGACCTGGATGGCTGGCTGGAACGCAAGCTGCGCGCCGGCGAGCGGCTGATGGGGTTCGGCCATCGCGTGTATCGCGGCAATGATCCTCGGGCGGAGGCGATGCTGGTGGCGTTGCAGCGTATGGGGTCCGCCACCGAACGCCTGGCCTTCGCGCGGCATCTGGAGGCACGCGTGGCTGCGGCGGTGGAGCGTGTGAAGCCCGGACGCCGGCTGCCCGCGAATGTGGAGATCATGGCGGCGCTGCTGCTCGATGCGGTGGGGATTCCCCGTGACGCATTCACCGCGGTGTTTGCCGTGTCGCGTTGTCCCGGTTGGATTGCCCATGCGCTGGAGCAGCAGCGCACCGGGCGGATGATTCGCCCGACCTCGCATTATGTTGGGCCGGCGCTGAGGTAGTGAGCGGGGCGCCGCCCCGGGCAGCGCCCCTTGATCGGCGCTCAGTCCCCGAACAGCGCGCCGTGCGGAAACGGCAGCAGCAGCAGGCGCGCGAAGATCACGTATACCAGCAGCGTGACCGCAACCGGCACGCCCAGCATGAAGCCCCATTCCCGCTGGCGGAGCAGCCAGAGCTGCGCCGCGACGTAGAGGAACGTGGACAGCAGGAATCCAAGCAACGGCCATGCTGCCGCGTAGACAATGCAAAGCGCGACGGTTGCCAGCATCGGCAGGGTGCCACCGGGCAGGTCACGGGGTTCTGCGTCGGGATGGCTGGCGGCGAAGGCGCGTGCTTCCCGCCAGTCCCGTGCGGCCGAGACCAGGAACAGCAGCGCGATTCCGGCGATGAGCACCTGCGAATAGGCGAACGGGTAGCGGCCCGATCCTTCCATGCCCGATGTGACGAGCAGGAAAGCGCCGAAGGCCAGGCCGCAGATCAGTCCGCCGGCGGCGCGCAACATGCGGTCAGGCCTTCTTCCTCACATTCAGTCCCATGCTGCTGAACAACTGGTCGAATTCGGCATACTCCGCCATCACGGCTTTGCGCGTTGCGGCGGGATCGAGATAGTCCACGGTCAATTCGACCTTCTTGAAGTCGCTCGCCAGTGCGGGGTCGTGCAGCGCCTGCTGCAAGGCCGAACTGAGCTTGTCGCGGATCGGCTGCGGCGTGTCCTTCGGCACCGCGATGGTCCGCCAGACGCCGACGGCGACGTCGTAGCCGAGTTCGCGGAAGGTCGGCACGTCTGGAAACAAGGGAGAGCGTTCCGGTGCGGCCATCGCCAGGATGCGCACCTTCTTGGCCTCGTACAGCGGCATCACTTCTTGCGTGTTGTTGACTGAGAAGTCGAGGTGATGGCCGAGCACGGCGGCGATTTTCTCGGCGCCGCCTTTGAAGCCGGGAACGGCTTTGGCTTTGCAGCCGGCTTTTTCCAGGAACAGCACCTCGCAGACGGTGGAGCTAGGCCAGCTTGCCTCCATGCCGGTGGAGATGGAGCCCGGCTTGGCCTTCATGGCGGCGACCAGGTCCTGCAGCGTTTGCCACGGACTTTCCGAATTCACCACCAGCATGTTCGGCACGAAGCTGACCTGGCCGATATAGCTGAAGTCATCCGGTGTGAAGCGGACATTGGGCACCAGCAACGGCGCCGCGGTGATGGCCGGGCTGACCATGGTGATGGTGTAGCCGTCCGGCTTGGCGAACGCGCCGACGGTGAGTCCGGTGATGCCGCCGGCACCTTCGCGATTTTCCACGATGACCCGCGTGCCCAGGGCTTTCTCGTAATGCGGCGCCAGGGCGCGTGCGTTGATGGAAACGCCGCCACCGGGGCCGTACGGGACGATCATGGTGATCGGGCGGCTGGGATAGCTGTCTGCGCGGACGATACGTGGCGCGGCCAATGCTGCCGCTGCGCCGGCCAGCAAGGTTCTTCTCTGCATTCGGTTCGTCCTTCCCAAAGGCGCCTGCACTTCCGTTGACAGGTCTTGGTCGGCGCCTACCATACGAGGCGGGGCGTCGGAACGACAATGCCATCGGGGGAAGCGCGGTCGAGATGGAACACCTGATCGCGCATGGATTTGCCGAGGTCTTCACACTCGTCAATCTTGGCGCCATGGTACTGGGTGTTGTGATCGGCATGGTTTTCGGCGCGATTCCCGGCTTGTCCGGCGCAACCGCAATGACCATGCTGCTGCCGCTGACCTTCATGTTTCGTGCTGAGACCGGCGTGCTGTTCCTGATCGCGATCTGGAACGCTGCGGTTTATGCCGGCTCCATCGCGTCGATCTGCATCAACATTCCCGGCACCGCGGCGGCGGCGGCCTGTGCAATCGAAGGCCATGCGATGGCGCAGCGCGGATTGGCGCGACGCGCGTTGCGGGCGTCGATCGTAGGCGCAACGATTGGCGGATTTTGTGCCGCGGCATCGTTGATGCTGCTGGCACCGCCGTTGGCCGCAATGGCGCTGACCTTCGGGCCGGCGGAGATGTTCGGGCTGGCACTGTTCGGCATGGCGGCGGTGGTCTCGCTCGCATCCGGCTCGCTGATCCGCGGCACGATCGGCGTGTTGATCGGGCTGCTGATCGCGACTGTGGGCACTGCGCCGACCGGCGATATCCGCCTGGTGGTGATCCCGGAAATGATCAACGGCCTGCCGATGGTGCCGACCCTGGTGGGACTGTTCACTGTGCCGGTGCTGCTGGAAATGGTGCTGCACCGGCGGACGCGCGTGGCGATGGGGGTTGCGTTGCCGAACGCACACGACCCGTTCCTGCTGCACCTGTCCGATTGGGCGACGCACTGGTTCACCATTGCGAAATCCGCGGCGATCGGCGTGTTCCTGGGCGTGGTGCCGGGCCACGGTCCCACCATTGCATCCTTCATTGCATTCGGCGAAGCGCGTCGGTCGGCGCGGCAGCCGCATGAGTTCGGACGCGGTGATGTCCGTGGCGTGCTGGCACCGGAAACCGCAGCCAACGCCGCGGTGTTCTCCGGCCTGGTGCCCGCGCTGACGCTGGGTATTCCCGGTAGCGTGGACGCCGTAATCGTGATGGCGGCACTGACCATGCACGGTATGATGCCAGGCCCGATGCTGATCACGCGCAGCGGAGACGTGCTGTACACCGTGTTCGCGGGTGCCTTCGTCGCCAATGCGCTGATGTTGGTCGTCGCCCTGCTGGGCGCGCGGATCTTCGTCAGCGTCACGCGTGCGCCGCTATCGGTGCTGGCGCCGGCGATTATGGTGTTCTCATTGGTCGGCGCCTTCGCCGTCAGCGCCGACATGTTCGACGTCTACGTCGCGCTCGGCACCGGATTGTTCGGTTTCGTGCTGCGCCTGCTGCGAGTACCGCTGCCGCCGCTGCTGCTGGGATTGATCCTGGGCAGCCCGATCGAGACCTATTTTCTGCAGGCAACGGTGCTGTACAATTCGGTCTGGCAGGCGGTCACGCGACCGGTCTGCCTGCTGCTGGTGGTGCTGACGATCGTCGCCGTGGCCTTTTCGCTCCGCAAGGAGTTTTCGTCGCGAAGGAATCCCGCATGAAGCTGTGGTATCAAAGCATGTCGCGCCAGACCGAGTGGGGCGGCTATCCGCGCGCGCTGCGCGAGATACTGGCCAAGGTGAAGGATCCCGACACCGAAATCCACGTCGCCGGCATCACCGATATCGGTGGCGTCGGGGATCAGTTCCGCTACCTGGAATATCTGGAGACCGGTGAGGTGCTGAAGAATGTGCACCAGGCGGTGCGCGAAGGATACGACGCGTTCCTGATCGGCAACATCGCCGATCCTGGATTGCGTGAGGCACGGGAGATCGCCGACATTCCGGTGCTGGGCCTGTGCGAATCTGCGCTGCACATGGCGTGCATGATGGGCGCGAATTTCTCGCTCGTCACCATCAACGAGAAGTTCACGCCGCGCATCGTGGAGAATGTCTATCGCTACGGACTGCGTGAACGCTTTGCCGCGGTGAACCGCATGCAGATCGAGCGGATCACCGATCTGGGGCCGGGTTTCGATAATCCGGAGGCGCAGGCGCGCATCGTGGCGCAGTTCAACGAGGCGGCGCGGAAGAATGCCGAAGCCGGCGCCGAGGTGGTGATCGCGGCCGGTGGCGTGGTGATGGCGCTGCTGGCGCATGCCGGGATCTACGAAACCGATGAGGGCGCGCCGATCCTGAACGGCATCACCAACCTGGTGAAACTGGGCGAGATGGCAGTGAAGATGAACCGCATCATGGGCGGCCGATGGCTGTCGAAGAAGTGCCTGTATGCGGCGCCGCCACCCGATCAGATCGAGACGTTCCGCAAGCATTACGGCGCCGATATTTATCCGACGGTGAAGGCGCCATGACAGTCGAAACCCGGTCGGTGCCGTGACGCAACTCACCCTTCGCGCGGCGATGGCCAGCTATCCGCATGTGATGGCGCTGAAGGATGGCCGCGTCACGTCGCCACGCCTGCGCTTCGCATTCGAGGAGGTGCAGCCGGTGACCCGTGCCTTCCGCCGCCTGGTGCGCGGCGAAGACTTCGACCTGTGCGAGATCGCGCTGACCACGCTCGCGCAGGCACGGCATTACGGCAAGCCGATCATCGGGCTGCCGATCGTGGTGATGCGCGGCTTCCATCACGGCGCGTTGGTGTGTCGCACGGACTCACCGTTGCGCGGACCCACCGACCTTGCCGGCAAGCGGGTCGGCGTGCGCGCCTATTCGGTGACCACCGGTGTCTGGGTGCGCGGCATCCTGCAATCGGTCTATGGCGTTGATCCGGATAGTATCACCTGGGTCACTGAGGAGGACGCGCATCTGCTGGAGTACCGCGACCCGCCCAATGTCGAGCGCATCGCGACCGGGCAAACGCTGCAACAGATGCTGCTGGAGGGCGCGATCGACGCCGGCATCGCATTGACAGGGCTCGATCCGTCGCTGATCCGTACTGTGATCCCTGATGCCGATGCGGCCGCTGCCACATGGTATTCCAACACCGGCGCCTATCCGGTGAATCACGTGATCTGCGTGCAGGTTCATCTGCTGGCTCAGCAGGATTGGCTGACGGGTGAGCTGATGGCACTGTTCAAGGCGGCCAAACACGCGGCGACCCAGGCGAGCACTGAGGCACGCTGGGCACCGATCCTGGGTGGGGATCCGCTGCCTTATGGCCTGGAAGAAAATCGTGCCGGTATCGAACTGGGCCTACGCTTTGCGGCGGAGCAAGGCCTGGTGCCAGATCGTTATCGTGCGGAAGACCTGTTCGTCACTGCGTGAAAGGGCCCGACCATGGACATTCCCCGCCTGAACGGCGCAATCAAGGCGCTGGAGTCCGGCAAGCCGACTTTCGTGACGTTTTCTCCCGGTGAGATCAGCAACGCTCTGGCCATCAGCGCCGCGCCCTATGACGGCGTGGTGTTCGAGATGGAGCATAATCCTTACGACATCGAGGCGCTGCGCGACTGCATGCAATACATGCTGAACCGGCGGCAGATCGCGACCTCTGGCAGCATCGCGCCGGCGGTGACGCCGTTCGTGCGCATCCCACCGAACGGTGGTGAGAACAGCCAGTGGATCGCCAAACAGGTGCTGGATATCGGCGTCTATGGCGTGGTCTGGCCGCATGTCAGCACGGTGGAGGACGCGCGCAATGCGGTCGTCGCATGCCGCTATCCGCGACCGCGCGAGGCGAACTACTACGAGCCGCCCGGTCAGCGTGGCGATGCGCCTGGCACCGCGGCGCGTTATTGGGGACTGACCAACCAGGAGTACTATAAGCGCGCGGATGTGTGGCCACTGAACCCGGAGGGCGAGGTGCTGGTGGTGATCATGTGCGAGGAAAAGCGCGCGATCGCCAATCTGCCGAAGATGCTGGAGCAGGTGCCCGGCATCGGCGTCGTGCTGATCGGAGAAGGCGATCTGTCGCAGGACCTGGGCTATCCGCGCCAATACGAACACCCGACGGTCGCGTCGGCGATCGGCGAAATTCTGGCGATCTGCAAGCAGTACAATGTGCCGTGCGGCCATCCGCATGTTGATACGAAGAACGTCGAATTGCTGGTCGAGCAGGGGTTTCGCTGGCTGATGCCCGCGCCGGTTTCGACTTTTGCCGCATTGGAGACAGGGCGAAGGATTTCCGGCCGCAGTTGAACGGCGGGCTTCGGCAAGCGTCAGGGCAACGCCTCGACGCTTGCTGCGTGACGCTATTCCGCGATCACTCTCGCGCGTGGCGGCATCGCGTCCGTAATGCTGCGCAGTTGCGTGACGCGGTCCAGATCACGCAGCATGCTCAGCAATCCGCGCGCGGCATCGGCGTGCAGCGCACGTTGCGCGCAGGCCAGGAATTTCGCCTCCAGCAGCTCATCCGGCAAAGCCACCTCGGGACCCCGACCCAGCGGCCGCGCCACGCTCTTGCTCAGCACCCGGCCATCGCCGAGCGTGATCCGCAGCTCCGCGCCGAAATGTTCGCTGGTGTCCATCCGCATCTCCGGATGTGGCGCGGCGTGGATACCCGGCAGCAGGTCACGCACTGCCGGATCGCGGTAGCTCTCGCCCTCGAAATGCTCGATCATCACGCGGCGATGCAGTAACGCGCGGGCCAGGCAGTACTGCACGCTGAATTTCGCATCCAGCGCGCTTTGTAGGTCGGGGCGGTTGGTGTGGGCAAGCCGGCGTGGATGCGTCCAGGATTCGACGCGCGCGACCTGCGCAGCCGTCAGATCGTGCTCTCGCACCAGCATCAGCATGGCATCGATCGCCGGATGCGTGCTGCCGCAACACGGATACTGCTTGATTGCAACACCGGGCTTCAGAATATCCCAGGGCGAGCCCCAGTCGCGCAGGATCGCGCCGGCGTCGAAATTGCCAGCGCCATTGAACACCAACAGGAAGCCCTGCTTGTGCTCCAATGCGCCCGGATTGGCGGTGAATCCCTCGGATGCCAGCAACGCCGCCAGCAATCCGTTGCGTGCGCAGTGTCCGACATGCAGCGGCTTCGTCATGGTGCCGAAATTGGCCTTCAGCCCGGATGAGAAAGTTGCTGCCAGCGCCAGCGCACGCGCCGTTTGAGCCGAGGACAGGCCCAGCAAGTGGCTGCACGCCGCGGCGGAACCGAACACGCCGATCGTTGCAGTCGGATGCCAGCCCTTCTCGTAGTGATGGAAATTGACGCCGCGTGCGATGCGCGTCTCAGTTTCCCAACCCGCAACATAGGCTGCCAGAAAAGCCCGCCCGTCCACGTTGCGCTGCTCACCCAAGGCGAACAACGCCGCCAGGATCGGCGCGGATGGATGGCCGCCCAGCGTGTCGCTGCAATCGTCGAAGTCGAGCGCGTGGCACGCCGTGCCATTGATCAAGGCCGCATCCAGTGCCGAGGCGCGGCGCGCCGAACCGAAGATCAGACAATCGCCGCCGGATGCGCCGCCGGTTGTCACGCGATCCACGATGCGCGCGCAGGGTTCGTCCGCGCCGGCCAGCGTGCAGCCGACCGTGTCCAGAATTGCCACTTTCGCCCAGTGCACTGCCTGGTCCGGCAGTTGCTCGTAGCGCACGCCGGTGATGCGGTCGGCCAAGGATTCGGCAATGCTCATGGCAGATCCTCCGTGTTGGCCCAACTATAGACACAACGTGCCGCCTGTCAGAAGCTTCGCCGACGGGTCGCCGTACGATGCAGGAGAACGCCATGACGCTCGCGCGGCAGATTGCCGATCGCATCCACGTACTGCGGTTCGAGGATGTCACGCCGACCACGCTGGACTGGGTGCGGGCCGCATTCATCGACACGGTCGGCGTCACGCTGGCCGGCATGGCGGAGGAAGCGCCGCGTATCACCTTGCGCGTGCCGGGCGTTGCCGCGGCACGCGGTCCCAGCCTGGTATTCGCCAGCGATACGCGCACCAGCGCATTGGATGCGGCGCTGGTGAATGGTGTCGCCTCGCATGCACTGGATTACGACGATGTCTCCGGCGTGATGGGCGGGCATCCTTCCGCCCCGCTGATTTCCGCCGTGATTCCCCTCGCCGAAATGCTCGGCAGCAGCGGGCGCGACATCGCACTCGCCTATGTCGTCGGCTTCGAAGCCGAGTGTCGCATCGCGCGCGGCGTGCATTTCCATCACTACGACAAGGGTTGGCATCCGACCGCGACGCTGGGCATCTTCGGCATCGTCGCCGCAGCGGCTCGGCTGCTGAAATTCACCCCGGCCCAAACCGCGGTGGCGTTGGGTCTCGCGGCATCCTTCGCCAGCGGATTGAAGGCCAATTTCGGCACCATGACGAAGCCGCTGCATGTCGGACAGACCGCACGCAACGGATTGTTCGCAGCCCTGATGGTGCAGCAAGGCTTCACCGCCAACCAAGCTGCACTGGAACATAAACAGGGATTTCTGGACGTGTTCAACGGCCCCGGTACCTATGACACCGCCCGCATGTTGGCGGACTGGTACGCACCACTGGAATGCGAAGGCGGTGAGCCAGGCCTGAAACCGTTCCCCTGTTGCGGCAGCACGCATGGCGCAATCGATCGGATGCTGTATCTGGCACAGCAGCACGATCTGTGCCCGGAACAGATCGACCGCGTCGAGGTGATGCCGCATGCGCGACGCCTGCCACACACCGACAACCCAGATCCGCAAACGCCGCTCGGCGCGAAGTTCAGCATCCAGTACTGCGTCGCACGCGCCCTGATGGATCGCGCGGTACGACTGGAACACTTTGAGGGTGCCGCGCATTTTGATCCCGGCGTGCGGGCCATGATGGCGCGTATTCACGCCAGGCCGCATCCGGACATGGCGGCTGATGCCGCGCTGCAATGGGGCGCCGAGGTGGTGGTCATCACCACCGACGGACAGCGGCTCGCGTCGCGTCTGGACGATTATCAGCGCCGCGGTCCGGGCGCGAAGCCGATGACGCAGGATGAACTCTGGGTGAAATTCTCCGACTGCGCCCAACGCGCGCTGCCGCAATCGCGTATCGCTCCGGCATTCGAACAACTGGGCCGGATCGATACGCTGGCGACGATGGCCGAATTGACCGACCTGCTGGAAACTCCCGGCAAAGCTGCCCAGGCGGCTTGACCTGCAACGGAAAGGACACATTCGATGACCGCAGATGAGCGTCTCGTTAAACTCGGCCTCACCCTGCCACCGCCACCCAAGCCACTCGGCAATTACGTTCCGTTCCGTATCGCCGGAAATCTGCTGTTCCTGTCCGGGGTCGGCCCGCGCCAGGTGGACGGTTCCATCATCACCGGCAAGGTCGGCGCGGATCTGACGGTGGAGCAGGGATACGAAGCCGCCAGGCTGTGCGGGTTGAACCTGCTCACCAACATAATCTCCGCCGTCGGCACGCTCGATCGTATCGAGATCGTCCTTAAAGTGCTCGGCATGGTGAATGCCGTGCAGACCTTCGGCGACCATCCCAAGGTGATCGACGGCTGCACCGATCTGCTGGTCGCGGTGTTCGGCGATCATGGCCGACCGGCACGTTCCGCTGTCGGCATGGGCAGCCTGCCGCGCAACATCTCAGTGGAAGTGGAGGCGATCGCCCTGCTGCGTGGCTGACACCGGCCGCCTTGGTTAGACCGGCATTGTCCGCTTCTGATGCGCGCGACCGATGCGTGCCGAGTCCTCATTATGGTCGGCGATCACCCGCGCGCCATCATTCAGCCGGGCGACGATGTTCTCCGGTTTGCCGCCTTCCAGGAAGGCGATGCCATTGGTTCGGCACGCTGCCAGGACACGGTCGCGCGCGCGCTGCATCTCGGGCGGGTAGGGGTCGCGCTGCAGCGTGGTGTAGCCGAGCGACAGACCAAGATCGCCAGGTCCCATCTCGGCAAATCCCAATCCCGGCACGGCGCAGATCGCCTCGCATTGCGCGATGCCTTCGGGGCTTTCCAGCTTCACGCCCAGCAGCAACTCGCCATGCGGATTGAGCGGCCAGGGATCGCAGCGATCCATGTAGTCCGTCTGTGACAGACCCCAGATCGGTGCGGCGGTTCCTTCCGAGCCGCGGCCGCGTGCGCCGACGCCGAGCAGCAGGAGGTTGTCGTCGCGGCGCCCGCCGCGTATGCCGGTGGCACCACCCATGCGGTCCAGCGGTGATGGAATGGCAGGATCCAGCCCCTGCAGATGATGCGGATAGCGGCAGCATTCCACGAATGCGCGGGTCGCTTCCGCGGTCTCCGCCTGGCACAGCAGAATGCCATGCACACCACGTCCCAGGATCTGCCGGAACTGCCAGGCACTGTAGCGCACATGCAGTTCGTCGATGCCATTCACCGGCGCTTCGACGATCACCGCCGGCGTGCGATGCCCGGATCGGGTCGGTCCGCCATCGACCAGGCCGCGCATGTACTGCTCGAGTCCGGTGAGGTCGAAGCAGCCATGCTCCATGCCGACGTTGATGTAGTCGGCCCAGGTGCCGGCGTCCTGCTTGCCTTGTTCGTAGGTCAGCACGTGGCCGGAATGCGGGCCGACATAGTAGATTGCCTGATCCTGCTGCAGCAGTTCGATGGCGCGATTGATGCGGCTGGCCATGGCAATTCCTCCGGCTGGTTTGCGGCGCAGTGTGCGTCCGGTGACTCGGGTGCCGTCAAGGGGTGACGCGCATCATCCGAACGCGCCACGCCATTGCGCTGGTTGACACGGCAGGACGCCGCCGACACCGTTCCGGCCTGCGCGTGATGGGACCCACCCGATGACCCCAGCCGATTTTACCTCAGTCGATGTCCTGGTGATCGGTGCCGGCAATGCGGCCGCGAATGCCGCGCTCGCGGCCCATGAAGCGGGTGCGTCCGTGGTTATGCTGGAAACGGCGCCGCAGGAGTCCCGCGGTGGCAACTCGGCCTTTACCGGCGGCGCGTTCCGCTTCGTCTATGCAGGGGTCGATGACCTCATCGCGCTCGCGCCGGATATCAAGGATCTCGATCTCGCCAGCATCGATTTCGGCACCTACACGGAAAGCCAGTATTTCGATGACATGGGCCGGCTGACCGAATATCGCTGCGATCCGGAACTGACCGACGTGCTGATCGGCAACAGCTACCAATCCGCGCTGTGGCTGCGCAAGCACGGCGTACGGTTCCAGCCGGCGCTCGGCCGCCAGGCCTTCAAGGTGGACGGAAAGTTCAAGTTCTGGGGTGGCCTGGCCTGTCACATCCTGGGCGGCGGTGCCCAGCTTGTGCCGACGCTGCATGCGGCGCTGGAACGTGCCGGCGTGCCCGTGTTGTATGACACCACCGCCTATGCGCTGTTGCATGACGATGCGCGCATCCAGGGCGTGCGAGCGCGGCATCGCGGCCGCAGCTACGATCTGCGGGCGAAGTCCGTCGTGCTGGCCTGCGGCGGTTTCGAATCCAATGCGGAAATGCGGGCCCGCTATCTCGGACCCAACTGGGACCTGGCGAAAGTGCGCGGCACACGTTTCAACCAGGGGTACGGTCATCGCATGGCGATGGATATCGGCGCCGCCGTCGCCGGTCATTGGTCGGGCGCCCACGCGGTGCAATGGGACATGAATGCGCCGCCGTTCGGCGATCTGACCATCGGTGACCGGTTCCAGAAGCACAACTATCCGTTCGGCGTGCTGGTCAATGCGCGCGGCCAGCGCTTCCTCGATGAAGGACTGGATTTCCACAGCTACACCTACGCGAAATACGGCCACGAGGTGATGCGTCAGCCCGGATTGTTCGCCTGGCAGGTTTTCGACCAGAAGATCGTACACCTGCTGCGCGACGAGTACCGCATCGCCCGCATCACCAAGGAAACCGCCGACACATTGGAGGAGCTGGCGCCGAAACTGACCGGCGTCGATCCCAAGGCGGTGCTGGATACGCTGCATGCCTACAACGCGGCATCTCGCCCGGACGTGACGTTCAACCCGAACATCCATGACGGGCTCCGCACCTTTGGCCTGCCGGTCGACAAGACCAACTGGGCGCAGAAGCTCGATGCGCCGCCCTATCACGCCTATGGAGTCACCACCGGCGTCACCTTCACCTTCGGCGGGTTGAAGGTCACCACCGCGGCGCAGGTGGAAGATACCGGCGGCGTGCCGATCGCCGGACTGTTCGCCGCCGGGGAGATTGTCGGCGGCCTGTACTACCATAACTACGGCAGTGGCACCGGCCTAGTGGCAGGCGTCACCTTCGGCCGTATCGCTGGCAGCGGAGCCGCCGCCTTCGCACGCGGCTGACGCGGGGTTACCGCCGAGAAATTCTCGGGCTACCGTAGCAACGGCAGGGCGTGATCCTGCCGACTTACGCAACGAACACGGCCGTGCACACGGCCGCGAAGGGAAGGACACGTTTATGCTGAGCCCAACACGACGGGGCATGCTTGGCGCATTCGCCTGCGGTCTTATGCTGCTCTCCGCCTCCGCACAGGCTGCCGATGTGCGCGGTGTTACCAAGGACGAGATCATTATCGGCACCATCACCGACCTGTCCGGCGTGACGGCGGTGCAGGGCGTGAACAACAGCGACGCCGTCCGCATGGCGTTCGACGAGGTGAACGCCAAAGGCGGAATCAACGGCCGCAAGATCAAATACATCGTGGAAGACAGCCAGTACACCGTGCCTCGCGCGGTGCAGGCGATGAACAAGCTGCTGAACAACGACAACGTGTTCCTGACCATTGGCGACGGTGGCACGCCGATGAACGATGCCAACATGCCGGCGCAGTTCGCCAAGAACGTCCCCAACATGTTCCCGCTCACCGCGGCCCGGTCGATGTACGAGCCGTATAACCGGCTCAAGTTCGGCCAGTTCGCGTCCTACTATGATCAGATGCGCTCCGCGGTGAAGTATTTCGCCGAGAAGCGCGGCCGCAAGGCGTTCTGCGTGATCTATCAGGATTCCGATTTCGGCAAGGACGTGCTGGCTGGCGTGGTCGCCCAGACCAAGGCGATGGGCCTGAAGGTGATCGCCACCACCGCGCACAAGCCGACCGATACCGACTTCAACGCCCCGGTCGCCAAACTGCACGACGCCGGCTGCGACGCCATCATGCTCGGCACCATCGTGCGCGACACCAACATCATCATCCAGACCGCGCGCAAAATGAACTGGAATGTCGACCTGGTCGGCCAGTTCGCATCCTACGACACCGCCGTGGCCAGCCTGCCGGGCGGCGCCACCGACGGGTTCTACTGCATGACCCCGGCGCTGTACGCCTATCCGGACGATCCCCGTCCGGCGGTGCAGGAATTCGCCAAGAAGTACAAGGAACGGTTCGGCCGCGACGTCAACTTCCACGGTGAGGTCGGCTACACCGCCGCCCATGTCGTCATCCAGGCGCTGCAGGCAGCCGGCAAGGACCTGACCGTGGACAGCTTCATCAAGGCAATGGAAGGCATCAAGGACTACAAGGACATTTTCGGCTCCGAACTGTCCTTCGGACCGGAGCAGCATCACGGATCCACCAAGTCGTTCCTGACGGTCGTAAAGGACGGCCGCTGGGTTCCAGTGGAGAATGAAGCACTGGCCTATTGACGAGTTTGCGGTGCGGGGCAGCGATGCTCCGCACCACGCCTCTGGGAGGAACCCTACCAATGAACTGGCTCCGTTCGGTAACCTTGTCGGCGGCCACGCTGCTGCTGGCACTCAATGCACGACAAGCGAATGCCTGCGATCATCCGCGGCAGATGGACGGCTTCAAGACCTGCGCCAATGTGGAGGAGGCGGAGAAGGAAGGGGCGGTGGTGCTGTACTCGCCCGATCCGGAATCCAATCAGGCCGCCCTGACGGCCGAATTCCACAAGATGTTTCCCAAGATCAACACCACCTATCTGCGGCTGCAGACCGGCGCGCTGTATGCGAAGTTGATGGCGGAACGCCAGGCCCGCACCTACCAGCCGGACGTGCTGACGCTGACCGACATGACCTTCGTGCTGGACTTCCAGAAGCGCGGCGGCTGGATGAAATACGAATCGCCCGAGCTTGGCGCATTCAAGCCGGAGAACAAGAGCAATCCGGAAGGTCTTTACATGTGGGGTGGCGTGATTGTCGCCGGTATCGCCTACAATCCCACCACGGTGAAGCCCGCCGATGCGCCGAAAAGCTGGAAGGACCTGCTGAACCCGAAATGGAAGGGCGCCATCAACGTCAAGGTCTCCAACTCCGGCCTGCAGCATGAGACCTGGTACGTGATCAAGAAGATCTACGGTGACGAGTACTGGCAGGAATTCGCCAAGCTGGAACCGCGGGCATTCGATTCTTATGTGCAGCAATATGACCGCACGATCAGCGGCCAGGATGAGGTGATCTCCACTGCGCAATACTCGGGATATCTGCAGTCCAAGGCGAAGGGTGCGCCGATCGCCTTCGTCAACCCCACCGAAGGCGTCGCGGCCGCACCGTCACTGACCGGGGCTGTGGACCACGCGCCGCATCCCGAAGCGGCCAAGCTGTTCATGGACTGGTTCACCGGCGTGCCCGGCCAGACCGCCTATATCAAGGCGTCGTCGCTGTATTCCGTGCGCACCGATGTGGCACCGCCGGCCGGTGGTCAGCCGATCACGGATTTCAAGCTGCTCATTCCGGATGACTGGCAGGCATTCCTCAAGACGCATGCCGCGTTCGTGAAGGAATGGGATCGTCTGGTCGGCATGCGCTGACCTTCCCCGCAACGCCCCGCCGGTGCAGCGATGCCGGCGGGGGATGCGGATATGCGCGTTCATCCGGTGTTAACGTGCCGGTGGCAGGCTGGCGGCCAACAAGCGTCATAGTCTGTCCGCTGCATGACATTTCTCAGCCACCTCCGCCTGCGTACCAAGCTGTTTCTGATCCTCGGCCTGTTCGCCCTGGCGCTGACCGTGGAATGCGGCGTCAGCGCCTCGATCCTGCATCAGCGCATGCTCGACGACCGGGTCGACAAATTACAATC
The DNA here is from genome assembly GCA_963789495.1 of uncultured Alphaproteobacteria bacterium. Lineage (GTDB taxonomy): Bacteria > Pseudomonadota > Alphaproteobacteria > Acetobacterales > Acetobacteraceae > CAWBLP01. The sequence continues at coordinate 139,217 of CAWBLP010000006.1, forward strand.
ACTGGTGCTGACGGTGCGCGGCTTCGCGGAGACGCTGGAGCAGCAGGTGCAGGCCGGGCGGCTCACGCGTGACCAGGCAATGGCGTCGCTGCGCGACCAGCTGCATCATGTTCGCTACGGTACCAAGGACGACTATTTCCTGGCACAGACCTATGACGGCATGGTCGTGATGCATGGCGGCACCGTAAAGCGGGAAGGCAAGCCGACCACCGCCAAGAACAGCCAGGGACGCAACAGCGCGCAGCTCGCAGGGGACGTTCTGCGCAACACGGATGGCGGGGTCATCACCTATGATGTCGCCAAGCCCGGCAATGCGAACAAGGAGCCGAAGCTGTCCTATGTCGGCCGCTTTGCGCCGTGGCAGATCGACTTCATCACCGGCAGCTGGACCGACGATATCGACGCGGCCTATCGCGCCGAGGTCTGGCGCCTGACCGGCATCGGCGGTGCCTTGCTTCTGGCCACGGTGTTGACCGCGTGGCTGATCAACCACGACATCGTGCATTCGCTCGGCGCATTGAAAACCGCCATGGGGCGCCTGTCGGAAGGTGCGCTGGACACCGCGATTCCAGGCGCCGATCGTGGAGATGAGGTCGGTACCATGGCCGGTATCGTGTTGATCTTCCGGCAGAGCATGCAACAAGCCGAACATCTCGCCGCCGCACAGCAGGAGGATCATGCGCAGGCCGCGATTGCCAAACGCGATGCCCTGGTTGGCATGGCGGAAACCATCGAGACACGCGCTCGCGATTCGATGGTGGAGGTCGGCAATCGCACCGGTGCGATGACCCGGACCGCGCACAGCATGAGCGAGTCGGCCACGCGAACCGGTACCTCGGCCGAGGGTGCGGCAACCGCGGCGGGACAGGCCCTGGCCAATGCACAAACCGTGGCCAGCGCGGCGGAGCAGCTATCCGCATCGATCCGCGAAATCAGCAGCCAGGTGAGCCAGTCGGCCCAGATCGTCGAGCGGGCCGTGGGCGCCGGGCGGAACACCCGTGAGACAATGCAGACGCTGAACGAGCAGGTGGCGCGAATCGGCAGCGTCGCCGACATGATCGGCGAGATCGCCGCCAAGACCAATCTGTTGGCACTGAATGCCACCATCGAGGCGGCGCGCGCCGGCGATGCCGGCAAGGGGTTTGCCGTGGTGGCCAGCGAGGTGAAGCAGCTCGCGACCCAGACCGCCCGCTCGACCGAGGAGATCAGCCGTCACATCGCCGAGGTGCGGTCGGCGACCGGAGCCTCGGTGGCCGCGGTCAGCGAAATCGAACAGACGATCGGCGAGGTCAACGCCATCGCGGGGTCTATCGCCGCGGCGGTCGAGCGGCAGGGCACGGCAACCGCGGAAATCGCGCGCAATGTCGCCGAAACGGCGGCCGCCGCCAGCGCCATGACCCTGCGGATCGATGAGGTCACCGCTGAGGCCGAACAGACCGGCCAGCACGCCGCCGAAGTGCTGGAAAACACCGCACGGCTGGATGAAGCGGTGCGCCATCTGCAGCACGCAGTCATCCATGTCGTGCGGACCGCCACCGAGGAGGCCGATCGCCGCAAATTCCGTCGTCGGCCCTGCCTGGTCGAAGCCAGGGTGGACTGCAACGGCGCGTCGGTCACCGCATCCATCCACGACATCTCCGAGGCCGGTTGCCTCGCCGCCATGACACTCCCTGGCGACAGCGGCCAGGCTGTGACGCTGGAACTGGCGCGGTTCGGGGTGCGGCTGCAGGGCACCGTCGTGGCGCAGGTGCCGGAAGGGCTGCACATCGCCTTCCTCGGCACCGATCTGTCGGCCGCGGACGCCGATCGCATCAGCCGGACGACGATCCAGGACCTGGTCGGCAAGGCCAAGGACGCCCACCATGCCTTCGTGGCGCGTGTGGTCGATGCGGTCGACCGGCACGAGCTGCTGTCCCCTGACGCCCTCGCCTCGCACCATGAATGCATGCTTGGCCGCTGGTACGACAGCGTCAGCGACCCCGCCACGCTGCGGCTTCCCGCCTTCATCGCGCTGGCTGATCCGCATGACGACGTGCATCTCGCCGGACGGCATGCGCTCGCTGCGATGGCCGCATCGGACATGCCGGCGGTGCAGCGCCATGTCGCGGACCTGCGGCACCAGTCGGCGCTGGTGGTGCAGTTCCTGGAGCAGTTCGGGCGCGAATATCCCGACACCCTGGCGGCCGCGACCGCGGCCGCTCCCGCCGCGCTCGCCGCCTGATGCCGGCCGCGCCCGAGGGCAGCGGCCGGCGAGCCGGTTTCAGGCCGCCACGGACGCAGCGTAGTCGATCGGTTCGGCGTGCCAGCCGTCGCGACGGAGCTGCCAATAGGCGTCGTGCAGGCGCTGCGTCACCGGGCCCGGCCGGTCATTGCCCAGGATCCGACCGTCCAGCCGGGTAACGCCGATCACGCCCCCCGCGGTCGAGGAAATGAACAGCTCGTCGGCATTGCGCAACTCCTCCACCGGCACCGTGCGCAGCTCGCAGGGAACGCCCAGCTCGCGGCACAGATCGATCACGGCAAGCCGGGTGATGCCCTCCAGCACGCGGCGATCCGGCGTTGCGATCACCCCGTCGGTCACCGCGAAGATGTTGAAGCCCGGGCCTTCGGTCACATTGCCGTCCAGGTCCAGCAGCACCGGATTGTCGGCGCCCTTGTCCTGCGCCTCGAACAGGCCGCGCGTCATGTCCGCCCAATGGAAGTTCTTCGCCTTGGGATCGATACAGGCTTCCGGAATGCGCGGCGTGGAGGCGACGATCAGATGCGCGCCGCGGTCGATGGTCTCGCGCGGCATCAGCCAGACATAGGGCACCGCATAGCCCATCACATAGGCCCGCGCATGCTTGGGATGGCGCGGCATGCCGGGCGCCGGCGAGCCACGCAGGCAGTCCATCGCAACATAGGCCTCGCGCAGCCCGGCGCGGCGCACCAGCTCGTGCAGCACGCCACGCAGCTCCTGCATGGTCTCGCGCGGCTGCATGCGGAAATACGCCATCGAAGCCTCGAACCGCCGCAGATGGTCATCGAGCCGGAAGAACGCGCCATCCCATACGCTGACGACGTCATAGGTCACGTCGGAGCGGCGATAGCCCCAATGCGTGATCGGCATCGTCGCCTCGGCAATCGGCATGAAGCGTCCATCGATATAGGCCGCACCGGCCGACCAGAGTCCCGTTTCGTCCGCCATCTCCGACTCCCCCATCTCTGCCTCCATCGCATTGCTGCGGTGATCCTATCGGCGGTTTGCGCCGGGTTACAGGGCTTTGCGGAAGGTCAGGTTGAGCCGGCAGCGCCCGGTCAGCGCGTGCTCGCCATCCGCCAGCGTATCGATGCCGTGGAACGCCATGCGCGACGGCCCGCCCCACACCACCACGTCGCCGCTCTCCAGCCGGATCCGGCGCGGCCGCTCGCTGCGCGTGGCGCCGCCGAACAGGAACACCGCGGGCAGGCCGAGCGAGACCGAGACGATCGGATCGGCGTGGTCGCGCTCGTTGCGGTCCTGGTGCAAGGTCAGCCGGCTGCCCGGCGCGTAGCGGTTCACCAGGCAGGCATCGGGCAGGTAGCCGGCAAAGCCGCACTGCGCGGCGGCAGTCTCCGCCAGGTACAGGAAGTCCGGCGGCATCTCCGGCCAGCGCCGCCCCGTGATCGGATCCACCCTGTCGTAGCGGTAGCCGCGCGTGTCGCTGACCCAGCCCACGGTGCCGCAATTGGTCATCGCCACCGACATGCGATGGCCGCCCGGCGTGATCAGGTGGCGGAACGGCGCGGACTCCGCGATCCGCGCGATCGCCGCCACCAGCGCTGCTTCCTGGTCGCTCGCAAATCCCCGCAGCACGCGCGCGGCCGGCGCCAATTCCTCGGTGCGCGGCTCGACGCGCGGCAATCCACTCAACAGGTCCATGCAGCCTCCCGCCCCGGTGCTATGCTGACCGCCATCATCGCGCAGGAGATCATCGCATGAGCGCGTTCGCGCAAGGCACCGCCGCCGTGCTGCAGCCGGAGGACGGCGAGTCGCATTGGCAGCCGCTGCCCTCCACCGGCTACATCATCAGCAAGCTGACCCCCTACACCACGCCCTATGATGCGTTCTCCATGGGGCTGCAGGTGCTGGAGCCCGGCGCGCATATCCGCCGCCACGCGCATGAACGCCAGCACGAGGTGCTGTTCTGCTACCAGGGCACCGGCTACGCGGAAGTCGGCAGCGAGCGGCATGACGTGGTGGCCGAGACCATGATCCTGCTCGGCCGCGGCGTGCAGCATAAAGTGGTCAACACCGGCATCACGCAGATGCGGCTGCTGTGGTTCATCTCGCCGGCCGGGCTGGAGGATTGGTTTCGCGCGATCGGCCGGCCGCGCCGCGCCGGGGAACCCACGCCAGAGCCGTTCAACCGTCCCGATGATGTGGCGGAGGTGCAGGCGCGCCAGCGCTTCATCCGGTCCGAAGAGGGTTGAGCCGCAACCGGCTCACCAGCCGGGTCGTGCGCGGCAGGGTGGTGATCCGCCGGCCGAGGATCAACAGCGCCAGCACCAGCCCGGTCAGCGCGACCAGATGCGCGGGCCGCGGCCCGAACGCCAGCGTCTCGTTGGCGGCGAACACCCGCCACGGATTGATATGGGTGGCGATGGCGTACCAGGCGTATTCGATCCCTGCCGTGGCCAGGCCCGCCAGCACGGCCAGCACCGGATAGGCGGCGACCGGCCGGCGCCAGGACAGCGGCATCGCCCGCCACAGCATCAGCCAGACATACAGCCCGGCGACATAGACCGGCTCCGACACATTGGCCTTGGACTGGATGAAGTAATGCAGCAGCGCCAGGATTGCGCCCGGGTAGCACAACCAGTGCAGCCGCTTCCACCAGCGCCCCATCCGGCGCGTCGCGGCATCGGTGGAGGTGACGCCCAGCGCCAGCAGGATCAGCAGCGCCACGAAGCCGATGGTCAGATAGAAACGCTTGACGATCTCGCTCGCGACCACCGGCACCGACCAGCCCTGGTCCAGCGTATACAGCGTCAGATGCAGCAGCCCGTAGACCAGCGCGGTGACACCCACCATGCGTCGCACCAGCACCAGGCGAGGCCAGTCCAGCGCGGCGCGGAACGGCGTGATGGCCAGCGAGATCAGCAGAAACCGTACCGTCCATAGCCCGGTGTTGTGGATCATCTCGGTGACCGGGCGGGCGCCCAGGTCGCCATGCACCCACCAATACGCGGATACCAGCCCGGGAATGCAGACCGCGGCCAGTACCACCGCCTTCAGCGGCAGGAACCTGCCTCGCCGGTCTCGCCAGGGAACGTGCATTGCCTCCACCTCCGGGCTGGCATGTAGGGACGACCCGTCACCGCGCCAGCATTCCTTGGTCCAGGCAGCGGGATAGGCGTTACAGGCGAATCCGGGCGGGTCTCGGGCCGGCAGCCGGGTGCGCGACGCTCGAAATCCGATATCCTGGCGCGCCGGCCGGGATGAACCGGTTACCGCGGAAAGCTGAGATCCACCATGCGTCCCATCGACGGCAGCGTGAAATTTCGTGGCGGCGGCTTTGCCCCCCGCGAGCACGCCTGGGCATCCGCCGCCACCCTGCTCGGCCTGGTCGCGCTCTGGCAGCTCGCCGCCTCGGCCGGCCTGATCTCCACCCTGTTCCTGCCCGCCCCTGCCGGCATCGCCACGGCCCTGTGGCACCTCACGGTCAGCGGCCAGCTCTGGCTGCATCTCTCCGCGTCACTGGCGCGGCTGGCGATCGGCTGGACCCTTGGCACCGTGTTCGGCATCGGTATGGGGCTGGCGGTCGGCCTGTGGTCCGCCCTGCGCTCGCCCGGCATGGCGGTGGTGTCTGCACTGTTCCCGATCCCCAAGATCGCGCTGGTGCCGCTGTTCATCATCTGGTTCGGCATCGGCGAAGGCTCCAAGATCGCCACCCTGGGGTTCGGCGTGTTCTTCCCGACCGTGATCGCCACCGCCGGCAGCGTGGACAACGTGCCGCGCTCGCTGATCCGCATGGGCCAGAGTTTCGGGCTGTCCACCGGCGCCATCCTGCGCAAGATCGTACTGCCCGGCGCGTTGCCCGGCATCCTCAGCGGGTTTCGCGTGACCGCGTCGATCGCCATCGTCCTGCTGGTGGCCGCGGAGATGATCGGCGCGGAACGCGGCATCGGCGCCTTCGTGCTGTCAGCCGGCAATCTGTACGACACCGACGCACTGATGGCCGGCATCGTGGTGCTGTCACTGCTGGGCCTGTTGGTCGCCTGGGTGATCGGCCGGCTGGAACGGCTGCTGCTCGCCTGGCGGTAGCGACCGGCGAGCAGGCGTCCCGGCGATCCGACCACGATGCGCAATCGCGAGGCGTGCCGGCTTCGCGACCGTCAGTCCTTGGCGCCCGGTGTGGCTTGGTCTGCCGCCGCAAAATGCGCCATCTGGTCCGCGTGGGCCTTCACGAAGCACGGGCGGGACGTGGCGCGCGCGACATAGTCTCGACAGGCCGGATGTCCCGCCAGCCCGTCGAACCGATCGACCACGCGCAGCACATCCGCCATCACGATGTCGGCGATGGAAAACGTCCCGGCGAGCCATTCGCGCCCTGCCAACACCGGCTCCAGGTACTTCAGCCGCAGCTTGAGGAATCCGTCCAGCCGCTGCCACCCGGGCGTATCACCGGTGTCGCCGGAGAATGCAGCAAGCACCCAGGGCAGGCTCGCCATCTCGACGGAATTATGCGCCGCGAACAGCCATTCGATCGTCTTGCTGCGACTGCGCGGATCGGCAGGCAGCAGCGCTTCGTTCTGCTCGCCCAGATGAAGCAGGATCGCGCCGCTCTCGAAGATGGAGAGGTCTCCATCGGTCAACCACGGCACCTGGCCGAACGGCTGGTGGGCGAAATGTTCGGCACCCCGAGTGCCGAACGGCACGCTCTGGACCCGATAAGGCAACCGGGCCTCTTCCAGTGCCCAACGCACCCGGATGTCCCGCACAAAGCCCCGCGGCATCTCGGGAACCCAATCGAAGGTGGTGAGGGTCAGGTCGCCCATCCGGCATCTCCATCCATCGACGCATAGCTATGACCGCGCCCGGGCACCGCAGAAAGAGCCTTGCGTGACCGAGAGCAGCGCGCTTGCGCCCACGCGGGAACCACGATCGGATCGGCCGGTTGCACGAGCGTGCGTCCCGTGCTGCGATACCAATCGAACCAGGGGGAGAACGCCGCATGGCACGGCTTGACGACATTCCGCAGCCGACCCGCGATGCGGTGATCAACCTGCCCTGTCCCGAGTTCGACACGCAGCCTTTCGTTGCCGGGCCGCGCCTGGCGGAGCGCCGGGTGGCTATCGTCACCAGTGCGGCGATGATCCGGCGCGGCGACCGGCCGTTCGCCTTCGGCAGCGGAGAGGCGCGCTTCATCCCCGCCTCGACGCCCACCAGTGACCTGCTGATCAGTCATGTGTCGATCAATTTCGACCGCACCGGCTTTCAGCGTGACCGCAACGTCGTGTTTCCGCTGGATCGCCTGCGCGCGCTGGCCGAGGAGGGCGTGATCGGCGGGGTTGCCGACACGCATTACACGGTGATGGGCTCGACCGATCCCGCCGCCATGGTGGATGCCGCCGGCCAGATCGCCGGCCAGTTGAAGCAGGAACAGGTCGATGCGGTTCTGCTGACCCCTGTCTGACCGCTTTGCACGCGCGCCGTGAGCGCGCTGGCCCACATGCTGGAATCGCATGGCGTCCCCACCGTGGTGGTCGGCGCGGTGCGGCACCACATGGAAAAGACCCAGCCTCCCCGTGCCATCTTCACTCCGTTCCAGCTCGGCCGCTCGATCGGCGAGCCCGAGGACGTGGCGTTCCAGCGTCGCGTTCTGCTGCACGCCTTGGGCTTGTTGGAGCGCAGCGACGGGCCGGTGATCCTGGAGGAGTTTCCCGACGATCCGCCCGGCTGGCAGGACGCCGCCGGCTGGCATCCGCCGGACCTGCCGCAGCGCGTGATACCGACCGAGCCGGACGACTGGAACACCGTGTTTGCCGCCGAGATGGCAGTGCTGCAGCCGATCTGGGACCGTGCCGCGGAGCGCACCGGTGGCACCACGGTCGGTCTGAGCGGCATCCCGCCGTCCGATTGGCCCGCGCTTGCCGCGCGCTTTCTGGCCGGCGAACTTCCGGTGCTGGGCGGGCACGAGACCCCGGCCCTGACCCTGCGATTCCTCAGCGACGACATCAAGGCCTGGTATGGCGAAGCCGGCCAGGCGGATCCGCCGACACCTTCGGCGCGGCAGATCGATGCCTGGTTCTGGCATCGCACCGTCGCCGGCGAGCTGCTGCGCATGCTGCGGGAGGTTGCCGTGGCCAGTGACAACAATGCGCTGAAGACGGTCGGCGGGCGTTTCCTAGTGCCGGCCCCTTGGCTGCCGCGCGCATGAAGCTGCTGCTGATCAATCCCAACATCACCGCGGCAATGACCGATTTGATGGCGGCCGAGGCGCGGCGTTTCGCCTCGCCCGGCACCGAGATCGTCGCGGCTACTGCCGCATTCGGCACGCAGTACATCGAAAACCGCGCCGAGGCGGCGATCGCCTCGCACGCGGTGCTGGATGTGCTGGCGCGCCACGCCGCTTGCTGTGACGCGGCGATCGTCTCGGCGTTCGGCGATCCCGGCCTCGGCGCGGCGCGCGAATTCGCTGACATCCCGGTGCTGGGGATCGAGGAGTCCGCGATCCTGACCGCATGGATGCTGGGGCGGCGCTATTCCATCGTCTGCCTGACGCCGCGTCTGCGCCGTTGGTATATCGAATGCGCGGAGGAGCATGGTCTGGCCGGGCGGCTGGCCAGCGTGCGGGCGCTGGACATCGCGATTCCCGACATCACCCGCGCCAAGGAGCAGTGCCACGCGCGGTTGCTGGAGGAATGCACGCTGGCCATCGAGCAGGACGAGGCCGAAGTGATCATCTTCGGCGGCGGTCCGATTGCCGGCCTGGCACGGGAGGCGGCGGAGTCCATTCCGGTGCCGACTTTGGATGGCGTGAGCTGCGCGGTGCGCCTGGCCGAGGCATTGGTGGGGCTGCACCCGCGTGCGCCGTTGCGCGGCAGTTTCGCCCGTCCGCGCGCCAAGCCGGCCAGAGGCCTGACGCCAGAGCTGATGCGGATGATCACCCGCGAGGACTGAGCAGACGTGCGTAGCCCAGGCTGCTTGGGCGTCACCGCCGCACCGGCGGTTCGATCGGCGCGCAATTGGTGCGACCCGAGGCAATGCAGTCCTGCATCTGCGCCGATTCCTGCAGCCGGTGCACGATGAACACCACGCCCACGACCACCAGCAGCAGCACGCCCAGCCCGACCAGCGCGCGCAGCGGCGAGGTCGGTGGTGACTGATCGTCCGGCTCCGTGCCGTCCATCACGGCGTGCTGCGGCCTTCCTCCACCGCATGGCACGCCACCAGCACATCGTCCGCGCGCGTATGCGCGGGCTTTTCGATCCGGCAGCGATCATTTGCCAGCGGGCACCGCGGATGGAACGGACATCCCGATGGCGGATCGATCGGGCTCGGCACCTCGCCGCCCACCGGTGTACGGCTGCGGCCGATATGATCCAGGTCCGGAATCGCATCCAGCAGCAGCCGCGTGTACGGATGGCGCGGCGAGCGGAATACGATTTCCGCAGGCCCGATCTCGACAATTCGGCCGAGATACATGACGCCGAGCCGATCGGACATGTGACGTACGACGGCGAGGTTATGGCTGATGAAGAGGTAGGTGAGGCCGAGCCGCGCCTGCAGTTCCTTCATCAGGTTGAGGATTTGTGCCTGGACGGAGACGTCCAGTGCGGAGGTTGGTTCGTCGCACACCAGGAACTCGGGTTCCGACGACAGCGCGCGTGCGATGGAGATGCGTTGGCGTTGTCCGCCGCTGAATTCATGCGGGTATTTGTCGCCATCGGCAGCGGCCAGTCCGACCTGGGTCAGCAGCGCGGCGACGCGGTCCCGCAGCGCGGCGCGATCGCGCATCAGACCGAAGGCGCGCAGTGGTTCGGCAACGATATCGCGCACGCGCCAGCGCGGGTTCAGCGATGCGTAGGGATCCTGGAAGATCATGTTCATCCGCCGCCGCAGCGCGACCTGCGCACGCGCGGTCGACAGTGGCTGGCCTTCGAAACGGATGTCGCCCGCGCCGGGTGTCAGCAGTCCGACCGCCAGGCGCGCCACGGTGGATTTGCCGCAACCGGATTCGCCGACCAGTGACAGCGTGGTTCCGCGCGGCACGCTGAACGACACGTCATCCACCGCGCGCAGCAGCAGCCTTGGCTCACGCGACAGCAGGCGTTGCAGCCAGGGTCTGGAGACATCAAACCATTGCGAGACGCCGCTCGCCTCCAGCATCGGCACGGCGGCCATTGTATCGGCGTGCAGCGCCGCATCATCCATGACGCGCGTCCCTGGCCGGTGCATGCAGCCAGCAGGCCGCGTCGGATGCGCCGGCCGGCATCAGCTCCGGGCGTTCCCGCCGGCAGCGGTCGAACACCTGTGGGCAGCGCGGATTGAATGCGCAGCCGACCGGAATCGCATTCAGCCGTGGCATCGCGCCATCGATCTGGCGCAGCCGCTCGACCCGATGTTCCAGCGCCGGAATGCTGCCCATCAGGCCTTCGGTATAGGGATGCGCGGGCCGCTTGATCACCTCGGCGACCGGGCCGATCTCGGCGATACGGCCGGCATACATCACCGCCACCCGGTCCGCGGTCTCCGCGATCACGCCCATGTCGTGCGTCACCAGCATCACCGCGGTGTTGTGCTCGCGGGCCAGGCGCTTCAGCAGCGTGATGATCTGCGCCTGGATCGACACATCCAGCGCAGTGGTCGGCTCGTCGGCAATGATCAGCCGGGGTTCGGCGCACAGCGCCAGCGCGATCACCACGCGCTGCCGCATGCCGCCGGAGAACTGGTGCGGGTAGGCGTCGATACGCTGCGCCGGGGCGGGGATGCCGACTTCCTCCAGCCAGGCGATGGCACGCTTGCGCGCCTCGGCGTCGGAGAGTTTCAGATGCGTCTGCATTGTCTCGACCAGTTGCCGCCCCACCGTGTACAGCGGGTTCAGCGTGGTCAGCGGGTCCTGAAAGATGGTGCCGATCTGCCGGCCGCGGATGCGCCGCATCTGTTCATAGGGCAGCGAATCGATGCGCGCGCCGTCCAGTCGGATTTCACCCCCCGCGATGTACCCGCCGGATTCCAGCAGGCCGATGATCGACACGCCGGTCAGCGATTTGCCGGCCCCGGATTCGCCCACCACGCCCAGCACCTCGCCGCGCGCGATGCTGAAGGAAATGCCGTCCAGCGCCCGCAGCTTTCCGGTACGAGTGGGAAACTCCACCACCAGGTCACAGACTTCCAGCAGCGCGGTCACAGGGGCGACACGCTCATCGCAGCCTCGGGTTCAGCGCATCGCGCAGCCAGTCGCCCAGCAGGTTGATCGACAGCACCATCAGCACCAGCGCCACGCCCGGAAAGATCGTCACCCACCATTGCCCGGAGAACAGGAAGTCATTGCCGAATCGGATCAGAGTGCCCAGCGACGGCTGCGTCGGCGGCAGCCCGACACCGAGGAACGACAAGGTCGCCTCATCCAGAATCGCCAGCCCCAGCGACAGCGTGCCGATCACCAGCACCGGGCCGATCACGTTCGGCAGCACATGCGTCAACATCACGCGCCACGATGACACACCGATCACCTTCGCCGCCGACACATAATCCTTATTCCGTTCCACCAGCGTCGACCCACGTACCGTCCGCGCAAAGCTCGGCCATCGGCTGATCCCGATCGCAAACACCAGCACATAGATCTGCACCGTATCGTGCATCGTCCTCGGCAACGCCGCACCGATCACGCCATCCACCAACAACGCCGTCAGGATCGACGGAAATGTCAGCTGCACATCCGCCGCGCGCATCAGCCCGGCATCCAGCATGCCGCCCGCATAACCCGCCAGCAGCCCGACCAGCACACCGACCACCGCCGCGAACATCACCGACGACACACCGACCAGCAGGCTGATCTGCATGCCGTACATGATCGCCGACAACACGTCGCGACCCTGGTTGTCGGTGCCCAGCGGATTGGACCACTCGGCATCGGCCATCGGCAGAGGCGGCTTGAAACTATCGAGCAGACTCAGGCTCGCCAGGTCCATCGGATCATGCGGCGCGATCCAGGGCGCCAGCACCGCGCTCGCCACCAGCACCAGCACCATCGCCGCCGAGATCATCGCGATCGGCGAACGACGGAAGCTGAACAGCAGGTCGCTGTCCAGCGCGCGGGCGAAGCGTCCGGCCGTGCTCTCGCTCATCGTCCGCCACCCGCCCCGTCACGCTGCGCCCGCAGCCGCGGATCGACCGCGTAATACAACAGGTCCACCACCAGGTTGATCACCACGAACAGCACCGCGATCAGCAGCAGATACGCCGACATCACCGGGATATCCGCCGAGGTGACGGACTGCACCAGCAGCAGCCCGACGCCAGGCCACTGGAACACCGTCTCGGTCACCAGCGCGAAGGCAACCAGCCCGCCGAACTGCAGCCCCATGATGGTGATCACCGGCACCAGCGTGTTCTTCAACGCATGGCCGAAATTGATCGCGCGGTTGCTGAGGCCGCGGGCGCGGGCGAACTTGATGTAATCGGTGCGCAGCACCTCCAGCATCTCGGCGCGCACCAGCCGCATGATCAGCGTCATCTGGAACAGGCCCAGCGTGATCGCCGGCAGGATCAGCGACTTGATGCCGGCCCAGGTGGTGAACCCGGTGGTCCACCAGGCGCCGATATGCACCACCGGTCCGCGGCCGAAACTCGGCAGCCAGCCCAGCGCCACCGCGAACACCAGGATCAGCAGAATGCCGGTCAGGAAGGTCGGCAGCGACACGCCGATCAGGCTGACCACCATGAACAGCCGCGACAGCCAGGAATTGCGATAGATGCCGGTGTAGACGCCCATCGGCACGCCGATCGCGAATGCCAGCACCGACGCCGTCACCGCCAGTTCCAGTGTCGCGGGCAGCCGTTCGGCGATCAGTGCCGCGACCGGCGAGGCCAGCCGGAAGCTGCGGCCGAAATTGCCGTGCAGCGCCGCCCACAGGAAATCCGCGTATTGCACGAAGAACGGCTTATCCAGCCCGAGCTGGTGGACCAGCGCGATGCGCTGCGCCTCGGTGTAGTCCTGGCCGAGCATGATGCTGACCGGGTCGCCTATGTAGGCGAACATGGCGAAGCTGATGAAGCCGACGATCAGCAGGACGGGGATCGCCTGCAGGATGCGGGAGAGGATGAACGCGACCATTGCGAGCGGGGTTTAAAGCAAGATTGCGTCCTCGGAAACGGGTTGTGCACTGCGGCGACGCAGCGCGCGGCGGGCCGGTGGGCGTGGTATAGCCGAGCCTCCGACCAACCATCCGGCGAGGCAGTCTCATGCGAACACTCGATGTGCTGAGCATCCAGCGGACCAGCGCCACCGACCGCGCGAGGATTGAGGCGGTCGATCCCGCGATCCGGCTGACCGATGCCGGCGGCTGGTTCGATGGCGAGATCCGCGACACCTGGCCGGAATTCGGCGCCTCCCGCTATCTGGCACCGGGCGCCACCGGGACCGGCACGCGGGCGGAGCGCGATGCGCTGCTGGCGGGCGCCGAGGTGATCCTGGGCGGCTGGCCGTTTCCGCGCGACCTGCGTGCGCGGGCGCCGCGGCTGAAATGGTTCCACCAGCGGCCGGCCGGAGCGAGCAACCTGCGGCTGGGCGATCTGTGGGGCAGCGACGTGACGGTGACGACCTCGCGCGGCGCCGGCAACACCCTGGCGATGGCGGAATATGCCATCGCAGGCATCCTCCACTTCGCCAAAGGGCTGGACCGCGCGGTGGCGGACCGGTCGGCGGGCGGGTTCGACCATCGCGCCTATCGGCCGCTGCTGCTGGACGGTAAGACGCTGTGCGTGGTGGGCGCCGGCGGGATCGGTCGCGATGTTGGCCGGCTGGGTGCCGGGCTGGGCATGCGGGTGATCGGCACCCGGCGCAGCCCGCAGCCGAACGCGAAGCTGCCGGAGGGGTTCTCGGTGATCGGGGGGGCCGGCGAGCTGGACGGGTTCCTGGCGGAGGCGGATTTCGTCGCGGTGTGCTGCCAATGGACGCCGGAGACCACCAACCTGATCAATGCCGCGCGGCTGGCGATGATGAAGCCCGGCGTCATCCTGGTGAACGTCGCTCGCGGCGAGATCGTGGACGAGGCGGCGTTGGCGGAAGCGCTGGACCGCGGCCACCTGCGTGGCGTGGTGCTGGATGTTTATGTGGGCGAGTTCGAGCGCCCGCCGCCGGAGCGGTTGTGGCGCGATCCAAGGGTGCTGATCACGCCGCATATCTCCGGCGCCAGCGACCAGAACCGGCACGGCGCGATCGAGATCTTCTGCGAGAACCTGCGCGCCTGGCTGGACGGCAGGCCGCTGCGTAACGTGATCGACTGGGAATTGGGCTACTGACGAGCGGGGGGGGCCGCGCCGCGGCGTTACGGTTTGGCGCCGCCGCTGAGTCTGGCCATCATCAGCCGGTCCTTGTTGTCCTGCATCAGCATGGTGAAGCCGGGAATGCTGGTCAGGCCGAGCCCCTGGGGCACGCCGGTATCCGGGTCGGCGACCACCTTGGCGTAGGCCTCGCCGGAGATTTTCTCCCATTTTCCGGCTGGCTTCTTGACCTCCACGTTGACCACGGTGGCCTTGAACACCAGGCGCACGATCGCCTCTTTCGGCGCGCGCGGCTTGGTCAGGCTGGGGCAGCCCGCGATGAGCTGCCACCCGTTCGCCAGCGCCCAGTCGGTCAGCTCTGTCTTGTCCATGGCGCGGGGCTCCTTGCCGATCCGGCACGGTGGTACGGGCTGGCGGCACTGGATGCAATATCACCCATCGGCGGTGTGGCGGGACGCGGGTTGTGCCGGCGCGGTGCGCGGCGTTGCCGATCGGTCCGTCGATTGTGGTTCCCATGTGCCGCCGCTTCAGCGTAATAGAACATACAGGGAACATTAGCAAGGCCGAACCATGCCAACCGCAGACGCTCCGGTCCCCGCTGTTTGCCCTCAGGCTCCGGGCGGATCCGGCGCAACCTGTCAGGTGCCGGACAATCCGCCGCCGGCTTCGGCAACCCCATCGCCCGACCCGGCGGGCCAGAAACGCCGTGGCAATCCAAACCTCGGCCTGGCACCGCGCTGCGGGGCTCGCACCCGCGCCGGCTGTCCGTGCCGGGCGCCTGCGATCAGTGGCCGGCTGCGCTGCCGGATGCATGGCGGCCGCAGCACCGGGCCTCGCAGCGCCGAGGGCATGGCGCGCCTGCGCACCGCCCGCACCCTGCATGGCGGCTATAGCGCCGAGGCGCGGGGCTGGGACCGACACATGTGCACCCTGGAGCGCCGCATCCGCGTGGCCAACGATGCGGTGCGGTTCGCCGATCGGCTGCCACCGGACCTGGCTGACCGCCTGCTCACCCTGCCGCCGGAATTATCGCCGCCGCCATTTTCGATCCGTGGTCTGACCCGGGCGGAAGATCGCGCGGTTGCGCAGGCCGAGGCGGCGTCCCTGGCGCCGTGGAGGCAGGCCATCGCCGACCTCCGGCAGGGGCGGCGCCAGGTTGCGGCGTTGTCCGGACTCGGCGCGGATGATCGAGCGTGCGGTACGGAAGCCCATGCACCAGCGCGGGGGCCTGCTCCGTCCGAGGCGATGCCTGCGGTCGAGAACCTCATGCACCAGAGCAGGGGCCTGCTCCGTCCGAGGCGATACGTGCGGTCGCGGCTGGCCCTGCGGGCAGCGGTGCGGCAGAACCTCATGCACCACCAGAGCGGGGATCGGCTCCGTCCGAGGCGATGGCTGCGATCGCGGCAGGCCCTCCAGGCAGCGGTGCGGCAGAACCTCATGCACCAGCGCGGCGGCCTGCTCCGTCCGAGGCGATGCGTGCGGTCGCGGCTGGCCCTGCGGGCAGCAGTGCGGCAGAACCTCATGCACCAGCGCGGGGGCCTGCTCCGTCCGAGGCGATGCGTGCGGTCGCGGCAGGCTCTGCGGGCAGCAGTGCGGCAGAACCTCCTGCACCAGCGCGGGGGCCTGCTCCGTCCGAGGCGATGCGTGCGGTCGCGGCAGGCTCTGCGGGCAGCAGTGCGGCAGAACCTCCTGCACCAGCGCGGCGGGCTGCTCCGTCCGAGGCGACGCCTGCGGTCGCGGCAGGCCCTGAAGGCAACGATGCGGCAGAACCTCATGCACCAGCGCGGCGGCCTGCTTCGTCTGAGGCGATGCCTGCGATCGCGGCAGGCCCTGCAGGCAGCGGTGTGGCAGAACCTCTTGCACCAGAGCGGGGGCCTGCTCCGTCCGAGGCGACGCGTGCGGTCGCGGCAGGCCCTGCAGGCAACGATGCGGCAGAACCTCATGCACCAGCGCGGCGACCGGCTCTGTCCGAGGCGATGCCTGCAATCGCGGCAGGCTCTGCAGGCAGCGGTGTGGCAAGACTCCATGCACCAGATGCGACCGCAGGCGGTGCAGCCACCCGATCGGACGCGACGCCGGTCGCCGCTCCGCAAGCCCCGCTCGTCGTCTCCCCCCACCCCTGGTCCGCTGCACGGCCCAACCCTGCAAGGGGAGGGGAAGTGGATGCCGCGGTCGCGGGAAGGGGCGGGCACAGCGTGGCGCACCCAACAAGACCCCTTGCACCAGAACCGACCTCTTCCTCATGCCGCGATCGGGCCGTCAATGAGACGCGGAAAGCTTCCTCCGGCGGCACCCGGCACGACCTGCTGGCCGGCACAAGCTGCGATGGTCTGGGGCCGATCGCGGCCCTCGCCGGCGGCTGGGACGTAGTCGCTCGGCTCGCCGCCGCGCGGGACGGCCCGTTCACCCTGCCGCACACCGCGCCGCGCCTCCGCGAGCCGCGCTCCGGGCCGTCGGCTCAGTGATCGCCGGCGGCGGGCGCGGGGTCGGCGGTTCGCGCCCACTCGTTCACCAGCGTGTAGCCCACGCCCAGCAGCACCGGACCCAGGAAGATTCCCAGCAGCCCGAATGCCAGCGCCCCGCCCAGCACGCCCAGCACCGTCAGCAGAAACGGCAGTTGCGCCCCGCGCGAGATGAACCACGGCCGGATCACGCTGTCCGCGCCAGACACCGCCACCACGCCGTAGACGCCCAGGAAGATGCCCCACCCCAGATGGCCGCTGCCCATCAGCCACAGCGCCGCGGGAATCCACACCACCGGCGCGCCGATCGGCAGCACGGACAGAAACCCCGCCACCGCCCCCAGCAGCACCGGCCGCGGCACGCCGGACAGCCACAATCCGAACGCGGTCAGGATGCCCTGCACGATCGCGGTGCCGAGGATGCCATACACCACGCCGCGCACGGTGGCGCCGGTCACCAGGATCAGCCGGTCCGCCTGCACCCCGGCAATCCGATGCAGCACCAGCCGCAGCCGTTCGGCCAGCGGCTCGCCATAGACGTAGAAGAAGAATGCGATGAACAGCGCCAGCACGAACAGCAGCACGCCGTTGGCGATCCCCAGCAGCAAGCCCAGCCCGCCTTCCAGCACGATGCCGAAATACGGGCGCAGCGCCTCCAGCATCACGCTGACATCCGCGGCCCAGCGATCCCACAGCCCACCGATCGATGGCCCGATCAGCGGCACGTCCCACACCCATATCGGGGCATTCGGCAGTCCGCCGCGCAGCGCCGATTCAACCACGGTGCGCAGGTGATTGACGTCGCCGGCGCTGCTCGGGGCCGCCACCGCCAGCGGCAGCACCAGCACGATCGCGGTCAGCGCCACCATCATCCCGGCGGCGGCGCCAGGCCGCAGCCGCAGGTGAAGGCGCAGCCACTCGAACACCGGCCAGGTGGTGAACACCAGGATCGCGGCCCACAGCAGTGCCGAGAAGAACGGGTACAGCACCAGCACGCAGCCCACCGCGATGCCGCCCAGCAGCAGGCCCATCAGCACGCGTTCGGCCATCATCCCCTGCTGGCTCCCCTGGTCCGGGCCGGGTCGCAGCCCGTTCTCGGGCCTTGGCCATTCCCCCGCCCGCTTGTAGCTTCCGCCCGCGCTTTCGGGGAGGTCCGTCATGCCACGCTTTGCCGCCAATCTGTCGATGATGTTCAACGAGGTGCCGTTTCTCGACCGGTTCGAGGCCGCCGGCAGGGCCGGCTTCAAGGGTGTGGAGTTCCTGTTCCCCTACGAGCATCCGGCGGCGGAAATCCGCAAGCGGTTGGATGACGCGGGGCTGACCCAGGCGTTGTTCAACATGCCGCCCGGCGACTGGGCGAAAGGGGAGCGCGGGCTGGCCAGCCTGCCCGGCCGCCAGGCCCAGTTCCGTGACGGCGTGAAACAGGCGCTGGACTACGCGCATGCGCTGGACTGCAAGCTGGTGCATACCATGGCGGGCATCGTTCCCGCCGGCGTCGCGCCCGTCACCGCGGCCAGCCTGTATGCCGCCAACCTGGCCTGGGCCGCCGAACAGGCCGCGCCCGCCGGGGTGAAGCTGGTGATCGAGCCGATCAACCATCGCGACATGCCCGGCTATTTCCTCAACACCCAGGCGCAGGGCGCCGCGGTGGTGGAGGCCATCGGCCGCGACCGGCTGGGCCTGCAATTCGACGTCTACCACGTGCAGGTGACCGAAGGTGACATCACCAAGCGCATGGAGCAGTTCATGCCGGTGATCGCCCATATGCAGATCGCCGACGTGCCCGCCCGCAACGAACCCGGCACCGGGGAGATCGGCTGGGAGTTCGTGTTCCGCCGCATGGATGAGCTTGGCTACCAGGGCTGGGTCGGTTGCGAATACCGCCCGGCCGGTGACACCGTCGCTGGCCTGACCTGGCGGGACAAATTCGCCAGCTGACGGGGAGCGTCGGCCCGGTGGCCCGAACGGCCAGGGGGAGGCAGCTCCCCCTGGCTCTCATCGCCCTGCTGGGTCTGTTCCTCACCACCTGCACCCGCCCCGCCACGCCGCCGGCGAACCCGCATTACGTGCTCGGCCCGCCCTACCATGCCGCCGGCATCTGGTGGTACCCGGGGGAGAGCCATGCGCTGGACGAGACCGGCCTGGCCGCGGTCTATCCGGAGCGCCATCCCCCGCTGACCAGCGAGGGCGAGGTGTTCAGCCAGGACGTGGCCGCGGCGGCGCATGCAACGCTGCAACTGCCGGCGATCGCCCGGCTGACCAACCTGCAGAACGGGCGCTCGGTGCTGCTGCGCATCAACGACCGCGGCAGTCCGACGCCGCATCGGCTGGTGGAGGTGACACGGCGCGTCGCGGCTCTGCTGGGGATGCCGCGCGACACAGCGACGCAGGTGCGGCTGACCGTGCTGGCCGCGCCCAGTACCGCCGCCGAGGACCAGGTGGGCGGCGCACCCCGGTTGGCGATGACGCCGGCACCGCGCGGTGCCGTGCAGGCCGCCGACCTGGCGCCGCCCCAAGGTGCCCGCCAGGGCGGCGGTCGTGCCGTCTCTGCTCCGATCGTGGCAGCCCCTGAGGCGGCGGCACCCGCACCGCTTCGACTTGACGAAACGGTAACGCAGGAGCGGCCCTTACCCGGAAGATTATGGGTGCGAACTCGACACGTTTCAGTCCTACGAATACGCGGGCATCCAGCGCGCCAAGGTGATCGGCCTTGCGCCGAACATCGTCACGGTGCTCGACGGACGGGTGGAAGGGTTTCGCGTCGTGCTGGGCCCGTTCGCCACCGTTGCCGAAGCCGACGCCGCCCTGGATCGGGCGATCGCCGCCGGAATCTCCGGCGCGCGAATCGTCGTTGATTAGGACTTGAGATGTCGGAGAGACACGCGATGCTGACCCGCCGCCTTGCCCTGCTCGGAACATCGATGCTGGTCTCCGCGCCCGTGCTGGCGCAGGCACGCAAGCCGGCCGCGGGACATGCCGGCGCCACCACCGCGCGCGGCAAGCCGAAGGATCCGACGCCCGCCGGCACGCCGGGCGAAACGCCGATCGGGCCGGTCGATACCGCCGCGCGCTGGGCGTTCATCATGGACTACACCACCGGTGCCTCGCTGCTGAACAAGAACGCGGACGAGGAGATGCCGCCCTCCTCGATGACCAAGCTGATGACGATCTACATCGTCTACCAACGCCTGAAGCAGGGCCGCCTGCGGCTGGAGGATGAGCTGCCGGTCAGCGAGAAGGCCTGGCGGATGGGTGGGTCGAAGATGTTCGTGGAGGTCGGCACGACGGTGAAGGTCGAGGACCTGATCCGCGGCATCATCGTCAATTCCGGCAATGACGCCTGCATCGTGCTGGCCGAGGCGATCTCGGGGTCGGAGGAGCAGTTCGCCGAACTGATGAACCAGACCGCGAAGCAGCTCGGGCTGACCCATTCCAACTTCCGCAATGCCACCGGCTGGCCCGATCCGGAACTGCGCATGAGCTGCCGCGACATCGCGACGCTGGCCGCGCGTATCATCCACGACTTCCCAGAGTACTATCATTACGACTCGGAGAAGACGTTCAAATACAGCAACATCGAGCAGCAGAACCGCAATCCGCTGGTGCAGAAGGGCACCGCCGACGGATTGAAGACCGGCCATACGGAGGCCGGCGGCTTCGGCCTGTGCGCCAGTGCGGAGCGCAGCGGACGGCGCGTGATCGTGGTGCTGAACGGGATGAGCTCGATGCGCGAGCGGGCCGAGGAAGGCGAGCGCATGATGGACTGGGCGTTCGCCAATTTCGAGGACGTCACCCTGTTCGCCGCCGGAGACGTGGTGGAGCATGTCCCGGTCTGGCTGGGCACCAGTCCGACCGTGCCGTTGGTCGGCGGGCGCGACCTGGTGGTGACGATGCCGCGCAACTGGCGTCACAACGCCAAGGTGCAGATCAGCTACCAGACGCCGATCCGCGCACCGGTGGCCAAGGGCACGCCGCTGGGCAAGCTGACGGTGAACGGCCAGGGCGTGCCGGATATGGATGTGCCGCTGCTCGCCGGTGCCGCCGTCCCCCGGCTCGGCCTGCCGGGACGCGCCATGGCGGTGGTGTCGCACTTCGTGACCGGCAGTTGAGCGAACTTGTTGTCCGGGTCCGCGTCGCTCCCCAGCGGGAACGTGGGGTGTGATGATCGGGCTGCGCGACCAGCGGACGATGGCGCGATGCCCGCCCGGGGCCGGATCTTGGGCAAGCTTTCTTCTGTCGGCTCGATGAGCGCCCGTTGATGAACCATCCGCTCGACGCATTCGATCTGCGCGGTCGGACCGCGCTGGTCACCGGTGCGCGGCGGGAGATCGGGCGAGCGATTGCGCTCGCCCTCGCCGCCCAGGGCGCGCGGCTGGCGGTGCATCATGCCGGCGGCGACGGCGAAACCCATGCCGGCGGCGAGGGCAAAACCCATGCCGGCGGCGACGGCGAAACCCAGGATGCGCGCGGTGTGGTGGACGAGATCCGCGCCGGCGGTGGGAAGGCGGAGGCGTTCGCCTGTGACTTCGCCGCGGATGACGCCGGCACGCGACTGGCGCGGGAGGTGCTCGCCGAGTTCGGCTGCATTGACATCCTTGTGCTGAACGCGTCGATCGAGATACCGGAGGATTACCGGGCGGTGGACCGCGGCCATTTCGACCGGCAGATCGCGGTGAACCTGCGCACCACCCTGGAGCTGCTGCAGGCGCTGGTACCGCCGATGGCCTCGCGCGGCTGGGGGCGGGTGGTTGCGATCGGCAGCGTGCAGCAGGAGCTGCCGCATCCGCAGATGATGGTCTACGCCGGCACCAAGGCGGCGCAGGCGAACTGGATCCGCAGCATTGCCCGCCAGTTCGGGGGCCATGGCGTCACCGCCAACAACCTGGCGCCCGGCGCGATCCACACCGCCCGCAACCGCGAGCAGATGGTGCGGGAGGGGGAGGCGATCCTGCAGCGCATCCCGGCCGGGCGGCTGGGCCGGCCGGACGATCTGGTCGGCGCCGCACTGCTGCTCTGCTCCGACGCGGGGTCGTACATCAACGGCTCCAACCTGTATGTCGATGGTGGCCGCCATGTCGGCCGGTGATGAACCGCTGCTCCCGCCCAGGCCGCGGCATGATTGAACTCGGCGCCGCTTGTGCCGAGACTGCGCCGCCGGCCTGCAACGAAGGGGAGTGCGCGATGGAACCGCTGGTGACGACTGAATGGCTGGCGGGCGAACTGGGCCGGCCGGATCTGGTGGTGTTCGACGCAACCAAATACCTGCCGAACGAGAACAAGGACGGCCAGGCGGAATACCGGCGTGCCCACATACCGGGCGCGCGCTACTTCGACATCGACCAGGTGGCGGACCCCGATACCGACCTGCCGCACATGGTCCCGACGCCGGGGCGGTTCGCGAAGCTGCTGGGCGGGATGGGTGTCGGCAATGCCACGCGCGTGGTGTTCTACGACCAGAAGGGGCTGGCCTCCGCGGCGCGCGGCTGGTGGCTGATGGGCCTGTTCGGCCACGACAACGCCGCCGTGCTGGACGGCGGATTGCCGAAATGGATGAAGGAAGGCCGCGCCACCGAAGCCGGCGAGCCCGGCCCGGCCAGTCCGGCGGCGTTCCGCCCCGAC
Source organism: uncultured Alphaproteobacteria bacterium (assembly GCA_963789495.1). Taxonomy (GTDB): domain Bacteria; phylum Pseudomonadota; class Alphaproteobacteria; order Acetobacterales; family Acetobacteraceae; genus CAWBLP01. The sequence continues at coordinate 161,771 of CAWBLP010000006.1, forward strand.
TACCGAGCGTCCCGCCTGCGCGGCGTCGGCGATCTGCTCGGCAATGTCGCGGTGCAGGCCGAACTGGTGCTGGACGCCCGCGCCGCCGGCCGCTTCACCGGGGAGACCCCGGAGCCGCGCGCCGGCATGCGCAGCGGCCACATTCCCGGCTCCACCAGCCTGCCCTATCCCGAGCTGCTGAACGCCGATGGCACGTTCCGCTCGCCCGAGGCGCTGCGCGCCCGGTTTGCCGCGGCCGGTGTGGATGGCGCGCGACTGCCGGTGACGAGCTGCGGCTCCGGCGTCACCGCCTGCATCCTGACGCTTGGACTGCGCCTGGCCGGCCTGCCGGAAGGCGCGGTCTATGATGGTTCCTGGACCGAATGGGGCGGCCGCCCCGACACCCCCGTGGAGACGCGCTGACGATGCCCGATGATTCCCTGCCCGCTGACACCAAGCGCGCATTCCGCACCAAGCTGTCGCATGTCGGACGGCCCAACAAGCACACCCACGGCTTCGTCAATCCGCCGCTGCGGCGTGGTTCCACCGTGCTGTATCCGACGGTCGCGGATCGCAAGGCGCTGGCGGCGCGGCGTGGTGAGCGGGTGCTGACCTATGGGCTGGGCGGGTCGGAGACGCACTGGGCGCTGGAAGACGTGATGGCGGCGGTGGAAGGCGGCACCCGCTGCGCGGTGGTGTGCTCCGGCCTCGCCGCGGTGACGACCCCGTTGCTGGCGTTCCTCAAGGCCGGCGATCATTGCCTGATGCCGGATCACGTCTACGGCCCGGCGCGCAACTTCGCCGAGGGTTTGCTGACCCGCTACGGCGTGGAGACGACGTTCTATCACCCGGAGCTGGACGAGGCCGGCATCGCCGCGCTGATGCGGCCGAACACCACCGTGGTCTATACGGAGAGCCCCGGCAGCCATACGTTCGAGATGCAGGACATCCCCGCCATCGCCCGCGCCGCGCATGCCGGCGGGGCCAAGGTGCTGATGGACAATACCTGGGGCATCCATCACTTTCAGCCGTTCGAGCACGGCGTGGATGTGTCGATCCAGGCGGCCACCAAATATCCGGCCGGCCATTCCGACATCCTGATCGGCACGGTGACGGTGAACGCGCAGGAGGACTGGGACCGGTTGCACGCCACCTCACGCGGGCTCGGCCAGTACGCCAGCCCGGATGATTGCTGGCTGACGCTGCGCGGCATGCGCACGATGGGGGTGCGGCTGGCGGCGCAGATGGATGCCGGCATCGAGGTGGCGCATTGGCTGTCGCGGCGGCCGGAGGTGAAGCAGGTGCTGCATCCGGCGCTGGCCGGCGCGCCGGGCCATGCGCTGTGGAAGCGCGACTTCTCCGGCGCCTGCAGCCTGTTCGGGGTGGAGTTCCAGCCGAGCTTCTCGGTTGAGAGCTCGCATGCGTTTGCCGAGGCGCTGGAGCTGTTCGGCATTGGCGCGTCCTGGGGCGGTTACGAGAGCCTGGTGCTGCCGACCTCCGGGTTCATCACGCGCACCGCGAACAGCGGGCATTTCGATGGCCCGCTGGTGCGGCTGCATATCGGGCTCGAGGATGTCGGCGACCTGCTGGCCGACCTGGAGCACGGGCTGGCGGTGATGCGCGGGTTCGGCTCCTAAGCAGAATCCGTCAGCTTGACCAACGGATGGTAGGTACAATTCGCTGCCGGCACCAATTCGCAGGGTGCAGGACATGACGGGCAGATCGCCCCTTTCAGCGAGCGAAGAGCAACAAGCGGCTCTGGTGGCGCTCGCCGGTTCGCGTGATCGTGGCGAGGCAGACCGCGCCCGAGCCGTTCGTCTGACATTGGCTGGCTGGACCAGCGCGCGGATTGCCGAGGCATTTGGCGTGCGCGAGGACACGGTCCGCCTGTGGCGGAGCGACTTCATGCGTGGCGGTATCGCGGCCTTGAAGGCCACCGTCGCACCCGGGCCGGCACCGATGAAGAGCGAGGCAGCCCTGCGTGTTGCGGTGCCGCTCCTCGAGGAACCTGTGGCGGATCGGCACAACTGGACCATTCCCCGGTTGCGCGCCGAAATCGAAAACCGCGAGGGCGTGCGTATCAGCCGCTCGCAATTGTCCAAGGCTCTGCGCAAAAAAAGTTCCGCTGGCGGCGTCCGCGGCACACGCTGAAGGGGCGCCAGGTTGCCGCCGATGTCGAGCGGGTTGGTCTGCGCCTGCAACTGCGCAAACAGCAGGCCACCGCTGGCGACATCGTTTTGCTTTACGGCGACGAGAGCGAGGCGCTGACGCATCCCTATCTCGCCCGGGTCTGGGCGAAGGCAGGCGCTGATTTACGTGTTCCTGCGCCAGGACAAGCCAGGAAGGTGGCGATGGTGGGTTCGTTCGATCACGTCACGCGCCAGCTCATCGTGCACACCAGTCCGACCAAGCGCAGCAGCGACTTCATCGCCCATCTCGAACAACTGGACCGGCTCTACGGGCCCAAGCCCGGACAGCCTGTCAAACCGGTGGTTCTGGTCGAGGACAATGGTCCAATCCACACCAGCAAACTCTCCCGGGCAGCGCTCGCCGCCCGTGCCCATTGGCTCACCGTCGAGTGGCTCCCTAAGTATGCGCCAGAGCTCAATGACATCGAAGGCGTCTGGCGGGACCTCAAGGCGCATCATCTCGCCCATCAGACCTTCGCCGATCCCGAGCAACTCGATGGGGCGATCCACCAAGCCGTGAGTGCGCTCAATCAGGACCGAGCGCCACTTCCGTTGGGCAACCAACGAATCTCTGCTTAGGCTGAACCGGACACCCGCACGAGGGCGGTCCGATGAGCCAGAGTATCGACACGTTGATGCAGTCCGCCACCGCCAGTTTGGCGGTCGGCAACTATCGCGACGCGGCCGAATTCCTGCAGCAGGTGCTGCGCCAGAGCCCGAACCACGCCCTCGCCATCAGCCAGCTTGCCGAGATCGAGATCGATCACGCGGCCTATGGCAATGCGATGACCCGCCTGCTCGGTGTGCTGCGCGGCAAGCCCAATTTCACCTCCGCCCTGACGGCGCTGGCTCGCGCGTGCCTGCTGCGCGGGCGACCGGACGAGGCGCTGGTCCACGCCCGCCGCGTGCTGACCCTGGAGCCGAACAACGCGGCTGGCCGGCTGCTGCTCGCCCGCATCCTGCTGCGGCTCGACCAGATTGCCGAGGCACGGACACAGCTCATCGCCTTGCTGGGGCATCCCCCGGCTCGGGAGATTGCAGGCCTGGCCCATGGCCTGCTGGCCGAGGTGCTGGAGCAGCAAGGCGACTTCGTCGCCGCGTTGGAGCAGGGCAGCCTGGCCGCAGCCGAACTGCCCAATGACCCCCAGCAGCGGCTGAGCCACGGCATGGCGCTGCTGCGGATGGGCCGCTTTGCCGAGGGCTGGCCCGGGTATGAATGGCGCCGGCAGACGGTGCGGCTGCGCCAGCAGGCCCTGCCCCTGCCGCCGGAACTGCAATGGAACGGCGAGAGCCTGCATGGCCGCAGCATCGTGCTGAGCAACGAGCAGGGTGTCGGCGACGCGATCCAGTTCTTCCGCTACCTGCCGATGGTTGCCGCGCGCGGACCGCTCCGCCTGATGCATGTCGCCTTTCCCTAGCTGGCCGCGCTGTTCCGCCTGGCCGCGCCCTTCGTGGAGGTGATGGAGACCCTGCCGTTCGGCACCGGCGTGGACTGCCACTGCCCGACGCCGACCCTGCCGCTGGTGTTCGGCACCAGGCTGGAGACGATTCCCGCCGCGATTCCCTATCTGTTTGCCGACCCGGCCTGGATCGCCGCGCTGGCCGACCTGCTGGCCAGTACCCGGGCGGCCGCGGATCGGCCTGGCATGGTCGGGCAGTCCCACGCATCTGCAGGATCACCACCGGTCCATCCCGGCCGCCGCGCTGCTGCCGCCGCTTGCCGCCGCGGTGCCGGATACCGCGTTCTTCGCCCTGCAGACCGAGATCAGGGGGACGGATGCGGCGGCGGTCGCGGACTGCCCGACGCTGCGGGCGATCGGTGCGCGGCTGAAGGATTTTTCTGACACCGCCGCGATGATCGCGCAGCTCGACCTGGTGATCGCGGTCGACACCGCGGTGGCGCATCTGGCGGGGGCAATGGGCAAGCCGGTCTGGCTGCTGCTGCCGCGCGCGCCGGATTGGCGCTGGCTGCTGGAGCGTGACCGCAGCCCTTGGTATCCCACGACCCGGCTGTTCCGCGCCGGCGCCGATGGTTGGCCGCCGGTGGTGATGGCCGTCGCCCAGGCGTTGCGCAGCTTTGCCGGCTGAAGGCGCGACCGTCGTCTCACCGAACGGCGCGGCATGCCTGATTGCGCAGGGCAGGCCCGAACTGATGCGGGTCGTGCGCCCGCTGGTCGCGGTCGGCGTCTCGCACGCTGCCTGATCAACCGGGACGATGCGCCCGAGGCTGGAATGCCCCGGGCGCGCCGTCAAACATGGATCAGAGCTTGACCAGCGGGCAATGGCCCTCGGCCAGCGGTCGGAAGGCTTCCTCCATCGGCGTCACCGCAACCACCTTGGCGACGTCCCAGGATTGCTTGCTCTCGGACGGCTTCTTCGCTTCCAGCAGGTAGACCGGATGCAAAGCACGTCCGTCCTCGCGGATGCGGCCGGGGCCGAAACAATCATCGTCGGTCGGCATCGCCTTCATGCGCGCGACCGTGGTACGACCATCCGCCTTCGCCGCAGCCACGCCCATGTCGTTGACCGTCTTCAGGTAGTGCATCAGCGCGCCATAGTTGCCGGCCTGGGTCATGTTGGGCCAGATGCCGTTTGGCGTCTTGCCCTTCACCCGGTCGTTCCACGCGCGCGTGCGATCGTTCAGGTCCCAGTAGTAGGATTTGCTCCAGCGCAGCCCCGCGGCGACATCCAGCCCCAGCGCCCGCACGCCGCGGCTCTGGACCAACAAGGCCGCAACCTTCATCGTGTTCATCACACCGAATTCGCGCGCCTGCTTGATGCAGTTTTCCGTGTCGGCCCCGGCCATCGCCAGGCCCAGCACTTTCGCACCGGAGGCCTGGGCGCGCAGCAGCATGGCGGAGAAGTCGCTGGTTTCCGGGAACGGATAGGCGATGCTTCCCAACACCTTGCCGCCGGCCTGGGTAACGATGTGGGAGGTGTCACGCTGCAAGGTCTGGCCGAACACATAATCGGCGGTGATGAAGAACCAGGTATCGCCGCCGGATTTGACCGTCGCACCGCCGGTGGACTTGCCGAGCATATAGGTGTCGTAGGTCCAGTGGATGGTATTCGGGCTGCATTGCGGCCCGGTCAGATCCGACGTGCCGGTGCCGGAATTCAGCATGATCTTGTTCTTCTCGCGGCACACCGTATTCACCGCAAGCCCAACCGAGGACGTCGGAACATCGAGGATGACATCCACGCCGTCGCGATCGATCCATTGTCGGGCGATGGAGGCCCCGATATCGGGCTTGTTCTGATGGTCGGCGGAAATGATCTCCACCTGGTATCCCTTGGCGGAGACACCGAAGTCGATCAGTGCCTGTTGCGCGCAGACCACCGCGGTGGGGCCGCCGTCATCACGATAGGGACCGGATTGGTCGTTCAGAACGCCGACTTTCAGCGTGGGGGTCTGGGCACGGCCAAGGCGCGGCAAAGCCACTGTCCCGGCAGCGGTGCCGGCGAGCAGCGTACGGCGAGAGAGTAACATGGGGACGTTCCTTTGGGGTCGTTGGCGCTGAACGGTGACGCGCGGTTCAGCAGCGCGCTGTGCTCAAATTGTTTCGGAAAATCATGCCAGCCCAACCGTTCCCCTCTCCCAGCGAGAGGGGAACGATCTGGCGGTCGCAGCCGGTTTCCCGGTCCGGGTTCAGGCCGGCACGAACATCGGCATCGGCGGGCCGTCTTCGGTCGGGACGAACTTCAGCTGTCACCGCCTGGCCGATCTTGCAGCGTCGCTTGAAGTCGCAATCGACGATGTTGGTCATCATCTTCGGCCCTTCGGCCAGCTCCACATAGGCGATCGCATAGGGCGGATTGGCGCGCTCCATCACGCTGAACGTGTAGATCTTGCCCTTGCCGGAGACTTCCACCCACTCGACCGGGCCGAAGGTGAAGGGCGAGATGCCGCGCGGATACCAGATGTATTTGCCGGTATCCTTGCAGCGCGGGATCACCAGCTTGCCGGCGGCGCAGCCGTCCCAGAACGGCTTGGTCTCGGGGTTGGTTTCGGGTGTGCCGACGAAGGGCACTTTGCGCTGAACGAATGCCATGTCGGTTTACTCCCGCTCCAGGATCACGGTGCTGCCGCAGTGGCGCGTGCCGAGCGAACCACCGGTGCCGTGCGCGATGGCAAGATCGCAGTTGGGCACTTGCACTTTCGGATGCGCTTCGCCGCGCAGCTGGCGTACCGCCTCGATGATCTTGGTGATGCCGCCGCGGTTGGCCGGATGGTTGCTGCACAATCCGCCGCCATCGGTGTTGAACGGCAGCTTGCCGGTGCCGGAGATCAGGTTGCCGTCCGGCGACGAACTTTCCGCCCTGGCCCTTTCTCGCAGAAGCCCAGGTCTTCCAGCTGCATCAGCACGGTGATGGTGAAGCTGTCGTAGATCGAGGCGTATTTGATGTCGGACGGGCTTGATGCCCGCCATCTCCCAGGCCGGCGGGCCGGACCAGCGCGCGCCGGAATACACCAGGTCCACATCGCCGCCCATCTGGTGCTTCGGCGATTCGCCGACGCCGATCACTTTCACCAGCGGCCGCTTCAGGCTCTTGGCGATCTCCGGCTTCGTCACCACCAGCGCGCCGCCGCCGTCGCTGATCACGCAGCAATCCAGCCGGTGCAGCGGGCTCGCCACCATCGGCGAGTTCACCACTTCCTCGACCGTCACCACGTTCCGCAGCATCGCGTGCGGGTTGTACTGCGCGTGGTGCGAGGCGGCGACCTTGATCCAGGCGAGCTGTTCGCTGGTGGTGCCGTACTCATGCATGTGGCGCATGCGCGCACATGGCGTACATGTTCGCCGTGGCCGGGCCGTACGGATATTCGAACTGCATCTCCGCCTGCGCGGGGTTGCCGGCGCGCGGCGCGGTGCCGGTCGCCTGGCCCTCGCTGCGCGGGCGGCCCGCCAGGGTGATCAGCGCGACGTTGCAGCGGCCGGCGGCGATCGCCTCCATCGCGTGGCCGACCGCGACCTGGTAGGAGGAGCCGCCGACATCGGTGGAATCGACGTGGCGGCACCTTCAGGTTCATGTAGTCGACCATCGACGTCGGGCCCATGCCCGGCGCGTCGCCGGCGCAGAAATAGCCGTCCACGTCGTCCTTGGTCAGGCCCGCATCCTCCAGCGCGCCTTTGGCGCATTCGGCGTGCAGCAGGGTGACCGACTTGTCGGTCGCCTTGCGGGTGGGATGCTCCCACGCTCCCACAATGTAGGCTTTGCCCTTCAAACTCATGCTTCGCTCCCTTGCGACCGTGACCGGTCCGGCTGATGCGGGGCGGATTATACTGATCAGTAGGCCGGTGGCTAGTCGGGTTGTTCCCGCGAACGTGGCGCGGAAGGGACAGGCTCCCTATTCTGTGCCGTGGCGCGAGCGGAAACAGGAGCGATCTGTGCTCGAACTCAGGCCGAACTGCGAATATTGCGACAAGGATCTGCCGCCCGCGGCGACCGAGGCCCGGATCTGTTCCTATGAGTGCACGTTCTGCGCCGACTGCGTCGCGCAGGTGCTGCACAATGTCTGCCCGAATTGCGGTGGCGGCTTTGCGGCGCGGCCGATCCGCCCGGCAGTGGAACGACGGCCCGGGGTGTCGTGTCAGCGGCAGCCGCCTTCCGGCAAGCGGGTGCAACTGAAATGGGATCGTGCGGCGGTGGCGGATTTCGTGGCCTCGTTGCGTGACATTCCGCCCGAGGCGCGTTGAGCGGCCGGCATGGACGCGATGACCGCCCCGTTGCTGGTGCCGCCGCGTCCGCCGATGGCGGCGCACGAGCTTGGGCTGCTGGCCTTTCTGCGTGCGATCCGCAGCAACGCGCTGACCATGTGGACCGAGCGCGCCTACCAGGAACTCGCTCGTGGCGCGGCGTTTCCTGACCCGCAGCAACGTGCTGGTGAACGATCCGGATGCGATCCATCGGGTGCTGGTGGAGAATCATGCAAATTACCGCCGCTCGCCGGCGTCGATCCGTATCCTGCGGCCGATCACCGGCGATGGATTGCTGCTGAGCGAGGGCGAGGCCTGGCGCCACCAGCGCCGCACCATCGCGCCGGCGCTGGCACCGCGCGTGATGCCGATGCTGTCGCGCCACATCGTTGCGACGGCGGAGGAGCAACTGGTGGCTCTCGGCGCGCAGGCGGGACAGCCGCTCGACCTGCTGGCGGCGATGCAGAGCCTGGCGCTGGGGATTGCCGGCCGCAGCATGTTCTCGCTGGAGATGCAGCAGCATGGCGCGGCGATGCGGCGGTTGTTGACCGAGTTCGCCGCACGCCTGTCGCAGCCGCATCTGTTCGACATGCTGCTGCCGGTCGGCGTGCCGAACTTGCGCGATCTGCGGCGGCGGCGGTTTCAGGCGCGCTGGATGGCGCTGATCGAGACCATCATGCGCGAGCGCCTGGCCGCGCCGGCGGCGGAGACTCCGCGCGACCTGTTCGACCTGCTGTGCGCCGCGCGCGATCCGGAGAGCGGCGAGGGGTTTTCCACGTCACAGCTCCGCGACCAGCTCGCCACCATGATCCTGGCCGGGCACGAGACCACGGCGGTGACGCTGTTCTGGGCGCTGAGCCTGCTGGCGCAGGACACGGTGGAGCAGGACAGACTGGCGGCGGAAGTTCAGGGTCTGGCGATTACCCCGGACGATGCGGCGTCGATCCTGCCGCGCCTGGTTCGCACCCGCGCGGTGATCAGCGAGACGCTGCGGCTGTACCCGCCGGCTTTCACCATCGTTCGTGAATCGATTGGACCGGATCGCCTGGGTGCACTGGACCTGGCGCCGGGCAGCATCGTGATGGTGGCGCCCTGGGTCCTGCACCGGCACCGGCGGCTATGGCGCGATCCGGACGCGTTCGATCCGTCACGCTTCCTGCCGGATGCGCCGGCGATGCCGCGCTTCGCCTATCTGCCGTTCGGTGCCGGACCACGGGTCTGCGTGGGCGCACAGTTCGCATTGACCGAGGCGACACTGGTACTGGCGCTGCTGGTGCAGCGATTCCGCATCAGTTTGATTGATGTCCCACCGCTGCCGGCAGCGGTGGTGACCACGCAACCGGACCGGCCAACGCGGTTCCGGCTCGCGGCACGGTGAGCCTCGGGGAAAGAAACGCACCGTCACAGCAGGGCCGGGTCATGGGGTCGCATCGAGGCGCTCGATCTCCGTTTCGACGACGGCGAGCAGAATCGGGAGACTGTGGCGCACGGTGCGCCAGACCTGCTCCTCGGCCACATTGTCATAATCGTGTCGGTAGATATTTCCGACACCCATGATGGCGCGCCACGGCAACTCCGGATGGCGATCGCGCAGGAAGCGAGCAGCCCGCGGCACGCTTCCGAGATGATCTCCAGACATCGTGTTACCGCGCAGAACGTTCGGCGATCGGCCGCGAACTCCGACTCGGACAGTGCCACGATGAAGCTTTGCGCCAGTCGCGCATTGTCGCGAATGTCGGTCAGCGCAAGGCGAGTTCGATCAGAAGGCATAAACGGCGTCGCGCTCAGCGCTCGGCCGCACCAGCGGCTTCAGGCGACGGCGGTTCGCGACATCCACAGGAATGGGGAAGAGATCGCCAATATATTGCGTAATACCAACATATTCGAACAGGTCGATCTGTGCATCGGGGGCAAGCTCGATCAGGATATCGATATCGCTGGTGGGCGTTGCTTCATTCCGGGCCACCAGCCAAACAGGCCGGCATGCGCGACACCTCGGTCCCGCAGCTCCGGTTCGTGTGCCCGCAAGGTGGCGATCGCCTGTTCGCAATTCATTCCGCTGTTATACGCCGGCATTCGGCCTGCTTCCACAGGCATGAGCGCACGGCCTGCAGAGTTGGGCGGTAACGCGTCCCCGTTTCAACCGCGCGGTGGGATGACAGGGTCGGGACCGGCGATCTTGCGGGGCGGGCAACCTCGGGTCACGGGCATGTCGCGCCGGATGACCTGTCACCGCAGCTCCCGCTCTCCCAGCCTTGCGGACGCTACGCGGCCACCATCTGCGCCTGGTCGGGCGGGGCGCTCGCCTCGATATGCGCGGCCAGCGCGTCGGTCACCGGCTGGCGCGGCAGCTTCGCCTTCATCATCACCAGGCGGAATTCCGGCAGCGGCGGCAGGTCCTCCTCGGGCCGCACCGGGCGCAGCCCTTCCGGCAGCCAGGACAGGGTGGAGACGGTCACCGCCAGCCCGGCCAGCACCGGGGCGTGGGTGCCGATCTGCGAGGCCGAGGTGTAGGCGACGCGATACTGCCGCCCGGCACGTTCCAGCGCCTGCACCGCGGCGGCGGCCCATTCGCAATCCTGCCCGGTGGTGAGGTAGCGGTCCCGATCGGCCAGCGCGAGCGGCAGCGGGTCCTGGCGATGCGGTGCATAGCGGGTGGAGGTGACCCAGACCAGCGGGCCGCGCCACAGCGGCACCACCGGCCAGCCGTTCGGCTGGTGGCCATCGGAGATCAGGGTCAGGTCCAGTTCACCGGCGCGGATCGCGCGCACCAGTTCCTCGGACGGGGAACAGCGCACATCCACCTGCACGGCGGGATGGCTTTCCGCGAACCGCTTCAGCACCGGCGGCAGGTAGGCGAAGGCGTAGTCGTCGGGGGTGCCGAGGCGCACGGTGCCAGCGATCTGCGGGGTGCGGAAGGTCGCCATCACCTCGTCATTCAGCGTCAGGATCTGGCGGGCCCGCGCCAGCAGATAGCTGCCATGCGGAGTCAGCTCTATCGCACCGCCCTTGCCGCGGACCAACAATGGCTGGCCGAGCATGTCCTCCAGGCGTTTGACCTGCATGGAGACGGCGGATTGGGTGCGGCCCACCAGCGCGGCGGCCTGGGTGAAGCTGTGGCCTTCGGCGATCAGCACGAAGACACGCAGCAGATCGGCATCGAGCCCCTGGGGTAAACTCATGCCGATCAATATTCCTTATTATCCCCATCAGAGCAATTCGTTTTACTGATCAGCGCCGCGTCGCCATGTTCAGTCTCGTTCCGCACTGGTCGGAGGGAGGTTGTCATGTCCGATCGCCTGTTCACCGCGTTTCCCGCTGCAACCCAAGCCGTTTCGCCGCTTGCCGCCTGGCGGCGCGCCATGTTCCGCGTTCTGCCGATCGCGCTGCTGCGACGTACGCCGGCCGAACCGGTGCTGCGATCGGTTGCCTATGCCGCGCCCGCGCAGGCAGTGCCGGGCAAGGCCAACACGACATGGGGTGCGACGCCGCACCGCACGCCGCGCCGGCGGCCGGCGGCCTCTCAGACGCTGTTCGTCAGCCTGCAGCAGGCCTGGCGACGGCATCGCAGCCGGCAACGCATCGCGATGCTCGACGCGCATGCGCTGAAGGATATCGGCGTGACCTACAGCGAGGCCGAGGCGGAAGCCAACAAGCCGTTCTGGGTCCGCTGACCGGATAGGACGCCGGCCAGCCTGGGTCCAGGAACGCCTGGATCCAGGAACTCCCGGGTTCAGGAACGCCTGGATTCAGGGAGTGGCCGGTGGACCGGGTGGCAGGGCGGATTGGGGTCTGTCGGCCGCCGGGTCCTCGGCAACACGCGGCATCGGGTGCGTCCTCCGCTTGCCCCCCGCCTCCGACTCGATGCCGAAATGCAGCATGTAGGGGCGGAATTTCGCCCGTTCAACGTCGGCGTCCAGACCATGATCCTCGAACCGGTAGGCACGCGGCCCGTAGCCACCGTTCGGCCGCGCGGCGACGTAGCGTTCCATGGCCTGGGATGCGGCCGCCGGCATGGCCAGCCCGAAATGCTGATACACCTGCTCCACCGTGCTGACCGGGTCCGTCACCAGGTCCATGTGATGCACGTGGCAGATCGGCTCTGACAGGCCTGCGGTCTCACCTGCCTGCATCATCCGTCGCGTGCCATCGAACCAGCGGGCACTCTCCTGCCGGCCGATTGCCAATGGGTCCAGTTGGCGGGTGAACGGGCGCCGCAGCACCTCGGTCAGCTTCGCGACCGACAACAGCACCTTCACCGGATCGCGATGCACGAAGACCACCCTTGCATCCGGATAGACGATGCGAATCGCCTCCAACGCAAAAAGATGGTCCGGACATTTGACGACCCAGCGCGCCTGGGGCGGGCGGCCGGTATCCTGGTGCTGCAGATGCTGCAGGAAGCGCTTATGGAACCGATAGGCGGGCAGGTGCCCGGCGACGTCCGCCTCCAGCCAGTTGCGGTACGCCGGAATGTGATAGGTCGTGTCGAAGCGCAGACTGCGGAAAACATGTGCGGTGATCTCGCTGCATTCCTGCGGCGAGTTGGCCTGCAGCGGATGCAGGTCGCGAAATTCCGGAGCCAGCCGCTCGAATGCACGGAGCTGCCTGGCCACGGTCTCCTGCCGCCGATCGCGTCCCGTGCCCTGCGGATAGGGATGAATCGTCTGCCAGACCGATGGCGCGCGGTTGTCCGCATCCTCCATCATCATGCGGTGCAGGAAGGTCGTACCGCTGCGCGGGACGCCTGTGATGAAGATCGGCGCCTCGATCGTCTGCTCAAGGATCGCCGGCGCGGCCCGTTCCGCGGCGCGCATCTGCAGCAGGTTGGTCAGGAAGCGCAGCGTGTCCCAACGCGTGGCAATCCGGCCCACCAGGCTGAGCGAGGCCTCCCGCACGCAAGCGTCGAGCAGCCTGCGCAGCGGCGCATCCAGTTCGACAGGGCCGAAATCCCGCAACCCGGTGCGCCGGATGGCGTGCTGGATGAGCTCATCGGCCACCAACGGGCGGCCCAGCCATCCCACGAACTCGGCCAGGGCATCGGCCATTTGCAGCGCAACGCTCTGGATCGGCACGGCGCAGCCTCCTTCAACGCCGCACTGCCGGCGCCTGTGTCAACGTAGTAGAGCTTGGCATTCTAACAGCGGTTGCGCTGTCAAAAACATTGCGAGCGGCCTCCCGATCAGGCGCCATTCGCGGACAGGCCTGGATCGATATCTCCGGATCGTTTCGGATTACCGACAGATACGGCAGCCCAGCAAGAGCACACCGCACCGGCGGCAGGGTTCAGACGGTGGCGACCGGCGTGGCGGGTGAGCCGACCGCGCCGGGCAGGCGCAGGGGCGGCGCAGTCAGCAGGAAGCGGCTGCGCTGGTGGGCGCGCAGCCAGTCGGCGAGCTCGGTCAGGTACCACATCTCCCCGAGGTAGCAGCCCAGCTTGAACAGGCAGTGGGCGTGCAGCGGCAGCGTGGCACAATAGTCGTCGGCACAGGGCCTGGCGGGTGCCGCTTCCACGGCATAATTGTCCGCCAGCAGGGCCACGGCACCCGACTCGGTGATCCATTGCAGCAACCGTTCGTCCCGACCATCCAAAGCGGAGGTGGTAGAGAACAACAGCTTCGGGTCCGGTTGCTTGTTCATTTCCAGCAGCAATTGGGCAAACCCGGTGCGGATGCAGACGAAATCGCCGGGCTCGACGACGACCTTGTCCTGCTCCAGCAGCTTCATCAGGTCGTCATAGCCAACCACCTTTCCGCTCCGGCCGAAATGCGCTTCCAGGTCGATCATCACCGCGCGGCCCTGCACGCAGGCCTTGGCCATGTTCTCCACCCCGAGCCGGTGGGCGCCGGATTGCCGGCCGCTGGGGGTCTGGTTGCCCTTCGCGTCGTAGATCACCGGGCCGACGATGTCCTGGCCGGCACGATAGCCGTTGTAGAACACGTCCTCCGGCCTGCCGTCGCCGTCGACGTCGAACATCTGCCCGACATGCGCCAGGCTGTCCCATTGCGTGGAATATTGCAGCGTCAGCAGCACCTGGTCGTCGCACACCACGTCGAGCGCGGTGGGATCGTCGCAGCGCAGCGGATAGGCCATGTTCGGCTTGCCGTTGCGCTCGGTCGGGGTCAGCACCGGCGGCTTGCGGCGCGGATTGATGATGCTGCCGCCGGGATAGTCGAGCGGCAGGGACAGGCAGAAGGTTTTTCCCAGTTTCACCTCGGCGATGCCCTGTAACACCTTCTCCGGTGTCACGAGGTTCAGCCGGCCGAGTTGGTCGTCGGGACCCCAATCCCCCCAGGTCGAGCCTTGGGGACGCCGGGTCCAGCGCGGGTTGTCTGCCATGGGCGGGTTCCGTCCGCGATCCGATTCAGGCGGCGATCTGTTCGGCGGTCACGGCATCGCCGGCGACCGTGGTGCGACGCATGTCGCGCACCTGGGTCTCATCGAAGCGGGTCACCCGGTGCATCAACTGGCGATTGTCCCACATCACCAGGTCGTATTGCCGCCACGTATGGGAATACACGAACTCGGGCTGCGCGGCGTGTTCGGCCAGATCACGGATGAAGGCGCGCGCCTCCGGCACCGGCCAGCCGACGATGGTGCCGATATGCGATGACAGGAACAGCGATTTGCGGCCGGTCACCGGATGGGTGCGGACCAGGCGCTGGCGCACCGGGCGGAACATCGCGCGCTCCTGCTCGGTGAGGTCGGAGAAGCCCAGCGTGCCGCGCGAATAGATCAGCGAATGTTCGCAGACCAGATCATTGATTTCGGCCTTGGTGACATCGTCCAGCGCGTCATAGGCGGCGCGCATGTCGGCGAACTCGGTGCGGCCACCCTGGTCCACCACGATGCGGCCGGACAGCAGCGAGTATTTCGCCGGCACGGCGCGGAACGAGCTGTCGGAATGCCACAGCCGGTTGCCCAGGTTGAACATGCGGCGCCGATCGTCGCGTGCGAATGGCTTGTGGTCCTTGTCGAGGTTGGAGACATCGGCCATCTCGGCATCCAGGCGGCGGTCCTGGTCCTGGGTCACGTTACCGCCTGCGGTCTGCTCCAGCGCACCGAAATTGCGACTGAACGCCTTCTGCTGCTCGTCGGTCAGCTTCTGGTCGTGGAACACCAGCACGGCGTGACGATCCATGCCGGCTTCGATCGCCGCAACCTCATCGCGGGCCAGCGTGCGGGTGATGTCCACGCCGGATACCTCGCCGGCGAGAACTGGGGTGAGCGGGCGGATGGCGATGGTCACGGCTGCGGCTCCTGATTCGATATCGATGGTTTATTCTGCCGCCTGGGCGACGGTCATGTCGCGGCCGGCGACGGTGGTACGGCGCATATCGCGTGGCTTGCTGTTATCGTAACGCCGCACGCGATGCATGGTGTCACTGTTGTCCCACATCACCAGGTCGAACGGGCGCCAGTGATGCGCATAGACGAACCGGCGTTGCGTGGCGTGCTCGGTCAGGTCGCGGATGAAGGCGCGGGCTTCCGGGATCGGCCAGCCGATGATCGTGCCGATATGTGACCCGAGATACAGCGATTTGCGGCCGGTGGCCGGATGCGTGCGCACCAGACGTTGCCGCACCGGACGCATGGTGGCGCGTTCCGCGTCGGTGAGATCGGAAAAGCCGAGTGTTTCTCGAGAATATATCAGGGAATGTTCGCAGACGAGGGGTTCGATTTCGGATCTGGTGGCATCGTCCAGTGCGTCATAGGCGGCGCGCATATCGGTGAATTCGGTGTCGCCGCCGTGGTCCGCAACGATGCGGCCGGACAGGATGGAATACTTCGCCGGTACCGCTTTGAACGAGCTGTCGGAATGCCACAGCATATTGCCCAGGCTGTACAGCCGCCGCCGGTTGTCGCGCCCGAGCAGGCTGTTGTCCTTGTCGAGATTGGACACATCCGCGAAGGCCGGATGCAGGCGCTGTTCGCCGGGCTTGGAGATGCCGGTGCCGCCGGTGACTTCGAGTTCACCGAACGCCTGGCTGAATTCGAGTTGCTGGTCGTCGGTGATGCGCTGGTCGCGGAACACCAGCACAGCGTGCTGGTCGATGGCTGTCTCGATCTGCCGCGCCTGTTCGGCACTGATCGGGTGGGACAGATCGAGATCGGTCACCTCGGCAGCGAATACCGGATGCAGCGGTTGGACGTTCACGATGCCTCCTGGGTCGGGGATGATGGCTGGTTGCGTCCGGCGGGCGCGGTCCTCCGTGCCGGAACTTAAGCCGATTGCGATCGACACGTCCAAACCGGCATCCGCCGGCAGGCTCGCGATCCGATATCATCGGATCGGTCGCGGCACGGTGGATATCCCGTCCTGATCGGCGCAGGTCGGCCATCCGCGGGGTTTGACCCGGCCATCTGCCCCGAAACAGCACGCAGCGCGCGTTTCGAGACCAGATCGTTCCGGCGTAAGTGGCCGAGCCAGGCCCCAACAAGTCGCATGACGGGCGTGCCGGCCGGCTGATTGCACGCGCATAGGGCCTCCGCCCGCACGCGACGCCACACTCTGTCGCTGACTTCGGAACACGACCGGAATCACTGCCGGGGCAATCGCACGGCCGGCACGTCGGCGGGCAGAGCGTCCACCCGATAGACCTGAAACACCTCGAATGGCGCTGCCGCGGCCCCGCGTTCCGCCACACCGACCAGCCGCGCGCCGGGCCAGATCGCGGCATCGGGTGGGGCGTCCCGCGCCGGCCAGAGCAGCAGCGCGCTGCCTGGTTCGGCCTCGGCCCGCGGCAGCTCAAACAGCGCCCATCGCGGCGCCACGCCGACCACCGGCAGATCGCGGGGCAGGATGAAAGCCAGCTCGCTCGCGACAGCATATTGGGTGGATACCACCTCGCGCGCGCCCTCCCGCGCGGCCAGTTCGGCGAGCTGTGCCGCAAGTCCTCGCCAGCCCACCAGTTGCCGTCCCACCAGGTCGAGCCGGGCCGGCAACGGCACCAGACTGACCGCGGCCTGCGCGTAGGCCAGCAGCGTGATGACCAGCCCGAGCGCCAGCGCCGGGCGGAACAGCCGCCGCAACCAAACCCCGTCCAGTCCGGCCGCGGCTATGGCGGCGGCCGGATAGAGAATGCACGGCCAGTTTCCCTGCACCCGGTCGCCCAAGGCGTGCTGCAGGAACACCAGCACGCCGGGAAGGATCAGCGCGGCCAGCAGGCTCCACACCGCGTCCCGGCTGCGCCAGGCCTGCCGCACCGCCAGCACGCCGCCCGCCACGCACAGCACGAACACAAGAGGCGTGGCGAGGCCGAACTGGCCGCCCACCAGCTCCCCCAGGAAACGCACGGCCCGGTCCGGCTGCCAATCCTGAACGCGGCCGCCCTGCCGGACGAAGCTCGCCCAGTCATGGCTGGCGTTCCACCGCACCACCGGCAAAAACACGACGCCGGCGGTCAGCGCCCCAAGCCATGGCGTCGGGCGAGCCAGCCAGCGCCGCATCGCCGGCGTCCAGAGCAGCCACAGCCCTACCCCGGCGATCAGAAGGGCGGCGGTGTATTTGCTTGCCATCGCCAGCCCGGCGAACAGGCCGGCGAGCAGCCACCATTGCGCTGTCCCGCCGGTGACGATCCGGGCGAGTGCCCAGAGACAGGCCGTCCAGAAGAACAGCAGCGGCGTGTCGGGGGTCATGATGACCGCGCCCACTCCGAACAACAGCGTCGCGTTCAGCAGCGCCGCCGCGACAAACCCGGCGTTGCGGCCGGGCAGCAGCCGATCCGCGGCATCCGCCAGCAGCAGCGAGCCGAACGCGGCGGAGAGCGGGGCCAGCAGCCGCACGCCCAACGGGATCGGGCCGAACACCGCGGTGCCCAGCCAGATCCACAGCGCCACCATCGGCGGATGATCCAGGTAACCTGGCGCCAGGGCACGCGACCAGACCCAGTAATACGCCTCATCCGGCGCGAGCGGCGTCACGCCGGCGACGACGAGGCGCATGGCGGTCAATACCAGCAGCAGTCCCGGAAGAGCGGTGTTGCGCCAGTGGAGCGTGGTCTCAGGAGGCTCGGCCGGTGGAATGGGTGCGTGCTCCGCCGTCATCGCGTGGCGACCTGGTTGGTCATCCCGGTGCCGCGACGCAGTCCGACGGGGCGACGAGGTCGTTCACCGGGCCGGTGGCATGAAAAAGGGGCGCGTCCTCCATTCGCAGGACGCGCCCCCAAGTTCGGAGAGGAACTGACTGCGCGCCAGTTCGGCCAGGAGATTTACATGCCGCAAATAATTTATCAAATGCAAAATGAGCCCGGCGCGGTCGGATCATCGCGCCAGCGATTGCACCAGGCGCGCGCCGGACGCGGCGATCCGGGCCACCGCCGTCAGGTCCACCGCATGCGGCCAGCGGTCCTGCGGCATATGGAACAGAGGATTGCTGCCGACCAGCGTGACATACCGCCCGCCGGCGCGATGGATGTCGCGCGTCTCGCCACTCGGCACCAGCGTCTTCGGCGCAATCCTCTCGGCCGGCTGCCCCATCTCGCGGAGCACCGCCTCGCCCGAGGCTCGCAGCATGTCGTCAGCCGAGAGCAGCGACAGGCTGCCGCCAGTCGCGCCGAGATTGGCGCCGTAATGCACCCACACCGCCCCCTGCCGGGACGGCGGCCCGTCCCAGCCGGCGCGACCCGCCAGGAACGCGTCCAGCCCGAGATGGCCCAGTTCGTGGCCACTATTGGCGGTCAGCACCACCGGACAATCCGGCGGCGCGGCCAGCAAAGCGCGCAACGATTCCAGCCAGCACACCAAGCCGCCGCCACGCTCCGAGGTGGACTGAAACCAGGAACTGCGCGGCGTCATCACCACCAAGGTCGGCAGGTGCGCATCGCGCCCGGGCAACGTGACCACCACGTTCTGAGCCTGGGCCGGTAGGCGCCGGCTATGGGCAACCAGCCGCACCGGCGCATGCCGCGCGACGGCAGCCCGCAACGCATCGGCGGAATCACTGGCGAGCTGGATGGCCGGCACACCGTAGGGAGCGTTGAACTGCTCCGCATTCAGCAATGCCAGGCCGGGTTTCGGACCCTCGGTGACGATGACCAGGCCGCGATGCGCTGATTCGCGGCGCAAACGGCGGTAGTCGCCGGCATAGACCGATTGCGGCGACAGGACAGAAACCCCGATCGCCGCGTCACTGCCGGCCTCCCCGAGCCGTCCGGCCAGGCCGTCGGGGTCGGTGGACGGGGCGTCGAACACCGGAACCCCCTCGATCCGGGTGCCGTCCAGTTCCAGCCAGGCGGAAACCGGATCGACCCGATCCAGCGCGAAGCTTTCCGCCCGCACCTCCGCGCCCAGTGCCGCGGCCTCCCGCATCAGCCAGTCCGCGCCAGCCGCGTCGCCTTCCGTGCCGGTGCGATGCGGACCTTGCGAGTCCCAGGCCTGCAGCCAGGCGGCGGCACGCGCACGGGCCTCGGTCAATGACCAGGGTTCGGGCATCGCTGTTGTCTCCCTCCGCCGTTTCAGCTTGCGCGGCGCACCAGCGGGGCCGGAATGCTCTCGATCATGACGTTGATGCAGGCCGGCTTGCCGCTGGCCAGCGCGCGTTCCACCGCGCCCGCCATCTGGTCGACATGCTCGACCAGCTCGCCATGCCCGCCCATCGCCGCCACCACCCGGTCGTAGCGTGTCGGCAACAATTCACAGCCATGCGTGCGGTTCTTGCCGTAGTCGCGCACCTGCAGGTTGTACTCGGCATTCCAGCGCGAGTCGGTGCCAACGATCGCGATGATCGGCAACTCCCGGCGCACCGCCGTTTCGAACTCCGCCATGTGGAAGCCGAACGTGCCGTCGCCCAGCACCGCGAACACCGGCGCCTTCGACTCCACGACGCGCGCGGCATTCGCCATCGGCAGCGAGCTGCCGATCGAGCCCGCCACACCGTTGATCATGCGGCGATCGTTGTGCAGGAGGCTTTGGCCCCACTGCGCGAACTCACCGCCGTCGCAGATCAGCACGGTGTCGGGATCGGCTTCGACATAGGGCTTCAGCGCGCGAAACACCTCCACCGCATGCAGCCGGTCCGGCGTGGCGGACCGCAGCGTCGCCCAGGCAGCCGGCCGATCGGCGAAACACGACTGCGCCTCGCGCAGCCAGGTCACGCGGGCATCGCTGCCGGGGCCTGCGTGCTGGATCAGTGTCTCGGCGGCCGGACGCGTATCGGCGATGCAGGCGAAGGCGATCTGCTCACCTTTGGCACGCACGGCGCGTTCCAGCAGCGGTCCTTCGGGATCGATCACGATGAAGCGGCACTGCGGATCGACCGCCGGCGCGGCACCGAACTTCAAGGTGAAATCCAGCGCCTTGCCGAGCAGGACGATGAGGTCGGCGCGCTGCACCAGATCGGTGAAGGCGCCCAGTGTCGCGTCGTTGAAGCCGCGCGGGCTTTCCATGATGCAGGTCGGCACCTGCAGCGCGGATTCGATCCGCGCCAGCAGAGCACGCCCGCTGCGATTGGCCAGTTGCGGGCCAGCGATCAGCAGCGGCCGCTGCGCTGCGCCGAGGATGGTGACGATCGCGTCGGCCGATTGCGCGCTCAGCGTCACGGAGGGTGCGGTGAAGTCGGCCGCGTCGGGCCAGGCGATGGCATCCTCGGCCAGCCGCGCATCCAGCAGGTCGGACGGCAGGCTGAGATGCACCGGCCCGGGGCGTCCGGCTTTCGCGATGCGCAGCGCCTTGGCGACGTCGGCACCGATTGTGTGAAGACTGGTCGCGGTCCAGGAGGCTTTGCTGACCGGCGCGGCCATCTCCGCCTGGCGTAGTTCCTGGAATCCGCCACGGCCGAGCTGATCGGTTTCGGTGTGGCCGGACAGCAGAACCATGGGCGATTCCTGGCCCAGCGCGGTGAACAGCGCGGAGACGGCGTTGGCGTGGCCGGGACCGCCGGTGACCATGGCAATGCCGGGTTCACCGGTCAGCCGACCATAGGCGTCCGCCATGTGCACGGCGGCAGCTTCGTGCCGCGTGTGGATCAGATCGAGCCTGGTTTCCAGCGCGGCATCGAACAGCGACATGATGTGGTTGCCGGACAGCGTGAAGATCGATCGATAGCCGGCGCGTTCCAACGTGCGCATGACGATGTCGGCGCCGCGGAGGGATTGGCTCATGGCAGGGATTTCCGTTGCAAAATCAAGGGAGGATGTTCAGTCCGCGATAGGCGTTCAGATGGTCGATGAACAGCGCCTCGGAGTCGACATGCTCGGTGAAGCCCGCCGCGCGTGCACGATTCATCGAGGACACCACATCCCAGTCGATGTTCCACACGAAATCACCGTAGGGCCACAGCGCGACATCGGTGATATCGGGAAAGCGCAGTCCGTGGCGGGTCGCAATACGTTGCCACACCGGCTGCTTGTCCGCCATCCAGCGTTCCAGGTGCAACGGTCGCACGATGCCGCAGCGCAGCTCGAATAACTCGGCCAGACGCGGCCACAGACGCGACCAGCGGAACACGTCGCCATTGGTGATGTTGAACGCCTGGTCGGCGGCACGCGGCTCCGTCATCGCCCAGCGGATGAAACGCGCCAGCAGCGCGGTGTCGGTGAGTTCGGTCAGCGCGGTGTAGGCGCCGGGCTTGCCGGGAAAGTCGAACGCAGCGCCCAATTCCTTGCAGATCGCCGCGTAGGCGCCGACCACGGTGATGAGATTGCGCGACCGGCCGGGCGCGACATCCACCAGATATTGCGGGCGGCTCGCGGACCAGGTCCAGGCCTTGCCATGGCGGCGCTCTGTCAACAGATCCTGCTGGTCGTAATAGAAATTCGGCGGCAGATGGCGCGGGTCGTCTTCCCGTGTCGGCGTCAGCATCGCACCGAGATGCAGCCCGTACCACTTGCCACCTTCCAGAAGATGCACGTGGCGCAGGGCGGGCGTGTCGGCGGCGTCCAGCAGGTTGCGCAGCATTGCGACATTGGCCGGCACGTCTTCGACGCCGCCCTCGCCGAATGGCGCGCGTGCGGAATACACCAGATGGGTGACCGCGCCGGCCGCTTCCACCGCCGCGCGGCAGGAGGCGGGATCGGTGAAATCGGTCGCGATGTAGCGTGTGTTGGCTGGCGATGAGCGTGGCGGATTGCGGCACAGCCCGACCACCTGCCATCCCGGCGTGGATGCCAGCAGTTCGGTCAGCCGTGACGCCGCAGCCCCGGTGGCGCCGGCGATGAGAGCGAGAGTGTCAGCCACGGCGAGTCCCTGGTTGCGACGTGTTGCCGGCGAGCTTAGCGCATTCCGTGAGTCATGCAGCGTGGCGCTGTCATCGTGCGCAAGCGGGTCTCAGAACTTCAACCGATCGACCCCGTAGAACGCTGCCACCTGATCGACCCGCTCCGAGCTCGGTACGGAATTGAACCACCCATGCCGGCTGTGGCGAATCCCGGTGGTGCGATGCAAGTCCACCATCAGCTCCGCCATCTTCATCGTGCTGGTCAGGCCATCCACCACCGGCACGTCATCTACGCGATTGATCCCATTCATCGCCAGCAACAAATTCAGCGGCACCTCACCCGGCACGATCACGTCCGCACCGGTCTCGCGGATCACCCGCCGCGCGGCCTCCTGGAACCGCTCGATCAGCGGACCCGGGGTCTGATACGCTGGCAGAACCTCCTTGAAGCTCAACCCGGACGCCACCACACCGGCACAGCGCGACTCCAGCCCGTAATTGCGAACCTGCTCCTGATACAGCGGGATCATCCGATCGATGAACAGCATGATCGCAAAACGCTGCCCGAACATTGTCGCCAGATGGCAGCAGGTCTCGCCCATGCCGATTACCGGGATGTCGACGATGGACCGTACCTCCCGCAGCATCGGATTCGGCAGCGTGCACATGGCAAACGCATCGAACCCGTCCCGCTGCGCCGCTCGACCCGCGGCCACCCACTGATTGCCATGAATCCAGAATGTGTAGCCATAGCCGATATCGTCACCCGGGTAGTTGCCGGGATAGGTGCCTTCCGCCTGGCCATGAAACACCACCTCGGTGTCCGGCCGCAGGGTCTTGCCGAGATGCGTGCGCATGGCGTCCGCATAACCCGGCAGGTCGGAGAGCACGGTGAAACTCTGGTGCCAGATGCGCATGCCCATGGTGCAGTGTCCTCGTCATGTCATGTCGTGAAAACGGCCGTCCGTCACCTCAGAACCAGGCCCACAAATCTTCCTTCCGCTCCAGCTCGCGGCTGGGACCGTCGAACACGATGCGGCCGGATTTCAGCACGATCGCCCGCGTGGCAAGCTTCAGCGTCGCCGGAATGTTCTGCTCCACGATCACCACCGTGGTGCCGGACTCCCGGTTGATCCGCACCAGGCTGTCCAGCACGTCGCGCACGATCACCGGCGCCAGCCCGGTGGATGGCTCGTCCAGCAGCAGAATGCTGGGCCGCGTCATCAACGCCATGCCCAGCGCGAGAATCTGTTGCTGGCCTCCGCTCAGCGATCCTGCCGACTGCGCACCGCGCTGTTGCAAAATCGGGAACAGGCGAAACACATCCTCCACGCGACTGTCACCGTGGTTCAGTCCGGCAATGGCGAGGTTCTGCCGCACCGTCAGGTCACGAAACACGTTGTGGCCCTGCGGCACGAAGCCGATGCCGCGCCGCACGTTGCGGAACACCGCACCGGGCAGGATCGCCTCGCCACGGTATGAAACCGCACCCGCCATTTCCGCCACGTCACCCACGGCACAGCGCATCAACGTGGTCTTGCCGGCACCGTTATGGCCGAACACGGCGATCGCTTCGCCATCCGCAACGCTGAAACCGATATCCCTCAATACCGGCACGCCGCCATAACCAGCCGAAACTCCGGAAAATGCCAGCATCTGCCGTCAGGCTCCGAAATACAGTTCGGTCAGCGCCGCACTCGCCGTCAGCTCCGCCACCGTTCCGTCCTGCAGGATCTTGCCATTCGCCATGAACACCGCGCGGCTGCACAGATCCTTGATGAACGAAACGTTGTGCTCCACCACACAGACCGCGCGGGTGGCTGCCTCCTGCTGCACCACACGCTGCATCGTTTCATAGGCGGCACCCTCCACGCCGGCCATCGGCTCGTCCAGCAGCAACAGCGGGCCATCGTTCATCAGGGTGCGCGCCAGCCCGACCAGCTTCTGCTGGCCGTATGGCAGATCGATGACCAGGCTGTGCGCCGTCGCCGCCAACCCCATCCGGTCCAGGATCACCTCCGCCCGCGCCTGCGCCTGCGCTTCGGCGCGACGCATCCGCGCCCGCGCGAAGGTCACAAGCAGGATCGACTCACCGGCGTAGTGCCGAGGTGCCACCAGCAGATTTTCCAATACCGTCATGCTGCGGAACAGCAGCATGTTCTGCCAGGTGCGCGCCACGCCCAGCCGTGCGCGGCGGAATAATGGAAACTGGTTGATGCGGGCACCATTCAGATAGATCGCGCCAGCATCCGGCCGCAGCACGCCGGAGATCAGATTGAACAGCGACGTCTTCCCGGCGCCGTTCGGTCCGATCAGGCCCAGGATCTCACCGCGATCGATCGTCAGGTTGACGTTGTCGGCGACCACGATGCCACCGAACCGCTTGTGCAACCCCTCAACCCGCAGCACCGGAGTCATTCGCCGGCCGCTCCGGTTTCCACCGGTTCGGCACCGCTGCGTGCCAGCACCGCGGGACGCGCCTTATGCTGCCAGGCACCGGCGATTCCGGCGGGACGCAGGAACAGGAACAGCAGCACCAGCAACGTGAACAGGATGCCCTGCGTCGGCGCCATGATGCTGGGCGGCAATTGCAGGAAGGTGATCGCCTGCGGAATGGACAGCAGCAGCACGGCACCGATCACCGGGCCGTAGACCGTGCCCATGCCGCCAAGCACCACCATGGTCAGGATGGCCGCCGATTGCAGCACGTCGAACTGATCCGGGCTGAGGTACTGGAAGAAATATACGTAGAGCCCGCCTGCAATTCCCGCCATGCCGCAGCCGATCGCGAACAGCACCAGCTTCAGGCTCATGGCATTGCGGCCCAGCGCGGTGAACGCCAGTTCCTCATCCCGCATCGCGCTGATCGCTCGGCCGTACGGCCCCTGCACGATGGCCCGAACCGCGAATACGGTCAGCACCGCCACCGCGGTGCAGATCGCGAGATAGATCGGCGTGCGCAGCGACCCGGTGATGGTGCTGGGAATGCCGCTCAGCCCACCGGCGCCGCCGGTGAAATCCAGATTCTTGATCAACTGCAGCAAGCCGAGTTGAAATCCCAGGCTGGCGATCAGCAGATAATCCCCGGAGACCCGCAGCGCCGATGCCGCCAGCAGCACCGATGCCACCACCGCGGCCGCGCCCCCCAGCAGCACGGCAATCGGCGGCGGCAAAGCGGCATGCATCGCCAGCAGACCGGTCGTGTACGCGCCGATGGCGAAGAAGATCGGATGCGCAACGGTGGACAGGCCGCCATAGCCGATCACCAGATTGTAGCTGGCGCTCAGCGTCACATAGATCGCAATCAGGATCAGGATGGTGCCGAGGTATTCCACTGTCGGCTCCTCAGTGCCGCGCCAGGATCGGCCGCAGCCGTGGCAGGCGTACGCCGCGCGGAAACAGCAGGATGGTGGCGAACAGGAAGCCGTACAGCAGCAGATTCTGCCAGCGCGAGCCGATCACCAACACCGAGAAACTTTGGATCAGCGCCAGGAACACCGAAGCCGCGGCAGCCGCGAAGACACGCCCGATGCCCCCCAGCAGTGTGGCGATCACCGCCGCCAGGATCAGCTCCAGCGGCGACGCCGGCACGATGCCGCCATGCGAGCCGATCAGGTACATCGCCGCCACGATGTACAGCGCCGCGATCACCGCGACGACGCGATAGGCGCGCTGCGCGCTGATCCCGTACAGCTCTGCCAGCTTGGCGTTGTCGGCAACCGCGACCAGGAACTGGCCCTCCTTGGTGAAACTCATGAACAGCCGCAGCATCGCAAGGCCGATCGCCGCCACTCCGATCGCCAGCAGATCCCAGTCACTGACGGCGATGCCGCCAATGATGCGGACCCGGGAAAGGATACTGCGGAACAGCGTCTGCGGTTCAGTACCCGAACAGCAGCGTGATGACGTAGATGACGAATTCCGACAGGATCAGCGTGAAAATGAAGAAGGTCAGGCTGCTGGAACGACGTTCCCGCAATACCTGCAACCCGTAGCGTTCGATCAACACGGAGGCCGAGGCCGTCACGACAACGCCCGCCAGCAAGGCCAGGACGACCGGCCATGCCAGCATCGCGTGCAGGAAGAACATCGTGTAGAAGCCGATCGCCATCAGCCCGGCCTGGGCAAAGTTCCACAACGCGCTGACCTTCAGTGTCAGCGCGAACGCCACGGTCAGCAGCACATAGGGCGCCGCCGTGGCGATGCCGGTCCACAGAATCTGCAGCAGGATGACCGGATCGGTCATTGTCCGATCATCCTGCTGCGGCCAGCGAACGGCGTGACCATCAGGTCAGTGTGACGAGCGGAACGAAGACGCCCTTCTCCACCGTCAGCAGATAGACCGGCTTGTTCACCCGATGCCCATCGATGATCATCTTGCCGGTCATCGGCAGGTCGAATTCCTTTACCGTCACCAGCGCATCGCGCAACGTGTCGCCGCTGGCGGGCTTGCCGGTCTTGTCCAGATGCTCGTACAGCGCCTTGGTCAGATAGACCATATCGTACTGGTATTGGATATACGGCAGCCCGTTCGGCACCCGGCCTATTTCCTTCTTCCAGCGATCGAGAAAGCCGGCGAGATTCGGATTATCGTTCACGCCGGGCGCGAGCGAGGTAACGATGATGCCTTCGGCGGCCGGCCCAAGCTGTTGCACCAGCTTCGGGTTGTAGGCTGCGGAGTAGCTGGTCACGCGCTGCTGCAGGCCAAGCTGGCGCATCTGCGCGATCACCTGCGGCGTGTCGGCGGTCAGGCCGTGGATATGCACGATGTCCGGATTGGCCGCGCGTGTCTTCAGCAGCATCCCGGTGAAGTCGGTGGCTTTGGGATCATACGCCTCGAAGGCGACGACCTGGCCGCCGGCCTTGGTGAAGGTGTCGCGATAGATCTTCGCGGCATCGATGCCGGTGTCGTTGTTGATGTACAGGATTGCGGCACGCTTCTTGCCAAGCACGTCGTGGACGTAGCGTGCGAGCTTGGTGATATCAACATCCGCGAGGGGGAAGGCGGTGTAGACGTAGTCGCCCAGATGCGCGATTTCTGGCGCGTTGGCGCCGCTGTTGATCTCCAGCACCTTCTCTCGATTGGCGATCGGTGCGACGGCCTTCACGACCGCCGACCAGGCGATCAGGAACATCGGCAGCTTGTCGACGCCGATGAATTGATTGACCGCGTTGATGCCGAGCTGCGGCTCTGCCTGGGTGTCCAGTGCGATCAGGTCGGCCGGGCGACCGGCAATGCCGCCGGCATCATTCACGTCCTTGATGGCCATACGCGTGCCGATGATGAAATCGTTGCCATAGCCGGCCTGCGATCCGGTCAGCGGCATTGCGGTGCCGATGTGCAGCGGTTCCTTGCCTTGCGCCCAACCGCGGCGGATCGCCGGCACGGCGAGGCCCGCGACGGCGGCCCCTTGCAGCAGATGACGACGCGAAAAGCGGTGGCCCGAACCGAACATGCGTTTCCTCCGTATTTATCTGAATGTTCCCGCAGGGCAGCTTGTGGGTCAATGCACCGGACCCGGCGCGCCTGGTCGTGACGCGCCTTGCCGCGCTCGCAGCGGTATGACCAATCGGCCCTACAAGGCAACACCGACTTGCCTGCCGGTCGGCTCGCGCGCCGCGCGGTGCCGTTGCCTACTGCAGATATCCCCAGCGCGGCACGGCAGGTTCAGCGGCCGCCCACTTCCAGTGATCGGCCTGCCGGCACACCGATGTGGTGTACCAGGCGCGCTTGCGCTTCGCTTCCTCGCCTTCGTCGACGGAGAACACGATTTCCTTGCATAACGCCAACGGCGTATCGATCCGCCGTACCACGTACAGCTCGCCATGCTCATTGCCGAACGGGATCGTGTGTTCGATCTTCCAGTCGTGCCGTTCTCCCACCTCCAGCGAGCCGGCGACCTGCGCGATCGCATCCTGCTCGCCGTTCTGACGGGACCGGCCGTAATAACGCACGCCGGCGGTGGCTGCCGCATCGGTGGCCACGCCTACCGCGAAGCCGATCGCCGGGCTCCCGGTGGCAGCGCCGGCGGTGGCTCCGGTCAGAAAACCGGTGATTTGCGGAACCGCCTTGCAGCCGGTCAGCAGCAAACCGGCCGCCAGCATCGGCAGCACGTCGCGCAGTCTCACTGCAGCGCTCCCCAGCGCGCAGTCGCCGGCTCGGCCGAAGCCCATTTCCACACCGTGCCGTCGCGGCAGACCGTTGCGGTGTAGAATGCCCGCGACAAGATCTCGCGATCCGTCGTATCGACCGAAAACACAATTTCCTTGCACGCGAAATCCGGCGAGCCCAGCACGCGGGTCACGATCAGCTGGCCGTGTTCGTTATCCTCGATCGGAATGGTGTGCACCACATTCCATTTGCCGACCACGCCCGGCTCCAGCGCCCCGGCGGCCTGCGCGATGCGATCCTGTTCGGCGCCATGCGCGTCACGCTCGACATATTGCAGGCCGGCATTGGCACCCGCGGCGATGCCAAGCCCGATTCCGGTCGCGGCGGCCGGGCTGTGGGTAACGGCATTCGCCACCCCGGCACCGGCGATACCCGCCACATCCGAGGTGCCGGCGGTCAACAGCGATCCGCATCCGCTCAGCGCGATCAGACCGCCGAGCCCGACGATCCGCAGCAACAATCGAGGGATGTTTCGATATAGAGATACAGCCACCATCTGGGAACGGTAGGCAGCGTTCGGCGCGCGGTCCAATCATAGGCGCGCTGGTGGCCGGCTGTTGCTATCGCATCCCGGTGATCGAGGCGGTCACCGCGCGCGGATCGCGGGTCGGCCAGCGCCCGGCATCCACCTGTGCGAGAAAGCGTTCCACAATCCGATTGAACTCGCCCGGGTCCTCGATATTGATCGTGTGCCCGCAATTCGGCATCACTTCCAACGCCGCGCTGCTGATGTGCTGCTTCATCAGCAGGCCAGGCTGCAGGCACGGCCAGTCCTCATCGCCGGTCAGGATCAGCGTCGGCAGGGTCAGCGCCTGCATCGGCTCGATCAGTTCGTACAGAGACGGCCGCTCGCGCTGCACGCCCAACTGGGTATTGCGCGCACCGAGTGCGGAATGTTCCGCCAGTTGTCGCGCAAACTCGGCAAAGCCGCGGGCATCTTTGTTCTCGAACTGCACGCGGGTCGGACCATAGGCGTATTTCGCCGCGAACACCTGCATGCCGTTGTCGTCGATGAAACGGGCGATCGCCTCGGCTTCCGAGCGAAACCGTTCCCGCTGGTCCGGTTCGGCGCCGTAGCCGCAGCCGGCCACCACCAGCGAGCGGGCCCGTGCGGCATGGCGGAAACCGAAATGCAGCGTCGCGAACCCGCCCATCGACAGGCCGACGATATGGGCCTGGTCGATCCCCAGATGGTCCAGCACCGCGGCGATGTCGTCGGCGGCACGATGCTGCGAGTATTTCGCGACATCCTCCGGCACGTCGGATGGCGGATAGCCGCGTGCGGCGTAGGTGATCGCGCGATAGCGCTGGCCGAAATGCCGCATCTGCGGCTCCCAGCTGCGGTGATCGCCGGCATATTCATGCACGAAGATCAGCGGGGTGCCGCTGCCGGTCTCCTCGTAATACAGACGCACCCCGTCATCGGCTGTCGCGTGCGGCATCGGTTTTCCCCTTTTCCGTTGCCGGCATCATTTCCCGGTTGTGGGGCGTCCGGCAATGCCGCCTTGCGGGCATGCCGATCGGACAGGCGAGGCCGGCCGCGCTCCGATCAGCCCTCGTCAGGTCAGCACTGGTCAGGTCAGCACTGGTCAGGTCAGCATTTGTGCGGGTCAGCGTTTGTGCGGGTCAGCATTTGTGCGGGCGCAGGCTGAACTCGGTCATCTTCGCATGCATCGCGAAGTCACCGAAATCCATCTGCATGTCGTCGGCCACGCCATTCGTCCAGTAGCGCATGCCCACCTCATAGTTCGGCGTCATGGCGGCCGCCTCACGATCGAAGAATGCCAGACGCACCCGCGTGCTGGGCAGCACCGACAGCGCGGGCCATTGCGTCTCGAACGGCGACTTCCAGTCGAGGATGACGACCGAGCTGTTCTCCGCGCCTTTCTCATCAGTGCCGTCGAACAGCGGCAGGGCCAGGAACTTCTTGCCGTCGCGGGCACCGGCGATCAGCGTCTCGGTGTGCTTCATCGGAAACAGCGTGCCGGCCGCAAGCGGCACCACAGCCTCATGCGGCAGCGTGTAATGCGCCTCGCCGGGACCGCCGGGCCGCTCCAGACTCGCCTCGCCGTCGGTCTGCGTCGTGACGGCGGTATCAGTCGTCTGCTTCATGTGGAAGCGGAATTTCAGGCCGTCCTTCGATTCCCAGGTGACATAGTCGGACACCATCTGGATGTTCTGGCCCTCGGCATTGGTGATGGTCATGTCCAGCCGTTGGCGGGTGGCCCAGCCGTCGCAGGCATCCATCACCTCGTAGCCCATGGTGCCGCGCACCCCGGCCACGTCATTGGTCCGGACCTTGTCGAGCGTCAGCGTGTAGACCGCGCTATGGGCCGCCATCGCGGTGGGGATAGCGGGCGCGACCACCCCGGCGGCCTGGCCGATACCGGGGGACCAGCCAACCACGAACAGAACTGCCAGGGCGGCAGGAAAACGCATGAGGATTCTCCGCATCGAAGGCCAGACGCCGCCCGGGGATGAACGGCTCCGGAGCGCAGCAGAATAGGTAGCCCCACCGGCATTCGCCAGGGATCACGGTTTGCGGCGGGCGCGGTGGGCAATTTGGAACGGATAGCGAACAACGCCCAGGCCCCTGCTTCCGCTACCCGCGGCCTCCCCTCCTCGCCTGCTGCCCCTCCTCGCCCGCTTTCCTCCTGATTCTCCTCGACCCCGCCTCCTCCTCGAGCTTCGGTGTCGCGGCCGACCGGACCCGCACCGGTGAAGAATCCGGCCAGACAATTACCCTTCGTTAAGCCAAATCAGTGAGTTCTTCCCGTGGGCCGGCCGCACAGATTGCTGCGTTGCAATATGACACCACGGCAGGCACGCTACCGTCCGGCCAGCGGAAACACCCATCCCGGCCACCGCGTCTCGCCACAGGATCGCCGAACAAATGCCGTGCGTCGTCTCGTTTCATTTGTTAGACCGCGCCGCGCCGTGACCCGAAACGGTTACCGGCCCCGCCTGCGCTACCGGCCGACGCAAGGCCGGACCCTGTCAATGGCCGAAGGATAAGCCAAACGATGGATGCGCCCGATCGCGCCGTCTCTCCAACTCGCAAGAGCGCCATGTCCCGCATCGCCCTGCCCGCGCAGGATGAAGATGTCGCCTCGCTCCGTCGCCTGATCGTAGGGAAACTCACCTACGCCATCGGACGCGATCCACTGGTTGCGACCGATCGCGACTGGTACGTCGCCGCCACCCTGGCGGTGCGGGACCGGATCATCGACCGCTGGCTGCCGACCATGCGCAACGACTACACCAAGAACCGCAAGCGCGTGTACTACCTCTCGCTTGAATTCCTGCTCGGCCGCTTGCTGCTGGATTCATTGAACAATCTGGGCCTCACCGAGCCAATGCGCATCGCGCTGGCCGAACTCGACGTGGACCTGGAGAGACTGCGGGCGATCGAGCCGGATGCCGCGCTGGGCAATGGCGGATTGGGGCGGCTCGCCGCCTGCTTCATGGAAAGCATGGCGAGCCTCGGGATTCCCGCGCATGGCTACGGTATTCGCTACAATCACGGCCTGTTCCAGCAGACCATCCGCGACGGCTGGCAGCATGAATACCCGGAGAACTGGCTTTCGTTCGGCAACCCGTGGGAGTTCGAACGCCCGGACATCAACTATTCGATCGGCTTTGGCGGCTTCGTCGATCATGTGCGAGGCCCGGACGGTAAGCTGCGGCCGGACTGGCGGCCCAAGGAATCGGTGGTCGCCATCGCCTACGACACCGCGGTGGTCGGCTGGCGCGGCCGGCATGTGAACACGCTGCGTCTGTGGTCGGCCCGCGCACCGGATCCGCTGGCGCTGGAAACCTTCAACCGCGGCGACCATGTCGGCGCCCTGGCGGCACGCGCCCAGGCCAATGCGATCTCGCAGATCCTCTATCCGAGCGACGAAACGCCGGCCGGCCAGGAATTGCGACTGCGCCAGGAGTACTTTTTCTCCTCCGCGTCGTTGCAGAACCTGCTGTCGCGGCACATCCGGCAATATGGCGGCCTCAGCAATCTGGCGGAGAAATGCGCCATCCAGCTCAACGACACCCACCCCGCGATCGTGGTGCCGGAGCTGATGCGCCTGCTGGTGGACGTGCATGGCCTCAACTGGGACCAGGCCTGGACCACCACCGTCAACACCGTGTCCTACACCAACCACACCCTGCTGCCGGAAGCACTGGAAACCTGGCCGGTGCCGCTGATGGAGCGGCTGCTGCCACGGCACATGCAGATCATCTACGAGATCAACAAGCTGCATCTCGACCGGCTGACCGCCGCGGCCGAACCCGACGCCCCTGCCTTGTCCGACGTGTCGCTGATCGACGAGACCGGCGGTCGCCGCGTGCGCATGGGCACGCTCGCCTTCCTCGGCTCGCACAAGGTCAACGGCGTTTCGGCGCTGCATACCGATTTGATGCGCCAGACCGTGTTCCGTCCGCTGAACCAGCTGTTTCCCGGACGCATCGTCAACAAGACCAACGGCATCACCTTCCGCCGCTGGCTGTTCTCCGCCAATCCCGGCCTCACCGCCCTGCTGCAGGAAACAATCGGCCCGGAGGTGCTGGACCACGCGGACGCCCTGGAACGACTGGCGCCGCACGCCGACGACACCGCGCTGCATGACCGCATGATTGCCATCCGGCGGGCGAACAAGGCGGCACTGGCCCGGCTGATCGCCGACCGCGTGGATATTTCGGTCGACCCGGACGCGCTGTTCGACGTGCAGATCAAGCGCATCCACGAATACAAGCGCCAGCTGCTGAATATCCTGGAGACGATCGCGCTGTACAACGCGATCCGCGCGCAGCCGACCGGCAATTGGGTGCCGCGGGTGAAGATCTTCGCCGGCAAGGCGGCGGCCAGCTACCATCGCGCCAAGCTGATCATCAAGCTGATCCACGACGTCGCCCGCGTCGTGAACAACGACCCCGCCGTGCACGACATGCTGAAGATCGTGTTCCTGCCGGACTACAATGTCAGCTTGGCCGAGTCGATCATCCCGGCAGCCGATCTGTCCGAACAGATCTCGACCGCGGGAATGGAGGCATCCGGCACCGGCAACATGAAGCTGGCGTTGAACGGAGCGCTGACCATCGGCACGCTGGACGGCGCCAACGTGGAGATCCTCGATCGTGTCGGCGCGGACAACATGTTCATATTCGGCCTCACCACGCCCGAGGTGGAGGAACGCCGCCGCAGCCCGCGCGCGCCCAGCGCGCCGTCCGCCGCGCTGCAACAGGTGCTGGATGCGGTCGGCTCCGGCGTGTTCTCTCCCGACGAGCCGCATCGCTATCGCGAGCTGCTCGCCGACCTGACCAATGGCGACTGGTTCATGGTGACGGCGGATTTCAACTCCTACGCCACGGCGCAGCGTTCGGTGGCGGCGCGCTGGCTCGATCGCCCCGCCTGGTGGCGGACCAGCGTGCTGAACACCGCCCATGTCGGCTGGTTCTCCTCCGATCGCAGCATCCGGGAATACGCCGAGGACATCTGGGGGGTTCCGGTCACCACGCCGACGTAGCGGCCCCGGGCCGCAGATCGTCGCGCACACCGTCACCCAGACCGTCCGATGGCTTGAGCCGCGGGACCCAGCTGACCAGGCCAGCCGGGGCAGACGGTCGCCAAACCGTCCGCTTTCCGCCATCCTGGCCGAGCTCTGACCGGGCCATCTACCCGCGGAAGGTCATGCAGCACGTGCTGCGCGACCCGATCGTTCGGGGGTAGATGGACGGGTCAAGCCCTGCCAAGACGGAAACCACCCTGGCTGTGACGGAACCGGATCCCGCCACCACACACCCGCCCACACCCTTGCGGTCGCGCTCCCGGCTGACCATTTGGACGCCTGCTACAATACGATCCGGGCCCCTCTGGCAGGACGTCGGCGCAGGCCGGCTAACCTTGCGATGTCGGATCACCGCACGGCATGCGGCGATCGATCAGGCCCAATTCAAGCCATCCATCGCTTCCCCGTGCGTCGTCCGATGACCCACGCTGGAGAACGATTGCGATGCCCCGCCACCCCGATCCCGCCACCGCAAGCCGGCTTCTGACGCGAGCGCGACCCCTCCTTTCGCCCGCCGGCCGAACCGCCGCGCGAGGCTGAGATGGAGTGGCTGACCGACCCTCAGCTCTGGGCTGGCCTGCTGACGCTGACCGCGCTGGAGATCGTGCTCGGGATCGACAACCTCGTCTTCATCGCCGTCCTGGTCACCCGCGTGCGCCCCGAGCACCAGCCAATGGCGCGCCGGCTCGGCCTCGGCCTGGCGCTCGGCACAAGGCTGGCCCTGCTCGCCGGTATCAGCTGGATCGCCCGTCTGACCGAACCGGTGCTGACCGTCGCCGGGCACGGCTTCTCCTGGCGCGACCTGATCATGATCGGCGGCGGACTGTTCCTGGTCTACAAGGGCACCACCGAAATCCACAGCCGGGTGGAAGGCGAGGCCCATACCGCCAGCGCCGCCCCCGGCCATTCCGCGCTCGCCGGCGTGGTGCTGCAGATCGCGCTCCTGGACATCGTGTTCTCGCTGGACAGCGTCATCACTGCAGTCGGCATGGTGAGCGAGCTGCCGGTGATGGTCGCCGCCGTGGTGATCGCGGTCGGCGTCATGCTGCTGGCCGCCGGCCCGACCGCCGCCTTCGTCGAGCGCCATCCCACCGTCAAGATGCTGGTGTTCTCGTTCCTGCTGCTGATCGGCATGACGCTGCTGGCCGACGGCTTCGGCATGCACGTGCCGAAGGGCTACATCTACGCCGCGATCGGCTTCTCGGCCGGCGTGGAACTGCTCAATCAACTCGCCGGCCGACGCCAGCGGCGGCGCGACACGGCCCCCTCCATCACGCGGCATCCATCATGAGTGGAACCGGTATGACCAAACAGACTCAGAACTCGACGCAGGACGACCCGCATCTGCAGCGCCTGTTGAATGCCCTGCCGAAGCCGGCCAAGCGGTCCTATCTCTGGCTGGTGCAGCCGCAGGCGAAATGGGTGCGCATCCCGCTGGCCTGCGCCCTGATGGCAGGCGGCGTGTTCGGCTTCCTCCCGGTGCTCGGCTTCTGGATGGTCCCGCTCGGCGCCCTGCTGCTGGGCGAGGATATTCCACCGGTCCGCCGCCTCACCTTGCGCGGGCTGGGGAGCGTGCAGCGCTGGTGGGATGCCCGCCAGGCCCGCCGCAGCCGGTAGCCGCGAACCGCCCAACCGCCCAACCGCCCAACCGCCCATCGAGACAACAAGCTGTGTCATGGACAACCTGTTTCGTACCTTCCTGCTGATCGCGGCGCTGACCGCCCTGTTCATGGCGATCGGCTACTGGATTTCCGGGCCGCAAGGCATGGTCATCGCGCTACTGATCGCCGCGGCGATGAACGCGTTCACCTACTGGAACGCGGACCGTGTCGTGCTGTCGATGTACCACGCCCGGGAGGTGAACGATGCGCAGGCACCCGTGCTGCTGCGGATCGTGCGCGATCTGGCCTCCCGCGCCGGATTGCCGATGCCACGCGTCTACCTGGTCGACAGCGACCAGCCGAATGCCTTCGCTACCGGGCGCAATCCGGCCCACGCCGCCGTGGCGGTCACCACCGGGCTGCTGCGCGCGCTGTCACAGCGCGAACTGGCGGGCGTCCTGGCGCATGAGCTGGCCCATGTGAAGCATCGCGACACGCTGACCATGACGATCACCGCGACCCTGGCCGGGGCGATCGGCATGCTGGCGAACTTTCTGTTCTTCTTCGGCGCCGGCCGCAGCAACGAACGCAACAACCCGCTCGGTGGCGTGGGGGGTCTGCTGGTCATGCTGCTGGCGCCGCTGGCGGCGACCCTGGTGCAGATGGCGATCTCCCGCACCCGGGAATATGCCGCGGACCGCGCCGGAGCCGAGATCGTCGGCCAGCCGATCTGGCTCGCCCAGGCGTTGGCCCGCATCCACGACACCGCGCAACACGTGCCCAATGCCGCGGCAGAGCATAACCCGGCCACCGCGCATCTGTTCATCATCAACCCGCTGAGCGGCGCGCATTTCGGCAACCTGTTCTCCACCCATCCGCCGGTGGAGGAACGCATCGCCCGGCTCACTGCCATGGCGCGGCCGCGATCGCCCTGGGGCTGAGCGGCGTTCGAAGCATCCGCTCCGGATCGCGGCGCGGGCCGAAAAAATCGGCCGAGCCTACTCGGCGGCACTGCGCAGCGCCGCACCGGCGGCCAACGGGCACAGCGGCAGGGCGGCCGCGCACATCGCGCCGAGCAGCAGCAGGTGTGGGCGGGGGCTCAGCCCGCCGGATGCGGCGTCGGCCGCGGCGACGC
Organism: uncultured Alphaproteobacteria bacterium; assembly: GCA_963789495.1. Taxonomy (GTDB): domain Bacteria; phylum Pseudomonadota; class Alphaproteobacteria; order Acetobacterales; family Acetobacteraceae; genus CAWBLP01. Next base: position 198,262 of record CAWBLP010000006.1, read on the forward strand.
CGAAGATCAGCACCGGCGTGGTCAGCGGCAGCACCAGCAACGGCAGCAGCACGCCGCCACGCCGCGCGCCCAGCACGATCGCCGCACCGGTGCAGCCCAGCAGCGAGAGCAGCAGCGTGCCGGGCAGCAGTCCCGCCAGCAGGGGCAGCAGCGCATCCTCCGGCAGACGCAGCATCACCGCCAGCGGCGCCGCGGCGATCAGCAGCGGCAGGCCGGTGACCAGCCAGTGGGAGGCCGCCTTGGCCGCGGCAATGCCGGCGGCGGGCAGGCCGGACAGCAGCAGGTGATCCAGCGAGCCATCCTCGAAATCCGCGCCGAACAGCCGGTCGAGCGGCAGCAGCGCAGCCAGCAGCGCACAGACCCAGACGATGCCCGGCGCGATGCGGCCCAACGTCTCGGGTGCCGGGCCGATCGCCAGCGGGAACAGCGAGGCGGTGACCAGGAAGAACAGCAGCGCCGCCAGCGTATCGGCGCCGTGCCGCAATGACAGGCGGATGTCCCGGCCCATGACGGCGAGGAACCGACTCATGGCGGAGGACGGCACCCGGTCGGCGGGATTCGCAACAATCCGTCCCGCAGGCTGTCGGTCCCTGAGCACGAGGCATCCATGCGAAGTGTGTACCGCGGGACAGGCCGAACGGACACCCCGCGGCTACAGCCGCCGCACCGGCAGGCTCCAGGCCATCGCCACGATGACGCAGGAGAAGCTCGCCACCAGCAGGAACACGCCGCGGAACGCCGCCGCGATCTCGCTTTGCACCAGCATGCGGCGTTCGTCGGCCAGGGTCGCCAGCACGCCGGGGCCACGCCGCACCATGTCGAAGAACAACGTGGCGGTATCGGCGTCGGTCGCCGACAGCACGCCGAACAGCACCGCCCCCGCGCCGGCGGCGCCGAACGCGGAGCCCAGCGAGCGGGACAGTTGCACCGAGGCGGCGGCGGCGCCGAGCTGGCGCAGACCGGAGACGCTCTGCACGGTGATCTGCGCGGTGATCATGGCGGAGCCCTGGCACAGGCCGCCAACCGCCAGGATCCAGCAAAGCTGCGCGCGGCTGAGCTGCGGCGCCCACAGCGCCAGCACGATCAGGCTGCACGCGGTGACGATCAGCCCGAACCCCGGAAACACCGCGGTCCGGCCGCTGCGCGAGATCAGCCAGCCGGTCAGCACCGAGCCGGAGCTGACGCTCGCGGTCAGCGGCAGCAGCAACAGGCCAGATTCCGCCGGCGACGCGCCACCCACCACCTGCAGGTAGATCGGCAGGAAGATGATCAGCGCGGTCAGTGACGCGCCGGAACAGGCCGCCATGACATCGGACCGCCAGAACGCCGGCTGGCGGAGCAGCGGCAGGGCCAGCAGCGGCGATTTCGCGCGTCGCTGCTGCCACAGCAGCACCGTGAAGGCGGTGCCGGCCACCGCCAGCAGCAGGGCGACGCGTGGCATCGTCGCGGCATCCAGCCGTTGCAGCTGCGCGACCGCCATCAGCAGCGGCACCACGAAGCTGGTCAGCAGCACCATGCCGATCGCGTCGAAGCCCATCCGGCCGCCGCCGCGCAGGCCGTGCGGCAGGCGCATCACCAGCAGCATGGCGACGACGGCGAGCGGCAGATAGGCCAGGAACACGGCCCGCCAGCCCCATTCCTGGGTCAGCAGTCCGCCGCCGACCGGGCCGAAGGTGGAGCCGGCGACAATGCAGGCGGAGAGATAACCCTGGTAGCTGCCGCGCTCCCGGGGCGGCACGTTCTCGCCGATCAGCGCCTGGGCCAGCGTCATCAGCCCACCGCCGCCCAAGCCCTGCAGCACGCGCGCCGTCAGCAGGGCGTCCAGCGTCGGCGCCAGCGCGCACAGCAAGGAAGCGAGCATGAACAGCGCCAGCGACACCAGCATCATGCGCCGGCGGCCGAACAGGTCGGCCAGGCGTCCATAGCCGGGCGCCGCCACGGTGCTGGCGATCAGGTTGGCGACGACCACCCAGGACAGGCGCTCCACCTGGCCGAATTCAGCGGCGATCGCCGGCAGCGCGGTGGCCACCACGGTGCTGTCGGCCGCGGCGAGGAACACCGGCAGCACGATCGGCGGCACCACAAGTTTGAACAGCGTGCCGCCTGACGCGTAAGGCGGATCGGCGGCCGGAACCGGCTGCTGGTTCACCGGCGGGTTGTTCACTTCTGTCCCGCGTCGCCGCATCGCCACCGGCCGCCCCCGGTTCGGCGGGAGCAGAGCCCAAACCCATACATGCGCTTCCCCCCGCTTTGCGCTTTCCCCGGCTTCGCGCTTTCACCAGCTTCGCGTTTCCACCGGCTTCGCGCGCCCGGCGAGTAGTGGCACGATGCGGCGGGCGCCGCCTAGGGGCGGCTTGGGAGGAATGCCATGAACGACGCACCCACTCTGACCGACACGCCACAGCTGAGCGGCAAGGCGATCGCCGACCTCGCCGAACAGCTCAACCAGTTGCTGCGGCTGCGCACCTTCCCGATCGGCATGAAGCTGTTCGAGGATGTGGAGGAGATGGCCCGCGTCCCCGGGCTGCGCCGGCCGCAAAAGGGCAAGACCTTCTCCACCTGCCAGCTGGTGACGCAGTCCCGCATGGCTGGGTTCACACTGGGCATCACCACGGAGAACGTGCCGCCGTTTTCCAGCTGCTCCAGCGTGATCGGGCTGGATGCACCCGGAGAGATCTACACCTCGGGCCGCAAGATGGAGGGCGTTTGGTTCGAGAACCGCGAGGCCTCGGCCGCACACCAGGCCGGCATGTCGCGCGTGCCGCCGGGGCGCTACCACGGCCTGGCGATCTCGCCGCTGCGGACGGCGCGGCTGGACCCGCCGGATGTCTGCCTGTTCTACGGCAATCCGGCGCAGATGATCCTGTTCATCAACGGGCTGCAGTGGAAGAACTACCGCCGTTACGACTTCAGCATCACCGGCGAGAGCGCCTGCGCCGATTCCTGGGGCCATGCGCTGAAGACCCGCGAGGTGAGCCTGTCGATCCCGTGCTACGCGGAACGGCGTTACGGCGGCGTCGCGGATGACGAGATGCTGATGGCCTGCGCTCCGGAGGATCTGTTGCGGGCGGTGACCGGGCTGCAGGGCCTGTCGAAGTCAGGGCTGCGCTACCCGATCATGCCGTTCGGTCCGCAGGCGGAACCCGCGGAAGGCATGGCAAAGAGCTACGCGGGAAAGAGCTGACCCACCCTCCGCGGCGGGGGCATGAGGCCGGCTGGCATGCCTCCACCCCGGAGCGCCACCGTCGCGAAGCGGGCGGCATAGTCTGCATGTCCACGCGACCAAGCGCCTGCGGGCGCTGCTCCGCGGGGCGAGTGGCACGGCGACACGGCAGTGTGAACAGGCGGCGCGGCCGGAGAATGGTGCACGGCTATGGACCCGGTGGCCAGGCGCGACGGTGCAGCGGCTGGAAGGTGCGGCCGGAATGGTCAGCCCGGCTGCGCGCTCCATGCGTGCGATGCAGATGCAGCTCGACCCAATCACGCCGCGCCAAAAGGCACTTCCTGCCTCGGCGGCACTTGCATACACAGCTGTCCATAGCCAGATAATTCTTCCGATTCAGCCCACATTCTGGAAATTTTCTTGGCAGGTCTGGCCGTCGCCACACAGCCGATGTCGGACCTGGTGTGCGGTCGTTGGAGCTGCTCGGGACCGCGCGAGCCTTGGGGTGAGACAAGTCCGCAGCGGCATGCCAGCGTCATCGTTGCCACATTTCCACACCCGGCATGCCTGCCTCGGCCGCAACCCGCGCGTCCGAAGCCATGCCCTCGGCGAAAGGACTTTGCCATGAGCATCGAGAATTCCGACACGCCTGATCCCACGGATGACGCATTGGACCAGCAGGCCGGCGCGATGCGGGACCAATTGCGCGGCGATGTCGCTGCCTGGTCAGCCGCTCGCGCAGAAGCGCGGCAGAACGCGGATATCCCGGTCCCGGCCGCACCGCCAGCCGTTCGCCGGCCGGCCAGGCGCGCGGCGCAGGCCAAACCCGCGGCACCTTCCACAACGGATGCGGCGGCCCCGAAGAAGGGGTTCAGCATGTCCTACGGCGGCGCCACGACCGCGGACTACACGGCGTATATTCGCAGCCGCCGCGCCCGATGAGCTGGGTCACGTTCGAAGTCACCGGAGGTGGCCTGCTCGTCGTTGATGTGCGCCATGTCGTGTCGATCTACGACGAGCAGGGCTGCGTGAAGCTGGCGACGACAGCCGGCGGCGTTCACGTGCTACGGGATATCACGGTGCAGCGCGCCGCCAGCGTCGTCTCGAAAGCGGCCGAGGCCCACGCGGCGCAGCGTGGGTAGTGTCCATGGACCGGGAGGGCCATCACCGCCTCACTGCCGCGGATACGCCGTCCGGTACACCGACACCACATACACCGACAGCACAGTGTCGCAGACCGCGACTCTAGTTCGTAACCGGTCGAACCCCTCCGCAAGAGGCGGGGCCCCCGTCCGCGGCCGATGCGCCGGACAGAGGCCGGCCGGCTAAGCAGAGATTCGTTGGTTGCCCAACGGAAGTGGCGCTCGGTCCTGATTGAGCGCACTCACGGCTTGGTGGATCGCCCCATCGAGTTGCTCGGGATCGGCGAAGGTCTGATGGGCGAGATGATGCGCCTTGAGGTCCCGCCAGACGCCTTCGATGTCATTGAGCTCTGGCGCATACTTAGGGAGCCACTCGACGGTGAGCCAATGGGCACGGGCGGCGAGCGCTGCCCGGGAGAGTTTGCTGGTGTGGATTGGACCATTGTCCTCGACCAGAACCACCGGTTTGACAGGCTGTCCGGGCTTGGGCCCGTAGAGCCGGTCCAGTTGTTCGAGATGGGCGATGAAGTCGCTGCTGCGCTTGGTCGGACTGGTGTGCACGATGAGCTGGCGCGTGACGTGATCGAACGAACCCACCATCGCCACCTTCCTGGCTTGTCCTGGCGCAGGAACACGTAAATCAGCGCCTGCCTTCGCCCAGACCCGGGCGAGATAGGGATGCGTCAGCGCCTCGCTCTCGTCGCCGTAAAGCAAAACGATGTCGCCAGCGGTGGCCTGCTGTTTGCGCAGTTGCAGGCGCAGACCAACCCGCTCGACATCGGCGGCAACCTGGCGCCCCTTCAGCGTGTGCCGCGGACGCCGCCAGCGGAACTTTTTTTGCGCAGAGCCTTGGACAATTGCGAGCGGCTGATACGCACGCCCTCGCGGTTTTCGATTTCGGCGCGCAACCGGGGAATGGTCCAGTTGTGCCGATCCGCCACAGGTTCCTCGAGGAGCGGCACCGCAACACGCAGGGCTGCCTCGCTCTTCATCGGTGCCGGCCCGGGTGCGACGGTGGCCTTCAAGGCCGCGATACCGCCACGCATGAAGTCGCTCCGCCACAGGCGGACCGTGTCCTCGCGCACGCCAAATGCCTCGGCAATCCGCGCGCTGGTCCAGCCAGCCAATGTCAGACGAACGGCTCGGGCGCGGTCTGCCTCGCCACGATCACGCGAACCGGCGAGCGCCACCAGAGCCGCTTGTTGCTCTTCGCTCGCTGAAAGGGGCGATCTGCCCGTCATGTCCTGCACCCTGCGAATCGGTGCCGGCAGCGAATCGTACCTACCATCCGTTGGTCAAGCTGACGGATTCTGCTTAGCGGCTGGCCTGAGCCTGGGCCCGCAATTCCCGGGCACGTGCGAGAACCTTGTTCTCGATGTCGCCCACCGTGACGCGGCTCACCGGGGCATCGACCCACTGGCCGTTCTCCAGGACCTGACGGAAGATGCTGACACGCACGCCATCGCTGCGCAGTTCGCGCCCCAGGATATAGGCAGTGGCCTTGAAGCGTTCGGCGGAGGCGGCCGGGGGCGTGTACCAGTCGGTGATGATCACGCCGCCGAACGGGTCGGCCGAAGCGAGTGGCATGAAGCTGAGCGTGTCGAGCGCACCGCGCCAGAGATAGGCGTTGACGCCGAGGGCGACGCCGGAATCGCCTTGTTTGCTGCGATCCGTTCCGAACAGCACCAATCCACCATCGCCGAAGAGGGAGCCGCTATTGGCGTCGTAGTGGCTCCCCTTGTAGCCAGCCTCGGCGGGCGGGCCGCGCTGGACATCACCCGAGCAGCCGGCGAATCCCAGCGTGGCGGTCAGTAGAAGAAATACACCGAACCATCGGCCAAACATTGCGCACCCTGGATAAGAATCGGAATGAACGTGCCGCTGTCTAGCCGATCCGGCTGGTGACGCCAATCCCGAGTTGGCGAGGCATTTCCCTGGCAGATGGTCCAGAAACGAAAAACGGCGGGTTGCCCCGCCGTTTTTGTCTCCCTATCGATGACTTGGTCTACCAAAGCACCCGAGTGCCGAGGATCAACGTCTGCCCGTTTGCCGAATCAGTACCTCTCGGCGTAAGGGAGGCTCCGCCCTGATGCACCCAGCCGTACAAGTATGTCGCAAACACGTTGAGACCAGGGGCCAAACCATAGTTCGCGGAAACAGCCACACCCGAGTCGGTGCGCTGTGAGACATTGACTAAGCTAGCCTGACCTTGGGACTGGTAGTTGAAATAGCTGGCGCCGAGAGTCATTGGACCCTGAGAGTAGGTCACGCCGGCAACCCATGCTATCGCGCTCTTGCCGCCTTTAGGCTTCAGAGCAACCTGTCCGTTGTAATCACCGAACAGCACGTTACCGCCTACGCTGAACCCGGCATAGCTAACCGCCAGACCGACATCGCCGACGCTGAACCCGTCATACTGGTTGCCGACGGCCGCGGTCGTGTCGACATGACCGGAGAAGGCATAGCCGGCGATCCCGTAGATGCCCACTCCCCCGAACACGCCGCGGTAGCGGCCCATGATCTCGACCATGTTCTTGGCACGGGCGGAGTCAAGCGGGTTAGACGAGCTGGAAAGCGTGGTGCAGCCTGTGCCGGCTGCTGCGCAGCCAGGACTGTCACGGTTTGCAGAGTTGTTCGGCGCATAGCTCAAGCCGAAGTCGATTCCAGCAAACTGCGGCGACAGGTAAACGATCTTGGTGATCGTATACTCATTGCCGATCCCAGACCAGAACGGCCAGGTTGGCGTCGTCCCGGTGATGGTGGCCGGCCCGTCACCGTTCCAGGCACCGTCATTGAACTGGAACGTCGTCTTGCCGCCATCCAACTGGCTGAATGGCCCATCGTCCTGGCCGATGCGGATGAGGCCGAGATCGTCGGTGCCCAGGTAAAGGGCCGCACGGCGAACATAGAGCGTCTCACCCGTGCTCTGCCCGCTGGCGCCAGTGCTGGTGTTACTGTTGGAGACATTACCGAAGTTCTGACGAATTTCGGTAATCCCGCCGTATCGCAGCCCATTCGCTGCCAACGCGTCGACGCCAGGATACAGACGCATATAGCCATGGAGGTCAAATGTGGAGTTCTTCCCGGCGGCTGACTTGTCTGCACTGGAACCCGAGAGCGAGGCGTAGGAGTTTACCCGCCCGTTGAGGTGCACGACGATGCTGCCCGGCACCGGTGCCATCGGCGACTTGGGCAGCGGTCCACCTTCGGAGTTCAGCATGTTGTTACCACCCAGGAACGGACCGGGCTGGGCCGGCATACCCTGCGTGGGAGCCATCGGCATCGTGCCCTGAGCCATGGCGGGCACATCTGTCAGCCCGACCGAAACCCCCAACACGGCTGCACTGGTGAGCAGCAACTTACGCATTTGGTTTTATCCTCCTCATTGCGCCGGGAGAACCCGACGGGGATTCCCAGGCCTCGCTCCAATCACCCCGACGCGAACAACACAAAGGTTTGGGCAGCGCGGCGTGGCACGTGAACGGGAGCAGTATGAGCAGGGACGCGACGCGCGGGCAACGGGCTACGAAGCCTTCGCATGGCAATCGCGAAACACTGTGGCGATTCCGCCACAGAAACCCGTTGCGCCGGCCTGAGTGTAGGCGCAGGGCCACGCTCCAGCCGATCCGGCGGCGAAAAAACAGGCAGGCCGGAGGCTCAGCTTATCGCCTTGGTGGCGCGTAGAGCGCCGATTCGCTCCGCCGAATAGCCCAAGGCCTCCAGCACGTCATCGGTGTGCTCGCCGGCGGTGGGCGGCTGCAGCCGCAGCGGCGGCGCCACGTCGTCAAAGCACACCGGCAGCGCGGGCAGCTTCGCCGTGTCCCCGTTCGGCATGCGGATCGGCAGCATCCGCCCGTCCGCGTTCAACTGCGGATCGTCGAACAGGTCCGATGGACGGCGCACCGGGGCGAACGGGATGTTCGCCTCGTCCATCAGCCGCGACAATGTCTCGATGTCGTGGGCACGGGCGATCTCGGCGACATGGACTCGCAGCGCGTCGCGATGCTCGACCCGATCGCCATTGGTGATGAAGCGGGGGTCGGCGAGCAGGTCCGGCCGATCGAACATCCGGCAGAAACTGCGCCAGTGATTGTCCGAGGTGATGCCGATGAACAGCTTCTCGCCGCCGCGCGTGTCGAAGGTCTCGTAGATCCCCCATGCCCCCTTGCGCGCGGGCATCGGTGGCGGCGCGGTGCCGGTGGCTGCCTCGCCGGCCATGTGCTGGCCGACCAGGAAGGCGGATGATTCATACAGGGCGCTGGTCACCTTGCGGCCGATGCCGTCCTTGTCGCGCTGGCGCAGCGCCGCCAGGATTGCCAGCGCGCCCATCACGCCGCCCATGATGTCGATCACCGAGGTGCCGGCCCGCAGCGGCTGGCCCGGCGGACCGGTCATATAGGCAAGGCCGGTCATGAACTGCGCCAACTCGTCCAACGACGGGCGATGCTCATACGGCCCCGGAAGGAAGCCCTTCAGCGCGCAATAGATCAGCCGGGGATTGAGCGCATGCGCCTGTTCCCAACCCAGGCCGAGCCGCTCCATGGTACCGGGGCCGAAATTCTCGATCAGCACATCGGCGGTGCGCAACAGGTCGTGGGCGACCGCCAGCCCCTCCGGTGATTTCAGGTCGATGCAGACGCAGCGCTTGTTGCGGTTGAAATAGGCGAAGAACCCGCTGGCGAAGCCGCCCAGCCGACGGGTGCGGTCGCCATCCGGCGCCGGCTCCACGCGGATCACGTCGGCGCCCATATCGCCCAGCACCACGCCACAGGACGGGCCCATGACGGTGTGGCTGAACTCCAGAATTGTCAGACCTTCCAGCGGCAGGACGGCGGCCATCGACGTGATCCCCTACGCCCAGCCCGTCGGCGGGGTGAATGCAAACCCGGCTTGCTCCAACAGGGCGGCGGCGGCGATGGTCGTCCGATCGCCATAGAGCGGACCGACGATCTGCACGCCGACCGGCAGGCCGGATGCGGTGACGCCGAGCGGCGCGACGGTTGCCGGCAAATGATAGCCGCAGGTCAGGCCGGGCCAGAACAGCATGTCGTTGTACGGAATTGAGCGCCCGTTCACCGTGTAGCGCCGTTCCCAGGTCTGACCCTCCTGCATATGCAGCAGGGCCGGGGTTGCGATCGGCGGACACAGCAGCACGTCCCAATCCTGGAAGAACGCCCCCCAGGCGCGACGGAAGCGATGCCGCCGTTCATTCAGGCCCAGCCAGACACGATGCGGCATGTCGACGCTCCGGATCATCACCGCATCGGCACTCATATCGTCCGGTGACAGCCTGGCGGCGGCCTCGCGCTTCCTGGCGAGGAATTCCTCCGAATTGCGGGCGCTCCAGGCGGCGTCCAGCAGTTTCAGGTACAGATGAAAGGCTTCGGCCGCATCGAACGCCGGGCGGGCGGTGCGGCTGACCGTGGCGCCCTCGCGTTCCAGATGGTCCGCCAGGGCGTCGAGTTTGCCGACCAGTTCCTGGTCGGTCTCCTGGCCGGGCTCTTCGGTCCAGACCGCGATGCGCAGATCCTGCAGCCGGCTTGCGCGTGGCGGCGGCAGGGACGTGGCCAGCCTTGTCTCCGCGGGGTCCGGCCCGGCCATCACCAACAGCGCCGCATCCAGGTCGGCGGCGGAGCGTGCCATCGGTCCGATCACCGCGATGTCGGTGGCCGCGGCGGCGCTGGTCGCGGGATCGCCGAAATTCGGGCACAGCGCCCAGGTTGGTTTGTGGCCGAACACGCCGCAATAATGCGCCGGCACCCGAATCGAGCCGCCGATGTCGCTGCCGATTTCCAGCGCCGAAAGCCCCGCCGCCAGCGCGGCCGCGGAGCCACCCGAGGAACCGCCTGGTGTATGTGCGAGGTTCCAGGGATTCGAGGTGGCGCCGTAGACCGGATTGTAGCTTTGCCAGTCCGCGAGATCGACCGGCACATTGGTCTTGCCGAAGACCACCGCGCCCGCCGCCTCCAGCCGCTGCACCGACAGCGACGAGATCGCCGCCGGGTGGTCCTTGAGTTCCGGATGGCCCCGCGTGGTCGGCAGGCCGGCGACGTCGAAGCTTTCCTTGACCGTCATCGGCACGCCGAACAGCTTCGCGCTGCGGTCCGGCTGATCATCCATCCGACGCGCCCGAGCGCGTGCCCGGTCGAAATCCCGCACCACGACGGCGTTGATGCGGGGGTCCAGGCGCTCGACGCGGGCGATGTAGTGATCGAGCAGTTCCAGGCAGCCCAGCTCGCGCCGGCGCAGGCGTTCGGCCAGTTGCGTGGCGGACAGGAATGTCGGGTCCATCGGTTACTCCCATCCCGGCGGCGGCACGAAGCCCTGCCACGCCGCTTCCAACAGCTTCGCCAGTCCGATCGTGGTGTAGTCGCCATATTGCGGCCCGACAATCTGCACCCCGACCGGAAGCCCGGCCGGAGAAAACCCCAGCGGCGCGGCGGTGGCAGGCAGCAAGTAAAAGCCGGAGATGCCGGCCCAGAACATCTGATCGGTGGTTGGCACGCGATGCTGGTTGACCGTGATGCTGCGCTCCCACCGTTCGCCGTCATGGTCGTGTGGCTGCGCGGGCGAGCTGGCAACCGGGCAGAGCAGCACGTCGAAATCCTGAAAGAATGCCGCCCAGGCGCGCCGCATGCGCTGCCGGGTCTCGTTGGCGACCAGGAAGTCGCGATGCGACATGGTCACGCCGCGGGCCATCAGCGCGTAGTAGCTGGTGTCATCCGCCGGCAGACGAGCCGCCTCGTCGCGCCAGTGCTGCATCGTGGCGGCGTCGGTGCGTCCGCTGGTGGTGGCGCGCAGCATCATGATGAACAGGCGATGGCCTTCGCTCAGGTCGAACGCCGGCCGCACCGTCATGCTGACATGGGCGCCTTCGCGGCGCAGGAACGCCGCGAGTTCCTCCAGCTTTCCCGTGATGGCGGCATCGACCTCCGCGAGTGGGTGATCGGTCATGACCGCCACACGCAGGCCTTGCAGCGACGTTGCGCGGGATGGTGGCAGCGCAAGGGTCCAGCCGGAGTCGATGGGTTCGGCGCCGGCCATCGCATTCAAAGCGGGTTCAAGGTCGGCGGCGGAGCGTGCCAACGGGCCGATCACCGAGATGTCGGAGTTTGCGACGTTGTCGCCGAGCGCATGGCCCAATGGCGGGCAGATGCCCCAGGTAGGCTTGTGGCCGTAGACGCCGCAGTAATGCGCGGGGTTGCGGATCGAGGAGCCGATGTCGCTGCCGGCTTCGATGCCGGTCAGGCCGGCCGCCAGCGCTGCCGCGGCTCCGCCGGATGAGCCGCCGGGTGACAGCGACACATCCCATGGGTTGTTCGTGGTGCCGTAGATGGCATTGTAGCTCTGCCAGTCCGCCAGCATCAGCGGCACGTTGGTCTTGCCGAACAGCACCACGCCGGCTTGCAGCAAGCGGTCGACCGACAGCGCATTCTGCGTGGCGATCGAGTTCCGGAAGGCGGGCGCGCCCCAGGTGGTGGGCAGGCCGGCGACGTTGTAGCTCTCCTTGATCGTCATCGGCACGCCGAACAGCGGCGCGCTGCGGTCCGACTGTGAATCGAGATGGCGCGCGCGGATCCGTGCACGATCGAAGTCGCGCACCACGACGGCGTTGATGCGGGAGTCCAGGCGCTCGATCCGGGCGATGTAGTGATCGAGCAGTTCCAGACAGCCGATTTCTCGTGCTCGCAGATGCGCTGCGAGTTGGGTGGCCGGCAGGAAGGTCGGATCCATGGCGTTGGTTCCTTGCGACGGCTTGTTGCGGCGGTGCTTCGTCATGCCGGCTCGTGTCCGGGCGTGAGCTTCGGTGTGCGGGCATTCGCGCATGCTGGTTGTGGCCCGTAAGCCGTGGATGGCGAGCCTGCGGGCTGTAATCCAATCGGCCTTATCGTCATAGCCGGGCGTGACCCACGGCTGTCCGCCCGAGAGGATCGGGCATCGAGGCTCCGATGCGATCCGATCGTTCCCGTGTGGATCGCCGGGTCAATCCAGGCCATGACGATGGGTCAGATCAGATCACACCCCTTCGCTCGGCATACGAAAGTCGGCTTGGCGGCGGCCGGTTTGGCGGGGCGGCAAACCCCGCCAGCGCGGCCGCCCGTCGCCGATCGACCTGTTCCGGTTGTGACGCGTCAGCCCATCGAGGAGTTGTACGAGCCGCCATCGAGTAGCAGGTTCTGCCCCACGATGAAGCTGATATTGGCGGAGCAAAGAAAGGCGCAGGCCTCGCCGAACTCGGCGGGATCGCCGACCCGTCCCGCCGGGTTGGTCTTCGACCGTTCGGCGATCACTTCATCGATCGGCCGGCCAGACCGGGTTGCCGCCTCCTGAAAACCGCTGCGCAGCCGGTCGGTGAGGAACGGTCCGGGCAGGATGTTGTTGATGATGACGTTATGCCGCGCGATCTGACGGGCCAGGCCGGCGACAAATCCGGTCAGGCCGGCGCGTGCGCCGTTGCTCATGCCAAGCTCCGGTATCGGTGACTTCACCGAGGCCGAGGTGATGTTGACAATGCGGCCGAACTTGCGGCCGATCATGCCGTCCACCACCGCCTTGATCAGGAAGATCGGCGTCAGCATGTTGGCATCGACCGCCTTGATCCATTCATCACGGCCCCACTCGCGAAAATCACCGCGCGGCGGACCGCCCGCATTGTTCACCAGGATGTCCGGTTCGGGGCAGGCGGCGAGCGCGGCGGCACGGCCGGCATCGGTGGTGATGTCGCCCGGTACCGGCGTGACCTTCACCCCGGTCGCCTTGCGGATCTCCGCCGCGGTCTGCTCCAGATCGGCCGCGGTGCGGGCGGTGATCACCAGGTCGACGCCTTCACGTGCCAGCGACATGGCACAGGCGCGGCCGAGACCTTTGCTCGCCGCACAAACGATGGCCTTCTTGCCCTTGAGTCCGAGATCCATGGTCTCCTCCTTTGGCTTGGGTGCAGGATTGGAAGTTCGCTGCCTGCGGCGCGGGTCGCCCGGCTCAGGCGTGCACCAGGATGCGTTGCAGGATGGTGCGTGAGTCGTCCGGTATCGGGACCGGCTTCTGCGAGCCACGTTCCACGAAGACATGCACGAAATGGCCTTCCGCCGCGGCGACATCCTCGTCATTGCGGAATACCGCCAGTTCATAGCGCACCGAACTGCGGCCGATGGTGGCAACACGGACGCCGACGGTGACGCGGTCGGGGAATGCCAGCGAGCTGTGATAGCGGCAGGTGACTTCGGCCACCACGCAATGCATCGGACCTTCGAACAGCCCGACCACCTGCTCGGTCATTTCGTAATAGGTCACTGCGGTGTCGAAGTACGAGAAATAGTTCACGTTGTTCACGTGCTGGAACACGTCATTGTCCATCCAGCGCGTGGTCAGGGCGTGGAACCAGCGATAGTCGGCCCGCCGGCCGGGCGGTTGGCGGCTCATGCGTCTTAATCTGCTCCTGTGATTGGACGGCAGGTAAGCTGGTTTGTCGGGCCGCGTCCATGGCGGGGCCTGCCCCGAACCCCATCAAGGAGCGCTGCCCGTTGCATCCCCGCCAAGGGTTCGGCCCTTGGAACCGGCTCGGTTTGGAGTGGGGAGGGGCCCAATCGTCTCGGACCATGCAATCCGCGCGGACTGCTGCTCCCACCCCAAACTAACTCCGATTGCAAAGGCGAGTGTCTGCCGGAGGACCAGAGGGCAACGCTCCTGTTGGGCTCGGGGCAACGCCCCGACTACACCGGGCGCCAGTTGAACCGTTCGGCCAGCCACTGACGCAACGCCAGCAGCGCCGGCGCCCCGGCCGACAGCACGTCGCCGCAGGCGGTTGCCGAGGCCCCGCTCAACGGCCGCACCGCAAGCGATGCTGCGACGGACTGCACCTCCAGCGCGTCCATCGCGGAAACCCCGGCGCGGCGCCACAGCGCGACCATGGGTGCCGGCGTCAGCTCCGGCAGCACCAGGCCAAACTCCAGCTCGGAGGCCACGGCCGCGGCGGACCAGGCGGCAAACAGCGGACCGGTCAGTTGCGCGCCGCGCAGGCTCGTATACAGCTCCGCCAGGAACGGCACCTCGGCGAATTCGGTGGCGCGGATCGGGCGGCCGGACCCGTCGGGCACGCCCAGCGAGAACAGCGGCACGACCCCGGTTGCGGCCAACCCGCGAACCTGATCAGGCACCTTGTGGCCGCGCAGCAGCACCGCATCGATCAGGTTGCGGCTGAAGGCGAGCTGGATGGCATCCTCCTCCACCAGGCCCGGCACGGTTTCGGCCCGCACACCCAGCAACTCGATGCCCAGCAGCAAAGGAAGGTCGAGACCGCCGGGGCTGCCGGCCGCAACCCGCATCGGCCGCCCGGACAGCAGGGCCGGCAGACGGCCCACCACCACAGCGGGGGTCACCGCGGCGACCACCGGGACCCAGCGGCTGACGTCGAATTTCGCCCGCGGGTCCCCGACCAGCCAGGCGAGCGGCGTTTCGCCCGGCACCATCAGCAGGGTGAAGCCATCCGGCGCACCGCGTGCCTCGAACTGGTTGGCCGCTGTGACACCGTCGGCGCCGCCGATCTCGGTCTGGTGAAATTGCGTCCCCGGCCCTACCGACTGGGCCAGCGCCGGCTGCACCAGGCGCGCCCATCGGTTCAGCGTGCCGCCATTGGGCCCCGGGACCAGCATGGTGGCATCGCCTGGCAGCGGCACCGGGGAGGCGCCCGGCGGTACCGTGGCGGACGTGTCGGCCGATGCACGGCTCGCCCGCCCCAGCAAGGGCAGGCCGGCAAGCAGGCCTAGCGCGCGACGCCGATGCGGCGACGGCAGGCTGTCCGACATGATGGAATATCCTGCGCGAAGGCCGGTGGCGACCGGCCCTGGCGACTGTCCTACCTCACCGGACCGCGATGTCAACGCGTGCGGCAGGTGGCAGGGCAGTGGTCGCCACTGCTGGTGGCCACTACTGGTCGTAGGAGACCAGCGCCTCGCACGGCACATCCAGTCGGGCGCGGCCATTCAGAAACGTCAATTCGATCAACGCCGCCGCGGCCGGCACCACCGCACCGACCTGGCGCAGCAGCGTGATGCCCGCGGCCATGGTGCCGCCCGTGGCAAGCAGGTCGTCGACCACCACCACGCGCTGCCCGGCCTCGACCGCGTCGGCCTGCACTTCCAGCCGATCATTGCCGTATTCCAGCGCGTAGTTCAGGCCCACCGTCTCGCCCGGCAGCTTGCCGCGTTTGCGCAGCATGACGAAGCCGCAGCCGAGTTTCAGCGCGAGTGGTGCGGCGATGAGGAAGCCGCGGCTTTCCAGCCCGGCCAGCACATCGGGCTGATACGCCCGCACAGCCTTGGCCATGCGCCCCATCGCCACCTGCCAGGCGTCGGCATCCCGCAGCAGCGTGGAGATGTCGTAGAACAGCACGCCCGGTTTCGGAAAATCGGGGATGCCACGGATGTGGTCTTTCAGGTTCATGGCGCCGCACCTTTCTCGGCTGGTGGCCGCGTTGGATGTAAAGCGGTGCGACGCTCACCGCAACGCGCGGCCGGTGGACAGGGCGCAGAGGGCCCGCCAAGCTTCCGATGCGCCGGGAGGACACGCCAATGGCTGAACTGCTGCCGATACCGACCCTGGACCACGTGGTGGTCAACGTGCGCGACCGGATCGACGCGGGCGCCGAGGCCTATCGCCGGTTGGGATTCACCCTGACGCCGCGCGGCTATCACACGTTGGGGTCGATGAACCACCTGGCGATGTTCGGCACCGAGTATCTGGAGCTGATCGCCGCCCCGCCCAACGACACCAGGCGGCCGGAGATCATGGCGGCGCCGGAAGGGCTGAACGGGCTGGTGTTCGGCTCGGAGGACGCCGACGCCACCTATGCCGCCCTGCATGCGGCGGGCGTGCCGGTGGAGCCGGCGCAGCAATTCTCCCGGCCGGTGGCGCTGCCCGGTGGCGATCGCGATGCGACATTCCGCACCGTGCACCTGGCGCCGAGGACGATCCCCAGCGGAAGGCTGTATTTCTGCCAGCACCTGACCCGCGACCTGGTGTGGCGGGACGCATGGCGGCATCACCCGAACGGCTGCATCGGCGTCGTCCGCGCGGTGATCGCGGCCAGCGATCCGTCGCGTCTGGGGGCGCTGTTCGGCCGCATGTTCGGGACGGATGCGGTGCAACCGACCGCGGATGGGTGCAGCCTGGCGGTCGGCCTGTCACGCTTCGACGTGGTGACGCCGGCGGCGCTGCTGCGGATGTTCGGCGATGCCGCGGCGGATGGTGGCGGGCGGGACGAATTCATGGCCGCTCTGACCTTGCGCACGCGGTCGCTCGACACCGCGGCGGCTGCGCTGGTGGTGGGACAGGTGACGACGCGGCGCGAGGAAACACGGATCGTGGTCCCCGCAACGGCTGCGTTCGGTGCAACGCTGGAGTTCGTGTCCTGAGCCGCATCCGCACTGGTGGAGGGATGCGGCAAGCGTCGGGGGCGTTGCCCCCGAAACCCCCAGCAAGGGGCGCTGCCCCTTGCATCCCCGCCAAGGGCCCGGCCCTTGGAACCGCCTCTGTTTGGGGTGGGGAGGGGGCGGTTCCGCGATGATCGTTTGGTCCGAGGCGCTCGCGCCCCTCCCCGCCCCAAACCGAATCCGATTGCAAAGGCGAGCCTTTGCTGGGGGTCCGGGCAACGCCTCCTGGTGGGGTTCGGGGCAACGCCCTGACGCTTACCGCGCCCCGCCACCAGCGGGATGTGTGGCACAGGCTGCGATCGTCCCCTTCGCTCAACGATCCCGCTTCGCGGGACCCAGCACGCGTTCGAGTGCCGCGGCGTAGGCCTCCGGACGGTTTTCCGCCGTCAATCGCGCCAGCGCTGCCTCGCGCAGCCGCTGCCACAAAGCCGGGTCGCGGTACAGCGTGACCACATGCTGTGCGAACACGGCGGGATCATTCGGGCTCGCCGCCAGCAAGGTTTCCCCGCTGGTCCAGCCGAGCTGGTCGCATAGCAGGTCGGTTGCGACGATCGGCAGGCCAAACGAGGCGGCCTCGTGCAGCTTGTACGGCATGCCGGCGGCAAACCGGGTTGGCGCAACGAACAGTCGGTGTGAGTCGTAAAGCGGTTCGGTATCCGCCACAGGCCCACGCAAGGTCACGCGCGGATGCTCGCGGAAGCGGTCCAGCGTGACGCCGGGCGCCAGATAGCCCACCACGGTCAACCGCGTTTCCCAGCGCAGCTCGCGCTCGATCAGCGGCAGCACCGCATCCACGAACCAGCAGAGACTATCGTAGTTCGGGCTATCCAGCTTGTGGATCGCGCCGACGAACAGCATGCCGGCGCGTCGCTCGAACGGGCGCGGCTTGGGGTTCGGCCGGCTGACATGGCCGATGACGCTGACATCGGGGGTGACCAGCCGGCGCAGAATCTGCGCCTCGGCTTTGTTCACCGCGACCACGTGCTGGCAGTGCTGCGCGTTGGCGAATTCCTGCCGGATCGCGGCATCCACGTCGCCCTGCACCTCGCCGACCAGCGTCGCATGCATCGCCTCGCGCAGTGCAGCGATGGCTTCGGTGTCCAGCACGAGCCGCGGTGCGGGCGCCTCCGGCGACAGCGCGCGTGACAGGATCGGCTGCACACGGTCCAGGTTGTGTGCCCGCGCAATCCAGATCGTATCGTAATAACCCTGCCGCTGCCGCAGGAAGTCGCCCAGCTGGTCGATGCTCCAGTCGTGCATCACCTCCACGCTGTCCGGCGTGTCGGCATAGACATTCGCCAGGTCGAAGCGGCTGCCATTCACCGGATAGACGGTGACGCGATGGCCCAGCGCTGCCATCGCGCGCACCAGGTCGTTGGAGCGGACAAACCCGGAGCCGATACGCCGCAGTGGCAGCGTGTCCTCGATGAACAGCACGCGGGACGCCTCGTCGCGATCGCGCGCGAACACCTGCACGCGCGGATCGGGTGCCGGGCGGGTTTCCAGAAATGCCGTATGCCGCTCGCGCAGCGCGGCCTGCTCGCCCGCCCGCGCCTCGGCTGCGGGCGGTGGCGCCAGGTCGCCGTGACAATACAGGGTCAGTGCGGGGTCGTATTCGGTGCGATAGCCGGCGGCGGCAAGACGCAGGCACAGATCGGCATCCGCAAACGGGCCGGGGCCAAAGCTGTCGTCGTAGCCTTCCAGGTCGCGCAATGGGGCGGTGCGGACCAGCAGGCAGGCCGAGGAGCAGACATCCACAACGCGACGAAAATTCGCTTCGGGCCGGGTTGGCGCGACATCGCGTTGATAAGGCTGTACGCTGCCATCGCGCCAGACGATGCCGCCGGCTTCCGCCAGCACGCCGTGGGAGCGGATCACCTTACCGCCCACTGCACCAATCCCGGGATCCGCCTGCAGGCGTTGCAACGCGGCTGCCAGCGCGCCGGGCGCCAGTTCCACATCCGCCCGCAGGAACAGCACCGCATCCGCGGTGACCGCATGCAGCGCAGCGTTGCGGCCGCGCAGCAATCCCAGGTCGACGTCGAACGGCAGCACGCGCGCGCCCTGCACGTAGCGCCCGATATTGCGGGTCTCGTCGGTCGAGCCGGAATCGATCAGGATCAGCTCGATATCGCCGCAGAACGTGTCGCCCAGCGCGCTGAGCGCGAGCAGCGTCAGCGCAAACTGGTCGTACAGCACCATCACCACGCTGATCGCCGGCTGGCCGGAGCAGGCGAATTGCAGCGGCGCGCGCGCGATCAACGGCAACAGTACCTGCGCGCGACGCCGCGCCAGCGTACGCCCCTGGCCTTCGGTGATGATCTCCTCCGGCGGTGGCACCACCCGCAACCCGCCCGGCCGCCCGATCCGCAGCCAGTGCCAGAACGCATCGGGCGCGCGGCCCTGCTCCAGGTCGACGCGCACCGGGTCCTGCGTTACGTAATAGCGCAGGTCGATCGCCTCGTTCGGCGGGCGCAATTCAACCACGCCATGACGCAGGAAATGTGCGTAGCCGTTGCGGATCTCACCGCCCTGTACCACCGCGGCCAGATCCGGGTTGCGCTTCAGGTAGAAGGCCTCGGAGAATTCCGGTAGCGGATCGAATGCGGTCGGCGTGTCGTTGCACAGGTAGTGATGCAAGGCGCAACGCCAGGTGCCGGCTTCCACCGCCCCGGCCACCATCCGATAGCGCGAGAGATACCATGCCGGATCGAAATAGCCTGAGGTCTGCGGCTCCGGCGCTACCGAGGCGACCCGCCGCAGATAGTGCGGAAACGGCCCCAGCGCCTGCGCGCGCGTGACGTCGTCCGGCTCCAGCGCGGCCTGGTAGAATGTCGGGTCGAACAGCGGATGGCCGATGCGCGCCTCGCGATTGCCATGCCGCAGGTAGTGGTCGTAGCCGTTGGCGATGTCGGCCGTGTCCAGCGCCGCGTCGCTGATGTCGGGATAGCGCCGGCGGTAGCTGGACTCCTCGAACAGCCAATGCGCGGAACGGGAACGAAAGCCTCCGCGGCAATAGGCATCGAAGGCCGATGCGACATGGCCGGCGCGAATTGCGTCCGCCAGGCCTGGATAGGCGTGGCGATGCCATGCCTCGTCAAAGAAGATGTTGGGCGAATGGCCGCGTGGCTGGCCGAACTGCAGATACCAGGCGAGCACCGTGGCGGGCGAGTGGTCGGCAAGATGGTTCGCGACATCCGGATAGCTTGCCAGGTACCAGTCCGGATCGAACACCGCCCAGAGGATCTCGGTCGCGCCGGCCAGTTGCAGCCGCTCCCGCGCCGGCAGGTCGGTCACCGGCATGAAGTCGATCCTGCCGCCATCCGCACCAGCGTGGTCTAGATCCGACGCGTCGCCGGCAGCACGCCGTCGCGTTCCAGCGTGGCAATCTCCTCGGCGGAGTAACCGTGCTGCGCCAGGACCTCTTTCGCATCCTGGGCGAATTTCGGCGGCGGCCGGCGCGTGCCGCCCGGGGTGCGGGAGAATTTGATCGGTGTGCCGATGCCTTTGTACCAGTCGAGCTCAGTCACCATCTCCCGATGCGCGGTATGGGGGGCCGCGGTGGATTCATCGACCCACAGCACCGGACCGGCGGGCACGCCGTTGCGGATCAGCCGCAGCGCCAGCTCCTGCCCGTCCTGTTCGGCGAAGGCGGCCGCCAGTTCGGCCCCCAGCGCGGCCCGGTTGATGTTGCGCTCGCCGTTATTGGCGAAGCGCGGGTCGTCGGCGAGGTCCGGCCGGTCGATCAACTGGCACAGTTTGCGGAACTGGCCGTTATTGCCGCTGGCGATGAAGATCTCGCAGGTGCGGGTCGGATATTTGTCGTACGGCACCAGGTTGGGATGCGGATTGCCGGTGCCGACGGGGCGTTTGCCGTTGAGGAAGAAATTGGCCGCCTGCGGGTGCAGCAGCGCCATGCCGCAATCGTATAGCGCCATGTCGAGATACTGGCCCTGGCCGGAGCGCGCGCGCTCATGCAGCGCCATCAGGATGCCGATCGCTGAATAGAGGCCGGTGCCCATATCGACCATGGCGGTGCCGAGACGCATCGGTCCGGTGGAGCTGTCGCCATTGGCGCTCATCAGGCCTGTCATCGCCTGCAGGATGGCGTCGTAGCCCGGCAGCGCGCCCAGCGGCCCATCGGGTCCGAAGCCGGAGATGCGGCAATGGATCAGGCCGGGGAACTTCTGCGCCAGCACATCGTTGCCGATGCCCCATTTCTCCATCGAGCCGGGTTTGAAATTCTCGATCAGCACGTCGGCGCCTTCGAGCAGGCGCAGCAGGACCCGAGCGGCCCTCGGGCTTGCCGATGTCGAGCGCGATGGCGCGCTTGTTGCGGTT
This sequence comes from uncultured Alphaproteobacteria bacterium, assembly GCA_963789495.1. Lineage (GTDB taxonomy): Bacteria > Pseudomonadota > Alphaproteobacteria > Acetobacterales > Acetobacteraceae > CAWBLP01. The sequence continues at coordinate 219,336 of CAWBLP010000006.1, forward strand.
GACGCCGATAAAATAGCTGGCGTCGTTGTCGTGGAAGGGCGGCCCCCAGTCGCGCACCTCGTCGCCCTGGGGTGGTTCGACCTTGATCACCTCGGCGCCGTGGTCCGACAGGATCATGGTGCAGTAGGGACCGCCGAGCACGCGGGTGAGGTCGACGACCTTGATCCCGGCGAGGGCTCCGGCCGATCGGGCCAGGCCCTTGCCTGCGGTCTGCGGCTTGATCGATCCATCCATTGCTCGCGGTCGCTCCTCTCGTGAAGCCGGCTGCTTTGCGCGGGCCGTCGTGCTTCGGGCGTCTTGCCCGGGGCGTCTTGCCCCGGTCGTCTTATCAGTGTGGTGGCGGTCAGCCCAGGGCCGCGACCAGCGCCTCGGCGCTGCGACCGTTGGCGATCGCGGCGGAGCGTCCGTCCCAGTGCACGCCGCCGACGCGGGCAAAGGCGTGATTGGCGTTGGGATAGATGTGGCTGGCGATGGAGTGGTGACCCTTGGTGGCCGCCACCACCTTCTCGCGCCCCTCGGCCGGGAAAAACTCGTCCAGGTCGGCGATATGCACCAGCAGCGGCTTGCTCACCTTGTCGAGGTCGTCGAGCAGTCCGTCCAGTCCGACGCCGTAGTAGGAGATGTTGATGTCGGCTTCCGATTGTTCTGCCATCATGAAGGCCAGCCGGCCGCCGAGACAATACCCCATGGTGCCGACCCGGCCATTGGCACCCGGCAGCGTGCGGGCGGCGGCGACCGTCGCCTTCAGATCCTCGATGCCCTTCGCCTGGTCGAACGCGTTGAACAGTTCGAAGGCCTTCTTCCACTCCGCCTCGGATTTGTCGGTGATGTCGATGCCCGGCTCGATCCGCCAGAACAGGTCCGGGCAGACGGCGATGAAGCCCAGATCGGCGACCCAGGCCGCGGTATCGCGCATCGCCTGGTTCACGCCGAAGATCTCCTGGATCAGCACGACGACGCCGGCGGGCCTGGCTTTCGGTTCGAGCAGATACGCCGCGAAACTGCCGGTCCCGTCGCTGGCCTGGATGGTGATGCTTGTCATGATGCGTTCTCCCTCGGCTGGTCGGACGCCCGAACATAGTCCAACCGGTGCGCGGAAGAAGGGGCGCGCGAAGGATCGGGGGGGCGAAAGCCCGGCGGGTTGGCGGGGCGGCGAGATCTGTGTCAGCGGGCGAGGTCATAACCGCGATGGGAGCGGTCGGGCAGTTGCAACCCGCCAGGCGCGGCGGAGGCCCGGAAGAAGCCTCGGAGAAAGTCATGGATGCCGGGGCTTCACCGGGCATGACGGGGGGCGGTGGAACGGGATAAAATTGATGATAGCTTGTTCCGGAGTGCCGGCGTCTGCAGAACGGAACCGGCGGCGCTGCTGAGCCATGGCAATCCGGCTTGGTGCCTGCTGGCGAAATAGGCAGCGCTGCGCTGTATTGACGCGACATTGCCCAAGTCAGCGGCTGTTCTAGTTTGGACTGCGTGGCAGCCGGGTTTTCCGGACTGTCGCTAGCGCGTCAACCTGTCCGGTTTTGGTAGCGCGTGATCTGTCCGCTTCGTTCCTGCTCTGTGCCGGGGCATGCCCCGGCACAGAGCAGCCGCACTGGAAGCGTGTCATGCGGCCATATGCTCCTGTTGGAAAAGGCGCCCCTCGGCGTCGTAATCCGCCAGCCGGTGCGGCCCCCACAACACCGCCAGCCGCCCATCCGGATATTCGTGCACGCGCACGGTGGCTCTGACGAAGTGCGGCCGCAGCCGCGACGGCGGCAGTTGCAGGGTGAGGCGGCGCCACTTCACCGTGTTGTCATGACCCACTCGGCGGTCCTCCTGGATGCACAGAATCTCCCGCCAGGCACCGTTCGGATCCACCACGAAGGCCGATCCCGCCTGCTCGGCCGGCACCGCAAAGCGCGCGTTGTGCTCGGCGACGTAGACCTCCCGCAGCCATCGGTTCGCCGCCTCCGGTGTGCTGATCCCGGCCAGCGCCAGCTCCTTCGGCAGCCGGTCCTGCAACGTGCCGAACAGGCGCTCCGACCGCCCGCGGGCCTGCGGCGAGTAGGCCGCAATGTGCTCGATGCCGAGCTGCTTCAGCGCCCGGCCGAACTGTGTCAGCACTGTCTTCGAGACACGACCGCCGGCCTCGGGCGTCTCGAAGTAGTGGCTGCCACGGTCGGTGTAGAGCGAGCAGAACAGGCCGTGCCGTTCAATCACCTCCCGTACGCCACGCAGGCTTGAGGCGGTGCCCTCCTGCTCCACCAGGAACAGCGAGTAGACCGCACTCGTCGCGTCATCCATCGTCGCCACCAGGTCGTATTTGCGTTCGTCGCCAGGCAGCCAGGCATGGGTCGACGCATCCTGATGCAGCATCATGCCCACCAACGGCCGGCGCGGCCGCTTCTTGCGATGCGCCGAGCGCGACCGCGCCGGGGTCACCAGCCCGGCCCGTTGCAGGTGCAGCTTGGTCACCGTGTAGCCCAGCGTGTAGTTGTGCCGCTTGCCCAACTGCTCATGGAAATGCTTCACCGTGAAGCCGCGGTAGAGATCGCGATACAGGCCCAGCATCCGCTCGATCTCCGCCTTCGGCGCCTGCCGCAGCGAGGGGCGGAGGCGACGGTCGCTCAATCCCGCAACTCCTTCTTCCCGGTAGCGGTCGCGCCAGCGGCGGAACGTCCGCTCGCTGACCCCGAGCAACTCCGCCGCCTCCAGCTGGCTCAGCTCAGACCGTTCGGTCCGACCCAGCACGTCCTGAAAACGCATCCGACGAACCCCCTCGTGAATGCGTGCCCGATCCATCGCCGCCCCCCGTTCCAGCGAGCCAGTGGACCGGACACTTCACGAGCTACAAACACCGGACAGATCGCCAGCTAGCCACAACCGGGTTTTCCGGACTTGCAACACCGTCCGGCCGCGGCCAGGATCGCGCGCGATCACGAACAGCCTCGATCGGGAGAGCCGCGAATGGGTCGATCACTGTTGGCCGCGACGTTGCTCGTGGCCAGTACCACCATTGCCTCGGCGCAGACGCTGCATGTCGCCCTGCGTCAGGACCTCGACCTGCTCGACCCGACGCTTGCCACGACCTATGTCGGACGCATCGTGTTTGCCGGCCTGTGCGACAAATTGTTCGACATCGATGAGAAGCTGAACATCATCCCGCAGCTCGCCACCGGGTATGAATGGGCCGACGGTAAGACGCTGGTCCTGCATCTGCGGCCCGATGTGAAGTTCCAGAACGACGAGCCGTTCGACGCCGAGGCGGTGAAGTTCTCGTTGGAGCGGCATCTGACCATGCCGGGCAGCTTCCGGCGCAGCGAGATCAGCTCGATCGACCATGTCGAGGTGATGGACCCGCTGACGGTGCGGATCGTGCTGAAGCAGCCTTCCGGCGCGTTCCTGGCGCAGCTCACCGACCGCTCGGGCATCGTCTATCCGCCCAAGGCGACCGCGGCCGCGGGCAAGGAGTTCTCCCGGCACCCGGTGTGCAGCGGACCGTTCAGCTTCGTGGAGCGGGTGCCGCAGGACCATGTCACGCTGGAGCGGTTCCCCGGCTACTGGAATGCCAAGGCGATCCATTTCGACAAGGTGATCTATCAGGTGCTGGTGGATTCCTCGGTGCGGCTGGCGAACCTGAAGGCCGGCACGGTGGATATCTCCGAATACGTGGCGCCGACCGACGCCGCCGCGGTGAAGTCCGATCCCAAGCTGCACCTCGTCGTCTCGGACGCACTCGGCTATTTCGGTATCACCAACAACCTGGCCAACGGACCGCGCGCGGACAATCCGTACGGCAAGGATGCGCTGGTGCGGCAGGCGCTGGATCTGGCGATCGACCGCAAGGCGCTGGTCAACGTGGTGTTCAGCGACATGTATGCGCCGTCCGTGGAGCCGGTGCCGTCGAGCTCGCCATTTTACAACGCGGATCTGAAAGTGCCTGAACGGAACGTCGAGAAGGCGAAGGCGCTGCTGAAGCAGGCCGGCGTGACGCTGCCGGTGAAGCTGGAGCTGCTGACCTTCAACAACCCGGACATTCTGCAGGCTGCCGAGGTGATCCAGTCGATGGCGTCCGAGGCCGGATTCGAGGTCCATATCCAGGCGATGGAATTCGCCTCTTCGCTGCAGGCGTCACGGCAGGGCGACTATCAGGCCTACATGATCGGCTGGTCCGGCCGTCCCGACATCGACGGCAACACCTATCAGTTCCTGCACAGCGGCCAGGGCAACAATGCCAGCGGCTACAGCAATCCGCTGGTGGACAAGCTGCTGGATGAGGGCCGCAACACGGTGGATCTTGCCAAGCGCAAGCCGATGTATGCGCAGATGATGGAGCAGGAGCGCAAGGATCTGCCGCTGACCTATCTGTGGACGCCGCGCAACATCGTCGGCATGTCGGCGAAGCTGCAGGGCTTCCGGCCGATCCCCGACGGCATGATCCGCATCCAGGGTTTGGAGATGGCGAAGTAGTGGTCGCTGCGACCCGGTCGGCCGATGGCGCCATCTGATGGGCGGCCATCTCGGCACGCGCCTCGCGCAGGTGATTCCGACTCTGTTGCTGGTCAGCGTGCTGGTGTTCTGCCTGCAGCAGTTGATGCCGGGCGATCCGGCCATGGTGATGGCCGGGGAGGAACGGGGCGATCCGCAGGTGCTGGCGCAGATTCGTGCCGAACTGTGGCTGGATCGGCCGCTTCCGGTGCAATACGTGCACTGGATGGGGAACGTGCTGCAGGGCAACCTGGGCTATTCCTGGCGCATCCGTCAGCCGGTGGCGCAGCTGATCTTCCAGAAGCTGCCGGTCACGCTGCAACTCGGCCTGATGGCCTTCATCATCGCGGTGGCGATCGGCGTGCCGGCGGGCATTATCGCGGCGGTGTATCGCAACCGATTATGGGACTATGTCGCCAACGCGGTGGGGCTGGCCGGCCTCTCCACGCCCAACTTCTGGCTCGGGATCATGCTGATCCTGCTGGTCTCGGTGCAATGGGGGCTGCTGCCGCCATCCGGCTACGTGCCGCTGACCGAGGACTGGCAGCAATCGCTCGCCACCACGATCATGCCGGCCTTCGTATTGGGCAACGCCATCGCGGCGATCCTGATGCGGCATACCCGCAGCGCCATGCTCACCGCGCTGGACCAGGATTTCGTGCGCACGGCGCGGGCCAAGGGGCTGCGGGAGTTCGTCGTGGTGATCCGCCACGCGCTGCGCAACGCGTTGATCCCGGTGGTGACGCTGGGCGCGCTCGAACTGGGCACATTGTTTTCCGGCGCCGTGCTGACCGAGCAGGTGTTCAGCATTCCCGGCTTCGGCAAGCTGATCGTGGATGCGGTGTTCAACCGCGACTATCCGGTGGTGCAGGGCGTCGTGCTGGTGACGGCGTTTCTCTACGTGCTGCTGAACCTCGTGGCCGACGTGCTGTACGTGGTGATCAACCCAAGGCTGCGCGGAGCGTAACCGACCGGCGTGCCGCCGCGTGTCGGTCGATCGGCCCGCCACCGGATCGCGGTGAGGCCAGCAGCCCGGCTGTCGGCGGGGCCAGGTTGGCGGGTTCGGGGACGAAGCTCAGCACATCCCTGCCGCCGGCCACGATGAGCGCCTCGCCGCCGCTAAGCCCGTTCACGCCATCGGACCAGGTGGGAGAATGCGCGGTCAGGATCACGCCCTCCGGCCTGCGCTGAGCAACCGGCCGGCGATTACCGGGTTGAACCCCACGCTGACTTTGGCGCTGAGATCGAGCGCCAGTGGCGAGACGGAAGCGATATTGGCAGCCGTCTGTGCTTCGTCCCCGCGGCCGGTCGTGAATGCCGGCCCCGCGCCGGCACGACGGCGTACGCGCTGCCAACCTCTCTCTGCACGCTCATCGGCCTACCGCCTCAGCCGCCCGTCATGGCATCGGGGTTGCTTGCGGAAGCTGACAGGATGCGCGGGCTTCGTGTATGCCGGACCAGAGTGAGGCCAAGGCCAGAGTGAAGCCAAGGCGCGGAGACCGATCGCCGATGCAGAGTTGGGTCGTCACACCTTGCCGCTCCTGCGGGCCCGACGCGGCATGAGCGCCACCGTTGTCGCAGCCGGAGGCGTCGTCGTGGTGCCACAAAGCCCGCGCCGCCTGGCGCTGCGCCGTTTCCTGCACCGGCCCGTGGCGGTGGCCGGGCTGGTGGTGATCGTGCTGTTCATCGCGGTGGCGGCCTTCGCGCCGTTGATCGTGCCGTACGACCCGATCGCCACCTCCTGGACCGCGATCCGTAAGGCTCCGTCGGCGCTGCATTGGATGGGCACCGACGAGAACGGCCGCGACGTGCTGTCCCGGGTGGTGTTCGGCGCCCGGGCCAGCCTGCTGGCCGGTGTCGTCTCGGTGCTGATCGCCGCCGGGATCGGCGTGCCGGCCGGATTGCTCGCCGGTTTCTCCCAAGGCTGGATCGACGTGGTGCTGAGCCGCATCGTCGACGCGATGCTGGCGTGTCCGTTCCTGATCCTGGCGATCGCGCTGGCGGCGTTCCTCGGACCGGACCTGACCAATGCGATGATCGCGATCGGCGTGTCCACCGCGCCGCGCTTCATGCGGGTGGCGCGCGCGGCGACGCTGGATGCCGCCAGCAACGACTACGTGGAAGCGGCAAGGGCGATCGGCAATCCCGGTTGGCGCGTGGCGGTCCGACACGTGTTGCCGAACATCGTGCCGCCGGTACTGGTGCAGGGCACGCTGGCGATCGCCGCCGCGATCATCGCCGAGGCGTCGCTTTCCTTTCTCGGGCTCGGCCAGCAGCCGCCCGATCCGTCCTGGGGCTCGATGCTGAACTCGGCGCAACGCTTCCTCACCCAGGCGCCGTGGCTGGCGGTGTTTCCCGGCCTGGCGATCTTCCTGGCGGTGCTGTCGTTCAACCTGGTGGGCGACGGACTGCGCGATGCGCTCGATCCGCGGGGGCGTTAGGCAGCGCCTTTCAACCTGAACACTGCCCTCCTATCCTGCTGCAGCGCACAACACGGAGGCCTCGAGCATGACCCTCTCCGGCAGGACCGCCTTGGTCACCGGCTCCACCAGCGGCATCGGCCTCGGCATTGCCCGCGCCTTTGCGGCCCAAGGGGCCAATCTGATGCTCAACGGTTTCGGTGACGCCGCCGCCGTCGAAACGCTGCGCGCTGGCTTGGCACACGAATTCCAGATCCGCGTCGGCTACAGCGGGGCCGATATGTCCAAGCCTGAGCAGATCGCCGCCCTGATCGCCGAGACCGGCGAAACACTCGGGGGACCGGACATCCTGGTGAACAACGCCGGAATCCAGCACGTCGCCAACATTGAGGATTTTCCCACCGACCGCTGGAATGCGATCATCGCGATCAACCTGTCCGCGGTGTTCCACGCCATGCACGCCGCCATTCCCGGCATGAAGCGCGCCGGCTGGGGGCGGATCATCAACATCGCCTCTGCCCACGGCCTGGTCGCCAGCGGGCAGAAATCCGCCTACGTCGCCGCCAAGCACGGTGTGGTCGGGCTGACCAAGGTCGCGGCGATCGAGCTTGCCAACACCGGCGTCACCGCCAATGCGATCTGCCCGGGCTGGGTGCTGACCCCGCTGGTGCAGCGTCAATTGGAGGCGCGCGCCCAGGCCGACGGGATCAGCGTCGAGCAGGCGGGCCAGACCTTCCTGGCCGAGAAGCAGCCGATGACCCGGTTCTCCACCCCCGAGCAGATTGGCGGCCTGGCGGTGTTCCTGTGCTCGCCGGCCGCCGACACCATCACCGGCGTGCCTGTTTCGATAGACGGCGGTTGGGTGGCGCAGTAAGCCCCCGGCGGACCACAGGAGCCGGACCCATGGACGAGACCGCGCGCTTCGCGGCGATGATGCACAAATCGGCCGATCTGAAGCGGCGGATCGCGACCGAGCTCGCGACCCAGGTGGTGCAGGTGGTCGGCGCCTGTGAGACCAGCCTGCGCGGCGGCGGCAAGCTGATGTTCTGCGGCAATGGCGGGTCGGCAGCCGACAGCCAGCATCTGGCGACCGAGATGCTGATCCGTCTGCGCGGTGCGGTGGAACGCGACTCCTGGCCGGCGCTGGCGCTGACGCTGGACCCGGCGATGCTCACCGCCTGCGGCAACGACTACGGCTACGACCGGGTGTTCGAGCGCCCGTTGCGCGGGCTAGGGCGGCGCGGCGATGTGCTGTTCGGCATCACCACCTCCGGCCGTTCGCCCAGCGTGGTGCGGGCATTGCAGGCGGCGCGGGAGATGGGGATCGTCACCGTCGGCCTGCTGGGTGGTGCCGGGCAGCCGGCGATGGAATTGTGCGACCACATCCTGCTCGTCCCCGATCCCGAAACCGCCCGCATCCAGGAATGCCACATCGCGCTCGGCCACGCGGTGCTCGAATTGCTGGAGGACCGCCTGGTCGCGCGGCCGCTGCAGTGAGCGTCCTGGTCACCGGCGCGGCCGGGTTCATCGGCTCGCATGTCGCCGCCGCCCTGCTGGCGCGGGGCGAGCCGGTGATCGGTGTCGACGAGCTGAACGCCTATTACGATGTGCGACTGAAGCAGGCGCGGCTGGCCCGACTGACGCCGTCGCCGGAGTTCAGCTTCCACAGGCTGGATGTGGCGGACCGCGAGGGCATGACGGCTCTGGCCGCGGCCAATCCCGAGATCAGGGCCGTGGTGCACCTGGCGGCGCAGGCCGGTGTGCGGCATTCACTGGTCGATCCCTATGCCTATGTGCATGCCAACGTGATGGGGCATCTGGTGGTGCAGGAGATGGCGCGCCGCCTGCCCGCGTTGCGGCATCTGGTCTACGCCAGCACGTCCTCGGTCTATGGCGCCAATCAGGACCTGCCGTTCCATGAAGCGGATCGGGTGGATACGCCGGTCTCGCTCTATGCCGCCACCAAACGCGCCGACGAACTGATGGCGCATGCCTATGCGCATCTGTTCGGCCTGCCGCAGACCGGACTGCGCTTTTTCACCGTCTATGGGCCCTGGGGCCGGCCGGACATGGCGTATTACAGCTTCGCCCGGGCCATCATGGCCGGGGAACCGATCACCTTGTACGACGGCGGCCGGCTGAAGCGGGATTTCACCTATATCGACGATATCGTCGCCGGCGTGGTGGGCTGTCTCGATCGCCCGCCCGACGGGGCGGTGCCGGCCCGGGTGCTGAACATCGGCAATCATCGAGCGGAGGAAGTGCGGACTCTGGTGGCGTTGCTGGAACAGGCATTGGAGCGGACGGCGGTGATCCGCAGCGCGCCACGTCCTCCGGCCGATGTCGAAGTGACCTTTGCGGATGTCTCTGCGATCAGCGAACTGACCGGGTTCGCGCCGAGCACGACGCTGGAACGGGGGATTCCGCGGTTCGCCGCGTGGTTCCGGGACTGGCACGCCGCCTGACGGCCGCCGCACCGGGCGCCGCTGCGGCGATGGCATGCCGCTTGCTGGTCCAGGTCTGGCTGGCCCCAGATCCAGCTGGCCAATGTCCGGCTGGCCAATGTCCGGCTGGGGCGTGTCCGGCTGGGCCGTGTCCGGGGCAGGGCCGGGCGGACCGGTTCCTGCCGCGCCGGCAGAAGGCTGCTGCCGTGTGACGGCACCACAGTCCGCCCGATGCACCTCCCAGGGGCGTCGGCCACCGGGAGGAGGCGATGGAGATCGAGGATTTTGCCGCCGGCCTGACGGTGCTGCTGCCTGTGCTGACGGCGTTGCTGAACGCATGATGCGGCGCGACCTGGTTGGCTACGGCTTCGATCCGCCGCGCCTGGTCTGGCCGAACGGGGCCAAGGTCGCGGTCAACCTGGCGGTGAATTACGAGGAGGGCGCCGAACTGTCGGTCGAGGCCGGCGATGCGGAGAACGAGCGCATCGGCGAGGTGGTGAGTGTGGTGCCGCCCGGCCGGCGCGATATCGGCATGGAGCAGATTTTTGGCTACGGCCTGCGGGTCGGGCTGGGCCGTTTCCTGGATGCGTTCGACCGCGCCGGGCTGCCGGCGACGTTCTGGATGTGCGGCCGAGCGGTGGCACGCACGCCGGCGCTGGCGCGGGAGGTGGTGCGGCGCGGCCATGAGGCGGCGTGCCATGGCTGGGTGTGGCGGCCGAATGCCGATTACACGACGCCGGAAGCAGAGCGCGAGGCGATGCAACGCGCCACCGACGCGATTCGGCAGGCGACCGGCACTCGCCCGATGGGCTATTTCTGCCGTGGCAGCGCCACCGAGCACACGCGTGCTTTGCTGGCGGAACTCGGCTATCGCTACGACAGCAACGCGTTCGATGACGACCTGCCATATCGCTGCCCGGAGACCGGGCTGCTGGTGCTGCCCTACGCGCTCGACAGCAACGACATGAAATTCTTCCATCCCAACGGCTTCGTGCAACCGGCGGATTTTCCGGCTACGTCGCCGCGGCGCTGGACCAGATGATCGAGGAAGCCGCGCGCGGGCGGTCCGGCCTGCTGAATATCGGGCTGCATCTGCGGATCACCGGCCGCCCGGCGCGGTTTCGCGCGGTGGAGGCGATCCTGCGTGACCTGTGGGCGCGCGGGCGGGACATCTGGGTGGCGACGCGGCGGGACATTGCCGCGGCCGCCGAGGTGCAGTTGCCGGCTTTACCAGCCTGATCCGGACCATATCGGCACAAGCTGCCGCGGGGGACCCATGCGCATTCTGCTGCTCAACGCCAACACCACCGACGCGGTCACCCAGCGGATGGCGA
>CAWBLP010000006.1:232500-241583 GCA_963789495.1 uncultured Alphaproteobacteria bacterium
GTAATCGCGGATCAGCACGCCGCGGTGAATACGTTCCCGGGCCTTGTACACACCGCCCGTCACACCATGGGAGTTGGTTCGACCTTAAGCCGGTGCGCCAACCGCAAGGGGGCAGCCGACCACGGTCGGGTTAGCGACTGGGGTGAAGTCGTAACAAGGTAGCCGTAGGGGAACCTGCGGCTGGATCACCTCCTTTCAAGGATGCGTCTTGAGCCTTCGGGTTTGAGATGCTCCGATCAAGCTGCCGGCGGATGCCGGTGGCGGCTCAGACTGGAAGGCAGCCATTCGATCGGCGCCGCCAGCGTATCCCTTCCCCGCGATAGTGTTGCCGGCTGCATGGTCTTGATGTGCGGTCGGGAACCGCCCCGACAGTATCAACCCGTTAGGGGCTAGTAGCTCAGCTGGTTAGAGCACACGCTTGATAAGCGTGGGGTCGGAGGTTCAAATCCTCCCTGGCCCACCATCCATTCGGTGAATGGGTCTCTCTCCTGGCATGAGGGGACGTAGCTCAGCTGGGAGAGCACCTGCTTTGCAAGCAGGGGGTCGTCGGTTCGAACCCGATCGTCTCCACCAGGACTGGTGGTCGAGATGGTGGGATCAGCTATCGCGGAGAAGCGAAAGTCATCGGCATATCGGGTTCTCTTTTGAGAGAACGCGTGTGGCGTATGCGTCGCCCCGGTGGGGTGATGTTGTTCTTTATTAATGTGAATCAGGTTCTGGTGCGTCTCTGGGCGTGCCGCGGTCGCATGTCTGACCGGATTGCTGCAAGGCGAAAGTCTTGAGGGCGTCCAGCGACCGAGGCAGGACGTTCAGAGGCGTGAAGCGATCTTGTCGAGATCGCGTCCGGTGGCGGCCTTCGGGCTGTGACCGGTGCGATGCGATAAGGTCCTGTTGTGTGCTGAGTGAGAGGTCTGCTGTGTGGCAGGACCGTGCTCTGGATCGCAGGTTTCGGCCGGCGATTGCTGAGGATGGTTTCTGTGCATGGTGGAAGCCCGGGTTAAGCCCGGGGACGATCTCGAGCACGAGAAGGGCATTCGGTGGATGCCTTGGCACCAGGAGGCGATGAAGGACGTGGCACGCTGCGAAAAGCCACGGGGAGCCGCGAGCAGGCGTTGATCCGTGGATATCCGAATGGGGCAACCCACCCCTTTGGGGTATCGTCCAGCTGAATACATAGGGTGGAGAGGCAAACCCGGGGAACTGAAACATCTCAGTACCCGGAGGAAAAGACATCAACCGAGATTCCGCTAGTAGTGGCGAGCGAACGCGGAGCAGGCCAGTGGTTGACGGCAGAGAAGCAGAACGGTCTGGAAAGTCCGGCCATAGCGGGTGATAGCCCCGTATGCGTCATGCTGCTGTTGATCCTTGAGTAGGGCGGGACACGTGAAATCCTGTCTGAACATGGGGGGACCACCCTCCAAGCCTAAATACTCCCTGGTGACCGATAGTGAACAAGTACCGTGAGGGAAAGGTGAAAAGCACCCCGACGAGGGGAGTGAAAGAGACCTGAAACCGGATGCCTACAAGCAGTCGGAGCTCCTTTTGGAGTGACGGCGTACCTTTTGTATAATGGGTCAGCGAGTTTCCGTTCGCGGCAAGCTTAAGCCGATAGGCGTAGGCGCAGCGAAAGCGAGTCTGAACAGGGCGTTCAGTCGCGGGCGGAAGACCCGAAACCGAGTGATCTAGCCATGGCCAGGCTGAAGGTGCGGTAACACGCACTGGAGGGCCGAACCCACGCCTGTTGAAAAAGTCGGGGATGAGCTGTGGCTAGGGGTGAAAGGCCAATCAAACTCGGAAATAGCTGGTTCTCCGCGAAATCTATTTAGGTAGATCGTCGTGTGTTTACCCTCGGGGGTAGAGCACTGGATGGGCTAGGGGGTCCCAAAGACTTACCAAACCTAACCAAACTCCGAATACCGAGGAGTATAGCGCGGCAGACAGACGGCGGGTGCTAAGGTCCGTCGTCGAGAGGGAAACAGCCCAGACCGCCAGCTAAGGCCCCCAAATCGTGGCTAAGTGGGAAAGGATGTGGGAATTCCAAAACAACCAGGAGGTTGGCTTAGAAGCAGCCATCCTTTAAAGAAAGCGTAATAGCTCACTGGTCTATTAGAAATCCTGCGCCGAAAATGTAACGGGGCTCAAGCCACGTGCCGAAGCTGCGGGTGTGTAGCAATACACGCGGTAGCGGAGCGTTCCGTAAGCCTGCGAAGGGAGAGGGGTGACCCCTCCTGGAGGTATCGGAAGTGCGAATGCTGACATGAGTAGCGACAAACAGAGTGAGAAACTCTGTCGCCGAAAGTCCAAGGGTTCCTGCGCAAGGTTAATCCGCGCAGGGTGAGCCGGCCCCTAAGGCGAGGGCGAAAGCCGTAGTCGATGGGAACCAGGTCAATATTCCTGGGCCTGCCAGAAGTGACGAACGTGAAGTGTTGTGTGGGCTTATCGGATTGCCCATGCGGCTGGATCGTTCCGGGAAATAGCTCTGGCGTATAGACCGTACCCGAAACCGACACAGGTGGACTGGTAGAGCATACCAAGGCGCTTGAGAGAACGATGCCGAAGGAACTAGGCAAATTGCTCGCGTAACTTCGGGATAAGCGAGACCTGTCGCTGGGCAACCAGTGGCGGGTGGCACAGAGCAGGGGGTAGCGACTGTTTAGTAAAAACACAGGGCTCTGCGAAGTCGAGAGACGACGTATAGGGTCTGACGCCTGCCCGGTGCCGGAAGGTTAAGGGGAGATGTGCAAGCATCGAACCGAAGCCCCGGTAAACGGCGGCCGTAACTATAACGGTCCTAAGGTAGCGAAATTCCTTGTCGGGTAAGTTCCGACCTGCACGAATGGCGTAACGACTTCCCCACTGTCTCCGGCATCGGCTCAGCGAAATTGAATTCCCCGTGAAGATGCGGGGTACCCGCGGTCAGACGGAAAGACCCTATGAACCTTTACTGCAACTTTGCAGTGGCGCCAGGAGAACTCTGTGTAGGATAGGTGGGAGGCTTTGAAGCCGGGGCGCTAGCTTCGGTGGAGTCATCCTTGAAATACCACCCTGAGTTTTTCTGGCGTCTAACCGAGACCGGTCAGCCCGGTCCGGGACCCTGCATGGTGGGCAGTTTGACTGGGGCGGTCGCCTCCCAAAATGTAACGGAGGCGCGCGATGGTGGGCTCAGGCCGGTCGGACATCGGCTGCTGAGTGCAATGGCACAAGCCCGCCTGACTGCGAGAGTGACAGCTCGAGCAGAGACGAAAGTCGGCCATAGTGATCCGGTGGTCCCGCGTGGAAGGGCCATCGCTCAACGGATAAAAGGTACTCTAGGGATAACAGGCTGATCTCCCCCAAGAGTCCACATCGACGGGGAGGTTTGGCACCTCGATGTCGGCTCATCACATCCTGGGGCTGGAGCAGGTCCCAAGGGTTCGGCTGTTCGCCGATTAAAGTGGTACGTGAGCTGGGTTTAGAACGTCGTGAGACAGTTCGGTCCCTATCTGCCGTGGGTGAAGGAGACTTGAGAGGATCTGTCCCTAGTACGAGAGGACCGGGATGGACATACCTCTGGTGCACCGGTTGTCACGCCAGTGGCACGGCCGGGTAGCTATGTATGGACGGGATAACTGCTGAAAGCATCTAAGCGGGAAGCCCACCTCAAAACTAGGTCTCCCTGAGGGCCGTGATAGACCATCACGTTGATAGGCCAGGTGTGGAAGCGCGGTAACGCGTGAAGCTGACTGGTCCTAATCGCCCGATAGGCTCGAGATCTCATCATGCATGGAAATCATCCTCAGACCTCATGCAACTCAACGTCGGCATCAAACCCCGGCGGCACACAACGCACGTAGCACCAGAACCTCGGTCACCCCTGATCGACCGGCAGGCCGCAAGGTTTGACGATCGCGAAGCAGGGTGGATTGGACGACCTGGTGGTTTTGGCGGAGGGCCTGCACCCGATCCCATCCCGAACTCGGCCGTGAAAACCTCCAGCGCCCATGGTACTGTGTCTTAAGGCACGGGAGAGTAGGTCGCCGCCAGGTCTTCCAATCCACCCTGTTTCTGATTCCTAGCCGCTCGCGCGGTCCACGACTTTGACGCGGGGTGGAGCAGCCCGGTAGCTCGTCAGGCTCATAACCTGAAGGTCATAGGTTCAAATCCTATCCCCGCAACCAAATATACGCGATAATTCAAAGCGTTACGCCCCCTCGTGCTTCCAGATACGTGCCTCCACGGAATTCGTGGAAGCACTGTGGAAGCAAGAGGGTGCGTAATTCTGCGTGCGCCGCAGTCGTCAATGGCCTGGAGCCCGGCGCGTGAGTGATCAGTATACGGCACGCTGAGGTGACATTCCCGGTTGGGCGATGTCACCCCGATCTCCTCGTCATGCTGGCATGCTGCTTTCCTTCTGAAAGAAGTCGGCAGTCCTTGCAACGCAATGGGATGGAAGGTCCTTCCTGCCCATCTTCTTGTAGCCGAGGGAGCGCATCAAGTTGGCGACGAAGTCGCCAGCAGTCGCCGTTGAAAGGTTATGCTTCCCATAGTCAGCACCGAATGCCGTGCTGAGAATAGGATCGATCCCGGCCAATGCCGGAAGACCCGCGCTGGCAGCTGCAATTGCTGCCGTACGCCCCTCTGGCGAATTTACGATTTCATTCATGCCTATATAGATCGGATCTGTGGACAATATGCACGGAACCTTCAGCTGGTAGGTCGCCGCGCGAGAGAAGAAATTGCCCGGGGCAACGCGAACGCCCTTCTGAGCGACCTTCCATCCCTTTTCTGACATTACGTCGCGGATCGCCCGACCGACGTGTTGCTTCTCGGTGTCGTCCAGATCACCAACCAATTTGCCGATCTCGGCGCCCACGGCTTGAGCAGCAGGCAGGCCATGCTTCGATAAGCAAACCATCTCGATCTGCGCATCGTGGTCGTTGAGCACCTCCATCACCAGTTGCCCCTTCTTCGAAGCCTTGAAATCCTCGAATGTCATCGCGTCTTCTCCAGGTTAAGGTGGCGCACCGCCCCCTTCATTCCCCCATATAGAAGGCATATAGGAATCTATATCAACGAAAAAGATGCCAAGCAGGTATCTTTTTGTAGGCAGATAGAGTCGGCGCTGCTCTCCGCGCACGTGCGGCCAGCGATCAACCACGGCACCAGGAACCGAACCGGGTGACCGTGACGGCATGGCCCCTGACCACCGGCGCTCAGGCGTGCAGCCCGGGCGCTTCCTGCCCGGTCCGCGCGACATATTCCGTGTAGCCGCCGTGATACTGGTGGATGCCCTCTGGCGTCAGCTCCAGGACCCGGTTGGACAGCGCGGCCAGGAAATGCCGGTCGTGGGAAACGAACAGCATCGTGCCCTCGGTACTGCTGCGACATGGCGGCGATCAGCATCTCTTTCGTCGCTATGTCGAGACGGTTGGTCGGTTCGTCCAGCACCAGGAAATTTGGCGGGTCGAACAGCATCAGCGCCATCACCTGCCGCGCCTTCTCGCCGCCCGATAGCACGTGGCAGCGCTTCTCTATCTCGTCGCCGGAGAATCCAAAACCGCCCGCCAGCGCGCGCAATGAGCCCTGGCCGGCGCGCGGAAAGGCATCCTCGAGCGTCTCGAACATGGTACGTTCGCCATCCAGCTATTCCATGGCGTGCTGTGCAAAATAGCCCATCTTCACACTGCCCCCGAGGGTAACAGAACCCGTATCCGGTTCGGTCGTCCCGGCCACCAGCTTCAGCAGAGTGGATTTCCCAGCGCCGTTCACGCCAAGCACGCAGTAGCGTTCTCGCCGCCGCACCAACAGATCCAACCCCTGGTAGATCACCCGATCACCATAGCGCTTATGCACGCCCCGCAGGTTCGCCACGCCCTCGCCGGACCGCGGTGCCGGGGGGAAGTCGAAGCCAAGTGACTGACGGCGCTTCGGGGGCTCGACCCGGTCGATCTTCTCCAGCTTCTTCACCCGGCTTTGCACCTGCGCGGCGTGGGAGGCGCGAGCCTTGAAGCGCTCGATGAAGTTGATCTCCTTCGCCAGCATCGCCTGCTGCCGCTCGAACTGCGCCTTCTGGTGCTGTTCGTTCAGCGCCCGCTGCTGCTCGTAGAATTCGTAGTCGCCAGAAAAAGCTGTCAGGCTTCCGCCATCGATCTCAATCACTTTGTTGATGACGCGGTTCATGAATTCGCGGTCGTGCGAGGTCATGAGCAACGCCGTCGTAGCCTGCCAAGAATTGCTCAAGCCAGATCAGGCTCTCGAGGTCGAGGTGGTTGCTCGGCTCGTCCAACAGCATAACGTCGGGGCGCATCAGCAGAATGCGGCCAAGCGCCAACCGCATCTTCCAGCCGCCGGACAGCTTGCCGACGTCGTCCTCCATCATCTCCTGGCTGAAGCCGAGACCGTCCAGCACCTCCCGCGCTTTGCTGTCCAGCGCGTAGCCGCCCAGCTCTTCGAAGCGTATAAACAGCGGCGGCAAATTGTACCGCTGAACCGGTGTTGAGCCGGCGCCGTGATGGCGGCGCCAAAGTGTACCGGTCCTGATAGGCCTTCTCGATGTCCGTGCGGGGCATGGAGGGGCCGGAAGGATGTTGACAGTGGAACTCTATGCCAGGATCCGGCGCGCGGTGATTGTGGACGGGTTGAGCCGCCGAGAGGCGGCGAAGCGGTTTGGCGTTCATCGGAACACGATCTCGAAGATGCTTCAGTATTCTGTTCCGCCGGGCTACCGACGGGGCGAACGTCCGGCCTCGAAGAAGCTGGGGCCGCACATCGCGTGGATCGACGCCATCCTCGAGACGGATCGTGGCGTGCACAAGAAGCAGCGCCACACGGCGCAACGGATTTTCGAACGTCTCCGGGATGAGCGGGGGTTTTCCGGCGGGTATACGATCGTGCGTGAGTATGTGGCGGAAGCAACGTCGCGATCACGCGAGATGTTCGTGCCTTTGAGCCATCGTCCTGGTCACGCGCAGGCGGATTTTGGCGAGGCTGACGGCTACATCGCGGGCAAGAAGATCCGGTTCCACTACTTGTGCATGGACCTGCCGCATTCGGACGGCTGCTTTGTCAGGGCTTATCCGGCCGAGACGGCGGAAGCCTTCTGTGATGGTCACGTCGCGGCCTTCGACTTCTTCGGCGGCGTACCGCGATCGGTCCTGTATGACAACACGCGCCTGGCGGTAGCCCGGATCGTGAAGGGTGGCGAGCGGCTGCGCTCGCACATGTTCGCGGAACTGCAGAGCCACTACCTGTTTAACGACCGGTTCGGCCGACCGGGCAAGGGCAACGACAAAGGCAAGGTGGAGGGGCTGGTCGGCTATGTCCGACGCAACTTCATGACGCCGCTGCCCGTCGCGGACAGCTTCGACGCGTTGAATGCCCGGTTCCTGCGTGCCTGCACCCGGCGTGGCGAGGCGATCCTGCGCGGCCATACCAGCTCGATCGCCGAACGGATGCGGGCCGACCTTGCTGCGTTCATGCCGTTGCCGCCGGCGCCGTACGATGCCTGTCACAAGATCGCCACGCGCGTCTCGTCGCTGTCACTGGTGCGTTACCGGAACAACGATTACTCGGTGCCGACCCGCTACGGTCATCAGGAGGTTCTGGCGAAGGGCTATGTCGACCGTGTCGAGATCGTCTGCCGCGGCGAGACCATCGCCACTCATGCGCGGAGTTACGACACGGCCGACTTCGTCTACGATCCATTGCATTATCTGGCGTTGCTGGAACGCAAGAGCAAAGCCCTCGATCAGGCGGCACCATTGGACGGGTGGCAACTCGCGGAATGTATTCATCGGCTGCGGCGGCTGATGGAAGCCCGGATGGGGAATGCCGGACGGCGCGAGTTCATTCAGGTCCTGCGTCTGATCGAGGACTTCCGTCAGCATGACGTTGAACAGGCCGTTGCGCATGCGTTGCGGCTTGGCGCCATCAGTTTCGACGCGGTGAAGATGTTGGTGCTGGCCAAATTGGAGAACCGCCCGGCCCGGCTCGATCTGACTTTCTACCCCTACCTGCCGGCCGCCACGGTCGGAACCACGGATCCGAGCGCCTATCTCGATCTCGTCGCCAATGCACGTTCAGCATCGATGACAGCGGGAGTTCCGGCATGACCATGTCCCACGATACCACGGCGCTGACCGCCGTCGCGCCCCAGGTGCTGCTCGGCAATCATCTCAAGGCGCTGAAGCTCCCCACGTTCGCGCGTGAGTACGAGAAGGTGGCCATGGAATCGGCCCAGGATCGCGCCGATTATCCCCGCTATCTGCTGCGTCTGTGCGAACTGGAGCGCATCGACCGCGAGCGGCGCAACATCGAGCGCCGGATCCGGGCGGCACGGTTTCCACAGACCAAGAGCCTCGACACGTTCGACTTCACCGCCCAGCCGTCACTCAATAAGGCGCTGGTCCTCGAACTCGCGCGCTGCGAATGGATCGATAGGCGGCAGAACTGCATCGCGCTCGGGCCGTCCGGCACCGGCAAAACCCACATCGGCCTGGCACTGGGACTGGCCGCCTGTCAGAAAAACCAGAGCGTCGCATTCACCACGGCCGCCGCTCTCGTGCATGAACTCATGGAAGCGCGCGATGAACGCCGGCTACGGGCACTGCAAAAACACCTCAACACGGTCAAACTGCTGATCGTCGACGAACTGGGATACGTGCCGTTCACCGCTGTTGGTTCGGAACTGCTTTTCGAGGTGTTCAGCCAACGCTATGAGCGCGGCGCCACGCTGGTCACCAGCAATCTGCCATTCGATGAGTGGACCTCGATCTTCGGTTCAGAACGACTGACCGGCGCGCTGCTGGATCGGCTCACGCATCATGTCCACATCCTGGAAATGAATGGCGACAGCTTCCGGCTGGCGACCAGCAAACGAGCTCAGCGACGGCAGGGCCAGACGCTGAACACGACAGCGAAGCAAACAACGGAAGGAGCGGCCAATACCGATACATGATGCGACGCCGCGTGCTGGGAGCCGCGCTGAGCCTGGCGAAGCGCGGCTCCCAGCACGGGCACGATAGTCAACAGGGCTTCGCGGCCCTTTTCTATTAACCTGACTGGTACACTTTCACGCCGCTATCTGGCACAATTTGTCTCCGCCG
>CAWBLP010000007.1:0-160645 GCA_963789495.1 uncultured Alphaproteobacteria bacterium
GCACCGATCAGCGCGTCGGCGAACGAGCCGCTGCCCTGCCACAGTTGCACCATCGCCGCGAAGACGGCCTATTCAGGCTCGGTTGCCGGCAGCGACCAAGGCTTCGCAGCATCGCTGAGGAACAGATCCGCAAACAACTGTCCCCCCCGAACAGTGGACGCGCCACGACCAGCGCAGCGGCAAAGACACTGAACAACAGCCAGGCCGCCGCTGCGCCAACCTGTTAAATCCACTGTGCTGCGACATTATGCCCATTCCGATAACGCACTAATCTGGCATAGCCCTGTGTGTGCGCTCTACACCCGCGAGGCGCGCCCGCTACACTGCCGGGCGCGCGCCCTACACCGCCGCGAAATCATGCAGCCTCAGCGCCTGGCGATCGAACGTGACCATGTGCGAGCAGCCTGCGGTGCGGCCGAGCACGCGATCAGCGCGTTGGCGAACGAGCCGTTGCCCTGCCGCAGTTGCGTCATCGCGGCGAACACCTCCTGTTCGGCCTCGATCACCAGGGCGTCGGCCTGAAGCATGGCCTCAATCGCGTCGGCGATGTCCCGGTGTGGCATGCGGTAGGCGCGTTCCAATACCCACGCCGTTTCCACCATCGCCACGACGCTGACGAAGCCGGGATTTTGCTCGGAGAGCCGGTGCTCGATGAACGCGGTCGCCTGCGGTGACTGCGCGGGATCGTCCTGCGCCAGGTAGCGAACCAGGACATTGGTATCCAGGCCGATCACCGCTTGCCGCCGCGGCGTGGCCTCGGTGCGGCGCCGGATGCGGCAGCCTCCGTCATGTCCCGCAACGAGACCTGGCCGGCCCTGGCCGCGACCATTCCGCGCAGCGCGGACACCGGCAGTCGGGGCAGCAATGCCACGCTGCCGTCCTCGTGCAGGAAGAACTTCACCCGGTCGCCGGGCTTCAATCCGAGATGCTGCCGGATGGATTTAGGGATGGTCATCTGGCCCTTGGCCGTGATCGCCGCGTCCATGTCCGCCTGCGCAGTACGTTTTCACCAATGCAATGCCGGGGCGAGCGCGGTCAATGCGTTCTCGAGCGGGCTCTGCCAGCCGCGGGAAGGCGGCGAGAAACGTGGCTGCGGGCCTCTGCCCGGCCATCAGCACTCGGACGCCCGGTCAGGCCTGCCGCTGCTCGCGCGCCTCCACCAGCAGGCACAGGATCTCGAACAGCATCGAGGCGCCGTTGAACGCGGTGATGCCGCCGACATCGAACGGAGGAGACACCTCCACCACGTCGCCGCCGACGAAGTCGAGCCCGCGCAGTGCCCGCAACAGCCGCAGCGCCTCCAGCGCGGTGATGCCGCCGGCCTCCGGCGTGCCGGTGCCGGGCGCTTGCGACGGGTCGAGACTGTCGATGTCGAAACTCAGATAAACCGGGCCGTCACCCGCCACCCGCCGCGCCTCGGAAGCGGCGAAGCGCCAGCCCTGGTCGTGGAACTCCTCCATCGGCAGCACCCGCATGCCGCTGCGCTGGCTGAACCCCCACATGTCCGGGTCGTTGGTGGTACCGCGGATGCCGATCTGGATCACCCGCTTGGGGTCCAGCAGGCCTTCATCCACCGCGCGGCGGAACGGCGCGCCGTGATGGAAGCGCGAGCCCAGATAGTCGTCGCCGGTGTCGCAATGGGCGTCGATATGCACCATCCCCACCGGGCGGCGGGCGGCCACGGCGCGCAGGATCGGCAGGCTGATCGCGTGGTCGCCGCCGACCGACAGCGGGACGATTCCGGCCTCCACCACCGGACGGTAGAAGGCGGCGATCTCGTCCAGGGCGGTGGTCAGCTCATACGGCTGCTCGATCCAGCAATCGCCGAGGTCGCGCACCCGCGCGCTGGCGAAGGGCGTGACACCGGTGGAGGCGTTGATCCGGCGCAGCAGGGTGGACTGCTCACGCACCGCGCGGGGGCCGTGCCGGGTGCCGCTGCGATTGGTGACGCCGCCGTCGAATGGCACGCCGATCACGCCGATATCGACTTCGGCGAGGGTGGTGGCAGGGGGGGCCCGGAAGAAGCTGGCAATGCCGGTGTAGCGCGGATGCGCCTGGGGATCGGCGAGGTCGGCGTATTTCTGCGGCTGCTTCAACATTTTGCGGCTCCCGGAATGTCGCGCGTGGTCGGCGGCAGGTAATCGTCGGGGGCGTTGCCCCCGAACCCCCATCAAGGGGCTCTGCCCCTTTAATCCCCGCCAAGGGCACAGCCCTTGGAACCATACATTGTTCGGGTTGGGGAGGGGGCAGATCGTAATGATACCAGGGGCCGAGGCGCTCGCGCGCCCTTCCCCAATCCGAACAGAATTTGATTGCAAAGGCGAGCCTTTGCTGGAGGTTCTGGAGGCAACGCCTCCTGGGTGGGGTTCGGGGTAACGCCCCGATGCTTGCTGCACCCCGCCTCACATCGCGGCGGGAACCGGGACGAACGGGGTCTCATGCGGTGCGCCGGCGGCAAACAGCCAGGTCGGCGTGTCGTGTGCCGACAGAAACAGCAGCGAGGAGCATACCGTGCCGAAACCGGCGCGCGGCACCACGTTGATCTGCTCCCCGGCCTCACCGGATCGGTCCGACAGGATGTCCCCCCACGCATGCCAATCGGCCGGGGAGGGCGCGGCGGCTTCGGCGAAGCGCGGCAGATGCCGAGCCACGCGAGGGCTGTCCGGGTCGTCCGGGTCGTGTGCCGTTATCATGTGAACGCCGGGTGCGAGGGGCTGCACCTGCGGCCGGCCATGGCCCAGGCCGCGGATGAAGAACGCGCCGACCGCATCGGCCAGCACCAGGTTGAAGCCGCGCCACGCCCCGGCATCGAGCGCCACGATCGCCGCGGCCGCGTCCTGGGCGGTGGCATGCTGCAGCGCCAGCAAAGGCAGCTCGCCGCGGCTTCGCTTGCCGGGTGCGGGGCCCAGGCTGCCCGGGCGATTCAGCACCGCGGCCGTCACGCCATGCCGGTTGAGCCCCATCCAGGTACCACCGCCCGACCGATCGCGGCCGGCCACAACGCCGGGCCGGTCCGGCCAGTGCGCGGCGGGGGCATCCCAGGCGCGGTCCAGCCGCTCGTCGCGGTTGGCGGCCAGGATCAGCGGCCAGCCAGTCCGGGGGCGGATCAGTAGAACGACGGTGCACACCGGCGGATCCGCGACGAGCCGGGTCGGATCATCGCGCCTTTCATCAACGAGCGTTCAACCTGCAGGCAGATCTCGGGGTTGGTCCCTGGGTTTGTCTCCCCGGCGCACGCCTGGCGCAAGCCCGCGGCCCTGTCCCGATCACAACCCGGCCATCGCATTGGCCACTTCGAACGAGCCGTCCCAGATCATTTTCACCGCCACATACAGCACGATCGCCAGCCCGACCCAGGCGATCCAGCGGTGCCTCTCCAGCAGCTTGGCGATCTGGTTGGCGGCAATCCCCATCAGCACCACCGACAGCACCAGCCCGCTCGCCAGCACCCAGGTGTTGCCATGCGCCGCGCCTGCGACCGCCAGCACGTTGTCCAGGCTCATCGACACGTCCGCCAGGATGATCTGCAGCATGGCCTGGGTCAGCGTCTTGTCCGCCCTGTCCGTGACGGGCGCGCCGGCGGTGCTCTGGTGCCGCAGCTCGCGGAACATCTTCCAGCACACCCAAAGCAGCAGCACGCCGCCGGCCAGCAGCAGGCCGATGATCGCCAGCAGTTCCAGCGCCACCACGCCGAGCCCCACGCGCACCACGGTCGCGCCGAACACGCCCAGCAGCACCGCGGCCCGGCGCTGGCGAGCCGGCAGGCCGGCCGCGGCCATCCCCACGGCGACCGCATTGTCGCCCGCCAGAGTCACATCGATCAGCACGACCTGGGCGAGCGACGTCATGTCGTGGGTCAGCCAAGTCAGGTCCATGCAGCGGAAAGCCTTGCGGTGGGTGAGCGGACGCTTGTCAAGCGAGGGTCCACGGTCTAGCTGGCGTCCCACCTAAGGCAGAGGCGGTACGGATGGTTCCTCGCTACACCAGACCCGAGATGGACGCGATCTGGGCGCCGGCCAACCGGTTTCGCATCTGGTTCGAGATCGAGGCCCTGGCCGCCGAGGGCATGGCCCGCATCGGCAGCATACCCGAAAGCGCCGCCCGGACCATCCGCGAACGCGGCGGCGCCGCGGCGGCGGCGATCAGCCAGGCCGACCTGGACCGGATCGACGCGATCGAGCGCGAGACCAGGCACGACGTGATCGCCTTCCTGACCTGGCTGGCCGAGTCGGTCGGGGAGGACAGCCGGTTCGTGCATCTGGGGATGACCAGCTCCGACGTGCTGGACACCTGCCTGTCCGTGCAGCTGACCCAGGCGGCCGATCTGCTGCTGGCGGACCTGGACGCGGTGCTGGCGGCGCTGAAGGCGCGCGCGATCGAGCACAAGCACACCGTCACCGTCGGCCGCAGCCACGGCATCCACGCCGAACCCACCACCTTCGGCCTCAAGCTCGCCGGGCATTATGCCGAGTTCGCCCGCAACCGTGCCCGCCTGGTCGCGGCCCGCGCCGAGGTGGCGGTGGCGGCAATCAGCGGCCCGGTCGGCACCTACGCCCAGGTCGACCCGCGCGTCGAAGCCTATGTCGCCGAGAAGCTCGGCTTCACCGTCGAGCCCGTCTCCACCCAGGTGATCCCGCGCGACCGCCACGCGGCGTTCTTCTGCACCTTGGGGGTGATCGCCTCCGGCATCGAGCGGCTGGCCACCGAGGTGCGGCACCTGCAGCGCACCGAGGTGCGGGAGGCGGAGGAGTTCTTCCACCCGGGCCAGAAGGGCTCCAGCTCGATGCCGCACAAGCGGAACCCGGTGCTGAGCGAGAACCTGACCGGCCTGGCCCGGATCGTGCGGGCTGCGGTGGTGCCGGCGCTGGAGAATGTGGCGCTGTGGCATGAACGCGACATCTCCCACTCCTCGGTGGAGCGGGTGATCGCGCCGGATGCCACGCTGGCGCTGGACTTCGCGCTGATGCGGCTGGCCGGGATGATGCAGCGGCTGGTGGTGTATCCGGACCGGATGACGGCGAACCTGGAGAGCCTGGGCGGCGTGGTGTTCAGCGGCGACGTGCTGCTGGCGCTGGCGAAGTCGGGCGTGTCGCGGGAGGACGCGTATCGCATCGTGCAGCGCAATGCGATGGCGACCTGGACCCGGCTGGACTCGCCGGAGGGGCGGAGTTTCCGCGACAACCTGCTGGCCGACCCGGAAGTCGCCGGCCGCGTGTCTGCCGCGGACCTGGACGCCGCCCTGGACCCCGCCGCGCATCTGCGCTGGGTGGACCAGGTGTTCGTGCGGGTGTTCGGGGAAAGCTGAGCCAGCACGCCCATCGCCCGCCGGCCACCCGGCCACGAGCAGCCACGGGACCGCGGAAGCGTGGCTGCCACGATGCTGCCGCACGCGCGAAACACCTCTGGCAGCGGTAGCCTGGCGTCCCCCATCGGCGGTATCGCGCGAGCGGTGACGGGTGTGTGCCAGGCTCGCGCAAGAGGCTCTCGTTACTCCCCGGCCAGCCGGGCCGCGGGCAGCGGTGCCGCCAGCCGCATCAGGCTGGAGATGTCGGAGGTGCTGTCGATCGCCAGCACCGCGTCGGCCAGCCGCGCTGCGCGGTCGCTGCCGAGCACCGCGTCGGCCAGGCCGGTGAACTTGGCGCGCAGTTCGGCCTCGGTGAGGAAGTTTGTCGGCTCGCCCTTCGGCACCACCACGGTCTGGGTGAACCGCTTCCCGCCGGCCTCGATAGTGAGCTTGCCGGACATGTTGGCTGGGAATTCCGCCTCTATCTCAGGGTCGAACTCACAGGTCACCTTGGGCAGCAGCGCGCGCACCGTCGGGTCGTCCAGCAGGCCGTAGCTGTCCCAGCCCATCGCACCGGTCGCCAGCGCCGAGGAGATCACGAACGGACCGCTGAACTGGCCGTCCACCACGTTCTCCGGGTTGCTTTTCTTCTCGGGCGGCTGGCCGATCAGCATCATCCCGGCGCGCGGCAGGCCGAGGGTGATGGCGGTGATGTCCTGCGGCTTGATGTCGTTGGCGACCCGCAGCGCCAGCGCGGCATCGATCCCGGCATGGCCGTAGCGGCAGGACGGGTAGGGCTTCACCGCGGTCGCCATCAGCTCGAACACGGTGCCGAGGTCCTGCACCGCGCGCTCGGGGATCGGGTCGGGCGCATAGGCGTGCAGGAAGCCGTGCGGGCCTTCCAGCGCCTGCGCGGCACCCTTGAAGCCCTCGCGCACCAGGGTGGCGGCCATCAGCCCGTTGCAGGCAGCCCAGCCGACCTGGAAGCGCTTCGTCCAGGCGCCGTTGACCAGGAACTCCAGGCTGCCGGCGCATTGGCTCAGCACGGTGCCGAGCGCGCCGGCGACGCCGTCGGCGTCCAGGCCGAACACGCGGGCGGCGGCGGCGGCGGCGCCGAAGGCGCCACAGGTGGCGGTGGGGTGGAAGCCGCGGTCGTAATGCGCCTTCGCCGGCAGGGCGAGCGCCACCCGGCAGGTGACCTCGTAGCCTGCGATGATCGCGGCCAGCACGTCTGCGCCGGATGCGCCGACCATTTCGCCGGCGGCCAGCGCGGCGGGGATCACCGGGGCGCCGGGATGCAACGAGCCGGCGGCGTGGGTGTCGTCGAAGTCCAGCGAATGGGCCAGCGCGCCGTTGAGGAACGCGGCGCCGGCCGGGGTGTAGCGGGAGGCGTCGCCGAACACGCCGTTGTTGCCGGCCGCCATGCCCATGGCGCGCGCGGCGGCGAGGAAGGACTGCGTGCTCTCCGCATCATGCCGGGCGCGCACGATGTTGCCGACCAGGTCGAGCACCAGGTAGCGGGCGCGCTGCACCACGTCGGGCGGCAGCTGGTCCAGCCGGATATCGGCGGTGAATTCGGAAAGCTGTGCGGTGATGCCCATGGCGCGTTGTCCTCCGGCGGGGTTTGGCGGCACAGTGGCACACGCGGCGGCACGACCCAACCCCATCGGGTGATCCCGTCCGGCGGCGCAATGCAGCCGGATGGACTTGGCGGCACCGGCGAAGCGGGCGCAGAATTCGGGGAACTCCGGAGACAGCGCTCAGGAAACGATGGCCGCACACGTCATGACGCCGCCCCGTCCGGCCATCAGTCCGCACTCGCGCTGACCCGCCATGTCCGGCACCCAGCAGAAGGTCCCCCACCGCGCGCTGATCACGCTCTGCGTCATGATGGGCAACCTGATGCAGGCGCTGGACGCCTCGATCGCCAACGTTTCGCTGCCGTACATGCAGGGCACGCTGTCCACCAGCGCCGACGAGATCACCTGGGTGCTGACCTCCTACGTCATCGCGGCGGCAATCATGACCGCGCCGGTGGGCTGGATGGCGGTGCGCTTCGGCCGCAAGAACCTGCACATCGCCTGCATGACCGGCTTCGTCATCGCCTCCATGCTGTGCGGTGCGGCCGACACGCTGGACCAGATGGTCTGCTTCCGCTTCCTGCAAGGCATCTGCGGCGCCGCGCTGGTGCCGCTGAGCCAGGCCACCATGCTCGACATCTACCCGTTCGAGAAACGCGCCCAGGCGATGGCGATCTTCGGCATGGGCGTGATGGTCGGGCCGATCACCGGCCCCACGCTCGGCGGCTACCTGACCGAGATGTACAACTGGCGCTACGTGTTCTACGTGAACCTGCCGTTCGGCGTGCTGGCGGTGATCGGCCTGCTGATCTTCCTGCCCAAGGCGCT
Source organism: uncultured Alphaproteobacteria bacterium (assembly GCA_963789495.1). Classification (GTDB taxonomy): domain Bacteria; phylum Pseudomonadota; class Alphaproteobacteria; order Acetobacterales; family Acetobacteraceae; genus CAWBLP01. The sequence goes on from CAWBLP010000007.1 coordinate 7,693, forward strand.
GCCCAAGCCCGAGCTTAAATTCGACTGGACCGGCTTCGCGGTGCTGGCGATGGGCGTCGGCGCGCTGCAACTGATGCTGGATCGCGGCCAGAAGCTGGACTGGTTCTCCTCCCCCGAGATCATCATCGAGGCGGTGCTGGCCGGCCTCGGCTTCTACCTGTTCGTCGTGCACATGTTCACCGCGGAGCGGCCGTTCCTGCCGCCCGGCCTGTTCAAGGATCGCAATTTCGTCTGCGGCGTGACCATGGTGTTCTTCACCGCCACGGTGATGCTGGCGAGCTCCGCCCTGATGGCGCCGTATCTGGAAAGCCTGGCCGGCTACCCGGTGGAGACCGCCGGCTGGTCGATGGCGCCGCGCGGCCTCGGCACCATGATCGGCATGCAGCTCGCCAGCCGGCTGGCCAATCTGATCGACCACCGCAAGCTGATGGCGACCGGGCTGCTGACCCTCGGCTGGGCACTGTTCTCGATGAGCTACTGGACGCCCGACGTGTCGCAGCGGCTGATGATGGTGACGCTGATGATGCAGGGCTTCGGCATCGGCTTCGTGTTCAACCCGATGACGGTGATGGCGTTCACCACACTGTCGGCGTCGCTGCGCGGCTACGCCACGTCGTTGCAGTCGCTGTGCCGCAGCCTGGGCCAGGCGGCCGGCGTGTCGGTGACTTCGCTGATGCTGGTGCGCAACATGCAGAGCTCGCATGCCGATATCGCCGCCGGGATCACGCCGTTCGACCGGGCGCTGCAGGGCAATGATGCGGTGTCGCACCTGCTGGACCCGACCACACGGCATGGCGCGGCGATGCTGGACGGGATGGTCAATCACCAGGCACAGATCATCGCGTTCAACAATGATTTTCGCATGATGACGTTCGTGGTGGTGCCGCCGCTGTTGCTGCTGCTGGTGATGCGGCGGCATGAGCGCCGGGCGCCGGCGACCGCCGCGGTGGGGGATTAGCCGCTGGCGGATGGTGGGGTTCCGGGGACTGGGGCCGGTGTGGTCAGCGTCGATCCAGTCGTGCTTCACGGCACAGCCTGGGTGACCCACCGTGTTGTTCGGGTCCGTGCCGGTCGGCAGGCCGGCATCGCGTCTACGCCAGATTTTCGGATCCAAGCGGCTGCCCGTCCGTGACCACCGGCCGGGCTAGCTAACGAGCACTGTAGTAATTCGGCTCAACGGCCAGCCACATGGATGCCACCCGTTGGTCAAATATGGGAACAAGCACTACGCATATGCCGCAAGCCCGACGGCTTTGGGTATTCAAGTATCGAGACTGCGAGCTCACCAGATGCCAGCCGGGGAAAACCGGGATCGCCTTTAACCGCGTCCAGCCCTGTTTTCCACTCTATCTCTGATCGTGTCAGTGCTTCGACCGTGCCTGGGCCGGATGGAGTATTGTCGGGACGCAGCAGCACCGCGACGCAGTGCCCGCTCTCGGGCCGTTGCACATGGATCGGTCGGAAGCGCCGCCATCGTAATGAGCGGTGAACAACGACCGCTGCTGGTGTCCGCGCACCACATCCAATCCCCGCCTGTGCCGGTGATTAGATGGGATAGGATCCGCACAAAAATCCTAGGCAACAGCACACCATGGGGGCAGACGAATCTAATTGGTGCAGTCCAGGTTCAGCGGTTAAACATCGCCCAGTTCCGCCCAGGCACTCAGCAATTTGCATGGTCGGCTGCAGAACCCCTCAACTCGACCTCTCTCGAGAGGCGGCCGGCACAGGAGGCGTCTTCATGTATCTTTCTCAAGGCGTGAACCGGGCAGTTTCGATCAATCCTTCCGGGACTGCCACTATATTCCGCGACCGGCGTCGTTCATGGGCGGAAGCGGCGGACCGGATCATGCGGATTAGTGGCGGGCTCTCCCGGTTCGGCCTGGGCAAGGGCGATCGCGCGGCGATCCTGGCCTTGAACAGCGACCGATACTTCGAGGCGTTGTTCGCAGTGCCTACTGCAGGCGCCATTATCGTACCTATCAACATCCGCCTGTCACCAACGGAGATCGCCTACATTCTGGAGGACAGCGGTGCGAAGTTGCTTTTCGTTGATGATACATTTGCAGAGATACTGGCCCAACTGCCCGATCTCACGGGAGGCATCAGCCTCATCCATCTCGGCGACGGGCCCGCTCCAACCGGCATGCATTCATTCGAATCGCTGCTCGCCGCTCCTGCGGTAGGCGAAAGCATCGCGGGCGGGGACGACGTGGCCGGTATCTTCTATACTGGGGGGACAACAGGTAAATCCAAAGGAGTGATGCTGACCCACCGCAATCTTGTCAGCAACGCAGCCATGGTAGTGCCGGCGGTCGGTTATCGCTTTGGTAGTATCTATGTTCACTCCGCGCCGATGTTTCATCTGGCGGACGGCATGTCCACATTTGCCGTTACTATGGTTGGCGGCACCCACGTAATTATCCCCCGCTTTGATCCTGCCAACCTGCTCGCAACAATTGAGCGCAACCGTGTCACCAACGCAATTCTTGTACCCACCATGGCTAACGCAGTTGTCAATTGTCCTGATCTCGGGAAATACGACGTCTCCTCGCTGCGCGTCATCCCTTACGGGGCCTCTCCGATGCCGGAGGCGGTCCTCAAGAAGGCAGCCGCTGCATTTCCTGGGGTCCGCTTTCTCCAAGTGTATGGCATGACAGAGGCATCTCCTTTGGTGACCGCCATGGAGATCGGCATCGAACCGACTGGAGATCGGATTCGAAGCTGCGGGCGTCCTGCGCTGCTAGTGGATGTCCGCATTGCGGACATCGACGACAACGAGGTGCCCCGAGGTACCGTCGGCGAGGTACAGGCACGTGGGCCCAACATCATGCTCGGCTATTGGAACCAGCCAGAGGCCACTCGTACCGCACTGCGCGGCGGCTGGTACCATACCGGAGACGGTGGAGTAATGGATTCTGACGGGTATGTCTATATCGTGGACCGGCTCAAAGACATGATTATTACCGGCGGTGAGAACGTCTATTCTGCGGAGGTCGAAAGCGCGATCTCGACACTGGATGGCGTTGCCGAGGTCGCAGTAATCGCCATTCCAGATGACCGTTGGGGAGAGGCCGTTCACGCGGTCGTGGTTCCGCATGCTGGTCAGTACCTGACAGCTGAACAGGTGATCACTCACAGCCGCAGCCTGATCGCCCACTACAAATGTCCCCGTACTGTCGAAATTCGTGACCATCCGCTTCCCCTCTCCGGCGCAGGCAAGGTGCTCAAGACGCAACTGCGGGAGCCGTTTTGGGCAGGCCGAGAAGAACGTATCGCTTGAATGACGGACGCGAGGTCTGCATGGCACCATCGACTTGGCGCCCGGTCAGGTTGCTGAGGCGTTGTTCCTGTCGCGGCCGGTCCGAGATCTCTCCTGGTCACCGAGTTTGCTTCGGATGGCGCGCGGGTAGCAGTCATGAGCGTCAGCCGTGACCCGGTCGGGTGTGACGCCGGTGACTGCCCGGGCTGAGCGGAAGAACGCACGGGCTGCCGGCAGGTCCCGCAGGCTGAGCCTGCAACGCAGGCGCCACGGCACCACGGGCGCGATCACGTCCGGCGGGGACTGCGCCCGGTTCAGTACGACGCCGGAGCGTTCGCTGGACTGCCTGCCTCAGCTCCGGCAGCAAAAGCGGCGGTAGCCGTTGGCGGTTCGTTCCGGCTGCTCGGTTGCTGACCCGGAGCCACTGCCGACGCATCGCATTCTCGTCCGCCCCATCCGCAAGATGCGGTGCACTATGCCGGCCTATGCACCTCGAACAGGTCCTGGCACGGGCCCTGACGGAACCACATCAGGAACTGCCTTCCTTCAGCGGCACGGTATAGGTGACCGCAGTGCCCGTCAGACAGAGGTCACCCCGGCCATTGCGCACGCTTGTTGCCAAGGTGCATATCGGCTTGTCGTCGCGCACGCTGACGACCTCCACCCTGCCGGTGATCGACTCGCCGACCGCGACTGCCTTGATGAACCGCCATTCCACCTGCAGGAACACGGTACCCGGCCCCGGAAGATCCTCCGCTACGAGCGCGTTCAGCAGGCCCGACGTGACACCACCCTGCACGATGAGACCCCCGAACGGCGAACGGGCAGCCAGCGCTGCATCGTAGTGCAGGGGATTTCTGTCTCCCGTCATGTCCGAGAACATCTCCACATCCATCTGACGGGTGCATCGACTGCGTTCCGCACTGGCGCCCACGGTTGGTTTTCCGGAGAGCGTGCGTTGCCACACGGCTGCCGTTGCTTCGCTGGTTTGGGTCATGCCACAGTCTCCTCGATCAGTTCCGGGGTTGCTGCCACGCGGACGGGTGCTGTTGGCAGCGCAAGAATGTGCGCGAGCTCCTGCTTCATCGCGAGATTGAGTTGCTGGTGCAGGGACTGAACCGTGCCGAGGTCCCAGTCGAACGAGGCGATCGCATCGGTCACGTCAAGCAGCGGAATGGACAGGGTATCTCGCGCCTCGGCGTAGGCGGCAAAGCTGGATGCATCGCCGCACGCCGCGGCATTGGCCAGCAGTTCCGCGTCACGCAGGGCATCGGTGATGCCATGCGCCGTCAGCGGATCGCGGAAGTATCCCGCGTCCCCCACAAGAGCCCAACCGGGGCCCCAGGCCTGACGCAGAAATCCCTTGCTTCCGCCAAAAACGCGCAGCGAAACGTCCGGTGTGCGCGGATCGACGGCGTCCGCCACGTGCGGCGAAAACTGTCTCAGCGTTTGGACAAACGCCGCCATACGTGTCCTGCGCCACGATGGGTGTTGGAAGGTCTCAGGGGGCAGGGACACGAAGACACAATGCTCGCCGGCATTGGTCGGAATGGCACCCGCGCTACAACGCGGGCGAAAGTACCAGTGATAGCCGGACGATCTGATCCCGGGGAAATACCCGAACACGACGGCTGTCGAATGGCGCGCTTTGCGCATGGTTTGAGCTTCGGCAAGGCGAGCGACCGAGGAACCAATCCCGTCTGCGCCGACAACCAGATCGGCCTCGATCTGGATCGCCTTGCCTGCGGGATCAAGCACGACGCCGCCGCAAACGCGCCCATCGCCACGGCGGACCAGGTCCACCAGGGCGTAGCCATGCCATATCGTCGCGCCGGCCTCGGACGCGGCGTCCACCAGCATGCTGTCCAGCACCGTGCGGCGCGGCGCGTACAATGCATCCACCCCGTGTGCCGGCTGGATGTCGATCTGCAGGACATCATCGCCATAGTGGAAGGCGGTACTGCGCACGGCCGGCGTGCCGGCTTCCACCAGGCGCGGCAGCAATCCCCAGCGCCATAGTTGCAAGACACCGCCACGCATCAGCGCATGGGTGGAGACGGCATCGGAGCCGTAGCTGCCGCGATCGATGGCAAGGACTCGCAGCCCCTGGCGGGCCATCAGCATCGCCGTGGCCGCCCCGGCACACCGGGCACCGACCACCAGCACATCATAGTGTCTATTGGTGTACATCCTGCCCTCCCTAGGCTGCAGCGCAGACCATCTCACCAAGGTAGCGGTGGACTTCGTCGGCGAGCTCCTTCGCATCGGTGCCGACACCATCGAGGAAGTTCGACTTGCGACGTCGCATGAAGCGCAGGCCGAGCACGTAGAGGCCTGGCGAAGCGGTAATTCCGCCGCGCTGTATGATCTCGCCGTTCACGTTCAGAACCGGCACCTGCAGCCAGCGGTAGTCTTGTTTGAAACCGATCGCCCACACGATCGTCCGGATCCCGCTAGCAACCAGTTCCAGCGCGGCGGCCGGCGTCTCGAACCCAGCCAACGGCGCGGGTCGCGGGTCGGTGGGGGCGTTGCGGGCATCGGCCACCTTGTCGATGCGGCTCAGCAGGCGCTCCAATTTGGATTGTGCGGAATTGACCAATTCAGCAAGATCGCCGGCCAGATGCAGAACGCCGTCCTGGACGCTCAACGCTCGACCGACGATCCGCACGCCACTCTTCCGGAGGGTGCCAAGGTCGAGATCCGCGTGATCGGGATGTCCGACCAGTTGCAGCGACGGTTGCCTGGCGGCGCGATGTGGATCCGGCATTGCCTCCAGCCTGTCGTCGAAGACTCCGGCCTGATCCATCCACCACATGATGTCCCGGCCACGATAGGACCGGGGAACCCGCGTATGGGCCCCGACCGCGAGCGTGACCTGGTGGCCGGAGCGCTGGATTTCAGCGGCGAGCTGCGCTCCCGATGCCGACGCGCCGACGACGAGCACACCACCATCGGGCAGTTCGCCGCTATTGCGATAGTTGGTTGGCGTGATTTGCAGGATGTTGCGAGGCAATTGATGAGCCATCGCCGGCACGGCCGGTATGTCGCAATGGCCGGTTGCAATCACGACGCAGGTCGCCGCCCACGTGCCCTGGCTGGTTTCGACCTGATAGCCGCCCAGCGTCCGCTTGAGCGCCTGCACCGCGGCTCCGGTGACGACAGGTGCGTTCGACGCCTGAGCGTAGTCCTCGAGATAGCGGACAAGCTCCTGCTTCGCCATGAAGCCATCGGGATCGCTGCCGCGGTATTCCCAGCCGGGAAGCCGACTCATCCAGTTCGGCGTCAGCAGGTGCAGTGAATCCCAGCGCTCGGTGCGCCAGCGATGCGCCACTTCGCCTCGCTCGAGCACGATATGATCGATGCCGAGGCGTCCCAGGCAGTGGCTTATGGCAAGCCCTGCCTGTCCGGCGCCGATTATGATTGCGTCGGTCCGTCGCATGGTCGTCTCCAGGGAAGCCGTCCGGCGGCCACGTGGACCGCCGGCGGTTGCAGCGTGGGGTCAGGCTTTCATTTCGACGGAAACGGGTACCCCGTTGGTCAGGATGTCGAACACTGCCGAGCGGGCGCGGGATTGCTCGAGGATCTCCTGCAGCTTCGACTTTGGTGCATCACCATCGATGGAGAACACCGCTCGGATCGCGCTGAATCCGTTACGAACGTCCTTGGACAGGCCAAGGATGCCGCGCAAGTCGATATCGCCGAGCAATGTGCAGTCCACCGCCGTCAGGCGCACGCCGCGCGCTGCGGCGATGTTGATCACGCCTGCGGTGAGGCAGGCGGCCAGGGCGTGCAGGGCATATTCGACCGGCGTCGGGCCATTGTCGGTGCCGCACAACACCGGGGGGTGATCGGCGTCGGCGGTATAGGCGCTCTTGTGTTCATGCTCGCCACCGGCACCGGTAAAATTCGCCATGGTGGTCTGCATGTGCGTGCCGCTGATCCAGTGGCCATTCGCACGGAACTGGAACTCTGCCAGGTGCGGCTGGCCGCGGACAGCATCGATTGTGGCGAACAAGGCCGGCGTATTCACGCCATTCAGCGGCGCTGGCGGCTTCTTCGCGGCCGGGGCTTCGATCGTGGCAGACATGACTTGGTCTCCTTCCAGGTGCTTGCGGCGCAACGACCGCGGCGGGATTGATGTTGCCCTACCGTATTGGCTGCCATGCCGGTTGCGGCAATCGGGCGACACGGACGTTAGTCAGACCCGCGGGAGGAAGCCTGGAGAAGCGCTTGCGAAGCTCCTGTGAACTTCTGGATTCTTGCAGATGAACCTGGAGAAGATTTGGGGATACATCCCGGTGCTGGGCCGGCATGCAGAAGGGGAGATCTTCAGAACAAATACCCGGCGGTGCGTTGCGGCATCGCTGGCTTCGTCAGATGGGTTTCGTCCAACCTGGTGAGGTGGATTGGACCTGGTGGCACGGCCCTCCCGGGTCGAGTGCAGCACTTGCCGGCACAGACCCGGCGCGCCGTCGGCTCGGTCCCAGCAGTCTGCCGGGCCGTGCCAATCGCGGCACAAAACCCCGCGTTGATGCAGGTCAATGCGCTCCGGGAATGCTGACCTCATCCTGCCTGCACGGCATAGCCGGCCCGTCAGCCGGTGGGCGTGGACAGGTTTTTGGGGGAGACGAGCATGCGGGAAGCGGCCGAACGGCAATTCAGGCAGTTGCTGGAACAGCACGATCGCGAGTTCCTGACCTCGACCACCTCCAAGGCGGACCGTGTGCTGCGCGAGCAGGCATTCGATCGTCGCTTCCATGAGTGCTGCAACACGGTCGTCGAGCCGGTGATGACAAAGTTGCAGGCCCTGATGCGCGACCATGGCCTGCAATCCGCGGTCATCACGACGCGGCATGCGATAGCGCCGGACGGCAAGGTCACGCCGTCCGCCATCGCGTTCGAGTTCCGCGTGCTGACCGATCCGGAAACCCAGGGATTTCCCGTCACCACGCCGACGCTGTCCTATATCGCCGATCCGGCAAATCATACCGTGCTGGTGCACGAGAACACGATCCTGCCGTTCCTGGGCGGGCATGTCGGGCTGATCGGTCAGTGCACGCTCGATGATCTCACCGGCGAGCGGGTCGAGCAGGATCTGCTCGCCGTAGCCGGCAAGGTGCTGCGCGGCACCGACGTCACCTGATCGCTCCCGCGCGGCCGAGGGCGCAAGCCCGCCTCCGCGCCGTCGGCTGCGGTGTTTCGACCGTTCAACAGGACTGTCACAATTCCGACCCTATGACCGTCATGCTTGGGTCATAGAGTGCGGACGCACGCCACGCGCGGCGTCGCTCCCTATGGCAGTTCGAGTTGGACCGGTGACATGACAGATTCGCCCGCTACCACGCGCCGTTCGGCGCTCCGCATGCTGGCAGGGATGCCGCTGATCCCCGTGGTGGGATTCTCGGCGCTTTCGGCCCTGCCTGGCGCCGCTGCGCGAGCGGCGAAACCCGCGCCGAAATCGGTGGAGTTCATCGGCATGGCAGCGCCGACGACGCCGGCGGCGCAGGCAACGACCGCGGTGGAATCGAGCCTGGTGGTGACCTACGAGGACGGCGCGCGCCAGACCTTCCAGCTGGCCTACCAGCCGCTGTTCTTCACCGGCGATCAGGTGCCGGACGGCAAGGGCGGCACGACCCTGGCCGGCGGCTATTACGATATCGACGGCAAGCCGATCATGGACACGTCGGCCGAATCGCCGACGCAGTTCTTCTCCGATTGTCCCGATGGCTACAGCCTGTTGCCGATGACCGGCGCCAGCGCGCCGGGCGTCACCGGCAATACCGTGTTCGCCGTGGTGCAGTTCGAATACACCACGCGCGATACCAAGAACGCGCGGATGTACGGTCGGCTGCCGTCACCGATCGCGGTGCTGACGCTGGACCAGGACAGGACCAACGGCGCGCTGAAACTGGTGCGCTATCACACCGTCGACGCCAGCCATGCGCATGGTCTGTGGATCACCTGCGGTGCCAGCCTGTCGCCGTGGAACACCCATCTGTCGAGCGAGGAATACGAGCCTGACGCCACTGCGATCGCAAAGAACGCGGACTTCCAGGCGTTCAGCAAGAACCTGTTCGGTGATGCCGCCAAGGCCAATCCGTACCATTACGGCCACGTGCCGGAGGTGGTGGTGAACGCCGACGGCACGGGCTCGCTGAAGAAGCATTACTGCCTGGGGCGCATCTCGCACGAACTGGTACAGGTGATGCCGGATGAACGCACCGTGCTGATGGGCGACGACGCGACCAATGGTGGGTTGTTCATGTTCATCGCCGACCAGCCCAAGGATCTGTCCGCCGGCACGTTATACGTGGGCAAGGCGGCGCAGCAGCCGAACGTCGCGCTGGATCGCGGCGGTGCGTTCGAACTGCAATGGATCAAGCTGGGCCATGCGACCAGCGCAGAGATCGAGCATCTGGCCGATACGTTGAAACCCGCCGACATTCTGGAGGTGAAGACCTCCGATCCGCAGGACAGCGCCTTCACCGCCATCCATTACAGCGGCAAGAAGCAATGGGTGAAGTTCAAGCCCGGCATGGAGAAGGCGGCGGCGTTCCTGGAGACGCATCGCTGGGCGCCGACGGTGGGCGGGACGCTGGCGTTCAGCAAATTGGAAGGTGTGACACTGAACGCAAAGGACAAGTGCGCCTACATGGCGATGTCCTATATCTACAAGTCGATGAGCGACGGTGCCAGCGGCATCAAGGTCGCGCCGATCGAGGCCGGTGCCGTCTATCAACTCGCGCTGACGGCGGATCAGAAGGACAGCGGCGGCGCGGCAATCGACAGCGCCTGGGTGCCGACGCATATGGCGACGGTGGCGGAGCTGGTCGGCAAGGACCTCAAGAGCCCGGACGCGATCGGCAATACGGCGGACGCGGACCAGGTGGCGAACCCCGACAACCTGAAATTCTCCGAGCGGCTGCGTACGCTGTTCATCGGTGAGGACAGCGGCAACCACGTCAACAACTTCCTGTGGGCCTACAACGTCGACACGGGCAAGCTGGCGCGGGTGCTGTCCTGCCCGGCTGGCGCTGAGTCGACCGGCCTGCAGGCGGTCGATGACGTCAACGGCTTCGCCTATATCATGAGCAACTTCCAGCATCCCGGCGACTGGGAGAAGGGGCTGCACGACAAGGTCAAGGCGAGCCTGGCACCGCTGGTGGACAAGCAGTATCGCAACCGGCGCAGCGCGGCGGTCGGATACGTGTTCGGTCTGCCGCCCTCGGCCTGACCTCCGGCGCAGGCCTCAGGGGCAGCGACCACAGGGGCGCGTGGAGAGGATCCTCGCGCCCTTGCCTTGCCTGGACGATGGCGGGGGCACCCGGCCCAACCCATCGCCGGGCTTGGCCCTGCGGCGCCCGGCCCATCCCATCGCCGGCTTGACCCTGCGGCACCCGGCCCATCCCGTCTTGGCCGGGCTTGACCCGGCCATCTGCCCCGGAACGATCAAGCCACGCCTGTCGGCCCCACCGTTCGGCGCATGGCGCGCCGCCGCCCCGGGGCCGCGTGCGGCCCCGCTGGTCGCCTCCCGGCCGCCGGAGTAGCGCAATCCGTGGCGCGGGCGCACAATCCGGCGTTTGACAAAAACGTCCAGGATGATGCCGCCCAGTCCCCATCCCGCCCCGCGCCAGCCAGCGCGCCGGCTCTGACTCCATGTCCGACACCACCCGCGTGCCCTATCGCGGCCTGATCACCGCCTCGGCGATGATGGCGATGTTCATGCAGACGCTCGACTCCACCATCGCCAATGTCGCGCTGCCCTACATGCAGGGCAGCATGTCGGCCTCCACCGACGAAATCACCTGGGTGCTCACCTCCTACGTCATCGCCGCGGCCATCATGACCGCCCCGGTCGGCTGGCTGGCGGTGCGCTATGGGCGGAAGCAGCTGTTCATCATCTGCATCATCGGCTTCACCGTCGCCTCCATGCTGTGCGGGGCGGCGCAGTCGCTGGGGCAGCTGGTCGGGTTCCGCCTGCTGCAGGGCATGTTCGGGGCCGCGCTGGCACCGCTGTCACAGGCGACGATGCTGGACATCTACCCGTTCTCCCGCCGCGCCCAGGCGATGGCGATCTTCTCCATGGGCGTCACCATGGGCCCGATGGTGGGTCCCACCCTCGGCGGCTACCTCACCGACATGTACAGCTGGCGCTGGGTGTTCTACGTGAACCTGCCGTTCGGCATCCTGTCCGCGGTCGGCCTGGCGCTGTTCATGCCCGCGGCCCCGGCTCGGCCGCATCTGCGGTTCAGTTGGTATGGCTTCGCGGTGCTGGCCCTCGGCGCCGGCGCGCTGCAGATGATGCTCGATCGCGGCCAGACGCTGGACTGGTTCAGCTCCCGCGAGATCATGGTGGAGGCGGTGCTCGCCGGCCTGGGCTTCTACCTGTTCGTCGTGCACATGTTCACCGCCGACAAGCCGTTCCTGCCGCCGGCGCTGTTCCGGGACCGCAATTTCGCCGCCGGCATGGTGATGGTGTTCTGCGTCTCCTCGGTGATGCTGGCGACGGCCGCGCTGCTGGCGCCCTATCTGCAGAACCTGGCCGGCTACCCGGTGTACACCGCCGGCTGGGCGATGGCGCCGCGCAGCATCGGCACCATGGCCTCGATGTTCCTCGCCAGCCGTCTCGGCATGAAGGTGGACCAGCGCAAGATCATGGCGGTGGGGCTGCTGATCCTGGGCTGGGCCCTGTGGGTGATGAGCACCTGGACCCCCGACGTCACCGAGGCCGAGATGATGCTGACCCTGGTGCTGCAGGGCTTCTCGGTCGGGCTGGTGTTCAACCCGATGTCGGTGATGGCCTACACCACACTGTCGGCGCAACTGCGCGGGGAGGGCACCGCGATGCAGTCCCTGGCGCGCAATATCGGATCGGCGATCGGTATCTCCGTCACCTCCTTCACCCTGACCCGCGGCGTGCAGACCACGCATGCCGAGGTCGCGGCCGGGATCACGCCGTTCGACCGGGTGCTGCAGGGCAATGATGCGGTGTCGCGGCTGCTGGACCCGGCGACCCAGCACGGCGCGATGATGCTGGACCGCATGATCAACCATCAGGCGCAGATCATCGCTTACAACAACGATTTCCGGTTGATGGTGCTGATCGTGATCCCGCCGATGCTGCTGCTGTTCATCATGCGCCGGCACGCTCGCCCGGTGCCCGCCGCCGCGGGCGACTGACCGGGGCAGATGCTCGCGGCCTGTGCCAGACATCCGGCTTGGGGTGGGACGCGGCAAACATCGGGGCTTTGCCCCGAACCCCACCAGGCTCTTTGCCCCCTTTTTAAGCGTCCACATGGGTGACACTCCAGACCGGCCACATGGGTGACAGTCTTCGTGGTTTGTTCTTGTGCGGTCGAACCGGACCCGCGTCGTTTCCTGGTTTGGCTGGATGCCGTTTCCTCGTCCCGGCCTGACCACGCATCGGACAGTGCGGCGGCGGCGGGTCAAGGATGGCCGCAGGCCATCGCCGCAGGCAGCGCGCAGCGTCCTCGAGGCGCCGCCGCCGCACTGTCACGCTTGATCAGGCTTGGCACCCTTGGCCAGGCCGGGCGGTGCGCGCCATCCATCAATCCAACCTCGGTCCAGGGCATTGCGCACCTCCAGACCGAGTGTGGGACTGTCACCCATGTGCCCGGTCTAAAGTGTTACCCATGTGGCCGGTCTGTACCGGGGCGGCGCCCCCGGCTTGCGGTCAAGCCGCCCGGATGCGTGTCAACCGCCTGCCCGAGTCTGGCGGCGACCAGCGATCGGGCGCATGAACCGCCGATGTCCGACCTGACTCGCGAAACCGCGTTCGACCTGTTGGCCGCGGTGCTGAACCGTCGTCGTCCCCTGGAGGACGCGCTCGACGGATTGCCCGCCATGCCGGCCCGTGACCGCGCCGCGGCGCATCGCCTGGCCGCGACCGTGCTGCGGCGGATGGGCACACTGGACGCCGTGCTGGAGCCATGTCTGCGCAAGCAGCCGCCCGATCCGGTGCGCATTGTGTTGCAGATCGGCGCCGCCGGCCTGCTGCTGCTGGACACGCCGCGTCACGCCGCAGTGGCCACCGCGGTCGCATTGGCGCGCGCCCGTGGCCTCGCTCCGTTCGCGGGTCTGGTGAATGCGGTACTGCGCCGCATCGCCGACGCCGGACCGGCCGCAGTGGCGGAACTCGACACGGCGCGCCTCGACACGCCCGCCTGGCTGTGGAGCGCCTGGGGCGAGGCGGCCCGCGACATCGCGGTCGCGCACCAGCACGAGGCGCCGCTGGATGTCACCCTGCGACCAGGTGCCACACCGCCGCCGGACGGGGACTTGCTGCCGACCGGCTCGGTGCGGTTTCCCGCGGGCACCCGGGTTGCGGGGATCCCCGGGTTTGCCGCGGGGGATTGCTGGGTGCAGGACGCTGCCGCGGCCTTGCCGGCGCGTCTGCTGGCGGCGCAGCCGGGCGAGTCCGTCGCCGACCTGTGTGCCGCGCCGGGCGGCAAGACCGCCCAACTGGCGGCGTCCGGCGCCACCGTCATCGCGCTGGACCGCGACCCGGTCCGCCTGCAGCGGATGCGCGACAATCTGCGCCACTGGCACCTGACGGCCGAGTCGGTGCACGCGGATGCCACCGCCTGGGCACCGCCCGCGCCGCTGGATGCAGTCCTGCTGGATGCACCCTGCAGCGCCACGGGCACGATCCGGCGCCATCCCGATGTGCTGCGCCTGAAGCGACCGCAGGACGTGCGCGCCCTGACCGCCATGCAGGACCGGCTGCTCGCGGCCGCGGTCGCCATGCTGCGACCCGGCGGGCGGCTGATCTACAGCGTCTGTTCGCTGCAGCCGGAGGAAGCGGCACCGCGCATCGCCGTCCTGCTGCAGGCGGGCCTGATGCGCCACGACCCCTTCACCGCGGCCGAACTGGCGGCACTGCCGGAGGCGCTGACCCCGGACGGCTTCCTGCGCACCCATCCCGGGTTGTGGCCGGAGCGTGGCGGAATGGATGGCTTCTTCGCCGCTCGGCTGCTTCGTGTGTAACCTCCGGCTTGTGGCGACGCGCAGCGGCTGAGTAGAACCACAGCATGGCCTTGCAGACGCCCCGGCACGTGACGATTGCCCCCAGCCTGCTCGCGGCTGACTTCGCGCGGCTGCGGGACGAGGTCGCCGCGATCGAGGCCGCGGGCGCCGACTGGCTCCACCTCGATGTGATGGACGGGCATTTCGTGCCCAATCTCAGCTTCGGTCCGCCAGTACTGAAATCATTGCGGACGCGCACGAAGTTACCGTTCGACGTGCATCTGATGATTGCACCGGTCGATCCGTTCATCGCCGGATTCGCCGAGGCCGGCGCGGATCACATCAGCCTGCACCCGGAAGCCGGTCCGCATCTGCATCGTTCCCTGCAGCTGATCCGTTCGCTGGGGAAACGTCCCGGCGTCGTGCTGAATCCGGCGACGCCGGTGGAAGCCGTTGCATGGGTCCTCGATCTGGTCGACATCATTCTCGTGATGTCAGTCAATCCCGGATTCGGCGGCCAGGCCTTCCTGCCGTCGCAGCTGCCGAAGATCGCGGCGCTGCGGCAGCTCATCGATGCATCGGGACGTTCGATCGCCCTGGCGGTGGATGGTGGGATCACGCCCGCCACCGCGCCGCAGGCGATCGCCGCCGGGGCGGATACGCTGATCGCCGGCACCGCGGTGTTCGGGACCACGGATTATGCCGCGGCGATCGCCGCGCTGCGTGCCGGGTGAGCGGCCGCATGGTTGCCTCCGATCCGCGGCGCTGGCTGCGCGACGCCAAGCGGATATTCGCGCGGCTGCCGAACCTGCGGATGGGACGGGTGCCGGACGCACCGGCCTTGCCGGTGCGCGATCCCTGGCCAGGCGACCCGGGGCGTGGCGCGCGTCTGCTGAAGGGTGAGCTGGAACTCGGCGGCGGGGTGCGCCAGCTGAAGCCCGGCGCTTGGGGCGACAGCGGCGGCTCGACCGTGCTGCGCGCCGCGGCACACGGCTTCACCTGGCTGCGCGACCTGCGCGCGCTCGGCACCGACGCCGCGCGGCTGCGCGCCCGTGCCCTGGTGTCGGATTGGATCGCCACGCCACCGCCCGATGCGCTGGCGTATCGCCCGGATGTGACCGGCGCCCGGATCGCCGCCTGGCTGGGACATTACGACTTCTTTGCCGCCAGCGCCGACGATGCGTTCCGCCAGCGACTGATGGCACGACTGGTCTCCGACGCACGCGGCCTGTCGGCGGTTCTACCGGCCGAGGAACTGGACGCCCGTGCGCTGACCGCGCTGAAAGGCCTGATAGCCGCCGCCGTGGCGCTGCCCGAGCACGCCGGCTTCCTGACCCGCGCGCTGCGCTTCTTGCCGCAGGAAATCACCCGCCAGATGCTGCCGGATGGCTGCCACGCGGAACGCAGCCCGGCCGCCCAACTGGCGGCGCTGCAGGACCTGACGGAAATCCGCGCCCTGCTGCAGGCGGCCCAGGCGCAGCCCCCCGCGGCGCTGACCGGCGCGATCGAGCGCATGGCGCCGGCACTGCGCGTGATGCGCCATGGCGATGGGGGGCTGGCGCTGTTCAACGGCAGCAAGGAGGACAACAGCACGCTGATCGACCTGGTGCTGAACCAGGCCGGGCGCGCCGGACGCGGCCCTTCCTCGCTGCTGGATGGTGGATTCCAGCGGCTGCAGGCCGGGCGCAGTGTGCTGATCGTGGATTGCGGCGCGCCGCCGCCGCCCGGCATCGACCGCTATGCCCATGCCGGCACGCTGTCGATGGAGCTGTCGATCGGGCGCGAGCGGCTGATCGTGAATTGCGGCGCGTTCCCGGCCGGCCAGGCGGAGTGGCGGGATGCGATGCGCGCCACCGCGGCGCACTCCACGCTGGTCATTGCCGACGTGTCGAGCAGCGAGGTGAAACGTGATGGGCTCGGCCGCCGCCCGGTGACGGTGGAAGCGCAACGCCAGGAGGCGAACGGCGCGCATTGGCTGGAAACCAGCCACGACGGGTGGAAAAAACTGTTCGGGGCGGTGCATCGGCGGCGGCTGTACATGGGAGAGAGCGGCGAGGATATTCGCGGCGAGGACGCGGTGGAGGCCGCCGAACCGCAGCCCTACACCCTGCGCTTCCATCTGCATCCCGACGTGACCGCCAGCCTGCAGCAGGACGGAGAGGCCGTGCTGCTGCGGCTGCGCTCCGGCGCCGGCTGGCGGCTGCGGGCCGACGGTGCGCGGATGGTGCTCGAGGAAAGCATCTATCTGGGCGGATCGGAGCCGCGGCGCAGTGAGCAGGTCGTGTTGAGCGGCTATCCGGACGGGCCGCAGCAGGTGAAGTGGGCGATCAGCAAGGTGGGCTGAGTCCGGCGCCGGGCGTCGCCAATGGGCAGAGCGCGATGGCGTCGCCCGGTGGGGAAAACGCGATGGCGTCGCCCGATGGGGAGAGCGCGATGGCATCGCCCGATGGGCAGAACGCGATGGCGTCACCGATGACGGGTTGCGACGGCTGTCGCCGAGGCCAGGTTGCGATCGCCCCGCAATGACCGTGCGCGGCCTGACACGCTGAGGCCGCTTGACCCCTCGCCGCCGGCCGCCATACACGCCTCGACATGAGCGATTCCACCTCGGGCACCCTCCCGATCGACCTCGCGGCCGCCACGCAGCGGGCGCATGTGCTGGCCCAGGCGCTGCCGTTCCTGCGCCGCTATGCCGGTGCCACCATCGTGGTGAAGTACGGCGGCCACGCCATGGGCGAGGAGAACCTGGCCGAACAGTTCGGCCATGACATCGCGCTGCTGAAGCAGGTGGGCGTCAATCCCGTGATCGTCCATGGCGGCGGGCCGCAGATCAACGCGATGCTGAAGCGCCTCGCCATTCAGTCCACCTTCGTGGATGGGCTGCGCGTCACCGACGCGGCGATGGTGGAAGTGGTGGAGATGGTGCTGGCCGGTACCGTCAACAAACAGGTCGCCAGCCTGATCACCCGCGCCGGCGCCCTGGCCGTCGGTATCTGCGGCAAGGACGGCGGCATGATCCGCGCCCGCAAGCTGGCCCGCACCAAGAAGGACCCGGACAGCAATATCGAGCGGGTGCTGGATCTGGGATTTGTCGGCGAACCGGTGGCGGTCGATGCCCGCGTCATCCATGCCCTGACCGGTGGCGGGCTGGTGCCGGTGATCGCGCCGGTCGGCATCGGCGAGGATGGCCAGACCTACAACATCAATGCCGACACGGTGGCGGCCGCGGTCGCCGGTGCGCTGAATGCCACGCGCCTGCTGATGCTGACCGATGTGCCGGGCGTGTTGGACAAGGACAAGCAGCTCATCGCCGAACTGACGCTGGCCCAGGTGGACGAGCGCATCGCCGACGGCACCATCACCGGCGGCATGATCCCCAAGGTGGAGAATTGCGTCGACGCCGTGCGCCAGGGCGTGAAGGGCGCGGTCATCCTGGACGGCAGGGTGCCGCATGCCTGCCTGCTGGAGCTGTTCACCGAAGCCGGTCCGGGCACGCTGATCCGTCGGTGATCGACATTTGGCGATGATCAGCGCCCGGCAACGACGGAGGGCCGGCGGTGACAGGCGACCAGCGGTGACAGGCGACCGGCAATGATCGACTTCTGGCGATGATCGGCGCCCCGCAATGATCGACTTGTGGCGATGATCAGCGGCCGGCAATGACAGGCGGTCGGCGGTGAGCGACATCGCCATCCGGCCGGACCACCCAACGGCGTCAGCGCCCCAGCCGCGCGAGAAAATCGAGCTGCCACCGCATTTCTTCCACCGCCAGCGGAAAACTTCCGCCCGGGCCTGCCATCAGCGTCGTCGCCGGTGCGAGTCGCGCCAGAAGGGTCTGCAAGGCGGCCGCGGCACGCATGGTGAAACCCGCCTTCCAGGCCAGGCTCACCAACCCCTTGGCGCTGCGCAGCGAAGCGGCACGGTCCACCATCGCAATCGGCACGCCTGATCCGACCGCGATCAGGGCCGTCACCAGTCGAGACTCGCCGCGCTGCGCCGCCTCCAACAGCACGGCCTCGGTCAGTTGGCCCTGCGCGGCCAGGGTGCGGGCCGTGGCCAGGGCTTCCTCCAGCGTCGAGTCGCGCCGGCGTGCAGGCGCATCCGCGGCTGCCAGCCGCGTCGCCAGCCGCGCCCGCAATTCCTCCGCCAATGGCGGCTCCAGGTCGCCGCGCGCGGTCAGGACCTCCAGCAAATGCGTGGCCACGATTTCCGACAAGGCGCGCGCCGCACGGGCGGTCAACGCCGGCCGATGGACCAGCGGCTCATGCCACTCCACGTGCTCGATCGAGCGGGCGATCAGCGCGTCCAGGGTCGCCTCGCGGATTTGCGCGGAATGGTTCGACAGCAGCGCCTGGATCGCCATGCTGTTTGCCGTCGCCGCAACCGCATCGGAGACCGATGCATCGATCTCGCGGCGATGCGACACCGCCAGCACCGTCGAAGGCGGTGGCGCATCGGTCAGCAGCGCAAGCAGATCCTCCGAGGTCAGCAGCGGCGACAGGCGAATCACCGGCTCGCTGACCATCACCGCCGCGTCCTGAGCCAGCTTCAGGATCAGGGCGCGCGGCATGTCGGGAACCTCCTTCACCACCTCGGCGACCGCGCTGCGAACTCGTACCGCCTCGTCGGCCACCAGCGCGGTCAGGGTTTCCAGCGCGTGGCGCTGCAACGCGGCTTGCTCCCGGCTCGACAGGCTGGGGGCGAGATTGGCCAGCTTGCGCGCCAGCAGGACCCGTACCCGCTCGTCGGCGTCACGGGCCAATTTACGGTTGGCCTGCGGCGGCGCCGCCGGGTTCATCGCCAAGGCCGCACGCACTGTCACCGAGGCATCGGTCGCCAGTTGTTGCAGCACGGCAGGGGCGGTGCTCGCGCTGGCGCCAAGGCGAACGCGTATCGCCTCATCCGCCTGCGCCGCCGGCAAGACCGGCGCGTCCATCACGTGCAGAGGCAGCCGGTTCGCGCCGCAGGAGCGTGCATCATTCCGTCTCCTCCGGTGCGACCCGCCACTGGCCTCGCCCGTTGTTCTTCGCGTCATACATCGCCAGGTCGGCCCGCCGCATCAGGCTGTCCACCGGCTTCTGGCTGCCGGGACTGCGACTGGCAATGCCGATGGAGATGCTCAAGGTCGGCACCTCGCCGCCGACCAGCTCGCGCAACTCACGCGGCACCTGGGTGCGCAGCTGCTCCGCCCGCTCCGCCGCGGTCAGGTGATCCGCCCCGTAGAGCCACAGCGCGAACTCATCCCCACCCAGGCGGGCGACCAGATCCGTCGGGCGCACCACATTGCGCAGCAGCAGCGAAGTGTGCAGTAGCACCTGATCTCCGACCTCGTGACCCATGCGGTCGTTGACCGGCTTGAAATTGTCCAGATCGGCAAACATCAGCGTGGCGGGCAGTTCTTCGCGGTCCAGCCGCTCGATATGGCGCTCCACCTCCTCGAGGAAGGCGCGGCGGTTCAGCAGGCCGGTCAGCGGATCGGTGCGGGCCTGGCGCGCCATCTCGCGCTGAATCGCCTCATGCTCCAGCACCATGCGGACCACATTGGCGGCGGCGTCGATCAGCAGACGGTCGTCATTGTCCCAGGCGCGACTGCCGCTGCCGCGCCAGAGTGCCACCCCGCCATGTTCGCCGAACCGCGTCTGGCATGGCGAGACCAGCACCAGCCGCCCATCCTCGGCCAGCGTCTGCTGGTCCGTCGCGGGTCCGGCGAGCAGTGCGGCGGCGACCGGCAGCACGGCATCGGCGCCCCCGCCGGAGCAATGCGCCAGGACCGGCCCCTCGGGTTCGGGATGCAAGGCGATCACCGCCGCACCCTCCACCCCCATCGCATTGACCAGCGCATCCAGCGCGGCACTCATCATGCGCGGCGCGAGGACCTCCTGGCCGACGCGCCACAGGATGTGGTCGAGCACTTCGCCGCGCCGCAACGCCGCGGCGATCTGCGCCTCCCCGGCATCCTGCGCGGTGATGTCCACGCCGATCCCGCGGCTGCCGACGATGTGCCCCTCGGAATCGCGCAGCGGCGCCACCGCGAAGGTCAGGCAGGCCGTGCCGCCATCGCCCCGCTTCATCCAGGCGCGCCGGCCACGCAATGCGGCGGTTGCCCGGAACGGGTTGAACCCGTTGGCATCGGCCAGCAGCAGTTCCGCCGGTTGGCCGATCAGCGTGCCGGCGGACCAGCCCAGCGCGGGATCGGGGATCACAAAGGTCAGGCGGCCCCAGGCATCGGTCTCAAACGCCAGATCGGTCACCATGGAAACGAAATCGCGCCAGCGCTGGCGGCTGTCCAGCAGGGCGCCTCGCAGCTTGTCGTCCGCGGTGGCCAAATCGCCGGCGCGAGCGATGTCCTCCGGCAATCGGCTGTCGGCAAAAGGCGCGGTCATTCCGGGCGTCCCAATCGCAGTACCGGACATTCAGCGCATACTTGTGCTAACGAAGCGTTTCCACCCCCCAAGATCATGTGGCGGTCAGGCCGGTCGCCTGGACGCGTTGACCCGCCGGAGTTTGCGAGTCCCGCCGATGAGTGAAACCTGATAGACCGACGCAATGATCCACCCGCGTTGCGAGCCGGTGAGCCCGTGAACCAGACAGTCATCGATTCGATCGTGCGGAACCTGCAGCATTATCAGTGCCTGCAGTGCCGTGGCCGGCTCGCACTCGATGCCGATGCGCTGCGCTGCGAGAGCTGCGACCGCCGCTACAAACTGATCGACGACAGCATCATCGACTTCGTCGGCGGCCAGTTCGACACCCAGCTCGACCCGCACCAGTACGACGCCGACCACGGCATCAACGACACAAGGTCGCTGGCCGACTACCGCCAGATCCGCCGGCTGCTGGGCGACCGTTGGCCCGACTCGCTGGGCAGCATGGTGGAAATCGGCGCCGGCACCGGGGCATTCTCCCGCGCCGTGCTGGCCAGCAACGCGGTGGACGACATCGTGCTGTCCGACGTCTCGGTGGACATGCTGAGACTCTGCAAGGCGCATCTGGAACGGCTCGGCGTCGCCTCCCGCGTGCCGGTCACGCTTGCCACCTACAGCACCAACGAGCGCTGCTTCCGCGATGCCAGTTTCGATTCCTGCGCCGGCATCCAGGTGCTGCACCACATTCCCGATGTCGAGGCGTTCCTGGAGGATCTGTTCCGCTTCCTGAAGCCGGGCGGCATCGCCTTCTTCACCGAGCCGGCGCTGCATTTCCACCAGGCGCTGGCCACCGCGGTGGCGGAGATCGTGGCCATGCAGATGGCGCGCGATCCGGCCGCCTCGCGCGATCGCCAGTTGCTGCACAACTGGGTCGGCGAGCAACGGCGCGGCACGCTGCACCAGGGGGCGCTGGACTATCTCGCGACGCTCGAAGACAAGCACATGTTCGTCGCCGAGGAATTTGCCGCCATGGCGCGGCGGATCGGCTTCACCACGGCCGAGGCGTTTCCGCTGGCAACCGATCGCACCGGTGCCAAAATGGCGCGCGGCCTCCTCGGAGAGCTCGGCCTGAGCCCGGAGGGCAGCGCGGAAATCCTGCGGCTGTTGCCGAACTATACCAGGCGGCACTTCCAGGCGCTGCGGCCGGAGGAGCGTACGCCCAGCTATCTGTTCTGGCTGGCCAAGCCGCGACGCGCGGGGCGTGGCCGGCCGAAACCTGTCGCGCCGGCCAAGGCGGCGCCGCGGATGGTCGTGGATGTGCAACCGGCGCACTGGTTCCTGGAACTGCGTGCCGTGCCCGAAACCGCAAGCCTGACGGTCGATGTGGAAGGCTGGTGCCTGCTGAACAGCGACATCAAGTGGCTGCGGGTCGAGATCGGCGGCGTCAGTCACGACACCCCGGTGTGGTATCCACGCGTCGACGTGCATACCGCGTTCAATTCCGACGGCACCTATGCGCCGTGGAACTCACTGTGCTGCGGCGTGACCGACCGGATCGTGTTCGACGGCGTGCCCGGGGACGCCGAGGCCTTGCCGATCACGCTGCAACTGGAGCTGATGAACGGTTTTATCATGACGCTCCCGGTCGAACACTTCCATCCCGGTCAGCCGTTGTTCCTGAAGCTGTAGCCGGGATCACAGCACGCGTGGCGAGGCGGCGCGCATTTCGTCGCGGAACTGGCGCATGTCATCCTCGGTGTGCCATGGCGCGCGAAAGCTGTGGTCGTGCAGCGCCTGTTTCGCGAATGTCACGTTGCGCGCCACCTGGTCCTTGTCGAGATAGGACGGGCCGGTGGTGACCTTGATGCCGCCGTACAGCAGCCGGAAATACATCTGCCGGCGGCCCTCCGCTTCCGCGATGATGCCACCGTAGCCGACACGTATCATGCGGGCGGTATGTTCGACATGTTCATGGCCGTAGCCGCGAAAGCGCGGATCGAAATAGCCGCCGAACAGCAGCGCCTCCCGGGTGAACACCGAACATTGCGCGGTCACCGCTGTGCTGTACAGCGGGTCTTCCAGCGTGCCGGTACCCGACACGAAATACTTGCTCATCCAGTCGCCGGCCAGGTTGCTGTGTCCCCAGCGCAATGCCGCATCCATCCACTCCGTCTCCCAACCGTCGCGGATCGGGAAGGAATCATCCTCCAGCAGGATGACGATGTCGCAGCGCTGCAGTTCCGACAGCAGAAACAGTGCCCGGTTCTTGTTCCAGGCGATGCCCATGTTCTGGCCGGTGACGAAGGTCGCGTTGCGCCCGCGCAGCATGTCCGGCGTGCCGTCGGTGGAGCCATCGTCGACCACGGCCACCGCGGTGAACGGGTATTTCGTATGGAGCGCGATATGATTCAGCGTGCGTTCCAGGTAGTCCCGCCGATTATAGGTGGCGACCCCGATTCCCAATTGCAGCGGCATCGGCTGTTCCTACGCTTTCCCGCCAGACGGTTTCCCGCCAGACGGTCGGATTCAGAGCACACGCGGCGTGGCCGAGCGCATCTCCTCCCGGAACTGCTTCATTTCGTCTTCATTCTGCCACGGCGCGCGGTAGTGATAGTCGGAGAACGCCTCCTTGGCGACGGTGAGATTACGCTCCGCCTGCTCCCGATTGAAGAAGCTCTTGGTCTCGGCGACCTTGATGCCGCCGAACAGCAACTTGAACACGGTTCTCCATTGTCCTTCGTGTTTCTCGTCGACGCCGCCATAGCCGACCCGGACCATGCGGCGGGAATGCTCGACATGGCCATGGCCATAGCCTTTGAAGCGCGGATCGAAATAACCGCCGAACAGCAGAGCCTCCCGGCTGAACACCGAGCATTGTGCGGTCACCGCGGTACTGAGAATCGGGTCTTCCGCGGTACCGGAACCGGACAGGAAATGCTTCTGCATCCACTCACCGGCCAAATTCGCGTGGCCCCAGCGCAACGCGGCGTTCATCCATTCCATTTCCCAACTCTCGGCGGCGGGAAACGCATCATCCTCCAGCAGCACGACAATGTCGCAGCGACACAATTCCATCAGCAGGAACAGGGCACGGTTCTTGTTCCAGATCGCGCCCATGTTCGTGCCGGTGACCCGCATCGTGTTGCGCGCCTGCAGCATGTCCAAGGTGCCGTCGGTGGAGCCGTCATCGGCAACCGCCACCGTGACGAACGGATATCGGGTGTGGATCGCGATCTGGTTGAGCGTGTGCTCAACATGGGCCTGCCGGTTATAGGTGATGATTCCGATTCCCAATTGCAGCGGCATCGGCCGTTCCTTGTATCATACCAGTTGGGCGGTATCGCAAAGCCCGCGCAAATGCCAGGGCGATCGCCGTCAGCCGCCGGCTGCCAGCAGCACGACCGCGCCGGCCACCAGCATGGCAACGGGATGCAGCTCGGTGAAGGCGAAGGCCAGAGTGGTGGCCAGCGTCACCGCATAGGCCGCCCAGCCGTGCTCGGTGCTGCGCAACAGCGCGAGCCCGCTGGCGAAGGTCATGCCGATGGCGACCGGCGCCAGGGCACGCTCCACCAACGCCCGCCAGGGCGCCTGCGCGGCGCGATGCCAGAATTTGGCGGCCACATACACCAGCATGCAGGACGGCGCGAACATCGCCACGAAAGCGACCGCCGCACCGGGCAGGCCGGCCGCCTTCTGCCCGATCAGCACCACGATCTGCGACCCCGGTCCCGGCGCGGCGCGCGAGATCGCGAACAGATCGAGGAATTCATGCGCCGAGAGCCAGCCATGCGCCTCCGCCGCGCGCTGCATGTCGGGCAGCACCCCAGCCCCGCCGCCGAACGCCAGCAAGGAGAGCAGCCCGAACAGCCCGGCCAGTTGCAACAAGGTGACGATCATCGGCGTGTCTCCGGTCCCTGCAACCAGGCGACCACCAGGCTGACCGGCATCATCACCATCAGCACATGCACCAGCGAAAACCCGAGCAGGCCGATGGCGCCGGCGATCACCGCGGTGATCGCCGCCGGCGCCAGACGGCGAATGTTGCGCCGCGCCAGCCGCACCCCCATCCCCAGGTTGAGCCCGATCGCCACCGCCCCCATGCCGGTCAGCGCCACGCTGAAGGTTGCCCCGCCGGGCAGGCCCTGCGAGCGCAGGTAGATTGAGCCGATCACCAGCACGATCGCCACCGGCAGGGCGGTCAGCCCGGCGAAGCAGGCCAACGCCCCGGCCGCGCCGCGCAGCAGCGTGCCGATGAACACCGACAGGTTGACGTTGGTGGCGCCAGGGATCAGCTGGCTGAGCGCATAGCCGGACAGGAACTGCTGGTCGTCCAGCCAGCCGCGGCGCTGCACCACCTCCCGCCGGATCCAGGCCGCCAAGCCACCGCCGAAGCTCACCATGCCGATGCTGACAAAGCCCATGAACAGCGACCCCAGGCTCGGCCGCGGCGTTTCCCGATTCCCCATCCCGCCATTCAAGCCTGTCCGGTGTAGGCTGGACAGCAGGAACCGCGAAGGAGCGCCCCATGGACTATCGCCCGCTCGGCCGCACCGGCCTGAAAGTGTCGCCGCTCTGCCTCGGCAGCATGATGTTCGGCGGCCCGACCGACGAGCCCACGGCCCGGCGCATCGTCGATCGCGCCCGCAACCAGGGGGTGAACTTCATCGATACCGCCGACACCTATAATGGCGGCCGGTCAGAGGAGGTGGTCGGCCGCGCCATCGCCGCCAACCGTGCCTGGTGGGTGCTGGCGACCAAATGCGCCAATCCGATGGGCGAGGGCCCCAATGCGCGCGGCCTGTCGCGCCGCCACGTGATCGAGGCGGTGGATGCCAGCCTGCGCCGCCTGGGCACCGACGTGATCGACCTGCTGTACCTGCACAAGGAGGACCACGGCACGCCGCTGGCCGAGACCGTGCACGCGCTGGCCGATGTTATCCGCGCCGGCAAGGTGCGCTATTTCGGGGTGTCCAACTACCGGAGCTGGCGGGTCGCGGAGATCTGCCGTCTGTGCGACGCGGCGGGGATCGACCGGCCGGCGGCGAGCCAGCCCCTGTACAACGCGCTGAACCGCGAGGTGGAGACGGAGCATCTCCCCGCCTGCGGCTATTTCGGGTTGGGTGTGGTGCCGTACAGCCCGCTCGCACGCGGCGTGCTGACCGGCAAATATGCCCCCAACGTGGCGCCGGAGCCGGACAGCCGCGCCGGGCGGCGCGACCGGCGGATGATGGAATCGGAATGGCGGCCGGAAAGCCTGGCGATCGCGCAGGAGATTGCGGCGCGGGCACGCGAGAAGGGCGTGACCCCAGGGCAGTTCGCGTTCGCCTGGGTGCTGAACAACCGGCTGGTGTCGGCTGCGATCGGCGGCCCGCGCACGGAGGCGCAGTGGGAGGATTATGTCACCGCGCTGGCCTGCCGGCTGGACGCTGAGGACGAGGCGCTGGTGGATCGGCTGGTGTCGCCGGGTCATCCCTCAACGCCTGGCTACAACGACCCGCAATATCCGATCGAGGGGCGCCCGACGCGGTAGCGGTGCCGCAGACTGCGCCACGCATCACGCCTTGTGGTGGGGTGCAGGAAGGAGGTGGGGGGCGTTGCCCCTTGAAACCCCGCCAAGGGCCCGGCCCTTGGAACCGGGACTGTTTGGGGTTGGTCTGAGGCGCTCGCGTGCCCTCCTCGACCCAAAACGAATTGATTGCAACGGCGAGCCTTTGCTGGAAGTCCAGGAGGCAACGCCTTCTGGTGGGGTTCGGGGCAACGCCCCGACGCGATGCATTCGTTCAGCACCATCTCGTGATTTCCCCCTGGCGACGTCACGGATCGATGATCCCTCGATTGTGACTGTCCAGGGGGGAACCATGTCGGACGACGATACGATCCGCTTCGTGCCCAATCCCGGCGCCTGGTCGAGCCCTCCGCCGGCGGCGGTGCGCCACAGCTACCGGCTGCAGGTCCGCGATCACGGGCTGGGCACGGCGATCGGCCTGTTGATGCAAAGCATGCCCTATGCGCTGGCGCGATTCGGCATCCTGCTGGGCTACTCGATCGCCTGCATCGTCTGGCTGGTGATTGCCTTTGGCGGCGCGGCCTGGCTGGGCACGCACATCGCCAGCGCGTTCGGCGTGGTCTGGCTGGTCGGCTGCCTGGTGGCGGTGGGCTGGGTCTGGGGTGCGATCCTGCGCTATGTGCTGCACCTGCTGGCCTGCGGCCATGTAGCGGTGCTGACCGAACTGATCACCCGCGGCCAGGTCGGCAACGGCAGCGAATCCATGCTGTCCTACGGCAAGCGGGTGGTGACCGAGCGCTTCGGCCAGGTGAACGCACTGTTCGGGCTCAACATGCTGGTGCGAGGGATCCTGGGCGCGTTCCACCGGACGCTGGACTGGATATCCGACATGCTGCCGGTTCCGGGGCTGCAGGCGCTGTCCAACCTGGCCAATATCATTCTGCGGGCGGCGACGCGGTATCTGGACAAGGTGATCCTGTCCTACAATCTGGCGCGCGACGACGGCGATCCCTGGCGCGGCGCACGCGAGGGCATCGTGTATTACGCGCAGAATGCCAAGCCGATCCTGAAGACCTCGGTCTGGATCGTGATCCTGGAGCGGGTGCTGACCGTCGTGCTGTGGCTGCTGCTGCTGATCCCGGCCGGCGCGATCACCTGGATGCTGCCGCAGGCGGTGCACGAATCCGCCGGCATCGCCACGCTGCTGATCGCGGCGCTGCTGGCCGGACCGCTGCGCGCGGCCTTCATCAAGCCGCTGTTCCTGATCATGATGATGGTGCGGTTCCACGCCCTGATCGAGAACCAGCCGATCAACCAGGAATGGGATGCGCGGCTGGCATCGGTCTCCGAGAAGTTCCGCGATCTGGGCACGCAGACGAAGGCAGCCTTCGCCTGAGGCGGTGACGGCTGAGCGCGGTCCGTACGCGGGCGGACCGGCGCGCTCAACCCAGCGCGAAGCGCAGCGCGGACAAGCCCGCAATCACCCAGACCGCGCCGGCGATGTCGCCGACCCGGCCGGCCAGCAGCTTCACCACGACATAGACGATGAAGCCCAGGCCGATGCCGGTGGCGATCGAGAAGGTGAACGGTGTCGCCACAGCGACGATCGTCGCAGGCACGTATTCGCTGGCATCGTCCCAGCGCAGGTGTTGCAGGGCGGCGGTCATCAGGCAGGCGACGAACACCAGCGCCGGCGCGGTGGCGAAGCCCGGGATGGCGGTGGCGATCGGGGCGAACAGCAGGGTGAGCAGGAACAGCGCCGCGACGACGATCGCGGTCAGGCCGGTTCGCCCGCCCGCCTGGATGCCGGCCGCGCTTTCGATGTAGCTGGTCGTCGTGCTGGTCCCCAGCAGGGCACCGAGGACGGCGCCGCCGCTGTCGGCGAGCAGCGCCTCGCGCAATTGCGGGACGGTTCCGTCCGGTCGCATCAGTCCGGCACGATGTGTGGTGGCGATCAGCGTGCCGGCGTTGTCCAGCACGTCCACCAGGAAGAAGGTCAGCACCACCACGGGCACGCCGAGTTTCAGGGCGCCGGCGATGTCGAGCTGGAACAGGGTGGGCATGATCGAAGGCGGCGTCGACACCACGCCATGCAGCGTGGTCAGCCCGAGCGGGACGCCCAGCAGTGCGGTGACCAGGATGCCGATCAGGATCGAGCCGGTGATGCCGCGTGCCGCCAGTCCGGCCATGATCAGGAAGCCGAGGCAGGACAGCAGGGTGGCCGGCGTATCGAGTCTGCCGAGGCTGACCAGGGTGTCGGGATTGGCGGTGACGAGGCCCATTTCATGCAGGCCGATCAGCCCGAGGAACAGGCCGATGCCGGCGCCGATGCCGAGTTTCAGCGACATCGGGACGGCATTGATCAGCCATTCGCGCACGCGCAGCACGCTCACGATCAGGAACAGCACGCCGGACAGGAACACCGCGCCCAACGCGGTCTGCCAGGGCACGCCCATGCCCTTGACCACGACGAAGGTGAAATAGGCGTTCAGCCCCATGCCGGGCGCGAGGGCGAGCGGCAGGTTGGCGAACAGCCCCATGGCGGCGGAGCCGATCGCCGCGGCGACACAGGTGGCGACGAAGGCCGCGCCGTGGTCGATCCCGGCGGCGGCCATGATGCCGGGATTGACCACGACGATGTAGGCCATGGTCAGATAGGTTGTGATGCCGGCGAGGACTTCCGTGCGGACCGTGCTGCCATGCGCCTGCGGGTTGAACATCAACCGCCCGCGCAGCCTTGCGTGTTCACATACAGCGCGTACAGCCCATGGCTCGCCGCCATGAACAGCCGATTGCGCCAGCGTCCGCCGAAGCACAGATTGGCGCAACGCTCTGGCAAGGCGATATGGCCGATCGGCGCGGCCTCCGCATTGAAGATGCGCACGCCGTCGAGGTCGGCGGTGCCCATGCCCCAGCCGCACCAAAGATTGCCGTGGATATCGACGCGGAATCCGTCCGGTGTGCCGGGACCGGCGTCGATGAACACGCGGTTGTTCGCCAGCTTGGTGCCGTCCACCACATCGAACACGCGGATCAGCCGGTTCGGTTCGGCCCGCGACGCCACCACGTACAGTTTCGATTCATCGGGCGAGAACGCCAATCCGTTGGGACCCTCCACGTCGTCCGCTACCAGGCTGGCCTCGCCGGTCTGGCCGTCGATGCGATAGACAGCGGTGGGCAGTTCCGGATCGAATTTTTCGCCCTCGTAGTAGCCGAGCAATCCGAACGTCGGATCCGTGAACCAGATGGAGCCGTCGGACTTCACCACCAGGTCGTTGGGGGAATTGAGCCGTTTGCCCCGGTAGCTGTCCATCAGCACGGTTATGCTGCCGTCATATTCGGTGCGGCTGATGCGGCGGCCGCGATGCTCGCAGGTCACCAGCCTGCCCTGCCGGTCGCGGGTGTTGCCGTTGGCATTGTGCGAGGTCTTGCGGAACACCGAGACGGTGCCGGTCTCCTCCTCCCATTTCAGGATGCGGTCGTTGGGGATGTCGCTCCACAGCACGAAGCGGCCGTCACCGAAATACACCGGCCCTTCCGACCAGCGGCAGCCGCTGGCGAGCTGTTCCACCGAGGCGAGCGGGAGGCGGTATTTGTTGAAGCTGGCATCCATGACCTGGACCGCCGGGTCCGGGTAGCGCTGGCTCGGTTCCCACATTTGCTTTCCCCTATTTGTTGTCATGGCCGGGCGTGACTCCGGCCCTCTGCCCCGATCGTCCGTGTGCAGATGGCCGGGTCAAGTCCCGGCCATGACGCGGAGGGTGCGGCGACGATCCCTGATCTGCCGCCATCGCGGCGTCCTGACGCCGTGACCGGGCGCACCCTCGGCCACAGGCCTGTCAGCGTCCCCGCCACACCGGCTTGCGCTTCTCCACATAGGCGCGCACGCCTTCGACGCGGTCCTCGCTCTGATACGGGCTGATCCCTTCGTTCAGGCGCAGCGCAGCATTCACCGGCATGCCGTTCGCCCGCACCGCGGTTTCCTTCATGCGCCGCAGCGTGACCGGCGCATTCTCGCAGATCGCCTCGGCCAGTTTCAGCGCTTCGTTCAGCGCCTCGCCCTTCGGCACCACGCGGTTCACCAGGCCCCAGCGCCGCGCTTCCTCCATGCCGATATACTCGCCGAGATAGAGCAGCTCATAGGCGATCGCCATCGGCACGATCCGCGGCAGCATGACATTGGCAAAATGCGCGCCCTTGCCACGCTTCGCTTCCGGCAGGCCGATCAGCGCATGCTCCGCCGCAACCCGCATGTCGCAGGCCAGCGCGAGTTCGCAGCCGCCCGCCACGGCGGACCCGTTCAGCGCGGCGATGGTCGGCTTGAAGGTCTCCAGCACCACTTCGTAGACGTAACGCTGGATGCGCGACAGCAACGGCTGGAACGGCTTGCCGGCGGCATCCGCCTCGGCGCGCTCCTTCAGATCGGCGCCGGCACAGAATGCCCGATCGCCCACCGCGGTCAGGATCACCGCGCGTACCTCGGGATCGGCATTGGCCTCGACGAAAGCCGTCACCAGCGCATCGGTCAGCGTCGGTGACATCGCGTTGGAGCGGTGCGGGCGGTTGATGGTCAGGATGCGGATATGGCCGCGATCCTCGATCAGCAGCACCGGCCCGGTGTCGCCTTGCTTCGTGTCGCTCACGCAGAGTCCTCCGTTGGCAGCGGCGGGACCATAGACAGCGGGGCAGGGCGGAGCAATTTGCCAGGGCGGCGCGGCCGGTGGACTCGCCCTGTCCGCGTCGACAGAATGCGCGCCCCTCGCAGACCGGAGCCTTGCCGAATGCCCGACCAGACCGCCAAACATGACGCACTGCACGCAATGTTCCACCCACGTGCCGTGGCGGTGATCGGTGCCTCCGACGATACCACCAAGCATGGCTACATCGTGCTGAACAACGTGCGCGATACAGGTTTCCCAGGCGGCGTCTACGGCATCAGCCGGCGGTTGAAGCAGGTGAACGGCATCCCCTGCTTCCCCGACCTCGCCGCGGTGCCGGAGCAGGTCGACGTGGCCTTCCTCGCCATACCGGCCGAGGCGGCGGTGCAGGCGGTACGGGACTGCGCGCGCGCCGGGCTGAAGGCGGCAATCGTCGGGTCTGCCGGCTATGCCGAAAGCCTGGACGTCAGCGGTACGGAACGCCAGGCGGAACTGGCGCGCATCGCCGCCGAGGAAGGCATCCGCATCGTCGGACCCAACTGCAACGGCATCTACAACGCGCATCATCCGCTCTCGATCGGCTTCAACACCTCGCATGCGAAGCGTCAACCGCCAGGCGGCATCTCCATATTCTCCCATAGCGGCGCCTTGTTCGACGCCATGGCCGGCCGCCTGCGTATGCTCGGCGCCGGCCTGTCGCTGTTCGCCTCCGCCGGCAACGAGGCCGATCTCTCAGTCCTGGACTACATGGAATACGCGATCGGCCACGCACCGACCCGGGTGATCGCATTGCTGATCGACAGCCTTGACGACGGTCCGCGCTTCCGCCGCCTGGCCCTGGCGGCGCATGACGTGGGAAAATTCGTGGTCGCCCTGAAGATCGGCAGCTCGGATGCTGGCGCACGAGCCGCGGTGGCGCATTCCTCCCGCATGGCCGGCGATTCGGCCGCCTATGACGCGCTGTTGGACGCCTGTGGTGTGTCGCGCGTCGCCACGCTGGAAGGGCTGATGACCGCCGCCGCCCTGCTGGACCGCTACGGCCGCCAGCGCGGCGCGCTCGGCGCCATGTCCACCTCCGGCGCCGGCGCGTCGCTGATTGCCGACCGTGCCGCGGCGATGGGCGTTCCGCTCGCCTCGTTCAGCGAGGACACGCATCGCCAGATCGATACCCAGCGCGTGTTCTCCCGCATCGGCAATCCGCTGGACCTCGGCATCTTCGGCGGCATGCGCCGCTCCAGCTCGGTGCCGTCCCTGCTGGTCGGCGATGCCGGCGTCGGCGTCTGCCTGGCGCTGGTGCATTCGATGAACCCGTGGCAGGGCGATCCGTACCGCGCAGCACTCGCCACCGCCCGCGAAACCGCGGGAAAGCCGCTGTTGATCGTTACGCCGGGCGGACTGCCGGACACCGAACGCGCCTGGTACGAAAGCCACGGCATGCCGGTGTTCACCGAGACCGACATCGTGCTGGAAGGCATCAGCGCGATGCTGACCGCACCGCCCGATATGCCGCCCGTTACGGCGCCGGCGGACGCCACGCCGCCCCTGCCGGCGCGTCCGCTCACCGAGCCGGAAAGCCTGCGGCTGCTGGAAAGCTTCGGCGTATCCGTCGTCACCACCAGGGAATGCGCCAGCCTGGAGCAGGCGCGCGCCGCCGCACAGGCTGCCGGCTGGCCCGTGGTGCTGAAGGGCGTCGTTGAAGGTGTCGCGCACAAGAGTGATCTGGGCCTGGTGCGCACCAATCTTCGCGATGAGGCCGCATTGGACGCCGCCTATGCGGCGGTGAATTGTCCGCGTGTGATCGTGCAGGCCATGGTGGCGGGCTCGATGGAAGCCATTGCCGGCATCAGCCGCTCGCCCGGGGTCGGCCTGGTGTTGCTGGCCGGGCTGGGTGGCATCTACGCCGAAGCGCTGCGCGATGTCTGCATCTGGCCGGTGCCGGTGTCCCGCGCGGCCATCGAACAGCGGCTGTTGCGAAGCAGCCTGGGACGCGTGCTGCACAGTCCGCGCTGGACCCATGGCGATGCCGCGCGCGGCTTCGTCGATCTGCTGTTGAAACTGCAGGACGTTGCCATGTCACTCGGCGATCGGCTTGAAGCCGTGGACATCAACCCGGTCATGCTTGGCGCCTGCGGGGCGGTCGCGGTGGATGCGCT
Organism: uncultured Alphaproteobacteria bacterium; assembly: GCA_963789495.1. Classification (GTDB taxonomy): domain Bacteria; phylum Pseudomonadota; class Alphaproteobacteria; order Acetobacterales; family Acetobacteraceae; genus CAWBLP01. Next base: position 40,623 of record CAWBLP010000007.1, read on the forward strand.
GGTGGTGCCGCGCGCATGACGCAGCGCCTGTCCGTCACCTATCACCTGCGCAGCGACGCGGCGTCGGTCGAGGCACGGGCACAGGCGATCGCCGTCGAGCAAAGCGTCGAGATGCCGCTGGCGGCGATCGACGCACCCGACATCCTGCGTGACATCGTGGGCGAAGTAGAGGCGATCGATGACTGCGGCGAGGGTCGGTTCGCCGTGCGCATCGGCCTGGCGTTGGCGACGGTCGGCCGTGATGCCGGGCAGTTGCTGAACATGCTGTTCGGCAATACGTCGTTGCATGATGACGTGGTGCTGCACGACATCGCGTTGTCACCCGCATTGATCGCGCGTTTCACCGGCCCGCACGCCGGCATTTCCGGATTGCGGGCGCGCGTCGGTGCGGTCGATCGCGCGCTGACCTGTTCGGCGTTGAAGCCGCAGGGACTGTCCGCGGAACGCCTGGCGGACCTGGCGGAACGGTTCGCACTGGGCGGCGTGGATTACATCAAGGACGATCACGGCCTGGCGGATCAGTCATACAGCCCCTTCGCGGCGCGGGTGCCGGCCTGCGCCGCCGCAGTGGCGCGCGCGGCCCGCAGCACCGGCCATGCCACCCGCTACATCCCCAGCCTGTCCGGCCATATCGAGCAGATGCGGCAACAGATCATGCTGGCCCGCGGTGCCGGTCTGAGCTGCGTGATGCTGGCGCCGTTGATTGCCGGTTTCGCCACCATGCAGGCACTGGTGGCGGAATTCCCGGACATGGCATTCTTCGCCCATCCCAGCCTGGGCGGCGCGGCCCGCATCGCCCCACCTCTGCTGATCGGCATGCTGTTCCGGCTGCTCGGCGCCGATGCCGTGATCTTCCCGAATTTCGGCGGGCGCTTCGGCTATTCGCCGGAGACCTGCCGCCGGCTCGCTGACAAGGCACGCGATCCGGCCGCCGGCGTGCTGCCAAGCCTGCCGGTGCCGGCGGGCGGCATGACCCTGGCGCGCGTGCCGGAACTGCTTGACTTCTACGGTTCGGACGCAATGTTGCTGATCGGCGGCAATCTGTTGATGGCGCGCGACAATCTCACCGAGGAGACCGCCGCCTTCACCCGCGCCGTCGCCAGTCATCGTTACCGGTAGGGACCGCATGGATCACGAACACTCACCGCTGCTGCGTGCGTTTCAGGATGGCTATCGCTGGGATGAGGTTGCGCACCTCCCCTACAAGCAGGACGGCGATGCACCATTCAAGGACATCTCGCGCCAGGTGCTGTTCCACGAACCGGATCTGGGTTGCGACCTGCGTTATTTCGAGATGGACACCGGCGGTTATTCCACTCTGGAGCGGCACGAGCATGCCCATGCGGTGATGATCCTGCGCGGGCACGGGGAATGTCTGCTGGGCGATGCCGTGCGCGACGTGAAACAGTTCGATCTGGTGAGCATCCCGGCCTGGACCTGGCATCAGTTCCGCGCCAATGCCGGCGAGCAACTGGGGTTCCTGTGCATGGTGAACCAACTGCGCGATCGGCCGCAGCTTCCCACCGAGCAGGAGCTTGCGGCTCTGCGGGCGGTGCCGGCGGTGGCGCGCTTCCTGGAAGGCTGACTGGGATCGCGAGCGATCAGCGGAAATCCCGTGTCGGGACCTTAATGCCGCTGCCCAGTCGCAGGTTCCGCACGTAGATGTCGCGGATCGGCCGATCGCCAACTCCCTTGCCGTCCCGCTGATCGGGTCCGCCGCCATGCGTTACCTGGTCACCTCGGCCATGCTCCAGCGGAAATTCGCCCTGCCGTTCGCTGACGCTGCGCAATAGCCCGGAGAGGTTGGTGAGCGTGTCGGCGACGACATGGATCACCTCACCTTCGCGCTGCAGCTTGCCGCGGCAGGCGATCATGCTGGCGGTGAGGATCAGGCGACGCTGACGGTCGAACACCGAGGGCCAGACAATCAGATTGGCATGGCCGGTCTCATCCTCGATGGTGACGAACAGCACGCCCTCCGCGCTGCCGGGTCGTTGTCGCACCAGCACGATGCCGGCGACGCTGAGCCGCTGTCCGTCGCGCGCATGGGCCAGATCGGCACAGCGGGTGATGCGTTGCGCATCCAGATCGGCTCGCAGGAAGGCAACAGGATGTTGCCGCAGACTGAGCCCAACGCTGCGATAGTCCTCCACGACCTGGCGCCCCTGGGTCATGGCGGGGAGGCTGACGCCCGGTTCCTGATGACCGGCCTTGGTCCGGTCATTTGCCTCCGGTCGAGCGGCGATGCTGGGCCGGACCTGGTCAGGGCGTGATGCGGCAAGGTCAAACAAGGGCAGGCGTGCATCCGCCAATCCGCGGATCGCCCACAGCGCGTTGCGACGGTCGAGTCCCAATGCCTGGAACGCGTCCGCCTCCGCCAGGCGTTCCAGTGCGGCAACCGGCACGGCGGCACGACGCCAGACATCCTCCACGGAGTGGTACGGCGCATCGCAGCGGCGCACGACAATTTCGTTGCCGTGTTGGGTGGCCAGTCCTTTCACCATGCGCAGGCCGAGCCGCACGGCGAAGCTGTGGCCTTGGTTCGGTTCCAGCGTGCAGTCCCATTGCGATTGGTTCACGCAGACCGGTCGCACCGCCACATCGTGCAACTGTGCATCGCGTACGATCTGTGCCGGCGCGTAAAATCCCATCGGCTGTGCATTCAGCAATGCGGCGCAGAAAACGTCCGGATGGTGGCATTTCATCCAGGCCGAGGCGTAGGCGATCAAGGCGAAACTTGCAGCGTGGCTCTCAGGGAAGCCGTAGCTGCCGAAACCTTCGATCTGGCTGAACGTCTTGTCCGCGAACTCCGGTGTGTAGCCGCGTTCCACCATGCCGGAGATCAGCTTGTCGCGAAATGCGGAGACGCCGCCAGTGAACTTGAATGTCGCCATGCTGCGGCGCAGGGCGTCCGCCTCTCCGGGGGTAAATCCGGCGCAGACAATCGCCACCTGCATTGCCTGTTCCTGGAACAGCGGGACACCGAGGGTTTTTCCCAGCACGCGGCGCAGTTCCGGTGTGGGGTAGACCACGGGTTCGATGCCTTCGCGCCGACGCAGATAGGGATGCACCATGTCGCCTTGAATCGGGCCTGGGCGCACGATCGCCACCTGGATGACGATGTCGTAGAAGGTGCGCGGTTTCAGTCGGGGCAGCATCGACATCTGCGCCCGCGATTCGATCTGGAACGTGCCCAGCGTATCGGCCTTGCGAATCATCGCGTAGGTAGCTGGATCTTCCGCTGGTATAGTGGCGAGATCCAGACGTTCCCCGCGGTGTTGCGCCAGCAGATCGAAGGCCCGTCGCATGCAGCCGAGCATGCCAAGGCCGAGTACATCGACTTTCATGAAGCGCAGGATGTCGATGTCGTCCTTGTCCCATTCGATGACCTGGCGCTTTTCCATGGCGGCAGGCTCGATCGGAACCAGGTCGTCGAGCCGATCCTCGGTCAGCACGAAACCGCCGGGATGCTGCGACAGATGGCGCGGGAAGCCGATCAGTTCGCGTGCGAGCTCCAGGGCCAGGCGCAGGCGGCGATCCTGCATGTTGAAATTCAGTTCGGCAGCATGTTCTTCCGCGACGCCTTCATCGCTCCAGGCCCAGACCTGCGATGAAAGTGCGCCGGTGACGTCTTCGGTCAGGCCGAGTGCTTTGCCGACGTCGCGGATGGCACCGCGGCCGCGATAGCGGATGACGGTGGCGCACAATGCGGCACGATGGCGGCCATAAGTGTTGTAGACCCATTGGATCACTTCCTCGCGGCGTTCGTGCTCGAAATCCACGTCGATGTCGGGGGGTTCCTTGCGTTCGGCGCTGACGAAGCGTTCGAACAGCAGGCCACCGCGGGTGGGATCGATCGAGGTTATACCAAGCACGTAGCAGACCGCGGAATTGGCGGCGGAGCCGCGGCCCTGGCACAGGATGCCTTGGCTGCGGGCAAAACGGACGATGCTGTGCACCGTCAAGAAATAGGGCGCGTAGTCCAATTGCGCGATCAGATCGAGCTCATGGTGGAGCTGACGCTGTACGGTGTCCGGCATGCCATCAGGATAGCGGTTTGCGGCACCCTCCCAGGTGAGATGTTGCAGTGCCTGCTGCGGGGTCTGGCCGGGGATGCGCACTTCATTCGGATACTGGTAGCGCAGCTCGTCGAGCGAGAAGCGGCAGCGCTCGACGATTTCGCCGATGCGCGCGATGGCATCGGGATGGCGCGCGAACAGGTGCGCCATTTCCTCGGGCGTTTTCAGATGACGATCGGCGGAGCGTTCGCGGCGGAAGCCTGCGGCGTCGATCGTGCAGCCTTCGCGGATGCAGGTGAGCACGTCCTGCAGGATGCGGCGCTGCGGTGTGTGATACAGCACGTCGCCCGTGGCGACCGTGGGGATGCCCGTGTCGTGGGCAAGGTCCGCGACCTGACGCAGGCGGATGGCGTCGTTCGGGTGACGCTGCAGTGTCAGGGCGACGTAGGCGCGGTCTGCGAAATCGGCTTTCAGGCGCTGCATGTTCTGGATGGTGAGGCTGTTGCACAGGACCGCGATCATGCCATCGCCATGGGCCGTGAGGTCGTGCCAGTGCAGCTCACAGGCGCCTTTGCCCGCGCGACTTTTGCCGAGTGTAAGCAGGCGGGTCAGGCGCGAATAGGCAGCGCGATCGGTGGGATAGACAAGGACGGAGCTGTGGTCGGCAAGGTCGAGACGACAGCCGACCACCAGGTGGATATTGGCTTCCTTGGCGCGCTGATTGGCGCGCACGATGCCGGCGAGCGAATTCCGATCGGTGATGCCGAGGGCGGAAAGGCCGAAGCTGGCAGCCTGTGCGATCAGTTCCTCGATATGCGAAGCGCCACGCAGGAAGGAGTAGTTGGTGGTGACCTGCAGTTCTGCACATGGGGTGTCATGCAACGGAAGATCGCTCCGGATTGGCGCTGTGTGGGGTTAATGGTTTGGCAAGTGTGAGACGCAATTCTTGGTTACTCTGGCGGGGCGGCGATGGTGGGAAAGCTTCATGAATCACAAAGATCACGAAGGTCACAAAGAAGGTTGCGTTCGTTTTGGGGATGGCGGTGTCGATGGTTGGATTGACCGGAGCGGTGAGGTGATTCGGCTGGCCATCAAGGTTCATCGGAAAATCGGTCCCGGCCTGCTGGAAGACGTTTATGAGGAATGTCTGTGCTGGGAACTCGAAGAGAGCGGAATAGCGTTTGAGCGGCAGGTGGCACTGCCGCTGATGTACGAGAATATCCGTCTTCCCCGCGCATATCGTGCCGATGTCGTAGTGGAAAATTCTCTGATCATTGAGATCAAGTCGATCGAACATATCCTGCCGGTACATGAGGCCCAGATGGTGACCTATCTACGGCTGAGCGGATGCCGTATCGGCCTGCTGATGAATTTCAACAACGTCCTGCTAAAGAATGGGCTTCGCCGATTCATCCTATGAAAAAATAAAATCGCCCTTGTGACCTTTGCGAACTTTCTGATAAAATCACAACTCTTCGACCACATCGGCATCACGCCGCTAAACCCATTACTCTTGCCCCCGACCGCACCGCTGCACGAAACTCGGCTGCCCCGGCACAGCCAGACAATCCCGAAGCAGAAACGCCCCGCCAAAGCATGGGCTTCGCCGATTCACCCTATGAAAAATAACTTCGTCTTTGTGACCTTCGGGAACTTTGCGCACTTTGTGATAAAATCCTAACTTTCCGACCACACCGGCATCACGCCGCTAAATCTATTACCCTTGCCCCCGACCGCACCGCTGCACGAAACACGGCTGTCCCAGCGCACACGGACGATTTCGCGGCAGATCCAGCAGGTCCGCATGTCATCCTCTCCGTTGCAGCCCCCTGGCGGTCCCCCGGCTCACGTCAGAAAAACCCATGCAGGAACCACGCAAGATCGCCGGTTGCCGCGGCTTGTCCATCGCCACGCCGAAACAGCCAGAAGCGTCGCCCCTGCTCGTCTTCCACCCGGAAATAGTCCCGCACCGACCGCATTTCCGCATCGCGCAGCCACCACTCACCGGCAATGCGTTCGGGCCCGTCAGCGCGACGCACGCGATGGCGCACGCGTCGCCAGGTGAACGCGACCGGCGGATGATCCGGCAGCAGCGCGATCGTCTCCACCGGCTGCGGCGGGTCCAGCAGGCGCACAGGACGCGGCAGGTCCTCCGGCCAGCTCATTCGCCGCAAGGGCGCCAGTGCCGAGATGCGCCGCACGGCGCGTTCCGGCACGTCGCTCTCCACCGGTGCCATCCGATAGACGCAAGCTGCCCCCAGCCGATTGCCCAGCCGATCCACCAGCGCCGACAGATCCGCCTGCGTCGCATCCTCCCCCAAACTGGACTGCGCATAGGCGAGTGGTTCTGCCACCGGCACGATCAGCCGCATCGCTTCCACGCCAAGCCCGGGATCGACCCGTTCCAGCCGCTCCTCCAGCAGCCGAACCAGGTGCCGTGCGTCGCGTGACGGGCGGGCGGTGCCGATACGGATGCATTGGATCGAGCCGTCCACCCGCTCGAACAGCAGATCGAGCCGGCGGCCGCCCCGGCCGGTTTGTTCCAACGCCGCGCAGATCGTTTGCACCAGCCGCGCGATCACACTGGAAAAAGCGTCCGCCGTCAGCAGCGGTTCGACGAAGCCGAGCCGCGCCTGCACCAGTTCGGGCGGGAAAATCGGCTCGATCGGCTCGAACACCTGGCCCTGCAACTGGTCCAGCCGCAGCGTGACCTGCGGTCCGAAGCGGCGGGTCAACGGGGCACGCGGCATGTTCAGCAAATGCCCGATGCGTTCCACGCCCAGCAGATGCAGGCCGGCGAGCGTGGCGTCGGGCAGGCGCAGCGCCTCGATCGGCAGGTCCTCCTCGCCGTCTCCGTAGCGGGCCTGGCCGTGCGCCAGACCCGGCGTGTCGGCGACGGCGGCCCGCGCGGCAAGCCCCTGCGCGGTCAGACGCTCCGTCAGGTCCCGCAGCAGCCGCCGCTCCCCGCCATGCAGATGGGCGCAGCCGGTCACGTCCAGCCAGATGCCGTCCGGCGGAGCGGCCGCGGTCAGCGGGGTGTAGCGCAGGCACCAGGCGGCCAGGTCGCGCAAAGCTGCGGCGTCGGCCTCGGGTTCGGCGGGCAGGATGGCCAGGTTCGGCACCAGCGCCTGTGCCTGGGCCAGCGGCATCCCGGCATAGAGTCCCAGATCGGCTGCGGCCTGATCCGCCGCGGCGACCGTCAGCCGCCGCCCGTCATGCTGCGACGTCACCAAGGGAGTGCCCTGCGGCGGGGTGCCCTCCGGAGGCGTGCCGCGCCGGCGCAATCGATCCGTCGGCAAGGTTGGCAACCAGACCGAGACGACCCTTCGCATCGCATGCCTCCACGATCCAGGATGCGGGCTCCCCGGCCCGGCAACGCAGCAGGTCCAGCCGCCAGCGTTGTCGCCCCAACCCCGGCGTTTCCGGCGCGTGCGGCAGGGCGGGCGGCGACGGGATGGCGGTGATCCGCCAGCGGGTCGCCGCGGCGGATGGTTCGTCCAGCGCCGCGTCGTTGTGCCGCCGGCTGCGCCGCAGCGTGAAGGCGACCACGCCAGTGCTTTCCGCGGCGAGTTGCAGGCGGCGGGATGCGGTCAGAGTCAGTCGGCCGCTGATCTCTCCGACCACGCCGGCCAGGCCAGGATGGCGCAGGCCTTCCTCCATGACCTGCAGCACGGCGGCGGGCTTGCCGGCTTCGACGTAGATCACCCGATCGGAATGCAGGCCGGCGGCTGCCAGACCGGGCGCAAACAGGTCGGCGCGTTCCATCGCCCACAGCACCGGGCCGCGGTGGCGGGCCAGAATGCCGGCGATGAACAACGCCGCTGCGGCGCCATGCTCGATATCGGCGCCGCCGCCGGCGACCTCATGCAGCGCGCCCAGCGCCAGCCCGCCTTCCGGCAAGGCGGCGTCGATCGGCGCCAGCAGCGGCAGCGCAGCACGCTTGCGACGCACGGGGCCGCGTTCGATACGGGCAATACGATCGCGCAGGGCATCGAGCGCCCCTTGCGGAAGAGTGGCTGTCTGGGTCATCTGTTCACCCGGCGTTCTGGCGGGGAACAGGAACATATATAGAACTACAGGGCCGAGTCGAGTTCGCATCTGGGCCCCCGGTGTTGCCAGATTTTCTCTGCCGGATTTCCTCTGCGGGATTTCCTATGCGGGATTTCCTCTGGCAGAACCGGGGGCCAGAAATGTCCTGCCGATCCGCTATCCGCCGTGCTGTGGCACCGTCCGCAGGAATGCATCGAGCTGCTGGGCCCAGAATCGCGCCATGCCGGTGGTGCCGTGGCCGCGGGTCTCGGTGCTGGCCGGGATCAGATAAATGTGACTGTTCTTCACCCGCTGCATCGCCTGTTCCATCACGCCGGTCTCCGCCGGGTTGCGTTCGTCGTCGGCGGAGTTGATCGCCAGCACGACGGCATCGATGCGGTCGAGCTTCGCGGCCGGGTCGTAGTCGCGTGACGCATCCCACTGGTACAGGAAGTCGTTGGCATCGGCGGTGAATGGCGCGGCCAGTTGCTTGTCCACCATGGCGTCCGCTTTCGCGGTGGTGGGCGCGAGGTGTTGATACGCCAGCGTGCCGCCATTGGTTCCGGTGTTGAACAGCACCCGGGCGAGACGCAGGGACTGCGGCTGCTGCGTATAGTTGCCGTTGTCATAGTCCGGAGACCGGCGGACATTTTCGATCATCAGCCGCCGCATCATCCAGTTGCGGGCGGCCATCGCGGTGGGCTGTGACGCCATCGGCACCAACGCGTCGGCAAAGCCGGGATAGGTGACGCCCCATAGCCAAGTGTGCATGCCGCCCATCGAATTGCCGAGCACCAGGCGGAGATGGTGGATGTTGAGGCCTTCGGTGACCAGGCGGTATTCGGCCAGCACCATATCGTCGTAGTCGTAATGCGGGAATTTCGCACGCAGCCCGTCCGAGGGTTTGGCGGATTTTCCGGCACCGAGCGCATCCGGGAGAATGATGAAATAGCGGGTCGCGTCGAGCGGCTGGCCCGGTCCGAACAACTCACCGGCGAAACCGGCGCTCAGCAGGCCGGTGCCGGAGCCGGCGGTGCCGTGGATGATCAGCACCGGTTCCCCGGTTGGGGCGCCGATGGTGGTGTAGTGCAGCCGCAGTTCCGGCATGACCTCGCCGGTGTGGAAGCGGAAGTCGTGTGCGACCCAGTCCGCCTGGTGCGGCGGCGGATAGTCGGCTGCGTGGGCGGGTGCCGTGAGCAGGGTCAGCCCGATGACGGTGATGATGCGAAACACGGTGGCGCGGATCGGCATGACGTTTCCCTTTGCCGAGCGAGTTGTTTGCTGCGCGGTCACATGTCTCGGCAGCATGCGCTGCGGCTGCGGGGAGTGTTCCATAGCGGCGCGGCGGAACCAACGCCCCGCCCGGCCGGTGCCCTTTGTGTCGTGGCAGGAGGCAGTTCCCGTCTTGGCCGGGTCAGACCCGACCATCTTCCGGAACGATCGGGTCGCGCAGCACGCGCGGCATGCTCTTCTTGGGTAGATGGCCGGGTCAGGCCCGGCCAAGACGGGACGTGCGCAGATTGCATGGCGCGGGGTTGCTACATGCATAGGGCGGCGAAGGCCCGCCATGACGATGCCTGCCCGATCGAGAATCGGGCTCACAGCCTGCGCAGTCGCCATGCGGTTGCCCTGACCCAGGCAGCGGGCGTGAGACCGTAGGCACGTTTGAAATGTCTCGACATATGGCTTTGATCGGCGAATCCCGCCTCGCTGGACGCCTCGGCGAGTGATGTGCCGGCCCGGAGCAATCGGCGCACGTGATCCAGTTGGCGCAAGTTGCGGAAACGACTCGGGCTGGTGCCGAACAGGGCGCGGAACTGCCGCGCGAGCGCCCAGCGATCGAGGCCGGACAGGCGTTCAAGCTCCGTCATGGAATGTCGCCGGGACGGACAGGCGGCGATCAGTTCGCTGACCTGTGAGACCGCTGCGCAAGCAAGCGGGTCCGGCCTGCTGCGGTCGTTCGAGGCAGCAACAAGCAAATCCACCAGCGCAACCACGAGGTCGATGCGTGCGATATCGTCGATTTCCGCATCAATATCCCAGGTGTCGGACTCGATGCGGAACGGCAGACGCGAGGCATCCACGACCGGAGATCGAGCGAAAGGCAGCGGAAAGCCCGGTTGCGCCTGCTGCACGAGGCGGGGATCGAGATAGATGATCCGGTAGGCAAAACCTTCCTCGGTTCCGGCTGCCCCGTCGTGCAGTTCGTCCGGATGCAGAATGTGGTATTGATTCGGCAGGCAATGCTGCTGCTCGCCGCGATAACGAAAGCTCTGCACCCCGGCCAGGGTGATACCGATCGCATAGGTGTCGTGACGATGCGGAGAAAACGCCCGGCCGCGAAAGCATGCCTCCAGACGTTCGATCCCTTCGGCACCAGGGCCGAACCGGATGCGGGCGTCACCCGCGGCGCCATCGCCTGACCGAGGCTTGCACAAGCGTTCAAGACCGGGGCTGCGCCGTTCGGGCAAGGTTGCCTTCATTCGGCAACGCTACATGAAATCCGATGATCAGCCAGACTGGTTTTTTGCCTGAGACAGCGTGGCCGCTGATCACGTTGCTTCTGGAGTCCGTGGTCATCATGGGCAGTCCGGGACCATCGACCATCAGCGCAACCGCTGTCGGGGCCGCGTTCGGGTTCCGCCGGTCATCGCACTATGTTTGCGGGCTTATCGGCGGCACGATGGCGGTTCTGCTGGCGGTGTCCTTCGGTGTAGTCGCTGTCGTGCACGCGATGCCGCACGGGGCCCGCGTGCTCGCCATCCTGTCCGCCGCCTACATGCTTTATCTGGCGTTCCGGATTGCCACCGCGCCCCCGTTGGAGAACCACGATCGGCCTGTCACAGCCCCGGCTTTCGCAGGCGGCTTCCTGTTGGCGATCGCCAACCCGAAGGCCTATTTCGCGATCGCCGCGGTGTTCTCGGGCACCACGATCGTCACCGGGACTCACAGCCTGGACGCGGTCGTCAAAACAGCCGTGCTCAGCCTGATGATCGTCCTCATTCATCTATGCTGGCTATCAGCGGGCGCAGCCTTGTCCCGCATCCTCCACAATCCGGTGCAAGCTCGGCGCGTCAATGTCTCGCTGGCAGCACTGCTAGTCGCGACGACATTGCTCGCAGTGCTGCACTGAGGCGCGTGGCAATGCCAACGCCCTGCCGACGGGACGCGCCGAGACCGCCGGCGTCAGCCGCTCTGTGTGCGTGCCTTCGGCGGCAGCTCGATCTTCAACGACAGCTCCTTCAACCGCGCCGCGGAAATTTCTGCCGGCGCGCCCATCATCAGATCCTCGCCCTGCTGGTTGAGCGGGAACAGGATCACCTCGCGAATATTCGGCTCGTCTGCGAGCAGCATCACGATCCGGTCGATCCCCGGTGCCGATCCGCCATGCGGCGGCGCCCCGTAACGAAACGCGTTCAGCATGCCGCCGAACCGCTTTTCCACCTCGTCCGCGGCGTAGCCGGCGATCTCGAAGGCACGCACCATGATATCCGGCCGATGGTTGCGGATCGCGCCGGATGACAATTCGATACCGTTGCACACGATATCATATTGGAACGCCTTGATGGTCAGCGGGTCCTGCGTGTTCAGCGCCTCCATTCCGCCCTGCGGCATGCTGAACGGGTTATGGCTGAAATCGACCTGTCCGGTTTCCTCGTTCAGTTCGTACATCGGAAAGTCGGTGATCCAGCAGAAGCGGAACGCGTTCTTCTCGACCAGGCCGAGCTCGTCGGCCAGGCGCATGCGCACCACGCCGGCGAATTTCGGCGCGGCGTCCAGCTTGCCGGCGGCGAAGAACACCGCATCGCCAGGCTGCAGCTTGCACGCGGTGCGAATGGCCTCGGCGCGGTCGGCATCCAGATTGCGCGCGATCGGCCCTTTCGGTCCGTCGGCATCGAACACGATGTAGCCGAGGCCGCCGGCGCCCTCGGCCCTCGCCCACTCGTTCAGCTTGTCGAAGAAGCTGCGCGGCTGACCCGCGGCGCCGGGGGCGGGAATCGCCCGCACCACACCACCGGACGCGGCAATGCGGGCGAACAGGCCGAAGCTGGAGCCGGCGAAATGCTGCGTCACATCGGTGATGCGCAGTGGATTGCGCAGGTCCGGCTTGTCGCTGCCGTATTCCAGCATCGCGGTCTCGTACGGAATGCGCGGGAACGGCGGCTCGGTCACGGTTCGCTCGCCGGCGAATTCCTGGAACACGCCGGCGATCACCGGCTCGATGGTCGCGAACACGTCTTCCTGGGTGACGTAGCTCATTTCGAAGTCAAGCTGATAGAATTCGCCGGGGGAACGGTCGGCGCGTGACGCCTCGTCGCGGAAGCAGGGCGCAATCTGGAAATAGCGGTCGAAGCCCGCGACCATCGCCAACTGCTTGAACTGCTGAGGCGCCTGCGGCAGGGCGTAGAATTTCCCGGGATGCAGTCGCGCCGGCACCAGGAAGTCGCGCGCGCCTTCCGGGCTGGAGGCGGTCAGGATCGGTGTCTGGAACTCGGTGAATCCGGCGTCGATCATGCGGCGGCGGATCGAGGTGATCACGCCGGCGCGCAACATCATGTTGCGATGCAGCTTCTCGCGGCGCAGATCGACGAAGCGGTATTTCAGCCTTATGTCCTCGGGATAGCGTTCCTCACCGGCCACCTGCATCGGCAGCACCTCGGCGACCGACTGTACGGCCAGGTCGTTGACGCGAAGTTCGATCTCCCCGGTCGGCAGGCGTGGATTGACCGTGCCGGCCTCGCGATGCACCACGTCACCGGTGACGGTAATGACGCTTTCGACGCGGATGGCGTCGGCCGCGGCAAAGGCGGGGGAGCCGGCCGGGAAGACGCATTGCGTCATGCCGTAATGATCGCGCAGGTCGATGAACAGCAACCCTCCGTGGTCGCGCTTGGAATGGACCCAGCCCGACAGGCGGGCGGCGTATCCGGTATCGCTGGCGCGCAGGGCGCCACAGGTATGGGTGCGGTAGGCGTGCATCGTCGCAGTTCCCAGGCAGAGGGCGGGCAGACAAGCCCCGGGCTTTCCGGCAAGTCAAGCCGCAGGATTTCAGGCCCGTCGGTTCGCCATTCGGCGTGGCGTTTCAGACCACCTGGTTGCGCAGGATCGTCTCGCCGCGCCAGAGCCGATCCAGATTCTCCAGCAGGATCTCGATCACGTTCGCCTCGTATTGCCGCGTCTCGCCCGCGGTGTGCGGCGTGATCAGCACGTTCGGCATCGCCCAGAGCGGCGAGTCCGCGGCGGGCGGTTCCGGATCGGTCACGTCCAGCGCGGCGCCGGCGATCTGCCTGGCTTGCAACGCCGCGAGCAGCGCCGGTTCGTCCACGCAGCCGCCGCGGGCGCAGTTCACCAGGAAGGCCGAAGGCCGCATCGCCGCCAGCGCGGCCTCGCCGATGACGCCGCGGGTTTCGTCGGTCAGGGCGCAGGTCAGCGCCACATAATCCGCCTGCGGGAGACATTGCGGCAGGTCGGCCAGTGTATGCACCGCATCGGCGGCACCCCGGCCGGCGGAAACATCGCGGCGGAAGCCGATGACGCGCATGTCGAACGCCTTTGCCAGCTCCGCCAGTCGGCCACCGATACGGCCCAGGCCGACCACCAGCAGGGTTTTGCCGCCGAGTTCGTCCTCCCGCTGCGTCAGGTCGCCGATCATGCCGCGCCAGATTTTTCGGCCCTGATTGTCACGGGCCTCGGGCAGGCGGCGCGCCAGGGACAGGATCAGCGCCAAGGCGTGCTCTGCCACCGCGCGCGCATTCACCCCCTGGGCGCTGGCCAGTCGGATGCCGCGTTCCGCCAGGGCAGGCTTGTCGGTACTGGTCGGTCCCCGAGCTGATGGACTGAATGAACCGCAGGCGTTGGGCGTTTGGTATCAGACCATTATGCCACATGCCGGAGGCCAGCAGCACGTCTGCTTCGCTAATCCGCTGGTCCAATTCGGCCCGTTCACGCAATTCGAAGCTCTTGATGCCGGTGTTCAGGGCGTCGAAGCACGCTTTCATCTGGTAGGCGGCATGGGCGAAGCAGATCGTGATCTGGTCTTTGGGCGGCAGCATGGCACGGGTCCTGTCCGAGGCGTTCTCAGCCTGCCACAGCGCGTCGCGGTGGACCAAGTCGACCGGCGTGACACCTGGGGTAGCCGCGGGCGGGCCAGGCCACGGCCGAGGGCCAGACGGTCTGGCGTTACGCGGCCGGTTCCCGGCGGAACGTCACCACCAGCACGTCACGGTAGCCCGGCTGCCCGGGATCGACCGGCTGCACCGGCGTGACCCCGTGCATCACCCGCCGATCATCGACCAACGCGGCGTCCAGCGGCTCGGTCAGCGTGAAGCTGCCCAGCGTATGTCCGTCCAGGTCGTGGATCGAGGTGACCCCGCTCTGCACGTTACGGCGGCCGATCAGCAGCACCAGCACATGGTCCACCCCGTCGCGATGCATGCCCTCGGGTGTCGGACGGCCCGCTTCGTCCCCACGCGCCTCGATGCGGAACTGGTGCGTCTCGACGTGCCAGGCTGGCGTCTGGGTCAGCCGCTCGAACAGCACGCGGCAGGTCCGCAGGATCGCCGTCATGCTGGCGCCCCTGCCGATCTCAGGCAGAATCGGCGCGAACCAGCGCTCGATGCCGCCGTTCAGCGCGTTGTAGTCGCGGCTCTGGTAATGCGGCTGCTGTGGCTGGCGGGTGATCGCATCCTGCCCGGCGGCCGCGGCGAACACGGCATGCCGGCGTTTGCGGTAGCGCCCGCCGTCGGCCATGTAGGTGTCCAGGCCGAGGTCGTTCCAGCTCTGCGCGAACGCCTCCCAATCCGCCAGCGTGCCGTGCGCTTCCAGCAAGGTGCGCATCGTCGCGCCGTGCACGAAGGCGAACCCGTCGCCGGCAACCGCCGCCGTCAGCCCGTCCAGGTCCAGCACCTCGCTCATGTCGGACGTGGTTCGGCTGCTTCCGGCGCGGCTTCCAGCTCCGGCGCGCGGACCGGTACCCCGCCTTCGATCACCAGTTTGCGGTGGGGGAACGGGATCTCGATTCCGAGCTCGTCAAAGCGCTTCTTCATCCGACGATTGAACTCCCGCGTGACCGACCAGCGTCCGAACGGCGTGCACATGATGCGGCATTTGATCATGACCGAGGAGTCGCCGAGTTGGTCCAATCCCCATACTTCCAGGTCGTCCAGAACGATTGTCTGCCACGGTGGTTCGGTGCGCATCTCCTTGGCGATCTGCTTCAGCACCTCCAGCACGCGGTCATAGTCCTCCTTGTAGGCGACCCCGGCCAGGATCACTGCGCGGCTGTAGTCTTTCGTCATATTGGTGACGGTGGTGACCGAGCTGAAGGGGATCACATGCACCGAGCCGTCCTCCGAGCGGAGCCGGATGGTGCGCACCGACAGGCTCTCCACCACGCCGGCGAGGTCGCTGACCCGCACCACGTCGCCCACCTGCATCGCGTTCTCCAGCAGCAGGAACATGCCGGTGATCAGGTCCTGCACCAGTTTCTGCGAGCCGAAGCCGATGGCAACGCCGACGATGCCGGCGCCGGCCAGCAGGGGGGCGATGTTCAGGCCCACCTCGCTCAGCACCATCAGCCCGGCAACCACCAGGATGGTGACCAGCAGGGACGTCCGCAGCAACGGGAGCAGGGTGCGCAGCCGGGCGGAGCGGGCGAGCTGGGCTTCCTTCTGGAGCTTGGCGAGGTGCCGCTGGATCGCGGCATTCACGAATTCCCACACCGCAAGTGCCATCAACAGGGTGATGGCCAGGGTCAGCAGCGAGGAAAAGATGCGGTGTCCCAGCGGATTGGTGACGAACCAGGTCAGTGCCTCCAGCCCGTAGATCTGGAGCAACACCAGGATGCACAGCACCGCCACCAGTGCCCGCAGTAGCCCGGCGAAGGCGGGGTGATACAGGCGGAGCCGAGCTTCCAGGCCGGGGTAGCGGCTGGCGTGGTCCGCGGTCAGCCGCAATGTCCGGTCGAGCCCGCCGATCAGCAGGATCAGCACCAGCCGCGCGCCGACCAGCACCACGGTGGTGAAGACGAAGATGCGCAACAGCCAGGCGAAGCCGTGCGGGACTTCCACCGCCCAGACCAGCCAGACGGCAACGATGAAGAACAGTGCGATCCAGTGCCAGGCTGCGGCAAATCCGGTCCGCAGCCGCGCCATCACGCCGGTCTCCCCTGGCGGTGCACGCAGCCAGCTGCGCACCGCGCGGCGCTTCTGCACCACGATGATCGCGAGGCTGATATGCAGCATCAGGCCCACCGCCTTCAGCACCGCCTCGTGGGCGACATCGGACAGGCCCAGCAGCAGGCCGACTTCCGCAATGGCGTAGCCGAACACCGCGATCGCCACCAGGCGGCGAGTCCAGCGCATCAGATAGCTCGACGTCGAATCGCGCAGGTGGAACAGGCGCAGGCGCGTGCTGTCGGGCGATAGCAGCATGCGCGCGACGCTGAGCAGGATCAGGCAAAGCGCATAGGCGTCGACCACTGCCAGCAGCACGAGGCGGCTGATGTTCTGCCCCCCCAGCGCGGTGCCGGCGATCAGATGGCCCACCAGCACGAAGCCGACCGCCGGAACCAGGTCCAGCAGCAGCCGGGCCAAAGCGAGGGGGACGCGGCGCAGTTGGGTCCAGGCGGAGGGGCGGTGCGGCGGTGGTGGCAATTCCAATTCGCCGGCCTCGGCGCGGGCTTCCGGATTGTCCGGTGGTTGCAGGAGGTGGCCGTCACTCTCCGGATGGGTTTCGGCTTGCGTCGGATCCAGGTCGCCGCCACGCAGACCATTGACTGGGGCCATGTTTTGCAGCGCTCGGATCGGCCGCCGCACCGCTCGGCGCAGCGCGAACTCGACCGCCAGCGCGCAGAGCATGGTGACGATCAGGCGCCAGACGGTGTCCTCCAACAGATCGCGCGCCCAGGGATTGGTCGCCATCCCCGTGGCCCAGTTCCAAATCAGCGGCACGCTCTGCACCGCGTGCAGGGCCGTCACCGCTTGGGCGCCGGTCCGATTGAGGAAATCGGAGGCGGTGACCAGCACCTGTGCGCCCAGACTGTCCGGGGCGAGAGGGATCACCAGATTGTCCCCACCCGATTGCGGGGCTGCGGCCGGTGTGGTGGGAGCTACCGGCGTCGCCGGTGCCGGCTGGTTTGAAGCGGGCGTTGCTGTCTGCGCCGGCTGTGCCGTCTGCGCCGGTTGCGACGGCTGCGCAGGTGAAGCGGATTGCGCGGCAATGATGGCCTGCAACGTGGCTGAGAATTCCGCCCGCCGTTTGGGATCGTTCAGCAGATCAAGCGTAGCCCGCGCCTGGTCCGGTGTGATCGCGATGGCAGGCGGCTGCGCTGCCCCCAGTCGGAGAGGCAGCAGCACCAGGCCGAACAATAGAATCCAGAGTCGCATCATGCCGTGCGACCGACCACAAACCGTGTCGGCCGGTCAACTGCTGCGAGGCGCGCCGGGTGCCCTTCCCCGCTCCTGTTATTTCAATATGATAACGGCCTGTCCTCACGGAATCGCCTGACCCGTTCCTCGATGTGCTCCTCGACCTCGACGGACAGGTGCTCGTGGTGGACCCGGAGGGCCGCCACTGGGTCCGGCTTGTCGTCTCGGGCGTGCCGGCGTCCCCGGGGAAGCCGCATGAGCTGGACTACGCGCTCGTGCTGCACCGGCCGGACGGCGAGCGGCTGGCCGACTTCGCCAACGCCCCTACGGTGGAGCGGCAGAACCGAGGCGGGCCGCAGGATCATCGTCACCGGCTGCGAAGGATCGGGGCCTTCGAGTAGCGGGATGTCGCGACCCTGCTCGCCGACTTCTGGGAGACCGTGGGGCGGTGTTGCGCGAGAGAGGCGTGATCCCATGACCACCTTGAAGGTGGGCATCGCCAGCTGCAGGGACAGCGCCGGGAGACAGATCATCACGCCGGCCATGGCTCCGAGGTTTGCAGCAACAGCGCGCGGATGGCGCTGCGGAGCATTAGCAGTTCTGTGCCGAGATGATGTCGGCAAAGGGATGCGCGAAGCCGCGGTCGTGCCTATTGTCAGGCGATGAAGTCCGTATTCACTGTCCTGATCGCTGTTTTGATGTTTGCCACCCTCGGGGTGTTGATCGCCGGCATGGTGGGCATGGTGCGTGGCGGCGGAAATCCGGCGCGCTCCAACCAGCTCATGCGATGGCGGGTGATCCTGCAAGGTGCGGCGCTGTTGTTGTTCGCCATCCTGATGAGCCTGCTGCGCTCCTGAGCGGAGCGTCAGTCGCCGACCGACCGCACCTTGTCGAAGCCGACGGTCAGGGCGCCGAGCTGCAGCTGGACGGAGCTGTTCTGGCTTTGCACGCCGGTTGCGGTGCCGGACACGGCGAACGGCAGCGCTGTCGTCGTGCCGTCGAGATTGCCGCCGCTGACCACCACCTTGTAGGACCCGTCGCCCAGGCTGCGGCCGGTGTTGTCCTTGCCGTCCCAGGTCCACTCGTTGTTGCCCTTCACCGCACTCAGTGACGCGTCACGGATCTTGGTCCCGGCGTCATTGTAGATCGCAATCGCGGCGGGCTCTGCTGCCGGCGCGGTGAAGCTCACCTTGCCTTGTCCGTTCTGCAGCGGGACATGGTCCGAATCGACGGTGACCTGGCGTCCCAGCATCGCGGAGGACTGCATGACCTCGCCCGCCTGGGTCAGCTGAATGAGCTGCGTCAGGCTGGTATTGGTGTTGATCTGCTGCTCGACCGAGGAGAATTGCACCAGCTCGCTGGTGAACTGGTTGGTGTCCAGCGGGCTGGTCGGATTCTGGTTCTGCAACTGCGTCATCAGCAGCTTGAGAAAGTCACCGAAATTGCTGGACAGCGCGCCAAGCGCGGTGGTCCCGGAGCCGCTGCCGGCATTGCTTGCGGCGGCGGCCGCGCCGCTCTGCTGGGCGGCGACAGTGGCGATGCTCATGCGGCGTGCTCCATCAGGCGGTAATATCGAGGCCGGCACGGAACCATCCGCGCGCGGCCGGTTCGGCGGTGTCGCGCAGGTCCCCGTCCGGTGGAGGATCCCAACGCGGCTGGTGGGACGGCTGGCCGGTGCCGCCGGAGTCCGCTCCGCCCGATGCCGGATCGCCGGCATTCTGCGCGGTGGGCGTCGGCTGCACCGTGCCGGTCGGCACCGGCGCGGCCACGTGGAAGGTCAGGCTGCGCCCGTCATTGGGCAGGCCCGCCTGGTCCAGGGTGCGTTGCAGTTCCGGCTGGTCGCGCAACAGCAGCGTCAGGGTTTCCGGCCGCTGCACGGTTATGTCGACCCGCACCGGCGCATCGCCCAGGCGCTCGATACGGACCTCCACCTGCCCCAGTTCCGCCGGCTGCAATCGCAGGGTCAGGTGCTGGGCACCGTCTGCGCCGCGGGCCAGCGACACCAGCGCGGGTGCGAGCTGCGCTGCCGGGGAGTGGGCCGGTTGCGGCGTGGCCGGCTGGGCGGGACGTGTCTCCGCGGCGGCGTGAGGTGCCGACGGGTGCGGTGCCGCCATCGCGATGGGATCGGGCTGATCCGGCGATGCCGCCAGGGACGCGCCGGCCGGGGCGTCCGAGGCGCCGGCCGATGTATCGGCGAACCACGCGGGGGTGGATCGCTTGGACGGGCCCGCAGCGTCCGAGGGGGTGGTCAGCGGCAGCGAAGAGCCGGACGAAGTGGGGGCCTGGTCAGCCGTGGCTGCGTCGGAGGAGAGGCTGGACAATGCGCGCAGGGTGGCAGCGTCCGCCGCCACCGCGGTGGCGGCCGCTCGCTGCGAACGTGACGGGCCGGGCGGGTCCTGTGCCGGTGTAATGGCCGGGGCCAGCGCCGCAGCCATGGCGGACGCCAATCCCAGCGCCGAGGGTGGCGCGTCGGGTCCTTGTGGGGGTGGAAGCTGCTTGTCCAGGGACTCTTTCCGCCGTGGCGGGCCGGTTGGCCGGGATGCCGTCTGATCCGGGTTCACCTCTGCCGCCGGATCGACCCGAGCAGGAATGGGCGGCGGAACTCATTGCTGCGTCGCCCTGGGAAGCTTCGGGGGGCGGTGCGGCCGGCGCCGCGATCTCGTCGCCCGCCGGTCCGACCAGAGAATGACCGGGGGGCAGGACGGGATCCCGCTCGGGTTGGGCGGGCGGTGCATCACCGCCGGCGAGCCCATCCGGAGTCGCCAGCGGATTCAACACCTCGGACGCGGGTGTGTTGAGTTCCATTGAGAACTGACCCGGGTTGGCCGGAATTTTCCACTGAGAATTGACCCATGTTCGAACCTGCCCCGGCTGGCATCAGCGGGGGTGCATGGAGTGATCGACATGGCATTGTTGGGCGTCATCCGACGCTGGGCGTTCCGGGAGGGGATCTCGATCCGGGGGATATCGAGGCGCACCGGACTGTCGCGGAACACGATCCGCAGATACCTCCGATCGGGCGCGGTGGAACCGAAGTTCAGAGTTCCTGATCGGCCGAGCAAGCTGGCCCGCTATGCGGACAAGCTGTCGCTCTGGCTGAAGGCGGAAGCCGGCAAATCCCGCAAGCAGAGACGAACGGTCAAACAGCTTCACGCCGATCTGGTGGTGCTGGGATACGAGGGGTCCTACAACCGGGTGGCGGCGTTCGTCCGGGCCTGGAAGGCTGACCGGCAGCGGGAGCAGCAGAGCAGTGGGCGAGGCACGTTCGTTCCGCTGGTCTTTCCGAGCGGGGAAGCTTTCCAGTTCGACTGGAGCGAGGACTGGGCGGTCCTGGGCGGTGAGCGGACCAAGCTGCAGGTTGCGCACGTCAAGCTGTCGTACAGCCGCGCCTTCCTCGTCCGGGCGTATCCGCTCCAGACGCACGAGATGCTGTTCGACGCCCATTACCATGGGTTCCGGGTTCTGGGCGGCGTGCCGCAGCGCGGGATCTACGACAACATGCGGACGGCGGTGGACCGGGTTGGTCGCGGCAAAGAGCGCCAGGTCAATGCCCGCTTCCTGGCCATGGCCAGCCACTACCTGTTCGATCCTGACTTCTGCAATCCAGCAGCCGGCTGGGAAAAGGGACAGGTTGAGAAGAATGTCCAGGACGCGCGCCATCGGCTCTGGCAGCCCATGCCATGCTTTGCCGATCTCGAGGCCCTGAACGCGTGGTTGGAACGGCGCTGCGTCGATCTCTGGGGACAAGTCCCCCATGGCACCTTGCCCGGAACCATTGCTGAGGTATGGGCAAGCGAAAAACCCAGCCTGATGGCGTTGCCGCCTGCCTTCGACGGCTTCGTCGAGCACACCAAGCGCGTGTCGCCGACCTGTCTGGTTCACCTGGAACGCAACCGCTACAGCGTGCCGTGCTGCGGGCTTACGCGGCCCCACTGGGGCCACGGTCCCTTCGCACCCTTCGCCAACCGGCCGGTCAGCGTGCGGATCTATCCGCAACGGATCGTCGTGGCGGCGGAGGGGCTGATCCTCTGCGAGCATCCGCGGATCATCGAGCGGTCGCATCATCTGCCGGGACGGACGGTGTACGACTGGCGCCACTATCTGGCGGTGATCCAGCGCAAGCCGGGCGCTCTGCGCAACGGCGCGCCGTTCGCCGACTTGCCCGAGGCTTTCAAGCGTCTGCAGGGCAGTCTGCTCAAGCGGCCTGGCGGCGACCGGGAAATGGTGGAAATTCTGGCCCTGGTTCTCCAGCATGACGAGGAGGCCGTGCTGTGCGCCGTCGAGTTGGCTTTGGAAGGTGGGCTGCCGACCAAGACCCATATCCTGAATATTCTGCACAGGCTGGTCGACGGCAAGACAACGGCTGCTGCCGTCAACGCACCCCAGGCTTTGACCCTGAGCCGGGAACCAAAGGCCGACGTCGAACGCTATGACGCGCTTCGGAGCGGGCCCGACAAGCGGGAGGCGCATGATGCGGCATGATCCCGCCAGCGCCGCTATCGTGATCATGCTGCGTGGCCTGAAGATGTTCGGGATGGCGCAGGCCGTCGGCGAGCTGATGGAGCAGGGGGCGCCGGCCTTCGACGCCACGGTGCCCATCCTGTCCCAATTGCTGAAGGCCGAAACCGCCGAGCGCGAAGTCCGCTCCATCGCCTACCAGCTCAAGGCCGCCCGGTTCCCGACCTACAAGGACCTCGCCGGGTTCAACTTCGTCGCCAGCGAGATCAACGAGGCACTGGTCCGGCAGCTTCATCGCTGTGAGTTCATGGACGGCGCCTACAACGTTGTCCTCATCGGCGGCCCAGGGACAGGCAAGACCCATGTCGCCACGGCGCTCGGTGTCCAAGCCGTCGAGCATCACCGCAAGAAGGTCCGGTTCTTCTCCACCGTCGAACTTGTCAATGCGCTGGAACAGGAGAAGGCCCAGGGCAAAGCAGGCCAGATTGCCGAGCGGCTGGTCCGGTTAGACCTCGTGATCCTGGACGAACTCGGATATCTGCCGTTCAGCGCCTCCGGCGGTGCCTTGCTGTTCCACCTGCTCAGCAAGCTCTACGAGCGCACCAGCGCCGTCATCACCACCAATCTGAGCTTCAGCGAGTGGGCCGGGGTGTTCGGTGACGCCAAGATGACAACCGCCTTGCTCGATCGCCTCACCCATCACTGCCATATCCTCGAAACCGGCAACGACAGCTTCCGGTTCAAGGCCAGTGCCGCAACCACCAAAGCCGAGAGGAAAAAGCCATGACCTGACCCGTTCTCTAGCCGAGAAACACACGCACAAGGCGGGTCAGTTCTCGGTGGAAAACCCGGGTCACATCTCAGCGGAAATCAACACACCGACCGCTGGGAAACCCCACCAGCGCTCCAACATCTCTATTCCGAGCGGATGCTGCAATTGCCGGATGGCTATATCTGCTACAGCCCGCCGCCCTATGCACCCGACGTGGCTCTGTTGCCGACCGTCAGCAATGGCTATGTGACGTTCGGTTGCTTCAACAACCTGGCGAAGGTGACACCGCGCGTGGTGGCGACCTGGGCAG
Organism: uncultured Alphaproteobacteria bacterium; assembly: GCA_963789495.1. GTDB lineage: Bacteria > Pseudomonadota > Alphaproteobacteria > Acetobacterales > Acetobacteraceae > CAWBLP01. Next base: position 63,579 of record CAWBLP010000007.1, read on the forward strand.
CCATTTTGCACCGGGTCGCCAACGCGCGTCTGGTGCTGAAGACGCATCAATTTTCCGACGAGCCAACGGCGGCTCGGCTGCAGGCTGCCTTCGTCGCTCAGGGTATCGACCCTGCACGGGTCGAGCTGCGTGGCTCGTCGCGCCATCGCGCGTTCATGCGGGAATACAACGATATCGACATCGTGCTGGACCCGTTCCCCTATTCGGGCGGGCTTACCACCTGCGAAGCGTTGTGGATGGGTGTTCCGACCGTGACATTGCCCGGGGAGATCTTCGCCTCCCGTCACTCGCTCAGTCATCTCAGCAACGTCGGACTGACCGATTGGGTCGCGGAGGATCTCGACTCCTACGTCGCGCTGGCGGTGACGAAGGCGGCTGATCTGGCTGCGCTGGCGGCGTTGCGTGCGGCGCTGCGGGCGCGGGTCAAGCTCAGCCCACTCTGCGATGCCCGCCGCTTCGGGCACGGCCTGGGTCAGGCCTTGCGACAGGCATGGCGGGCGTGGTGCGAGCCATGAATGCATTTTCATCGCGAGCCTACTGGGAGGCTCGCTACCGATCTGGCGGCACTTCCGGGGCCGGCTCCTATGGCGGCCTGGTGAGCTTCAAGGCGGATGTCATCAACGCCTTTGTCGCGGATAATGCGGTTGCCAGCGTGCTCGACCTCGGCTGCGGCGATGGCAGCTTGCTGTCACGTCTTGCAGTGTCGGATTATGTCGGGGTGGATGTCTCCGCCACCGCCTTGGCGTCGTGCGGGGCACGGTTCCCACAGCACCGGTTCGTGCCGTTCGACGCATTGGACAGCGTGGTGCCGGCCGAACTGGCGATGTCGATCGACGTGATCTTCCATCTGGTGGAGGACAGCGTCTTCAACCGCACGATGGAAGCGCTGTTCTCGCACGCAACCCGGTTCGTGCTGATCTATTCGAGCAACCAGGACTGCGACTGGCCTGCGCCGCATGTGCGGCATCGGTGCTTCACCAACCACGTTGCCGCGGCTTGGCCGGAGTGGCGTCTGCTCGCGCATCTCCCCAACCCGCTTCCGTTCGACCCGGGCAGGCCGGACGACACGTCCTTCGCGGATTTCTTCGTCTATGCGCGCGGCTCAGGCGGGGGAGTGATCCGGCTGCCGCGCTGACGCGCCCGGCTTGCAGCGGCCTCAGGCGGACAGCGCGTGCAGCCTGCCGATCCCCGGTCGAGCGAGCTGCCTAGCCGCGCGAGCGACTGGTCAACACGTGCGAACTGCCAACATGCGCGAGCGGCCAAGCCGCGCGAGCGACAGGTCAACACGTGCGAGCGGCCAGCCGACCCGGCCGAGCCGCCCAGCCGCGCGAGCGACCGGTCAACCCGTGCGAGCGCTCTGCCAAACCGCGCGCGGGCGACCGGCAAAATCGTATTCGATGGGTCAACCCGCGCCGCCTACCCAGGCAGATCATTCGCGGTCTGCATGGGCTGCCCGGGGTGCAAGCACCACTGCCGCACGTCCCCAAGCCGGCCATCCACGATCAGCGCGGCCGGCGCGGCAATTCAGGCTGCCGCGGATCGATCAGCGCCAGGCCCGGCTGCCACCTGGTCAAGCAGGCGCAGCACGGCCGCTTCCTGCCGGTGCAGGCCATAACGGTCGGCGACCCACTCGCGGTACAGCCCGGGACGCCCCGCGCGGATCAGCGCCACGGCCTCGTCGATGCTGGAGAACAGGCATTCGGTCGGCCAGAGCCGATCGGCGCCGGGGAAATCATGCACCACGGGGAACGCGCCAACGGCCATGGCCTCGCCGATATTCAACCCGAAGCTCTCATACATGCTGGTCGAGAGCAGCACGCCTTTGTCGGCGTACCAGCCCGGCATGTCGCCGACTTCGCCGTCGAACTGCACGACGCCGGTCAGGCCGAGTGCCGGCATCAGCCGCTGCAGATAGCGCAGCGTCCGCAGGTCGGTGAATGCGCCGGCAACGTGCACCGTGAAGCGGGCATCGACCTGATGCAGGCGATGCGCGATCTGGAGCAGCAGCATGGGGTTCTTTTTCGGCTCCAGGTGTCCCACCCAGCCGACGCGGAACCGATCCGGTGTACCGGCGAGGAAGCGCTGCAGGTCAATCCCATTTGGAATGACACTGGTGGATACCGTGTCCGCGATAGTCGGGAAACGTGCCATCAGTAGGTCCGCAACATCCTCGCCGACGAGGATGAGGTGATGCACCTGCGACCAGTCGACCCGACCCGGGAAATCGGTCTGCAAGGCCTCGATCGAATGCAAACGCAACACGCAGGGCCTGCCACGAAGTACGCCGGTGCGGGTCGCCCATACGGCATGATCCCAGCACCATTCCAGCCAGACGATATCAGCCTCGGCAATGGACGCGGCCAAGGCGTCGCCGGGCGGGCTCGACACCAGCGTGACGTCGTAATGCTGCCCCAATGCCGGCAGCAACGGGTTGAGGAAGGAGTTTCGCGACCCCTTGACCCGGTCGGCCAGCAGCAAGCGCAGCATCGAACTCTCCGTCGGACAAGGTGAGGCGCGGCGCTATGCCTTGTGGGCCCTTGTGGAGTGGCGCGCCTGCGTCGTCGGCGGCGCGCTCTTTTCCCCGGGGATCACCTGCGTTTGGTGCTTCGTCTCGGGCGCGTCGGTCCGACGCTGCTCCCACATGCGGTAGGCTTCCAACTGCCTCTGGCTGGGGATCGAGGTGGTGATAGCCCCGCTGTCATCGCGAAATTCGATCACCACAAGTCCCAGCGCTGCATCCAGGCGAAGCTGCGGATTGGGCATAGGGGTGGCGGCGCGCGTGGGTGGACCATGCGTAGGTGGGTTGAACAGCGTCGCACGCGATTCGGCGGGATTTTCGCTCGCACCGGTTACCGCGGCGGCTGCCCTGATGCTGAGGTCGCTCGGCATGACATCACGGCCTGCTAATGCGGCGCCTTTCTGGCACCCTGAACAGCCTAATCTGCGCGCGGAGGGATTGAGAAAGCGTTAATCGGGGTCACGATTTGTGCAGGATCAAACCAGCCGATGTTGCTGGTGACCGGTCGGTCCATCCACCGTTGCCATGCTGACGAGGGACGGCACTCGCGAGTTTATCGATGATGCGGTCTGCGCAGGTGTGGATGGCAGGCCTGCGCCGCGTGCGCGTTCAATGAGTGGGTGGGCACGTCCGGTTGCCGACCGGGCACGTCTGGCCTGCGTCCGGTCCGGCTCGTCGGAGGCGACATCACCGCGGCCGCGCGCCGCGACCTGATTCGCGCGGAGGCCACAGTGGAGCCACAGCGCCGCCAGCAGAATCAAATCGCCGTCCGGATCAGGTGCGGACGGTCCGATGGTATTCGCGATTGGGCATCATATCCGTCGCCGAGGCCATGCGGTTAGAAAGATTGAAGAACCCAACCGTCTCTGCCAGGTCGAAGATGTCTTCCGCAGACAGGCCGACATCGCGCAGCGCGTCACGATCGGCGTCGTCCACCAGCCAGGGCGTCGTGGTCATTTTCCAGGCAAAATCCAGCATCGCGCGCTGCCGCGAATCCAAGTTCGCCACGCGATAGTTCAGTGCCATCATCTCGCCCAGCTCCGGATCGCCGGACAACTGGCGCACCGCGGCACCATGCGCCACCAGGCAATAATAGCACCGGTTTGCCGAAGAAACGACTACCGCCACCATTTCCCGCTCCAGCTTCGACAGTCCCAACTCGGCCAGCATGATCTCGTTATACATCGCCATGAAATTACGCAGGCGTCGCGGCTTCAGGCTGTAGGTGCTGAACACGTTCGGCACGAAACCGAGCTTCTCGACGCATTTGCGCCAGATGAGCTGCAGGTCGTCGTCCAGCGTGGCCGGATCGGGAACGCCCAGCCTGGAGATATGCTCGGGTTGGGGCATGCGCGGCCTCCTCCTATGTCCTTGGTGGATCACGTCCAAAATCGTGGCCCGCAACGCCCGCGCCGGCTACGACACCGTGCGCCCGCCATCGCAATCCGTACCGCGGCCGGCGATGTGGCGCCGCCCGCGGTACGGACACGGCGTTCAGTCCAGAACTTCCTTGTTGATGACGTTGTCGCGGTTCGGGGCGCCATCGAGCACACTCAGGATGTTCTTCGCGGTCGCGACGGCCATGGCGGCCACCGCCTCCGTGGTCACCCCGGCCATGTGCGGTGATGCGATCACGTTGCTCAGGGTCAGGAGCGGATTGCCCACCGGCGTCGGCTCGTCCTCGAACACATCCAGGCCGGCACCAGCCAGATGGCCCGATGTCAACGCCGCATGCAGCGCCGGCTCATCGATGATGCCGCCACGCGCCGTATTCACGATGAATGCGCCGCGCTTCATGCGCGCCAGCCGTGCAGCATTGAACAGCCCGATCGTCTCGGGATTCTTTGGACAATGGATGCTGACGAAATCCGCCCGCGACACTGCAGCGTCCAGATCGACGACCGGTTCGCAGCCCGCCGCCTGGATTTTCGCGGCATCGACGTAGGGATCGTAGATCAGCACGTTCATGTCGAAGCCGACGCAGCGCCGCGCGGACCGCGTACCGATGCGGCCGAAGCCGACGATCAGCGCGGTCTTGCCCGCCAATTCCATCGGCAGACCCTCATGGCGATCCTCCCATTTGCCGTCGCGCACCAGGCGGTCCATCGCCTCATGCTTCTTGGCCAGCGAGATCATCAGGTGGAACGCCTGCTCCGCCACGCTGGTGGAATTCGCCGTGCCGGCGACCATCAGCGGCACGCGTCGCGCTGTCAGTGCCGGAACCTCCACCGCGTCATAGCCGACGCCGATGCGCCCGACCACCGCCATGGCGGGCGAGGCATCCATCTCGGTTTGCCGATACGGCGTGCCGGACAAGGCAATTCCGGCGCAGTCCTGCAGCAGCGGCAAAAGGTCGGACTGGCTGATCGTGGCGGGATAGATCACCGTCTCGATATCGTCGCGCGCCTTCAGCAGATCGATGCCCTGCGGGCCCATTGTGTGCGGCACCATCACCTTGCGGCGGTTCGTAGCCATGGTGGGTTTTCCCCTCAGAGCTTGCGTTGCAGGTTGGCGACGTAGCTGCGGTTATGCGTCGGCGCCAGCATCACCTCGCTCATCACCACGTGGCGCGGCAGGCAGGCGATATAGCGGATCAGGTCGCCGCAATCCTCCGACTGCACCATGCGCGCGCGTTCTTCCGGCCCGACCGGATTGGGGCGCTTGTCGAGGATCGGCGTCGCCACCTCACCCGGCAGAAACACCGTGGAGCGGATGCCGTTGAGGCATTCCTCCATGTTGATCGTGTGGCTCATCGCCACCACACCATGCTTGGCAGCGGTGTAGATCGGCCCGGAAAAGCCGCCGATGAAGCGGCCGGCCATCGATGCAGTGTGGATCAGCAGCCCGTCCTGCTGCGCCCGCATGAAGGGCAGCGCGACCGTCACGCAATACAGCTCAGCGGACAGGTTGCCGTGCACCAGTTCGTCGATGCCGGCGGGCGTCAGTTTGTCCCAATGGCGGTCCGTGATGTTCAGACCGGCGTTGTTCACCAGGATATCGAGGCGGCCGAGCTTGTCGCGGATGAAATCGCCGACGCGTTGCACTTGGGCGGCGACCATCAGGTCGGCCGGCTGCACATGCGCCTCGCCGCCGGCATCGCGGATGCGGCCCGCCACATCCTCCAGCGGTGCGGTGCGGCGGCCGGTCAGCACGATCGTCGCACCTTCCTCGGCGAGAGCAAGTGCGGCGGCCTCGCCGATACCGCTGCCCGCGCCGGTGACCCAGGCGATCTTCCCCGCAAGTTTCGGCATCGGTGTGTTTCCCCTCCGGTGTGGCGTGCGGGGGGCATTCAACGGGCTTGGCGAGCGAGGGGCAAGGGCGGTGGCTCAATGGCGTGACGGGCGCGTGCTATCCTCGCACGTGACAGGCCACCCAGTGCTCGCCACGCGGCTGCGTAAGCTGCGGTACGTCGCGGGAACAGCGAGCCTCCGCGATCGGACAGCGCGTATGGAAATGGCATCCCGGCGGTGGCTGGATCGGGTTGGGCACGTCGCCCTGCAACACGATCCGCTTGCGAGTCACCTCCGGATCGGGGATCGGCACCGCCGACAGCAGCGCCTCGGTGTAGGGGTGCAACGGGTTTTCGTACAGCTCGTCTGCCGGCGCGATCTCCACCACGCGGCCCAGATACATCACCGCCACGCGGTCGCTGATGTGTTCGACCACCGATAGGTCATGGGCGATGAACAGGTAGGTCAGGCTGAATTTTTCCTGCAGGTCCTCCAGCAGGTTGATGACCTGCGCCTGGATCGAGACATCCAGCGCGGACACCGGTTCATCGCAGACGATCAGCTTGGGCTGCACCGCCAGCGCGCGCGCGATGCCGATGCGCTGGCGCTGTCCGCCGGAAAACTCGTGCGGAAACCGGTTCAAATGTCCCGCCTGCAGCCCTACCGTCTCCAGCAGTTCCACCACCCGGTCATCGAGCGCGCGGCGTGACTTCACCAGGCGATGGATGATCAGCGCCTCGCCGATGATCCCGCGCACCGTGTGCCGCGGATTGAGCGAGGCGAACGGGTCCTGGAAGATGATCTGCATATCCCGGCGCAGACCGCGCATCATCTCGCCCGTCAGCCGCGTCACATCCTGCCCCTGGAACCACACCTCGCCGGAGGTCGGTGCGATCAACCGCATGATGCAGCGGCCCGTGGTCGACTTGCCGCAGCCCGATTCGCCAACCAGCCCCAGCGTTTCACCGGCGGCAATGTCGAAGCTCACCCCATCGACGGCGCGGACACTGTGCACCTCGCGTGCGAACAGTCCGCCCTTCAGCGGGAAGTGTTTGCGCAGATCGCGCACCGACAGCAGCGGTGACGCGCCGCTCACAGGATGCAGGCCGACTTGTGGCCAGGCGCGATCTCGCGCAACGGCGGCGGCGCGCTGCGGCAGGCATCGCTCACCAATTCACACCGATCGGCAAAACGGCATCCCGACGGTGGATGCAGCAAACTCGGCACGGTGCCGGGGATCTGCGTCAGCCGCGTGCGTCGGCTGCGCTGCAGGTCCATCCGCGGGATCGAGCGGATCAGCCCCTGCGTGTAAGGATGATGCGGATCCGCGAACAAGGCCCGTACCGGCGCTTCCTCCACCACCTTGCCGGCATACATCACCACAACGCGCTGCGCATTCTCCGCCACCACGCCCATCGCGTGCGTGATCAGCATCACCGCCATGCCCAGCCGCGCCTTCATGTCCACCAGCAGATCGAGAATCTGCGCCTGGATGGTGACATCGAGTGCCGTGGTCGGCTCGTCGGCGATCAGCAGTTGCGGCTTGCAGGCAAGCGCCATCGCGATCATGGCGCGCTGGCGCATGCCGCCGGAGAACTGATGCGGATAGTCGTGAACGCGCCGTTCCGCGTTGGGGATCTGCACCAGGCGCAACATCTCCACCGCGGCCTCGTCTGCGGCCTTGTGCGACATCTTCTCGTGCACCCGCAGCAATTCACCGATCTGATCACCGACCGAATAGACCGGATTGAGCGAGGTCATCGGCTCCTGGAACACCATCGCGATTTCTTTGGCGCGAATGCTGTCCATGTCGGCCGACGATAGCGGAACCAGGTCGCGCCCCTTCCAAAGGATCTGGCCCGACTCGAACCGGCCCGGCGGCATGTCGATCAGCTTCAATACACTGCGCGCCGTCACCGTCTTGCCGCAGCCGGATTCCCCGACCACGGCCAATGTCTCGCCGCGCCTGACCGAAAGATCGACGCCATCGACCGCGCGCACCATGCCATCATCGGGTACTGAACCAGGTCTTAAGGTTCCGGATTTCCAGCAGCGTCTCGGTCATGCGATTGGCCGCGGTCAGATGACGCGGCGCGGATCGAGCGCATCGCGCAATCCATCGCCGATGAAATTGATCGAGAGTACCGCTAGGAAGATCGCAAGCCCGGGGAACAGCGCCCAATGCGGCGCAATATCCAGATAGTCCTTGGCATCGAACAACACCCGCCCCCAGCTCGGCACGTCCGGCGGAAATCCCAGTCCCAGAAAGGAAAGTGTCGATTCAGCGATGATCGCGTTGGCAACCTCGATGGTGCCGGCGACGATCACCGGACCCACCGCATTGGGCAGGATGTGCCGCACCATCAGGCGGATGCGGGATGCGCCAAGCGCACGGGCGGCCTCGACAAATTCCTTCTCGCGCAACGACAGGAACTGCGCGCGTACCAGCCGCGCGACCGGCATCCAGCGCAGCCCGCCGATCACCACGACGATCAGCACGAACACCCCGCCCTGGGTGCCCAGCGCCGCCTTCAGCGCCGGGCGGAACAGGTAGATCACCAGCAGCAACAGCGGTAGCTGCGGCAGCGACAGGAACATGTCGGTGACCCACATCAGCGCGGCGTCGATCCAGCCGCTCGCCATGCCGGAGATCGCGCCGAGCACGACGCCGACGACGACCGCGACGAACATGGCGGCGAGGCCGACGGCGAGCGAGATCCGCCCGCCGTAGATCAGCCGGGCCAGCAGATCGCGTCCCAGATCGTCGGTACCCAGCGGATGCGCCCAGGATGGGCCTTGCAGCGCCGCGCCAAAGTCGATCGCATCGATGGCGGGTTGCCAGATCAGTGGTCCGATCAGGATGGCGAGGGTCATCAGGCCGAGCACCAGCAGGCTCGCCACCGCGAGGCGGTGCTTGCGGAAGCGCCGCCACGCCTCACGGCTCGGCGACATCGGTGGCATGGCGCGCAGCACCGCCGGGCCGGCCGGCGCGGCGACCTCAGCGGAATGCGATGCGGGGATCGAGCCAGACATACAGAAGATCTGCCACCAGGTTGAATACGACGACGAGGCAGGCGAACACGAAGGTGACGCCCATCACCACGGGCGTATCGTTGGCCAGGATGGCGTCGATCAGCAGCGAACCGATGCCGGGGACGCGGAAGATCTGCTCGGTGATGATCGCGCCGCCGAATACGATTGGCAGTTGCACAGCGACCAGGGTCACCACGGGTATCAGCCCGTTGCGCACGATGTGTTTGACTAGCACGCGGCGGGCGCCGATGCCTTTGGAGCGCGCCGTCGTCACGTAGTCGAGCTTGGTCACGTCGAGCATCGAGGAGCGCACGTAGCGCACCAGCGACGCGCCCTGGAACAGGCCGAGCACCAGCACGGGCATAATGGTCTGGCGGAGTTCCGCCCACCACCAGTCGAGCCCGCTCGCATGCAGGTCGGACCGATATACGAAGGGCAGCCAGTCGAGCTGCACGCTGAACACCAGGATCATCAGCAGCCCGGTGAAGAAGGTCGGCAATGAGAAGCCGACGAAGGCCAGCGTGTTGGCCACCTGGTCGAACATCGAGTACGGGCGGATCGCTGCCAGCACGCCCACCGGCAGCGCCACCACGATCGCCAGCAACTGCGCCGAACCCAGCACCGCAACCGTGACCGGCAGGCGCTGCATGATCAGCGTCGAGACGCCCATGTGGCTGGCGAACGAAAATCCCCAGTCGCCCTGCAGCATCGCGACCAGCCAATGCACGTAACGCAGCCAGATCGGATCATCGAGCCCGAACTTGGCGCGCAGCGCCGCCTGCACGGCCGGCGGCACATTCGGGTTGGTGGTGAGTTCGCCGAACGGATCGCCCGGCGCCAGCGCCAGCACCGTGAACAGCACGACGCTGATCGCCAGCAGGCTGGGAATCGCCAGCAGCAGCCGGCGGACTATGTAGGCGCGGGACATCTGCACGCCTGCTGGGAACCTGCCACCGGTCTGGTCCTGCGGTGCGGTGGCCCTTGGATCGCCGGCATGTCGGGACTAGGCGTTGGTGTCCCGATACCAGTTGGCCACATCGCAGGTGTCGTTGTCCCAGCCGGTGCGCGGCGGCATCTTCAGCGTGTTCGACACGCCGGCGACACCCATGCGGAAGGTAAGCGGAATTACGACGATGTTCTTGATCACCAGGTCGTTGAGCTGGATCATCAAGGCGGCCCGCTTCACCGGGTCGAGCTCGGTCTCGGACTCGGCATAGATCCGGTCATATTCGGGGTTCTGCCAGCGGGTGATGTTACGTCCCTGCCACTTGTTCTCCTTGCTGGCGGCCTGCGAGGACAGGAATGCCTCCAGCCAGCGGCCAGGGTCCGGGCGTCCCGGATTGGTCGTGTACATCTGCAGGTCGGCGTAGAACTTCGTGTAGGTGTTTGGGTTGCCCACGTCGGAGGAGAAGAACACCGAGGCGAGCACGGTCTTCAGTTCCAGCTCGATGCCCGCCTTCTGGCAGGCGTGCTTGATGATCTCCTGCGTCTTCTGGCGCGGCTGGTTGATCGAGGTCTGGAACACGTATTTCAGTTGCTTGCCGTCTTTCGCGCGAATCCCGTCAGGACCCGGCTTCCAGCCAGCCTTGTCGAGGACGGCGATCGCCTTGTCGACGTTGAATTCCCAGCTCGTGTTCTTCGACACGAAGCGTGATGGACCGTTGACGAAGTTGGCCGTCGTCTTGCCGGTGCGGCCGTAGATGAACTTCTGCATCGACTCCTTGTCCATCAGCAGCGAGAGCGCCTCGCGCACTGCCGGATCGGTCAGGGTCGGATGCTTGGTCTTCAGGCTGGACCGCTCGCCGTCCACTTCCTTGTTGGGATCGGTGTAGTTGAGCTGGAGATGCTCGATGCTGGAGCCGGCGAAGATATCGACCCGTCCCTTGCCGCCGTCTTCCAGCCGCTTCAGCACTTGGTCCTCGACCTGCAGGTTCCAGGCGTAATCGTATTCGCCGGTCTGCAGCACCGCGCGGGCCGCGGATACCGCCTCGCCGCCGCCCTTCATTTCGATCGTGTCGAAATACGGCTGGTTCGGCTGATGGTAGTCCGGATTGAGCACGCCGGAGACCAGGTCGCCCGGGCGGAATTCCTTGAACTTGTAAGGGCCGGTGCCCACCGGGCTGAGGTTCGCCGGCGCCTCGCGTGACTTTGCGCCGATGAACGGCTCGAAGATGTGCTTGGGAATGATCATGCCGTAGGCGCCGACAAACGCTTCCGCCCAGAACGGGGTCGGCTTGCTGAACACCACCTTCACGGTGTGATCGTCGATCTTCTCCACCTTCACCGCGCTGTAGGTGCCGGTGGTGACCGCCGCCGTCTGCGGATTGCTGGCGAATTCCCAGTTGAACACGACATCATCCGCGGTGAACGGCTTGCCGTCGTGCCACTTCACGCCCTGCTTCAATTTCCAGATCACCGACTTGCCGTCGGCGGCCAGTGAGCCGTTCTCGCGGCTGGGCGCTTCGGCCGCCAGCACCGGGATCAGATTGCCGTCCGCATCCCAGATCGCGAGCGGCTCGTAGAACAGATACGACCCGTCCTGATCCTTGGTGCCGACGGCAAAATGCGGGTTGAGCAGGGTCGGCCCCTGCCACCACAACAGTTTCAGCGGCCCGCCGCCGCCCCGCTTGGTCGGCTTGTAGCTGTAGTTCGGCTGCGCCATCGCCACCCCGCCATAGGCGAGAAGCTGCGTCGCCATCGGCGCGGTGAGGCCCCATAGCGCCACACGTCGGATGAAGCCGCGCCGTGACAGGCGACCTTGCCGCACCCGGTCAATCATTCCCTGCAGATCGCCTACGCTCATCTGTGGTCTCCCCGAACCCGTGGCGCCGGCGCCCACGTCAACGAGGCGCTTGCGGCAGTCTCCCTGGGCAGCAAAAGCAACAGACCTGCGCGTTGCGGTCAAGTCTCATCTGCGCAATGTGCATTACTTATCGGCTGAATCGCCATTGCTTTGACATAAGAAGCGTCGGGTGACTCCGCCGTTACGACCTCGGCCAACCCGGCAGCCGGTCCAACGCCCCCGGCGCGTCCGTGGCAGCCCGCCAGCGATGCGGCACGACCCAACGGCCGCGCTGCCGGGGGCCACACCGGCCGACAGCAGCACGAGGCGTCCTGACCGGATGACGGGCTGACGGCACGCCCTGAACGCACGCTTGCCGCCACCCTACCCAGACGCCATCTTCGCGGCGGGAGACCTTGCCATGATCCAGTTGCCGGAACCCAAGCAGGACGTGCTCGACCGCCGCGACGCCATCATCGCCGGCCTGCGCGCGCTGCTGCCCGAGGACGCGGTGATCGCCGAACCGATCCGCATGAAGCCGTACGAAACCGACGGACTGCCTGCCTATCGGCAGTTGCCGCTCGCGGTCGTCCTGCCGCAGACCACCGAGCAGGTGGCCGCCGTGATGCGCCACTGCCACGCCAATGGCGTGCGGGTGGTCCCACGTGGCGCCGGCACCTCGCTGTCCGGCGGCGCCCTGCCGCTGGCCGACGCGGTGGTGGTCGGGCTGATGCGGATGAACCGCATCCTGGATATCGACTACGCCGACCGCTGCGCCACCGTGCAGGCCGGGGTGACCAATATCGGCATCACCAATGCGGTCGCCGCCCGCGGCTTCTTCTACGCGCCCGACCCGTCGTCCCAGCTCGCCTGCATGATTGGCGGCAACGTCAACATGAACTCCGGCGGCGCCCATTGCCTGAAATACGGCGTCACCGCCAACAACCTGCTTGGCCTCAAGATCGTCACCGTCGACGGCGAAATCCTCACCATCGGCGGCGCCCATCTCGATGCCGCCGGTTACGACTGGCTCGGGTTGCTGACCGGCAGCGAGGGCATGCTGGCGGTGGTTACCGAAGTCACCGTGCGCATCCTGCGCGGCCCGGAAGGGGCACGCGCCATGCTGGCGGCGTTCCGCTCCAATGAGGTGGCGGGCGCCTGTGTCGACTCCATCATCTCCTCCGGCATCATTCCGGTGGCATTGGAATTCATGGACCGCCCGGCGATCCACGCCTGCGAGGCGTTCGCCCATGCCGGCTATCCGCTGGATGCCGAGGCGATGCTGATCATCGAGGTGGAGGGCAGCGCTGAGGAGCAGGACGACCTGCTGGCCCGGATTCGTGCCATCTGCGAGAAGCATGACCCGATCAGCCTTAGAAGTCTCGCAGTCGGCGGAGGAATCGCTGGCAATCTGGAAGGGCCGCAAGGGCGCGTTCGGCGCGATCGGGCGCATCAGCCCTGACTATCTTTGCATGGACGGCACCATCCCCACCTCGCAACTGCCGCATGTGCTGCGCCGCATCCAGGAGATGTCGGATGCCTATGGGCTGAAGGTTGCCAACATTTTCCATGCCGGCGATGGCAACCTGCATCCGCTGATCATGTTCGACGCCAACGACCCGGCCAGTTTTCACGGCGCGGAGGAATTCGGCGCCGATATCCTGAAGCTCTGCGTCGAGGTCGGCGGCTGCCTCACCGGCGAGCACGGCGTTGGCGTGGAAAAGCGGGAGCTGATGCCGGTGCAGTTCTCGCCCGAGGAACTGGAGCAGCAGCGTCGGATCAAGGCTGCGTTCGATCCCGGCTGGCTGTTGAACCCCCACAAGGTGTTTCCCCTGGCGCCGGTTGGGAGCGGTTCGGCTTGAGCCTGCCGCAGGCATCGTCCTCGGCCCTGCACCCGCGGGCGTCCGACTCGACCGAGACCGCCATTGCTGCGGCCGTGGCGGATGCCGCCGGCGCGGCCGAACCGATGCTGATCTGCGGCAATGGCACTAAGCAGGGGATGCTGCGGCCGGTCCAGGCGGCGCGCAGCCTGTCTACCCGCGATCATACCGGCATTACGCTGTACGCTCCAAAGGAGCTGATCCTGTCGGCCCGCGCCGGCACCACGCTGGCCGAGGTCGAGGCAGTCCTGGCCGAACATGGTCAGCACCTGATCGGCGAGCCTCCCGACCTGGCCGCTCTGCTCGGCGGTCCCGACCGACCGCAAACCATCGGCGGCGTGGTCGCCACCAACCTGTCCGGGCCTCGCCGCGTCGCCTGGGGAGCGATGCGCGACCATGTAATGGGGGTGCGGGCGGTGACCGGCTGGGGGGAGGTGATCCACTCCGGCGGCCGCGTGTTGAAGAACGTCACCGGGCTCGATCTGTGCAAGCTGCTCACCGGCAGCCACGGAACCCTGGCGGTGATCACCGAGGTGACGCTGAAAGTGCTGCCGGCACCGGAGGCGGTTGGCACCCTGGTGCTGCCAGGATTGGACCCGGTCGCCGGCGTGTCGGCCCTGTCGGCAGCGCTTGGCTCGCCATACGGGGTCTCGGGTGCCGCCTGGCTGCCCGCGGAGGCCGCCGCGCGCGTACCGGCCTTGTCGGGTCTTGGCCAGTCGGTGGCGCTGATCCGCATCGAGGATTTTGCCCGCTCGGTGAGCTACCGGACCGAGAGGCTGCAGCAAGCGATCGGCATGCCAGGTGCCGCGCTGCTGGATGACGCGACGTCGCGCGATGTCTGGCGGGCGGTGCGCGATGTGAGGCCTTTGAGCCTCGAACCGGGGGATGCGGTGTGGCGCGTGTCAGTGCGGCCATCCGCCGGACCGGCGATGTTGCGTGCCGCGCAAGCGGCCGGGGCGCGGGGCTATCTGGACTGGGGTGGCGGCCTGCTGTGGCTGGCCGGTTCGGCCTCGGTTGCCACCCATGAGGCGATGATGGCCGCGGTGCGCGCCGCCGCCGGCGTGTGGACGCTTATGCGGGCACCGGAGCCGTTGCGCGCAGCGGTGCCGGTGGTGTCGCCCGAGCCGGAACCACTTGCCCGCATCACCAGGCGCGTCAAGGCGGCGCTCGATCCGCGCGGAGTGTTGAACCCCGGCCGCATCTACGCGGGGCTGTGATGGTCATTCCCAACGCGGTTGTCGTCCCGCTATTCCTCGTGACGTTCGTGCTCGCCTGCTACCAGTATTACTGCGTCAACCCAAAACGTCGCATGCTCAACTTCCGGTTCGGCCTGATGGTGGCCGGTATTGTCGGCGGCTTCAGCTATCCGCTGGTGCGGTTTCAACTCAGTGGCCATCCCAGCCGGCAACTGGTGTCTTTCATCTACCTTGCGGTGGCCTTGTTCTGCGTCAGCGCAGCCTATTTCCTGTTACGGCGCATGCCCGCGCGAGAGACCTGACCGAGCGATGCAGACCAACTTTACCGCCGACCAACTGCGCGACCCGGATACGGCATCTTCCAACCAGGTGTTGCGGACCTGCGTGCATTGCGGCTTCTGCACCGCGACCTGCCCGACCTTCGTGCTGCTGGGCGATGAGTTGGACAGTCCGCGCGGACGCATCTACCTCATCAAGGACATGCTGGAGACGGGCCGCCCCGCCACCGAGGAGGTGGTGCGGCATGTCGATCGCTGCCTGTCCTGCCTCGCCTGCATGACCACCTGCCCGTCCGGCGTGAACTACATGCATCTGGTGGATCACGCGCGCCACTACATCGAACAGACCTATCGCCGCCCCTGGCACGAGCGCCTGCTGCGCAGCGTGCTCGGCGCGGTCCTGCCACGGCCCGGCCTGTTTCGCCTGGCCCTGTTCGGCGCCCGGCTGGGGCGGCCGTTCGCCGGATTGCTCCCCGGGTCGGGTATGCTGGCGCGTCGGCTGCGTGCCATGTTGTCGCTCGCCCCCGCGCATCTTCCGTCACCTGACCCGGCCGAACGGCCGCAGGTCCATCCCGCACAGGGGGAGCGGCGGGCCCGCGTCGCCCTGCTTGCCGGTTGCGCGCAGCAGGTGCTGGCGCCGGAGATCAACGCCGCCACTATCCGCCTGCTGACCCGGCTGGGGGTGGAGGTCGTGGTCGCGCCCGACGCCGGCTGCTGCGGTGCGCTCAATCACCACATGGGCCAGCACGAAGCGGCGATGGCGCGCGCCCGGGCCAATATCATCGCCTGGAGCCGCGAGCTCAACGGCGCCGGGCTGGACGCCGTGGTGATCAATGCCTCCGGTTGCGGTACCACGGTGAAGGATTACGGCTTCATGTTCCGGGCCGAGGCGGACCCGTGGCCGGGCCAGGCGGAGCGGATCGCCGGACTGACCGTGGATATCTCCGAGTTCCTCACCCGCATCGGCTATCAGCCGACCCACGCCGCAACCGGTCTCACCGTGGCCTATCATTCCGCCTGCAGCCTGCAGCACGGGCAGCAGATCACCGCCGAACCCAAGGCGCTGCTGGCCCTGGCTGGTTTTCGCGTGGTCGAGCCTGTGGAGCCGCATTTGTGCTGCGGGTCGGCTGGCACCTACAACCTGCTGCAGCCCGACATCGCGACCCGCCTGCGCGCCCGCAAGCTGGACAATCTGCGCGCCACAGGCCCGGACCTGGTCGCGGCGGGCAATATCGGCTGCATCACCCAGTTGGCCGGCGGCGGCGTGCCGGTCGTACATACGATCGCGCTGCTCGACTGGATGGCAGGAGGACCCCGGCCGGCAGCGCTGGCCGGGCTGACGATGTCCTCGCCGCAGACCGCGGCCGCATGACGCGGCGGCTGGTCCGCGTTCGACTGCTGGTCGCGCTGCTGATGGTCGCGTTTCCGCTGCTTGCGCAGGCGCAGCGGCCGGATCAACGGCAGGAGTCCATCAACAGCCTGCTGGATGCGTTGAAGAACGTGCCGAGCGAGGAGATGGCGGCGCCAATCGAGGCTGAGATCCGCAAACTGTGGGTGACGGCCGGCTCGCCGGCGGTGACCCTGTTGATGAGCCGTGGTCTGCGCGAGTTGAAGGCGGGCGACGACGACCAGGCGATCGAGGATTTCGGCAGCGCGATCACGTTGGATCCGACCCTGGCCGAGGCGTATCATCAACGCGCAATCGCTCGCTACCATGCCGGCGATACGCCTGGTGCGATTGCCGATATCGAAGCGACCCTGCGGCAGGAACCTCGCCATTTTGCCGCGCTGGAGACGCTGTCGCACATCGCCGAAGCACGCGAGAACTGGAAGGGGGCGTTTGAGGCCTGGCGGAAGGTGCTGGAGATCGATCCTAAGACGGAGGGCGGCGAGGATCGGTTGAAGGAGCTCAAACGCAAGGCATTCGGCGAGGAAACCTGAACAGAGCCCCGCGGTCTCTGCCACCCCAGGCGCGAGTGGGTGGCACAGGTCGCGGGACTCTGCTCAGTCAGTGTCGCGGCGCCAGAAGGCGAACAGGCCTTGCACACAGGTCGGCAGCACGATTTCCGCCTGCTCCATCAGGTTGTCGAGCATGTCGTCGGGCAGGACCGCGTCATCGAGGCGGATATCCGGTTCGGCCATGCCGGCGATGATGCCGATCGGGATCAGCAGCATGGCATTTTCCTCGTCGCGCAGCACCGCATGCCAGGCTGCGGGACGCAAAGCCACGGCCTGCATGAAGCCGACCGCCCAATCTTCCACGACGACGTTTCCGGTCAGATCCTCCCAGAACACCGGCGCGTAGTCGGCCGGGTCATAGGCCAATGCGGCGGCGATCTCTGCATGACGGCCGACGATGGTGCCGATGATTGCGGCCGAGTGATCCGAATTGGCGAATGCAGGCGCCTCGCCGCCCCAGACGACAGGCAGTGCCTCGGTCCAATCGATCGCGGTTGGACCGGCGACGATGCCGGCGAGGAAACCGTCGAGTTGCGACAGGTCCATGCACTCGGAAGGCGCCTGATCGGAGGTGAGATAGGCTTCTAAGACGTCCAGGCTGACCGGTAGGTTTCGCTGAGCTTGTGCCATCACGCTCCGCCGCAAGTGGGCGCGGCCGAATTGCCGCTTCGATGTTGTCTGCCGGTATATAGGTCCGATTTCCTGACCTGCCGTGTGCAATGCCAGTGGCAGGGCGTCGCTCCCTGACGATCGCGGAGGAACGTCGGGCCTTGCGGACAGAGCGGTGGCATCGATTCTCAGCACCCGGCGGCTGCTTGCCATTGGACCAGGATACCCCAGCTACCCAAATAGAACCCGAGGAGTGTTGTGCCATGGCCGAGATCCCGGCTGCCTTCCTGGACCTCATGCAGGACAAGAAAGTGTTCGCCCATCTGGCGACCGTCATGCCGGACGGCTCGCCGCAGGTGACGCCGGTCTGGTTCGATTACGCGGATGGGCATGTCCGCGTGAACACCGCGAAAGGGCGGGTCAAGGCGCGCAACATGCAGGAGGGGACACGCGTGGCGCTGTCCCTGATCGACCCCGACAATGCCTATCGCTATGCCCAGATCCGCGGCCGGGTGGTGCGAGCGACCGAGCAGGGCGCAGACGCGCATATCGACTCGCTGGCCAAGAAGTACCTCGGCAAGGACAAATACCCGTTCGCCCGTGCCGGCGAGGTGCGGGTCATTTACGAGATCGAGCCCCTCGCCGTTCAGACGATGGGTTGAACTCGCAGCCAGGAGCCGCGGCGAGGGCTGGCTCGTAGCAGGGGCGGGCTCACGGCCGGGGCGAGCTTGCGGCGGGGCCCGCGACGGGTGCAGCCTCGCCACCAGCGTGACCCTGGCGGCACCGCGCCTCCGGTAGTTCGATGCTGCGGCCCGTCCGGGGAACGTCGTGGCGGCGTCAGGAGTTGGGTTGACCTGACTCCGGGTTCGCCTCCGCGGTTGCGGCTGCATCCGCTTCCATGGCGCCGTCGGGCGACGGCATCTCCGGGCGGCGAGGCCGGCGCAGCGCCGCCCGTGCCAGCCCCAGGGCAGCCCGTTCATCCAGCAAGGCTGCAATCGGACCCGCCGGCGATCCGACACCCGCTCCGCCGGGTGTGCCGGCGATCGAGGACGCCGGCCCCGAGGGCAGGCCCTGAAGCACCGAACTGGCATGTCGCATGGCGTCAGCGCCGGCCACGGCCAGGGCGGGGTTTGGCGGCGTCGGTGGCCGGCTGGTCTCCGCCATGTCGTTGGGGCCGTCTCCTCGGGTGAAGCCGGTCGCAGAGTTCGGTCGCACCGGCAATTCCCGGTAGTCGGGCGCGGTATCCGGGTCGTCTGAGGCGGCTTGCGATATGGTCTTGCCGAAATGCACGAACGGGTAGCCGGGTGGAGCCCCGGAGGATCCTTCCGGCACCAGCACTGCTCTGAGTTTCAGCGTATCACGGCCGAACATCGCACTCGCGTGACTCGACCCGATGCCTGATGCCGATTGTCCTTCGGGACCCTGCGGATTCTCCCCTTCCGGGACGATGACGGCGTTCAGCCTGATCGTGTTGTGGCCGAAGGGACGGGATGAATCGCTCACGGCACACCATCTGAGATAATGTTATTATTGATAACTAACTCTTGGCGCTGTGTCAAGCCGCTACCGACTGATGTCGTCAGCGCGGGACAGACAAGGGGCTGTGCGGAGCCACGGTCGGGAGCTCGGTGCTCGGACCCAAAAAGCGGTAGTCAGAGAAGAACTGCGGTCAGATTGCCGGCATGGATTGCGACAGGCGCCCGCCGAGACGCACCGCGTCGACCCGCCGCGCCAGACCGGTGGTGTCGTCGGTTTCCACGAAGACGCCACAGACCGTGGCCTCGCCTTCAGCCGGAGCCAGCCGCTCCCCCGGCATCTTGCGCCAGAACCGCAGCGTCGCCGCTTCCTTCGCCATGCCGATCACGCTGTCATAGTCGCCCGACATCCCCGCATCCGACTGGAACGCCGTGCCGCCCGGCAGGATCTGATGGTCCGCCGAGGGGCAATGCGTGTGCGTGCCGACCACCAGGGACACCTGGCCGTCCAGGAAATGGCCGAAGGACATCTTCTCGCTGGAGGCCTCCGCATGCAGATCGACCACGATCGCCGCGACGGTCACGCCCAGCCGGTACTTCGCAATCGCGGCTGCCGCGCCACGAAACGGGCAATCCAGCGGGTCCATGTACAGCCGCCCCATGGCTTGCAGCACCAGGGCGCGCCGACCGTCCGCCAGCGTGACCAGCACCGAGCCGGCGCCGGGTGTGCCCAGCGGGAAGTTCAGCGGGCGGATCAGCCGGGGCGTCTCGGCGATGTAGGGGATGATTTCCTTGCGATCCCACGCGTGATTGCCCAGCGTGATCACGTCGGCCCCGGACTTGAACAGGGCCGTTGCCATATCCGGCGCCAGGCCGAACCCGTGCGAGGCATTTTCCGCATTCACTACGGCCAGGTCGATCCGCAGCGCCTCGCGCAACCGCGGCAGCGCGGCGGCAACCGCTTCCCGACCGGAGCGGCCGACGACATCGCCAATGAACAGGATGCGCATTCACTCGTCCTTGCAGCGGATAACGCCGCGCTCGGTGGCCACGGCAGCCAATGGCACATCGTAGGGGCCAATCGGAACCGCATCCACCTGCTGCACCGCATAGGCGCAACCGAGCGTGAAGCGGCCGGGCAGGGCAGCGAGTGTCCGATCGTAGTAGCCGGCGCCATAGCCCAGGCGATAGCCATGACGGTCGAACGCGAGCAGCGGGACCAGCAGGAAGTCCGGCTCACGTTCCAGCCCGGTCGGGCGCACGGTGCCGAAGCGTTCGGGTACCAACGGGGCTCCGGGCTGCCAGAGCCGGAAGCTGAGCGGATTGCCGCGGCGCGGCGTGACCGGCAGGACGATGGGATGCCCGCGCGCCTGCAAGGCGGAGAGCAGGGGGCGCACATCGATTTCCTGGCCGATGGGCCAGAAGCCGGCAACCGTTGCGCCGGCCGGCGGCGGGCAGTCCCGCACCACATGCGTGGCCAGGGCAGCGCCGCTAGCGGTGGGATCGCAGCCCTCACGGGCAGCAATTGCGTGTTGCCGCGCTGCCTGTTTGGCTCGATCGAGATCGGAGACTGAGTGCGGAGCCGCCATGGCCGTTGGCGTCTCATCCTCCCAAGGCCTGCGTTTGCAGGTGGGCGCCAGATACCGAGACCAAGATCCCGACAGAGCCAGCTCCCGAGGAGGATGCTTAGTGGCCCTGGGGATGATTTGCCTGTCGCACCGGGCAGCCCCGCAGGCGATACTTAGGGTGCTTCCAGCCCCGCCGCAATCTCCTCGGCGCGCTTTGCCATGCGGCTGAGCCGGCGGCCGAGCTTGGCGTCGGGGGATGGCGGGGGGCTTCCCGCGGCCTGGACCGCGGCTTCGGCGGTCGCGATCTTCTGTTCCATCTCGAACATGTCGTCCGCCATCAGCAGCGCGGCCATCACCAGCATGCGGGCCTCGCCGCTCTGGCCGACGGTTGCCTTGATGGTGTCGATCCGCCGTTCCACCTGCGCGGCCATGGCCTGCAGATGCTGCTCCTCCCCATCGCGACAGCCCATCGTGTAGGCATATCCGTTGATGCGGAGGGTCACTTGCGCCATCGATCCAATCCTTCCGTCCGCGCTCAGTCTTGCCGGCTGCCAAGCGCCGCGCGCAATCTATCGATCAATATGTCGAGTCGCGCGGCAATTTCTTCGACCGGCAGCGCGCGATCGTCCGGCTCGCCAGCGTCCTGCATCCCAGCGTCCTGCATCCCGGCGCCCTGCATCAGGCCGTCGTGCATCAGGGCGGAGGCGGCCTGGTTCGGCGCGGCGAGCAACGCAATGCGCTCCAGGGCGGCTTCCAGCCGCGCCGCGGCTTCGGCCGCGTCGTCGGTCTCGCTCGCCATCGCCTTGCAGGTCTCCCTTTGGTTCAATCCAACTGCACTGAAAGCGACCCGCCGCTGCAAGGTCAAGCATGTCACTTCCCCCTGCCGTCATCGTACACAGTCTTGATCAGGCGCGCAGCGCTCTGGCGGCGGGTCTTCCGGTCACATTGCTGTCCGCGCCCGGCGCCGCAAGCTACGCCGGCTGCGCCTGGTGGCGGGCGCTGGTGCGCCAGGCGCGGGCCGGTGGTCCCGCGCTGATGGTCGCCGACATCCTGGATTGCGGTGATGCCTCGGGCCAGGCGCTGGCGGCGCTGCGGATCGGGCAGCAGCGCCTGGTGCTCGCGGCCAGCGCGCCAGGCCGCGATGCCGTCGCGGCCGCCGCGACCGTCCAGGGCGCCAGGCTCTACCTTCGCCCCCCTCCAGCGTTGGATCTGGCGACCCGAGGCGCCGCCTGCCGGCTACACGATTGGCTGCAACTGCGAACCACCCCGGGTGACACAGGGCCAGCCCTGAGCTAGGAGGTTTGCCACCAGCCAATTTGAGAGAAGGGACAAGCCCATGCGCGTCACCCAGAAGGTGAAGAAGATCCTGGACTGGTACGAAGGCGACCCGCCCGGGGTCAAAGCCAAACTCGCCCGCATCCTGTGCACCGGAAAGCTCGGCGGCACCGGTAAAATGGTGATCCTGCCCGTCGATCAGGGCTTTGAGCATGGTCCGGCACGCAGCTTCGCCCCCAATCCGCCGGCGTATGACCCGCATTACCATTACCAACTCGCCATCGAGGCCGGGCTGAACGCCTATGCCGCACCCCTCGGCATGATCGCGCAGGGTGCCGATACGTTCGCCGGGCAGATCCCGACCATCCTGAAGTGCAACAGCAGCAACTCGCTGGCCACCAACAAGGACCAGGCGGTGACCGCCGGCGTGAAGGACGCGCTGCGTCTCGGCTGTGCGGCGATCGGCTTCACCATCTATCCAGGCAGCGAATTCGCCTTCGCCCAGATGGAGGAACTGCGCGAACTGACCGAGGAAGCCAAGGCCAGCGGCCTCGCCGTCGTGGTGTGGAGCTACCCGCGCGGCCCCAACCTGGACAAGGCCGGTGAGACGGCGCTGGACATCTGCGCTTATGCCGCACAGATGGCGGCGCTGATGGGCGCCAACATCATCAAAGTGAAGCCGCCAACCGCGGTGATCAGCCTGGATGCGGCGAAGAAGACCTACGAGCAGGCCAAGCTGGACACCTCCACCCTGGCCAAGCGGGTCGAGCACGTGATGCAGGCCTCGTTCGCCGGCAAACGTATCGTGGTGTTTTCCGGCGGCGAGGCGAAAGACCTCGACGGCGTCTATGACGAGGTCCGCAACATCCGCGACGGCGGTGCCAATGGCAGCATCATCGGGCGCAACACCTTCCAGCGCCCGAAGGAAGTCGCGCTGGAAATGCTGGGCAAGATCATCGACATCTACCTCGGCAAAGCCTGAGCGATGGCGGAGATGGGCGGCGGCCAGGAGGGCTGCCGCATCTATCTGATCACGCCGCCGCGGCTGGACCCGACCGCCTTCGCCGACCACCTTTCGGCGGCGCTGGATGCCGGGGACGTCGCGGCGGTGCAGCTGCGTCTCAAGGACGTGTCGGACGACGACTGGCGGCGCGCGATCGATGCGCTGCGGCCGGTCACTCAGGCGCACGCCGTCGCGTTCCTGCTGAACGACCGGGCCGATCTGGTGCGGCAGACCGGCTGCGACGGGGTGCATGTGGGGCAGGAAGATCTGCCGGCGCGCGAGGCGCGGGCGCTGATCGGGCCGGACCTGACCTTGGGTGTCACCTGCAAAGGCAGCCGCGACCTGGCCATGCAGGCCGGTGAGGACGGAGCCGATTATGTCGCGTTCGGCGCGTTCTTCCCGTCCGGAACAAAGGATGTCAGCCGCTTCATCGAGCCGGAAATCCTGCACTGGTGGTCGGAGCTGATGGAGCTGCCGTGCTGCGCCATCGGTGGGATTTCCGCTGAGAATTGCGCGCCGCTGGTGCGGGCGGGGGCCGATTTCCTCGCGGTGGTCGGCTGCGTCTGGAACCATCCCGACGGACCGGCCGCCGGCGTGCGGGCGTTGAACGCAGCGATTGCAGCAGCGGAGCGATGATGCAGCGAATTCTCGACGCGCATGCCGATACGGATCAGCCGGGTGCAACGCTGCGCGCCATTGACGCGGTGCTGGCCGAGACGCCCGGCCACATCCTGTTCACCGTGTTGGTGCACCATCCGGCGCTGCGGCAATCCGAGCGGTTCTACTCCAACCAGCCGCAGGCCTATCCGATCGGCGGGCGCAAGCCGGTGACCGATTCACCCTGGATGCAGCGGGTCATCCATGGCGGCCAGCCCTATATCGGCCGCACCCGTGAGGATGTCGCCGCGCATTTCTACGACCATGAGCTGATCCACTCGCTGGGCTGCGACAGCATCCTCAACATGCCGGTGCGGTGGCGCGGCCAGACCATGGGAACGCTGAACCTGTGCCATCAGGCCGGCCATTACGACGAGGCGCATCTGCCGCAGATGCGGCTGGTGGCGCAGCTCGCCTTGCCCGCGCTGCTGCTGATCACCAGGCAAGTCTGAAACCATCTCCTCTGCGCAGGCTGGAGAGGGGCCCAATGCACGTCCCGTCCGGCTGCCGGAACGGCCCCTCCCGCGCAGGCGGGAGAGGCGGGACACGGGTCAGAACCGGTAGCCGACGCCGGCGCCGACCACGGTCGGATTGAGCGCGGTCTTTGCCTTGATCACGCCGCCGTTGATGCTGGCCGTGGTGTTCAGGAAGATCTGCTTCACATCCATGTTCAGGAACCAGTGGCCGGAGACGTTGTAGTCGAATCCGACCTGCACCGCGGCGCCAACATTGTTCTGGAAGCCCAGCGAGGTCACCGGGGCGCCGGCGGCGTGCGCGCTGTAGAAGAACGTCGCGTTGAGGCCGACGCCCACATAGGGGCTGAACCGTTGATGCGGCATGAAGTGGTACTGCACGAGCAGGGTCGGCGGCAGGACCCAGACGCTGCCGACAGCCGCGCGCGGGCCCAGCGCGGAATTCACCGCCGAGATGTCGTGTTTCGTGGTCGCCGCGATCAGCTCGAACGCGATGTTGTCGGTTAGGAAGTACGAGAAATCGAGTTCGGGCGCGCCGGTGTTGCTCGCGTCCACGTGGCCGCCGATCACCGAAATTGAGCTGGACGAATTCTGCGGCAGCACGCCGACCCCGCGCGCGCGGACCATGAAGGTGCCGGCCTGTTTGCCGACCGGTGTAGCGCTCAGATCGAATGGGCTTTGTGCAGCGGCCGCCGTCGCGAGCGCCAGCGCGCTCGTCAGACTGGCGGCAAACAGGGGTTGTCTCATCGTCGCTCCTTGATCGGATGGCCGGGCGGGCCCGGCACGGTGTCCTAAGGACCATCGACCGACCGCCAAGGCTTTGATCCAAATCAAAGATCGCCATCGATCTAATGCCGATACCGCAGTCGTGGCGTGCAGGTCACACCGCACGGGCTTGTGAGACCTACCGGCGCAGCCTGCCGGGCCACCCCGCGTTCATCCGGCTTCGCCAACAGTGAAGAAGGACGTCGCGTTGGTGGCTGCGCCTGTCTCCGCAGCAACGCCCACAGAGCTGCATTTTTCCCCTGTCGCCCCTCACGGCACGCTGGGGGCCCGACGTTTCACCCAGCTGGAAGGGGTGCGGGGGCTTGCCGCGATGAGCGTTGTCGCATGGCATTTCGTCTGGGCCTTCACGCCCTGGCATCTCGGCAGCATCGCCGGATTTGCCCCGTCCTCGGGATTGATCGGCAGCCTGGCGCTGGCGCCGATCGACGGCCCCGGGGCGGTGACCCTGTTCTTCGTCCTGTCAGGCTTCGTGCTGCCACTGGGTTTCCTGCGCTCCGGCCGGACAGAGGTCGTGTTGCAGGCCGCCGGCAAGCGGTGGCTGCGCCTGGCCGGACTGTCCTTGCTGGCGGTGCTGACGTCCTACCTGCTGTTCCGCTTCGGGCTGTTTCACTACCGGGAGGCCGCGAGCCTGTCGCAATCCGACTGGCTTGGCTCTTATGGCGGCGGGGACCCGGACGGCACATTCAGCCCGTCACTGGGCGGTGCGGTGCGGGAAGGGCTGGTCGGCGCCTTCCTGCACGACTCGGATGCGTACGACCCAGTGCTTTGGACGATGCACCATGAGTTCCTCGGCAGCTTCGTCAGCCTGGGTGCGGCGATGGCGATCTGGCGACTGACTACGCGGCAGGGCTGCGTGGTTCTGCTGCTGGTCGCCGTCGTGACCCCTTTGCTGGACCCTTGGCTGCTCGCCTTCGTTGCCGGCACCTCGCTGGCCTTTCTCATGGCGCGGCATGAGTTGCGGCTGCACTGGGGCAGCGCGCTGGCCTGTATCGCGGCCGGACTGGTTCTGCTTGGCTATCTGGAGCCGATCGGCCTGTACGTCGGTGTTCCGTCGGTGCAGGACGGCGGCGGGTTCCGCTACGATCGCATCCTGATGCATATGGCGAGTGGCTTGCTGATCATCACCGGCCTGGTGTGTCATGACGGGCTTGGTCGCGCGCTCAGCGCCAGGCCGTTCCGGCTGCTGGGGCGGGTGTCGTTCCCGGTCTACCTGTTCCATTTCCCGCTGCTGTGCTCGCTCGCCTGCTTCCTGTTCGTTGCCCTGCGGCCGAACAATTCCTACGCGATGACGCTGGCCCTGGTAGCGGCCGTGTATCTGCCGGTCGTGCTGGCGGTGGGACTGCTGTTCGCACGGGTGGACGAGATCTGGCTGGGTTGGGTGAACCGGTTGACCCGCGCGGTGATGCGCCCGGGCGTCAGCCGCAGGCATTCCCCCGCAGCGTGGACGAGCGGACGATGCCGTCACTCACCGCGAAGGTGGTCTCACAGACCAGGTTGACGACCTGGGGCGGGAATGCGCCGCCGTACCATCCCCAATAGGGCGGCCCGAAGCCGTAGGCGGGGATGCCCGGCACGACGTCCACGCGGCTCTCGGTATAGGCCAGAAACCGCACGCCGCCGGTCTCGAAGGAGCGGGTCGGAACGCCCAATTGCTGGACCAGAACGGCCTCGGGTTTGCCGACGAACTGGGCGAGGTATGCCTGGCGCTGCGCGAGCTGGTTGACGCAGCCGACGAGCAGGATGGCGAGGGCGAGCACGATACGGCGCATCAATTGCTTCTCCTGTGCGGCTCCTGAATCTCGGCGGCCGATCGGGTCAGACAAGATCCGCCGGTGGCAGCCATAACACCTGCCCGATCCGGTCGGCACCGGTGGCGATCATCGCCAGCCGGTCAAACCCCAGTGCGATGCCTGCGGCCGGGGGCATGCCATGCTCCAGCGCGGCCAGGAAGTCCTCATCGAGCGGCCAGCCGGAGCCATACAGCGCTTGCCGCCGGTCCCGATCGGCGGTGAATCGCGCCCGTTGCTCGACCGGGTCGGTAAGTTCGACGAACGCATTCGCCAGCTCCATGCCACACACGAACAGTTCGAACCGTTCGGCAACGCGCGGATCGGTCGGGTCGCGCCGCGCGAGCGCCGCCTGGGCCGCCGGCCAATGGGTCAGACAGGTCGGATGCGCGCGGCCGATCTGCGGCTCCACCCGTTCGAGCAGAAGCCGGAAGAACAGATCCTCCCAACTCTCGCCGTCACGCAGCCGTGTCCCCGCCGCAGCCGCGAGCGCGGGCGCGTCCTCGGCCGTGTCCAACAGGTCGACGCCGACGTAGCGGTCGAACGCTTCGGCCAGGGTCAGGCATTCGACCTGGCGCAGATCGGTGGTCACGCCGCGACAGGTGACGATCGGCGGCAGCATCGCGCGCAGATAGGCCAGGGCTTCTTCGATCAGCGGGGTCATCGAGCTGCCCGGACGGTACCACTCCAGCATGGTGAATTCCGGGGCATGCAGCGCGCTGCCTTCACCGTTCCGCCACACCCGCGCGAGCTGGAAGATCGGGCCGGCACCGGCCACCAGCAGGCGTTTCATCGCGAATTCCGGGCTGGTGTGCAGCCAGAGCGGGTCCTGGCTTCCGTCAGTGTTCACACGCGTGGTCGCAAACGCCTGCAGATGGACCTCCTCCCCGGGTGCCGGCACGGCGTAGGGGGTTTCCACCTCGGTATAGCCGCGCGCGGTGAAGAACCCACGCGTGGCTGCGGTCAGGCGCCCGCGGCGCTGCAGCAACGGCAGACGGGCGGCGAGACTTTCGGGGTGCCAGACCGGCAGGCTCATGGCGACAACGTTACCACGTCGCAATCCGCGCCGCTGCGCCGCCACATTGCGGCCACCTTGCCACCTTCGCCGTTGCCCAACTGGGAAGGGTCACACTCAGAAAGGCGTCCATTATGGGCCTCATCCTGCTCATCCTTATCATCGTGCTGCTGTTCGGCGGCGGCGGCTACTACGGGTATCGATCCGGCTACTACGGCGGCGCGAGCTATGGCGGCGGGCTCGGCCTGATCCTGCTGATCCTGATTCTGTTCCTGCTGTTCGGTGGCGGCGGCTACTGGCACCACTGACCCGAGGCGCTGGCTCCCGTCGCACGCAGGCTTCGGCCGAACGGCGGGGTTGCGCGCGCCTGCGGTCTTGCCTTCCGGCGCCTGGCCTGCGACCCAGCGCGGATGTCTTCGCTCCCTGACCTCAAGACGCTGCGGAATGCCGACGCCCTTGCACAGGCCGGCCTGATCGACCCGGTGATGCGCGATCGCATTGCCGCGGTCGAGCAGCGCTATGCGGTCGCCGTGACCCCTGCCATGCAGGCGTTGATTCGCGACCCGGACGATCCGATCGGTCGTCAGTTCATCCCGAGCCCGGAGGAACTGGCGACCGCCCCGCATGAACGTGCGGACCCGATCGGCGACGATGCGCTCTCGCCGCTGAAGGGCGTGGTCCACCGCTACCCGGATCGGGCGTTGCTGAAGCCGCTGCTGGTGTGTCCGGTGTATTGCCGCTTCTGCTTCCGCCGCGAGCATGTCGGGCCCGACGGCGGCGTGCTGACCGAGCCGGAGCTGCAGGCGGCCTATGCCTGGTTCGCCGCGCGCCCCGCAATTCGCGAGGTCATTCTAACCGGCGGCGATCCGCTGATGCTGTCGCCGCGCCGACTGGGTGGGATTGTCGCCGCCCTCTCGGCCATTCCGCATATCGAGATCATCCGGATCCACACCCGTGTTCCGGTGGCCGATCCGGCACGGGTGACCGCGGCGCTCACTGACGTGCTGGAGACCAACAAAGCGATGTGGGTGGTGGTGCACGCCAATCATGCCCGCGAATTCACGCCGGCCGCCCGCACCGTCCTGCGCACGATTCAGGCGCGCGGCATCCCCGTGCTCGGTCAGACTGTCCTGTTGCGCGGCGTGAACGATTCCGCGGAGGCACTAGAGGCGCTGTTCCGGGCCATGCTGGCGGCGCGGGTGAAGCCGTACTACCTGCACCAGCTCGACCCGGCCCCCGGCCCCCGGCACCGCGCGGTTTCATGTGCCTATCGAGGAGGGGCGCCGGCTGCTCATGGCGTTGCGCGGCCGCGTCACCGGTCTGGCGTGGTCGACCTACGTGCTGGATATTCCGGGAGGATACGGCAAGGTGCCGATTGGTCCGGAGTACCTGGAGGGCGACGAGCGGGTGCGCGACCCGTCCGGACAGCGCCATGCACTGCCGGTGGGGAGCCGCGTGACATCGCCGATACGCGGCTAGCCGCCATCCGTGCGGCCTTGCTTGGGGGCCGCGGCACGGCTATATGCCGCGCCCTGGCCGGAGTGTAGCTCAGCCTGGTAGAGCACTGTGTTCGGGACGCAGGGGCCGGAGGTTCGAATCCTCTCACTCCGACCAATGAACCGCTTCAGCGTCGCCGTTGCAGGTGGCCCACCACACTGCGCGGCCAAGCGGTTGCCCGCCAGAACGTACTGCTCTCGATGGCGTGCAACGCCGCGGTGACACGCTCCGTGCGGACCGTCGCCGTCTGCGCCACCGCCTCGGCGCTCGCGCGGGCCGCCTCGGCCTCCACCCGAACCAGCTCCGCCTCCTGCCGCACCCACAGCGCCTCGGTCCGTTCGGCCTGTGCAGCCGCCACGACCTGGTCGCGCTCCCGCATGGCGGTGTCGTACTGCGCCCGCAGCGTTCGCAGATGGTCGCGCAGCGCCCCGACCGGGTCATCGGCCGGCGCCATCGGCGCGGCATCACTCTCCACCGCGCAACGCAGAGCCGCCGGATTATCGCGGGTGGCGTCCAGCGCCGCGCACACGGCACGAAAGCGCGCCGCGCCGTCGAGGCCGGTCTCCTCCTCCCAGGTCTTTACCCGATCGATCATGTCGTAGACGGCACGGAGCAATGCGACCACGGACGGATATTCCCCGGGTGCCACATCCCGCGTCTGAGCGATCCAGTGGTCGATCCGCTCATGGGCGAAGGCAGTCAGGTCCTGACTCGAATGCGCCACCCGCGCGCGATCCGGCCGCGACGTGTAGCGGTTGGCCTTCTCGATCCACTGCGACGCGTCCTGGTGCGACAAATGGTGAATGCAGACCCCGGTCTCCGTCCCGATCCGTAACACGCGGCCGGAGCAGATTTGCAGTCCGGCATGCACAGTTTCGCCAAACGCGACGGCCCCGCGGCGGAAGCAACGCACATGGTGCTCCGGCCAATAATAGGCACGCTCGTCGTGGACCCCCAGAATGTAGTGGCGCAACGGAAACGCATAGGCATCCGCTTGCGGCGCCTCCAGCTCCGCCTGGAGGAAGCGCACCGCTGCCGGATCCAGACATTCGTCATCATCCAGGAACAGGATCCACTCGTGCGAACACTGCGCGGCCGCGAAGGCCCGGGTCTCCTCGACGGTCGGCGACCAGGGAACGGTAATGACCCGATCCGCCAGGTTGCCGGCGATCCGGCGGGTTTCCTCGGAAGACGACTTGTCGACGACGATCACCTCGTCGGCAAAACGGATACCGCGCAGACAGGTGCCCAGCAGCTCCGGCCGATTGAACGAAACAACAAACGCGCTGAGCTTCGGGCGCGGTCCTGCCATGCTGGATGCCCGTCCCTGGGTTGCCGGGCTGGCAACATGCCGGGGTGTTCATGAACGCGTGGTAAACGGCAGCGACGCCGGTGGCCGGTCGGTGCTGTTGCGGCAACGATGTTGTGCGCAACCTACCACTGCACGTGAGGAATTCCGGCCCGCGCCGTTGTGCGATAGGCTGCCGATCGGCGTCCAGGAGTGCAGCATGTCGCGCGACTCGATCATCGCCGCCGTGTCGGCCGCCAATGTGCGCCGTCACGTCGAGTCCATCACCAGTGAAATCCCATCCCGGCTCGCCGGCTCCCCGAACGGCAGGCGGATGGCCGAATACAGCCTGCGGGCGCTGCTGGATGCCGGTGCGGACGCGCGCATCCATGAGGTGCCCGGCCTGGTCAGCTTCCCCGAGCGCGCCGAGTTTCGCATCGAGGCACCCGTGCAGATGGCGCTGGAGGCGTACACCCTCGGGCACAGCGTTGCGACTGCAGCGGACGGTATCAGCGGTGAACTGATCGATGTCGCGAGCGGCGCAAGTCAGGATTTCGCTGGCGGCGATGCAATCGGCAAGATCACCCTTTCGGAACTGTCCTATCACCCGGCGCGACACGAGAAGCAGCGCATCGCCGCCCAGAAGGGGGCGGTCGGCTGCGTCATGATGAACTGGGGACCGGCGGAGAACACCGCCGTGCCGTTCGGTTCGGTCAAGTCAGCCTGGGGCAATCCGACCCCGGAGACCTGGCGAACCGAGATGCCGACCCTGCCCTGCGTCGGCATCGCTCGCACCGCCGGCCTGATGTTGCGGGAGATGCTGCGCGACGGCCCGGTGCGGGTACGGTTGCGCGCCAATGTGACGAATGGCTGGCATCCCGTGCAGGTCACGATGGGCGAAATCCCTGCGCCACGGGGCGACGATTTCGTATTGCTGGGCGGGCATCAGGATTCCTGGTTCGGCCCGCAGGCAACCGACAATGCCGCCGGCAACGCCTGATGGAGCTGGCCCGGGTGTTCGGTGCCAACCGCGCCCAGCTCCGCCGTGGCCTGGTCTGCGGCTTCTGGGCCGGGCATGAGACCGGAACCATGATCGGCTCATCCTGGTTTGCCGACCATGCCTGGGACCGGTTGCGCCGCCACGCCGTCGCCTATTTGCAGATCGACCAGCCGGCCTGTGTCGGCACCACCGGCTGGACCACCGCATCCAACGCCGAACTGCGGCGCTTCCACGGCGCAGTGGAAACCGAGCTGCTTGGCACCCGGACCGTCGGATGGCATCGCGCAACCAAGACCGGCGACGCATCCTTCTTCGGACTTGGGCTGCCGATGCTGACCGGGCAGGGCGCTTACACTGACGCCGAACTTAAGGCCTCCGCGCAGGCGAGCCTCGGCTGGTGGCACCACTCCATCGAGAATACGATCGACAAGATCGACTGGGACTACATGCAGGACCATCTGCACGTCTACGCGGCCTGGCTGTGGGAGCTGTGCACCGCAATCGTGCTGCCGTTCGAGTTCGCCTCGGTGGCCGCGCATTTCAGCGATCGCCTGGCAGCCCTGGCGCCGGCCGGTGAAGCTGTGGGTCTTGCCGGTGCCCTCGCCCGGGCGGAGGCGTTGCGCGAGGCCGCGTTGCGACTGGACGAGGCAGCCGCCACCTGGCGTGCGCGCTACGCCGCCGGCGAAACCGATGAGGCCGCCGCCTATATCCTCAACACCTGCTTCAAGCGACTGTCACGCGCCCTGGTGCCGCTGGCAAGCACCAGCAACGGCTCGTACGGCCACGATCCTTACGGCGACACGCCACAATCGGTGATGATCCCCTCGCTGTACGACGTGCCGAAACTGGCAACGGCGACCCCGGAGATGCGCTGGATGCTGGAGACGCAACTGATCCGGGCGCGCAACCGGGTGGCCGATACGCTGAACGATTGCCGGTATCTCATCGACGATACGCTTCGTCAGTTGCGGTGAGGGTCGCAGCAAGCGTCGGGGCGTTGCCCCGAACCCCACCAGGAGGCTCTGCCTCCTGGGCCTCCAGCAAAGCCTCGCCTCTGCAATCGGATTGAATTTGGGGTGGGGAGGGCGCGCCTGCTCGCGTTTTCACGCAACCGTCAGGTGGCATCGGGTTTGCCGGGTGCGCCGAAATTGTTCGTGGCATGACCGGCCTGCTGCAGCGGACCATCGGGAGCGCCGTTGCACTACACCTGGCGTTATCATCGGATCTATGGCCGATCCACGCCGATCTCAATCAATTGGAACCATCGCTGCTTCATCTAGCGCTGAATGCGCGTGATACCTATGCCGCACGGAGCTGACATCACAATGAGAACGGCGAACGCCGATCCGCGTGATGGCGATCATCCAGCCGAATTGGCCGCCAGGTATCTGGTGCGCATCTCCGTGGTGGACACTGGCGAAGGATGAGCACGCAGAGGCCGGCTCGCATGCTCGAACCTTCTTCACCACCAAGCCGGCTGGCAAGAGTAATGGCGTTGGCTTGAACATGGTGGAGGGTTTGCCCATGCCTGCGGCGGGACGGCTTCGCCGGGAAAGCGGCCTCGATGCGGGGCAGCGGCGCACCTGTTGCTGCCGTGTGCCGATCAAACCATAGCGGACACGCTATCCGGGCGGCGACTGACGCCGTGCCGGTCAGGCCGGCAGCGGCGGTGTCCCGCGCAGACAGGTCCGGTGCAGCACCCGTGCATGGCGCGCCGCGTCGAAGTTGGCATCTGCCCGATGCAGCAGACAGCGATTGTCCCACATCAGCACATCGCCGGGACGCCAGCTATGACGATAGATGAACCGCTCTTGGGTGGCATGCGCCTCCAGTGCGGCGAGCCGCGCACGCCCCTCCGTCATCGGCAGGCCGTCGAAATGCGAGGCATGCTGACCCATGAACAGCGCCTTCTCGCCACTGTCAGGATGTCGTCGCACCAGCGGATGGCTCATAGCCGGCGCATCCTGGATTTCCTCCGGCGTTGCGGTCAGCCCGCTCTTCTGCTGCGACAGTTCCCAGCTATGGATCACACGCACGCCGTCCAGCTCGACCTGCTCCGCCGGACCGAGCGCCTGATAGGCGGCGATCATGTTGGCGAAGCAGGTCGGGCCGCCCTCGGGTGGCAACGTCACGGCATGCAGGATGGTGGCGAGCGACGGCTCCGGCCGGAATGACTTATCGCTGTGCCATTGCTGCGAGCCGACCTTGCCGCTGGGTTTTCCATCGGGGCCGAGATTGCTGACGGTGTGCACGACAGGATTGTCGGTGCCACGATTGCGCGCGATGTGACGCTCCAGCGGTCCGAACTGCTCGCTGAACGCGATCTGCTGGTCCTTGGTCAGTGTCTGGTCGCGGAAGCATAGCACATGGTAGCGCACAAACGCGTCATACACGGCTTGGCGCGTCGCCGCGTCGAACGGTCCACGCAGGTCCAGGCCGATGATTTCCGCACCCAGCACGGGAGAGAGCGGACGTAGCGTGAAGAGCTGGGCGGTGGTGGCGTCCGATTGCAGGGCCATCGACATCAGCTTGTTCCTCCCTACCGTGGCGTCGGTCCAATCCTGAGCCAGTGGCCGCCGAAACGCAAAATCGCTCGGGAGTGGGGCGGAGCATGTGCTTTCCTGAGTCGCCCGAGGGGCGCTGGCTGCACGATGCGTCACGTTTGCCTTGGCTGCGGAATGCGTCAACCTGCCGGTTCGGCAAGGTTTCGGAAACCTGTTCGCATTATCGCTTGCGGCACGCAATGGTATCGGCAGCGAGGAACTTGGCAGCATGTTCGAATCAGCGGAACTCGGCCATCGTATCGCGAAGCAGGATTACGACAGCGAAACACCCAGGCTGCGCTCCGAATTGCTGTTGCTGCAATACGACCTGCTCGAGCGCGCGAGCTTTCCGGTGGTGATCGTCATCGGCGGCGTCGATGGCGCCGGCAAGGGCGAAACGCTGAACGTGCTGCATGAATGGATGGATCCCCGTCACATCCTGACCACGGCGTTTGGCGAGATTTCGGACGAGGAACGCGAACGTCCGCGCATGTGGCGGTACTGGCGCGCTTTGCCGCCCAAAGGCCGTATCGGCATGTTGTTTGGTGCCTGGCACAGCAACCCGATCCTCGATCGCGTCGCCGGCCAGATCAGCGAGTCACAATTTTCCCGCGCCCTGGAGCGCATCGTGCGCTTCGAGCGCATGCTGGTCGACGAAGGCACGCTGGTGCTGAAGTTCTGGTTCCATTTGTCGAAGCAGGCGCAGAAGCAGCGGTTGACCGCACTGGAGGCTGATCCGAAGACGCGCTGGCGCATTTCCGATACGGACTGGGCACGCTTCAAGCAGTACGACCGGTTCCGCAAAGTATCGGAACATGCGTTGCGCCATACCAGTTCGGCCCATGCGCCATGGACCGTGGTGGAGGGCAGTGACGCGAATTATCGCTATTTGACGGTGGGTCGTGCGATTCGCGACGCGCTGCGACAGCGGCTGGCGGGTGCGACGCCGATACCAGCGCGTGCCGCGGCGCTGCCGCCGACGCCGGCGGATGGTCGCACAGTGCTGTCGGCGCTCGATTACCGCGAAACCCTGTCGCGCAAGGACTATCGCCACGCGCTCGACAAACACCAGGCGGATCTCGCTCTGCTGGTGCGCCATCGCAAGTTCCGGCAGCGATCGGCGGTGCTGGTATTCGAGGGCATGGACGCTGCCGGCAAGGGCGGCGCGATTCGCCGCGTCGTCTGGGCGTTGGATGCACGGCGGTATCGTATCGTGCCGACTGCCGCGCCGAGCGAGGAGGAACGTGCCCAGCCTTATCTGTGGCGGTTCTGGCGGCACCTGCCGCAGCACGGGCGGTTCACTATCTTCGATCGGTCCTGGTATGGTCGTGTCCTGGTGGAGCGGGTCGAAGGCTTCTGCTCCGAAGCCGACTGGATGCGTGGCTACAGCGAGATCAACGATTTCGAGGAACAGCTGGCTGAATCCGGAACGATCATCACCAAATTCTGTATGACCATAACGCCGGAAGAGCAACTGGCGCGGTTCCGGGCGCGCGAGGCCTCGCCGTTCAAGAGTTTCAAGATCACGCCCGAGGACTGGCGCAACCGCGAGAAGGCGACGGCCTACGATCACGCGATATGCGACATGATCGACCGCACCAACAACGATTTCGCGCCGTGGGTCCTGGTGCCGGCGAACGACAAGTATTTCGCTCGGGCCACGGTGTTGCGCACGCTGCGCGATCGGATCGAGGCGGCGCTGTAGCGCTGAGTGACAGCGCCACTCTGCCGGCTGCTGTGGCGTCAGGCATCGGCATCGTTGATCGTGCTGACCGCAATTCAGGCCGCACCCATAACCCAGGCCGACCCGGGATTGCTGGCGGCGATCCTGCGTGCGAGGGAAGCGGGGACGGCATCCGCCCGGTTCGCGCATGCGCGGCCTGGGTGGTGAAGCCTTGGTCCCGGCAGTTCGAACGGAGGGTAGTGGATGCTGGCAGGCGAAGCAGTGGTGGCGATCTGGAACGACATTGCCCCCCAAACCCGCACGCAATTCTACGACTGGCACGTCAATGAGCACATGCCGGAGCGGGTTGGCATTCCCGGCTTCCGGCGTGGCCGGCGCTATATCGCGGTGGATGCGGTCACAAGGCCGGAATTCTTCACCCTGTATGAGGCAGACGCGATGCCGGTGCTGCAGGGCAGCGACTATGCCAACCGGCTGAATGACCCTACTCAAGGCACCAAGGCGACCACGGCACAGTTCCGTGACACGTTCCGGGCGCTGTCGCGCGTCGTGGTCAGCCACGGGCCCGGCATGGGCGGCATGGTGCTCACCATCCGGTTCGACTGCGACGAGGTGCATCTGCCGGGCCTGCGCGCGCTGGTGCGGGCCGCTGCGCAGGCGGAGCGGGTGATCGGCGCGCATCTCTGCCTGGGCGATGCGGTGGCTTCGGCGGTCCGTACGACGGAGACGCGGGATCGCAGCGACATCCAGCCGACGCCGCGCTGCTTCGTCGTGGTGGAGGCGACCGATACCGATGCGCTGGAGCAGATCCTGCTGGATCGCGCCATGACCGGCGTCGGCGCCCGCGGTCCATTTGTGCGCGGCGTGTACCGGCTGGAATATGTGCGGATGAAGACGGCGTTCGCAGCAGGGTAGGCGGCCGCTGCCGCCGCCAGGTGCGCCGACAGCGCAGCCGAGGAGCCTACTAGACCCGTTCGCTGATTGCGATCGCGGCGCGGCAGCCGGCCTTGATGGCGGCGGAGAGCAGCCGATAGCCCGGCGCCTCGGTCGCGCCATGGGCGAGCGCGGTATCGCGATGTTCCAGCTCCTCGTCGCGAAACTGCGTCAGGTTGCGGCTGAGCTCCGGCTCGGTTTCGCCCAGTTCAGCGATCTGGCGGGCATAATGTAAGTCGATTGTCTCCTCCACCGCGGCGGTGCAGGCCATCGCCGCGCGTTCGCCCATGGCGGCCGTGACAGCGCCGAGCGCGAAGCCTGCAACGTGCCATAGCGGCAGCAGGGCGGTCGGGCGCACCCGCCGGCGGACGACCAGGTCGGAAAGGCTCTCCAGATGCTGCTGTTCCTGCTCCTGCATGTGGCGCAGCACCGGGGCTTTGTAGCTCCGTCCCAGCACTGCGAGCTGGCCGGCATAGATGCGCGCCGCCCCGTACTCACCGGCATGATCCACCCGGATAATCCGCTCCACCGTGGCGCGTGCGGTCGGATCGCCCGGCAGATGTCTGTGTTCCGTCATAGTCGCCGCCTTTCACCCCAGCCCAGGAACAGCGTCAGCAGGCCGGCAAACGCCAGGCCGAACAGCAGGTTCATCATTGCCATCGAAATGGGCAGGAACGGGATCAGATAGGTTGCGTCGTCGCAGGGCTTGGCCGGACGGGCCGGCATCGCTGCCAGGCGCTGTGCGATCGATCCACCGGAGAAGCGCGGCGCGGCGCATTCCGGCAGCGGGCTGTGCCACCAGCGGAATTCCACCCCGACATGCACGAAGGCGATCGCCGCATCGGCCAGCATGGCCAGCGCGGCCAGGGCCAACATCAAGCGACCGATCCGCGGCGGGGCGAGCAGTGCCAGCAGGCCCAGCACGATTACCACACGGAACGGCCAGCGCTCCAGCAGGCACAGCGCACAGGGCACCAGGCCGCCCCAGCGCTCCGAGGCGAGAGCGAGACCCAGCGACAGTGCGGCCGCCAGCGTACTGAGCAGGGCGACGCTGCGGAGCGAGAGGACCGGCATGAGCGGCATGTGCGACGCTTTCTCGCCCTGCGCAAGCCACGTGTCGCGCTTGGTGGTTGGGCGCAGCGAGCGTCGGGGCGTTGCCCCGAACCCTATCAAGCGGCGCTGTCCCTTGCATCCCCGCCAACGGCCCGGCCCTTGGAACCGGCTCTGTTTGGGGTGGGGAGGGAGCCGGTCGTGATGGTGGATTGCTCCGAGACGGGCGTGCCCCTCTCCACCCCAAACAGAACCCGATTGCAAAGGCGAGCCTTTGCTCGGGGCAACGCCCCGATGCTTGCCGCCCCCCACCAAGCGGGCCGCGTTGGACAGGCTGCGAGCGTCTGCCTAGGGTTCCCGCCGAAATTCAGCAAGGGGAGAGAGCCATGCGCCGCATCGTCTGGGGCCGAGCCACGTCCAGCAATGTGATGAAGGCGTTGTGGGGGCTAGGCGAATTGGGCCTGCCGTTCGAGCGGATCGATGTCGGCGGCTCGTTCGGCAAGACCGACACGGCGGATTACCGCGCGATGAACCCGACCGGGCTGGTGCCGACCCTGCAGGAGGACGAATTCACGTTGTGGGAAAGCAACGTGATCCTGCGCTATCTATGTTCCGCGCATGCACCGCAATCGCCGCTCTGGCCGCAGGAGATACATGCGCGGGCCAACGTCGATCGCTGGATGGACGCGCAGCAGACCATGCTGAACCGGCCGATGTCGGTGGTGTTTTGGGGTCTGATCCGCACGCCGCCGGAAAAGCGCGATCCTGCCGCGATCCAGCAGGGCGTGGCTGATGCGGCCAAGGCCTGGGGCTTGATAAGCCCTGGCCTGACCCGGCAGGGCTACATCGCCGGTTCGGCGTTCACGCTGGCGGACATTCCCTGGGGCGTGCATGCGCATCGCTGGTTCAACATGGAGTTCGATCGGCCGGAGATTGCCGGGTTGCGCGCCTGGTACGACCGGCTGTGCGATCGGCCCGCCTACCAGCAGGCCGTAGTGAGTTGTCCCGTCGTCTGACGTGGCCTGCGCTGCGAGGGCCGGCGGGCTGGTCAGCCGGCGTTTGGAGTGTCCGCGTGCGTGGCCAGCAGTCCGCCATGCGGCCCGCGCAGCGGCTTGCCGAAGAACGGCTGCGTGTTTTCCGGCGAAGGGCTTTCCCGTAGCCACAGCCCGCCACTGATCCGCAGGTCAGGAGACGCCGTTGGCGTTACCCGCGCGGTTGTCGTGGGGCGGGAGGCATCGGCCTGGGCTGCTGCGAGCATGAGAAGGCCGAACAGAATGACGAGGCGCATTGGACATCTCCTTGCCGAGAACGTCCTCGGGCGGAGGTCGTTCCGCGCGCACACCGTTGTGATCTCGAAGTGCCGGCTGAGCCCGGTTGCCTACGGTGAGGTCCTGACCCGGAATAATCGAGCCAGCAGGGCGCTGACGGTGTGTACCGCCCCACCTGGTGGTCGGCACAGGCCGGCCGGCCATCGCATTCGTTGCCGCAGCCAGCTAAGCCGTCGATCGCGGGCCTTCGCCCGCCAAGATGTGGTACGCACAGCCCGCCGACCGCTCGAGCACCTTTCCGAAAGGCACTTATTCCGCGTCAGGCACGTACTCCCCGTGAGGCCCTAAGGGCTTACCACGACAGGTCAGGGCCTGCTGACAATCCGTCTTGCTTGTGGCGAAATGCCGCATTGCAGCGATGGAGGCCACTTCCGATGACCCAGGTCCAGATCGATCCCGCTCGCCTGCTTGGGGACCTGCACAAGCTGCGCAGCATCGGCGCCTACAAGACCGGGGTGCATCGGCCAACCTATTCGCCGCACGATATGGAATCACGCCACTGGCTGGTCAGCCGCTTGGCCGAGGCGGGTCTCGCGGCTGAAATCGATGGCGTCGGCAACGTCATCGGCCGTGCCTCCGGTCCTGGCCCGCATCTGCTGATCGGGTCCCATATCGAGACGCAGCCGCAGGCCGGCTGGCTCGACGGCGCCTTGGGCGTGATGTTCGGGCTGGAGATCGCGCGCGCGATTGGCCGTAACGTCGATGTCGCCGCCTGGGCCGATGAAGAAGGGCATTTCTCCAATTTTGTCGGCAGCCGGTCGTTCATCGGCGCGATGGACGACGCCGAGATCGACCGCGGGCGCAACCGCTACGACGCCACGCCGCTGCGCGACGCGTTGCAGGCGGCGGGATTGGTAGGTCGACCGCGTGCCCTGGTCGATCCGGCGCGGTATCGTGGTTACCTGGAAGCGCATATTGAGCAGGGCGACGAACTGGACACCAGCGGCCAGAAAATCGGCGTGGTCACCAGCGTGGTGGCGATCTGGCAATATCGCATCCTGTTCGAGGGCGTGCAGAACCATGCCGGCACCACGCGCATGGCGATCCGCAAGGATGCTGGCGTGGCGCTGATCCGGCTGGCCGCAGCGATCGATCGGCGGTTCCCGCAGGTTGCCGGGCCGCGCTCGGTCTGGACCACCGGCCGTATCCTGCTCGAGCCGGGTGCGCCCAGTATCGTGCCGGGCAAGGCGGAGATGCTGTTCCAGTTCCGCGATGCCGACCCGGAGCGGCTGGTGGTCATGGAGCAGGCACTGGAAGCGCTGGTGGCGGAGGCGGCGGCCGGTCCCTGCAAGGTGGAGTTGCAGGTGATGTCGCGCTCGACGCCAAAGCTGATGGATGCGTCGTTCCAGGACGCATTGGCCGAGGCCGCCGAGACGCGCGCTCCCGGCGCCTGGGTGCGGATGCCCAGCGGGGCCGGCCATGATGCGCAGATCCTGGCGGAGAAGATGCCCGCCGGCATGCTGTTCGTGCCCAGTATCGGCGGGATCAGCCATCACTGGTCAGAGGACACCAAAGAGGAGGATATCGTGCTGGGCTGTCAGGTGTTCGCCGATGCGGCCGCAACCATACTGGGCCGCTGACCGGCTGGGATCATCCCGGTAGCGACGGGCGCTCCACTGCGATGGTGGAGGCGTCGCGGCGGCGGCATCCGCAGTGTCATGACTGCTTGAATACGCATGACCCACGGGGTCTGCCTGTGGGCAAGGTCGAACACGTTCGACCCTTGTCGGCCGGTGCAGCGAGGGGGCG
The DNA here is from genome assembly GCA_963789495.1 of uncultured Alphaproteobacteria bacterium. GTDB lineage: Bacteria > Pseudomonadota > Alphaproteobacteria > Acetobacterales > Acetobacteraceae > CAWBLP01. The sequence goes on from CAWBLP010000007.1 coordinate 104,175, forward strand.
CGGCCGTTGACGACGGCCACGCCACGCCTTGTCCGAGGCGCAGATGCGTCATTAACGCACCTCATCCGCAATCGACAGGTCAGGACGCGTTGGCCGCACCACCACTTGCACGACGAAGCGGGGATGCAGTCAACGCGCCGGATGATCCAAAGCCGGGTTGGCGTAACCCGCGCGGCGCAAGCCGTTACGCGGCTTCCGCCAACTGCCGCGGGCGATAGATGGCGATATGCGTCACCCGTGCCAGCGGTGTGGTTTCATTCGCCAGCACCAGGGCGTCGATCTCCACCCATTTATGGCCCTTGTGCTCATAGTTCCTGGTCACGCGGGCCCGTACGCCCAGTGTGTCGCCGACATGCGCAACACCCAAGTTTTGCACCGTGCTGCCCATATGCATCCAGGCCGGCAGCACGACGTTGTGCGACAAGGCCCAGTTGCAGCAGCGCAGGATGGTGCCGGGATGCACGATGCCTTCGGCAGCGTAGAGCGACTCGGTCTCCCGCGTATCCGCCAGGTCCTGGGTGTGGTAATCCGCAGTCACGGTCAGCGGATTCATGCCGAACCAGTCACCGACGGCGAGCGAGCGTTCATCGGCCGGCGGACGTGTGGCGCGTGCCGGCACGGATTTAAAATCGCTCAGCATCGGCTGTGGCGCGACATCGGGCAACGCGGCGCGGCCGGTGGCGCACAGCACACCGGCGCTCTGTACCTGCAAGGCCAGGCCATCGGCATCCGGTTCGGCGGTGACCTCGGCGATTTCGCCTTCGTAGACCGGCTTGCCGAAGCGCGCCTCACCGGTGCCGCGCTCCAGCCAGGCGCGCCCCCAGTGCTGCACCGGCAGATGCGTCATATAGGCATACACGTGGACGCCACCCACCAACCCGCCGCGGAAGCCGAAGCGCTGCGCGGTGGCATCGTCGTGGATCTTGTTCTCTGAGGATTTCGCCGTGTTGTACGCGGAGACGCGGTAGGGCGGCAGCGACATGGCACTTATCTCCTGTTTGGAGCGGCAACCAAACGGCGGTGACGCCGGCGCCTGATGGCGGGCTCGGAGGGCGTTCCGGCCGGTCCGATTAGGCGTGGCTGGCAGGCCTGCGCCGCTATGACGAAAGGCTTTCCGGGGCGCCGTTCGCCCCGGCGTCCGGCGTCAGTTCATCGCCCAGATGCCGACCTCGTATCCCGGTACGAAGTTGCGGTTGTTCATGTCCGGGTTGCGATTGACGAACACGCGGTTGAACATCGGGTGACGCATGCTGCGCGTCTCGTGCTCGATGCGGAACAGCGGCTTGTTGCTGTCCACATCGACGATGTCGAGGAAGCGATACTGGTGCTGATCGCTCTCCTCGGAGATCAGCCCGCGCTCCAGCAGCTTTCGATGTGGGCCGGAGAAGTCGGCGAGCGTGATCTGGATATGGTGCCCGTCGTACTCCGGCTGCGGTCGATCGGTCTCGCGGAACGTCACCTTGCTGTCCGCCGAGGTGTTGGCCCAGGCGTATGGTCCGCGCTCATCGCGCGCCAGGCCGGCGATGCCGCCCAGGATTTCCTGATAAAAGCGCACGATCGCCGCCAGGTCGATACCCATCGGGACGTCGAACTCGACATAGGGCATGCCGAGGCGCAACGGGCCGAAGCGCTGCGGATCGGGAGCATGCACGCGAATGCGGTTGCCCCAGGGACAGATGGTCTCGACGACGTCGCCGGCTTCACGGAAGCTGTACTGCGTGCCTTCCAGAAAGCCTCGGACATAGTGCAGCCGCTTCAGCAGCGCTTCCAGGTCAGGCACGATCAGTGCCGTGGTGCCACGCACCACCTGCGGCGTGGCGCGGCTCGGCAGGTGGAACTGGCCGCGCCCGACATTGACCCACATGTTCTCCAGCCCGGCCATCAGATACGGGTCCCGGGTCATGCCGAGCCCCATGATGTAGAAGGCGGTCGCCTTGCCTTGATCTGGTACCGTCACGTTCACGTGGCCCAGTTCGACGATATTGCCGAGGTCCTCGGCGGTGCGATCGAATTGCGGCGTCGCCACCATCGTGTCGTTCATCTTCTTGGGTCCCTCTGCCGGATTTCCCACCTGTCGAGCATCATAACGCCGGGCCGCGGGTCTGGTCCATGCCTCGGCCGGGGCAGGATGGCCGGCTCAGTGGGCGTGTTCTGCCACCGGGGTGATCGCCGATTCCGCGGCGAGTTTATCCCGCAGCCATCCGGCCGGCATGTCGCGCAGAAACTTCGCCTGCACTGTGGCCAGCCGTGCCGGCGTCATGCCGATGCGGTCCGGTGAGAAGAACGCGGGATCGCGGGTGAACATCAGATAGGCCTGCATCTCGTTGATCATCAATTCCTCAAGTCCGGTGTCGTAGCCTTCGGATTTCAGGAATTGCCGAACCTCGTCCCGCTCCTCCGGGCGCAGTGCGGTGTGCCAGAACCGGCGCACAAAGGCGGCGTAAGTCGGATCGCTGAAGAACAGACCATGGGATAATTCATGCTGCAGAATCGTGCTGCGCGCCGCCGGCGTGACACGGGAGTCGGCATCGACGGCGGGAATTGAGATCAGCCCGGCCTGCACCCCCGGCGTCAGCCAGTTCTCCTGCCGTAGCAGGCGGCGCAGTTTCAATTCCTCGGTGTTCAGGGGCAGTCTTTCCTGGTCGGCCAGCGTAAAGAAGCGCGCGAGTTCCGCAGCACTGTAGTCGTGACCATAGTAATACGTGTCCGGCGTATCGCCGCCGTGGCGAATAGCCGTGTCCAGATCGGCATCGTTCAACGGGCGGTCGTGCGGCAGCTCGGCCTTTTCGGCTAGCGCCGCGATCCGGTTCAGCATCTGGCCCTGCTCGTGCAGGGAGCCGAAATCCAGCACCAGGATGCGGGGATCGTCGGCGAAGCGGAACACCGTCAGTCCCTGGCTGACGTTGTCGCGGATCTCCGCCTCGCTGGCGGTGCGGATGGTGAGATCGGCAGCAGGCGGCGACGGTGGCAGGACTCCGACCGGCGGCGATAGCGGGATCTGGACGGAAACCGGGGCCGGCGACGGCACCGGGACGGGACGGGGCCACAGCATCCAGGCGCCGATTGCCGCTGCCGCCGCCAGGCCGGCGGCAGCGGCAATCGCGCCCAGTCGCATACGCCCCGCATGTCCCATCGCCCGCGGTGACAGGGCAGCCGGTCCTAGCCGCACGGTATCGTCCGTGCCGGGGTCGGGGTGTGGCATTGCGGCGTAGCCGGCGTGCGCCTGCTCGGTTCAGGCCATCAAGCGCCGAGGTTGATCACCTGCACCCGCCGATTGCGCGGCTCCGGCGTTTGCGGCGGTGTCTGCACCAGTAGGCCTTCCTCACCCATGCCGACCGGCTGCAGGCGCGCGGGCTGGACGCCAAATTTGGAGGCGAGATACCGCACCACCGCCTCGGCCCGCTGCTCCGACAGCATCTGGTTGTAGTCGCGCGATCCCACCGTGTCGGTATGGCCTTCGATGCGGAACCGATAGTTTGCCAGATCGCTGCTGCTCAGCGCGCGGCCAAGCTCGTTCAGGGTCGCAATTGCGTCCGGCGTGAGATCGGCCGATCCGGTAGCGAAGTTGACGGTCAGGTTGACCGAAGGGCCGGCCGGGCTTGTCTGCTGTGGCGGCGCTATCGGCTTCGCGGCTGCGATGCGCGGTTGCGGCGTGGCGGCGGCCGGTGTCGCGTGGCTGGCCATGGGGGCCGACGCCGCTGCCGGCGTGGCCGGGCTGGCGCCCGGCGGTGGGGCGGCAAGGCGGATGCCACGCGTTCCACCACCGATCAGGTTGCCGCTGGGCTTCAGCGATTTGATGATCTGATCGGCGGACGGGTTGCTTTGGGCAAAAGCCGGTGCGGCACTGAACAACAGCGGGGCAACAAACAAGGGCGCAATAAAGCGGCGCACAGCAAATCCTCCCTTTGGGACGAGACAATCCTTATAGCACGGAAATGAGACGCTGCGAGCACAACCCGCAACGGAATCTCGATCACGCGATGGTGTTCTCAACTTGAAATACGCCGGCCGCCTGCAGAATGGGCATGCGGGCTTCGCAGGCTCTTTTCCAGCGCCTCGCGCAGCCGCTCCGGCTCGTCGGTCCTGGAACCGAGGCTCTGCATCAAGTCGTCGACGCCGGCATCACCGTCCAGCATCCGGTCCATCAGGATCAGATCGCAGAGCGAGGCGTGCAGGCCGGTTCCCAGCCGGCGGCTGGCCACGCCGATGACGCGGCCGAGCGGTTCGGTCAGTGCCATGCGTCGCGTGGCGAAGCGATTGAAGCGCATCGCGGCCTCGCCGGGCGGCGCATCAAGGCTCACGGCCGGTTCGGCGATGTCCAGCCCCACCAGGATCCCGATCAGTTCCGCCGGATTGTCGCGACGTCCCTCGACATCGGGCAGTTGCAGCAGGTCGCGCACCCTGCGCGGCCCCGCTTGCATCGCCTGGGCGATGGGACGGTAGAAGGCCGGGCTCAGTTCGGCGCGCCCGGCCGGCATATCGGCCTCCAGCGGCATGTCTTCCGGCGCGATGTTCAGGCTCAGCTGCACGTCCATCAGCGCGGCATCGCGGGCCGTGGTGCCGATGCGCCGCGCGCCGCGGACGAATACGTCGTGGCGCAGCATGCGCTCGATGCAGGTATCCTTCATCAGCTCGCGAAGCATCGGATCGTCGAACTGCTGCGCCAATGCCCGTTGTGCGTCGTTGAAGGTCAGATCGGGAAAGTTCTCCACCAGCTGAGCGCTGGCGACCCATTCCAGCTTGGCTTCGGCGAGTTGGGCGGCGACATCCGCCATGAAGCAAGGCGCCCAGTGGTCGTTCATGTATTCATGCGCCAGATACTGGCTTGGCATGGTGTCGATACGTTCAAGAAGCGACTTGACCAACGGCGCCCGGACCAGCTGCAGCGCCTCGGTTTCATACAGGGCACGGACGAATTTCAACCCTTCCTCGGCCTGACGGTCGCTGCGCGACGCCGACCGCCGGCCGACCTCATGCAGCACGCGCTGCATGCCGAACACGCCGCCCCAGCCTGGCAGGCTGTTATAGCTGACATGCACGGCGCCGCCGGGCCGCACCTTGGCGGCCAGCAGCCGGACCACGCCGGCCTGCACGACTTGCGGAACCCACGTCCACAGCCCGTGGAGGGAGACGAAGTCGGCTTCCGGGATGGCGCGCGCTGTCTCGCTCTCCGCCAAGGTGGTCAGGTCAGCCTCGATGAAGGTGATGTTGTCCAGTCCGCTGCCGCACAGCCCATTCCCGTGCCGCGGCGATATGGGCCGGGTTGAAATCGACCGCGGTGACCCGCCAACGTGGGATTGCTCGCGGCCAGCAGCATCGCGCCGTAGCCCTGGCCGCATCCCAGCTCCAGATAGGAGACCGGGTCGTCCGGCCGCGGCGTCGGCGTGGCCACACCGCCCAGCAGGCAGGCCAGCGCGATCAGCGCCGGCGATTGCTGCCGGTACCAGCCGGGCATGTAGGTGATGTCCGTGACATAGCCGCCGCCCCAGCCGATCATGCTGCCCTCCTGCGTCGGGATGTGCTGAGCCTCGATCACATCGGCCTCGAACAGGGCATCGTCCGCGTCGGCGCGACGGACGACACGCGGGCCGGGTGCCGTCGACCCAGGTGTTCCAGCCCAGCCGCGGCCGGGGAGGCCGCATCGCGGTCCAGGCGCAAGCGGCGGGATATCCGCGCGCCTGAAGCACCGGGTTGACCGCGAACCCGAGCTCAAAACCGAGATAGGCCCGCACCAGCGCGACCAGCCGGTGCAATGCGACGCGGTCCGGCAGCAGACGCTCGAACCCGCTGCGGGGGAGCGGGCCGATGCGCAGCAAGACGCGCGCCTGCGGATCCCAGGCGCGCACGCCCAGCCGCGGCATCATGCGCCAGCCGGTAGAACTGTCCGGTCGCGCCGATGCGGGTGCGCTGGTCCGGCGGCATGTTGAGCCAGGCGCCGGCGAACTCGATGACCCGCACCTCCATGCCAAGCCAGTCCGACAGCAGCGCTTCCAGCCGTTCGGCCGATCGGGGTCGCATGGCGAACAGACCGGCATAGTGCAGGATCGGATCGCTGCCGATGAGCAGGCGCGGCGTCAGGCCGGCGGTGCCGTAGCCGGTAAGGGCGAGCAGCACCTGGGTCACCGGGTCGGGTACGCGCGGATCGCGCAAGGCGGTCGCTTCGGCGGCGCGGGCCGGCCGGTACTTCATCCGCGCCCGGGCAAAGAACGCCACGAAGCGATGGCCCAGCATGTCGAGGAAGTCGTGCAGTGCCGCGGAGCGGCCGCGCCGCGTCTGCGTGACGATCTCGGTATAGGCGCGCGGCAGCACGCCGGACGGGCCAGTCAGCCCCATCAGGCCGATGGTAACCTCGGGCTGCGGTCCGCGTGCAGTCCACCTCCAGCACATCGGCAGGCAGGATAGGTCAGCCCAGCCGGGGTGCGGAAGCGCATCGACCTCCGCCGGGTCCTCCGCGCGCCGGGCGCGGGCCAGCACGCGCACTGCGGCATCGAAGCGGAAGCGCTGCGGCTCCGACCCGAGCAGACTGAGTGGAGACCGGATCTTCACTGACAGACCCGAGAGACAGATCGGGTTCCAAGGGCCGCCGGCCCTTGGTAGGGGTCGAGGGGACAGCGTCCCCTGGCCTGTTGCTGTAACTTGCTCAAACCAGCACCCGGGTGCCACTGCGTGCCGGCCAGGCCGCCGCAAGTCCAGGCCGGCCGCGCAAAACCGCGCGAGTGCGGGTGAAGCTGTTGACCGTGCCGTGCAGCGCCAGGAACCGCTCCAGCACCGAAGCCAGCAGGTACAGGCCGCCCACCTGCCAGGCGCGCGGATCGAATTCCAGGGTCACATCCAGCCCGCGGCAGAACGCGCCCATGCGTCCCGGCGCCCGTGCTGTGCCCGGCGCTGGCGCTGATGCCGGTCAGCGCCTCGATCGCGGTGCGGGTTTCCGCGGTCTCGCGCAGATCGTACAGCCGCAGCACTTCCTTCAGCGCGACGGCGCCGTCCTCACCGCCGGTCACCGACAGATGGCCCAGCGAGAGATGCGAAACCAGACGCCAGAAGCCCTTCTCGCGCAGAGGCGGACGCAAGCGTGGTGGTGGGCGCCGTGACCGCGTTGATTCCGGCCACCGCCGCGATGCCCTCCACCAGGCGCAGGTTCGGCCGACCGCCGCCGAACGGCAGGTCGGTGGGCAGGTCGCGATTGAGGCAGAGCGCGTCCACCGAGAACACGGTGTCGGCCGGTTTGTCCGGGTCGAACTCCGGATCATGCGGCGCGATGAACACTTCGGTGCCCGGCACGCCAGGCGCGGCGGCGCGGCGCGAGACGTGAAAGAAGCCGCCGGGCACGCCCGGATCGGGATCGGATTCGGTCAGCCGGTAGAACGGCCGCCACGGTCGGAAGGAGCCGTCCGGCAGGGTCTCGCGCACGCCGTTCGATCTGCCAGACCTCGGCGGCGCGCGGCCGGCGGGCGTCGGGCACCACGCGATATTCCGTGTCGGTATGGGTCAGCCGGATCGGTTCGCAGCGCATCGGAAACAGGTTGATCAGCGGGGTGCAGCCGAGCGCCAGGCTGTGCTGGCCGATGTTGCGTTCCAGCTCCGGCGCTGAACGATCCAGATAGACGAAGATTTCCAGCCTGTTGCCGCCGGATACCAGCGTCTTGGTGTCGATGCCGGAGAACTCCAGGAACAGGAATTTGTCGGGGAACGCGAAGTATTCGGTCAGCAGCCGGAAACCCGAGAAGCCGCGGGCGGACCACGGCAGCAGGGCTTCGTCGGGCGCGAAGCCGGCTGGCTCGATGCTTTTGGCTGGCACCACAACGGGCGTGGAATCGACCGCCGAATCGGCGTAGGCGACCGACAGCGTATGGCCGCACAGCAGCTCGTACAGCGGCAGCGTCTGGGTGGCGGGGCCGCGCAGGAAGAAGCGCAGCCGGTCGACATGCAGCTTGCTGAATGTCGCGTCGGGGGCGGCGCATTTCAGGGTAATGCGCAGCACGCCCGCGGCACCGGAGGCGGCGGCGTTGGGCGGTGCCACGATCGGCAAGCCGGACAAGCGGATATTCTCCACCTCTATCGGCCACAATGTGACCGGGGCGGTGGAGCGATAGCGCAGTGGCTCGCCTTGCACGGGTTCGGTTTCGAACGCGACGCCGGTGGGCACCCGGGCCGGCAGCATCAGGTCCGGCTGGCAGTCGAGCTGGGCCACCATGCAGGACGGCATCGGTGCGAGGTAGTGCGGGTAGAGCAGTCCGAGCAGGGCGTCGGTGAGCTCGGGGAACTCGTCGTCGAGCCGGTGGTGGACGCGGGCCGCCAGGAAGGCGACGCCTTCCAGCAGGCGGGCGACGTGAGGATCGTCCACCGCGTCGGCGGACAGGCGGAGCCGGCCGGCGATCTTCGGGTGGGTTTCGGCGAACTCCGCGGCCAGGCGTTTGATCGCAGCGAGTTCGCGGTCGTAGTACGGAAGCAGGGTGTCAGACATGGGCGGGGACTGATTGGGGTTGAGAGGGCGGCAAGCGACGGGGCTTTGCCCCGAATCCCACCAGGGGGCTTTGCCCCCTGGACCCCCAGCAAAGCCTCGCCTTTGCAATCGGATTCGGTTTGTGGTGGGGAGGGCGCGCGGTAGTCCCGGACCAGGATATCATCGCGACCGGCCCCCTCCCCACCACAAACGGGGTCGCTTCCAAGGGTCGGGCCCTTGGCGGGGATTCAAGGGGCAGCGCCCCTTGATTTGGGTTTCGGCGGCAAAGCTTCCGCCACCGCATCGGGTCACACCGTGTCATTGGTCCGTACCACGACATCGTCCGTCGTTGGGTCGACCAGCGTGTCGAAGGTCACCGCCTCAGGGGCCGGATCGGCGTGCAGCACGGCATCGATCCGCAGCCGCAGCGTCGCCTCCAGCCGCTCCTTGGTTTCGATCAGATGCACGCGCACCGAGAGGAAACGCGGCTCAAACCGGCGGATTGTATCCTCGATCTCGGCGCGCAGCTCCTCACGCCGCTTCGGGTCGTTGAACGCGCCGGAGGCGAAGTCGGGAATGCCGAAGCCGATCGGCGAGACCCGCAGCTCCTTCAGCGTGTCGGGCCAGGACCGCCAGCGGCGGCGCGCGTTCAGCAGCGATTCCAGATCGCGCCGCACCGACTGGCGGAGTGCCGTCATCGACTCCAAGCCTGAACTGGGCGGGTCGCGCGGCTGATCCGGCGCATCGTCGATCAGCCGGTCGAGCAGCGGTGCCTGCACCCTTGTGGTGGGGCTGCGCGGGCCGACACGTCCGCTCATTCGGCGATCCGCAGCGTCCCGAGATCCATGATGGCGACGCCTTCCTCGCCGACCAGGAAGACCCGCTGGCCGACGCCGCGCACCGGCCCGCCGTCACCCTGGCGCCAGTCGGTCTCCCGTCCCAGCCGCAGCGTGTCGCTCATGGTCTCGTCGCTGGCATAGATCGCGGGCACATACACTTCGCCGTCCGGGCCTTCCGCCACCGACATCGAGCAGCGCCGCCACAGCAGGTCGCGCGGCCGCTTCGGAGCGTGGAACTCGGCACTGATGATGCGTTCGGTCGGAATCCAGAAATACTTGCCGGTGGTGGTCAGTACTTCCACGCTGCCGGCGAGCAGGTCGTCGATGTCGCGGACATCGTCGAACGCGGTGCCGTTATGGGTGCCGGCACAACGGGGGCGGGCGGCCTCGGCAGCCTCGGCCTGACGGGATGCCTCCGCCTGGTCGCCGGCGCGCAACGCCACCAGGGCAGCGAGTTGCATCCGCTGCGCATCGGTCGGATCGGACAGGAACTCCGGCACCCGCCCGTCGCGGAACAACTGGCGCCGCGCCATGTCGGCCCGGATGAGCTGGCGGAATTCGGCCACCACCATCGCGGTGCTCGGGTCGATCGCCGAGGCCGCGTCCAGGATCACATCGGCCCGCTCGAGATTGCCGGAGAAGGCCAGCAGTTCGGCGAACAGCACCCGCGCGTTCAGATCGGTCGGGGCCTTGCGCACCGCAGCCTGCGCCGCGGCCACCGCGTCATCCAGCTTGCCGGCGCGCAGCAGGGCTGCCGCGCTCTGTTCGGTTCCGCTCATACTTCCCCCATGATCGTTATCGCCCGCCGAGATCGGTGACGAGCTGGAATGTCGCCGCCACGTCGTCGAGCTGATAGTGCGGCTGCAGATGAACCACGCAACCGAAGCTGCCCGGCTTGCCCGGGACCTCGTTGACCGTCACCCGGCCGCCGACCAGCGGATAGCGGGCCCTTGTGTCGCCGGTCGAGGAGGTATTGGCGTTGACGTATTGCGTCAGCCAGTCCTGCAACAGGCGCTCGATTTCGTCTGCGGTCTTGAACGAGCCGACCATCTGGCGGCCCTTCATCTTCAGGTGGTGGGCGAAGCGCGAGGCGCACAGGATCGAGTTGATCTGCGACGACAGCCGCGCATTCGCGTCCGCGGCGGCGGCGTTAGCGCCCTGGTAGCGCTGCGGCACCAACAGGCTGCGCACCGCGCCGAACACCAGTTCCTCGCTGTACGGGATTGCCGAGAGCGGCATCAGCCCGGCATCGAGCAGTTCACGCTCCTGGTGATCGTTCCACACGATCTCCACCGAATTGCGGGTCCAGACATGATCCGGATCGGTGCGGAACGGCTCCATCGGCACGGCGTCCACCAGTCCGCCACCGACCCGGTCGGTCTCGACGCCGCGTACATCCGCCGGCCAGGCGTATCGCGCGAAGGCTCGCGCCACGACAGCCGCGAACGCGTAGCTGGCGTTCATCCAGACCCTTTGCTCGCCAGTCGGCGCATATTCGGCGTAGCGGAACCGGTCGGCGCGGGTGCCGTCATCCTCCCACGGCGGGCGGGCCAGCAGGCGCGGCAGGGCGATGCCGACGAAGCGCATGTCGGGTCGCGAGGCCAGGCTGCGCCAGCGCGCGTGTTCGGTGTTGCGCAGCGCGGCGGTGATATCGGTGACGACGCCGAGGTCGGCGAAATTGTCCACTTCCAGCAGCGTCGGCGAGGCGCCGAGGATGACCGGCGAGAACGCCGCCGCCGCCACGCCGGACAGCGCGGTCAGCGCGATCACATCGTCGGTGCGCGACCCGGCGCTCGGGCGATGACGCACCTCATGGTCAACGATCAGCAGTCCGTAGGGCTCGCCGCCTGGGGTGCCGAACTCTTCCTCGTAGACCTTGCGGAACAACTGGCTCTGGTCGAATTCGATGGCGCGCTCGAGATCGCGGCACAGCTCCGCCCAGCTCGACGTTCAGCAGCTTGATCTTGAGCCGCGAGCCCTGTTCGGTGCCGTCCACCAGCCAGGCCACGCCGCGCCAACTGCCTTCCAGCCGCTGCAGGCGCTTGTCGTGCAGCACGGCGTCGAGCTGTTCGGAGATCAAGGCGTCGATCACGGCGATGTCGCGGTCGAGCGCCGGACGCAGCGCATCCTTGGTCACGCGCAGCCGCATCGCGGCGGACGGGCCGAACCAGTGATCTGCGATCTCGTCGCCGTCGGCACTGAGGAACGCCGTCAGCCGATCCTCCAGCGCGATATCCCGCGCGCCGACGAACTGTCCGGCCAGGATGCTATCACGGAGCGCGGGATCGTCCTCCTGTGGTTGGTGAGCCGGGTCTGACCGGTCGTTCGATTGATCTCCCGCTTCGTCGGTCGCCACCGCCTGGGCCACGTCCGAAGCATCGGACGCGGCATGACGCTGCGGTGAAGCAGCAACGTCCGCCACCAGGGTGGCGGACGCGCTGGCAGGAAGATCGGTATCGTTCATCAGTCGGCCCGCTTATTGCGGACGGTTCGAATCAGCCAGCCGCTGCCGGGATACGGGCGACCATGCGCAGGCTGGTGGTCAGTTCCTCCATCTGCAGCCACGGACGCAGATAGGCAACGGCGTTGTACGAGCCGGGGCGGCCGGGGATTTCCCGCACCTCGACCCGCGCCTCGCGCAGCGGATAGCGCGCCTTCATCTCCTGGCCGGCATTCTCGTTGCCGTTGACATAGTTGGTGATCCAGCGGTTCAGCCAGCGCTCGACATCGCCGGACTTCCATGAAGCTGCCGATCTTGTCGCGCGCCATCACCTTCAGGTAGTGGGCGAACCGGCTGGACGCCATGATGTACGGCAGGCGGGCGGAGATCGCCGCGTTGGCGGTGGCTTCCGGCCGATCGTACTTCTTCGGCTTCTGCACGGTCTGGGCACCGAAGAACACTGAGTAGTCGGTGTTCTTGTAGTGGCAGAGCGGCAGGAAGCCGAGGTTGGACAGCTCGAACTCGCGCCGGTCGGTGATGGCGATCTCGGTCGGGCACTTGGCGTCCATGTCGCCGTCATCGGAGGTGAACACGTGGGTCGGCAGGTTCTCCACCTTGCCGCCGCCCTCGGCGCCACGGATCGCGGTGCAGAAGCCATATTTGGCGAAGGCGTCGGTGAAGCCGCACGCCCATCGCGTAGGCGGCGTTCATCCAGCAATACTCGCCGTGGTCCATCGACTTGGCGGCGCCGGCCTCGTCATACGGCGCTTCCTCATAGCCGAACTCGTCGATCGGCTTGGTGGCGGCGCCGTAGGGCAGGCGGGCCAGGGTGCGCGGCATCACCAGGCTGACGAAGCGGGCATCCTCGCTGTCGCGGAAGCTGCGCCACTTGGCGTAGTCGCTGGTCTCGAAGATCTTCGCCAGGTCACGCGGCTTGGCAAGTTCGGTGTAGGAGTCGAAGCCGAACATGCCGGGACCGGCGGCGGAGACGAACGGCGCGAACGCGGCCGCGGCCACGTTCGACACCAGGCGCAGGGTTTCGACGTCGTCCGGATGCTGGGTCCATTCATAGTCGCCGATCAACGCGCCATAGGGCTCGCCGCCCGGGGTGCCGAACTCGTTCTCGTAGATCTTCTTGAACAGCTGGCTCTGGTCGAATTCCACCGCGCGCTGCAGGTCGCGCGTCAGGTCGCGCTTCGGCATGTTGAGCACGCGGATCTTCAGGCTGGTGCCGGTCTCGCTGTTCATCACCAGGTAGTTCAGGCCGCGCCAACTGCCTTCCAACTTGGTGAATTTCGGATCGTGCATGATCACGTTGAGCTGCTCGGACAGCTTGCGGTCGATGGCCGCGATCGCGCGATCGAAGGTGCGGGTCAGGTTCTTGTCGAACACGACGGTGCCGGCCATCGCCTGCTCGACCAAATTCTTCATCAGGTCCGGCGGTCTGGTCCGGAGCGGTCTGCTTGGTGGCGGCAACGACCTGATCGAGGAAGGATCGCCGCCCTCGGTGGTGTCGGCTTCAGCGCCCTGCGTGGCGGTCTGTGCACCTGACATGGATCAGCCCTCCTGCTTGCCGAGACCGAGCTGGTCCTGCAGGGACTTCAGATCGTTCTCGTTCTTCAGCACCTGCTCAAGCAGGCCTTCCAGCTCTTCGGAGCGGTCGACCTTGCTCATCAGGTCGCGCAGCTTCGACCGCGTCTCCATCAGGGTGCGCAGTGCGGGCACCTGCTGGGCGACACGCGCCGGCTCGAAATCCTCCAGCGAGTTGAACTTCAGATCGACACCCATCTGGCCGCCCTCCTCGGACAGCTTGTTGTCGACCTTCAGCTTCAGGCCCGGGGTCATGCCGGCCATCACGTCGTTGAAGTTGTCGCGGTCGATCTGAATGAACTTGCGATCGGCCAGCGGGCGCAGCGGAGAGGTCGGGTCGCCGGAAAAATCGCCCAGGACGCCGACGACGAAGGGCAGCTCACGCTGAATTTCGGCGCCTTCGGTCTCGACCTCATATGTGATGTGCACCCGCGGCTTACGGACGCGATTAAGTTTATCGTGGACGCTTGCGCTCATGACTCCGCTTCCCCGTGGCTAGGCCGGCATCCTGGCCGGCGCTCCATGACCAACAACTTACTCGTCGCCCGACCGGTGCCAGACACTAGGCACCGGGAAGGATTACGGTCAACGATCGTCGCAAGGTATGACATGGTTCACAGCATCCTGTCATGCGTTGCTTGAAAAACCGGGCATGCGCAGAGGTAACGCAGGCTCATTCTTCGTCGGACGGCGCTGGCGGCGGGCGGATGCCGAGGGTGTTCAGGATGGCGTTGCGGCTGTCCCGGTCGGCGACCACTTCCTCCAGCAGCTCCGGCCAGGTCATCCTACCGCGGCGCACCGCCTCATCCAATGTATAGGACAGCGGCGACAGCGGTTCGGTCTTGCGAAAGAACGTCGCAATATTCTCCAGCGCGCGCAGCGCATCCTCCCGCGAAGCGACGGCAGCCTGCGACACCGCGACGCCGCCGATCGAGACGCCACCCCCGCCTGCGACACGGCCGCCGCCAGCACTGGATCCGGTCTCCGGCTCGCCACCGCCGGCATCGCCGGCGCTGACTTCCTCCGGCGCATAGCGCAGGGAAATCTCCAGGATCTGGCGCATCAGGTCGCGGACATGCGACGTGGAGGGCGGGTCTTCGCTGGCCTTTTCGTCCAGGATGGCGGACATCGCCTCCCAGGCTTCGAGCGCGGCCTTGGTATCTTCCCGCAGACGCGCGAAGGCGCGTGCGCCGGTGGTACGGGCGTCCTTCTCCAGGTCCTCGAACGGGACGGCCCCGGCCTCGATTCGTTGCTGCCGGCGTTCGGCATCGAGCGTCGGCAATTGGGCCGAGGACTGGTATTGATAGAAGGCGAACGGCGTGCCGTCGCCCCGGCTGAACAGGATCAGTTTATGCAGCGGCTGGATCAAGGAGCCGTTGCCGTCGCGACCATTGAGGCCCGTGATCGGAGCCACCCTGGTTTCCATACCATAATCGTCGGGCATGGGAAACAAATCGTCCCAATACTGCTCCGCCAGCCCGTGGATCAGCCGCGCGCCGGCAGTCAGGCCGCTAAGCCCATGGCTGCGCACATAGGCTTCGGTCAGCCAGGCTGCGACTTCCAGATCCTTCGCGGTTTCGGTCAGCGTCTTGATCGCGACGTCACGCACGGTGCGCCAGAGCGGCGCGGGATCGCGCGCATCGGGATCGGCGGCATCGATCATTTTTTCCGCGTCACGCGCTTCGGACCGCGCGTCGCGCAGACGGAAATACGGCGACTGTGCCGAGGAGTCCTCGCGAATATCGGTGCCTTGCGGTGCATCGCCCGGAATTGGCGCGAGCAGCGCGTCGAGATCAAAACCGTCCGGCAGATCGGCCATTCCCGCGTCTTCCAAAAAGATGGACAACGGTTCCGCGTAACACATAGTCTTGTAGCGCGAAATGGGCTATCTGCCCACGCGAACCACTGAGCATTGGGCAGGAAACGAATGGCCGCGATCGACCTCAAGCAGCTCGTCGGGCGACTGAACGATCCGTCCCGGCGTGCACTGGAAGCGGCGGCTGGACTGACGCTGTCGCGCACACATTACAATGTGGAAATCGAACACTGGCTGGTGACGCTGGCCGATCGCGCGGACGGCGACGTGGCCGCCATTCTGCGCCATTACGAGATCGACCAGGGCCGCTTCGCCGTGGATCTCAACCGCGCGCTGGAGAAGATGAAGACCGGCAATGGCCGGGCACCGTCGCTGGCACCGGAAATCGTCGAACTGGTGAAGCAGGCCTGGCTACTGGCGTCGCTGGAGCAAGGCGCGGCCCGGGTGCGGTCCGGCCATCTACTATGGGCGCTGCTGGCCGATGAGACGCTGGCGCGGCATGCGCGCGATGCCTCGGGTCAACTGCTGAAGATCAACCCCGACCTGCTGAAGCGCGACTTCACCGCGATCACCGAGAACACGGCGGAGGCGGCCGAGGCCGCGGCATTGTCGACCGGTGAGCCGGGTTCGGCGGGCGTGGATGCCGGCGGCATGCCGCGCCCGGGTGGCGGCGGCGCGCTGGACCAGTTCACCATCGACCTCACCGCCCAGGCGCGGGCTGGCAAGATCGATCCGATTCTCGGGCGGGATGCTGAAATCCGCCAGATGATCGACATCCTGACACGGCGTCGGCAGAACAACCCGATCCTGACCGGCGAGGCCGGTGTCGGCAAGACCGCCGTGGTGGAGGGCTTCGCGATCCGGCTGGCTTCGGGCGATGTGCCGCCGGGATTGCAGGGCGTTGTTCTGCGCACGCTTGATCTTGGGCTGCTGCAGGCCGGCGCGGGAGTGAAGGGTGAATTCGAGAATCGGCTGCGTGGCGTGATCGACGAGGTGAAGGCCTCGCCCAAGCCGATCATCCTGTTCATCGACGAGGCACATCAGCTGATCGGCGCCGGTGGTTCGCAGGGCCAGGGCGATGCGGCCAACCTGCTGAAGCCGGCCCTGGCGCGTGGCGAATTGCGCACCGTCGCCGCCACCACCTGGGCGGAATACAAGAAGTATTTCGAGAAGGACGCGGCGCTGACCCGTCGTTTCCAGGTGGTGAAGGTCGAGGAGCCGACCGAGCCGATCGCGACCGCGATGGTGCGCGGCCTGGTTGGCACGCTGGAGAAGCATCACAACGTCCGCATCCTGGACCAGGCGGTGAGTGAGGCGGTGCGACTGTCGGCGCGCTACATTCCGTCGCGCCAGTTGCCGGACAAGGCGGTCAGCCTGATCGACACGGCCTGCGCGCGGGTGGCGATGAGCCAGGCCGCGATCCCGGCGCCGATCGAGGACCGGGAGCGTCGGATCAGCCTGATCGACACCGAACTCGCGATCGTCGATCGCGAGACCGCGGCAGGCGAACGCCACGGCACAAGGCGTGACGATCTGGCGACCGAGCGGGCGCAGAAGGCGACGGAGCTCGAGGCGCTGCAGGCGCGCTGGGAGCAGGAGAAGGCGCTGGCCGGTGAAATCGGCGAGACCCGCGGGCAGATCGAGGACCCGGAGAATACCGACGACAAGGACGCATTGCGGGTCAAGCTGGCTGATGCTGTCAGCAGGCTGCATGCGTTGCAGGGCGAGGAGCCGCTGATCCATCCGGTGGTGGATGGTCAGGCGATCGCTGAAGTGGTGGCGGGCTGGACCGGCATCCCGACCGGGCGCATGCAGTCCAATGAGATCCGCACCGTGCTGCGCCTTAAGGAAGTGATGGAGCAGCGCATCGTCGGCCAGTCGCATGCATTGGAGGCGGTGGCCGAGGCGATCCGCACCAGCCGTGCCGGGCTGACCGATCCGCGCAAGCCGATCGGCGTGTTCCTGATGGTGGGCACATCCGGCACCGGCAAGACCGAGACCGCGCTGACGCTGGCCGATCTGCTGTATGGCGGCGAGCAGAATATGACCACCATCAACATGACCGAGTTCAAGGAAGAACATAAAGTCAGCCTGTTGATGGGCAGCCCGCCGGGCTATGTCGGTTATGGTGAGGGTGGTGTGCTGACCGAGGCGGTGCGTCGGCGGCCGTATTCCGTCATCCTGCTGGACGAGATGGAAAAGGCGCACCCCGGTGTGCAGGACATCTTCTTCCAGGTGTTCGACAAGGGGAACATGAAGGACGGCGAAGGTCGCGACATCGACTTCAAAAATACCGTCATCATCATGACGTCGAATGCCGGCACCGACCTGATCACCCGGCTGTTCGCCGATCCCGACACCGCGCCGGATGCGGCGGGGTTGGCGGACGCGCTGATGCCGGAGCTGATGAAGGTGTTCAAGCCGGCCTTCCTGGGCCGCGTCACCTTGGTCCCATATTTCCCGCTGTCGCCGGACATCATCAAGCAGATCGTCGGTCTGCAATTGAACCGCATCCGGCGGCGGGTGCAGGAAACCTACGGCGCAAAATTCGCGTGGGACAAGGATCTGGTGGACGTCATCGCGGCACGCTGCACCGAAACGTCATCCGGCGCGCGCAATGTGGAGAAGATCCTGTCGCGCACCCTGCTTCCCGAACTGTCTGCCGAGGTATTGTCGCGCCTGGCCGAGGGCGCCACGATCGATGCCATCACCGTGGGCGTGGACACGGCGGGATCGTTCCAATACAGCATCGGCTAATTCGTCCTCTGTTGGCAACCCAAGGAGCGTCACAGTGTCCATCTACATGAAATTCGGTTCCGTCGACGGCGCCGTCACCACGAGCGGTCTGGAGAAGTGGATCGAGTGCAACTCGTTCCAGTGGGGCGTGGGCCGTGGCATCGGCACCGCGGCGCGTGGCCTGGAAAGCCGCGAGGCCAGTGAGCCGAGCGTGAGCGAGGTCGTCGTGACCAAGCGCATGGACAAGTCGTCGCCGAAGCTGTTCCAGGATGCAGTGGGCGGCGATTTGAGCACGGTGGTGAAGTTCAAGTTCACCACCACCACCAAGGACAAGGTCGATACCTTCCTCGAGTTCGAGCTCGATAACTGCGGCCTCAGCGGCTACAGCGTGAGCAGCGGCGGCGACATGCCTTCGGAGAGCCTGTCGCTGAACTTCAGCAAGGTGATCTGGTCGTACAGCGGCAAGGACGCCAAGGTGTCGGGCAGCCCGGAGAAGGTGGGCTGGGACCTGTCGCAGCAGAAGAAGGTCTGACATCAGTCGTGACGGCTGGCTGCTGTGCAGACTGGCCTAAACAATGCGAAAAGGCGCCGGAGCGGCTATGCTGTTCCGGCGCTTTGTTGTCCTGCGTCTGAGTTATCGCTTTCCGGAGTTATCGCGTGGCTGATACGGGGCCGACGCTCGGGAGAACGAACCAGGAAATTCCGGATTCTTGCGTGCGAACTTTCAATGCAAACAACGGTAGCAGGACGGGGAACAAAGCCTGCCTGAGTGCTCGGGCAACAACCCGATGTACACTTCCTGTTTGCGTTTGCGCCGTGGTGCCGTAACAAGTCGGCGTGGCCAGCAACCGGCCGAACGCGGCTGAGCCTGTCATCCAAGAGACAACCCAAGGAGCGTCACAGTGTCCATCTACATGAAATTCGGTTCCGTCGACGGCGCCGTCACCACGAGCGGTCTGGAGAAGTGGATCGAGTGCGAACTCATTCCAGTGGGGCGTGGGCCGTGCCATCGGCACCGCGGCGCGTGGTTTGGAAAGCCGCGAAGCGAACGAGCCGAGCGTGAGCGAGGTCGTCGTGACCAAGCGTATGGACAAGTCGTCGCCGAAGCTGTTCCAGGATGCGGTGGGCGGCGATCTGAGCACGGTGGTGAAGTTCAAGTTCACCACCACCACCAAGGACAAGGTCGATACCTTCCTCGAGTTCGAGCTCGATAACTGCGGCCTCAGCGGCTACAGCGTGAGCAGCGGCGGCGACATGCCTTCGGAGAGCCTATCGCTGAACTTCAGCAAGGTGATCTGGTCGTACAGTGGCAAGGACGCCAAGGTGTCTGGCAGCCCGGAGAAGGTGGGCTGGGACCTGTCGCAGCAGAAGAAGGTCTGACACCGCTACCCGGCCGATCCTTCGGGACCGGCGTCGGAAGATCGAAGGCCGGGGCATCATGCTCCGGCCTTCTGCGTTTATCGTGGCCGGATTGACGACACCTTGTGATGCCGAAGCGGACTGTGTTGCGCCTGACCATGCAGCGCGTGCTGGGCGGCTCAATCGTTCCGGTGGAGATGGCCGTGTCAGGTTCGGCCATGGTGCAAACAAAATGTGCGCACCGCACTGTTCAACGCGCAGGGCGCGCAGGCCCGCCACGGAGGCATGCGCAGCCGAAGCCTCGACACGGCACGCACAGCCAGCGCCTCGAAGCGGAGCACAGGCGGAGCGTCAGCGCGTGGAGTACCGGTCAGACCGCCTCGACCGCCACTGCGGTGACGTTGTCGCTGGCATTCATGGCGAGCGCCGCGGCAATCAGCGCCTGCGGCGGCGACACGCCCTCGACGCTGCCCAAAAGTTCCGACATTTGCGCATCGGGCAGCGTCTTACACAGGCCATCGCTGCACAGCAGAAAGCGATCTCCGGGGAGCAGCTTGCCGCTGACCTTGTCCAGCGCAAATTCGTCCACCTCCGCGCCGATCGCGCGGGTGATCACGTTGGCCCGCGGATGATGCTCCGCCTCCTCGGCGGTGATCGCGCCGGCATCCACCAGTTCCTGCACCAGGCTGTGGTCGCGGGTGATCTGCCGCAACTCGCCGTTGCGCAGCAGATAGGCGCGGGAATCGCCGGCCCACAGGCAGGCGAAGTGCTCATTGCGCGCCAGCATCACCACGACGGTGGAGGCCATCGTCACCTCCGGTCCGCGCTGCATCGCCATCTCGCGCAGCGCGGCATGGGTATTTTCCAGCCGCATGCGCACCTGGGCCAGCAGCTCCGAAGCCGACAGACCGCCCGGAATCGCCTCCAGCGATTCGGCGATCATACCGGATGCGACCTCCCCCGCGTGGTGCCCGCCAGCCCCGTCCGCCACCGCCCAGACCCCCAGATCCGGTCGTGACACACAGGTATCCTCGTTGTGCTTGCGCTTGACGCCCGGATGACTCATCGCCCAGGAGCGGAAGCGGATATCCGTCATGACGGCTGTTCCCATGCGACGTCCCCCAGCCCTGGATTGTCGTTTCCGTCCGTTATGGGCTGCGCACCCAACATTGTTGCATACATACCGGCATCCGGCATCGACTGCCGCACGAATCGCGCGGCGGCCACGCGGGGCGCGCCGTCACTCCACCACAGGGCTTGCGCCAGCGGGTTGACCACCGGCGGCAGATCGGGCGGATCTAGCCTCTCGGCGAGCTGATCCGGTTCGGCATCCTGCTCCAGCGCCAGGTAGCCGGCGGTCTCGCAGCGATCGAGCCAGGCATTGCAGGCGGGCGCGTCCGATACGGCCGCATCCAGTTCGCCCAACGCTGCGAAGGTCAGCGGGAAATAGCGGCCGGCGCGATCGACACTTGGTAGCATCAGCCCGAGCGCCGGACGGGCGCCGCACAGCCCGGCCGGCAGGGCAAAACGCCAGACCGGCGCTTCCAGGAAGGCAGGCAGCCAGTCTTCGCCCATCTGCTGACGGCTGCCGGCGATCACCGCCTGCAGCCAGTCGTCCCAGGGATCGGTGAAGTCGCGCGGCAGGGCGACCCGCACGAAATCGCCCCGCGCCGGCAGCTTGCCATAGAAGCCGGCAACCACGGGGACAGGACCGGTCATCAGACCGGCAGCGACAAGATCGGCACGGACCGCCCCGATGCGGCGCACCGGGGCGTCGCCGGCCTGACCACTACAGGTTGGGGCATCGGAAATCACGCAGCATGCCGGGCGCGAACGGGTTCAGGACGGACCCGGCACGGATCTCGAAGCTGGCCTGGCGGTCACCCAGCCGGAAGCTCAGCGTGTAGCGATCCGAGGAGCCGGCCTGTTGCAGCGTGCCCATGTCGAACAGGCGGAACAACGCCCAGGGGCCGGTTGCCGAGAGCACCGGCGGTCCGCTGGCAGGCGGCGGGTCAAACACCAGCCGCGCGCTGTTCATGCGATTGGCACCCGGCCAGGTGACCGAGGTCGGCCGCTGCGGTCCGTGCGCGTAGGAGATAACCAGCCCATCCAGGTCCATCGCCACCTGGCGTGCGCCGGCGTCCAGCGTCTGCGGCGTCACGTCGAAGCGCACTGTCGGCTGGGCCGCGCCGCCGGCGAAGAACAACTCGCCGATCGCTGCCGCGCGCTGGAATTGCGCCAGATCGCCGGGGGAGACCGGCGGTGCCACGCCGGCCACCGCCTGCGCACGCCAGGTCGCGCCGGAGGTATCGACGAACGGGCGCAGTTGGGCGTTGAAGAACGTGTTCAGCATGCCGTTCGGACTGAACAGCCGGCCGAAATCATCCAGCGGAATGGCATTGCCGGAGCTGGGCACGAACGGGTAGCGCCCGGCCACCGCCTGCTTGCACAGGCTGGCCGGTCCGCCAGGGGCGTTGAACGCCTCGGCCGCCGCCTTCCTGGCCCCGCCGCTGCGCTGCGTGTTGCCGCCGCTCGCCATCGCCTGCAGCCAGCGTTGCACCGGCTGCGGCGCGCGGCTGGCCTCGGCCTGCAGGAGTTGGGCGGGGTCGGTGCCACCTGCGGGGACGGCGGGCCCACCAGGCGCCGCATTGGCGACCTGCGCCAGTTGCTGCTGCATGTCGTTCAGCAGTTTCAGCACGCTGTCGATCGGCGCACCGGGGCCTTTGCCGACGAAGTTGATCAGTGCGGCGAAATGCGCCTCCACCGGCTTGCCGGGCGGCTCGGGCGCCGGTCCGGCAGTCTGGCCGAGCACGCTTTGCAGGCGGGCGGCAATGCTGCTGCGGGAGGCGACGGCGGCGGATGCGACATCGGCGCCGACCTTGCTGGCACCGGCCGCGGCGGCTTCGGCGGCGGTCTGCGCGGGCGGCTGCGTCAGAGTGAGCTGCCTGGTGGCGCCGGACAGCAGGTCGCGCATCGGCGATTGCGGCGAGGACAGCACATACAGACTCTGCACCGCCTGCTGGATATTGGTCAGCGGCTGCACCTCGATGTCGGCCAGCAGCCCGTCCCAGGCCTTGATGTAGTCGGCCTCGTAGAGATTGATCACGTCCTGCTGCAGGGTCTGCGCCTGCGGGCTGGTGGGATCGATCTCCGACGCCTTGCCCAGCACCCAGCTATCGCTTGCTACCTGCTTGGTCGCGTTCGGCAGTTGCGGCAGCAGCACCTTGTAGAACCCGTTCACGGTGAAGAAGCCGGGCACGCCATCGGTCATCGGGACGCCGGAGCGGCGGTAGAACACGCCGACACCGGTGGTGCCCAAGGCGTCGGATGGGCGCCAGGCCGGCAGCGACGTGGCCTGCGGCGAGCGGCGGATCGAGGCATAGACCCGATCCGCCAGCGAGACGCGGCTGAAGGTGCGCCTCGCATCCTCCACCAGCGCGCCGTTCAACGGCACCTTGGGTAGCGGCCTGTCGAGCAGCGCCGCCAGATGTCGCTCCAGACTGTCGCGCAGCGGCTGCGCGGCGGGGCCGGGCAGGGCGGCCTGCCAGTCCAGGTGCATCCAGGCCTTCACTGAATCCCGGTCGAGCGGACCGGAAGAGCCCAGCATCAGGTAGATGCGGGTCGCCTCGTAGAGGAAGGCGGGATTGTTGAAGTTCTGCTGCATCTGGTCTTCCAGCCGGAACACCAGGCGAGGCAGCAGGATGTTCTGCACGCGCATGCAGATAGACCAGCCGCGCGCCCTCGCCGAGCTTGCAGGTCTGGTCGAGGCCGGGGAACCACTGCATCGGCCGCTTGCCGCCGTCATAGCCGAACGGCAACGCGCGGGCCTGGTCCAGCACCGGCGTGATGCGAGCCAGGTCGGCGTCCGCCACCGGGTCCAGCGGCAAGGCCTGCGCCGCCTTGGTGTAGGCGGCAAGGGCGGCGTTGGACTGGGCCACCGCCGCGGTGTTGACGCTGCGCGTCTGGAGCAGCGCACCGGCACCCAGCAGGGCGACCAGCAGCGCAATGGAGGCCGTGGCGGCGTAGATCAGCCGGTTACGTCGCACTGCCGACGGATCGCGCGACACCAGCGTGGCTTCGCCGAAGATCACGTCCTTCAGCAGCCGGCCGAGGAAATAACTGCGGCCCTGTTCCGGCCGCAGCGACGGCGAACGCTGCTGGTCGATGCCGAAGCTGCGCGCCATCGCCCCGGTCAGCCGATCGATCGGCGTGCCTTCCTGGGTGCCGGAGGAGATATAGACGCCGCGCAGGAACGGCGCCGGATCCAGCCGCGAGCCGCCGAATGCCTCGCTAATGAATTCGGCGAGCGGGGTCTGCAGGCTGGCGACCTGCGCCGGGAACCCGGCGATCATGGAGCGCCGGTCCGGCGCTGCGTTCGGCTTGCAGCCGATCCAGCAGCCGCTGGTTCAGCCGCTCCACCAGCAGGCCGAATTCGGCGGTGAACAAGCCGGCGGTGCCTTCGCCCGTCTTGCTCAGCGGGAAGGTCATGCCCCAGACCTGACCGCGCTTTTCCCGGTCGAGATCGTCGAAGAACTCCATGAAGCCGCTGATCAGGTCGGCCTTGGTGAACAGGGCGTAGACCGGCACGCGGACGCCCAACTGGTCGGAGAGCTCCTTCACCCGGCGGCGGATCGCCCTCGCATGCGCCAGCCGTTCGGCCTGCGGCGCGGCGGCGATGTCGGACAGCGCAATGGCGACGATCACGCCGTTCAGCGGCTGGCGGGCGCGGGTGCGCTTCAGCAGCGCCAGGAATGCGTCCCAGCCGGCCTTGTCCACCCGGGCGTCGGAATCCTGCGTGGTGTAGCGGCCGGCGGTGTCGATCAGCACCGCGTCCTCGGTGAACCACCAGTCGCACATGCGAGTGCCGCCGACGCCGGCGACGGCGCTCTGACCCATTTCGGCGGCGAGCGGAAATTTCAGGCCGGCATTCAGCAGCGCGGTGGTCTTGCCGGCGCCGGGAGGGCCGATGATGGCGTACCAGGGCTGCTCATACAGATAGCCGCGCGAGCCGGAGGCCTTCTTCAGCAGCGTCAGCGCCGTGGTCAGCTTGTCGCGCATCGCCGCGACTTCCTCGGCGGAGGCGGCCAGCGACGGATCGGCCTGGGAGGCCTCGGTGACGCCCTTTGACCAGGTCGTCGTCGTTCTTCTTGCGCCGCCGGTCGAGCCAGAAATTCACCCCCGCCCAGATCAGCACCATGACGGCGATGATGGCGGCGCGGGTGATCCAGGGCTCCAGGAACTCCAGGAACGGGCCGAACCACCACAGCAGCAGCGCAAGCAGCGCGACGCCGACGAAGCTCAGGAACCAGCGGGAGCCGAAGAAGCGAAGGACGGCACGCATGGGTCAGTAGCTCCGCAGTTCATGGTCCTGGATGTGGAATTCAGCAGCCTGGCTTGGCGGACGGTGGTTGTGACCGCGTCGCTCGCCGTTGTGGTCGTGCCGTTCCTCGTCGCGACTGCGCTCCTCGTCGCGACCGCGCCACTCGCCGTCGCTGGCGTGCCGTCTGGCGTCGCGACCGCGTCTCCCGCCGCTGCGATCGCAGACTCCCGTCGTTGCGACCGTGCCCCCCTTCGTCATGGCCGGGCTTGACCCGACCACCT
The DNA here is from genome assembly GCA_963789495.1 of uncultured Alphaproteobacteria bacterium. Taxonomy (GTDB): domain Bacteria; phylum Pseudomonadota; class Alphaproteobacteria; order Acetobacterales; family Acetobacteraceae; genus CAWBLP01. Next base: position 128,999 of record CAWBLP010000007.1, read on the forward strand.
GCACACGGTCGATCGGGGGCGGATGACCGGGTCAAGCTCGGCCAGGAAGGGGACAGCGGCGGCATGGCTAGTCCTGCCTCCGCAGCACGACCTCGATGCGGCGGTTTTCGTCCCGCCCTTCCGCGGTGTCGTTGGATGCGATCGGATCGGCGTCCGCGCGCCCCTCCGCGACGACCCGACCCGGGTCGCCGAGGGCGCGTACGATGATGGCGCGCGCGGCCTCGGCGCGCGACTTGGACAACTGGTAGTTGGACGGGAACTGCACGGTATGGATCGGCTGGTTGTCGGTGTAGCCGATCACCTCCACCGGGCCTTTCTCGCGCTTCAGCGCCTGGCCGATCCGCTCCAGCAGGCGCACGTAGCTTGGCGCGACGGTGGCGCTGCCGGAGGCGAACAGGCCGCGGTTGCGGATGCGCACGATCGGGATGGAATGGTCGCCCAACACGCGCACCAGCCCCTGGTCGATTTCGGGTTTGAGGAAAATGTAGAGCGGTTCGGGCTGCACCACGGGCGGCGGTGGCGGAGGGCGCACCGGCGCGGCACGCTGGATCGCCGGCATGTGGGAAAGCGGGGCGCCGAGCATGGCGGCGTAGGCGTCGTCCGAGGCCGCATTCAGCCCGGAGGAGAACCAGACAAATAATCCGCCGATCACCGCCAGCGCGCCGGCCCCCAGCACCCAGCTTGGCACCACCGCCCGCGCCGGCTTGTAAGGCGCCTGCACGCCCTGCCAATGCGGCGACAGTGCCGGATCGAGTCCCTGCCGCTGGCGGGTGATGGTGGTGTAGAGGTCTTCGCGGATGCGATCGAGCTCGCCCGGTCCGCGCGGCGACAGCCGGTACTGCCCTTGGAAGCCCAGGCTGAGGCAGAGATACATCAGCTCCAGCACCGGCAGATAGTTGCCGGGATTCGGCCGTAGATCGGCGAGCAGCTTGAAGAAGCGCTCGCCGGCGCGGACTTCCTGATGGAAAGTGGCGACCAGGGACCGCGCACCCCAACTTCCGGAGCTGCCCCAGGGCGTGTTCAGCACCACGTCGTCGATGCTGGCGCACAGCGCGTAATGGGCCGGGCGCAACTGCTCGAGTGGGACGCCGGCGTCGCGCGCGGCCTGCTCGAATGTGCGCACCTGCTGCACCGCACGTTCGCGCAGATCCTCGACATTCGGCTGTGAGTAGGTGTTGCGCAGCCGGCCCAGCAGTTGCAGCAGCGGCGCGGCCGCGGTCACCAGCGGATTCAGGCCGAAATTGATTGTCTCAGCACCATCCGCCGGGATTGGTGCGGCCGCCGGTCCGGCGAACGGTGACCGAGGGGGTGTCGCGGCCGGTGCCGGCGATCCGCCGAACGGCGAGGCGAACGGCGACGGCGCCGCCGATTGCGGCGTCTGCGGCGCGGGTGCGGCGGCACGGCGGCCTGCCGGACTCGGCCGGATGATCGTCCGGTCGCTGTCGTCGGGTTCGGAGAAGGGATTGTCGCTCATGGCAAAATCCTGACGCTGAGCCGGGACGTAAGCGGTTCAGGGCACGGGCCGGTGGCGATCGGCAGAGGACGCTGCATGGCGCGACGCGGGCTCATCCGCGGATCGCCCACAATTCCAGGCCCAGATTGGGGAAGTCGCCGGACACGTGCACGGCGAAGCCGCCAGAGTTCTGCATCTGCTGCCAGTGCGGACTGGCACGATCCAGTTCGAAATACGTGGCCCCCGCGTAGAATGGCAATTGACGCGGCGCGACCGGCAGCGGCCGCACGGCAATGCCGGGCAGCGCCACGTTCACCAGCTCCCGAATATGCTCCACGGCGCCGATCTTCACCTGCGACGGGAAGATCCGCCGCAACTGTTCGGCCTGCATGTCGCACTGCACCGTCAGCACGAAGTTGGTGGCACGCAGGATGGTGCGGTCGGTGATCGGTCCCACCCGCACGCCATGCCGCGCCTCGCGCAGCGGGATCGGGATGGCGGTCTGCTCCAGCACCGCCGACAGGGCGCGGCGCAGATCGGCCACCACCGGGGCGAAACTGCGCTGCAGGTCGTCATGCCGATAGCCGGGATAGGCGGTCGGCCGGCGCGATTCCAGAAAGGTGGAAAATTCGCCGGCCATCTGCACCAGGGCCGTGTAGAGCGATTCGGGATGCACATTCGCCGCATCGGCCCAATGGGCCAGCACGTTCTGCCAGCCGTTGATCGATTGCAGCAGCAGGAAGTCGGCCACCTGCGCCACGCCGGACTGGCCCGGCGCGGTCATGCGCGCGGCCAGCGCCTCGCCACGCTGGTTCAGCATGCCGGATAGTTCGGCGATGAGCCCGGCCAGCGGAGACACGGCGGCAGAGACCAGTGCCGGCGGAATCCAGCGTTCGTCCAGCACGACCCGGCGATCCGCGGTGACCTCGGTTACCCGCGCGATGGCGATGCAGAGATAGCCGGTGCGCTCCTCGGTCTCCAGCAAGTAGCGCATCTTCAGCCGGCCTACCTGAAGTTCGGCTGGCGCGGGGGAGGCGGAGTGCGTGTCATAAGCCTCGAACGGCTTGGCGAGATAGCGGCCCTCAGTCGCGGCGTCGGCCACTTCGACCGCGCCGGCCTGGCGGGTCGGCAAAGCGAGATAGACCAGCACGTTGCGCGCGCTCTCCGGCAGGTCGAGCGGCGGCGGATGGTCGGCCTCGCCGGGCAGCACGAACGGCGTGCCGTCTTCGAACACGCCAGCGGCCGAAGCGAGGGCGAACCGGCCGGTGCCCAGCAGGTCGCGGTCCAGCGCGTAGTCGATCAGTCCCCAGGGATGCGGTCGCAGCGCCTGCACACGGCTGCGGACGAGCTGCTCCAGCCAGCGATCCTGCTGCTGGAAATGCTGCGTGCGCAGGAACATGCCTTCCTGCCAGACCACGCGGTTAGTCCAGCTCATCGTTACAATCCCCCCGTCGGGGGACATCATCGCGCAGGCGCGCCCCCGGCTTCAATCATTCCTTGCGCATGCGGCGCGGCTCCGTCATGGCGGCCGCGTGCCGCGCGGGTCAAGTGTCTTGCTGAGGCGAAACGGCCGGCGGGCCGGCCACGTGCGTGTTGACCCCCACCCCGCCGCCCGCTATCCCGGCGCGCCTTGGGACAGAGGGGTGTCGCTGTGGCGGTGAATGCGTTGGAGAAGACCGACACCAACACCGGAGGGATCGCAGCCGACCGGCTGCGCAGTCTGGTCGATCGCATCGAACGCCTTGAGGAAGAACGCAAGGCGCTCGGCAGCGACATCAAGGACATCTACGCCGAGGCGAAGTCCGCCGGGTTCGACCCGAAGGTGCTGCGCCAGCTGATCCGCATCCGCAAACAGGAATCCGCCGAGGTCGAGGAGCAGGAGACGCTGCTCGACCTGTATCGCCGCGCGCTGGGGATGTAATCCTCCCCGGGGATATCATCCGCCCTCGGGACGAACCTTCCCTGGGGATGAAAACTGCGCCGGGGATGTACTCCCGCTGAAGATGCGATGCGGCCCGCGAGGGGAAGCGCCGGTCAGAACGCGCCGCAGGCCTCGTGCACCGTCATGCCGACCAGCTCCTGGCGGAACCGGGCTTGGTATTCGTCGCGAATCCGCTGGATCGGCGCGGTACCTGTCGCCGGTCGTCGGCAGCGCAACCAACAGCACCTTGCTGTGCTGGCGGATCGTGGTGCGCCCAGCCGGGCTCATCCATGCGCCGTCAGCATCGAAGCTGGTGAAACCGTTGGGCAGGTTGGGGACGATCACCTGATCGACGAATGCGTTCCACTGCCGATCCGTCACCTTGCCGTTGCCGGGAATGGACCGGCCAAAGAACAGTTCGAACACCAGCATCGGTGCGCCGAGCGCCGCCGGGCAACGCTGAAGCTGGGTGGCGGGCCTGTTGGCACAGCCGGTCAGTGCCCAGGCCGCGCACAGCATCAATACACTCGGGAGTGGCCGGATCGCCATGCCAGCAGGTCCTTCGTGACAACTCCATTCGTGCATGCCGTTGGTTCGGCGCGCTGACAAGGGGTTCGCGCCCGGCCTGCCGATCACGGTGCGCGGCGGGAGTTTTGTTCCGGCTCCGGAGTGTGCGGCCGATCTGCCGCCGTGACGGGTCGTGTGGCACGTGCCAGCATGCGCGCCGCGTCTGATGGCCGGACCCATCGATGAGCGGCAGGAGCATGCGATGCAGCAGCCAGACGAGCATCTCGCGCGGGTGACGGTCGAACTGGTTGGGCCGTTGCTGGAGTCGCTGGACGCGCTGAACCACATTGCCCGACACCTGAATCCGCAGCGTCTGTCTGCGTCGATCGCTGCTTGGGACGATCGGGATGTCAGGCTGCGTGCCGCGCGAGAGGGTTTCCTCGACGCAGTATGGCCGGTGGCGATGGTGCCATTCCGTGATCAGATCGATGTCGCGGTGCTGGCCTTGTTACGCGCCGGCGACGGATTGCGCACTGCGGCAACCGAGGGCGATCTGCGCCAGGCCTATCGCGCACTACGCCAGGTTCCGCGTGCGTGTGAGGCGCTGTATCCGCTGACTGCCGCGTTGCCGTCGGTCAGCCGGCACTTCCTTGCTCCGGCGCTGCGCGACGATGCCGCCTTGCTCGAACGGCTGGTGGCCGGTGCGTTGCGGCCGGACATCCGCAACGGCGTGCTGCATGCCGCCAATGCGATCAGTGAGCGTGGCGGATTTTCCGTCTATGTGCCGGAGGATTACGACCCGGCCCGCGCCTACCCACTGGTGATGGCACTACATGGCGGCGCGGGGCACGGTCGGCTGTTCCTGTGGAGCTGGGTGAGGGAGGCGCGCAGCCGCGGCGTGATCGTGGTGGCGCCAACGGCGACGGGCGACACATGGCCGCTGCACGACCCGGACGTGGACGAGGCGCATCTGTTCGAGGTGCTGGCCGCGGTCACGCGAGACTGGCGGATCGATCCGACGCATCGCCTGCTGACCGGGATGAGCGATGGCGGAACGTTCACCCTGCTCGCCGGGATCGGTGCGGCGTCACCTTTCACCCATCTGGCACCGGTGGCGGCGAGTTTTCATCCGCTGTTACTGACGATGGCGGACCCGGACCGACTGCGCGGCCTGCCGGTCTATCTGGTGCATGGTGTGCTGGACTGGGTTTTTCCAGTTGCCGTAGCGCGCAGTGCGTATGCGGCGTTGCAGGCGGCGGGCGCGGCGGTGGTGTATCGGGAACGCGCCGACCTGTCGCATACTTACCCGCGCGACGAGAACGATGCTATGCTGGATTGGTTTCTCGAGTGAGTTGTGCCAATCGACGGCCAGGTGGTCTCAGCCCTCCGCCCGCAGCACCGCGAGGTCACAGCCCTCGTCCGCTTGCAGCACCTGTTCGGCGATGATTCGATCCCAGCCGCGTCGCGGCAACACCGGCGCCCGCCAGGTCGCCTTCCGCCGCTCGAGCGTCGCGTCGTCCACCAGCAGGTCCAGGCTGCGCCGCGCCACCGACATGCGGATGCGATCGCCACTCTCCACCAGCGCCAGCGGCCCACCGGCGGCGGCTTCCGGGGTGATGTGCAACACAATGGTGCCGAACGCGGTGCCGGACATACGGCAGTCGCTCATCCGCACCATGTCCTTCACCCCGGCGCGCGCCAGCTTGCTGGGGATCGGCAGGTAGCCCGCCTCCGGCATCCCGGCCGGGGTCAGCGGACCGGCATTCTTCAGCACCAGGATATCGTTCTCGGTCACGTCCAGCGCCGGGTCGTCGATCCGCGCCGCGAGATCCTCCAGCCCGTCGAACACCACCGCGCGCGCTTCCATCTCGAACAGCGCGGGGGTCGCGGCGGAGCGTTTCACGATCGCGCCGCGCGGCGCCAGCGAACCGAACAGCGCCACCAGCCCGCCGACCGGCGACACCGGCTCGCCGCGGGCGCGGATGTAGCGGCGGTCGACGAAGGCGGGTTCGGCCAGGCGCTCGCCCAGCTCCGTGCCGGTGACGTCGATGCAGTCCAGGTGCAGCAGGTCGCGCAATTCCCACAGCAGCGCGGGCATGCCGCCGGCGGAATGGAAATCCTCCATGTAGCCTTCGCCGGTCGGCTTCAGATCGACCAGCACCGGCGTGGTGTCGGACAGCGCATTCAGCCGCGCGAGATCGATCCGGATGCCGCGGCGACCGGCGACCGCGGTCAGATGGATCAGGGCATTGGTGGACCCGCCCAGCGCCAGCAGCACGCGCAGCGCGTTCTCCACCGAGTCCGCCGTGATGATCTCGGACGGACGGATCGGCGCCGAGATGAGCTTCACCGCCAGGGCGCCGGCCTCTTCGGCGGCGCGCAGCCGGTCGGCGTGCACCGCCGGGATGGAGCCGTGGCCGAGCGGGACCATGCCAAGGGCTTCGGCGAGGCAGGCCATGGTGGAGGCGGTGCCCATCACGCCGCAGGTGCCGGCGGTGGTGGCCAGCCTGCCCTCGATCTCGCCGATGCGTTCGGCGGTGACGCGACCGGCGCGATAGGCGGCCCAGTAGCGCCGGCAGTCGGTGCAGGCGGAGAGGCGCTCGCCCTGGAACGGCGTCGCCAGCATCGGGCCGGTGACCAGTTGCACCGCCGGAATATCCGCCGAGGCCGCGGCCATCAGTTGCGCCGGCACCGTCTTGTCGCAGCCGCCGATCAGCACCGCGGCATCCATTGGCTGCGCGGCCAGCATCGCCTCGGTGTCGAGCGCGGCCAGGTTGCGGTAGTGCATCGAGCACGGGAACAGCGAGGGCTCGCACAGCGACACGGTGGGGAACGCCAGCGGCAATCCGCCGGCGGCCAGCACGCCGCGCTTCACCGCCTCGACCAGCTCCGGCACGGTGCGGTGGCAGTTGTTGTAGTCCGACCCGGTATCGACGATGCCGACCACGGGCCTGTCCAGCATCGCCTGGGAATAGCCCATCGACTTGGCGAAGGATCGGCGCAGGTACAACGCGAAATCACGGTCGCCGTAGTTCGCGGTGTTGCGGGCCAGGCCGCGTTTTGCTTCGGTGCTCATGCGCGCATGCTACGCGCCCGCCGTCAGCCCGGCAATTTGCTCCAATCGGGAGTGCTGCGGTTGCGATTGCTGCAGTCCGGATTGCCGCAGTCGGGCCGGCGGAACGGCCGGCTTGATACCGCGACATCCTGCAACGCCGCCTGCAGGGTCTCCGCCAGGTGCGATACCGTGAACGGCTTGCCGAGCACCCAGCGTTCGCCGCTGACACGCAGATCGTCGCTGTAACCGGTCATCAACACCACCGGTATGGCGGGAAAGCGCGCGCGCACCGCACCGGCCAGTTCAATCCCGTTCATCCCCGGCATCACCAGATCCACCAGCAGCAGATCGATTGCGTGCCCGGCATCGATCTGCTGCAAGGCGGCCTCGCTGTCCGCAACAGGAATGCTGGCGAAACCCGCCGATTGCAGCATCCCGGCGACCGTTTCGCGCACGTCAGGCTCATCCTCCACCAGCAGCACGGTGCCCTGCGCACTGGCCATAGGCTGCGGTGCGGATTCATCCGGGACCGGAGCGGGCGCCTGCATGATGCTGGCTGAGGCACGCGGCAGATACACCGTAACCGTGGTACCCAGTCCGGGCGTGCTGTCGATCACCACACCACCGCCGGATTGACTGGCCACACCGTAGACTTGGCTCAGTCCGAGTCCGGATCCGCGACCGGCGGGCTTGGTGGTGAAAAACGGCTCCAGCGCCTTGCGCTGCACGGCCTGCGTCATGCCGGTACCCGAATCGTTCACCGACACGGTGACGTAGTCGCCGGGCGCCAGCCGGGTGGCCGGCGGGGTCACCGTCACCGCGGCATTGGCCGTGGTAATGGTCAATACGCCACCAGCCGGCATCGCATCGCGCGCATTGATCGCCAGGTTCAGAATGACATGTTCGATTTGCACCGGATCGACCAGGGCGGGCCAGCTCGCGCCGAGCTGCAACTGTACCCGCACCGCGCCACCGAGGGTGGTGCGCAACAATTCGTTCATGCCACGAATCACGCCGTCGAGATCGACCGCGATCGGCGCCAAGGGGTGCTTGCGGGAGAACGCCAGAAGCTGCTGGACCAGGCTCGCCCCGCGTTCGGCGCCGTTGATGATCACCGCCAGCCGACGCGCCTGCAACGGGTCGTCGCACATATTGCGTTGCATCAGTTCCGCGCTGCCCATGATCGAGGCGAGCAGATTGTTGAAGTCGTGCGCAACGCCCGCCGTCAGCTGCCCGATGGCCGCCATCTTCTGCGCCTCGCGCACCCGATCCTCGGCCTGGCGCCGTGCCGTAACATCGGAATACAGCGTGACGAAACCACCCCCTGGGAGGGGATTGCGGCGCAGCTCGATGACCTGGCCGCTGGGACGCACCCGCTCCACCACGCGTGTGATGTCGCCGGAACGCAGCATGCCCATGCGGCGCGCAACTTCGGCTTCGACATCGACCGGTCCGAACTCGCCGCCCTCGGCTTGGCCGCGGATCATCGCCTCCATCGACAGGCCAACTCGAAGGCTGGCGTGCGGCACGCCGGTATAGGCAGAGAACTTCTCATTCCAGGCCAGCAGGCGCAGGTCGGAGTTGACCATCATCACACCATCGCTCATGCCGCCGAGTGTCGCTTCGAGTTGTCCGGTTTTGTCCGCGAGCAGCGCCTGACGCTCACGCGCGGCGCGGTCGGAGCGCAGCAGCAGCAGTGCCAGCAGCAGCAGCAGAACGGAAAAGCCGCCGGCGAACATCCGGGCGCTGCGATCCCACACGGCGGCACCGCGCAATGCCGCGTCCTGGTTCACTGCGACGACGGTTGCGAGGTCGCGATTGCCGACACGGCGGAAAGCATGCAGCCGCATGACACCATCGAACGGCGAAAGTCCTTGCCAATGTCCGTCGGGCGCGCCGGCCATGGCGGCGAACAGCGGCGAACTGGCGATGCTGCCACCAGGTCGGGCCGGATTGGGATTGGCCAGCGCGTCCACCGCGCCGCTTCTGGTATCGACCAGTGCCACCAGGCTGTACGGTCCGAAATCCAGATCGCCGTAGATCTGCGCCAGATTGCTGACATCGTATGACGCCACGATGATGCCGGCGCCGGCGCCGTCCGGCCGTTCCAAGCGACGCGCCAGATTGATCTGCCATTGCTGCGTTACCGCCCCGCGCACCGCGGTTCCGACGATCATACGGTTCGGGTCGGCCGTGGCAGCCATCGCCTGCCGGAAGTAGTCGCGCTGGCTGACATTCTGTCCGACCAGGCTCGGGCGAGAGCTGGCGCGGACGATCCCCTGCGCATCGGCAATGAACACCTGCAGCGCGGCATCGGTCAGCACAGGCACGTCCTGCTGCCAGCGGGTCAGGTCGAACCGACCGGGATCGCGCTGCCATTCGCCCTGCAGCAATCGCAGCGTCTGGTCGATGACCAGCAGATGAACGCGAAACTGCTCCTCGACGGTGAGCGCGGCATTGGCCAATTGGGCGCCGAACCGAGCGCGCGCTTCGGCCTGATGGGTCTGGATGGCATCCCGCACTCCGAACCATGTCAGTGCGATCAGAATGCAGGCGGCGATCACCACAACGACCGGGCCGCCGCGGGGTCCATTCCCTGGACGCGCGGCTGTCACCAGAGCTGCGCCGGCGGCCGTGTCCGTCACTGGGGAAGTTTCATTCCATGTGCGCAATAGAGCCTCTGCGCGGTCGCTGTCGTCACGTCAGCGCGAGGGTTGTGGTCGGGTCTCCATGCGGGCGTCAACCAGATTGCGCAATCTGGGGCAAAATAATTCGATATCACATATACATCGACACGTCTCAGCGGTCGTGAGGGTTGCAGTGCGGAGTTTCCGTTCGGACAAGCAGCGGATTCCGGTCGCATGCGCATTCTGGCATTATATTGCAATCATTCCCGCCCTTCCTGTGACGGCAAATAAGCGTTGGGTTTGTGGTGTAAGCCGCTCGTTTCACGAGACGAATTGACCGTCCATCGAGGTTGTCAATCGGAAGGACACTCCGAGATCCGATCGCGGGCGGCCAGCCGCATCGGGCCTGGTTGGATAGGGCGGCGCGCCATGGTCTCCTGCCCTGCCTGCCTGCCTGCCTGCCTGCCTGCCTGCCTGCGGCAGGAGTTGCGCGGCGGCAGTGGCCGGGAGGACGGCGGCCACCGCCATGGCTGGGTTCAGTGGCGGATAGCAGGCCTGGGCGTGCCCCCTCGGGCGAAACGACGGCGGCCGTGGGCGGTCTCTCCGGCCAGGGTCCTTCGCGACCCGCAGGTAGCCGGCTCAGAAGCGAGCCAAAGTCCCCGGCGGTGTATGCAGCTCCGCGCGTTGCACAGCCGTGGATGTCACGGCCGAACCTAGGTCGGCCGGCGTAAGGTCAGCGAAAAATCGAGTGCGGCCCCGCGGAGGCCGCGCCATGGGTCATCGCCGGCCAGCGAGACGCCAGAGGCGTGGGCGCCTTGCCGTTGCTGGCTGGCTTCGCCGCAACCGCCTCCTCGCGGTCGCCCAATGCCTGGGAGAGACGAGCGGCGACGTCCGAAACCACCGGCACCAGCGCGCGCGGCCGTGGCGGACGCATGCGCATCGAAGGGCCGCTGACGAACAGCGTGGCGACTATCTGGCCAGAGGCATCCCGCACCGGCGCAGCGATGCCGACCGCGCCGGCCACCACTTCGTCCGAGGTCACCAGGTAGCCGCGCGCCCGGATCCGCTGCAGATCCGCGGCGATCCAGGCGGCGTCCGTGCGGGTGGCAGGGGTGAAGCGCGGCAGGCGCTGCGCCAGCACCTGGGTCTGCACCGCCTCGGGCGCATGGGCCAGCAGCAGACGGCTGCTACCGGCATGCAGCGGCCCGCGCTTGCCGACCTCGGAGTAGAGCCGCAGGCTCGGATCGGTGTGATAGATCGCGACGGTCTCACTCTCCATTCCGTCGCGGATGCGGAGATAGACGTTCTCGCCGGTTGCCTTGCCAAGCTCGGTCAGGAACGGCATCGCGGTTGCGGCCAATGCTCCCTGCTGTGCGGCCGCTCGGCCCAGCACCCCCCAGCGAGCGCCGAGGCGCCAGATACCGCGGGATTCATCCTGGATCGCAAACCCGCGGGCCTGCAGCGTGCGCAGCAGCCGAAAGCCGGCGGTGCGGGTGCAGCCGGCTGCCTCGGCCAGGGCGGCCAGCGGCGCCGGGCCGATCCGCGCGAGCGCTTCCAGCAGATCGAGCGCCCGCCCGACGGCGGCAATGCTGTAGTCGCGGCTGTTGGCAGAATTGGCCGAGGCGGCGGCGCGAGCGGCTGTCGCCTTCGGCTTGCTGCGGATCTTTCCTTCGGTGCGGCTGGCAGACGGCATGGCTAAACCTTTGGCAGACTGCTGAAGGACCAGGCGTTCGGCGACTTAATCACTTTGGGCCGCCGGAAGCCAAGCCTATGATTTATCGAGGTAGCATTGCATCAGGCCTTACCCTCGGTCAAAGCAGAGTTTGGATATAACTGGCGAGTAAACCGGACCAATCGAAGATTGATCCGTAAAATTAGGACTTGCTATGTTCCAGGCGCATTGCTGCATGGCGAATCTGTAGGCACCGGAGCTGCCTCCGGGCTGCGGTGGGACGCAGCAAGCTCGGGGCGGCGCGCCAAACCCACGGGGAGCCGTTGCTTCCTGGACCTCCAGCAAAGGCTCGCCTTTGCAATCAATTCGATTTGGTGGGGAGGCGGTGCGGTGGTGCCGGACCGGGTTCCCATCACGACCGGGCCCCACTCCACCACCAACGGAGTCGGTTCCAGGGGCCGGGCCCTTGGCGGAGATTCAAGAGACAGCGCCCCCTTGATGGGTTCGGGAGGCAACGCCCCCGACGCTTAACCCCACACGCCCGGCTGGAGTGCCCGGATGGTCCACAGGATGCCAGCTGCGATCGCGCCGGCAATAACGTCATCTGCCATCACGCCGAACGCGCCATGCTTACGGTCGGCCCAGCCAACCGGCCCAAGCTTGGTGATATCCAGGATGCGGAACAGCAGGAAGGCGGCGAGCAGGCCCAGCGCGGTTGGCTGCGGGAGAGCGAGCAGGGTGATCCACTGCCCAGCATATTCGTCGATCACCACCCAGCCGGGGTCGCCTTCGATTTGCGCGGCCTGCACCGCCCAGACGCCACCAGCGGTTGCCGCCACGGCCGCGGCGGCCAGCGCGAGCGGCGACCAGGCGAGCAACAGGCCGCCGGTCAGCACGGCGACCGCGGACGCGACCGAGCCGGCGGCAACGGGCGCATGACCGGTGCCGCATCCAGCGGCGATGAAGCGAGCGAACCTCATGAAACGGCGCTCACGCCTGAGCGGTCAGAAACGCGCGCAGCGCCGCTGCCACCGGCGGCTCGCTGAGGGTCGGCGCATGGCCGATGCCCGGCAGCGTCACGACGTCCATGTCAGGTCGTGCGGCCTGCATGCGGCTCACCGTCTCCGGCAGCAGGATAGTGCTGACCGCGCCGCGGATCAGCAGCAGGGGCAGATGCACTACGCCGGCGAACAAGGCCCACAGGTCGGGTGGCGCCCGGTTCAGCAGCCTGGCGATCCGGATGTCCCATACCGGATGAAAGCGCCCGTCCGCGCCCGGGGCGTAGGTCAGGCGCACCATCTCCTGCCAGTCCGCCTCGCCTTCCAGTGACAGCGGGGGCAGCTCACGGCGCAGATAAGCGATGCAGGCAGCCTCGTCGGGCAGGGCCGGATCATGGCCGACGAAGCGGCGAACGAAATCAGCGCCGCCGGTGCCGACCTCCGGCCCGATGTCGTTCAGCACCACCGCCCGCAGCAGGCGGGGTCGCGCGGCGGCAATCCCAATCGCGAGCAGGCCGCCGAAGCTGGTGCCGATGGCGATCGCGTCCTGCAGATGCAGCGCGGCGCAGACATCCAGCACGTCGCGCAGACAGGCTTCCGGCCCATAGCGGCTGACCGCGCGGCAACGGCCGGATGCGCCGCGGCCGACATAATCGGGAGCGATCACCCGTCGTCCGTCGCCGAACAGTCCCGCCAGGTCGCGAAAGTCACCTCCAGTGCGCACCAGGCCGGGCAGACACAGCAGAGGCGGCAGCCGATCGCCGCCATTCCATTCATGAACCGCGAGTTCCAGCCCATCCCAGGCGGACAGCCGATGAATTTCCTTTGGCAATCAGCGGTTCCAGCGAGCCAGCAGCGTGGGGGTCGAGTTGCCCAGCCGTGCGCGATAGATCACGATATTTTCCAGCACCCGCTGCACGTAGTTGCGCGTCTGGTTGGACGGGATCAGCTCCAGCCAGTCGAGCATCTCCACCGGACCACTGCGCGGGTCGCCGTTCGCCTCCAGCCATTGGTCCACCCGATGCGGGCCCGCATTGTATGCGGCCACCGCCAGCGGTAGCGACCCGTTGAAATGGTTCAGCATCGACAGGAGATAGGTCGTCCCCAGCCGCATGTTATAGCCCGGGTTGGTGGTCAGGGATGCGAGTGAGTGGCTCACGCCGATCTGGCCAGCCACCTCGGCGGCGGTGGCCGGCATCAGTTGCATCAGCCCGCGTGCGCCGGACGGGCTGACCGCGGCGATGTCGAAGCTGCTCTCCTGCCGCATGATGCCGAGGGCGATGGCGGGATCCAGCCCGTCCACCGGCGGGTCGAACGGCATCGGCCAGCCGGTCTGCGGCAGCATCAGCCCGTCGCGCCCCATGCGGCGGGCAATGAACACCGCCATGTCTGGCAGTCCCATGTTCAGCGCGAACTGGGCATTCAACGCCCGTTCGGGTGGGTCGGGGGCGATGTCGTCCATGCGCAGCAGGAACCCGCGGGCACGGTGCGGGTCGCCCCAGGCCACCAGCCATGCGGCGGCGCGTACGACCTCGTGGCCGGTGAAAGCGAGCACGGTGTCGCGATGCCAGCTTGGGTCGCTCAGCGCCCGGATGCGCGCCGCCAGCGCGGCCGCGTCGTCGCCCAGCGCCAAAGCGGCGAATTGGCTATAGAAGGTGGTCGGGTAGGCGGCGGCTTTCTCATAGTCAGGCCGCGCATCCTGCCCGGCCGCGGCGGCGGCGCGCCCAAGCCAGTACTGCGCGCGGCCCTGGGTGATCGCGGAATGCGATTGGGCGAGGATCGCGAAATGGCGGACGGCGGCGGCGGGATCGGCCAGCTTGCGCAGGGCGATGAACCCGGCCAGGAACTCGGCATCCGCCGCGGCGGCCGGCTCGGTCTGGCCATGCGCGCTGGCCAGCGCATAGGCGCCGGTGAAGTTGCCCTCGGCCAGCAGCTTCCGCGCCAACAGGTTGCGTTCGCCCCAGAATGTGTTGCCGTGATCCGGCTCGGCCTGCTGGGCGGCGGCACCCGAGGCCATCCACAGCGCCAGCGCATCCGCCGAACGATCGGTTCGGCGGAGAAACCGGGCGTGGTCCAGCATCAGCCCGGGGTCGGCGCGCAAATCGGCCGGCAGGGCGGCGAACAGCGTCTCGGCAGCCGGGTCCTCCCGCTGGAAGGCGATTCTCGCTTCCGCCGCCTTGCGATGAGCCTCGTCGAGGCGAGCGATCTGGCGGATCGCCGCCGGCTGCTCGTGCCAGGCCAGATGCTGAAAGCGCTGCCATTCGTCGGTGGGTGTGGGAACGCCGGCCCAGCGGGATTGGAAGGCGGCCTCGGACCCCGCATCGGTCAACCCGGTGATCCAGGCGCGGCGCGCATCGGCGGCGGCGTCCTCGGTGCGGCCGGCATTCGACAGCGCCTGGGCACAGCGCAGCAGGGCGGGAGCCTGGTTCGGCTGCGCGGCGGTGCATTGCTGCAGCACGTCCTGGTCATCCGGGTCGGTGGCGATCGCGTCCTGCCGGCGGCGCTCCAGCAGCGCCTGGTTCGGCCAGTCCGGATTGGCCTGCATGAAGGCGGCGATCTCGGCCGGCGTGGCGGCACCGGGCGCCAGCACCCGGTAGTACAGCACCAGCTTCTCGGCCACCGGATCGGCGTAGCCAGCCGCCTGCGCCTCCGCCTCCGGCCAGTGGTCGGCACGGATCGCCGGGATCGGGTTGTTGCGATCCTGCGCCCAGGCCGGCGCGATGCCGGCCAGAACGGCCAGAACGGCCAGCAGGGCCAGGAGGATGCGAGTCGGGGTGAGACCGGTCGGGGCGCGCATGATGCTTCATAGCGTGTGCGCGGGGATGGAAGCAGCAATGTCGTGCGGCGCAGCCAATTGATTCGTCCGCAGGCCCTGGCCACCGCATGCCTTGCGAGATGGCGGGTTCAACCGGCCCGAACGCGAGAGGTCCGTTCGAATCGGCAGGAGGTGGGACATCGCAGGGCACAGACTGATTGCGGATAAAAAAGACTGGTGGTGGGTTGGGCCTCAACCCACCTGCCGACAAACCGGGACCGTCACGGTCAGGGTCGGCGGAAGCGTGCGCCATCGCGGTGCCAAATCGCGATGGCGCGGGCGCAGGTTATTCGCCGTGACCGCTGTTGATAGCCGCGCGAACCGCGTCGGCTTTGGCAGCCAGATCGGCGGTCTGTTCGGGCGTCAGGGTCGGCAGTTGCAGGATGGTGTTGATCGCGGTCACCGTATCTACGCTGACCGGGATCGTCTTGTCGGACGCCGACCCAAGGAAGATCGCCGCGAGATCGATTGCGCTTGCTGGTGCCACGCCGGTGAGGACTGTCGTGCCGGTGCTGGAGACGTTCTTCAGCAGCGAAAGGTTCTCCAGCGGCGAATTGACCCGCGAGATCGTGTCATAGTAGGTCTGCACCACGCGGGCGAATTCCGTGGCCGGCAGCGAATAGAGCTGTGCCACCGTCATCGTGAGCGTTGGTTGTCCCTCCGCTGTCAGTGTCATCACTGTGGGCCCGATGGTCGCCCAGTTCGTGGTGACCTCGGTAAAGGCGTGATCCAATACATTGGCGGGTGCTCGCGCGACACTAAGCCGGCCGAGCTCGATTTCCGGGATACCTTCCTTGGCCCAGACGGGCCGCCCGCCGGTCGTTCCAGGGGTCGGTTTGCGCGAGTCGTCTCCACCACCGAATTTTGGACCCTTCTTGTCCTCGCTGGTGCCGTCATCCCCGGACTCCTCGCCGGTCGATCCGCCTTGGCCAAAATGTCCGCGGCTTACTCCCTGGCCGCTGGTGGTGCCGCCACCGCTGGCGCTCGGTGCCGCCGCGGTGCCACCGCCGCTCGCGCCGGAACCGTGTGTGGTGCCCGAACCGGCCTGGCCGGCGCCCTGGCCGCGGTCTCCCCCGCCTCCCTGGCGGCCGGCGCCCTGACCATGCCCCGTTTGACTTTGGGCATTCGCAACGCTGAAGCCGAGGTCACCCACCGGCGGCAGGCCCAGGCTTGCCACTAAGCCGAACGCGGCGGACCCTAACAGAGTGGCGCGCAGGCAGGTGCGGAGTGATTTCTGTACAGTCATGTGCCTGTCTCCCTTGTCGAGTGGCGGTCGTCTGGCAACACCACTCTGGTTAAAGCTTGTCCAACCGATTAACGCCGCAGCACCTTGCCGTCGGCGCCCCAATAGCCGGGGCTGTCATGGACGAAATGTTCGCCACCGGTACCGCCGCCAATTTCGCCGCTACTCAGCGAGCCACTGTCTAGCGAACCGCCGTCTGTTGTGTTGTTCGGGCTCACGGAGCCCAATGATGGATCGAGCGTCGTCGGGTCGTGCCCAGGGCTGTTCAACGCTCTCAACTGAAGCACCACTTGAGCAGCGCCTGGAGGCCACCAAGCGCCGCAGCGTAGCGCTGCTGGGTGAAGGTTGCAGTGCGATTGCGCTGCAGGATGTTGTAGGCGAACGATCGCAGCCGGGCGAAGACGCCGGGATTGTGCCGGATACGGGATTGATCTTCCTGGAAGGTGACGTCGCGGGTGTAGTGCAGCTTGTTTTCGATGTGCCAATGGCCCCGGATGGCAGTGGCAGCCTGGCGCGCCGATGCGGCGGAATTGGCGACGTAATAGGCGATCTCCGAAGTGCTGCTCCATAAGCCGGTCCTGGCATTGCGATGCAGCACGTTGCGGGTGACGCGGATGATCCGCTTGACCAGGGACTTCCACTCGGTTGCGGCCAGGACACGGGTGGCACTGAACACCTCGGCGGTTCGGGTTTCATGCCGATTGCGGCCTTTGGTGACCGAGGTGTCGCTGCTGGCAGGGTGGCGAGAGGTGCAGAGGGTTTCGGCCTGCCGCAACAGGGTCGGCTGGTTATCCTTCAGTTGGACGATAATGTGCGCCTGCGCTGCTGCGGCGGCCTCGAGGGTTTTTTTTGGCAGTGCATGGCATCGAGCGTGACGGTGCAGTTGGCGAGCCGAAGTTCGCCGAGCAAGCGCTGCGCGGCGGGGATTTCGTTGGACTTTTCCTCGATGTCGCTATGCGCCAGCACCAGGCCCGCCTCGAGATTGAAGGCGTGCAGCAACTGGGCTGCCTTGCGGTCGCGGAAATTGTCGAAGCTTTGCTTCAGCGTCTTGCCGTCGAGCGCGATGGTGCGGTGCGACGGATCGGTCGCAGTATCCAGCAGGGCGGTGGCATGACGGCGGAACACCTGCTCGACTGTCTGCGGGTCCAGGCCCTGCAGGATGTAACGAATCGCCGTGTGCGCCGGCGCACGCTTCCAGCGCAGGCCGAATGCGGCGTTCAGCTGGCGACGATGCACCTTGATGAAGGTCTCGATGGAGCGGAACGAATTGCCGCCGGTGACCACGGCGAGGATCGAGAACAACAGGACGTAGGGTAGTCTGTAGAGCCTACCTTCCGCCCGACGCGGGTCCGGGACTTCGCTGAGCGTGGTGAGAAACTGGTCGAACGGGCGCATGGCAACCTGCTGGTGATTCGGTTGCCCGGCATAGATTCAGGGATCTTGCCGCGCCGGAATCCGGCGTCGGGTCCGATCAGCGGAATTTCCGCAACTGTTGCCACGGGGACTCAATCTCTGCCCTCACAGGTATAGAGCGTTGAACAGCCCTGGGGTCGTGCCCGGTGTGGCCGGTTCCGCCGTCGCCTTCACCACCACCCAGGGTCCGCCCGGTGCGCTGACGATGGCGGTAGGCGCGCTGCTGGGCATTGCGTCCAGCGCCATTGCCGCCACTTTCGCCGCCACCGCCGCTTTCGTGGCCGCCGCTGCCGCCACTTTCGTGGCCACCGCTACCGCCACTGCCGCCACTCTCATGGCCGCCGCTGCCACCGCTTTCGTGGCCGCCGCTGCCGCCACTCTCGTGACCACTGCTGCCGCCACTGCCGCCATTCTCATGGCCGCCGCTGCCGCCGCTTTCGTGACCCTGCTGTCCGCGGGCAACCGTCAGCGGCAGCAACAATGCGAAGGCGCTGGCTGTGGCACCAAGCAGCAATTGGCGTCGCGACGTGGGGAAACGCGGCTCAGGGGTGAAGGGATTGGCATACATCGTTTTGTGCTTTGTGTTTGGCGCTGTCAGCGCATCATCTGCCGGCGTTCGGCTTCGGCCGCGTCGGCGACGGCCTGCGCAAAGGCGTGGGTACTGCTGAGGCAGAGCAATGCGTTGACCCGCTCCACAACGCCCAAGGTGATCGGGATAGCGGAAACCAGTGCCAAATAGCTGGCCGCCGATGTGCGGTTCGGCACACGCTTTTCCAGTTCCTCCTGATACGCCGACAGCAGCGCGACGCCGTCGCTCCGGGCTCCCGGATCGAACCCGGGTGCCAGTTCGAACTGGACAATCTTCAGTCGCGTTAGCTCCGCATCGTTCGCAACCGCAGACGCACCCCGCCGATGATTGGCACACCAGGCGTTCAGGCTGAGTTCAGCCCGCGGCATTGCCGCTGGCTGGCGAGGCTCCAACAGCAGCGGCTGCGCCCTGGCATCGTCAGTAAGAAACGGCATCATTGGCGCAGCTCCGAGGCACAGCATGGCCACAGCAGCGGCTGTTGCGAGTTCGTCACATCTGTGAAGGCGCAACATGGTATTCGCCCTGACATGGTAGCAATTTGACCGAACTGGCCGGATAACGTCCATATAGTTAATGACTAAGCCGTCTCCGCGCCTTGATTCAGATCAAACAAATCATTCCGAGATAGTGCTTCATTGCGGTGTCGCGGGGCGTCGGTCGCGCCAGGGAGCATTCAAATGTGGTCACGGTGCTATCGTGGATTTGCCCATCCAGGTGCTATTCGCCACGGGGTGAGCGGCATTGTCCTGCTCAGTCTGGCGCTGGTTCCCACCATCGGTCAGGCACAGCCCTACCCCGTTCCAGCCGCCCTGTCGGCGCAACTGGATGCCGCGGCGGTAGATGGGCCCGGCGCCCTGCTGCATGCGCTGTCGCAAACCTTGGCCGCGAACCCGGCGCTGGCCGCCACACCGGACAGTGCCGCCGCACTCGCGCGTGCCGCCGCCGCCCCGGTGCCGAACTTCGTTGGCGCCACCCTGCCCGTCTATCGTGATATCGGCCAGCAGATCGTCGCCGCCGCGCCGGCCGACCGACGTGTTGCCGTGCAGCAGGCCGTGAGCGATGCGCTGCGCAGCCACATGGAACTCGATCTGCATATCGCGCCGCCGATGCGGCCCGATACCCTGCAGAGTCGCGCCACCCCACCGGCCGATGTCGAGGCCTACGGATACAAACTCGGCTCTTTCACGCTGTATCCGGATGTGCAGGCGGCGACCTTCTACGACGACAACATCTATGCCACGTCACACGGTCATGTCTCCGACTGGATTGGCACGATCTCGCCGCGGGTCGCCATCCAATCCAATTGGGATCGCCATTCATTGTATGCCGAGGCGCAGACCGACCTGACCGGCTACTGGAGCCATTCCCACGAGAACACCGTCGATTGGCACGCCGCTCTGGAGGGACAGATCGACGTCAGCGACAAGACGCATATCCTGCTGGGGGGCGTCGTGCTGCAGGAGCATGAGGACCGCGCCTCGCCCGACGCCGTCGAAGGCTTCGAACCGACGCCGTACAGCGAGCAGAATGCCTATGCGGGGGTAGTCCATCGCTTCAACGACTTCACCCTGCGGCTTGGCACCGCGATCGAACGCCTCAGCTTCGGCAACGTCCAAGGCGAGCACGGCGAGATCAACAATCAGGATCGCGACCGCACACGCTACACCTTCGGCGGGCTGCTCCGCTACGAGGCGAACCGGAGCTTCCGCCCCTTCGTCGAAGCGTTGGGTGACATCCGCCGGTACGACACGGTACCCGACGACTTCGGCTTCATGCGCAACTCGGATGGATTTCTGCTCGGCGTCGGAACGCTGTTCACCCTGGGACCCAAAGTGTCGGGTGAAGTCTTGTTGGGCGTTTTGCACCGTTCCTACAACGACCCCACGTTCAAATCGCTGACCACCCCGGCGGCCGATGCGACGTTGCGCTGGCAGGCGACCGCGCGCACTGCGCTGGTGGCGTTTACTGAACGCACAATCGAGGAGACCACGCTGTCCGGCAGCCCAGGCTATATCTACACGCTCGGCGGGATCCGGCTTGAGCAAAAGCTAGCGGAGCGGCTGACCGGCATCGTCCGCGTCGCCTATGCACACAGCGATTTTGCCCAGGTCGGGCGAGCGGATAACGACGTGGATACCTCGGTGGGTATCCGCTATCGGCTGACCCACAATGTCACGCTTGGCGTCGACTACCGTTATACTCAGCGGGTGTCCGGCAATACATTGACCGATTTTGCACGCAATCAGGTGTACTTCCGCATCGGAACGCAATTTTAGCGGCTGTGCGAGATCGATTTGATCCACATCAACGCTCCCTCGCCCGGGGGTCATTAAGGCTTTCCCTTGCGGAACGCCTGCGAAGCGCGCGTCCCGTGATGGAGGATCAATCATGACATTCGATGGGCTGATGCAATCTGGCACGCAGCGGCGACGCGCGATCCGCGGCTTGATGGCATTGGCGGGTCTTCTGGCTGGATCGGTTTTTGCTGGGGTGCCGGTTTTCGCCCAGGATCGGGATCGCGACGTCACCCGGGACCGCGACAAGACGCGCGATCCGGACGTACCTGCAAGACCGTGACCGTACCCGCGACAGGACTCACGATCCAGACACTCTGCAGGACCGGGACCGCACCCGCGACAAGACGCATGACCAGATCGGTGGCGGCAGTCGCGCTGGCAGCGGAGCCGGTGCCGGGTCTGCTGGCGCCGGCGGCGGATCTTCTGGCGGCGGCGGGGGTGGCGGTAGCGGCGGTGGCGGGCGCTGATCGATCGGTGCTGGCAAGGCGCCGAAGCCGCGGCAGATCATCCCGATGCTGCGGCTGCGGCCAATGGTGCCCTGGTTGGGTACACGACGCCGATCCGCCTGCCCGCCTGGCTTGGCGGCCCGATAACAAGCCGGGCCGTCCGGTCTCTCCGGCGCCCGCGCCGGAGCCTGAGCGACATGGTCCCATCGAGGCAGGCTAACCCCGCGACGGCGCGGAATTGGCATAGGCTCGGCATGACCCCGGTTGCCGAAACGCCTCACACGCGGCATCAAGCGGCGGATGAGCGCCTCGGTCCCCATGATCCGCCTGCGTGGTGTGTGTAAGAGCTTCGGCGACAAGGTCGTGCTGGATGGCATCGACCTCGACATCATGCCGCGTACCTCCATGGTGGTGATCGGCGGCTCCGGCTCCGGCAAGTCGGTGCTGCTGAAATGCATTCTCGGTCTCCTCGATCCGGACGACGGCGTCATCGAGATCGATGGCAAGGACATCCTCCGCCTGCCACGCGCGGAACGGGAGGCGGCGCGGGCACGTATCGGCATGCTGTTCCAGAACGGCGCGCTGTTCGACAGCCTGCCGGTTTGGGAGAATGTCAGCTTCGGTCTGATTGCCCTGCACAAGGCAACGCGCGCCCAGGCGCAAGAGCGCGCCGCCGACTTCCTCGCCCAGGTCGGGCTCGCCCCGAGCGTGGGAGAGCTCTATCCGGCGGAGCTGTCGGGCGGCATGCAGAAGCGGGTCGCGCTGGCACGGGCGATCGCGGCGCAGCCGGATATCCTGTTCTTCGACGAGCCGACGACCGGGCTGGACCCGATCATGGGGGCGGTGATCGACGGGCTGATCGTCGACCTGGTGAAGCGGCTGGGCAGTACCGCGGTCGCGATTACTCACGACATGGCGAGTGCACGCCGGATCGGCGACGCCGCGGCGATGATCCATCGCGGCCGGATCGTCTGGAGCGGCCCCGCCTCGGCCTTGATGGAGAGCGGCAACCCGATGGTGGACCAGTTCACCCATGGCCGCCGCGAGGGGCCGATCGAGATGGAACTGCGGCGATAGTCCAGGCCCGGAGAAGCCTGGCAGGCGCGCCGCGGGGCAGGGTGGCCGGCCGGCTGTCCGCCGGCAAGCTGGTCATCAGCCTGTTGGTTGCCGGCCTGCACCTCGCCGGCCTGCCTGCCCACGCCGAATCGGTCCCCGCCATGGGTGCCGCCACCCAACTGGCCGGGCTGTTCATCCAGGGCTGCCTGCCGTTTGCCGGTGCGCCGGCCGCGCTGCGGAACTGGGCGCATCAGTTCGGCCTGGCAGAGCTGCCGGAACCGGCGCGCAGGATATTCCTGCATGGGGCGCCGGGCACCGCGTTCGACGCCTCGGCCCAGGGCGATAAGCTGGTGCTGGTCTCCTCGGATGACGGGATCTGCTCCGCGGTGACCAATCTCGCCCCGGGCGCGGCGGTGGCGACCGCCCTGGAGGACGATTTGCGCCGCACCGGCGTCGCGTTCCGGCTGGCGATCGCGCGCGACGACAAACATGCTGCCGGGGTGCACTATCGCGAGTATCTGGCCGCGAAGGCGAAGTCCGCCTGGCGTATCCTGGCGGCGACGGTCAATGATCCGCAGGGCGGTCAGGCGATGCTGACCGCTGCCCCGGAGTAGCACAATGTGGTCGGCACCCATCGTTCCATCGTGCCACGGGGCCTGATCGGCATGGCCAAGCCCGCCTCCCGCTTCGTCTGCCAGTCCTGCGGTGCGGTATTTCCGAAATGGGCCGGCCGCTGCGAGACCTGCGGCGAATGGAACACGATCGTCGAGGAAGCAGTCACGCCGCGTCCCGGCCCCGCCGGCAAGGCACCCACCGGTCGCCAGGTCGCGTTCGTCGGGCTCGCCGGCACCAGCGAGCCGCCACCGCGGGCGATGACCGGAATCGCCGAACTGGACCGCGTGCTGGGCGGCGGGCTGGTGCCGTCCTCCGCGGTGCTGGTCGGCGGCGATCCGGGCATCGGCAAGTCCACCCTGCTGCTGCAGGCGGCCGCCCAGCTCGCCCGGTCCGGCCGCCGCGTGCTGTACGTCTCCGGTGAGGAATCGATCGAGCAGGTGCGGCTGCGTGCCCGCCGCCTGGGTGTCGCCGACACGGCGATCGAGCTCGCCGCCGCGATCAACCTGCGCGACATCGCCGCCACGCTGGAGAAGGCCACCGACGCCGCGCTGGTGGTGATCGATTCCATCCAGACCATGTGGCTGGATAGTATCGACAGCGCGCCGGGCACGGTGGGGCAGGTGCGCGCCAGCAGCTTCGAGCTGATCCGGCTGGCGAAGGGCGGAAGTTTCGCGCTGGTGCTGGTCGGTCACGTCACCAAGGACGGTGCGCTGGCCGGCCCGCGGGTGCTGGAGCACATGGTCGACGCGGTGCTGTATTTCGAAGGCGATCGCGGCCACCAGTTCCGCATTCTGCGCGCGGTGAAGAACCGGTTCGGCGCCACCGACGAGATCGGCGTGTTCGAGATGACCGATCGTGGCCTGGCCGAAGTCGCCAACCCCTCCGCGCTGTTCCTGGCGGAGCGCCGGGGCAATGTCGCCGGCAGCGCGGTGTTCGCGGGGCTGGAAGGCACCCGCCCGGTGCTGGTGGAAATCCAGGCGCTGCTCGCCCCCAATCCTGGCGGCTCACCGCGCCGCTCGGTGATCGGCTGGGACAGCGGGCGTCTGTCCATGCTGCTGGCGGTGCTGGAAACCCGCGCCGGGCTGCGGCTGAACGCGATGGACGTGTATCTGAACGTGGCTGGCGGCCTGCGGGTGAGCGAGCCGGCCGCCGACCTGGCGGTGGCGGCGGCGCTGGCCTCGGCCGCCTGCAGTCAGCCCACCAGCGCCGGTATGGTATTCTTCGGCGAGGTCGGATTGTCCGGCGAGGTCCGCCAGGTCGCCCAGGCCGAAGCGCGGCTCAAGGAAGCCGCCAAGCTCGGGTTCGACTCGGCGACGCTGCCGCGCCGCCTGGCCCGCGGCAATCGCCCGTTGGCGGCCCCGGAAGGATTGCAGTTGGAGGAGATCGGCCACATCGCGGATCTGGTGGCGCGATTCGCCCCGGATCCGGCCGACGATGCCTGAGCTGCAATCGCGGTCGCGCACGTAATTTCGGCCACATTCTCAGTTTGGTTTCCAAGCCGGCTGCCGGAAACGGCTATAACGCGCGATCGTGGCTTGGCTGGCGAGACGCAGCGGGAGATAAGCGGGCGATGCAGCATTGCGGGAACAGCGACAGCCGAGTGGTGGGATGTGGCAAGCATCGGGGTGTGGCCCCGAACCCCATCAGGAGGCGTTGCCTTCTCCAGCAAAGACACCGCTTTGCAATCCAATCTGTTCGGGTCGGGGGAGGGAGCCGTCCGTGATGATGCGCTGGTCCAAGACTGTCACGCCCCCTCCCCCACCCGAACCTATTCGGCTCCAAGGGCTGCGCCCTTGGCGGGGATTCACGGGGCAGCGCCTCTTGACGGGGGTTTCGGGGGCAACGCTCCCGACGCTTGCCGTGATCGCCCGGCACCCTAACTGCCCGCTCCCGCAAGGGGAGGGGGGATATCGGGGGTGCCGTCGGTGACCTGGGTCGATTTTGCCATTTTGGGTGTGCTGGCCGTTTCGGCGCTGCTGGCCTTCCTGCGCGGTCTGGTGCGGGAGGTGCTTGGTATCGGCGCGTGGATCGGCGCGGCGCTGGCGGCAGCCTGGGGTTTGCCCCTGGTCCGCGGCCAGGCACAGCGCTGGATCACCAACCCGGTCTGGGTGGACCCGATTGCCTTCATCGTGATCTTCCTGGTCAGCTTGATCATCCTGATGCTGATCGCGCGCGCCATCGGCCGCGTGGTGCGGGGCTCACCGCTGGGCGGCGTCGACCGTACCTTGGGGCTGGTATTCGGCCTCGCGCGGGGTGCGGCGCTGGTTGTGCTTGCCTATATCGTGGCTGGGATGGTGGTGCCGCTCGATCACTGGCCGGATCCGGTGCTGGAGGCGCGGTCGCTGGAGCCGGCCTATGCCGGGGCGCGATGGGCGGTACATCAGCTTCCGGTGGATTATCGGCCGCGTCTGTATGCGCCGCCGGCGGGACGACAGACCACCGCGGAGGCGTTGCTGCACGCAACGCCTCAGGGCCGCGCGGTCGGCAAGCAACCGGCCCATGATTGAGAAGGGTTCAGGCATGACCGTGACTGCCCAGCCGGACGACCAGCCGCCGGACGACGACAAGTTGCATGAGGAATGTGGGGTCATCGGCGTCTGGAGCGTGCCGGACGCCGCCGCGGTCACCGCGCTCGGCCTGCACGCGTTGCAGCATCGTGGCCAGGAGTCCACCGGCATCGTCAGTTTCGACGGCACCCGGTTCCATTCGCACCGCGGCCTCGGCCTGGTGGGCGATAATTTCGGCGATGCGCGGGTGATCGCGGGCCTGCCGGGGCGCAATGCGATCGGCCATAACCGCTACGCCACCACCGGCGAAACGATCCTGCGCAATGTCCAGCCGCTATATGCCGATTTCGAGTTCGGCGGTTTCGGCGTGGCGCATAACGGCAACCTGACCAACGCCCATGTGCTGCACCGTGCCCTGGTGCGTCGCGGCTGCCTGTTCCAGTCCACCACCGACTCGGAGGTGTTCGTCCACCTGATCGCCATCAGCCTGTATTCCACCGTGGTGGACCGGCTGATCGACGCCTTGAAGCAGGTGGTGGGCGCCTATTCCCTGGTGGCGCTGTCCAACGAAGCGCTGATGGGGGTGCGCGACCCGCTGGGGGTGCGGCCGCTGATCCTGGGCCGCATCGGCACCGAAGGCACCGGCGGCTGGGTGCTGGCCAGCGAAACCTGCGCGCTCGACATCATCGGCGCCGAATTCGTGCGCGATGTGGAGCCGGGCGAGGTGGTCGTGATCAACGACCAGGGCGTGCACAGCATCCGCCCGTTCGGCCGCTCCCGGGAACGCTTCTGCGTGTTCGAATACATCTACTTCGCCCGCCCGGATTCGGTGGTGGAAGGCACGCCCGTGTACGACGCGCGCAAGCGCATCGGCCGCGAACTGGCGCGCGAATCGCCGGTGCCGGCGGACGTGATCGTGCCGGTGCCGGATTCCGGCGTGCCCGCCGCGATGGGCTTCGCCGCGGAAAGCGGCATGCCGTTCGAGCTTGGCATCATTCGCAACCACTATGTCGGCCGGACCTTCATCGAGCCGACCGACAATATCCGCAACCTCGGCGTGAAGCTGAAGCACTCGGCCAACCGCCCGGTGCTGGAAGGCAAGCGGGTGATCCTGGTGGACGATTCCATCGTGCGCGGCACCACCAGCCGCAAGATCGTGGAGATGGTCCGCCAGGCCGGTGCGCGGGAAGTGCATATGCGGATCTCCTCGCCACCCACCACGCATTCCTGCTTCTACGGCATCGACACGCCGGAACGCGGCAAGCTGCTGGCCGCGCGCTACAATGTGGAGGAAATGGCGTCGCTGATCGGTGCCGACAGCCTGGCGTTCATCTCGATCGACGGGCTGTATCGCGCGCTGGGCCAGGAAGGCCGCGATCCGGACCAGCCGCATTACTGCGACGCCTGCTTCACCGGCGACTATCCGATACCGTTGCCGGACCAGGCGGACAACGCCAGCCGCCAGCTCAGCCTGCTGACCGAAACCCACTGATGGCGGGACCGCTGGACGGCAGCGTGGCGTTGGTGACCGGCGCCAGCCGGGGCTTGGGCGCGGCGGCAGCCGTTGCCCTGGCGCGGCTGGGCGCGCATGTCGTCGCCACCGCGCGCACCCAGGGCGGGCTGGAGGAGACCGACGATGCGGTCCGCGCCGCCGGCGGGGCAGCTACGTTGCTGCCGCTGGATCTGAAGAACGGCACGGAACTCGATGCGATCGGCCCCAGCCTGTTCGAGCGGTTCGGCCGGTTGGACATCCTGGTCCACAATGCCGGCGTGCTCGGCCAGTTGACCCCGGCCTCGCATATCGTGGAGCGGGACTGGGACGACGTGATCGCGGTGAACCTCGCGGCGACCTGGCGGCTGATGCGCACCACGGAGCCGCTGCTCCGCCAGGCACCGTCCGGGCGGGCGGTGTTCGTCACCGATGCGCGGGCGCGGGCGCCGCTCGCCTATTGGGGCGCCTACGGTGCGACCAAGGCCGGCATGGAGCATCTGGTGCTGACCTGGGCGCAGGAGCTGGCCATCACCCGGGTGCGGGTGAACCTGTTCGACCCCGGCGTGTTCCGCAGCCGGCTGCGCAGCCAGGCCTTTCCGGGAGAGGACCCGGCCTCCCGGACCGGCCCCGAGGCGGCCGCCGCCGCGCTGGCGCAGCTCTGCTTGCCGGAGGAGACCCGGAGCGGCGCGCTGGAAACGGCCGCTGCATCGCAGCATAGTTCGACTCAGGCAACTAATATCCTAGACTGGGCGCCATGCTGCCGCCCCGTCACAACCCGTTATCGGACTCCGCCTCGCCGCGCCTGACCGTCGCGGTGGTCGGGCTGGGCAATATCGGCGCCGCACTCGCGGGTTCGTTGCGAGCGGCGGATCGGCATCACGTGGTCGCCTGCGCGCGCCGGCCGCTGTCGCGCCTGCGGCTGGAACGGCCGACCGGCGTGGTCGAAACCACCCTGGACGCGCTGACCGACCCTGCCCAGGCGGAGCCGGTCGATTGGGTGATGCTCTGCTGCAAGGCGCATCACACCCCCTCCACGGCACCCTGGCTGGCGCGGCTGTGCACGCCGGCGACCCGGGTCGCGGTGCTGCAGAACGGCATCGACCATGTGGCGCGGGTGGCACCGTTGGTCGGCGGCGCCACCGTGCTGCCGATGATCGTCTATTACAACGGCGAGCGGCTTGCCGCCGATCATGTCCGACTGCGCCAGGTCGCGGCGCATGACATGGTGACGGCGGATGGTCCCGACGCCCAGGCGCTGGAACAGGTTCTGTCAGGCACTGGCCTAAACCTGCTGCGCAGTGCGGATTTCGCGACCCTCGCCTGGCGAAAGCTGCTGATCAATGTGGTGGTCAATCCGATTACCGCGCTGACCCTGCAGCGCCAGGCCATGCTGCGGCGGCCGGACGTGCACGCGCTGAGCCTGGCCATCCTGGACGAGGCCATCGCGGTGGCGCGGGCCGATGGCGCGCGGCTGGCACCGGACGAGGCTGAACGGACGATGGCGACCTTGCTGTCCTATCCGCCGGAGGTTGGCACCTCGATGTATTTCGATCGGCTGGCCGAACGGACATTGGAGATCGAGGCGCTGACCGGGGCGATCGTCGCGGCCGGCGAGCGGCACGGTCTTGCGACCCCGATCAACCGCAGCTTGCTCACCTTGCTGCGGGCGGTGAGCGATGCCGCTGCCACGGCGTAGGGGAGGGGGCTGCCGGACGCCGTCGATGCCGGTGCTTCACCGGGCTCGACGTTGGATTCCTGACGCCGTTCAACTGGCCGGCCGATAGCGCCGCATGACCTGCTGGACGCGATCCAGCGGCAGGGCGTGGGCGGTATGTCCTTCGCGCCCGGTCATCGTCTGCGCCATGCACAGAGCGTTGAGAATCGCTTCCTCCGTCGCCTCGGCCGCGGCCCGGAACAGGTCGGTCATGCCGTCGGGTGCGAGCATGTGCACCGCGCTGACCGGTGCGTCCGGCCGCACGTGGTTGGCGGTGGAGAACGCCAGGAAGATGTCGCCGCTGCTGTTGGCGCCGAGGCCGCCCACCCAGGCCAGGCCGGTCACCGCGCGGCGCGCCAGGCGCTGGCACTGGATCGGGATCAGCGGGGCGTCCGTCGCCAGGATCACGATGATCGAGCCATCCTGCCCCGGGGCGGCCTGGCGTTGGATCGGATGCGGCGTCGGCACGATATCCGGCCCGATCTCCCGGCCTACCGGCACGCCGTCGATCCGCAGCAGGTCGCGTGCGCCATAATTGGCCTGGACCAGGGCACCGACCGTGTAGCGCGCGCCTTCCTGCGCCACCACGCGGGACGCGCTGCCGGTGCCGCCCTTGAACCCGTGGCACATCATGCCGGTGCCACCGCCGACATTGCCCTCCGCCACCGGTCCGCCGCCGGTCGCCGAATCGAAGGCGCTGAAGGCGTGGTCGATGGTCAGCGGAAAGCGCTGGCTGTCGCTCAGCCAGCCGTCATAGGTCTCGGCCACCACCGGCAGCAGGAAGGGCTGCGTCACGCCATCCCGCACCCCGAGTGCGCAGATCGCATCACGCACCAGACCGACCTGGTGGGTGTTGGTGATGCCGATCGGCGTGCCCAGCATGCCTTGCTCCGCGATCCAGGTTAGCCCGGTCATCTCGCCATTGCCGTTGAACGAGAACGCGCCCGCGAATACGGGATCGCCCCAGATGGCGCGCCCGCGCGGCCAGATCGCGGTGATGCCGGTGCGCACGACGTCCGGCGTGTCGCGGATCAGCGTGCACGAACCGACCGTCACCCCCGCCACGTCGGTGATGGCGTTGAACGGGCCGGTCGGCAATGCGCCGACTGTGATCCCGAGGTCGCGCAGGCGCGCAGGTGTCATGGGGTCGTATCCGGTGGGTGTGAGGGGATCGGAACAGATCCAGGCATCGCCGGGCGCGGTGCGGTCGCCGCCCTGCTCACCCGTGTTGGCCACGCCACGTGGCTCGACCAGCAGCAGCCGGACTTCCTGGTCTGCGTGGGGCCTGTGCTCGACGCCTTTCGGCACCACGAACATTTCGCCGCGCGATAGCGTCACCGATCCGTCGCGAAAGTCGATGCGCAGCGTGCCGTCGATGACGATGAACGTTTCGTCCGTTTCGGCGTGATGATGCTGATACCCCGAGTTATTGAAATTGCGGGTAGAGCCGCTTGAGCTTGACGCGGGCGTCCGCGTTGGTGAACTGCCAATCGGCCTTGGCGTGCCTTTTGTTGCGGTTCTGCTGCCATGCGGCGATCTCTTGGGTCAGCGTCGGTTTGTCGGGGATTTGCCGGTCCAGGCATTGTCTTGACAGCACGCTGATTTCGCACTCGGCCATATCCAGCCAGCTTCCGTGCTTGGGTGTGTAATGCCACTCGAACCGTTCCACGAGCCGGCGGGCTTCCGCGGGCGGAAAGGCCTCGTACAGCGACGCGGGTTTGTGCGTGCTGAGATTGTCTTGGATCAGAACGATCTTCTCGGCGCCAGGGAAGTGGATGTCGGACACCTCCTTGAGGACCTGGGCGTAATCGGCGGCGGCGTGGCGGTCTGTGACCTTGACGTGCCGCCATCCCTCCAGCGGCGCGAACAGCATGAACAGGTTTGCCGTGCCGTTACGCTCATACTCGTAGTCGACGCGCGAGGGATGCCCTGGCTTCGCCTGGATCGGCACGCGCGTCTCTGCGATCAGTTGCTTTGACGTCTCGTCCAGGCAAACCACCGGGCGCGCTGGGTCGTGCGGGCGCTGATAGACTTCGAGTACGTCCTCCATGGCGGCTACGAAGGCCGCGCTGGCGTCCGGCGGAATGACCCATTGTTCTTGCAGGTGGGGCTTGAGAGCGTTTTTTTTAGCGTCCGCCCGATCGTGTTGTCGCTGGCACGCTCGACGATCTTCAGTTCGACGACCTGTTCTTCCAGCAGTTCAAGGGTCCAGCGCGACCGCCCCCTTGGCGGCTCGCCGCACGCCAGGGCGATCAGCTTGGCCTCGGCGGCCCCGTCGAAGATGCGTGGCCGGGCCGAGGCGGGCGAATATTTGTGTGTCAGGGCCGCGTCCAGGCCTTCCTCCACAAGCCGCTGGCGGGTCCGAAGGATCGTGTCGGTGCTGGTGTCCAACGCCTCGGCAATCCGGTTGTCGGGCCATCCCTCGCCCGCCTCGGAGACGTCGGCCTTCAGCAGGATACGCGCCTTGAGAAGCTTGCGTGCCGGATGCTTGCCTGTTGCGATGAGCGCGTTCAGCCGATCGCGCTCATCATCGCTCAGTCTGACGATGTGCTTCCTGGCAGTCTGTTTCCTTGTCACGAATTGGCTCCGTCATTGCCAGGGCATCGATTCGAAGTTTAACCGCTGAGTCAATGACGTAGGGTACTAGACGAAATCTCCCTGCAGCCGTACCACTTTGAACTGGTAGTCGTTCATCTCGGCGATGACCTTCGGCTGCCATTGCTCGTGGAACAGGTCGAATTTGCTCTCGAGGTTGATCGGCTGGTAGGTCATGACGCCTCCAGGAATTCGCGGGCGCGACGAAGCCCGCGGGCCGGCTGCAGATAGGCATGGTGATGCTCAAGACGATGCTGATGACGCTGCCGATCGTGGCTCTATTTGCCTATGCGGTCTACTATCTGCTGGTCGCCTGGCATTTCGGGGATGACGTGCAGGTTGGCGCGGCGGGCTATATTGCTATGGGTCTGGGCGTGGCCGGCACACTGGCCCTGGCCGGGGTGCTGATCGTGTTGCTGCTGCGCCGCGGGCCGGACGAGGACTGAGCAGCAAGCGTCGCGGGCAACGCTCCCGGAGCGTCCTGCCTAGCCCTGCCGCGCAAAATCCATCGCGAAATAGCTCAGAATTAGATCGGCGCCGGCGCGCTTGATCGCGCCCAGCGTCTCCCGCACCACGCGGTGCTCATCGATCGCGCCCGCCTGAGCGGCGAACTTGATCATTGCGTATTCACC
>CAWBLP010000008.1:0-506658 GCA_963789495.1 uncultured Alphaproteobacteria bacterium
GGCGACGCCCAAAGACTACCGAATCGCGTGAGGTCCGGTGGCGTTGACTTTCTGTGAGGGAGATTCCGGCGCGGGCAAGTTCCGTTTGAGATCTGTTGCGGACGACTCACAAATCAGCGATTCGCGAACGGTACACGGCGGTTCGGAGCGTGGTCTGAAACGCAACGGCTCCCGCCGCCTGCTTGCGGCTGGGGAGGCTGAAAACGGCCGGCCATGGTGGGATCACCGCCCGTTCCCATGCGACTGGCGTCGCCCGCAGTACCATCTCGCCGGGGGTTGAAAGTATCTGGCTGCTCCAGGCTCGTTGTCTGGTGTGGTTCGACTGCCTGGTGGTGGTGGTCCAACCTTGATCGCGAAAGACCCGGCTCTTCTGGCAAACCTACGTCAATTGGTTGAACCCGCGACCATGGGTGATCCGATGCGGCCGCTGATGTGGGTGTCGAAAAGCCATGCGAAGCTGGCTCAGGCATCGCGCTGAGATGGGACACAAGATCGCGGATAAAAACATCCCCAAATTGCTGGGCTTGCTGAAGGATCGTCGGCAGGTGAACCGCAAGACCCTGGAAGGCAGCCATAATCCCGACCGGCCGCTGACTGCACAACCGAATGCCGGTGATCCTGGAGGAGCCAAGCTGGGCGGTATGGCTGGGGGAGACGAACGGCGATCCGGCGGCACTCCTGCGCCCGGCGCCGGAGGGTACGCTCCGGCTGGGGCCTGTGAGCCGAAAGATCAACACCCCTCGGAACAATTCGGCTAACCTTCTGGACCCGGTCGGGTCCCTGGCGCTTTAGGCGGTGCGGCCGGCGGACGCTTCATGACCACGAAGCCGCTGCGCCCCAGGTGCCGCACCAGCCTGCGGGCCGTAATCCGTGCCATTATGTCGTCCGCATTGTGGACGCGCTTGCATCCCTCATACCGGAGCGCAAGGGATAACGTGTCGCCGATCTCGTCGGTCGTGGCCGGGCGGAGGTATGCAGCGTCGGGCATGCCGGGACGATAGGGAACGTGAGAGAGCGGAGCAAGAACCCCCTGAAAGCGTTCCCGGGTGTTTTGGCGTCCGTGAAGCCCCAGTGAAGCCCCAAGACGGCGCGCGACACTGCGGACGGCGTTAACGGCGACTAAGTGATTGATTTCACTGGTGCCGACGCGGAGGGTCGAACTCCGGACCTACTGATTACGAATCAGTTGCTCTACCACTGAGCTACGTCGGCAGCCGCCTGGATCGCGGCCATATACCCCCCACCGCCCAGCGCGGCAACTATTGGCGCGGCAACCAGCGGAAGCCACCCTCCGCCCGTCCCTCTTCACACGCTCGTATGGCCCACAGGCGCCGTCTGCGGCTACTTCGTTGGCACAAAGCCTCGCCGAAACCATCTTGCACCACCAGATACCGCCCCATGCCCTCAACTGCGCCCCGGTCGCCGCGCCGAACATGACAGCCACCCTCGCCCAGCCAGCCACCGCAGCCCCCCAGACCGCGGCCCTACCAGCCGTCGCTACGCCGGCGCGCCTGCGGGAATGCCCGGATTGCGGCCAGATGCAGGTCATCCCCGCCATGCCCCCGGCCGCCCGTGCGCTATGCCTGCGCTGCGATGCCGTGCTGCGCCACACCCACCACGACCCGCTCCTGGTGCCGCTGGCGCTGAACATCGCGGCTCTGGTGCTGCTGGCGATCGGCACCGGTGCGACGCTGCTATCGGTCAGCAGCTTCGGGCTGCAACGGACCGCCGACCTGTTCACCGGCCCGTCCGGGCTGGAGCAGCACGGCATGTGGGAACTCTCGGCGGTCGTGCTGTTCACCACCTTCGCCGCGCCGGCAGCCAAGCTGCTCTCGGTTACGGTGGTGCTGCTGGGGCTCCACCAGGAACGCCCGCCGCCGCAGATTCGTCATTTGTTTGCCTGGGCCGAGCGGCTGCGGCCCTGGTCGATGATCGAGGTGTATATGCTGGCGGTGTTCGTGGCCTATGTCCGCCTCGGCGACCTGGTGCATATCGAGATCGGGCCCGCCATCTACGCCCTGATCGCGCTGATGGTCGTGATGGTCGCCGCGGACTTCATGCTCGACCCGCAGGCGGTGTGGGAGGCCATGGAACGCCGCGGGCTGCGCCGCACCCGCCCGCGGCGCCCGGCCCTGGCCCGAGGCGTCGCCGGCCGGCTGGGCTGTGACACCTGCGGCCTGGTCAGTCGTGCGGTACCCGGCTCCCCCTGCCCGCGCTGTGACAGCAGGCTCCGCCACCGCAAGCCCAATAGCGTCGTGCGCACCTGGGCACTCGGCATCACCGCGCTGATCCTCTACATTCCGGCCAACGTCTATCCGGTGCTGACCGTTGTCCATCTGGGCAGCGGCCAGCCGAGCACGATCATCGGCGGGGTGCAGGAGCTGCTGGCGGCCGGGATGTGGCCGCTGGCCGCCCTGGTGTTCTTCGCCAGTGTCGTGGTGCCGGGGTTGAAACTGGTCGGCCTGTCTATCCTGCTGGTCACCACGCAGCGAGGGTCCGGGCGGCGCCTGCGCGACCGCACCCGGCTGTATCGCATCGTCGATGCCATCGGCCGCTGGTCGATGATCGACATCTTCATGGGGTCCATCCTGGTGGCGCTGCTGCAATTCGGCCTGATCGCGACAGTCAATCCCGGCTTCGGCGCCGTCGCCTTCGCCGGCGTGGTGATCCTGACCATGCTGGCCGCCCAGGGCTTCGACCCGCGCCTGATGTGGGACGCCGCCGGCGCCCAGGTCGAGTACGAGGCATGAGCGAGCACGCTCCGCCCCCGGATTCGCCGCCACCCGGCTCGTCCCCACCCGCTTCGCCGCCAGCGGCCACGGTCCGGGCCAGGCTCGACCGCCACTGGCGACTGTCGCTGATCTGGGCCATCCCCATCGTCACCGCGCTGATCGGCCTGTGGCTCGCCTGGCACACGCTGTCGCAGCGGGGGCCGATGATCCGCATCACCTTCGAAACCGCGGAGGGCCTGGTGGCCGGCCAGTCCCATGTGCGCCACAAGGACGTGGACATGGGCACCGTGCAGCAGGTCGTGTTGAGCCGGGACCTGCAGAACGTCGTGGTGACCGTGCAGATGAGCCGCGAATCCGAACCGCTGCTGACCGACCAGACGAAGTTCTGGGTGGTGAAGCCGCGCTTCTTCGCCGGCGCTGTCTCCGGACTGGAGACGCTGGTCTCCGGCGCCTATATCGAGATGCTGCCCTCCCCCAAAGGCGGTGACTCGCGCCGCGACTTCACCGGGCTGGAAACCCCGCCGGTGCTGCAATCGGACGTGCCTGGCCGCACCTTTCTGCTGAAGGCATCGCGCATCGGTTCACTGAACCTCGGCTCGCCGGTGTTCTTCCGCGACCTGACAGTGGGGGAGGTGCTGGGCTGGGACATCGGCGACATGGCGGAAACCGTGACCATCCACGCCTTCGTCCGCGCCCCCTACGACCAGTATGTGCACGACACCTCGCGGTTCTGGAACGCCTCCGGCGCCACGCTCTCGCTCGGGGCCAACGGCGTGCAGTTGCAACTGGAATCCTGGCGCGCCCTGGTGCTTGGCGGGATCGCCTTCGAAACCCCGAACCAGGGCCAGGGTTCGCCGGTCAGCGGGGCCGGCCACGCCTTCCCGCTCTACCCCAGCAAGGACGCGGCCGATGCGGCAACCTATGGCCGCCGCGTGCCCTGTGTCGCCTATCTCACCGGCTCGGTGGCCGGCCTCGGCGCCGGCGCCGCCGTGACGCTGCGCGGCATTCGGATCGGCGAGGTGGCATCGGTCGCCCTGCAATACGACAAGCGGACCGACAGTGTCGTGGTTCCGGTCTACTTCGAGCTGGAACCGGGCCGCATCGAGCAACTGCAACTGCCCCCCGACGGCGAATTCGACGCCGAAATGGGCAGGCTGGTGCAGCGCGGGCTGCGCGTGCAGGTGAACTCCGCCAGCCTGATCACCGGGCAGAAGCAGCTCGCCATCGATCTGTTCCCGGAAGCACCCCCGGCGCAACTCACCAAGCAGGGTGACACCTATGTCATCCCGGTCGCACCCGGTTCATCCGGCGATCTGGCCGGTGCGGCCGGCGCATTGGTCGCCAAGCTCGAGGCGATCCCGTTCGACCAGATCGGCCAGAGCCTGGCCCAGACGCTGTCCGGCGCCAGCGGACTGGTGAACGACCCGAAGCTGCATGACTCGGTCGCATCGCTGCAAACCACGCTCGCCGGTGCCCAGTCGCTGGTGCAGCGTCTCAACAGCGCCACCGACCCGCTGCTGCGCCGCCTGCCCGCCATGGCCCAGGAGCTCGACGAAGCCGTGCGCAAGCTCAACAGCCTGGCCGGTTCGGTGAACCGAGGCTATGGCGGCAACTCCGAATTCAACCGCGACGCCAATCGCCTGCTGGCGCAGCTTACCGACACCGCACGGTCGTTCCGCGTGCTCGCCGACCTGTTGTCGCGCCACCCCGAAGCACTGATCCGCGGCCGCACCGACCAGGGAAGCCCGTAGCATGAAACTCTCCCGTCGCCATCTGCTCCCGGCCCTCGCCATCCTGCCTGCGAGTTGCCGATCGCCCAACCCCAACCTGTACACGCTCGCGGTGGTGCCGGGCACGACGCGTGCCGGGGCGCCGAAGGTCATCGAGCTACGGGGGATCTCGCTGCCTCGCTACCTGGAACGCTCACAGATCGTGCGCTCGTCGCAGGGGGTGCGCCTGGACGTGCTGGGCAACGATTGGTGGGGCGAGCCGCTGAATGCGCTGTTGAATCGCGTGCTGGTGCAAGACCTGGCGCAGCGCCTGCCCGGCAGCACGGTGTTCGCCGAGAATGGCGCAATCTCCGCCACGCCCGACGTCACGGTCGGCATCAACATCCAGCGATTCGATGCCGATGCGAACGGCACGGTGGTGCTGGAGGCGCAGGCCGCTGTCACTCATCACGGCACCACCACGCGTTCCATCCGGCTGACGGTTCCGCCGCAGGAGCCGAGCACGCCAGGGCTTGTCACGGCGATGAGTTCGGCCGTCGGCCAGCTCGCCGATACCATCGCTGGAATGTTGGCCGTTAACACGCCGCAATCTGCGCCGCGGCGCCGCCGGACGCATTGACGCCCTCGAATCCTCCATCCTATCGTCGCGGCCAAGCACGAAGCGGGGTACGGCCGACGGTCGACCCAAGATGGGAGGCCGTTCGCAGTGGAAGATGCTGCACGCCTGTTGCAGCTCGTCGTAAACGGCGCTGCTGCTGGCTGTATCTACGGGCTGATCGCCCTCGGATTCGTCCTGATCTACAAGGCGACCGAGATGGTGAATTTCGCCCAGGGCGACATCATGATGCTGGGCGGATTCTTCGCCTTCAGCTTCATCGCCCACTGGGGCCTGAATTACTGGATCGGTGCCGCGCTGGCGATCCTGCTCACCGCCGCTTTCGGCTATCTGCTGGATGCGGTGATCCTGCGAAGAGTGATCGGTCAGCCACAATTCGCCGTCGTGATGCTGACGCTGGGACTGGGCTTCATGTTCCGCGCCGCAGCCGGTATCACCTGGGGCTATGATTCGGTCGGCTTCATCACGCCGTTCACCAACAAGACGGTAAATCTCGGCGGGCTGGTGCTGGGACAGGACAATCTCTCCATCATCGTCGGCACTGTGCTGCTCTGCCTCGTGCTGTACATGTTCTTCAGCAAGACGCGGCTCGGCATCGCCATGCAGGCCTCGTCACAGAACCAGCTCGCCGCCTATTACATGGGCATCCCGGTGCGCACCGTGTTCTCGCTGATCTGGGCGATCAGCGCCGGCGTCGCCGCGGTCGCCGGCATCCTGCTGTCGCCGGTCTCGATGATCGACGTGAACATGGGCTTCCTCGCCATCAAGGCCTTCGCCGCGGCGGTGATCGGCGGCTTCGGCAGCATCCCGGGCGCGCTGGTCGGCGGCGTCATCGTCGGCGTCGTCGAGCAGCTGGCTGGCTATTTCCTGCCCGCCGGCTTCCAGGAAGTCAGCGCCAACGTCGTGCTGCTCGGCATGCTGATCCTGCGACCGCAGGGTCTGTTCGCCGAGAGCATGGGCAAGCGGGTTTAATCGGCATGCGCTATCTGTTCCGCACCGATTATCGCCAGGATATCGCGCTGTGGCGGCATCGCGGCGACCTGTTCTGGTACGGCCTGCTCTGCGTCGTGCTGCTGCTGATCCCGCTGCTGCTGGGCGAGTTCTATGTCGGCGAGCTCGGCGGCGTGTTCATCTTCGCCATCGCCGGCGTCGGCCTGATGCTGCTGGTCGGCTATACCGGGCTGATCAGCCTGGGCCACGCCGCCTTCCTCGGCATCGGCGCCTATACCAACTCCGTGCTGCTGTCGCACGGCGTGCCGTTCCTGATCACCCTGCCCGCGGCCGGGCTTGTCACCGCTTTCTTCGGCGCCGCGATCGGGCTTCCCACCCTGCGCATGAGCGGGCTGTACCTGGCGATCGCGACCCTGGCGTTCGGCAGCATCGTCGGTACCGTCTTTCAGAAATGGGATTCGGTCACTGGCGGCTTCGACGGTTTCGCGGTGCCGACGCCGAGCGTGTTCGGCATTCCGATCGAAACCTCCACCGGCATCTACTATGTGTCGCTGGCTGTCCTGGTCCTCGTGTTATGGCTGTCGGCGAACCTGCTGCGGACACCGCTGGGCCGCGCCATGGTGGCGATCCGCGACAGCGAGGTGTCGGCGCAGAGCATGGGCATCCATCTCGCGCGCTACAAAACCTTCGCCTTCGCGATCAGCGCGTTCATGACCGGCCTGGCCGGTGCGCTTGTTCGCGCATTACGTACGCTATCTCGCGCCCGATTCGTTCGACGTGCTGCTGTCGGTGCAGTTCGTCACCATCGTGTTCGTCGGCGGGCTCGGCTCGCTGCACGGTGCGATCCTGGGTGCGATGTTCGTGCGCCTGCTGCCGCAGGTCATCGCCATCATGCGCGACGACCTGCCGTTCGGCCTCGGCCGCATGCCGGGCCTCGAACCGTCGCTGTTCGGCCTCATCCTGGTGCTGGTGATCCTGTTCGAGCCGGGCGGCATCTATGGCCGCTGGTTGAAGATCAAACACTGGTTCCAGGCCTATCCGCTGAAGCGGCGCACCGGGTTCCGCCGGCAGAAATCCTATGCGCGATCGGAGCGTCTGCGATGACCTTCTTCGCCGCACAGGAACTCTCGGTCCGGTTCGGTGGCATCCGCGCGGTCGATGCGGTGGACTTCGAAATCCGCCAGGGCGAGGTGTTCGCCATCATCGGCCCCAACGGCGCCGGCAAGACCACGATCTTCAACCTGATCAGCCGCATCTACAATCCGACCGGCGGCAAGCTGATCTTCCAGGATCGCGACATCACCCAGTTACCGGCGCATCAGATCGCCTCGCTCGGCATCGCCCGCACCTTCCAGAACATCGAGTTGTTCTCCAACGCGACGCTGCTGCAGAACCTGCTGATCGGGCGCCACTGCCACGCGCGCACTGGTGTGCTGGAACAACTGCTGTTCCTGCCCAACGCGCGCCGCGACGAACTGCTGCATCGCGAGAAAGTGGAAGACGTCATCGCCTTCCTCGGCCTGCAGCGCTACCGCGACACGCTGATCGCCAACCTGCCATACGGGGTGCGCAAGGTGGTGGAATTGGGCCGAGCACTGTGCATCGAGCCGAAACTGCTGCTGCTGGATGAACCGTCTTCCGGACTGAATGTCGAAGAGACCGAAGGCATGGGGTTCTGGATCGAGGACATCAAGAAGGATCTCGATATCACCGTGATCATGGTGGAGCATGACATGAACCTGGTGCGCCAGGTGTCGGACCGGGTGATGGCGCTGAACTACGGGAAGGTCATGGCGCTGGGCACGCCGGAGGAAGTGCAGAACCATCCCGACGTGATCCGTGCCTATATCGGCGGCGAGGCCACGGCATGAGCGCCGCCGCCGGCAAGGCGCTGCTCTCGGTCAGTGCGATCGAAACCTTCTACGGACCGATCCAGGCGATCCGCGGCGTCAGCCTCGACGTCTCGCCGGGTCAGATCGTTACCGTGCTGGGCGCGAACGGCGCCGGCAAGACCACCGTGCTGCGCACCATCTCCGGCGTGCTCGATCCCGAGCGCGGCCAGGTCGTGTTCGAAGGCCGCGACATCGCGCATATGTCGCCGGACAAGGTGATGCGCCTGGGCATCTGCCACGTGCCGGAAGGGCGTGAGGTGTTTCCCTTCCTCACCGTCCACGAGAACCTGGTGATGGGTGCCTATACCAGGCGCAACAAGACCGAGGTGGCGCAGGATCTGGAGCTGTGTTTCGACTATTTTCCGCGCCTGAAGGAACGCCAGCATCAGCGCGCCGGCCTGCTGTCGGGCGGCGAGCAGCAGATGCTCGCGATCTCCCGCGCGCTGATGGGGCGCCCCAAGCTGTTGCTGCTCGATGAACCCTCACTCGGCCTGTCGCCGCTGCTGGTGCAACAGATTTTCGGCATCATCCGCCGCATCAACCAGGAACAGGGCGTCGCCATCCTGCTGGTCGAGCAGAACGCCCACATGGCGCTGCAGACCGCCGATTACGGCTACGTGCTGGAGGTTGGCCGCATCGTGATGGCGGATGCCTGCGCCAAACTGGTACAGACAGATACCATCAAGGAATTCTACCTCGGTCAGAAGGAGGCCGGCATTCGCGGTCAGCGGCGCTACAAGAGGAAGCGGCTATGGCACTGAACCAGACCGCCGCCAGCATCCCGGCCCTGCTGCTGCAACGCACCGCGACGCAGGGCAGCGCGACCATCTTGCGCAAGAAGAATCGCGGCATCTGGAAATCGGTGTCGTGGGCCGAACTCGGCACCCACGTGCGGCATGCGGGCATGGCCTTGAAGGCGGCCGGATTCCGGCCCGGCGATGTGGTCGGCGTGCTGGCGGAAACCCGACTGGAATGGGTCACCGCCGATCTCGGTATCCTCAGCGCGGGCTGTGTCAGCCTTGGCATTCCGCCGGAGCAATCCACCGACGGTGTCGCCGACATACTGCGCGACACCGGCTGCCGCGCCTTGTTCGTCGAGAACGAGGAGCAGCTCGACAAGGCGCTGAATGCGCGCACCCGTTGCCCGGCGCTGCAGCGCATCATCATCTTCGACATGATCGGTCTGCGGGAGTTCGCTGATCCCGCCTGCGAAAGTTTCACCGATTTCCTCGCCCGCGGCATCGCGGCGGATGACGCTGACAAACAGGCCTGGGAAGCCGGCATCGCCGCGATCGCCGATCAGCATCCGGCCATGCTGCCGCTTGGCGCCAGCGGTTCGGCCGGCACCGGCCGCGTGCTGACGCATGGTGACGTGCTGCAACGTCTCGCCACCGCCCGCGGCCAGCTGGAGCCGCGCAGCGGTGATGAGCGCCTGGCGCTGCTGCCGATGAGCGACCCGATGGAACGCATCTTCGGCCTGTACTACGCATTGGATACCGGTACCGTCAGCAACTACCTGGAAAACACCGAAACCGCGCTGGAGAATCTGCAGGAGGTGCAGCCCACCGCGCTGGGTGCCGACGCGGCCACCTGGGGTCGGCTGCATGCCCGCATCACGCAGCAGGCCGCCGCCGCGACGCCGGTGCAGCGCCAGCTGTATCTCTGGGCGATCGCAGCCGGGCGACGCGGCGGCGCGGCGGCCTGGATCGCCCGCGCGCTGGTCCTCGGCCAGGTGCGGCGCGAGCTGGGACTGGCGCGGCTGCAACTCGCCTATGTCGGCGGCCCGCCACTGTCGCCAGATGTCGCGGCCTGGGTCGCCGCGCTGGGGATCCGGATCATCCGCCTCGACGGCGACACCGCCCGCGCATCCGCCACGGGCCAGAGATACGGCGCACAAATCGTCGAAGCATAAGACACCACCTGCGCGCCGAACGGGTGGGTCAACGACGGCAGTCATGCCGCACACCACAAGGGAGAAAAGTCGCGCATGCTCAAATATCTGATCGCAGCCCTGGCTGCCACGACCATGACGGGTGCCGCGATGGCGGAATCCGGACAAGGCGTCACGCCGACGGAGATCGTCATCGGCACCCATACCGACCTGTCCGGCGTCACCGCGATGTGGGGCGTCAACAACTCCAACTCCTGGCGCATGGTGTTCGATGACGCCAATGCCGCAGGCGGCATCAACGGCCGCAAGATCAAGTACATCGTGGAGGACAGCCAGTACCAGGTGCCGCGCGCGGTGCAGGCCTCCAACAAGCTGCTGAACCGCGACCACGTGTTCATGATGGTCGCCAATGGCGGCACACCGATGAACAACGCAACCATGCCGGAACAGCTCGCCAAGGGCGTACCGAACGTGTTCCCGCTGACCTCGGCGCGGTCGATGTACTATCCGCTGAACCACCTGAAATTCGGCCTCGGTTCGTCGTACTACGACCAGATGCGCGCCGGGGTGAAATACTTCGTCGAGAAGAAGGGCAAGAAGACCGTCTGCGCGATGTCCGAGGATACCGATTTCGGCCGCGACGTGATGGACGGCTCACGCGACGAGTTGAAGGCGCTGCACATGAAGCTCGCCGCCGAGACACTGCATAAGCCAACCGACACCGATTTCAGCGCCGCGGTGGCGAAACTGCGTGATGCCAACTGCGATCTTATCCTGGTCGGCGGCATCGTGCGCGACACCGTGCAGATCATCTCCGCGGTGCGCAAGATCGGCTGGAAGGTCGATATGCTCGGCCAGGCCGCCAGCTACGACGACGCCGTCGCCGAGGCGCCGGGCGGTGCCACCGAAGGCTTCTACTCGATGACGCCGATGCTGTACGTGGCGCAGACCAGCACCGATCCGAAGGTGAAGTCGTTCCGGGAGACCTACAAGAAGCAGTTCGGTCGCGATCCGAACTTCGCGGCGCAGATCGGCTATACGGGCGCCAATGTTGTGGTCGAGGCGCTGAAGCGCGCTGGCAAGAACCTGACCACCGACGGCTTCGTCACCGCGATGGAGAGCATCAAGGACTTCCACGACATCTTCGGCTCGCCGGTGATCAGCTTCAGCAAGGAGAAGCACCAGGGGTCGAACGAATCGTTCCTGTGCGTGGTGAAGGACGGGCATTGGGTGCCCGCGCTCGACAAGCCCCTGGGCTACTGATCCAGAGGCGCCTGACCCGGATCGCCCCTGATGAGGGGCGGTCCGGGTGCGGGCGCTCCTGATGCGGGACGCATCGGAGCCGGGCGCTCCTGATGCGGGGCAAACCTGATGCGGGGGACTTCCCGGACATCGCCATCCGGACCGATCAAGAATGCCGGTGCTACGCTGCGTCCTGATGTCGGCGCGCACGACATGGCGGTGGGTTCCAAACCAGTCGTGGCTGGTGGGCCTTCGCCCGCCAGCCACGACGGCGTTGGCAGCATCATCGTCCTGGCGCGCATGACGCAGCGCCCGTGCGGCTCTGCTTCGGTTTCCTGATCCCGCCCGTGTTCAGTGCCAGCCGCGGTGGTGCCAGCCACCCCAGCCGCCGCCGATGCCGATCGAGACCGACGGACCATAGGCCGGCCCGTAATAGCCGGGGTACGGGTAATATGGCGCCGGATAACCATAGGCTGGGGCGGCATAGCCATAGGCCGGCACCCCGTAGCCCGGGTAGCCGGCGTAGCCGCTCGGCGCCGACTGCACGGAATCGCCATGGCTGTACATGCACTGCGTGTAGGCCATGTCGTAGCGCTGCTGCAGCCCGCCGGCCGAGGCCTGCGCCGCGTTCGCCCCGATCGCGCTGCCGGCCAGCAAGCCCGTGGCGCCACCGATCGCGGCGCCGGCGCCCATCGCCCCGCCGACTGATCCCAGCGCCGCACCCGCCGCCGCGCCCAGCGCCGTGCCGACCACCGCACTGCCCACCGCGCTGTTGGTCGCCGCCTGGGCCGGTGCGGCGCCACCGGTCTGCATGGAGGCGAACTGGCGGCAGGAATAGTCGTCCTGTTGGAACGCGGCGAAGTTCTTACCCTCGCCCGGCAGCGCCATCACGCTGGGACCCGGCGGCGGTGCCACCGCGCAAGCTCCCAGCGCCAGCACCGAGGCCAGAACTCAGCAGTTTCGTTGCGCTACGCATCATTGTCTTCCTCATCTCGGGCAGCCTGCCCCGCCGCTGACCCGCATCCCGCCATGCTACCAGACCCGTGTTTCTCACTGGATAACAGAGTGTTTCATGGCGCAGGCACGTAGATACATTCCAGAGACACGCCATTCCGGCAGCATTGCGGCGGACGCGCCATGCGCGGCGCCGGTGTTGCCCGGGCCGGGAGCGGCCGGCCACCCAGCCGGACGCGCAGGCGCCCGCTCAACCCCGACGATCCGCCGCCGCACCGCCCTGGTCCGTGCGGCCTCCGTCGGGTTTCATCGGAAATTAACACGCAACCGGCCCAACATGCGGTCTTCACCTCCGCATGTCGGACCTTCCCCCCGCCTGCCCTGCAGGCCCCCAGCTTGAGCTCACCGCCCTCGCCAAGTCCTGGGGACCGGTCCGCGTCCTGGAGAACCTCACGCTGCAGGTTCCCGCCGCGCGCTTCACCGTGCTGCTCGGCGGCTCCGGCTGCGGCAAGACCACCTGCCTGCGGCTGATCGCCGGGCTGGACCAACCCAGCGGCGGCTCGATCGTGATCGGCGGGCGGGACGTGACCGCGCTGCCGCCATCCGCCCGCGGCGTCGCGATGGTGTTCCAATCCTACGCGCTGTTCCCGCATCTCTCGGTCGGCGAGAACATCCTGTTCGGCCTGAAGGCCCGCGGCGTGGCGCGCGCCGAACGCGACCGCCGCCTGTTGGAGGCCGCGGACCTGCTGGGCATCCGCACCTTGCTGGCGCGCAAGCCGGCGCAGATCTCCGGCGGTCAGCAGCAGCGCGTGGCGCTCGGCCGCGCCATCGTCGCCCAGGCGCCGGTCTGCCTGATGGACGAGCCGCTGTCGAACCTGGACGCCCAGCTCCGCGCCGAGATGCGGCGGGAGATCGTCGCCCTGCAGCGCCGGCTGGGCCTGACCATGATCTACGTCACCCACGACCAGACGGAGGCCATGAGCATGGCCGACCAGGTCGTGGTGATGCGGGCGGGCCGACTGGAGCAGGCGGCGCCGCCCGATGTCATCTACGATCGGCCTGCCTCCGCCTTCGTGGCCGGCTTCATCGGCGCCCCGCCGATGAACCTGCTGCCGCTGGTGGGCGACCACGACGGCATGCGGAT
Source organism: uncultured Alphaproteobacteria bacterium (assembly GCA_963789495.1). Taxonomy (GTDB): domain Bacteria; phylum Pseudomonadota; class Alphaproteobacteria; order Acetobacterales; family Acetobacteraceae; genus CAWBLP01. The sequence goes on from CAWBLP010000008.1 coordinate 13,153, forward strand.
CGAGGGCACGGACGGGCCGGTGATGCTGCCGAACCGCCAGCCGGACCTGCTGGCTGGCATCCGCCCGGAGGCGCTGACCCCGGCGCGTCCCGGCGGCTTCGCCCCGGTGCTGCAGCTCGAGATCGAGCACAGCGAATACCTCGGCGCCGATACCGTGCTCACCGGACGGGTCGCGCCCACCACACACCGGCTGCAGGCCCGCCTGCCCGGCCGCTGCCAGGTCGTGCCCGGCGAGCGGCTGCGGCTCAGCTTCCCGCAGGAGGAGCTGCACTTGTTCGACCGCGTCTCCGGCGCGCGCCTCGCACGCACGCAAGTTTTCGCCTGACCCACCAGCTTCGACAGGAACCTCCCGATGCCGAACATCACCCGTCGCGCCGCGTTTGCCGGTGTCGCCGCCCTGGCTGCCGCCCCCCTGGCCGCCCCCGCCATCGTGCGGGCGCAGAATGCACCGCTGGAAATCCCGTTCTTCTTCCCGATCGCGGTGGCCGGTCCGATTACCCGGATCATCGACGGCTACGCGCGGGACTTCGAGGCGGAGCACAAGGACATCCGCATCAAGCCGATCTACGCCGGCAATTATGACGACACGATCGCCAAGGCGATCACCGCGTTCAAGGCCGGCAAGGCACCGCCGCTGGCGATGGTCGGCGCGATCCAGGTGTTCAGCCTGATCGACATGGAAGCGATCGTGCCGATCGACCAGCTCGCCAACACGGCCGAGGACAAGGCCTGGCTGGATGGCTTCTTCCCCGCCTTCCTGGCGAACGGCAATGTGGAAGGTCATACCTGGAGCGTGCCGTTCCAGCGCTCCACGCCGATCCTGTACTGGAACAAGGACGCCTTCCGCGAGGCCGGTCTGGACCCGGAGAAGCCGCCGGCGAGCTGGGACGAGCAGACCGCGATGGGTCGCAAGCTGGTGGTGAAGTCGGGCGGGACGGTCAGCCGCTGGGGCGTGCAAATTCCGGCGACCGGCGGCACCTACTGGCTGTATCAGGGCCTGTCGATGGAAGCCGGCCAGCAGTTGATGAACCGCGACGGCAACGAGACCTATTTCGCCTCCCCCGGTGCCGTCGAGGCGCTGGAATACTGGGTGTCGCTCGGCAAGGAGGGCGTGCAGGCGCCGGGTGTGCTGGACTGGGGTGCGACTCCGAACGACTTCGTCGCCGGCCGCACCGCGATGATGTGGACCACCACCGGCAACCTGACATTCGTGCGCAAGAACGCCAAATTCCCGTTCGGCACGGCGATGCTGCCGGCCGGCAAGCAGCGCGGCGCGCCGACCGGCGGCGGCAGTTTCCACATTTTTTCCACCGCCACGACGGCGGAGCGGCAGGCCTCACTGCAGTTCGTCAAATGGGTGACCTCGCCTGACCGCGCCGCGCAATGGAGCATGGACACCGGCTATGTCGCGACCCGGCCGGATGCCTGGGCGACGCCGCGCATGAAGGACTATGCGCAGAAATTCCCGCAGGCGGCGGTCGCGCGCGACCAGCTTCCCTATGCCGGGCCGGAACTGTCCACGCATGAGAACCAGCAGGTGACGCTGCCGCTGAACAGCGCGTTGCAGGCCGCACTGGCCGGCACCAAGGCAGCAAAGGCGGCGTTGGGCGAGGCGCAGGCCAATGCCGAACGGCTGCTGCGCCCGTATCGCCGCGCCTGAGCCAGGTGCAGTGGCGGCGTGCACGGCGAGGTCAAACCCGACCATGACGGATTGGATCAAAGCCCGGCGGGGCCGCCGGGCATGACCGGGCCACCTCGGTCGGCGACCCCTGCCCCGCCCCTGCTGCACCGCGAATCCGTGCAAGCCTGGCTGCTGGTGCTGCCGGCGGTCGTGCTGCTCGCGCTGTTCACCCACTGGCCCGCGCTGGAAACGCTGTGGGCCAGCGTGCACGCCCGCGCCGTGCCGCGGCATCCTGCGCATTTCGACGCCACGGTCAATTTCACCGCCATGTTGCAGGACCCGGTGTTCTGGCAGGTGCTGCACAACAATCTGATTTACGCCGCCTGCACCATCCCGGCGACCATGGGCCTGTCGCTGCTGATGGCATTGTCGGTGAACCGCCGCATCCCCGGCCGCGCCTTGCTGCGCCTGGCCTATTTCACCCCCACCATCCTGCCGATGATCGCGGTCGCGAATATCTGGCTGTTCTTCTTCACCCCCGGCTACGGGCTGATCGATCGTGCCCTGTCGCCGTTCGGCATGGGCGACTGGAACTGGCTGGGTTCGGCCGCCACCGCCCTGCCGGCGATGATCGTCATTGCGATCTGGAAGATGGCCGGCTTCTACATGATCTTCTACCTGGCGGCGCTGCAGTCGATGCCGCCCGAACTGGCCGAGGCATCGGCGCTGGAAGGTGCGTCGCGCTGGACCTTCTTCCGCCGCGTGACCTGGCCGCTGCTGATGCCCACCACGCTGTTCGTGTTCGTCAACGCGGTGATCGATGCGTTCCGCCTGGTGGACCAGATCGTCGTGCTGACCAAGGGTGGACCCGACAACGCCACCGCGCTGCTGCTGTATTACATCTACCAGGTCGGGTTTCAGTACCTGGGACACCAACTACGCCGCGGCCCTCACCGTCGTGCTGCTGGGCATCCTGATGGCGGCGGCGGGCCTGCAATTCGGTCTGATCGAACGCCGGGTGCACTACCGATGAGCGCCACCCTCACCGCCACCCCCGCCATGCGCCTGCGCCTGCCATCCCTGAGCCTGGAAACGCTGGGCGCCTGGCTGCTCGGCCTGCTGTGGATCCTGCCGCTGCTGTGGGCCTGCTGGACCTCCGTGCATGCCTCCGCGGCGATCGTGCAGTTCGACCTGTTCGGCCCGCTGACCGCGCAGAACTTCGTCGCGGCCTGGGGCATGGCGCCGTTCGGGCGCTACATGGCCAATACCGTGCTGCTGGTCAGCCTGGTGCTGGCGGCGCAGTTCGTGCTGTGCACCCCGGCCGCCTTCGCCTTCGCCCGTTTGCGCTTTCCCGGACGCGACCTGGTATTCGCGGCCGTGCTGGTGCAGCTGATGATCACGCCGGATGTGCTGATGGTGGAGAACTACCAGACCATCGGCCAGTTCGGCCTGGTCGATTCGCTGCTGGGTATCGCCCTGCCGTATCTGGGCTCCGCGTTCGGCATCTTCCTGCTGCGGCAGAGCTTCCGCACCGTGCCGCAGGATCTGGACGACGCGGCGCGGCTGGCGGGGCTGGGCCTGCTGGCGCGGATCTGGCGCGTCTATGTGCCGCTGGCGCGGCCGACCTATATCGCCTACGGGCTCGTGCTGGTCAGTTTCCATTGGAACAATTTCCTCTGGCCGCTGGTGATCACCAACTCGGTCACCACACGGCCGATCACCGTCGGACTGGCGATGTTTTCCACCACCGACCAGGGCACCGACTGGGCAATCATCAGCGCCGCGACGCTGCTGTCCGCCGCGCCGCTGGTGGTCGCGTTCCTGCTGTTCCAGCGCCAGTTCGTGCAGAGTTTCATGCGCACGCGCGGGACGTGACTGCCGCGCGTGCGCATGACCTGCGATGTCAGCTTGCGAGTTTCAGCTCCTTGGCGAACGGGCTGAGACCCAGCCATTTCTGCATGTCGGCGGCGAGCTGGCGGTCACCGGTCAAGGTCATCCGGTTGGTCGTCTGCGCCATGCGAACCGTGTCGAGGCCGAGCCAGATTGCGGTCATGGTGCGCAGATCGGTCGCGACGTAAAGATCGACATCGAAGCCAGGGTCGACCGAGCACAGATCGACACCGGTGGCGGGTCCGACCAGCAGCCACCAGGACCGTTGCGCCCGTGGCAGCCCGGCATAGAGGAACTGGATCACGCAGCGCCGCTGCGGCATCGGCGTCGGATTGAGGTTGCGGCGCATGTCCCACATCAGCAACGATACATCGAGGTTCTGCAGCGAAAGCTCCGCGTTGACCCAGCGCTGCCCCCAAATGCCGACCGCTTCGACCACCGGCTGCAGCGCGCGCCCGGATTCGGTGAGGTGGTATTCGAACACACCCGGCTCGGTCGCCGATGCGGTGTGGCGAATGACGCCGGCGGTCTCCAGTTCCTTGAGGCGCTGTGACAGCAGCGCCGGCGACATGCGCGGGATGCCGCGCCGGAGGTCGTTGAATCGGGTCGAACCGGCGACGAGTTCGCGCAGCAGCACCAAGGTCCAGCGTGTGCACAGGATCTCCGCCGCCATCGCGACCGGACAGAACTGCTTGTAGCTGCCTTAAGTCATGACCTCCTCCGGGGTGCGATCGGCGGCACACTAAAGCGTCCGGACGGAACGGCCTAGTTCAGTTTCTGTATCGGGTTACTTCAGTTCGTGAACTGGCAGCAAGCCGGCGACTTCGGCATGTTCTCGCACCCGCCCCATGGGGGGCGTTACTGCAAGAAGTACCAGCTATGCCGCTCGTCAACATTCAGGTTGTCTACGGTGCGTTCACCATGGACCAGAAGGCGTCGATGATCAGCAAGATCGTCGCCGCCATGGTCTCCATCGAAGACCCGGCCGCCCTGCCTGTCACCTGGGTACGCATCCAGGAGATTGAGCACGGAGACTGGGCGTTCGGCGGCAGACCACCCGACATTCCGGGCTTCACCGCGATGCCGGAAAACCCCTGAGCCGAATCAACCCACGAGAGGAATGATATGACAACGATCCATAATGGCGCGTGTTTCTGCGGAACCGTGCAAATCGAAGTCTCCGGCGAGCCGGAGGGCATGGGCTACTGCCATTGCCGATCCTGCCGGTCCTGGTCCGGCGGCCCGGTGAATGCTTTCACCCTGTGGAAGCCGGACGCGGTTCGCGTGGTGTCGGGTGCCGACAGTCTGGCGACGTTCAAGAAGTCCGAACTCAGCGAGCGGCAGTACTGCTCAAAATGCGGCGGGCATCTGATGACGAACCACCCGACCCTCGGTCTGGTCGATGTGTTCGCCGCGACCATTCCGACGCTGCCGTTCGCGCCTGGCGTGCACATCAACTACGCCGAGACCGTCCTGCGGATGCCGGACGGGCTGCCCAAGCTGCGCGACTTCCCCGCCGAGTTCGGCGGATCCGGCGAACAAATCCCCGACTGAGCGAAGCGCTCGGAACCTCCACCTGTGCCGGCGGATCGAACGCCGCCGACAATGCTCAAGGACACCATCATGCCCATTGCCAAAACCGGCTTCGCCCCGACCTCGGCAGCGGCGGCGCGGTCGAAATCCCACCAGGCAGCCTGCACCGGCGCGATCGTGCTCGCGTCCACGCTGAACTGGTTCGCCGCCAGTGCCGCACCGGCCTCCGCCACCACATTGTCGCGCAGTGTCGATGTGAACGGCACACCCGCTTCGGTGTGGTCGATGATCGGCCCGTTCTGCGCCATCAAGGATTGGCTACCGCCGGTCGGCACCTGCACCGAGACCAGCGGCAATCCGCACACCAGGACGCTGGTGACCAAGGACGGCAAGGCCGTTTTCGTGGAGATCCAGACGGCACGGAACGACGCCGCGCATTCCTACTCCTACACGTTCCAGTCCAGCCCGTTGCCGGTGACGCACTACGCTGCGACACTGCAGGTGACGGCAAAGGGCAACGGCACCTCCACCGTGACCTGGGTCGGCAGCTACACGCCGGACCCCGGACAGGAGGAGACGGCGAAGACCGCGCTGAGCGGGATCTACGAAGCCGGTCTGCAAACCATCAAGACCAGGATGGCGATGTAGACGCCGCCGCATAGCGAACAGCAGCTCTGCTGCTGTTTCGCATGCAGGCCTGAGCGCAGCGGAGCCGCCTCGCACGGGGCGGCTCCTTTGCCGTCCGGCGAGTGTTCGGCGCACGCCGCTACGTCGATGTTCGCAGCTTGTGCCAGGCATCCGCGCGTCGTGGGGTCAGGCAGGAAAGCATCGGGGCATTGCCCCGAACCCCACCAGGAGGCTTTGCCTCCTGGGCCTCCAGCAAAGGCTCAGCCTTTGCAATCAATTCGGTTTGGGTTGGGGAGGGAGCGCGAGCGTCCGGTCCCACCCCAAACAGTATCGGTTCCAAGGGCCGGGCCCTTGGCGGGGTTCCAAGGGGCAGCGCCCCTTGATGGGGGTTCGGGGGCAAACGCCCCCGGCGCTTCCCGCATCCCACCACGAAGCGCGAATGCAGGGCACAGGCCGCGAACCCCTGATTAGTCCGCCTCCTCCACCAGCACCACATGCAGCCGCCGCGGGCCATGCGCGCCCAGTTCCAGCGTCTGCTCGATATCGGCGGAGCGCGACGGGCCGGTCACCAGCATGACGTTGCGCGGCATTGCGCCCAGTTCGGCGCGCAGCAGGTCCCAGGCTTCCTCATAGGCACCCACCAGCCGCGCCGAACGCAGCACGACAATGGCGGTGTCCGCCAGCAGGTTCAGCGTGGTCGGGCGCTCCGGCGCGCTGGGCAGCATCAGCGTGCCGGTCTCCGCGATCGCGGCAAAGGCGTGCTGCACGCTGACCGCATCGGTCGGTTCGGCGCGGCCCTCGCGGATGCTCAGCAGCGGACGCGCCGACCAGTCGATCGCCTGCAACTCGGGATGCGGCGCCATCACCAACTGGCTCGGCAGATTCTGCGCCGCCAGGTAGTCCACCACGGCGCCGGGCACCGCGGCGGCATCCGGCACACGCGTCACCGAGCCGAATTCCTTCTCCACATTGCGCACGAACAGCGCGATCTGTTCCGGGTGCGGCAGGCGCGAGCGCGCGGGAATCAGATGCCGCGGATGCGTCGCCAGCCGGCCACGCAGCATCGCCACCTGGTCCGCCGGCAAGGGTCCGCGCTTCAGGCCGCGGCGGATCGCGGTCAGCATGGCCTCGCGGCTCATCAGACCTGCCCCGCGCGCTGTGCCCGCTTGTACCGGGCGAAGAACGTGTCGCCTTCCGGCGCCGGCAGGTCGCGGCCTTCGGTCCAGCCGCCGGCGAAGGGCAGCTTCGCGAACCGGCCGCGCTTGCGCCCGAACCACCCGAGACCAACTGCGGCCGCGCGCGTTGCCAGCCGGTACAGCGCGGGGCGTCGTGCGAAGAACCCCCACAGCGCCAGATTGGAGCGCATCGCGGTCGGTGTCAGATGGCGTTCGAACTCGCGTTCGCGCCAGTGCCGCATCAATTTCGGCAGCGGTATCTTCACCGGACAGACGCTCTCGCATTTGCCGCAGAAGGTGGAGGCGTTGGGCAGATGCCCGGCCTGGTCCACGCCGATCAGCGCCGGAGTCAGCACGCTGCCCATCGGCCCCGGATACACCCAGCCATAGGCGTGGCCGCCCACCGCGCCATAGACCGGACAGTGATTCATGCAGGCGGCGCAACGGATGCAGCGCAGCATGTCCTGGAACTCGCTGCCCAGCATGGCGGAGCGGCCGTTGTCGACCAGCACCACGTGGTACTCCTCCGGCCCGTCCAGGTCGCCCGGTCGCCGCGCGCCGGTGGAGAACGTGGTGTAGACGGAGAAATCCTGCCCGGTCGCCGACCGCGCCAGCACCCGCAGCAGCGAGGTGCAATCTTCCAGCGTCGGCACGACCTTCTCGATGCTGGCGAGTACGACATGCACGCGCGGCAAGGTCTGGGTCAGATCGCCGTTGCCCTCATTGGTGACGATCACGCTGCTGCCGGTTTCCGCGATGAGGAAATTCGCGCCGGTGATGCCGACATCGGCGGCAAGAAATTTCTGCCGCAGCTTGGTGCGCGCCTCGGTCAGGATGTCGCGCCGTTCGGCGAACACCCGATCCGCCGGAAGGTCGGTGTGGGACTTGCGGAAACTCTCCTCCCAGTCCTCCTTGTTGAGATGGAACGCTGGCGCAATAATATGGCTCGGCAGCTCGTGGCGGAGCTGAATGATGTACTCGCCAAGGTCGGTTTCCACCGGCGTGATGCCGTGACGCTCCAGGTGGTGGTTGATGCCCAGCTCCTCGCTGATCATCGACTTGCCCTTGGTCACGGTACGCGCTCCGGCGGCCTGGCAAATCTCCAGCACGACGTCGCAGGCCGCATCGGCATCGCTGCACCAGTGCAAGATGCCGCCGGAAGCGGTCAGCTTGGCCTCGTATTCCTCCAGGTAGAAGTCGAGATGCGCCAGCGTGTGGTTCTTGATGTCGCGCGCGACATCGCGCAGGTCCTCGAATTCCGGCAGCCCGGCCCGAGCAGCGGAACGGCGCGCGATGAAACTGGGCCCGCTGCGGGCGAGCGCTTTCTGCAGGCCTGGATTGGTGATGGCCTGGTGGGCGTTCTGCTTGAAGGCGGGCGAGGTGGCGATTGGCATTCAGGTTGCGGTCCTGGCAGCAGCGTTGTGTGGGTTATCCCGTTACACGGCGGCCGCGGCAAGCGTTCCGACCCCAGCGGGGTTTGATGGCCAGGATCGGCACCACGCCGCGCCGCCGGTCCTGCACCTACATTTCCGCGAACGCGTCGGCCGGTTTCGCCGCATGCAACGCCCCGGCCCACCTGGGAGGGAGCCCGGCCAGGACACAAACCGGGCCCCATCGCCGGTGCGACAGTGCGGCTCCGCGGTGACCAGGAGCCGCGCTACAGTTCCTCCACCTGCTCCACGCCCGGCAGCAGCTTCATCGCCTGCGCCAGGCGCGGGGTGACGTTGAACCCGCCGGGCAGCGCGATCTCCACGCTGCGGTCGTTTCCGAGCCGCGGCACCAGGATGACACGGCCCTTGCCGCCGGATTCGCGGCCCAGCAGGTCGCGGATATGCGGCACCGCGGCCGTCTCGCCCAGCCAGATGCGGATCGCCGCGCCGGCCGACGCGGCTGCCTGCTCCAGGGCGGTGACATCCTGCGCGGTGACCCGCAGCGCCTCGCCTTCCTGACGCAGATCGGCGGTGACCAGCAGCGCCGCGCCATCGGCGAGCAGTTCGCGCGAGCGGCCGAGCACTTCGCTGAACAGGGTGACCTCGACCGAGCCGGTGGCGTCGGAAATGCGCACCCAGGCCATGCGGCTGCCGGTGCGGGTGATGCGTTCCTTGATCGCGACCACGCTGCCGGCGAGCTTCACCCGCCCGACGCCGGCCTGCGCGCGGGCTTCCACCTGCAGGCAGGGCGTGACGCCGAGGCGACGCAGTGCCTGGGCGTAGGAATCGAGCGGATGGGCGGTCAGGTGGAAACCGACCGCCTCCGCCTCGAACGCCAGGCGTTCCAGCAGCGGCCAGTCGGGGGTAGCGGGCAGGCGCAGCGGCTCGGGCTTGCCTCCACCGCCGAACAGCACGTTCTGACCACTGGTTTTCTCATCGAACGTTGCCTGGGCGCGCCGCAGCACCGTTTCGACACCGGCGAACAGCCGGGCGCGGTTGTCCTCCAGCGTATCGAAAGCGCCGGCCCTGGCCAGGTTCTCCAACTGCATCTTGTTCAACTGGCGGGGATCGATGCGCGCCGAGAAATCCGCCAGATCGGCAAACGGTGTTTCGCCGCGTGCCGCTTCCACCGCCTGCATCGCGCTGAAGCCGACCTTCTTCACCGCGGCCAGTGCGTAGCGGATCGCCAGCGTGCCATCGTCCTGGCGTTCCACCGAGAAGTCGGCGACCGAGCGATTGATGTCGGGCGGCAACATGCGGATGCCGGCGCGTTCGGCCTCCTGCTTCAGCGCCGCCAACCGGTCGGTGTTGTTCAGCGCCAGGCTCATGCAGGCGGCGATGAACACTTCCGGATGATTCGCCTTCAGCCAGGCGGTCTGGTAGGCGACCAGCGCGTAGGCGGCGGCGTGCGACTTGTTGAAGCCGTAATCGGCGAACTTCGCCATCAGGTCGAACACCTCGGTGGCTTTTTCCTCACTGATGCCGCGCGCGGTGGCGCCCTTGGTGAAGATGTCGCGCTGTGCGTCCATCTCCGCGCGGATCTTCTTGCCCATCGCGCGCCGTAGCAGGTCGGCGCCGCCCAGGCTGTAGCCCGCCATCTTCTGGGCGATCTGCATCACCTGTTCCTGGTAGACCATGATGCCGTAGGTCTCGCCCAGGATCTCCGCGAGTTCCGGGTGTGGCGGCTCCCATTTCTCGCCATGCTTGCGGCGGCAGTAATCCGGGATATTGGCCATCGGACCGGGCCGGTACAGCGCCACCGCGGCGATCAGGTCCTCCAGCCGGTCGGGGCGCATCTGGCGCAGCGTGTCGCGCATGCCCTGGCCTTCCATCTGGAACACCCCGCCGGCATCGCCCTTCTGCAGCATCTCGTAGGTCTTGGCGTCATCCAGCGGCAGATGCGCCAGGTCGATCTCCTGGCCGAGCTTGCGCAGATAGGCTTCGGCGCGGGCCAGGATGGTGAGCGTGGTCAGGCCGAGAAAATCGAACTTCACCAGCCCGGCCTGCTCGACATGTTTCATCGAGTATTGCGTGACCAGGAATTCCGAGCGCGGATCGCGATACAGCGGCACCAGCTCGGTCAGCGGCCGGTCGCCGATCACCACGCCGGCGGCGTGCGTGCTGGCGTGGCGGTACAGGCCTTCGATCTGCAACGCGATTTCCAGCAGCCGCGCGACGCCTTCGTCACTGTCGCGCATCTCCTGCAGCCGGGGCTCGCCGGCAACCGCCTCCGCCAGGGTCACCGGCTTGGCCGGGTTGTTGGGGATCAGTTCGGCGACCTTGTTGACCTGGCCGAACGGCAGCCCCAGCACGCGGCCGACATCGCGCACCGCAGCGCGCGCCTGAAGCTTTCCGAAGGTGATGATCTGCGCCACCCGGTCGGCGCCGTATTCGCGGCGGACATAGTCGATGACGCGGTCGCGGCCTTCCTGGCAGAAGTCGATATCGAAGTCCGGCATCGACACGCGTTCCGGATTGAGGAAGCGCTCGAACAGCAGGTTGAAGCGCAGCGGGTCCAGGTCCGTAATGGTGAGCGCCCAGGCGGCGACCGATCCGGCACCGGAACCACGCCCGGGACCGACCGGAATGCCCTGCGCCTTCGACCACTGGATGAAGTCGGCGACGATCAGGAAATATCCGGAAAACCCCATGCTGGCGATGACATCAAGTTCGTAGTCCAGCCGTTCGCGATAGCGCGCGCACATCGCCGCATCGGCACCGACATCGTCCATGCGGCGGTCGAGGCCTTCCACCGCCATGGCGCGCACCGTCTCCTCCTCGCTGGCGCCTTCGCGCACCTTGGGGCAGACCGGCAGCAGCGGCTTGCGGGATTCCGCCATCACGGCGCAGCGCTGCGCGATCGCCAGCGTGTTGTCGCAGGCTTCCGGCAGGTCGGCGAAGCGTGCGCGCATTTCCGCGGCCGGCTTGAACCAGTGCTCCGGCGTGACGCGGCGGCGGTCCTGCTCCGCCAGCGTGCGGCCTTCCGCGATGCACAGCAGAGCGTCATGCGCCTCGAACATCGATGGTTTGGCAAAGTAACAATCGTTGGTGGCGACCAACGGAATGCCGCGCGCATCGGCCAGTGCGATCAGGCCCGGCTCGATGGCCTGCTCCACCGCAAGGCCATGGCGATGCAATTCCAGCACGGTGCGATCCGGGAATGCCTCTGCCATCCGGGCGAGCAGGCGTTCGGCTTCCGCCTGCTGGCCGTCCGCGAGCAGGCGGGCCAGCGCACCGGTGGTGCCGCCGGTCAGCAGCAGCAGGCCCTCCGCGTGTTGCGCGATGCGGTCGAAACAGAGCTGCGGCTTCAGGCCGGATTCGGTTTCCAGGAAGCCCGCCGAGGAGAGGCATTGCAGATTGGCCAGGCCGGTCGCGTCCTGCGCCAGCAGCACGATCGGTTCCGGCGGCAGGCGCGGATTGTCGGCGCGGGCCAGCGCGAGCTGGCAGCCGATGATCGGCTGGACCCCCTTGCCGGTGCAGGCCTGGGAGAATTCCAGCGCGCCGAACAGGTTGACGGTGTCGGTGATGGCGACCGCCGGCATCTGCAGTTCGCGCGCGAGGGCGGCGATCTTGTCGGCCTTGATGGCGCCTTCGCTGAGCGAATAGGCGGAGTGGACCCGCAGATGGACGAAACCGGCATGGGGCATGGCACGACATTAGGCATCCGGGCGAGTCGGGACCAGAGAGAGCCGGGCGCAGGGGGGGCAGCGCCCGGCCCGGCCCGGGCCGGAGCGCATCCCCGCCCCCGGTCGCATTGAAGTTGATGGTGCCGTCCGGGGCTGCCGAACGCCCGTCCAAGGCAAGCTGCGCCTGGCCCGGCGCTGTTGCCCCGGACCTGCCCGGGAGGCATCGCCGCGGTCCCCGCGGGAGGCGTCGCCCCGGGCGGGCGACGCCTCCAAGCTGGCACGTCCGGTCGCAGGGGACACCGGGCGCTTCCCGTGATGGGCGGGCCGGAGCCGGCCGGACAAACCGGAACGATCGGGTCGCACGGAGGCGCCGCCCCTGACACGCCCCGCCGTGCGTCCTATGTTTGCCAGAACCGTCGTCATCCCCGGCTACCCGCATCGCGGGCGGAGCCCAGGCAAGGAGGACCCGCATCATGCTGAATCCCACTTCACCGCTGCCCCTGAAGGACCCGACGCTGTTCCGTCAGGCGAACTACCTCGACGGCAAATGGGTCGAGGCCGACAGCGGCAAGACCATCGTGGTGAAGAACCCGGCCACCGGCGAGGCGATCGGCGAGGTGCCCGCCATGGGCACCGCGGAAACCCGCCGCGCCATCGAGGCCGCCAACCGTGCCTGGCCCGCCTGGCGCGGCATGCTGGCGAAGGAGCGCGCCGCCATCCTGCGCAAGCTCAACGACCTGATGCTGGAGAATGCCGACGACCTGGCGGTGATCATGACCGCCGAACAGGGCAAGCCGCTGGCCGAGAGCAAGGGCGAGATCGCCTACGCCGCCAGCTTCATCGAGTGGTTCGCCGAAGAGGGCAAGCGCATCTACGGCGACACCATCCCGCAGAACGCCAAGGGCCGCCGCATCGTCGTGCTGAAAGAGCCGATCGGCGTGTTCGCCGCCATCACGCCCTGGAATTTTCCGTCCGCGATGATCACCCGCAAGGCCGGCCCCGGCTGGGCCGCCGGCTGCACCGGGGTGATCCGGCCGGCGTCGCAGACGCCGTTCTCGGCGCTGGCGCTGGCCGTGCTGTGTGAGCGGGCCGGCATGCCCGCCGGCGTGTGCAACGTGCTGACCGGCTCCTCCGGCCCGATGGGAGAGGAACTCACCGCCAACCCGCTGGTCCGCAAACTGTCCTTCACCGGCTCCACCGAGGTGGGCGCCAAGCTGCTGGCGATGTGCGCGCCGACCATCAAGAAGACCAGCATGGAGCTGGGCGGCAACGCGCCGTTCATCGTGTTCGACGATGCGGACCTGGACGCCGCGGTGCTGGGCGCGATGGCCAGCAAATACCGCAACACCGGCCAGACCTGCGTCTGCGCCAACCGGCTGCTGGTGCAGGACGGCGTGTACGACGCCTTCGCCGCCAAGCTGAAGGCCGCGGTGGAGGCGATGAAGGTCGGCAACGGCATGGAGCCCGGCGTGTCGCAAGGCCCGCTGATCAACGCCGATGCGGTCGCCAAGGTGGAGGAGCACATCGCCGACGCCCTGAAGCGCGGCGCGTCGGTGGTGACCGGCGGCAAGCGCCACACCCTCGGCGGCAGCTTCTTCCAGCCGACCATGCTGGCCAACGTTCCGCGCGACGCGATGATCTTCCGGGAGGAAACATTCGGCCCGGTGGCGCCGCTGTTCCGCTTCAAGACCGAGGCGGAGGCGATCCAGCTCGCCAACGACACCGAGTTCGGCCTGGCCTCGTACTTTTACGCCCGCGATGTCGGGCGAATCTTCCGCGTCGCGGAGGCGCTGGAATACGGCATCATCGGCATCAACGAGGGCATCATCTCCACCGAGGTGGCACCGTTCGGCGGCATGAAATCGTCGGGGTTGGGTCGCGAAGGCTCCAAATACGGCATCGAGGACTATCTGGAGATCAAATACCTCACCCTCGGCGGCATCGGCACCTGAACCGGACGGTCGGTCCAGTCCTCCCGCCACACCGCCCGCCCCTGCGGGCGGCCGTAGGCCACGCCCCTCCCCTTTGCGGGGGGGGGAAACGGCCGGGCATAGCGTTCAAGATCTGCGCCCGGGCGGACATACTGCCGACCCGTTGCTGGCCGCACGATGTGCGGTCCTGCAGCCTTGGCCCGCGCTGACGAACCGATTTGACGTGCGTGTGCACGGGGCGGTGCTGGTGCGGGGTGACCTGCGCGGGACCTTGCTGGAGAGCGCCACGCTGAATGGCGCCGACATCGCCAGCATGATCGCCGGTCTGATGGCACTGCGGCCGGCTACACCGGGCCGGCGAATGCTTCAGGGCCCGCCGGTGAAATTCGACGGCGCCGATCTGACCCAGGCGGAGCTTCATGACAGCCATTCCGTGTCGGGGCGGCTTCGTCGATGCGAGGATGACGCCCACGGACCTGCGCAACGCCACCATCGCGGGCGCCGATTTCCGCGGGGCGGCCGGACTGAATTTGCCGGTTCAGTGTGAGCGCCCCGGCGGTAACGGCCGGGTCGAGCTGCCGAGTTCATCATTCCTTAGCCAGCAGCCGGCATTGTCTCCGATCAATTATCCACGTGAAATCGGACCCGGCGCCATATGGACATTCTACGCAACCTGCGCATCTCCGCGAAGCTGATGGCCATCGTCGTGCTGAGCTTCGCCGGCATCACCGCCGTCGCCCTGCTCGGCCTGGTTGAGCTGAAAGCCAACCTGATGGAGGATCGCAAAGCCAAGCTGCGCGACGTGATCGGACTGACGGCTCAGGTGGTTACCAGCGAATACCAGGCAGCCATCGCTGCCGGACTTACCGAAGCGGTTGCCAAGGACCACGTCAAGGCCGCCTTGCGCAGCATGCGCTTTGGCAACGGCGATTATGTTTTCGCCTATGACACGCATGGCACCGGCATGGCTCTGCCGGACAGCAAGGACGAGGGCCAGGCCCGCTGGGATCTGAAAGATCCCGATGGCGTCTACCTCATTCGTGAGCTCATCCAGGGCGCCCAACGCGGCGGCGAATTCGTGACCTATCGCTTTCCGCGCGCCGGAAGCACCACGCCGGTGCCGAAACTCGCCTATAGCGTCATTCTCAAGCCGACCGGCTGGATGATCGGCAGCGGCATCTACATCGACGATGTCGATGCGATCTTCCACAATCAGATTTGGCGAATTCGGCTCCTTCGCCGGCCTCGCCTTGCTGCTGATCATCGGCATTTCTGTCCTGCTCGGCCGCAGCATCACCCGGCCTGTCGGCGACCTCACCGGCGTCATGCGGGCTTTGGCCGGCGGCAAACTGGACGTCTCGGTCGCCCATACCGCGCGACAGGACGAGATGGGCGAAATCGCCCGCGCCGTGTTGGTGTTCCAGGAGAGTGCCGTCGCCTTGCAACAGGCCCAGCTCGCGCAGGAAGCCGAACGCGCGCAGGCTGCGGCGGAAAAGCGCAAGGCACTCGACGGCATGGCCATGACCATCGAGTCCGAGACCGGCATCGCTTTGGACCATATCCGCCAGCGCACCATCGAGATGACAACGGCGGCGGACCAGATGGGCGCCTCCGCCGACCGCACCGGCGCTTCCGCCGAAACCGCGGCCGCGGCAGCCGCGCAGGCGCTGGCGAACGTGCAGACCGTGGCCAGCGCCGCCGAACAGCTCGCGGCCTCGATCCGGGAGATCGGCAGCCAGGTCAGCCAGTCCAACGCGGTGGTCGGCCGCGCGGTGACCGCCGGCAGCGAGACGCGAACCACCATCGAGGCGCTGAACCAGGAGGTGGAGCGCATCGGATCGGTGGCCGATATGATCGGCGACATCGCCGCCAAGACCAACCTGCTGGCGCTGAATGCCACCATCGAGGCGGCACGCGCCGGCGATGCCGGCAAGGGCTTCGCCGTCGTCGCCAGCGAAGTGAAGCAGCTCGCTACCCAGACCGCCCGCTCCACGCAAGAGATCGCCGGCCATATCGGCCAGGTACGCTCCGCCACCAGCGCCTCGGTCGCGGCGGTGGCCCGGATCGAACAGACCATCACGGAAATCAACGCCATCGCCAGCTCGATCGCCGCGGCGGTGGAACAGCAGGGCGCAGCCACGGCGGAAATCGCCCGCAACGTGACCGAAACCGCGAATGCCGCCAATGAGATGACTGCCCGCACCGCCGAGGTTTCGGCGGAGGCCCGGGAAACCGGCAGTCAGGCCGCCGAGGTCCACGGCAACGCCGTCGGCCTGAACGAGGCGATGGAGGAGCTGCGCCACACGGTGATCCGGGTGGTGCGCACCGCCACCCCGGAGGTCGATCGACGGGCCACGCCCCGCTACCCGGTCGATCTGACCTGCCAGCTGACGGTGGCGGGGCAGAGCCACAGCGCCCGCCTGGCCGACCTGTCGGATGCCGGTGCCCATCTCTGCGGCGGGCCACTGCTGCAGGCAGGCAGTCGGGGCACGCTCAGTGTCCAGGGCTTCGGCAGCCCGCTGCCGTTCGTGGTCCGGCAGAGCGAGGGCGACACTCTACGCGTGGCCTTCGCCCTGGACGAAGCCACTGCCGCACAGTTCCGCGGCACGGCTGAACGGTTGACGCGACGGCGCGCTGCGTGATGGAAACCGGCTGGTTGGCGGATCTACCCGCTGCCGAGCGCGGCCATTCGGACAGACGCACGAACGCTTGCGCCATTGTCCCAACGGACCGCGAGCCCGCGCCACCGTCACGCGCAGAGAGACGCAAGCGGCGCGGCCGCCCCAGAGCCCTGCCCCGCGCAGTTACCGCGCGGTGATCGCCTGCGCGCCCGGCAGGGTCTGCGTCACGCCGATCGCGGCCAATGCCGTCGCCACGATGTCCTTCGCACTGAGCCCGGCAAACGCCAGCTGCTTCGCCTGCGAATCATGGTCGATGAACACGTCCGGCAGGATCATCGGCCGCACCTTCAGGCCCCGGTCCAGCAGGCCCTTGCTGGCCAGGTAATGCAGCACCTGGGAACTGAACCCGCCGATCGAGCCCTCCTCGATGGTGATCAGCACCTCGTGGTGCCGCGCCAGTTGCTCGATCATCGCGGTGTCGAGCGGCTTGGCGAAGCGGGCATCCGCCACCGTGGTCGACAGCCCCCGCGCCGCCAGCTCGTCCGCCGCCTTCATCGCATCGGCCAGACGCGGCCCCAGCGACAGGATCGCGATCGTGCTGCCTTCCCGCAGCACCCGGCCCTTGCCGAGGGTCAGGATCTCGCCCTGCGTCGGCAGGACCACGCCGACACCCTCGCCACGCGGATAGCGCAACCCGCTCGGCCGGTCGTCGATCGCGACCGCGGTCGCCACCGCATGCATCAGCTCCGCCTCGTCCGACGGCGCCATCAGCACGAAACCGGGCAGGCAGCCGAGATAGGCCAGGTCGAAGCTGCCGGAATGGGTGGCGCCATCGGCCCCCACCGGCCCGGCGCGATCCATCGCAAAGCGCACCGGCAGCGACTGGATCGCCACGTCATGCACCACCTGGTCGTAGGCACGCTGCAGGAAGGTGGAATAGATCGCGCAGAACGGCTTCATGCCCTCGGTCGCCAGCCCGGCCGCGAAGGTCACCGCGTGCTGCTCCGCGATCCCCACATCGAAGCTGCGCTCGGGAAACCGCTTGGCGAACTTGTCCACCCCGGTGCCGGACGGCATCGCCGCAGTGATCACCACGATGTTCGGGTCCCGCTCCGCCTCGCCGATCAGCGCGCCGGCAAACACGTTGGTATAGGAGGGCGGGCCAGGCGGCGCCTTCGCCTGCTCGCCGGTGATGACGTTGAACTTCGACACGCTGTGCAGCTTGTCGGCCGAGGCCTCGGCCTTGGCGTAGCCCTTGCCCTTCTGGGTGATCGCATGCACCAGGATCGGGCCGCTCTCCTCCGCCTCGCGCACATTGCGCAGCACCGGCAGCAGATGGTCCAGATTATGGCCGTCGATCGGGCCGACGTAATAGAACCCCATCTCCTCGAACAGCGTGCCGCCGGTCAGCATGCCGCGGGCGTATTCCTCGGCGCGCCCCAGGGTACGCTCGATGCCGCGCGGGAAGCGCTTGGCCATCTTGGAGCCCAGCTCGCGCAGCGACAGGAAGCTGCGCGACGACATCAGCCGCGACAGATAGGCGCTCATCGCCCCCACCGGCGGCGCGATGCTCATGTCGTTGTCGTTCAGGATGACGATCAGCCGGGAATGCAGCGCGCCGGCATTGTTCATCGCCTCATAGGCCATGCCGGCACTCATCGCGCCGTCGCCGATCACCGCAATCACGTTGCGATCGTCCCGCTCGCCACGCGCGACCTTCAGGTCCCGCGCCACCGCCATGCCCAGCCCGGCGGAGATGGAGGTCGAGGAATGCGCAGCGCCGAACGGATCGTACTCGCTCTCAGCGCGACGGGTGAAGCCGGACAGCCCGCCGCCCTGGCGCAGGGTGCGGATGCGGTCGCGCCGACCGGTGAGGATCTTATGCGGATAGGCCTGGTGCCCGACATCCCACAGCAGCCGATCGGTCGGCGTGTCGAACACGGCATGGATCGCGACGGTCAGCTCCACCACACCCAGCGAGGCGCCAAGGTGGCCGCCGGTGACCGACACGGCGTCAATGGTCTCCGCACGCAGTTCGTCCGCAAGCTGACGCAGTTGCTCGGGCGAGAAATTCCGCAGATCGGCCGGAACACGAACCCGATCCAGAAGTTTGGTATCCACCGGTTATCCCCTCTGCTTCGTCGCCGGTTAGCTTCGCCGGGTCACAACATAGGCGGCGAGGGCCTGCAGCAAGCGGGCCTTCTCGCCGAAACTGTCCAGATGGTCGGCGGCCTGGCGCGCCAGCATCTCGGCATGGGAGCGTGCCCGCTCGGGACCCAGTATCGCCACCATCGTTGCTTTGCCAGCCGCCGCGTCCTTGCCTGCCGTCTTGCCGGTCTCCTCCGTACTGCCCTCGGCGTCCAGTAGATCATCCGCGATCTGAAACGCCGCCCCCAGGTCGCGCCCGTATCCCGCCAGCAAATGCCGCTGTGCCACCGGCGCTCGGCCCAGGATCGCGCCCGATTCGGCGCTGAACTGTATCAGCCGCCCGGTCTTCAGCGCCTGCAACCGGGTAATGGCCGGCCCGTCCAGCGTCTGGCCCTCGGCCAGCATGTCGATCATCTGTCCGCCGGCCATGCCGCGGGCTCCGGCTGCCGCCCCCAACGCCATGACCAGCTCGCAGCGTGCCTGCGAATCGGAGTGGGTATCGTGTTCTGCCAGAACTTCGAACGCACGGGCCTGCAATGCATCGCCGGCCAGAATAGCCGTCGCCTCATCAAACGCCTTGTGAGTGGAAGGTTTGCCACGACGCAAATCGTCATTGTCCATTGCCGGCAGATCATCATGCACCAACGAATAGGCGTGCAGCATCTCGATCGAAGCGGCCACCCGGGCGGCGCAGGTCTCCGACACCGCGAACAACGCCGCCGACTGCATCACCAGGAAAGCGCGCATGCGCTTGCCGCCGCCGAGGGTGGCATAGCGCATGGCCTCCGCCAGGCGGGCTTCGGCGCCTTCCGGCGGAGGCAGCAACGCTTCCAGCGCCTCCTCGACCAGGGCTCCCACCCGCGTCAATGCCCGGCGCAGGTCTTCGCCCGCAGCCGCCAGCTCGATGCTATCCGATGCCAAAGTGAACCCCGTGCATATGACCCGTTAGGGTAAACCCAGACGGACGCGCCGCCTGGTGCCACAAACGCCTGCACGGTGACGACAATCCGCCTCTGTTGCGAGAATGCCACAGTCGACGGTCACCAAGTGGCGCCGGCGGGCCTGCTTTAGCGCAGGGTGGCGTAATGTGCCATAGCACCGCGTCAGGGTTGCACCCTTGCGCGTTGTCGGGTCGAGGCCAAGCTGTCATACCCGACCAACCCGCTAGGTCATTCATGCGGGGTCCCCTGGAAGTTCCCCAGGGGGCACCGCCGCCGGAGGAGTAAGTAGCTGCATGATTCGCGTCATCCTGGCCCAGCCGCGCGGCTTCTGCGCCGGCGTCGAACGGGCCATCGAGATCGTCGAGCGCGCGCTGAAAAAGTTCGGACCGCCCATCTATGTCCGGCATGAGATCGTCCATAACCGCCATGTGGTGGAGAATCTGCGCAACCGCGGCGCAGTGTTCGTCGATGAGCTGGACGAGGTGCCGCCAGGCGCGATGACCGTCTTCTCGGCCCATGGCGTGGCCAAGCGGGTCGAGGAATGGGCGGCTGAACGCGGCCTGCCGGTCATCGACGCCACCTGTCCGCTGGTCGCCAAGGTGCATAACGAGGGTCGCCGCTACGCCGCCCAGGGCCGCGAGATCGTGCTGGTCGGGCATGCCGGCCACGCCGAGGTGGTGGGCACGATCGGCCAGGTGCCCGGCAAGGTGCATCTGGTGCAGACCGTCGATGATGTCGGCGAACTGCAGGTGGCCGACCCGGACAAGCTGGCCTACATTACGCAGACCACGCTGTCGGTCGACGACACCCGCGGCATCATCGCCGCACTGAAGGCACGGTTTCCCACAATCGTCGGGCCGGATGTCCGTGACATCTGCTACGCCACCCAGAACCGCCAGCAGGCAGTGCGGGAGCTCGGGCGGGCGGTGGACATGATCCTGGTGGTGGGCTCGCGCAATTCCTCCAACTCGAACCGGCTGCGCGAGATCGGAGAGGAGCTGGGCAAGCCCGCCTACCTGATCGACGACGCCGACTCGCTGCAGGCCGAATGGTTCACCGACATCGAGTCGGTGGGGCTGACCGCCGGCGCCTCGGCCCCCGAAACGCTGGTGCAAGGCGTGATCGCCGGGCTGCGCCGGTTCGGCGAGATCGAGGTCTCCACCCTCACCGGGGTGGAGGAAAATGTCCGCTTCCGCTTTCCGGCCGAACTGGCCGACGCCTGAGGAGTTTGTGGCCCCATGGCCGTACCGTTGAACCAGGCGATCCGTGTCGGCGCCTATGTGCTCAAGCAGCATCTGACTGGGCGCAAGCGCTACCCGCTGGTGCTGATGCTGGAGCCGTTGTTCCGCTGCAACCTGGCCTGCGCCGGCTGCGGCAAGATCGACTATCCGGCCGAAATCCTGAACCAGCGCCTGTCGGTCGCCGAATGCATGGAGGCGGTCGAGGAATGCAATGCGCCGGTGGTGGTGATCGCCGGCGGCGAGCCGCTGCTGCACAAGGAAATCGACCAGATCGTCGAGGGAGCGATCGCGCGCAAGAAGTTCGTCATCGTCTGCACCAACGCGCTGCTGCTCGAAAAGAAGATGGACCTGTTCAAGCCGAACAAGTGGTTCTCCTGGTCGGTGCATCTCGATGGCGGGCGCGAGGAGCATGACATCTCGGTCTGCCAGACCGGCGTCTATGACCGCGCGGTCGCGGCGATCGCCGAATCGAAGCGGCGCGGCTTCCGCACCATCATCAATGCCACCCTGTTCGACACCGCCCAGCCGGAGAAGGTGGCGACATTCTTCGACGACGTGATGGCGATGGGCGTGGACGGAATCTCCGTCTCCCCCGGCTATGCCTATGAACGGGCCCCGGACCAGGCGCATTTCCTGGCGCGCAAGCGAACCAAGGAGCTGTTCCGCGGCATCTTCGCCCGCCAGGGCAAGGGCACGTGGAAGAAGAAGTGGTCGTTCAACCAGTCCTCCATGTTCCTGGACTTCCTGGCCGGCAACCAGACCTTCCATTGCACCCCGTGGGGCAATCCGACGCGTACTTATTTCGGCTGGCAGCGCCCCTGCTACCTGCTGGGCGAGGGCTACGCCAAGAGCTTCAAGGAGCTGATGGAAGAGACCGACTGGGATCGCTACGGCACCGGCAACTACGAGAAATGCGCCAACTGCATGGTGCATTCCGGTTACGAGGCGACCGCGGTGACCGAGACGGTGCGCCGCCCCTGGCGCGCCGCGGCGCAGGTGCTGCGCGGCATCCGCACCGAGGGTGAGATGGCGCCCGAAATCTCGCTGGCGAACCAGCGCCCCGCCGAATACGTGTTCAGCCGGCATGTCGAGCAGGCGCTGACGCGGATCCGGTCCAGGAAGACCGACCAGGTGGCCGACGCCGCCGACTGAGCCGGAGCCTCTGCCGGAATTGGGGCAGCATCGGCCGGGTCATCGCATGTCGATCGGCCGCGCCTGGTTGCGCACGGGTTCGCCGCTGGCCGCGTGGACCGGGACGGGATTGCCGGTGCGGCGAGCGCCGCGCCAACGCGCCGCGCGAACCTTGTACGGCGGAAGTCTGACCGGCGCCCCGCGTCCCCCATGCGACGGGACCCCAACCGGCGCGGCGCGTGAATCCGTTGCGTACGGACTCTGACCGACGCGCCTCGTAAACTCCAGGGCGGCGAGCCGGATCGGCGAGCGGCATGAACGCCTGTGCGCTCCGCGACGTGCTGTCTGGTGGTCTGATCTGTCGCGCGTCGCGCCGGATCGACGCATCGGTCGCCGAACCTGCGACCACCTGGCTCACGGTGCATAGGGTGTTTGCGTCACGCACGACACCGCCGATCCAGGTCCCCGAATAATGTCCACTACGAAAAGGGGCGGATACGAAGCGCGACGCATTTGTTTTGGCTGGAAACGGCAGCCAGCCCCGTTGCGTCCCAAGTGTGGCAAGCAGGGCAGTGCGGATAGAATCCAGATATAGCGGACCCAAGGTAGAAGAGCAATATTATAGACGGTATACCGCATTCCTAGCATCGAATGTTGGCAAGTATAATAGGGAATTATATTAACGTTCTCCGCGCTTATCAGCAACTTAACGTTCTTCGCCGTGCGCTCTGTGATAAAATCTTGCCTGTGATACTACGCCCCCCGATGATGGGGGGAACACCGATGCATCGCGACCCGTCGCCCGTTTGATGGTCGTTGGACAAAGGCGACATCCCCTCCCCTTCCGGACTTGGGCCTCTACACGGTCCAAGGTCGGGGCAGAGGCGCCTGATCGCGCCGCGGACGCACCGCCCCTGCCATGGCCGCTCCCGCCTCTGGTCCGCTCCCCGCCCCCGGCCCGCAAGGGGAAGGAACCGCTGCCTCAAGCTGTGCCCACTTCCCCCCACAGTGGCGCAGTGATGGAGCGCTCCGCGATGGACGGAATGATCGCGCCGATCCGCCTTCACGCCATCTCCGACCGCTCAGCCAGTTTCAGCGTTGCCGCCGGCGCGACACCGGAAGCGATGGTCCGCACGCAGGATCAAATCGCGTCGCAAACTCGGCCCGCCGAACCACCGCGTGCCGCACCGAGCCATCAACCCCCATCCTGAGGATTTTGAGCACTAGCGCTGCCCCGGCAATCCGTGGCAACGATGAGGACCGCATGCTGCGGAGCACGCGCAGCTGCGCACGCGACGCCAGCATCCTCACCTGCCAGCGGCAGGCCGTTAGTTGGGCAGGCCGTTAATTATCCGGACCGACCCGCCACGGTCCGCGGCCTCGAGAGACACCCGGGCAACACGGTTCAAAGCTGGAAACGCCCCTGCCCCATCCCCGACCCGCCGCGCCCGAGCAGCGCGCCACCCGCATCGTGTTCTTCATCGCCGGCTTCGCCGTGGCCGCCTGGGCGCCGCTCGTGCCCTATGCCAAAGCCCGCGCCGACCTCAATGACGGCCTGCTCGGCCTGCTCCTGCTCTGCTTCGGCGTCGGCGCAATGCTCACCATGCCACTGGTCGGCGCCCTCGCCGCCCGGTTCGGCTGCCGCCGCGTCATCGTGGCCGCGACCATATTGCTGATCCTCACCCTGCCGTGCCTCGCCACCCTGGCCAGCCCGATCCTGCTCGCCGTCGCCCTGTTCGGATTCGGAGCGGCGATCGGCGCCATCGATGTCACCATGAACATCCAAGCGATCATCGTGGAACGCGCCGCCGGCCGCGCCATGATGTCAGGTTTTCATGCCCTGTTCAGCCTGGGCGGCATCGCCGGCGCGGCCGGCTTCACGGCGCTGCTGGTCTCCGGCATCACCCCGCTCGCCGCAACCCTCTGCGTGGTCGGCGGCATCGCGCTGGCACTCGTCGCCTCGGTCGCGCATCTGCTGCCCTATGGCAGCGCGCGGGGCGGCCCGGTTTTCGCCCTGCCGCACGGCGTCGTGCTGCTGATCGGCGCGCTCTGCTTCATCATGTTCCTGACCGAGGGCGCGGTGCTGGACTGGAGCGCGCTCTTCCTCTCCGCCACGCGGGAGGTGGACAAAGCCTATGCCGGCCTCGGCTATGCCGCCTTCGCCCTCGCCATGACGCTGGGCCGCCTCACCGGCGACCGCATCGTGCAACGCTTCGGCGGACCGGCCATCCTGCTGGGCGGCGGGATCTGCGCGGCAACCGGCTTTGCCATCGCCACGCTGGTGCCGGCCTGGCCGGTGGCGCTGGTCGGCTATGCGCTGGTCGGCACCGGCTGCGCCAACATCGTCCCGGTGCTGTTCACCAGTGCCGGCCGCCAGACCGTCATGCCGGAGCACCTGGCCGTGCCGGCGATCACCACGTTCGGCTATGCCGGCGTCCTCGCCGGACCGGCGGCGATCGGCTTCGTGGCACAGGCGACCAGCCTGACGGCGGCGTTTCTCATCGTGGCGCTGCTGCTGCTGGGGGTCGCCGCCAGTGGCCACCGGTTGCGAGCCGCGATCGGGTTGTAGGCGCAGGCTGGGCGTTGCGGGACGGACGGCGGGAAAATTCGCGGGTGCCGAACCTGCGTCCGGCATGACGCGGCAACAGCCGTCAGGCCGCGTGCACCTGAAGCGCGGTGACGCCCAGGGCCAGCAGGCGCCGCAGGTCCGGCAGGGGCAGCGCAATGCAGCCTTCGGTTGGGGCGAAGTCCGGCCGCGCCACGTGCAGGAAGATCGCGGACCCAAGCCCGGGCACCACGGGTGCGTCGTTCCAGCCAAGCACGCCGACCAGGTCGTACAGACCGTCGCTGCGCCACAGTTCCTCGTGATGCGCGTCATGCGGCAGGCGGATCATGCGGTTGTATGCGCGGGCCGAGGGATCGTCGCACCAGCCGTCGGTCGCGCCGATCGGCTCCACCGGCACCGCGCAATCCGGGGTGGCGAGACGGTCGGCGCGGTACAGCACTCGGCGCAGCGGCAGCAGGCCGGCGGGGGTGGCGCCGTCGCCTTCTTCCTTGTGAAGCTGCACGCCGCCGCGGCCCAGCGCCGCGCGAAACATCTCGCCGCGCAGGATCAGCCGCCCGTCCGGATAGACCTCTGCCTGCATTGCATCAGTCCAGCAGATGCCCGAAGCGCGCAGCCTTGGTCGCAAGATATTCGTCGTTCACCCCGTTGGGCGCGAAGGTATGTGCCTCACGGCCGACGACCTGCACCCCGCAGGCGGTCAGTGCGGTCATCTTGTCGGGGTTGTTGGTCAGCAGCCGGACCCGCTCCACGCCCAGTGCGCGCAGCATGGTTGCCGCGATCATGAAGTTGCGTTCGTCAGCACCCCAGCCGAGCGCCCGGTTGGCGTCCAGCGTGTCGAGGCCGCGATCCTGCAGAGCGTAGGCGCGCAGCTTGTTGACCAGGCCGATGCCGCGGCCTTCCTGCGCCAGGTAGAGCAGCACGCCGGCGCCTTCATCGGCGATGCGGGCGATGGCGCCGCGCAGTTGCTGGCCGCAATCGCAGCGCAGGCTGCCCAGCAGGTCCCCGGTGAAGCATTCGGAGTGCAGGCGGACCAGCGGCGCGTCCTGTTTCTCCGGCTCGCCGACAATGATCGCCAGGTGTTCGGTGCCGGCGCTTTCGGTGCGGAACGCGATCACCCGCGCATCCGGCGCGGCGTCCAGCGGCACCCGCGCGCCGGCGACCTGGCGCAGACCGGCCGCCACCGCTGCCGGATAGGCCAGCACGTCGGCGGCGGCGACATCGAGCAGCGGCGGGCGGTCCGCGTCGTTGCTGCCTGGGCGGATCGGCGCGACCAGCACGGCCGGCAGCAGACGCACCAGCTTCACCAGCGCCAGGGCGGCCTCGGCGGATGCCGGGATCGGCCCGGGTTCCAGCGGTTCCAGCGGGGCTGAGGTCAGCATCGGGTCGGCCAGGGCGCGCAGCGTGTCGGGGGTCAGTGCCGCCGGCGGCATCCGCAAGGCGACGGCCGCGGTGGCAGGCTCGACCGGGCGGCGCAGCACTGCGGCAGCCCGGGTCGGCGCCAGCAGCAGCATCGGCGATTCGGCGGCCCAGCGCGCCAGATCGGCCAGCCCGTCGGGGCCGGCGGTTTCGGCGGCGATCACGACGAGCGGCGCGTCCCCGGTCAGCAGCACCGGCACGCCGCGGCGCAAATCGGACGCGGCACGATGCACGCGGCGCAGACGCAGCACCGAGTCGGGCGGCGAAACCTGGGACGGCTGCGGCGGCGCGGAAGGCAGGCGGGCCTGGATGGGCACAAG
Organism: uncultured Alphaproteobacteria bacterium; assembly: GCA_963789495.1. Taxonomy (GTDB): domain Bacteria; phylum Pseudomonadota; class Alphaproteobacteria; order Acetobacterales; family Acetobacteraceae; genus CAWBLP01. Next base: position 39,370 of record CAWBLP010000008.1, read on the forward strand.
GGTCATTGGAACCGGAACCGATCACGCTACATGAAAAGACGACAATGACGGCCCATTTCGGTCAAGATTAACGCGGAGCCTACGTTCCTGATGTTGCTCTGACGCCGTTCGGCTCCCGCTGAACGACGCCGTCTGCATCACTATATGGCGGGGCGGATGCTCTGTCGCGGTTGTGTTCACGAACTTGTGAGGCGCAACGGGACGCGCGCTGGATTGTGAAGGCGCAATGACATAGTTCGTGAGGCATCCGTTTCGGAGTAACCTACCACCAGCGTTATGATGGTAGGAATCGACCTTATCTCGGCGTGGAGTGTCATCCGCGACCGCAGTTTGCAGTGAGGGAAGCAAAGATGTCGGCTGAGCGACCGATCCTGATCGTGGATGACGACCTCGACCTGCGGGTGACCCTGGCGGAACAATTGGCCGTGGACGGAGAGTTCACTGCCGCCGAAGCCGGATCTGTCGCCGAGGCCGAGGAGCGTCTGGCCGCAAAGGATGCCCGATTCGACGCCGTTATCCTGGATGTCGGGCTGCCGGATGGCGACGGGCGTGACTTTTGTGTCAAGCTGCGCCGGCAGGGCCAGAAGATGCCGATCATCATGTTGACCGGTTCGGATGGCGAGACCGACGTGGTCCGCGGCCTCGATTCGGGGGCCAACGATTACATCGCCAAGCCGTTCCGACTGGCCGAACTGCTGGCGCGCCTGCGGGCCCAGCTGCGCATTTTCGAGAACAGCGAGGACGCGGTGTTCTCGATCGGGCCGTACACGTTCCGGCCCTCGGCCAAGCTGCTGCAGGAACCGGCGAAGAACCGCCGCATCCGGCTGACCGAGAAAGAGGCGGCGATCCTGAAGTTCCTGTATCGCGCCGGCAGCCGCGCCGTGCCGCGGCAGGTGCTGCTGAACGAGGTGTGGGGCTACAACGCGGCGGTCACGACGCACACGCTGGAAACCCATATCTACCGGTTGCGGCAGAAGATCGAACCGGACCCCGCCAATGCACGCCTGCTGGTGACCGAAGGCGGCGGCTATCGGCTGGATCCCGAGGGCATTCCAGCACCAATTCCTGCCCACGCCTGAGCGGACGGGACGCGACAGGTATCGGGGCGTTGCCGCGAACCCCACCAGGGGGCTTTGCCTCCTGGAGCTCCCGCAAAGGCTAGCCTTTGCAATCGGATTCGGTTTGGGGTGGGGAGAGCGCGCGTGCCTCGGACCTTGGCATCATCACGACCGGCCCCCTCCCCACCCCAAACAGAGTCGGTTCCAAGGGCCGGGCCCTTGGCGGGGTTTCAAGGGGCAGCGCCCCATACGCGCGAACTTACGGGGGCCTGAGCTCGTGGGCCTGGAACGTGCGGCGTCTCGGCGCTTCGGCAAGGCGGTGGCGGAATATCGCCAAGGCGGCCGGGGTTCGTAGTCTGGGTCGTGGCAGGATCGCGCCACGCAGGATCTCCCTGGCGGTGTCCCAAGCCCGCCACAGCGTTTGCGGCGCAGGCTGCGTCTGGTCAGGCCGAGGGGGGAAAACCGACGATCTCGTTGGCGAGATCGTCGGTCAGCACCGCGGCGATCAGCTGCGCCAGCAGCCAGCTTCGCGCCAGCACCGGATCAGCACATGGCAGTTGGTCCAGCCCGCCCAGGCTCTTCAGCCGCTTGATGCCGATCTCCACCTGCCAGCGATGCCGGTAGAGCGCGGCCACCTGCGCCATCGGCTGCGCTGCATCCGGCAGCGAGGTGATCAGCATCAGAAACCCAGCCGCGAGCACGGTGCGCGGCTGGATCTGCTGGCTCTTCTTGTTGGCCTTGCGCGTCCGCTTGGCACGCTGGCGCGCTGCATCCTCGGGCGGCAGTGGCTGGATCACCAGGCGAAGGCCGCGTGGAATACCCTTGATCCAGACCGCGACCTCGCGCGGTTCGGTGGTCCCGGCCAGCAGCGCCGCCACATCAATGCGCGCGCCCGCTGCGTCATACAGCTTCACCGATCCCCAGCTGATCCGCGTGACGAAGTCGGCGCCACGCCCCAGCACTTCCTTGAAGTTCCGCACCCGCGCATAGCCGCGGTCCATGATGAGGATGCTGCCGGAACAGATCCGCGTCCGTCCGGTAGCTTCGGCCTCGCGGGTCGTGGTCAGCGCCAGGTCGGCGAAGCGCCCACGCGCGGGGTCGTAGCGCGCGTGCAGCCGCCAGTCCTGGCCCTTGCCTGGCGCGCAGATCACCGAGCCGTCCACCAGCGACAGGTGCAGCCCACTGCCGCTGGGCCGGTGCAGACGATCGGCCAGCAGCGCCGCCAGCATATGCGCCAGCCAGTCGCCCATCTTGCGCAACCGCCCTTCGACCGCCTTGTCCGACAGATCGGCGATGCCGGCATCCCCGGCCAGCGCCGCCGCGGCGCGAAACGACTGCCCGCCCGGACCCCACATCAGCGCCAGACGCAGCAACGCCTCCGCCGAGCGGATCTTGCGCCGGCGCACCAGTGCTTTGAACTGGCGCGCCGTGGCCTCGAGGTCGACAATCCTGGCCAGCGACGCGACGATCGCTGTCCATTCACCAGAACGCAGGGAGGATGCGCGGGGCATCCAAGCTTGGAATTGTACCACCCCGTGACCGCGCAAGCGTTAGATTCGCGCACATGGGGCAGCGCCCCTTGATGGGGGTTTGGGGGCAACGCCCCCGGCGCGTGGCGAGCGCGTCAATGACGCGGATTGAGGCTGTCGGAACTGAACGCTGTCCCCAGCCAACTGCGGCAGATTCTGGTTCATCCGTTGAAGCTGCAGGACTGGCCGGACCGTCCGGCCGCATCGCATTGGCGCGTCGACCTCAGAGGCTGTCAGACCGATACCGAACACCGCTTCGCCCCGTTCATGCGCCAGCGCATCGACCAGGACGCTCTGCTTCGGCATGCCCGCAAATAGCTGGCCGGCGCGGCACTGGACGGCAAGGCCCCCCAACCGCTGCCTGACACCTGCCCGTTCAGTCTGAACGACCTGTTGCGCGGCGAACCTGCCGCACTGGAGCGGCGTCTCGGCGACTGACTACAGCGCCAGCTCCATGCAGACCGGCACGTGGTCCGATCCTTGCGGCCAGTCGCGCGCGTCCTTCAGCACGATCTGTCGCTGCAACGCGCCCTGCAGGTCCGGCGTCACCCAGACATGGTCGAGCCGCCGGCCGCGATCCGAACCGCGCCAGTCGCGGTTGCGATACGACCACCACGTGTAGAGCTTCTGGTCCGCCGGCACGAAATGCCGCATGGCGTCGACGAAGCCGGTCTGCTGCCAGGCGGTCAGGCCCTCGACCTCCGGCGGCGTATGGCTCACCACTTTCAGCAACTGCTTGTGGCTCCACACGTCGTGTTCCAGCGGCGCGATGTTCAGGTCGCCCACCAGAACGCTGCGGGTGAAGCCGGGGCGTTCGGCGAACCAGGCACGGGTCTCCGCGATAAAATCCAGCTTGTGGCCGTATTTCACGTTCTCGGTGCGGTCCGGGATGTCGCCGCCGGCCGGCACGTAGAAATTATGCAGCTCGATCGGACCACCCGGCACATCCACCTGCACCGCAATATGCCGGCAATCCCCCTTGGCGCACCAGTCGGGTGACGTGTCGTGTGGCAGGATCGGGCGCCGCGACAGGATGGCGACGCCGTTATAGCCCTTCATGCCGCGGAACAGCGCGTGCGGGTAGCCGAGCAGCCCTGGCGCCTCTGTTGGGAACAGCTCGTCGGGGACCTTGGTCTCCTGCAGGCAGATCACGTCCGGATCGAGCGCGCCGACCAGCTCCTTCAGCAGCGGCAGGCGCAGGCGGAGCGAGTTGATGTTCCAGGTCGCGACCCGGAAGGGCGTGCTCAAACGATGCGCGTCCGCACCGTGCCGACCCCCTCCACGCTGCCTTCCAGCAGGTCGCCGCGCTGCACCGCCGCGACGCCTTCCGGCGTGCCGGTGAAGATCAGGTCGCCGGGCGCCAGCCGCACCAGGCCGGACAGGTAGGAAATGGTCTCCGGGATGTCCCAGATCATCTTCGACAGGTCGGAGGTCTGGCGCACCTGGCCGTTCACCTTCAGCTCGATCAGCCCCTGCGACGGATGGCCGATCTTCGCCGCGGGAACCATCAGGCCGATCGGCGCCGAGGCGTCGAACCCCTTGCCCATGTCCCAGGGTTTTCCCTCCTTCTTCGCCGCGTTCTGCAGGTCCCGCCGGGTCATATCGAGACCCGCAGCGTAGCCCCAGACATGGCGTAGCGCGTCGGCCTCGGCGATGTCGGCGCCACCCTCGGCGATCGCGACCACCAGCTCCATCTCATGGTGCAGGCTGTTGCTCTTCGGCGGATACGGCATGTCGGCGCCGTCCAGCAGCAGCGCATCGGCCGGCTTCATGAAGAAGAACGGCGGCTCGCGGTCCGGATCGCTGCCCATCTCGCGCGCATGTTCGGCGTAGTTGCGGCCGACACAGAACACCCGGCGCACCGGGAAGCTGCCGCCACCGGCCACCGGGACGGAGACGATGGCGGGCGGTGGAATGACGAAATCGGCCATGGCGTCGGTTCCTGAGGATCGCGTTGCGGCGGACCATACCGGCGGCACGGGTCGAGGAAAAGTGGCGCCGGCGTGCCCGACGCAACGTCGCAGCCGCTCCGATCCGAACCGCTGTTCCGCCCTGCCCCGCCCGGCGCATTGACGCCGCGCCCGGCTTGATGCGTGAGTACTGCGCACCGGCAACCACGCGCGAGCCCCCCGCCCGCGGAGACCAACAGGAGGGCCCTTTGGCGGAGACCACCCAAGCCGATCTGCGCCCGGCCGAAGCCAGCGTGGCGCTCGACTGGACCGCCGTGCGCACGCACCTGGCGGCGCATGGCATGCGGCTCGAAACCGATCCGCCGCCGCGCCAGTTCGCCGGCGGCCTCGCCAACCTGAACTACCTGGTGCAGATCGACGGCAAGCCCTACGTGCTGCGCCGCCCGCCGATGGGCGAACTGCCCGCCGGCAGCCACGACATGGCGCGCGAGCACCGGATTCTGTCGCGCCTGCCGGATGCGCTGAGCTTCGTGCCGCGCAGCCTGTATCTGTGCACCGACGCCGCGGTGATCGGCCAGCCGTTCCAGTTGCTGGAATACCGGCCCGGCCTGGTGATCCGCGAGCACGTGCCGCCCGACCTCGCCAATCGACCGGAAATCGGTGACCGGCTGTCACACGTGCTGCTGGAGACCATCGCCGCGATCCATGCGGTGGATACCGCCGCGATCGGCCTGGACGACCTCGGCCGCCCGGACGGATTCCTGGCCCGGGCCGTCGCCGGCTGGCGCAAGCGCGGACTGGCGGCGAAGGAGGACGGCACCGAAACGCTGCACGCGGAGATCGGCGCCTGGCTGGAGTCGCATCTGGTGCCGGACGGCAAACCCGGCCTGCTGCACAACGACTTCAAGCTGAACAACATGATTCTGGACCCGGACACATTCGCCCCCCGCGCCGTGGTCGACTGGGACCAGGGCACCCGCGGCGATCCGCTGTTCGACTTCGCCACGCTGCTGAGCTACTGGATTCACGCCAACGATCCCTGGGCGATGCACGACATGCAGCAGATGCCCGCCGACGAAGCCTGTCTCTGGCCACGCCCGCAAGCAGTCGCTGAGTACGCGCGCATCACCGGTCGCGATGTCTCGGACTTCCTGTTCCACCGTGTGCTCGCCATGTACAAGCTCAGCGTGATCTTCCTGCAGCTCGGCCTGCGCCATCGCACCGGCGCCACCACCGATCCGCGTTACGCACCGCTCAGCGCGATCGGCACCGGCATCCTGGAATTCACCCACGAGATCGCGCAGGGCCGGGCGTTCTGATCGCCGGACCAGGACGCGGCGCCATCCCCTGCGTGCACGTCACGTGGGTGCGGCCAGGCAGCTGACGTCGAACCTGCCGCAAGACAGCCGACCCGGCGTGTCCGGCCGGCTTCCGAGTCGACCACCGGCATCAGCGCGCTAGGCCGCCCGCAATCCGGTCAGCAATGCGTTGACCTCGTCGGACAGATCGGTGGACCGACGCGACACCTGCAAGCGGTGCCGGCAGAATGGACCCGCCCGCCTCATCCCAGCTTAACACCCCTCGGATGAGCGAATGGGTTGCCGCGGCCAGGGGACAGGAGCCTCCGGGGTGGCCGCAGCGGTCGCCGACGCGCCGCCTGCCCCGCCGCGAAACGCGGCCATGCGGTTCCGGCAGTTGACTCCCGGGCCGCTCCGGACACTCTGCGCTGTGCGCCGAACCATTGAGCAGCGGGGTGTCGCGAGCTGCTGAGGCAGTCGCAACCCGCTGGCGGGCCGGCGGCCGGCACCGGTTCACCTTGGCATCGGATTTGGTCGAATGGATTTCTCCCTGTCGCCCGCGCTGCAAGACCTGCAGCAGCGCACACGCAGTTTCATCCGCGACAAGATCCTCCCGCTGGAACATGACAAACGTCAGACGCATCATGGCCCGACCGAGGAATTCCGCCGCGAGCTGGTGGCGCTGGCGGCCGATGCCGGGCTGCTGGCACCGCATGTCTCCACCGAGTTCGGCGGCCTCGGCCTCGATCATGTCGGCAAGGCCATCGTGTTCGAGGAAGCCGGCTATTCCCTGCTGGGCCCGGTCGCGATGCACATCTTCGCGCCCGACGAAGGTAACATGCATCTGCTGGAACAGGTAGCCACCGCCGAACAAAAGGAACGCTGGCTGCGTCCGCTCGCCGCAGGGAAAATCCGCTCCTGCTTCTGCATGACCGAACCTGCGCCCGGCGCCGGCTCCGATCCCGCCGCGCTCAACACCACCGCGGTGCAGGACGGCAACCACTACGTCATCAACGGCACGAAATGGTTCATCACCGGGGCCGACGGTGCCGGCTTCGCCATCATCATGGCGAAAGGCGAGGACGGACACGCCACCATGTTCCTCGCCGACATGGCTACGCCCGGCATCGAGATCGTGCGCGCCATGGATAGCCTGGACCAGGCGTTTTCCGGCGGCCATGCCGTGGTGCGGTTCAACAATCTGCGTGTGCCTGCCAGCGATATTCTGGGCGAGCCAGGCAAGGGCTTCCGCTACGCGCAGGTCCGCCTCGCCCCGGCGCGGCTGACCCATTGCATGCGCTGGCTGGGCGCCGCACGCCGCGCCCACGATATCGCGTCGGAGTATGCGCGCGCCCGGGAAGTGTTCGGCAACAAGCTGGTGCATCATGAAGGCGTCGGCTTCATGCTCGCCGACAACGAGATCGACATCCGCATGAGCCGGCTGTCGATCTGGCACACCGCCTGGGTGCTGGACCAGGGCGCGCGCGGCACCACCGAATCCTCGATGGCGAAAGTGTTCTGCTCGGAGGCGATCTGGCGCGTGGTCGATCGCTGCGTCCAGGTGCTCGGCGGCCAGGGCGTCACCGGCGAAACCCTCGTCGCCCGCATCTTCAACGAAGTGCGCGGCTTCCGCATCTATGACGGACCCTCCGAAGTGCATCGCTGGAGCCTGGCGCAACGCATCGCACGCAGCGGAGCCAACTGGTGAGCGAGTTCGATCTGACCGGGCGTATCTGCATCGTCACCGGCGCCGGCCGCGGCATCGGGCGCGGCATTGCGGAATCCCTCGCGCGGCACGGCGCCATCGTCGTGCTGGCCGGCCGCACCAAGGAGACGCTCGATCTCGTCGCCGACGCGATCGGCGCCCGTGCGCGCACCCATGTCGCTGACGTGACGAAGGAAGCCGACGTCATCGCACTGCGCGACGCGGTGCTGGCGCGCTATGGCAAGATCCACGTGCTGGTCAACAACGCCGGCGTCAACCCGGTCTGGCGGGGTATCGAGAAGATCAGCCTGGAGGATTGGCAGAGCATCATCGATACCAACCTCACCGGCACCTTCCTGTGCTGCAAATATATCGGCACCGCGATGGAATCCGGCAGCTCGATCATCAACATCAGTTCGGTGGCCGGTCATGTCGGCCTGACACGGTCGGTGCCGTATTGCGCATCCAAGGGTGGCATCGAGATGATGACGAAAGGCCTTGCGCTGGACTGGGCCAAGCGCGGCGTGCGGGTGAACTGCGTGGCGCCCGGCTATGTCGACACCGACCTGACGCACGGCCTGCTGTCGCACGAAACATTGGGAAAGCCGTTCCTCGACCACGTGCCGATGGGCCGCTTCGGCACGCCGCGCGAAATGGGCAGCGCCGCGGTGTTCCTGGCTTCCCGGGCGTCCTCCTACGTCACCGGCCAAAGTATCGTCGTGGATGGCGGCTGGACGGCGGATTAGGCCTTCGTTACTGGACAACATCGGAACGCCGCATCGCCCGCGCCGACCGGCGCAATAATCGCCCGCGCCGACCGGCGCAATGGAGGTCTCTCTCATGGACGCTGACGATCGTCTGACGCTGTTCGGCAGCTTCACCTCCAGCTCCAGCTACAAGCCGATGCTGTATCTGTCGCTGGCGCGCCTGAAGTTCAGCTTCCGCACGGTGAACCTGAAATTCGGCGTGCAGAAGCAGCCGGAATACCTGGCGGTGAACCGCTACGGTCAGGTGCCGGCGCTGCGGCATCGCGGCCTGACCATCGTGCAGTCCAACGTCATCCTCGACTATCTGGCGCGCACCACCGGACATTTCGTAGGCGCCACCGAGCAGGCGCAGTGGACCGCGCGCGAATGGCTGTCCTGGGAGGCGGACAACATCACCAACGTCGCCAAGGTGCGGCATTACAGCCGCTTCCGCGCCGTCGATCCGGCGGTGATGGCGTATTTCCGTCCGCTGGCCGAGGACGCGATCGGCTTCGTCGATCGCGCACTGGACGGGCGCGACTGGCTGGTCGGCGACGGCCCGACCATCGCCGATATCGGCTGCTGGGGTCGCATGGTGTTCATGGCGGAAGGTGGGCTGGAGATCAGCCGCTGGCCGAACGTCGAAGCCTGGTCGCGCCGCCTGGCCGCGATGCCGGGCTTCGCGCTGCCGTATGACCTGATTCCGAAGAAGGACCGCGAGATCGATCCGGACGCGCCCTGAACGCGGCGCCCCAACGCGACGTCCCCAACGGGACGTCCTGGGCGCCGCTCAGCCGGGCACCGTCGGGTCCTTGATGTAGCCGAAGCGCGGCACCAGTCCGCCCCGGATCAGGAAGAACGGATTGCGATCCACCGACCCGTCGTTCCAGCCTTCATAATGGGTCGGAGTCAGGAACACGCGCTGGCCCACCTGGTCGACCACCAACCGCAGGTATTTTGGATGCGGCAGGCCATTGCCGGGAATATGCAGCTCGGGAAAGCCTTCCCCTGGTGGCGCCTCCGGCAGGTTCTGGTCGTCGTCGCGGTGGAAGGTCGGCTGCACATGCGTGTCCGGGCTCGCCATGGTCTTGTACAGCGAACCGGTGACGCCGCCCATCTGACCGATCAGGGCGTCGAACGGCAGGACATAGATCGGCAGATTCCCGTTGCCGCGCCCCTCCAGCATCAGGAATGCTCCGCCGAACCGGGCCCGGATGCTGCCGAAGAAATTGCCGTTGGCCCGCTTCTCATCCGCCGGTGACGGCATGGCGTCACACTCCATGATTGCCGGAGACGCCATACGAAAGCTCAGACGCCGGGACAGCAATACCGGCGGAACCGTCAATCAATTCCGCGTCAAACCCAAATACGGGCCGCGCACCAGCGGTCAGTAGCGCCGCAGCAACCCGATCAGATGGCCCTGTACCTTGACCCGATCGGCGGGAAAGATCCGCGTCTCATGGCGGACATTGCAGGGTTCCAGCGCAATCGAGTTGCCACGCCGGCGCAGCCGCTTCAGCGTCACCTCGTTCTCATCCACCAACGCGACCACGATCTGTCCGTTCTCGGCGGTTTCGCCTTTGCGGATCAGCACGGTGTCGCCGTCCAGGATGCCGGCCTCCACCATCGAATCGCCGGCGACCTCCAGCGCGTAGTGCTCACCATTGCCGAGCAGGGCCATGGGCACATCGATGTGTTCGTTGGTGTCGCGCAGGGCTTCAATCGGCAGCCCCGCGGCGATGCGCCCGTACAGCGGCAACTGGATCGCTGCCGCGTCGTTGGCAGCGCGCACCCCGGCGATCCGCGCCGAGAAATCGCCGCGAATGACATTGGGGGAGAAGCCGGCGCCGACCGCCTCGGCCTCGACCGCCGGCACTTCGCGGGCGGCGAGGTTCTCCGGCAGACGCAACACCTCCAGCGCCCGGGCGCGATGCCGTCGCCGGCCCAGAAAGCCACGTTCCTCCAAGGCCGAGATCAAACGATGAATCCCGGACTTGGACTTCAGGCCCAGCGCTTCCTTCATCTCCTCGAAACTCGGCGAGAAGCCGGTCTGCTTCAGGTGCCGGTCGATGAACACGAGGAGCTCGTGCTGCTTGCGGGTCAGCATGGTGGGTATTTTTCCCCTGTAGCGCTGCCGGCCCCGAGCGGACCAGCTCGGAACAAACCAGCAACCTGAATGTTCTACAGAGGTTCGCCCCGCGCCGTCAAGAAATGGTAAACGTCGTATCGGGAAATTAGTGTTTCTGGCGCGTTTGCTCGCGTTTCCGAGCTGTTCCCGCCTCTATAGCCCGAGCGAGTCGAGTCGAATCACCGGCACCTCCGCCCCGATCGGCAATGCCGGTGCATGCGGCGCGCGGAGAATCAGGGCGTCCGCCAGGGCCAGCCGGCGCAGCATGGCCGAATCCTGCACCGGAAACGGCGTAACAACGATTCGGCCTGCCTCGTCTGTACTGATGGTCGATCGCAGGTGGTCCGCGCGGTGGTCATTGGCGGACAGGGCGGCACCGAGCAGAGCCGTCGTGGTCGGCGGTGGCCCGGCCGGGAGGCCGGACAGACGAGCCAGCGCGGGCAGCAGGAACAGCGTGGCGCAGACCATGGCGGAGACCGGGTTGCCGGGCAGGCCCAGCACGGGGACGCGGTTGCGATCCGCACCGAACCGGCCGAACAGCAGTGGCTTGCCCGGCCGCATCGCGATCTGCCAGAAGTTCAGTTCCAGCCCACGGCTTTGCAGCCCCTCGATCACCAGGTCGTGGTCGCCCACCGAGGCGCCACCAGTGGTCACCAGCATGTCCATGCCGGCAATCGCGTCGGCGACCGCGGCCACCGCTTCCCTCGTGTCCTTCGCCACCGGCAGCACGGTCGCACTGCCGCCGGCCGACCGCACCAGCGCCGCCAGCGCATGGGAGTTGGAGCTGACGATGCCGCCGGGCGGGATCGGCTCCCCCGGCATCGCGATCTCGTCGCCGGTCGCCAGGATTGCGACCCGCGGGCGGCGGTGCACGGCGAGCCAGGGATGGTTGGCCGCGGCGGCCAGGCCGACATCGCGCGCGGTGATGGCGCGGCCGGCCGGGATGACCTCATCGCCGCGGGAAAAATCCTGGCCGGCGCGACGGATATGGCGTTTGGCGGTGACCGCCTCGTTCACCTGGACCACGTCGCCGTCCCGCGTGGCGTCCTCCTGCAGCAGGATCGCGTCGGCTCCCGCCGGCACGACGCTGCCGGTGAACAGCCGCACCGCGTCGCCCGGCCCGACCGTTCCGTCGAACGGATGGCCGGCGGGTGCCGCGCCGATCACCGTAAGCCTGGCCCCGAGCACGCCGTCCGCGGCGCGCAGCGCGTAGCCGTCCATCGCCGAGACATCGGCCGGCGGCTGGGTCAGCCGCGCCACTACGGGAACCGCGGCAACCCGGTGCCAGGCCTCCGCCAGCGCCACGATCTCCGCCGCAGTCGGGCTCAGTTCGGCGAGGATCTTAGCCCGCGCTTCCTCGACGCTGATCATCCGGCGACCTCCTTTGGCAGTGCTGGTCCGACTGTGCGCGGGGGGACGGTCGGGCTCAAGCATGGGCGTCCAGACCGGTCGTAGATATATCTTGACTACCGATATATCGAGACCTATATCGGCGGCATGCGACATCGACACAGAGGCGGGTCAGACCGCCGTTTCGCCCAACCCGAGGACCTGGCGGATCGCCGTCACTCCGGGCACCACCACCACCGCCATGGCCACCGCTCCGGCGGCCGCCGGGGTCTCCGACCGTTCGACTACGGCGAGCTTCGCCTGCTCACCCTGGCGATGATCGGCGAGCAGCCGCGCCACGGCTACGAGCTCATGAAGGCGATCGAGGAACGCATGGGCGGCAGCTACAGTCCCAGCCCCGGCGTGATCTACCCGACCCTCTCCTGGCTCGAGGACATGGGATATGCCACCGTCGAAACCGACGCGGCTGGCCGCAAGCGCTACCGCATCACCGCCGAGGGGGAAGCCTTCCTCACCGCGAACCACGCTGCGCTGGATGACCTGACCGCGCGCATCGGCGCAGGCGGCACCGGCTCCGCCGAGGGTCCTCCGGCGCCCGTGCTGCGGGGCATGGAGAACCTGAAGCTGGCGCTGCGCTTGCGCCTGCGGCGGGGTCCACTCGATCAGGCGGCGGCGGAAACCATCGCGACCGCACTCGACGCCGCGGCCCAGGCAGTGGAGCGCAGCTGACTCGTGGTGTCGGGGCGTTGCCCCGCACCAGGCTCTTTGCCCCCTCGACCCCCAGCCGCCAGGATCAAACTGTCAGGCATCTATCCGGTCCACCGTGTCAGGATTCTATCCGGTCTGGACCGGCAAGCGCCCCTCCCCACCCCAAACGGAGCCGGTTCCAAGGGCCGGGCCCTTGGCGGGGATGCAAGGGGCAGCGCCCCTTGCTAGGGGTTCGGGGCAACGCCCCCGAAACCTCCCGCCTACGCCGTAGCACCGCCATCCACCGGCAAGGCCACGCCGGTGACGTAGGACGCCTCGTCGGAGATCAGGAACAGCGCAGCGTTGGCGACTTCCTCCGGTCGCGCGGGCCGTCCCATCGGCACCTGACCGCCGCGTTTCAGCACCAGGCTCTCCGCCGTCTCGCCCGGTGGCAACTGGCTGTCCGGGCGGGCGACGAAGACGCGCAGCATGGGCGTATCCACCGGCCCGGGACACACCGCGTTCACCCGGATGTTCTCCCGCGCGTAGCGCTTCGACAGGCCGTGCACCAGGCCCACGATGCCAAACTTCGCGATGTTGTAGACCGGGCTGAACTGCGAGCCGGTCAGCCCCGAGGTGGAAGCGGTGTACAGCAACGCGCCGCCGCCCCGCGCCCGTAGCTCCGGCAGTGCGGCCGTGGTGGTCACCAGCACCGTGCGCACGTTCAGATCCATCGCCAGCTCGAAATCCTTGAAGTCGAGCCCCTCGATCGCCGCGGGTCCGGGATGGCCGACATGGTTCCAGACGAAATCGAGGCCGCCGAACTCGCGCGCCGTGCGCCGCACGATATCCCGCGCGAACGCGTCCTGGCGCAGGTCGCCCGACAGCGCGATCGCCTTGCCGCCGGCGGCGGTGATCTCCTGCACCACGGCATTGGCACCGGCCTCATCCAGATCCACCACCGCGACCGCTGCGCCTTCCGCGGCGAAGCGCAGCGCGCCCGCGCGCCCCATGCCGGACGCCGCTGCCGTAACAATGCCGATCTTGTTGGTGAGACGCATGTGTTTCCTCCTGCAGCCTGGACCGTTGCGGCCCGCTTGTTGAGGCCGGCCCTGGGCGGGTGCGACGGAAGCCATGCTCCGGGCGCCGGCCGCGGCTGGTCAAGCCCCGCCCCCGACCGGCCTCAGCGTGCCTCCGCCAGCGCGCGGGTGGCGTTGCGGACCGCGCGGTGCAGAGCCTCGACCAGAGCCTTCATCTGGAACGGCTTGGTCACCACCTGGATGCCCAGCGCCTGCCAGTGGTCGAGCAGGCGGGTTTCGGCAGGGTCGGTCAGAAACACGATCGGCAGTGACGGCCGCAGCTCCTTGGCCGCCACGGCCAACTGCGCCGCGCCTATCTGCGGCATGATGAAATCCACCAGCAGCACGTCGAAGCTCGCACTGCCGCGCAACCAGTCGAGCGCGGCCGAACCGCCATCCACGTCGGCGACCTCGCAGCCTATCTCGCGCAACAGGGCAGCCGTGGGTTCGCCGGGCGCGGGACCATCCTCCACCAGCAGCACGCGCAGCGGCAGCGGCAGCATCGGCAGGTCCTTGCTGTCGGAGGTGACGGCGACGGCTGCCTCCGCCCGCGGCAGATACAGGGTTACCCGGGTCCCCTCGGCCGGTGCGCTCTCCAACGACACCGTCCCGCCGGTCTGGCGTGCGAAGCCGTAGACCATGGACAGGCCGAGCCCGGTGCCCTTGCCGGGGGGTTTGGTGGTGAAAAAGGGCTCGAACGCAGCGGCGCGCACGGTCTCGGTCATGCCTTCACCGGTGTCGCTGACCGACACGGCCACATGGTCGCGCGGCGGCAGGCCGACCGACGATGCCTGCGCGTTCGGCAGGTTGCGCGTGGCGATGGCGACCCCACCGCCCACCGGCATTGCGTCCTGCGCATTGACCACAAGGTTGAGCACCGCCAGCTCCAGCTGCGTCCGGTCCGCCATCACCGCCCAGACATCGGGCTCCAGATGGTAGTCCAGCCGCACCAGCGGCCCGATCGACCGGCGCAGCAGGTCTTCCATGTCGCGCACCGCCGAGTTGGGGTCCACCGGCTGCAGCACGAGGGCCTGCTCGCGGGCGAAGGCCAGCATCTGGGAGGTGAGCTTCGCGCCTCGCTGGGCCGCGGTGGTGGCAGCGGAGATCAGCCGGTGCGCGGTCGGATCGATGACCCGCCGCAAGGCCAGCTCCAACGAACCCAGGACGGTGGTCAGCATGTTGTTGAAATCATGCGCCACGCCGCCGGTCAGCCGGCCGAGCGCGTCGATCTTCTGGGCCTGTTGGAGGGCCGCCTCGGCCTGTTGGCGGCGTTGGGTCTCGACGATCAGCGCCTGCAGGCTGCTCTGTTCCCGTTCGGCGCGGCGCAGCGCAAGGAAAGCGGTCAACGCCAGGGCGAGCGCGGCGAGAAACGCGAACCCGGCGAACAAGGCGACGTGCACATACCATGGCTGCAGCGCGCCCCCGAAATCGATCTCGGACACCACCATCACCGGCCAGCCGGGCAGCCAGCGCAAGGCGCGAAGCTTGGCGCGATCATCCAGCGGCGAGACGCTGTCGTAGACGGCGTTGCGCCGGACCGCGGCAATCCGCATGGTCGGCGTGTCCGGCGACAGCTGGCGCGGATAGGCGGGATCGTCCGGGAAGCGCGCCAGCACGGTCCCATCCTGGCGCAGCAACAGCACGGTCGACCTCTCCGGCAGGTTGAGCACAGTCTGGTACAGATGGCGGAAATAGGACGGCAGCAGCGTGACGGCCGCCACACCGTCGAAATGGCCATTGGTGATCCGCGCACGGCTTACCGTGAATCCCCAGCCCCCAGCGGCCCTGCCATGGAACGGCGCGCTCACCACCAGGTCCGCGTCGCCGGCCTTCGCCGCGGTGTAATATTCCCGATCGCGCACGTCATAGCGTGGCATCGGATAGGCGCGGCTGCTGGCCGAGTTGAACCCGTCCGGGTCGACAAAGAAGACCGAGTTCGACCTGCGGCAACTGCCGGTCCAGGCCCACCAGGAACTGATGCACGGCCGAGGACTGGCCGATCGAAGCCCAGTCCAGGTTTTTCACGGCGTCGAGCTGGAGCGACAGGGCGAGGGAGGCGGTCTCCAGCACCGCCTCGGCATGCGCGCTGAGGGCATCGTTGGTGGCGCGGAGGCGGTCCTTCGCGCCATGCAGGATGGCGCTTCGGTCGTAGCAGGCCGCGGCGAGAAACAGGAGCAAGGGGACTACCAGCGAAACCACCAGCCAGGCCCGCATCGTCCGCAATGATTTGGCCCCAGCTAAAGCCGCGCCGGTCATGGCAGGGGCGTCCCTTCCAGTCGAGGAACAACAGTGACGCCACTGTTGACCGATCCGTGCCCTGCCCGGGAGGGCGAATGTTGTCACATTGGTGTGAAACGACCTCGCATCGATTTGGGGCCTGTCGCCGCCCGGGGACTTAACTCCGCCTATTGGCGAGATATTCACCGTGTGGCAACACGTCGCCGCCCAGAATAGCACCGGGACGGACACGGTTTTGACACGACAATCAGCCTATGATCACGCTATGATAATAGCGCATTCCCGGTCGGGGGCGGTCCGCAGCTGGACCAGGCCGTCGGCCGTCACGCTTGCCTGCCTCACGCTGCTGCTGGCGGCGCTGGCAATTGTGCTGTTCACCACACTGCGCTCGCCGTTGAAAGACGATATCGCCTGGCTGCTGTACGTGGCGCGCCGCTGGCTGGACGGGCGTGAGCTCTATGTCGACGTGGTGGAGGTGAACCCGCCGCTGATCATCTGGATCTCCGCCATCCCGATCCGGCTGGCAGGCTGGCTGGGCATGGACTCGCAGCTGGTCGCCATGCCGTTCTTCATTGCCCTGATGCTGGGCTTCGCGTGGTGGGCCGCCAGTCTGCTGCGCAGCGCGGGCGGCCTGTTCCGGGACCGGCTGAGCGTCTTCGCCCTGATCGGCACGGTCCTGCTGGTCGTGCCGGCCGGCGAACTGGGCCAGCGCGAGCACCTGCTGGTCGCCGCCACCCTGCCCTACCTGGTGCTGTTCGCCCGAACGCTGGACGGGATGCCGACACGCCTGTCGGCCGCGCTGCTGGCCGGCATAGCGGCCGGCCTCGGCTGCGCCCTCAAACCACGCTACGGCGCGGTGTTCGTGATACTCGAATGTCTCGCGCTGTATCGTGGCCTGCGGCCCTGGCGCGCCATGCCAATGGCGGCGATCGGCGCGCTCGTCCTGTATGCCGGGCTGGTCGCGCTGGTCAGCCCGGCCTACCTGGCGCGCGCAGTGCCGCTCGCACTGGCCTTGTACGGCGCCAGCGATGTGCCGCTGCTGCATCTGGTGCTCGATACCGTTCGGCTGCTGATCGGGCAGGCGGTGGCGGCACTGCTGCTGTGGATCGCCTGGCGCCGCATGCCGGAACGCAATCTGATGCTGACACTGGTGCTGTTCGCCGCCGTCAGCACGCTGGTCTGCTTCATGGACGGCAAGGACTGGTTCTATCATCGCCTGCCGGCGATCATCGCCACCATCCTGGCGCTGCTGCTGTGGAGTGCCTCGGCCTGGGCAAATCGTGCCGGCCAATGGCGCGGCGTGCTGCTGCCGCTGGTGCTGGCGGGCGTCGTGGTGACGTCGTTCTCGATCGCCGCGTTCCAGCGGCTGCAGCCGCAGTTCGCCCTGGCGCTCGCGCCGGAGCGCACCATCGTGGGCAAGCTGGAGCGGCTGGTGCGCGAGCAGCACGCCCATACCTACGTCGCCTTCTCCGAATGGATCGCGCTGGGTTTTCCCGTGGTCAACCAGACCGGGGTGAGCTGGGCGTCGCGCTTCGACTCGATGTGGGCGTTGAAGGGCGAGCTGTGGCGAGTGCGTTTCGACCCTGCCGCGGCACGGGAATGGCCGGTCCGGCGCTGGGTCGTGCACGACTTCATCAATGGCTGCCCCGACCTGGCGGTGGTGGATGTGCGCGGAGTGAACTACGTCGACGTGCTGCGAGCGGCCTCGCCGGCCTTCTCCCGCGCCTGGTTGCACTATCACCCGATCGCCGCTTTCGACGGCGTGGTGGTGTATCGCCGGTCCGGGGTCGGCTGCATCAACCCCTGGGTCGCCGCGGGCGGCAAATCGGCGACAGCGACGAACTGAGCGCCACGGTCTGTGCCACGCATCCCACCCCTAAGCGGGATGCGTGGCACAGACCGCGGAACTCTGCTTAGCTTCCGTCGATGCCGCCACTGGTTGGACCGCTGCGGGACGCAATGTTTCCTGGCAAGGATACGCCGTGAATCAGCCGAAGTCCGAGGCAGCAATGCGGGCCGACCCGGTTCGTGGGCTGCAACGTCGGTCGATCGGCATTACCTGCGCCATCGGCATTGTGCTGGTCCTGGTCATCGCGCTGGCGGCGCGCGCCGCCGACCCCTCGACCCTGTGGCATATCGTGCACGACCGCTGCGTGCCGCATCAGCAGCAGGACCATGATCCGGCGCCCTGCACAGCCGTCGACCTCGCCGGCGGCTATGCCGTCTTGAAGGACATCCGTGGCGACCTGCAATTCCTGCTGATTCCGACAGCGCGCGTGAGCGGCATCGATGATCCGTCGATTCTAGCGCCCGATGCGCCGAATTACTGGCAGCCCGCATGGCAGGCCCGCCGCTATGTCGAGCAGCGGGCCGGCCACGCCCTGCCGCGCGACGTCGTTTCACTCGCCATCAATTCCGCGGCCGGTCGGTCGCAGGACCAGTTGCATATCCACGTCGATTGCCTGCGCGCCGATGTAAATGCGGCCTTGCACGCCCATCAGGCGGCCGTTGGACCGGATTGGACGCCCTTCCCGGTTGCATTGGCCGGCACACGCTATCGCGCAATGCGGATCGAGCAGGACGACCTGGCCGACGCCAACCCCTTCCTGCTGCTCGCGAAATCGGTGCCGGCCGCGGAAATGCGCTGGCATACACTGGTGGTTGCCGGCGCCACGTTCGGCAACCGACCTGGCTTCATCCTGCTGGACGGTCGCGCCGATCTGGCCGCCGGCGATCGTGGCCATGGGGAAGCACTGCAGGATCACAATTGTGTGTCAGGACGATAGCGATTCGTACTGCCGCATGTGCTACTGTTGCATTGCATGGATGCGCATCAAACTGGTCGACGGATCGCCGCGTTGCTGAGGAGGTCGCGTCTCGTGTGGGCGGCCACGCTGCTGGCGGCGTCCTGCGCCAGCCAGCCGGCGAAGCTGCCACCACCCCCACCTGAACCACCGCCGCCGCCCCCCCGCGCGGTTCGGCCGATGGTGCACGCCGGTTGGTCGTTCCAGACCAGCTCCGATGCCTGCATCGCCGTCGCGGCGTCCGGTCGGACCAAGGTAGAGGTGACGGTCCGGCGCAAGACGCCGATCCGGCTCAGCGTCGCGCTCGCGACCGCGACCGCCGCAACCGGTAATCCGGTGGCGCATTTTCACGGCCCGGCCGGTACCTGGGCGATTCGCGGCGGTCACGCCGGAGATCGTGAACTGATGTTCGTAATGGGGCATGATGAGGCTTCGCTCAGCCGCGTGCTCATGCTGCTCAGCGGCGGCGTGCTCGATCTTCAGTCCCCTGACAAGGACTTACCGGTCATCACGCTGATGGAATCAGGGGCCGACGGCCAGCGATGGTTCCGCTGTGCCCGTGGCATCGTTATCTAACTGTGACACCGGATTGGTACCTGCGGCGGAGACTGGGAAATCCTATGCAACCAGCACACCGCTAACGCTAAGAAATTCGACAGAGGGCAGATCGTGGTGAATCGCCGACGCTCCGTCCGCACGGTCCCGCAGCACGTCACCTTGCGAACGGTCTTGGTTCTTATGATGGGCTTGCTGCTGCTCGGCGCCTGGGCGGCGCTGGCCGGTGTGCAGCTGGTGCAGGCCGGACGGCATGCCAGCCGGCAGGCAGCCCTGGTGGCCGATGGCGTGGCCGGCAGCATCGACGCCGCGCTGGCCCGGTTCGCCGAACAGGTGCAGGTGGTCCGGCCGGGTGACTTCGCCGGTGCCGACCGGGTGTCACAGACCGCGCGCCTGCTGCGCTTCCAGATCCTGCTGCCCGCGACCGCAACATTCATGATCGGTGCCGACGGACAATTGCTGGCCGCCTCCGCGCCGTTCACCCGGCAGGACGCGGCGGTGGCGGACGCGCCGTGGTTCCGCCGCGCCCTGGCGGCGCCGCCCGACCTGCTCGCGGCACAGCGGCTGGACCGGCCCTGGTTCGGCACCGAGGACGGGATCGTGCTGGCCCGCACGGTGGTCGACGCCACCGGAAAACCGGTCGGTCTGATCGGCGCGCTGCTGCCGCAGGGACGGCTGCAGGGACTGGTCTCGCCGGACTGGCTGAGCACCGGGACCTCCATCAGCCTCGGCAATGGCGGCGAGAACGGCCCGCTGCTGGTCGGCGCCGACCCGGCGCTGAACCCCGGCGCGACCATGGGGCAGTCCCTCGCCGTCAAGCTCGACGTGCTGCGCCGGCTGGACGAGCCGACGCATTGGTCCGCCCAGGCCCCGCTGCACCGGCTCGACGGAACGGTGACCGCGTCGCTGTCGCCGGACGCGGTGCTCGCCAACCGACCGTTCGACACGCTGGTGCTGGTGGCCGGCGGATTGCTGCTGGCCGCCTGGCTGGTCGCCATCGGCCTGGCCATTCCGCGCCGCCGCCCCG
Source organism: uncultured Alphaproteobacteria bacterium (assembly GCA_963789495.1). Classification (GTDB taxonomy): domain Bacteria; phylum Pseudomonadota; class Alphaproteobacteria; order Acetobacterales; family Acetobacteraceae; genus CAWBLP01. The sequence goes on from CAWBLP010000008.1 coordinate 59,484, forward strand.
GTCGCCCGGTCGCGGCCGTGGTCGGGTTCGGCAACGATTGGCAGCTCGTGCTGGATGCGACCGGAATCGTGCGGGAGACGCGTGGCCTGGTGCCCGACGCGCTGGCGGGCGCCACGGGGCAGCCCCTGCTCGCGGCGCTCGGCCTCGCCGCGGACGCCCCGGAAGCCCGGCAGATCGACGAGGCGCTGCGGCGCCAGGTCGCCGTCACCGACCTGACGGTGCGGCTCGGGACCGGCGAGACAGCACCGGTCTGCCGGATTTCGCTGGCGGCCGATACGCCGGACGGCTTCCTGTGCAGCGGACGCGACATCACCGCCGAGGTGGCCGCAACCGCCGCCCAGGAGCTTGCCACCGCCAAAACCGCTGAGGCCCGCCACGACCAGGAGCGGCTGCTCACCTCCCTCGGGCACGACATGCGCACGCCGATGACCAGCATCATGGGGATCTGCGAGCTGCTGCTGGATGGCGAACTGGAACAGGAGCAGCGCACCTGGCTGGAGCGCGTGCATGGCAGCTGCGGCGCGTTGCTGGGCATGCTGAACGGGTTGTTGGAGGTGGCCGGCGGCGAGGTCGGCCGCGGTGCCCTGCTGCGCGAGCCGGTGGATGTCACCGCCCTGGTGCAGGAGGTGGTGGACGTGCTGCGGCCGCAGGCCCGCGACAAGGGGCTGGAGCTGCGCGCAAGCTGCGACGACCTGCTGCGCGGGCAGTGGCTGCTGGATCCGATCCGACTGCGCCAGGTGGTGTTCAACCTCGCCAGCAACGCGGTGAAATTCACCGCCAGCGGCCGGGTGGAAATCCGCGCCTCGGCGGTCCCGTCCGATGGGCGGAGCCGGTTGCGCATCGCGGTGTCCGACACCGGCCCGGGCATCGACCCGGGCGAGCGCGAGCAGATCTTTGAGCGGTTCAAGCGGGGGCGGGCCCAGGAAGGCAGCGGCCAGGGTGGGCTTGGCCTCGGTCTCGCGCTGTGCCGGGAGAATGCGACCCTCATGAGCGGCGCCATTACCCTGCAGAGCGCCCTCGGCGTCGGCTCCGAATTCACCTTCGAATGCCCGGCCGATCCGGTGGCGGCGCAGGACCGGCCGATGCCGTTCGCCGGCCGGACCGCGCTGATCGTCGCCGACGACGACCCCGCCACCCGCGCCTTGGCTAGCCAGCTCAGCGAGACCGGGCTGCTGGTGGAGACCGCACCCGACGGCTATCTCGGCCTGGCACTGGCCGAACGGCTGGAAGCGCAGCGCGGTGCGGTCGACCTCGTGGTGCTGCAGGGCAACCTGCCGGGCATGCCGGGCGAGGTGTTCATCCTGCGCCTGCGCGCCACGCCCTTCGGCCGCCGCGCCGTCGTGGTCTGGGTCGGCAAGGGCGCCGAGACAGCGCAGGTGGATGCCAGCGTCCCGGCGCGCGACCCCTACCAGATCGCCGCGATCGCGAAGCAGCTGCTGGCGGAGCGGCCATCCTTCGACCTGCTGGAGCCGAACGTGTCGCTGTTCCGCGGCGGCCGCGTGCTGCTGGCCGAGGACGACAAGGCCAACCAGGCCCTGCTCGCCGCGGCGATGTCCCGGCGCGGCTTCGCGGTGTTCATCGCCAACGATGGCGAGGAGGCGGTGCGGCTGGCCTCGCGCGACAGTTTCGATGCGATCGTGATGGACCTGCAGATGCCCGGCCTGGACGGATTCGCCGCCACGCAGCGCATCCGGGCGCTGCCGAACCGTGGCGCGACTGTGCCGATCATCGCCCTGACCGCGTTGCAGGGCGCCAGGCTGCGCCAGCGCTGCAGCGACGCCGGCTTCACTTCGGTGCTGGAGAAGCCGGTCAATCTGGATCGGCTGACCGCGACCCTGCATCGCTGGATCGGCCAGGGCCGGAGCGAGACCGTGGCGGAGGCGCCGGAGCCCGGCACGATCGACTATGTGGCCGATGTCTCGGCCGCGTTCCTGGAGGAAATGGTGGCCGTTGTCGGCCTGGACCGGGCCAGGGCGTGCGTTGCCGAGTTCATCACCGACGCCACCGCCCGCTGCACCCGGCTCAGCGAACTGCTGCCGGGCTGGGAGGTGGACGCGATCCTGCGCAGCTGCGAGGAAATCAGCGGCATGGCGGAGACCTGCGGCGCTCTGGCGCTGGGCGAACTGCTGGAGGAGATCGCCGATGCGGCTACCCGTAGCGACGCCGAATCGGCCGAACGTCTGATCGGGCGACTGGATACCGTGGTGGCCCGCTTGCCGATCGCGATGGCAGCCTGCCTGGACGACGTCGCGCGGCGCTGGTCACGCGACAGCAAGGCCGCCTGAGCAGAACTCGGTGGCCGGGGTCCCCCGCCGTGTGGTGGGGCACGGCAAGCGGCGGGGGCGTTGCCCCCGAAACCCCCATCAAGGGGCGCTGCCTCTTGAAACCCCGCCAAGGGCCCGGCCCTTGGAACCGACTCTGTTTGGGGTGTGGAGGGGGCTGGTCGTGATGGGGAATTGGTCCAAGGCGCTCGCGCCCCTTCCACACCCCAAACCGATTTGATTGCAAAGGCGAGCCTTTGCTGGAGGTCCAAGGAGGCAAAGCCTCCTGGTGGGGTTCGGGGTAAAGCCTCGATCGCTTCCACGCCCCGCCACACAACGCGGACCGGATCACGCAGTTCTGCACGCCGCGAAGCGTCGGCAGATGGCAGGCTGTATGCATGGCCTATTACACCAAAGTGCTGCAGCCCGATGAGACCGTACGGATCGTCGGCCGACTGCATTGGACGATCTATCTCGGGGCATTGCTGCTGCCGCTGTTGGCTGCCATCGCCGCGCTCGGGTCGCTCTGGGTGCCGGAGTCCGACTGGCGCTTCTACCTGCGCCTTGTCGCCGCGGTGATTGCGGCGATCGGCCTGCTGCAGTTCCTCGCGATCGCGGTCCGCCGCCACACGACGGAGATCGTGGTGACCGACCGTCGGGTGATCTACAAGCGCGGCCTGCTGGCGCGGCATACCGTCGAGATCAATGTCAGCAAGATCGAGACGGTGGATGTGGAGCAGAGCATCGGCGCCAGGATGTTCGGCTATGGCACCCTGATGATCCACGGCACCGGATCGGGATTCGAGCCGCTGGCGCGGGTCGGAGCACCGCTGGCCATCCGCAACGCCATCGTGGCCGGGTAGCGCGCCGCACCGGTCGTGCCGCGCAGGCGCGCCGGTTGAACCGCCCCTCCCCGCCCGGTAAGTTGCCGGTTGGTTTCCCACACAAGAGAGCCTGCATGTCGCTCGATCCCGCGACCATCCGTCGCATCGCCACCCTCGCTCGCATCCACGTCGACGACAGCGAAATCCCCGCGCTGCAGGCGGAGCTGAACGGCATCCTCGGCTGGATCGAGCAGCTCAACGCGGTGAACGTGGACGGGGTGGAGCCGCTTACCGGCGGCGCGCGCATGGCGCTGAAGATGCGCGAGGATGCGGTGACCGACGGCGCCTATCCCGACCAGGTGCTGGGCAATGCCCCCGATCGCGCCGACAACTTCTATGCGGTGCCCAAGGTGGTGGAGTGATGCTCACCGATCTGACGATCGCGCAGGCCCGCGACGGGTTGCGGGCCAAAGAATTCACCGCCGAGGAATTGACGCTGGCGCATCTGCACGCAATCGAGGCGCTGAACCCGCGGCTCAACGCCTATATCACTGTCAGCCACGCGCAGGCGGTGGACCAGGCGCGCGCCGCCGACGCCGCCCTGGCGCGGGGTGAGACCCGCGCGCTGACCGGCATTCCGCTGGCGATCAAAGATCTGTTCTGCACCGCGGGCGTGCGCACCACCGCCGGCAGCCGGATTCTCGGGCCGTTCGTGCCGCCCTATGAAAGCACGGTCACCGCCAACCTGCTGCGCGACGGCGCCATCTTCCTCGGCAAGACGAACATGGACGAGTTCGCCATGGGCTCGTCCAACATGACCTCCGCCTACGGCCCAGTGGAAAACCCGTGGAAGCGGCGGCAGGACAACGCGGCGGTGCTGGTGCCCGGCGGGTCCTCCGGCGGATCGGCGGCGGCGGTCTCGGCGCGGTTGGCAATGGGCGGCACCGGCACCGATACCGGCGGATCGATCCGCCAGCCGGCCTCGTTCTGCGGCATCGTCGGCGCCAAGCCGACCTATGGGCGCTGCTCGCGCTGGGGCGTGGTGGCGTTCGCCTCCTCGCTGGACCATCCCGGCCCGTTCGCCCGCACCGTGCGCGACACCGCCATTCTGCTCGGCTCGATGGCCGGCCACGACCCAAAGGATTCCACCAGCGCCGACCGGCCGGTGCCGGACTACGAGGCCGCCTGCGCGCGCGGGGTAAAAGGACTGCGCATCGGCGTGCCGCGCGAGTACCGCTCCGAAGGCATGCCGGCGGAGATCGAAGCGCTGTGGCAGCAGGGCGTGGCCTGGCTACGCGACGCCGGCGCCGAGATCGTCGACGTTTCGCTGCCGCACACCAAATACGGGCTGCCCACCTACTACATCGTCGCCCCGGCCGAAGCATCGTCCAACCTGGCGCGCTATGACGGGGTGCGGTTCGGGCTGCGTGCGGACGGCGCCGACCTGCGCGACCTGTATGAGCGCACACGGGCGGCCGGATTCGGCGCCGAGGTGCGGCGGCGCGTGCTGATCGGCACCTACGTGCTGTCGGCCGGGTATTACGATGCCTATTACCTGCGCGCCCAGAAGGTGCGGGCGCTGATCCTGCGCGACTTCACCGAGGTGTTTGCCGATGTCGACGCGCTGCTGACCCCAACCGCGCCATCCGCCGCCTTCGCGCAGGGCGAGAATCAGGACGACCCGGTGCAGATGTATCTGAACGACGTGTTCACCGTGCCGGCCGACCTGGCCGGCGTGCCGGCGATATCGGTGCCGGGCGGGCTGGACGCGAACGGCCTGCCGCTGGGCCTGCAGGTGATCTGCAAGCCGTTCGCCGAAGAAACGATGTTCGCGGTGGGTGCGGCGCTGGAACAGGCGGCGGGGTTTCACGCGCTGCCGGCGGTGCGGGCGGGAGGCTGACGGCACGCGTCGCGGTTACCTCAGGCGAGGTCGATGTCGGTCCGCGGAAAGTCGTTTCCCTTGCACAGCACGGGCGCCGCGAGTTGGCGGGCGCAGGCATAGGCAAAGCAATCGCCGAGGTTGAGAGCGGCTGGGTGCCGTCCCTTGCCGAAACGCGAAGAGGCCCCGGGCGCCGCTACGCCAGGGCCGGTCCGCTTCCGGCCAGGCTCCTGCGGCGACCGATGGCGATCCCCCAAAACCATGGCCAAGTCGACCTGATCCTTCGGCGTGCTAGGATGGCGACCCAACGCGTTTGCGTCGGGAGGGAAAGATCCATGCCGGATATGCCAGCCGCGTCGTCCTGGTCGGACGACCTCACGCGCGTGCCGTACTGGGTGTATCGCGATCCTGCGCTGCTGCGGGCCGAGCAGGAACGCGTGTTCGAGGGGCCGGTCTGGAATTTTCTTTGCCTTGAGTTGGAGATCCCCGGCCCGGGTGACTGGCGCACGACGAAGCTCGGGCAGATGCCGGTCGTCGTGGTGCGCGACGAAGACGGCTCGATCGCGGCGTTCGAGAATCGCTGCGTGCATCGCGGCGCGTTGATCTGCCTGGATGATGAAGGTCGCGGGGCCAAGCACTTCCAATGCGTCTATCATGCCTGGCGCTACGATCTGCGCGGCACGCTGCGGTCGGCCGCGTTTCAGCGCGGAGTGAACGGCAAGGGCGGCATGCCCGCCGGCTTTCGTGCCGAGGACCATGGGCCGCGCAAGCTGCGAACCACGCTATTCTGCGGGCTGGTGTTCGGCACGCTGCATGCCGACACGCCCTCGCTGGAGGAATTCATCGGGCCCGACGTGAGGCGCATGGCGGAGCGTGTGATCGCCGGCCGGCAACTGGAGATCATTGGCCGGTTCGTCGAAGTGCTGCCGAACAACTGGAAGATGTACGCCGAGAACGTGCGGGATTCCTATCACGCGAGCCTGCTGCACCTGTTCTTCGCCACGTTCAAAATCAACCGGCTGAGCCAGGGCGGCGGGCTGATCGTGAGCCCGAATGGCGGCTGCAGCGTGTCGTCCACCATCGCCCCCGATACCGCCGACGACACCGCCTATGCGGGTCTTCGCTCGGTGGACGACGACTTCCGGCTGGAGGATCCCAGCCTGACCGATGTGGTCGACGAACATGACGACAGGATCCGCCAGCATATCGTGACGATCTTTCCGAACTTCGTCGTGCAGCAGACGCAGAACGCCATGGCCTTGCGGTTCTTCACTCCCGCCGGAGTGGATCGCACCAACCTGGAATGGATCTATTTCGGCTACGCCGATGACCCGCCCGAATTGCGCCGGCGGCGCCTGCGGCATCTCAACCTGGGCGGACCGGCCGGATTCGTGTCGATGGAAGATGGCTGCATCGGCGGCTTCGTCGAACGCGGCATCGCGACGGCCGAGGGCGACGCGTCCATCGTGCAGATGGGCGGGCGCGACATCGAGAGCCAGGCAACTCGCGCCACCGAGGCGGCGGTCCGCGGCTTCTGGTCGCTGTGGCGGCGGATGGTCGGGCTATGAGCCTGCTGCTGCGCCTGGCCGCGCTGAACGCCGCCTATACCGCGGCGATCGATGAAGACCGGCTGGAGGATTGGCCCGGGTTCTTCACCGAGGACTGCGTCTACAAGATCACCTCGGCCGAGAATCAGCGGCGCGGCTACGCCGCCGGCGTGGTGTATGCCGATTCCTGCGCGATGCTGCGCGACCGGGTGACCGCGCTGCGCTCTGCCAATATCTACGAACGCCAGGCCTATCGCCATATCATCGGACTGCCGCTGACCGACGACGCCGCGATGACGGCGCGGACCCCGTTCCTGGTGGTCCGCATCATGCGGGACGGCAGCAGCATGCTGTTCGCGACCGGCAGCTATCTCGATCGGGTGGTTGATGCGGCGGGCGCGCTGCGCTTCGCAGAACGGATCGTCGTCTGCGACAGCAGCCATTTCGACACGCTGCTGGCGATCCCGCTGTAAGAGCGCCGCAGCCTGTGCCACACGTCCGCGCTTGTTGGGGAGGCAGCAGGGATCGGTGGCGTTGCCCCCGAACCCCCATCAAGGGGCGCTGCCCCTTGCATCCCCGCCAAGGGCCCGGCCCTTGGAACCGACTCTGTTTGGGGTGGGGAGGGGGCCGGTCGTGATGATGCGCCGGTCCGGGAACGCCGCGCCCCCTCTCCACCCCAAACCGAATCCGATTGCAAAGGCGAGCCTTTGCTGGACGTCCAGGAGGCAAAGCCTCCTGGTGGGATTCGGGGCAACGTCCCGATCCTTGCTGCCCCCCAACAAGCGCGATGCATGGCACAGGCTGCCAACCCCGCTTAGACTGCGCCCGTAGCGCCCCGATGCGCAAAGGAGCAGAGTTGATGGCTGAACCCAGTTACCGCATCGAAGGCAGCACCGGCGCGTGGGAGGTCGTGGTCGGCCTGGAGGTCCATGCCCAGGTGATCAGCCGCGCCAAGCTGTTCTCCGGTGCGGCCACCGCATTCGGCGCACCGCCCAACACCCAGGTGAGCTTCGTCGATGCCGCCTTCCCCGGCATGCTGCCGGTGATCAACCGCGAGTGCGTAGCGCAGGCAGTGCGCACCGGGCTCGGGCTGAACGCGCATATCCACCTGGTCAGCCGGTTCGACCGCAAGAACTACTTTTACCCCGACCTGCCCGCCGGCTATCAGATCAGCCAGTACCGAGCACCCGATCGTCGGCGAAGGCACGGTAGAGATCGAGCTCGCCGATGGACGCGTGAAGCCGATCGGCATCACGCGGCTGCATCTGGAACAGGATGCCGGGAAGTCGTTGCACGATCAGCATCCGACCAAATCCTATATCGACCTCAATCGCTCCGGGGTCGCGCTGATGGAGATCGTGTCGGAGCCGGACATCCGCTCCCCCGAGGAAGCCGGCGCCTATCTGCGCAAGCTGCGCAGCATCCTGCGCTACCTTGGCACCTGCGACGGCAACATGGAGGAAGGCTCCATGCGCGCCGACGTGAACGTCTCGGTGCGCAAGTCCGGAGAACCGTATCGCACTCGCTGCGAGGTGAAGAACGTGAACTCGGTGCGCTTCGTCATGCAGGCAATCGAGGCGGAGGCGAAGCGCCAGGTGGAGGTGTGGGAATCCGGCGGCATGGTGGAGCAGGAAACCCGCCTGTTCGACAGCGGGCGCGGCGTGACGCGCAGCATGCGCTCGAAGGAGGACGCGCATGATTACCGTTACTTCCCCGATCCGGATCTGCTGCCGCTGGTGCTGGAGGATGACTGGGTCGCGGCGTTGAAGGCGTCGCTGCCGGAGCTGCCGGACGCAAAGAAGGCGCGTTTCATGCGCGAGTACGGATTGACCGCGTACGATGCCGGCGTGCTGGTCGCGGAACGCGCCAGTGCTGATTATTTCGAGGCCGTGGCGAAGGGGCGGGTCGGCAAGACCGCCGCCAACTGGGTGATGGGCGATCTGTTTGCGGCGCTGAACCGCTCCGGAAAGACGATCGAGACGTCACCTGTGTCCGCTGCGGCGCTGGGCGCGCTGCTGGATCTGATGGCGGACAACACGATCAACGGGAAGATCGCCAAGGAGGTGTTCGACGCGATGGTGGAGACCGGCAAGGACCCCGCGACGCTCGTGGATGAGCGCGGGCTGCGCCAGGTCACCGACACCAGCGCGATCGACGCCGCGGTAGCGGGCGTGCTGGCCGCGCATGCCGACAAAGTAGCGGAGTACCGCGCCGGCAAGGACAAGCTGTTCGGGTTTTTCGTCGGCCAGGTGATGCGGGCCATGAAGGGCAAGGGCAACCCCGCCCTGGTCAACGAGACGCTGCAGCAGAAGCTGGCGGGCTGAGCGTCGGTCGGTCGGTCGACTATCACGGTGAGCGACCGGGGCGGATTCCCACTCTTGTCTCGGCCGGACTTGGCCCGGCCGTCTCCACCGGAACGACCGGGTCATCCTCATGGATGAACTCTGCGCCGCCGCTCGGGGGCGGATGGCCGGGTCGAGCCCGGCCATGTCGATGAGGGGACGGTCAGGACGATCAGGGGACGATGAGGAGCGCCGCTACCGGGTATGATGTCCCGGTACGGCCGTGGGCCGTAGTCGCTACGGCATGATGTCCCAGTACGGCCGCGCGCCATAGTAGTCGTACACCCGCTGATCCCAGGCGCGGTCGCCCCAGCCGACGCGTTCGTCGCTGGCGTAGGAGGGTGCGCCCTCCAGCATGCTGCGGTCCAGATCCACCACGTAGCCGCCCATCGCGGTATCGTAGGCCAGCTTCTCCCAGGGCAGCGGATAATAGCGCTCGCCAATGCCCAGGAATCCGCCGAAACCGGCAATCGCGTAGGCAATCTTGCCGCTCACCTTGTCGATCAGGATGTCATCCACCGCGCCGAGGTTCTCGCCGGCTCGGTTGTAGATGCTGGTGCCCTGCACCTGGTCGGCCGCGATCAGGCCGCCGGTCGTGTCGGTTGGATCATTCAGACTGGCCATAGCCACACCTTTTTTGCTGTGTGGCATTTAACGCTGCCGGCCGGCCCTCGGTTGCCGCAGGGCCGGCAGTGGCTGGAACGTGACCTGGGCGGTGTGCCGCCGACCGCAGACCCTATGCGGGCGACGCCGCACATCCGCGTAGAAGCCGCTCCGTCGGTCGGTTCAGCCGGCGCAAAGTCCCATCAGCCCGCGCAGATCCGCCAGCCCGTCCAAGCCACGCACCTGCTCAATCAGCTTGCCGCAGCGACCGGCGCCGAACACCGGCTCGACCAGGGCCGAGAACTTTTCCTCCAGCCGCCGGCCCTGATCGGCGGTGTCCGAGGCTGGCACGCCGGAATCGTGTTCGGCGGAGACGGTGCGCCCGTCGTTCAGCACCACGTCGAGCCGGGCGCGGGTATGCGGCGTGCCCTTGAGGAAATCGAACGCCACCCGCTCGCGCAGGCCCACCAGAACGGGATCGGCGGTGGTGGCCTCCGCATAGGTGGACAGCCGCCCGGTATCCACGCCCGCCAGCCCCATCGCGGTGGTCAGGCGCAGCGAGAATTTCGCTTCCAGCCCGGTGCGCGGCGCGGGGATGTTGCAGACCCGGTCGCAGGCCTCGTCGAGTTGCAGGCGGATGCGCTCGATCTGCTCGGGGACCAGCTTGTGCTGATCGCGCAGCTTGCGGGCGGCCTCGATCGGCGCATGGGTCAGGTAGCAGGCGGCGTGATACTTGAACAGGTTGTGGCGGATGTACCAACCACCTGCCGGCGTCTCCAGCGCGCGTTCCGGGCGGAAATCCGGGCTGTGGGTGCGGGCGAAGCCTTGCGGGCATTCCAACACGTCGCTGCGGCTGGTGAAGCCGCGGGCCGCGAGTTTCGCCGCGAGCAGCCCGTTATAGGCCGCCTTGCCGGCGTGCAGCGGCTTGCACATGGTGCCGAACATCGATTTCAGCCCGGCCGCCTGGGTGCCGGCGATGCCCAGAGCGAGCGAAGTTTGTTCCGCATCCAGGCCGAGCAAATGGGCGCAGGCGGCGGCGGCACCGAAACTGCCGACCGTTGCCGTGGCGTGGAAACCCAGCACATCGTAATGCCCGGGGGCGATGGTGCGGCCGATCCGGCATTGCAATTCATAGCCCGCGACGAAGGCGGTCAGCACGTCGGCGCCGCTGCTGCCGCGCTGCTCCGCCAGCGCGAGCAGGGCGGGCAGGATCGCCACCGACGGATGGCCAGGCATCGCCATGTTGACGTCGTCGAAATCGAGCGCGTGGGACGCCGCGCCGTTGACCAGCGCGGCGGAGGCGACCGGCAGCCGGGCGGCTTGGCCGATGATGGTGGCATCCGCGGCCCCGCCCTGCTCGACCAGTTCAGCGAGCAGGATGGCGCTGAGCTCGTCCTGCGCGCCGGCGACCGCGCAGGCCAGGTAGTCGAGCACGCAATGCCGCGCCCATGCACGCACGTCGTCCGGGATGTCGGCGAAGCTCAAGGACTGGGCCTGTGCGGCCAGGCTGCGCGTCAGGCCTTGCGCCTGGATGTCGGTCATCACGTTCATCGGACAGGTCTCCTCCCGGGCGGCGTTGACGACAGCGTGTCACAGAACCGCCGGTTCGGCCATCTTCGGCCGCGAGTGGTCGCGCGGCCGGCGCAATCAGGTGACGCAATCAGGTGACGCAATCAGGTAAAAGGCACCGCCAGGCGCGCATAGGCGGTGTGGGCCGCGTGCAGGCGCGACAGCTCCAGGCCGTTCAGCACATCCGCACCTTCAACCCCGGCCCGTCGCAGCGTGCCGGCAGCACCCTGGGTGATGCCGTAGGCGGTGAGCTGCGCCGGCGTCCAGGCCTGGGGTTCCGCCGGCGGGGTTGCCCGGGCCAGGATCAGCGTGACCGGCACCGGCGCCGCGCCCGGTCTGGCATCGGCCGCCCGGTCCGTTGCGCCGGCCGTCGCTACCCCACCAGCGGGAGGCTGGCCTGCGGCGACCGGAGATTGCGCGGCGGGCATCGGGTCGGTGTGGCCGCCGAATGCGGTCTCCACCGAGTTACCGTGCAACAATGACTGGCCGGTCTGGTCGAGATTGATCCCGGTGACCTCCTCGGCGACCATGGTTCCCAGGTTGATGGCGATGCCGATCGGCCCGCCGAGCAGCGCGCTGACCACCAGTGAGCCGAAGCGTCGGATCGGCTCGGGGATCGTGTCGCCGGTCACCGCCCGGTAGATTGTGCCGATCACCGGCAGATATTGCAGCGGGTTCAGTGCCGACAGGATGTCGTGAAAACTGAACCCGTGTTCGCTTTCGGCGTGACGGGCCGGCGGAGCGGCGCCAGCGGCGGGCGCGGCCGCACCGGCGACTGCGGCGACGGGTGCGGTCATGGCAGAGGCTGCTCAGGCATGCCGCCGTCCAAGCAACTTCGGGGCCAGGGCCGGCGGGCAAGAGCGGGCGATCCAGCAGCAGATGCCCGATGCGGTGCCCGCTCCCGGCTCGCTGGCGATGGAGGTGCCGCCGGGCGGGCGGGCCGACCGCCAGGATCCACCGGCGCGAGGCGGGGCGGAACGCTGCGTGCCAACCACGGCGGGCCGTCTGGCGTTCCAGGCAGCCGGCCGCGCGGCTGGAGTGGATCAGCGGCCCTGGTAGACCGGCTTGCGCTTCTCGTTGAAAGCCCGAATTCCTTCGCGGCGGTCCTCGGTCGGCACCATGCGATTGTAGGCTTCGATCTCGAACATCATGCCGCTGGCGCGGTCCATGTTCAGCCCGTAATCCACCGACTGCTTGATCTGCCGGGTCGAAATCGGCGCATTGCCGGCGATGGTGGCCGCGGTCTCCAGCGCCTCCGCCAGCAGCGTGTCCGGCGTGCAGATGCGATTCACCATGCCCCACTCGAACGCCTGCTGCACGGTGAACGGTTTGCCGGTCAGCAGAATCTCCTTGGCGCGGCGCGCCCCCACCGCGCGCGGCAGGTTCTGGGTGCCGCCGGCGCCCGGCATGATGCCCAGCGTCACCTCGGTCAGCGCGAACCGGGCGTTCTCCGAGGCATAGATGAAATCGGCACACAGCGAGATTTCCATGCCGCCAGCATAGGCCGCGCCGTTCACCGCGGCGATCACCGGCACCGGGCACTGGATGATGCCGCGAATCGCCCGCTCGAAGATCAAGTGCTGGTCCTGCCACTGCTGATCCGTCATGCCATTGCGTTCCTTCAGGTCGCCGCCACCGCAGAAGGCGCGCGGACCGGCGCCGGTGATGACGATGCAGCGCTGCGCATTGGGCGCGGCGTGGAACGGCTCGAACGCGGCCAGCAGGTCCAGCCCCATCTGGGTGTTCATCGCATTGGCGACCTCCGGCCGGTTCAGCGTGACCAGCACGGTGTGCGGCTGCGGCTGCTCGATGGTCAGGGTCTGGTAGGTCTGTGGCATGGTCCGGTGTCCTGGTGGCTGCGTCAGGCCGCCAACTTGCGCGGCATTTTTGCCCCCCGCAATCCGTCCTTCCGGGCCGCGATGCCGCATGCCCAAAGGTTGCCACCGCGCCGGCCAGCCCAGACAATCCCGCGGATATGACCCCTGCCCGCCCTCGCCCCATCCCTGCTGCCGCCGACCGTGCAAACCGCGCCCGCGCCGCCAAGGACTCCATTTGATGCCGGTCGAATCGCGCCACTGGCGCCGCAACATGTACGTGTGCCTCTTCGGCTCTTTCACCAACGTCACGGCGATGACGCTGCTGCTGCCGTTCCTGCCGATCTATGTCGAGGAACTGGGCGTGAAGAGCCACGCCGCCATCGTCGAGTGGTCGGGCATCACCTACGGCATCTCCTTCCTGGGTGCCGGGCTGGTGGCGCCGCTCTGGGGCAAGATGGCCGACCTGTACGGCCGCAAGCTGATCCTGATACGCGCCAGCCTGGCGATGGCGATCTGCATGTCGCTGATTGGAGTCGCGCAGAACATCTGGCAACTCGCGGCATTGCGCCTGCTGGCCGGGCTGCTCGGCGGCTATGCCTCCGGCGCGGTGGTGCTGGTCGCCACGCAAACCCCCAAGAACCGCTCCGCCTGGGCACTCGGCACGCTCTCCACCGGCGTCATGGCCGGCACCCTGCTGGGGCCGCTGATCGGTGGCGTGCTGCCCGGCCTGATCGGCCTGCGCGAGACCTTCTTCCTGACCGGCGGCGCCATCTTCCTGGCCTTCCTCGCAACCTGCTTCTTCATCCGCGAAGACCGGCCGGAGGATGGCGGACGGGCGCGGCGGGTTACGCGCGGCGCCTGGTCGATGATCCCGGACCGCCGCCCGGTGATCGCCATGCTGTGCACCGCCATGCTGCTGATGCTGGCGAACATGTCGATCGAGCCAATCATCACGGTCTACGTCGCGCCGCTGGTGAAGGACGCCCAGGTGGTATTCACCTCCGGCCTGGTGATGGCCGCGGCGGCATTCGGCAGCGTGCTGGCCGCGCCGAGGCTGGGCCGGCTGGCAGATCGGATCGGGCCGTGGAACTTGATCATCGCCTGCCTGGCGATCAGCGGGCTGCTACTGATCCCGCAGGCCTTCGTCACCAGCGCCTGGCAGCTTGTCGGGCTGCGCTTCCTGATGGGCATGTCACTGGCCGGGCTGCTGCCCTCGATCAGCGCGACCATCCGCCACAACACGCCGGACGGCGCGGTGGGCACGATCCTGGGCTACGGCACCTCCGCCCAGTATGCCGGCCAGGTCATCGGCCCGGTGGTGGGCGGGTTCGTGGGCGGCCATTTCGGCATGCGCTCGGTGTTCCTGGCAACCACAGTCATCATGTTCGGCGGAGCGGCGTATAATTGGATCGTCAGCCGGCGCGCGACACCGGACGCAAGCTCCGAACCGCCGATCCAGCCGTCGCCGCGCCCGGAACGCGCCTAAGCAGGAGGTCTGCAGCGTGTCCCACGCATCCCGCTTTGGGGGTGGGACGCAGCAAGCGTCGGGGCGTTGCCCCGAACCCCACCAGGAGGCTTTGCCTCTTGGACCTCCAGCAAATTCTCGCCTTTGCAATCAAAACTTGTTTGGGGCGGGGAGGGGGCGTGACGGCTTCGGACCGGGGTATGATCACGACCGGCCCCCTCCCTGCCCCAAACGGGGTCGGTTCCAAGGGCCGGGTCCTTGGCGGGGTTTCAAGGGGCAGCGCCCCTTGATGGGGGTTCGGGGGCAACGCCACCGACGCTTGCCTGCGTCCCACCGCCAAAGCGGGATGCGTGGGACAAGCCGCGAACCTCTGCTCAGGAAGCGATGCCGAGCAGCCGGGCCGCGGTGCCGCCGAGGATGGCGATACGTTCGTCGTCGGTGAGGCCGGGCGTGTTGAGCACGAGGTCGACTTCCGTGCTGGTCCAGGGGAACGGGTAGTCGGTGCCGATCATGATCTTGTCGGGACCGGTCTCCGCGATCAGGTGGCGCAACGCCTCGGGCGTGAACACGATGGTGTCGAAGTAGAGCTGCCCGTCGCGCAGATACGCGGTGGGGTTCTTTTTCGGCAACGGGCCGACACGGTTGGGGAAGCAGCGGATCACTGCGTCGGAGCGGTTGGCGTAGGACGGCAGGAAGCCGCCGCCATGGGCCGCGCAGATTTTCAGGCCCGGGAAGCGGTCGAGCGTGCCTTCGAAGATCAGATGCGACAGCGCGATTGTGGTTTCCAGCGGATTGCCGATGGTGTTGGTCAGCAGTCCGCTGCCGGCGAGGCGTCCGCTGGGCTCCAATTCGCGCGTGCCGAGCGGGTGCATGAAGACGAGCACGCCGAGTTCCTCGCATTTGGCCCAGAACGGGTGGAAGCGCGGGTTGGCGAGTTCCTCGCCGGCGACGCTGCCGCCCACGCCGACGCCGCGGAAGCCGAGTTTCTTCACCGCGTGTTCCACCTGTTCGGCGGCAAGCTCGGGGTGCTGCAGCGCCGCGGTCGCGAAGGCGACGAAGCGGTCGGGGCTGGCGGCGCAGAATTCCACCAGGGTCTCGTTCTGAATCCTGATCAGTTCGGCCGCTTCGTCCCGGGAGGCGCGATACCAGTAGGGATTGATGCTGAGTGCCTCGACGTCGATGCCCTGCGCGTCCATCGCAGCGATGCGGGTGGAGGTGTCGTGCATCAGCAGGCCGGGCGCTTCCAGCGGATGGTTGATCACCGCGGCGGCGGGCGGGACGATGCAATGCGCATGCACGTCGATGGTCTTGATGCGGCGGCCGTTGATGACGGTCTCGCGGCGGCGGCCGGGCTGCGGCGGCGTGCCTGGCTGCGGCGCCAGGCTGCCCATGGCACAGGGGATGAAGGCGAGCGCGGCGAGGCTGGTGGTGAGCAGATTGCCGGTGATGGACATCGCGTTTCTCCCCTGAATTTCGTCGGTCGGCCGATCTTCATCCGATCGCGGTCATACAGCCAATGGCGCGTGACGCCGATGCCAAACCACGCTGGCTGCCGGCTGCCGAATGCCCACGAATGTTGCGGCGCCAAACGCAGGCTAGCCCGCGGCGCCGGTGTCGCGAAGCCGCAGCAGCGCCGAGAGGAACCGGCGGGCGCCTTCTTCCGCGGTCGAATCGTTGACTACTGTTGCCACCGGCACACCGGCCGGCAGCGCGACGTGCCGCGCCAGCCGGCTGGCCGTATCGCCCGCCCCTTCCCGGCCGCGCGACGCCAGCCGTGCAGCGAGGATTTCGGCGGGGGCTGTGACCTCGATGACCTGCACGGGAAACCGCGCCGCTGCCTCCTGGATAACGCCGCGCGACACGTTCGCCACCACAATGATTCCGCGGGCGAGCTTGTTCGCCACATCGGCAGGAATGCCGTAGCGCAGACCATGCGCCTGCCATTGCAGCGCGAACGCGCGCGTTGAGAATTCCGTCTCCGTTACGGCTTCGTGGTCCTCGCCGCCCGCGTCCGCCGGTCGGGTGATCACCCGCCGCGCGAAGTGAATGCCCGGATCACCGGCCAATGCCTGCCGTGCCGCATCGAGCAGCGTATCCTTCCCCGCACCGCTTGGCCCGACCACCAAAACCAGCATCGCAAGACCTTTGCATTGACGGGCCAGACCCTGCCGCTAGCCTGCGCCCCGATCAATGTAGGAGTCCACGCCATGTTCACGACGCGCCCGGAAATCGCCGGCACCTTCGGCGTGGTCGCCAGCACACACTGGATCGCCAGCCAGGTCGGCATGGCCGTGCTGGAACGCGGCGGCAATGCGTTCGATGCCGCCGCCGCCACAGCCTTCACCCTGCAGATCGCCGAACCGCATCTGAACGGCCCAGGTGGCGACGCACCGATCATCCTGCACAGCGCACGAACCAAAACCCAGCACGTGATCTGCGGCCAAGGCGTCGCACCGCAAGCCGCCACGGCGGAGAAATTCCGTGCACTGGGCCTCGACCTGATTCCCGGCACCGGCCTGCTGCCCGCTGTCGTGCCGGGCGCGTTCGACGCCTGGTGCCTGCTGCTGCGCGATTGGGGCAGTTGGGAACTGCCGGACGTGCTGTCCTTTGCGATCGGTTACGCGCGCAACGGCATCCACATCGTGCCGCGCATCAGCGCCACGATCGAAAGCGTGCGCCCGCTGTTCGAACAGGAATGGAAGACGTCGGCTGCGGTGTTTCTGCCGAACGGCAAAACCCCAGGTCCCGGGTCGCTGTTTTCCCGCCCCGCCGTCGCCGACACCTATGAGCGTATCTGCAAGGAGGCCGTCGGCGATACCCGCGAGGCCCGCATCGATGCCGCCCGGGGTGCTTGGTATCGTGGTTTCGTTGCCGAAGCGGCCGGCCGCTTCTATGGCGACACCGAGGTGCTGGACGTGACCGGCCGACGCCATCGCGGCCTGCTCTCCGCTGACGATTTCGCGCGCTGGTCCGCGACGGTGGAAGATCCGCTAAGCTACGACTATCACGGCCACACGGTGCTGAAATGCGGGCCCTGGAGCCAGGGGCCGGTGTTCCTGCAACAGCTCGCCTTGCTGCGCGACATGGATATCGGCGCCATGGACCCGTTCGGCGCTCCATTCGTTCACACGATGGTGGAAGCAGCCAAGCTCGCCTTCGCCGATCGCGAAGCCTATTACGGCGATCCTGATTTCGGAAAAGTGCCGATGAGCACACTGCTTTCCGACGCCTACAACGCAGAGCGACGCAAGCTGATCGGCCGCAACGCCTCCGCCGAACTGCGCCCCGGTGAGATCGCCGGCTATGCGCCGGAGGTCGACCGCGGTGCCGCGCAACGCGCGAAGCTGCTGTCCGGCAACACCGCCGGCGCCGATGAGCCCACGGTTGCGCGGCTCGGCGTGATCGGCGCGGACACCTGCCACATCGACGTGATCGATCGCCACGGCAACATGGTAAGCGCCACGCCATCCGGCGGCTGGCTGCAATCCTCGCCGGTGGTGCCGGAGCTGGGCTTCTGCATCACCACGCGGGGACAGATGTTCTGGCTGCGTGACGGCCTGCCCAACAGCCTGGCGCCGGGCAAGCGGCCGCGGACGACGTTGTCGCCGAGTTTCGCATTGCGCGACGGCAAGCCGTGGATGGCGTTCGGCACGCCGGGCGGCGAGCAGCAGGACCAGTGGTCGCTGATCTATTTCCTGCGCCGGGTGCATCAGAACATGGGGATTCAGGAGGCGATCGACGCGCCGAGTTTCCACACGGAGCATTGGCCGTCGAGCTTCTGGCCGCGGGTTGCGCGTCCCGCGAAGGTGGTGCTGGAGGGGCGCTACCCGGATGCGGTGATGTACGAGTTGAAGGCGCGCGACCACAAGGCGGAGAAAGGCGACGACTGGAGCGAGGGTCGTCTGTCGGCGGCTGCCATCGAGGGCGATCAGATGCGAGCCGGTGCCAACCCGCGCGGCATGCAGGGTTACGCGGTCGGGCGGTGAGTGGCAGCAAGGGATCGGGGCAAAGCCCCGACGCTTGCTGCGCTTCACTCAAAGCTCAGAGTTCGGCCATCGCGCCGTCGAGCCCGCTGCGCAACCGTGCTGCGATGTCGTCGATCTCCGACTCGGTAACGATCAGTGGCGGCGAAAACGCGATGCGATCGCCGATGAACCGCGTGATCAGCCCGTTGGCGCGCGCATGGCGATCGACCATTGCGCCCAGCTTACGCGCCGGCTCGAATGGTTTGCGCGTGGCCTTGTCCTCGACGAGTTCTATCCCGGTCAGCAGCCCCACGCCGCGCACTTCGCCCACCAGGGGATGATCGGCAAAGCCTGATAGCACCTGTTGCATATGGGCGCCCACACGCTGGACATGGCCGACCATGTCCATTTCCTCGTAGATGCGCAGTGTTTCCATCGCCACCGCGGTGGTCACGGGATGGCCGGCATAGGTGAAGCCGTGGGCAAAATTCCCCAGCTTCCGGCTTTCATCCAGCATGGCTTCGAACACACGCTGGTTGATCAGCAATGCGGAGATCGGCTGCATGCCGGCTGACAGTGCCTTCGCGCAGGAGATCATGTCCGGCTTCAGATCGTAGGTCTGGCTGCCCCACATGTTGCCGGTGCGACCGAAACCGCAGATCACCTCATCGGCGATGAACAGCATGTCGTATTTGCGGATCACCGCCTGCATCTTCTCCCAGTAGCTCCGCGGCGGGGTCAGTCCGCCGCCGGCGCCCATCACCGGTTCGGCAATGAATGCGGCACAGGTCTCCGGCCCCTCACGCAGAATCAGCGCTTCCAGCTCGTCGGCCATGCGCGAGGCAAACTGCTCCTCGGATTCGCCTTCGCTGTGATGCCGGTAGAAATGCGGATACTCGGTGTGCAGGAAGCCGGGAAACGGCAGGCCGAAATCCGCGTGCATGTCCGCTTTGCCGGACGCGCTGATCGAGGCCGAGGTGCTGCCGTGATAGCCCATCTTGCGGCCGATGATCTTGCGCTTTTCCGGCTTGCCGATAGCGGCGTGATAATACCAGACGAGTTTGATCGCAGTGTCGTTCGCTTCCGAGCCGGAGCACTGGAACAGCACCTTGCTCATGGGAACGGGTGTAATCTGCAACAGTTTCTCGGCGAGATCGACACCGGCCTCGTTCGTGGTGCCGCGGTAGAGGTGGTAGTAGCCGAGCTTGCGCATTTGTTCGTAGGCGACTTTGGCGAGACGTTCGGAGGCATAGCCCAGCGAGGCGCACCACAAACCGGCTGCGGCATCCAGGAACTGCGTGCCGTTGTCATCATAAACGTAGCAGCCATGGCCACGCTCGATGACCATCGGACCCTGTTCGAGATGCTGCACCAGGTTGGTCTGCGGGTGCACGATGCTGGCGACGTCGCGCGCCTGCACGGAATTGGGGGCGACATGGTTCACGGCGGCGATCTCCCGGTCTGCTGGGTGGATGCTAGCCGGGGAGCGTGGGTTGACCAAGCATCGCGTGACGCAGGACTGCCCTGTTCCAGGCCATAGTCATGCGGCACCGCGCAGCCGATCCACCAGCGCGGCCGCATCATCCGGAATCGCATCACCGCGCCAGGCGACGTGCTGGTCCGGTCGCGACAGCAGCAGATCATGTCGATACGGCGCCGGGCGCTCATCCAGATCCAGTACCGTCAGCGGCAGGCCTCGAGCCGCCGCGGCGTCCTGCAATCGTGTCGCCGACACGGAACGCTCGAAGCGCAGCAACGTGTAGCCCGGCCCCAGCGCATCATACAGCGACCGTCCATCCCGCAGCCAGACATGCGGCGTGCGGCAGCCCGGCACGGTGGACGGGGTGAAATCGTACATCGAGTAGTCCGGCGCTGTCTCACCGTCATAGGCGATGATCGGTGACGCATCGTAGGACGAGCCGAAGTTCAGTCCACCGCAGCAATATTGTGGCGTGTTCAGCGCCACCACGCGACGCCCGATCTCGGCCCGCGCCGCGTCGCCCTCCGGTCCGGGATCCTCGATGCAGGCTGGGATTTCGGCGCGCGTCCGGGCCAGCGATAAGGCGGTGTTCATCGCATACTTCGACACCTGCTCGGTGATCGGCCAGCGTTCGGCTTCGTGCGCATCCAGCGTGCGCGGGTCGGCCCATCCGTGCAGCACGCCCGCCAGCATCCAGGACAGATTCATTGCGTCGGCAATGCCGGCATTCATCCCGTAGCCGCCGAACGGCACCCAGATATGTGCCGCGTCGCCGCAGATGAACACGCGCCGATCACGAAACCGGCTGGCCAGCATGCGCCGGCCGATCCAGTCCTCTTGCGATATGATCTCGTAGCGGAAGTCGGGATCAACGCCGAGGATCAGCCGGATGCAACGGTCGCGATCGACCGCCGCAAACTCGGTCTCCTCCGGGCGCAGATAGTTGTGGATCAGCCAGGTCTCCCGCCCATCCACGGCGAAGATATTGGCGCTGCGCCGCGGGTTCAGCGATTGCGTGGACCAGGCTGGCGGCGCCTGCATCCGTTGCATCAGGTCCGGCGCACGCACATAGCTCGACTGCGTGCGGCCGATCATTGCGTCGCCGTCCAGTCGCGCACCGATCTGCCGCCGGATCTCCGACGAGGGACCATCGCAGCCAATCAGAAAGGCGCTGCTGATCAGCGTGCGCTCTCCGCTGTTCAGATCCACCGCCTCCGCCACAACGCCGTCGGGCGATTGGGTGAAACCGGTCACCCGCGTCCGATGCAGAAATCGCACACCGGGAATCGTGAGAGCGTGCCGCAACAGAACCGGTTCCAGATAGATCTGGTTGATCCGATGCGGTGGCTCTGGAGTTGGCCACCAGGTATCCGGCCCGTTCTGCGCCATATAGCGATCGCGACGACATGGGATCGGGATACGCGCAAACTCAATTCCGGTCGTGGTGGTGCGGAACGCAATATCGTTGGGATGATCCGCCGGCATTCCGGCATCGCGCACGGCCGACGCGACACCCAATCGCCGAAAAATCTCCATCGTCCGCGCCGACACGTGATTGCACTTCACGCTCGGCAGATCATTCTTTTCGCGTAACTCCGCGACCACGACATCGATGCCGCGCCATGCCAAGTCCATCGCCAGCGACATACCGACCGGCCCGCCGCCGACCACCAACACGCTGGCGCGGAGCTTGCGCATCACGGAGGACAGATCACGTTCACCAGGGCCTGCTGACCCGCGCGCACGGCGCCCACGGCGCGCTTCAGGGCCGCCGGCAAATCGGTTGGACGCTCCACGCGCTCGCCATGCCCGTTATGCGCCATCGCAATCTTGTCGAACGCCGGATTCGACAGATCGGCGAACAGTCGGCCATCGCCTTGCGACGCCGCACCGTCACCGTACATGTCCAATGTCGCGCGTCGCACTGCACCGTACAACGTGTTGTTGTAGATCACCGTCAGAACCGGCAGGTTCTGCGTTTCCGCCACCATGTGACAGGCGGTGGGATTCGCAAACATATAGGCACCATCGCCAAGAACAGAGAGTACAAGCTTTTCGGGTGCTGCCAGTTTGGCACCAAGTGACGCCGGAAAACCCCAGCCGAGACCGCCCGCGGCACTCAGTGCGAACAGGCTGCCGGGTGTGTCGAGCGGGCAGTATTCCTGGCGGAAGGAATATTCGCTGATCACCAGCGTGTCGCGATCCACGACATCCCGCAGACAGTGATTGAGCCAGGCAAGGGTGTTGGTAGCGCCGCGACCCGCCTGCTCTGCCTCCTGCCGCCAGCCCGCGTGCAGCTTTGCCGATCGCTCCACCAATCGCGTACGACGTTCCGCAGCGTCGGGCAATTTGCGATCCGCCAGCGCCTGCTCCAGCATTTCCAGAACCGACAGTGATGCCGCCTCGATGGTCAGATCGCTCGGGAAGCTGCGCATCGGATATCGCGTGTAAAGCGGATCCTCCCCAATCTGCACCACCCGCGCCCCAGCCGCCGGCCCTTCCTTGCTCGGCAACCACGGCACATCCGTCTCCAGCACGATCACCAGGTCGGCGTCATCCAGCAGCGGTCGCGGCTGCGAACCTTGAAACATCGGGTGATTGGCCGACAGCGCGAAATAGCGCGTGTTGTAGGGGATCACCGGTAGCGCGTAACGATCCGCCAAACGCGCCAGCACCACGCTTTCGCGCGGATCACGACCCAACGTGCCGGTGATGATCAATGGAAGCCGCGCGGCGGCGATCCAATCGGCAAGCTGGTCGATGTCGGTGGAGGACGCGACCGGCACCCGCGGCCTAGCCCGATGCGCGCGATTGCTTTCAGGTGCTGCCTGCATAATCTCGCCCAGCACTTCGCGCGGCAGGCTGATATAGACCGGGCCTTGTGGTGAAGTCGTTGCCATTTCCAACGCGCGATCCACCACCGGCGCGACCTGGTCGCCGCGAGTCAGCTCATACTCCCATTTCACGATCTCACGCAGCATGCCGGCCTGGTCGAACATCTCCTGCGCCCAATGGATATGCGCGTTTCTTGCACCGTGCGGACCGGTCTCCGTGTACGGCGTGCGACCGGAGGTCAGCAGCATCGGTACACGGTCTCGGCTGGCATCGATCAGCAGATTGATCGCGTTGGCTGTCCCAACATTGGTGTGCAGCATCACCGCCTGCGGCCTGCCAGTGACCATCGTGTAGCCATGCGCCATGCCCACTGCGGCATTCTCATGCGGCACCACCATCGGGCGCGGCACGGGGCGATTGGTATGGGCGGCGCGCGCGAATGCCTCGATGATCGGCGCAAAATCGGTACCGGGATTGACGAACAAATGCTCTATGCCATGCGCGGCGAGCACATCGAGATAAGCTTCAGCTGCGATGCGTGGCTGCGTTGTCATGCCTGACACTCCCGTGGCCGAGATCCAACTTCGATTTTTCGCGCACAGATGTCGGGGTCAAGCCTGGTCGCTGCCGGCGGCTGCGCGAATAGCGCGCCAGACACGTTCCGGCGTCGCCGGCATATCGATATGGGTGACGCCGAGCGGCGCCAGCGCGTCCAGCACGGCGCAGATGACCGCCTGCGGAGACGCCATCGCGCCGGCCTGCCCTGCCCCCTTCACTCCAAGCGGATTGGCGTTGGTCGGCACGCCGCTCAACGTGATTGCAAAATCCGGCAGATCGTCTGCACGCGGCAACGCGTAGTCCATCAGAGATCCGCTGAGTAACTGACCGGATTGCGGGTCGTAGACTGTGTGTTCCAGCATTGCCTGACCGATGCCCTGAGCAACTCCGCCCTGTACCTGGCCGATGGTCAACATCGGGTTGATCAAGGTCCCGAAATCATCGACCGCTGTGTAGCGATCCAGCGTGACAGCGCCGGTGTCGGCATCGACCTCCACCTCCACAATGTGGCAGCCATTGGGAAACGTAATGACATCCAGCAGGTTCCAGACATAGGTGTCCAGGCCTGGATCCATGCCGTCCGGCAGATTGCTCGCGTCGCGTGCCGCGGTGGCGACCGACAGCAAATCTACCGCCCGGGCGGGATCATCGCGCACCACGAAGCGGCCCTCGGCAAATGTCACCTGATCTGCCGGAGCTTGCAGCAAACGGGCGGCAATGACGGTGCCCTTTGCCAGCATCGTGTCCACGGTCTTGCACAGGGCCGCGCCCCCCATATGCATGGACCGCGCGCCGCCATGTCCGTTGCCGGCCCGCACGATAGCGGTGTCCGCCTGCACATAGCGGAAGGATTCGATCGGCAAGCCCAGTAGATCAGCGGCGATCTGCGGATAGCTGGTTTCGTGGCCCATGCCGTTGGACTGCGTGCCAACCAGCAGCGCCACCTTGCCGTCCGGCTCGAACCGAATTTCCGCGCCCTCATTTGGTGCGCCGCGTGCCGTCTCCATGAAACAGGTGATGCCGATACCGCGCAGCAGGCCACGCGCTCGCGATGCAAGCTGTCGCGCGGCGAACCCGGAAAGGTCGGCGGCGGTGACGGCGGCCTGCAGGTTTTCGGTGAAACGGCCGCCGTCGATGACCGTACCGAGCGCCTTGCGATAGGGGAAGCTGCGCACCAGGTTACGCTGCCGCAGTTCGATCCGATCGAAGCCGCAGCGTCGCGCCGCTTCATCGATCAGCCGCTCCATCATGTAGTTCACTTCGGGCTTGCCCGCGCCGCGATACGCGTCGATCGGCACCGTGTTGGTGAACACGCCGTGCACGTCCATGAAGATAGCCGGGACGTCGTAGCCGCTGCCTATGGCATTCGCCGGCGCGTTGGTGGAACTGCCGGGTCCGCCGGATGACAGATAGGCGCCGAGATTGGCAATCGTTGAAACATCCAGTGCCAGAAAGCGCCCATCCGTATCCAGCGCCAGACGGGCGCGCGTGACGTTGTCACGGCCTTGAGCGGTGGTGATGAAATCCTCGCCGCGCTCTCCGATCCATTTCACTGGGCGTCCCAACGCACGCGCCGCCCACAGCTGCATCACCCATTCCGGATACAACGCGTTCTTCACGCCGAAGCCACCACCGACATCCGGGCAGGCAACCTGCATCTGCTGATGCGGCACGTGAAATACACTGTCTGCCAGCATGGATTGCAGCGCATGCACGCCGGCGCCTGAAAACAGCAGATGGAATCCGTCCGCATCGAACCGCGCGATGGCGCCACGCATTTCCAGTGCGCTGATCACGAGGCGATTGTTGATCAGCTCCAGCTCCACCACATGCGCCGCTGCCGCGAGTGCCGCCTGTACCGCCGCCTGATCGCCCTTCTGGAAGCGATACGACACGTTGCCTGAGGCCTGCGACCAAAGCTGCGGCGCGTCCGGCTGCATCGCGGCGGGTCCGTCCACCACCGCCTGCAGCGTATTGTAATCGACCGCCACGGCTTCGGCCGCATCGCGGGCAGCAGCACGGGTTTCCCCGATTACGAAGGCGACCGGATCTCCGACATGGCGCACCTGATCCGTCGCCAGCGCGGGGCGCGGTGGGCTGATCATCGGCGCTACGCTGGCGATCGGCACGGTACACGGCAGTGCGCCGAGTTCCGCCAGATCTGCCGCGGTGAACACGCCGAGCACACCCGGCATCGCTCTCGCGGCGGTGACGTCCATGCGCAGAATCGTAGCATGCGCGTGGGGCGAGCGGACCACGTGCATCCATGTCTGGCCGGCGATGTCGATGTCTTCGATGTATTGCCCACTTCCCGTCAGGAAGCGTGCATCCTCGAATCGGTGAAGGGACTGGCCACGAAACTGCATGATGGTTCTGATGCCGCGTTAGGTCGCCGCATGGTACACTGATCGATCCCGGCAGAACAGAACCGATCGGGAGTGTGGTCTACGGCTACGATGCGCTATCCGGCCGGTGCCGTCTGCGCACCACGCACCAACCGCCCCGGCAGCGCCCCCGTCGCCTCGCCATCACGGTACACCGGCACGCCGGACACGATTGTTGCCGTGTAGCCGGTGGCGCGCTGGATCAGGCGGCGCCCGCCGCTGGGCAGATCGTAGACCACCTCCGGCACCTGGAGCTGCAGCCGGTCGTAGTCGATCACATTCAGATCGGCCTTGTAGCCTGATGCCACCACACCGCGGTCGGCCAGTCCGATCGCCTGTGCGGAATCCCTAGTCAGGCGCTTGATCGCCCAGGGCAGCTGCAGTTTCTCGCCACGCGCTCGGTCGCGCGTCCAATGCGTCAGCATCGTCGTCATGGCGCTGGAATCGCACAACACTCCAACGTGCGCTCCGCCATCTCCCAGCCCGACAATGGTCGCGTCATGCGACAACATGTCGCGCACGGTATCCAGGTTGCCGTAACTGTAGTTGGACAAAGGGCGGTACAAGATGGCTTTACCCTCCTGTTCCAGCAACAGATCATACGCCAGTTCAGCAGGTTCGCGGCCTTCTCGCGCCGCCCGCGCGGCGACGGAATGCTCCGCTGCCGGCTCGTAGTTTGGCGGATCACCCAGCGGAAAGATCCGATCCCATCGTGCAACCCGGCGCGCCATGACGTCGCCGCCGCTCGGCTCCGCAATCAGTTGCGTACGAAACGAGGTGTCGCGCAGCGCTGCCAGCTTCTCGGCGAACGGCAACGCCGCGATCTTCTGCCAAGCGGGCTTTGCGACAAACGGATTCTGCGAAATCTCGAAGCCGAGCAGAATTCCGGTGGGCCGGGTGAGGACCTGGCCGAGCATGGGCAGGCCGGAGGCGTTTGCCTGCGCGATCCAGCCGGTGATGCGGCGCCATTCCTCCGGCTTGCTGTCGCGTTGCAAGATGGTGATCGCCATCGGTCGGCCGGACGCGGCAACCAGACGCCGCAGCATGGCGAACTCGTCCTCCGGATCGTCGAAATCGGAGATCACCTGCAGCCAGCCGGCATCAATGCCACGCAACGCGCCGGCGATCGCTGCAAGCTCCGCCTCCTCGGCGTCGAGCGTCGGCGTGTGGCGTCCATCCAGTGTCTTATGATTGATGGTGCGGGAGGTGGAAAAACCCAGTGCGCCGGCCTGAACGCCTTCAGCGGCAAGCCGCGCCATCGCGTTACGATCCGCTTCGCTGGCTGGTTCGCGATCGACGCCACGCTGCCCCATGACGAACACGCGCACCGCGGCGTGCGGCACCTGCGTCGCCACATCCAAATCGTAGCGACGCGCCGCCAGCGCATTCAGGTAGTCCGGAAAACTCTGCCAGTTCCACGGCAGGCCCTCGGTCAGCACGACCTCGGGGATGTCCTCCACACCTTCCATCAGCTTCACCAGGCCATCGCGCTGGTCCGGTCGGCAGGGCGCAAACCCAACCCCGCAATTGCCCATCAATGTGGTGGTGACGCCATGCCAGGATGACGGGGTGATCCGGCTGCTCCATGTCGCCTGCGCATCGTAATGCGAGTGCGGATCGATGAAGCCCGGCGTCACCAGCTGGCCGCGCGCGTCGATTTCCTCCGCCCCGCGCGCGGCGACCTGGCCCACCGCGACGATCCGGCCGTCCTCGACCGCAACATCGGCCTCGAACGGTTCGGCCCCACTGCCGTCGACCACCGTGCCGTTGCGGATGACCAGGTCGAGCATGACGCAACT
Source organism: uncultured Alphaproteobacteria bacterium (assembly GCA_963789495.1). GTDB lineage: Bacteria > Pseudomonadota > Alphaproteobacteria > Acetobacterales > Acetobacteraceae > CAWBLP01. The sequence continues at coordinate 86,812 of CAWBLP010000008.1, forward strand.
CCCGTGTCAGAACCCCAGCTTGTCGGCGATGCCGTATTCCTTCGCCATCCCGGCCAGCTTGTTCCAGGTGGCATCTTCCACCGGAATGCCGTTCTTCCGCCGATCCTGTTCCCGATTGAATTCAATCTCGCCAGGATACAGCACTTCCTTGAAGCCCTCGGCCGGCGGCGTAGCTTTCAGGTATTGTGCGAATTCGGTGACTTCCTGCTTGAATGTCGTCAGATCGCGGAACGCCGCCACGTTGAACACCGCAATGAAGCACCCATCATTGTGCCGGCCACTTGGCTCGACGCCGAAACCAAGTCCCGTCAGCAGCCCCGACAGGATCTCCACGATGGTCGCAAGCCCGTAGCCCTTGTAACCCTCACTGCCGCCGACCGGCAGCAATGCGCCGCCCTGCTTCAGCACGCGCGGATCGGTGGACGGCTTGCCCTCGGCGTCGATCAGCCAGCCGGCCGGCACCTGCTCACCGCGCGCGGTCGCGACATTGATCTTGCCGGCCGCGGCAGCGGAGGTTGCCATGTCGAAGAACAGCGGTCCTTCCAGATTGGACGGCACCGCAAAGCAGATAGGGTTGGTGCCCAGCCGCGCCTTGGCACCGCCGAACGGCGCCACGGCCTTGGCGCTGCGCCCGGAATCGGCGGTGATCATGGCGATCATGCCTTCGCGCGCCGCCATCAGCGGATAGCTGGCAAGCCGGCCGACATGGCTCTGGCGATACACGGTGGTGGCAGCGACGCTCTGCTTCTTTGCCTTGTCGATCGTGTAACGCATCGCACGATCGGTGACGACGTAGCCAAAGCCCCAGTTGCCATCAACCACGGTGGAGCTTGCGGTTTCCTGGATGATATCCCAGGAGGCGCCCGGCACGATATGTTTCGCCTTGATACGATCGATGTAGGTTGGGATCAGGATGATGCCGTGGGAATCGTGCCCAACCAGGTTGGCGCCGATATTGTAGCGCGCGACAGTCGCTGCCTCCTCGGCCGAAGCACCCGCGGCCTGCAACAGGCCTTGCGCGATCTCGATCAGTCGGTCCGCCTGGACGATGGGCATGCTGGTCTTCTCCCCTGCCGGATGCCGGCAGCAAGGCGGCGAAGACGGCCAGTGTCAACCCCGCTTGCCTGCCGCCCAGGATGGCGTAGCCTGAGCGCACAGGCAGGAGGAATCAGGGTCCATGGCAACGCAGTCATATGTCTACGCCGGCGTGGCGGGTTATTTCGGGCGTCAGGGCCAAGAGGGGTTGATCGGCACGTTTCGCCGTTCCGCAGGGGGCGAGTCCTGGGAGCACGTGATCAAGGATCGCGAGACCTTCACCGTCGCCGTGCATCCCGACGACCCCAACCTGGTGTTCGCCGGAACGAACGATGGCGTGTACCGCAGCACCGATCGCGGCAAGACATTCCAGCGCACCAACTTCCCAGATACAGGCATGCAGGTCTGGTCGGTGATGGCCGATCCCACCAACAAGACGGTGATCTACGCCGGCGGTTCGCCGGTTGCCGTATATCGCAGCGAAGATTCCGGCGAGAGCTGGAAGCGGATGCCCGATCCCGGCATGCCGAACCGCGCGGTGATGCCGTTCGCCTGCCGCGTGATGCGCATGGCGCCGCATCCGCGCCACGCCGGGGAGATCTATGCCGCGCTGGAGGTGAACGGCGTGATGCACAGCAAGGATGGCGGGGAGAGCTGGACGGATTGCAGCCCCGATCTGATTCGCCTGGCGCAGAAGCCGCATCTGAAGAGCAAGATCGTCAGCGATACCGAGAACGAAGGCATGCTGGACGGCCATGCGATCTGCACCAGCGCTGCTGATCCGGACGCGGTGATCGTTGCGGTGCGCATGGGCCTGTTCCGCAGCACCGATGAAGGCGAGCACTGGCAGGATATGGAAGTGGGACGATTCTCCCCCACCACGTACGGACGCGATATCAAAGTGTCGCCGCAGGATCCAAACACGCTTTACGCGGCGCTGAGCGTTGCGGCCGCCAGCAAGGATGGCGCGGTGTATCGCAGCACCGATGTCGGCAAAACCTGGCAGCGTTTCGACAAGGTGCAAGTGCATGGGACCATCATGTCGGTGGCGCTGCACCAGAATGATCCAAAGCAGGTCTATGTCGGCGCGCGCTATGATGGCGAAGTGTTCGGCACGCAGGATGGCGGGGAGACCTGGCAGGCGATGTCGCTGCCGCATGGCGTGAAGGATGTCTATTCGCTGGCTTGCGGCTGATCCGATCCGCGGGTGCCGGCCCACGCGGTGCGGCACCCGGGTTGCCTATCCACCGATCATGGCGCGGACGTCGCGGCAAGCGGCATGCGGTTCCACGCATCGAGCGCGGCGATTTTGTACGCCTCGGCCAGCGTGGGATAGTTGAAGGTGTTTTCGATGAAATAATCCAACGTGCCGTGCAGGTTCAACACGGCCTGGCCGATATGCACCAGCTCGGTTGCCCCCTCCCCCACGATATGCACACCCAGCAGACGTCGCGAGTCCAGCGCGAAGATCATCTTCATCATGCCCGTATTCAGCCCCATGATGTGACCGCGTGAGGTTTCCCGGAACCGGGCCACACCGCATTCATAGGGGATCTCACGCTTGCGAACTTCCTGTTCGCTCATGCCGACAGTGGAGATTTCTGGCACCGAATAGATACCGTAGGGGAAGAATTCCGGTGCCGGCGGCATTGGTACGCTGAACGCATGGCAGGCGGCGATGCGGCCTTGCTCCATTGATGTCGACGCCAGGCTGGGAAAGCCGATTGCGTCGCCGGCGGCGTAGATATGCGGGACCTCCGTCTGGAAGGTCACCGGGTCGACCTTCAGCCGACCGCGATTGTCGAAGCCCAAACCGCAGGAGGTCAGATTCAGCGTATCGGTCGCCCCGACCCGGCCGGCGGCGTACAGCAGCATCTCCGAGCGGATGCGGCGCCCGTTCTCCAGCACCGTCACCGGCCAGTCGTTCTCGAAGTCGATGCGTGCCACCTTGGAGCCGAATCGCAGCGCCATGCCGCGATCGCGCAATTGGTGAGTGAAATCGTCGATCAATTCATGATCGATGAATTCCAGCAGAGTGGGACGCGCCTCGATCAGCGCGACATTGACATCCAGCGCGCTGAAGATGGTGGCGTATTCCACGCCGATTACGCCCGCGCCCACCACGGTCAGGCTGCGGGGCAGGCGGGGAATTTCGACGATTTCGTCGCTGTCCAGCACGTTACGGCCGTTGAATGGCACATCGATCGGCCGATATGGTCGCGTGCCGACGGCGATCAGGATTCGTTCGCCGGAAATCACCCGCGTGTCGCCGGTATCCAGCGCGATCTCGACGCGATGCGGATCGAGGAAGCGGCCGGTGCCCATGATCGTGCTGACTGTATTGCGGGCGAACTGGTGTTCCAGCACGTCCACTTCATGATCCAGTGTCATGTGCAGCCGCGCCATCAGGTCGCGGGCCTGGATGTCCTTTTTCACCCGATAGGCGCGTCCGTAGAAGCCGCGTTCGCGCCAACCGGTCAGGTTCAGCACTGTCTCACGCAGGGTTTTCGAGGGGATGGTGCCGGTATGAACCGATACGCCGCCGACGCGCCGACCTTTTTCGACCACCAGGACGGATTTGCCGAGCTTGGCGGCCTGGATGGCGGCGCGACGGCCGGCGGGGCCGCTGCCGATGACGACAAAATCGTAGGTCTTGATACTCATACGGTGCGCAACTTCAGACGGGGCGGCGGCATGCTAACCCCGTCACGGCCGGCTGTGCGCAAAAAAGCAGCGCGACCGACGATTAACCCGTGGCGTTTCGACGCGACCCGAGGCGGATGGCAGTCAGGCGACCAGTGGACGCAGTATCCGCAGGCTCGTTTCGCCGTATCAAACCTGCACCCGATGCTCCACCGGCACCGATCGGCAGTCCATTTCGTAATCCAGTCCCACCACCGGCGGCCGTGCGAAGTGCCAGGTCAGCCCGTGTTCCGCCGCGCCGCGCCGCACGATCTCATCGGCAAGAAACGGATAGAGATCGAACACGGTATAAACCTGCGCGGCTGTCGTGTCGGCCCAGGTCGCACCGATTGCCGACATGCGCTGCTCCATGCGGGCCAGCACATAAACGCCCTTCTCCCGCATCGCCTCCGGGCTGGTGTCACCGTAGCGGACGGTGCGTTCGCGATAGGATGCGTGGCCTTCCTCCGCCTCGCCGCTGCCCGCAATGACGAAGGAGCCGGTCGCGCCGGCAACCGGGCGAGCGAAGCAGAAGGCGTGCAGGCTGGGTTCCGCGGGCTTGTTCTGCTCCGGGCAGACATTGCTGCGCGCCACCGGATTGCGATCGTCGCGCAACACGCCCCAGCGCTCCAGCGTGCCAACATAGTGTCGATTGAAACTGATGAAGCCCTGGTCGGTGAACGGCGCGGGCGAGCGCAGCTCACAAGCGCAGAATGCAGCCAGCGGCACCGATTGCTGGGTCAGATAACGCTCGATGAATGCAAATCCTGCCGGCAACGGGACCGGCCGCAGCAGCTCCACCCGCTCGATGCGGTAGCCGTCCAGCGCCACCACGCCGGCGGAATACTGGAACACGCCCGGAATGTAGCGATAGCCCCCGGCCGGCACATCGATCGTCGTCGCCATGTCTGCCCCCTCACCCGCCATCCGGGCCGGGAGTCGTCCATGCCCGGTGACGCCCGTCAACTGCCGGGCTATCATCCACACCCACGCCACGATGCGCAAAATGGGAGAGGTCGATGCTAAGCAACAGCTTCAAGGTCGGAGACGTGACCATCCACCGGATCGTCGAAATGGAATGCGGCTTCACGCCGGCGCTGGAATTCCTGCCGACGCTCACGCCCGAGCTGCTGGAGCAGAACCGGTCCTGGATGGTGCCGAGCGCATTGGATGCGCAGGACAATCTGGTGCTGTGCTTCCAGTCGTACATCGTGCAGACTCCACGCCACACCATCCTCGTCGATAGTTGCATCGGCAACCATAAAGACCGGTCCGCTCGGCCGCTCTGGCACATGAAACAAGACAACGTCTGGATGAACGGCCTCGCCGCACTCGGACTGACCGTGCACGATATCGACATCGTCATGTGCACCCATCTGCACGTCGACCATGTCGGCTGGAACACACGGTTGGAAAACGGCCGCTGGGTGCCGACCTTCCCCAAGGCACGCTACCTGTTCTCCAAGACCGAACTGGATTTCTGGCTGGCCGAAAACGACAAGACCGCACTGCCACCGATCGTGGACAGCGTGATCCCGATCGTCGAAGCCAAGCGCTGCGACCTGATCACCAGCGATCACGCAGTGGACGACGTCGTCTCGGTGTTCCCATCCCCCGGCCACACCATCGACCATTACGGCGTGCTACTCGGCCGCGGCGGCAAAGACGCCGTCATCACCGGCGACCTGATCCACTCTCCGCTGCAGGCACTCTACCCCGATCTGTCGATGCGCGTGGATTACGATCCGAAACAAGGCATCGCATCGCGCCGCAAATTTCTGGAAACCTATTGCGATACCAGCACACTATGCTGCTTCGCCCACTTCCCCACCCCGTCACGCGGCTACCTGAAGCGCTGGGGTGAGGGATTCCGTTGCGAATACGTCACCGAATGACCTGCGCGCCGGCCGCCCGCAATGGCGGCCGGTAGCCTTCTGCGCTAGAATCCAGCCCAACGACCATCGGGAGACGACCATGAAGCTGGCATTCTTCGACGACTACAAGCTCGGCGTGGTGAAAGGTGACACCATTGTCGACGTCTCGTCCGTGGTGCGCGACGTGCCGCACTCGACGCCAGGCAACCTGATCAGCAGCCTAATCGAACGCTTCGCCGATTATCGCAAGCGCCTGGAAGATGCCGCGTCCGGCGCGAAGGGCGTGCCCGTGGCCAGCGTACGCATTCGTCCGCCATTGCCGAAGCCAGGCAACATCGTCTGCATGGCGGTGAACTACATGGAGAACGGCACGCTGGCGAAGCCCGCGCCGATCAACGCGTTCCACAAGGCACCTACCGCCATCATCGGCCCCGGCGACACCATGGTGCTGCCCGACGTCCCCGCCACCATCTTCGAAGGCGAGGCCGAAATGGCCGTGGTGATCGGCAAGCGCGCCACCAAGGTATCCGCCGCCGACGCGATGGACTACGTGTTCGGCTACATGAACTTCATCGACGGGTCCGCCCGCGGCCTGCCGCCGCCCGGCAATGTGTTCTTCCAGATGAAATCCCGCGATACCTTCGCGCCGATCGGCCCCTATCTGGTGACCAAGGACGAGATCGCCGATGCGCACGAAGTGCCGATCAAACTGTCGGTGAACGGCACGGTGAAGCAGGACTTCAACACCAACGACATGGCGCACAACATCCCGCGCTGCATCGAATGGGTCACCTCGATCCATACGCTGGAGCCCGGCGACATCCTGGCCACCGGCACCAACCATCGCGGCCTGTCCAGCTTCATGGATGGCGACACGGTGGAGCTGGAATGCAGCGGTCTCGGCAAGCTGACATTCAAGATCCGCGACGATCTGAAGCGCACCTGGCTGCGGGAAACGCGGCTGGATCGGCAACAGGCGGGCAAGGAAGGTCCGACGCCGCAGGTCTCCGGCAAATACGCGCCGAACACCTGATGGCGGCGCTGTTCATGGTGCGCGCGGTGGTGGCGGATGCTGCCGACCGCGCCGCCTTCGACACGTGGTATGCGCAGGAGCACCTGCCGGATGCAATTCGTGCCTTCGGCATCCGCAAGGCGTGGCGCGCCTGGAGCCGGATCGATCCGTCGGTGCATTGCGCGTTCTACCAGTTCGACAGTGTCGCAGCGGCCGAGGCAGCGACATCGCCACAGGCCTTGCAGCCCTTGATCGCCGAGTTCGACCGACGCTGGGGATCGCGCGTGACTCGCTCCCGCGACATCCTGGACGTGGTCGATGAACAGGAGAGCAAATCATGAGCGACCCTGAAATCGTCAAACTGCGCGAACTGATCGCCAGTCGTCCCCGCGCCACGGAAGTTGCCCAGCGCCGCCTCGACATCGACACGCGCGGCAGGCAGTTTCCCCTCGCCGCGGACGTAACGGTGGAAGAGGTCAGCGCCAACGGTGTGCCCGCCGAGTGGACCGCAACGCCCGACATCGATACCGACAGCGCTGTGCTGTACGTGCATGGCGGTGGTTACGTGATCGGATCGCTGGACAGCCATCGGCACCTGGTGTCGGAAATCGGCCGCGCCGCCGGCACGCGCGTGCTGGCGCTGGACTACCGGCTGGCGCCGGAACATCCGTTCCCGGCCGCGGTGGAAGATACCGTCGCCGGCTATCGCTTCCTGCTGTCATCCGGCATCAAGCCGCAACGCATCACCATCGCCGGTGACAGCGCCGGCGGCGGACTGGTGGTTGGCGCCATGCTGGCGATACGCGAAGCCGGACTGCCGCTGCCGGGTTGCGGCTGGTGCATCTCGCCCTGGGTGGACATGGAGGCGTTGAGCCCGTCATTCACCGATCTGGCCGCGGCCGACCCCACGGTGCAGAAGGCGGGAATTCTCGACATGGCAGCGCAGTATCTCGCGGGTTCCGACCCGCGCGCACCCCACGCCGCGCCGATCTACGGCGACCTGCGTGGATTGCCGCCGCTGCTGATCCAGGTCGGCGCGGCTGAGACCCTGCTGGATGATGCGCTGAAACTCGCACGCGTTGCCGGTGCGGCCGATGTGTTCGTCGACCTGCAGGTGTGGCCGGAAATGATTCACGTCTGGCATCAGTTCCATCAGATGCTGAAGGCCGGCCGCCGAGCGATTGAAGTTGGCGGTGCCTTTGTGCGCGCCACCACAAAAGGATAGACAGGGTATGGATGTTCGCTACGACAACCGCGTCGCCATCGTCACCGGCGCCGGCGCCGGCCTCGGCCGCTCCCATGCGATGCTGCTTGCATCCCGTGGTGCGAAAGTGGTGGTAAACGATCCAGGCGGCTCGGTCGACGGCACCGGTGGTGCGCATGCGGTGGCCGACCAGGTGGTGGCCGAGATCAAGGCAGCCGGCGGCGAGGCGGTGGCCAACTACGATTCGGTCGCCGAGGAGAAGGCGGCGCAGCACCTGATCGACACCGCCATGAACACGTGGGGCCGGCTGGACATTCTGGTCAACAATGCCGGCGTTCTGCGCGACAAGAGCTTCAACAATCTGGACATGGCGGACTACGAGTTCGTCAACCAGGTGCACCATTTCGGCACCGTCTACTGCACGAAAGCCGCCTGGCCGATCATGCGCGCGCAGAAATACGGGCGCATCGTTGTCACCACCTCCGGCTCCGGCACCGTGGGAAATTTCGGCCAGGCGAATTACGGCGCGGCGAAGATGGCCGTGGTGGGGCTGATCAACGTGCTGCGTCATGAGGGCGCGAAATACGGCATCCGCATCAACGCCATCTCACCTTCCGCGCTGACCCGCATGACCGAATCGCTGCTGCCGCCGGATATCGGGCCGTGGATGAAGCCGGAACTCGTGTCACCTGCGGTCGCCTGGCTATGCAGTGAGGAATGCGACCAGAACGGCGAGATCATCGCCGCCACCGCCGGCGGCTATGCACGGGTGCAGTACTTCGTCACCGATGGCGCGCAGTTCGATCCCGCCGAACCGGTGACGATTGAGATGGTGCGCGACGCGATCGGTCAGATCCGCGACCTGTCCACAGCCAAGCCCTATGTCGGGATGATGGGCAACGTCGAGCAGAAGCTGCGCGCGATGGGGCGCATCAAATAGCCGGGACAACGCTTCGATTCCGATCGAATCGCGGGTTCGTGACTGCCCGGCTGCGCCGCTGTGGGGCAACCTGGGGTCGGTTCGATGGTTTTGAACCAATGTTGTTTCGCGCGGTCGGTAGCATGTCCGTGCGCGTTCGATGATGACGATGCGGAGCAGGTCTTGTGACACCTCGTGACATGTCTCAGGTGCCGGTGGAGCAGCTTGCGCGTTTGTTGTTGGAACAGGCGCAGGTCGATGCCGGCCTGCCGCGCCGCACCGCTGCTAACAGCAATCTGGCTCCGGCCGGGTGGGTGGAACCCGCGCCCACGCCGCTGCACGCCCCGCGACGCCAGTTTGTGGCCGCGCGCAAGTCGGACGTCTCGGGAGAACTGGAGGCGTTGGTGTCGCATGTCGTCACCCATGCGCACGAGGCTGAGCAGATTGCACGTGAGGCTCGGGCGACGACGCAGCGGGTTGTCCGCGGCGTCGCTGTTGCCGTGGCGCTGAGCGTGTTCGGCGTAGTCACCGGCATCACCACCGGCATGGGCGTTGTGTGGCATGAGCAGGCCGAGACACAGGCGCGCGTCGCTCTGGCCACGATGCAGGCGCTGCATCAACCGTCTCCGCTCCCACCGTCCGCAGACGCGACCACGATGTCGATCGGTGGCCCCGGAGGACCCGGTCCCGCCGTGACGGTGGATGACGTGGACCATCAGCCGGCCCGGGACACTCTGGCTCCTGCGATTGCGCCGGCAACCGTGGTGCGGGTGTTGCCGGCAGTTGCCGCGGAACCGCAATATCCGCCCCCGAATGATCGACCGACGCAGGACGCCAGCCTGGCCTGGTCGCCCAGCACTCCGTCCGTGCCGATCCGGCCGACAAGCCAACACATGGCCGGCCATTTGTTCGAGGGCGGTAGCACGCACCGGGTGAGTCACCTGTTTCCCTGACCCGTTTGCGACATGAAGTCGGTCAGGCACCAAATTCGCGGCGTCTTCGCCGGCGCGTCCTGGTGGCCTGTTTTGGAGAAAACTCCCAGCCCGATTCCCAAGTGGCGATTGCCCGCAGGGTGCGCTTATACCAACCGCAGCCGATGCTGAAATGCCCGGTGTGCCTACCGCCTCGACAAACCGGTTCTGTGTGGTCGTCGTAGCCGCCGCACGCGCGATGCGGCGAATGTGCGGGACAGCACCTCGGTTTTGTGTCCTGACCGGATCCGTTTCGCGTCTTGGTCGAGCCGTCACTCGGCACGACCGGCAGCCGAGACCCCGTCTCTCGGACACCGGGTATCAAACCCGCAGGACCGCGGTCCTGCCGATCTGGCACTTGCTTGGGAGGGATCACGCCCTTGGACGCCCTCATTTCGCTTGGCCCGTACTACAACCGGAACATCGGTCAGGTCCGGGACGCCGTGCGACAATCGCGCGCGGCCGAACTCAGCACCATGACGATCTATGTCACGGCGCCGATCACCGCGCCGGTGCTGGAAATTGCCGTCGAACCGCATGCCGTCTGGGTGCTGGGTTTCCGCGCCCTGAATGCCGCGGAATGGTGGGAATTTCCCCGCACCGGCGATCTGCCGCCGGTTCCGGGCCCTTCACGCACCATCACCGGTCCGCCGGCAAGCTACGAGCTTCTGGGCCTGAACCGGTTTGCCGAGAAGAACCCGGGCCTCCACATCATCGAGCCTTGGCGATTGCTGCAGGAACTCGCCAGCTTCAACGGCCGGGTGGATACCGACGAGAAGCGGCGGAACATCATCCTGCTGATATTCCTGGTCTCCGAGGCGGTGCGCTTCGACAGCATGCAGGGCTTCTGCTACCGCTATGTCAGCCATGCGGAACGCTATTTCGCCGATCCGGATTTCTTCTATCGCAACCAGGCGCAGCTCACGCATCACACCTTCGACTTCAACTGGTCGGTGATGCGGGACGGCCGACTGATGACGGTGCGCGAGATCGTGGACAGTTGGCGCCGTTCGTCCGAAGCCGGCAGTCGCGACGTCGTGTTGCCTCCCGGCTGAGCGCCAGCGGTCTTCCGCCAGACGGCGGCCCGATCGACAGGGCCGGCGCCGCGGGCGTGCGCCGCCAGGATTTCTCGCGGACCCGTCTCCCGGTCGGCAACTCAGGGTGATATACCCGCCGGTAGAATTGCCGGAGCACAGATATGCAGATCACCCCAAGCGGCCAGACACTCGGTGCCCGGATCGAAGGCATCGACCTGGCGCAGCCTCTCTCGGACGCGGATTTCCGGACCATCCTGCGCGCCCTCGGGCAGCACGGCGTGCTGTGCTTTCCCCGGCAAACGCTGACCACCCCGCAATTCGCCGCCTTCGGCCACCGCTTCGGCGAGCTGGAGATCAACGTCGCCAATCTGTTCCACGAGCCCGAGTTCCCCGAGGTGATGGTGCTGTCCAACATGAAGCGGGACGGCAAGCCGGTGGGGCTGCACGACGCCGGCCAAGGCTGGCACACGGATATGTCCTATTCGAAGGACATCGCGCTCGCCAACATCCTGCACGCCCAGCACGTGCCACAGCGCAACGGCAAGCCGCTCGGCGAGACGCAGTTCCGCAACATGCACGCCGCCTATGACGAGCTGCCGGATATGCTGAAGCACAAGCTCGAAGGCCGCACCGCGACGCATGACTTCGCCAAGTTCTGGGATGAGATGCGCAAGCGCCCCGGCAGCACCCGCAAGCCGCTGACAGCGGAGCAGCGCGCCAAGAAGCCGCCGGTGTCGCAGCCGATCTTCCGCCGCCATCCGATCACCGGGCGCTACGTGCTCTATGCCAATCCCGGCTACACCATGTTCATCGATGGCATGGACCCGCAGGAAAGCGGCGAGATCCTGGACTTCCTGTTCCGCCACCAGGATCGCGCGGACTTCCTGTACGCGCATCGCTGGAGCGAGGGCGATGTGCTGATGTGGGACAACATCGGCACGATGCACAACGCCGTCGCGGACTATCTGGCCGACGAGCCGCGCTACATGCGCCGCGTTCAGGTGATGGCGACGCTCGACTACGGCGCGCTGGCGGCCTGAGATGGCCGAGTTCGCAGGACGCCGCATCGTCATCACCGGTGGCGCCGGCGGCATCGGCGTCGCCACCGCGCGCGCGTTTCTGGATCATGGCGCGCATGTGCTGCTGGTGGATCTGGAGCAGGACCGGCTGGATGCGGCGCGGGAAGCGCTGGGCGGTACGCGGGTGTTCGTGTTTGCCTCCGACCTCGCGACGCCGAAAATCTGCGCCGAGATCATGGATGGCGCCAAGCCGGTCTATGCGCTGGTGCACCTCGCCGGCCTGTTCGAGAAGGACCCGCTCGATCCGGACGACCATAGGATCTGGGACCGCGCGATCGCCGCGAACCTGACCACCGCCTATGACATGGCGGTGGCGTTCCACGCCTGTGCGGACACACGCGGCCCGGCGCGGCTGGTGCTGACCAGCTCCGTCGCCTATCGCCGCGGCAGCGCCGGCTACCCGCCTTACGCCGCCGCCAAGGCGGGAATCGTCGGCCTGACCCGCTCCTTGTCGCGCCGCTTTGCCCCCGAGATCCTGGTGAACGCCGTGGCGCCCGGGCTGATCGAAACCCGCATGGCGGTGGACACCATCGCCGAACGGGGGCCGCAATACCTGCAGGAAATCCCGCTGAAGCGCTACGGCCAGCCATCCGAGGTGGCCTCGGTGATCCGCTTCCTGTGCTCGCAGGATGCGTCCTTTGTCACCGGCCAGACCATCACTGTCGATGGCGGCATCACCAACGCCTGACGGCCAGGCGCGCCGGTCCGGTCGCGGCACTCGGGGGAAAGCCGGGCCGTCGCATACAGGCCCGCTTGAACCAACGCTCCCGAAACGGGGGGGTGATGGCCGCATCCCGGGAGATCGCGCGTCGGGGCTTTACCCGCACCCCACCAGGAGGCTTTGCCTCCTGGACGTCCAGCAAAGGCTCAGCCCTTGCAAGCGGGGTCGGTTCCAAGGGGCCGGGCCCTTGGCGGGGATTCAAGGGGCAGAGCCCCTTGATGGGGGTTCGTGGGCAACGCCCCCGAAACGCGCCTAGCGGATGATGATCTCCACCCTGCGGTTCTGCGGCTCACGCACATTGGCGCCGGTCGGCACCAGCAGATGCGTTTCACCAAAGCCCTGGATGCTGATCGCGTTCCGTGGCACGCCATCGGCCACAAGTTCAGCCGCCACCGCCTGAGCGCGGCGCACCGACAGGCGCTGGTTGTACTGCGGCGTTCCCGACGTGTCGGTGTAGCCATTCACCTCGATCCGCGTGTACTGCACGCGGGTCGAATTGTCGGCCGCCTCCTTCACGATCTGGCGGGCCCGATTGGTCAGCGTCGCCTTGTCCCAATCGAAGAACACCAGGTACGACCGGGCCGGCTGCACCGCCGGAGCCGGAGCCGCGGCGGGAGCCGCCTGCACGGCCGGCGCCGGCGCATTGAAAGCGTAGCGCACACCGATCAGGAAGCTGTGGTTGAACTGATTATGCAGCTCCACACTCGCCGGAGTCCGCGCGCCACCGGCCGACACCACCTGTGTGCCGGAGAATTTTTCACCGCCCAGCGTGTCCATGAACCGGTATTCGGCCGTGGCCGACAGACCGGGCATGCCGGAGATCGGAAAGGACAGACCGACGATCGCCTGCCAGGCGAAGGCACCCTGGCTGTCATCGCTGCTGAAGTTGAACGGCCCGCCGACCTGGTTGACCGTGACGTTGTTGAGCTTGGTCCACTGGTAGCCGGCGCCGACGCCAAGATACGGATAGATCCACGGCATGCCGATATCCATGTCGAACATCGCGTTCGCCATGACGCCGTAGGTGCGCACCGAGCCACTGACCGTGTTGGCGAACGGCGTGCGCTCCAGCTGGTGAATGCCGTTGCGGCGGAAGTCGCCTTCGACCTCGAAGCGGAATCCGTTCCCCAGCCCATAACCGACGCTGCCGATTGCATCGAAGCCCAGATTCTCGTTCAGCCGCAGATGCGATCCGCCAAATCCGGGCGTGGTGGGATATGGCACCACACGCACGTTCTGAGGCAGATCAAGTCCGACCCCGGCGCCGATGTAGAGGCCCTGAATCGGTTGCGCCATGGCCGCTACGGGAGTGGCAAGAAACGCTGCTGCCAGAACCGTGCCCCGATATCGCATGCGTCTGTCTCCTCGTATCCTGTTCACGCCTTCGCTTGAGCAAAGTTCGGGCTCATGCGACGCCGGCGGAAGATGCGCGTCCCGGCGCATGGCGCAAGTCACCACAGCTTGTGTCACACCGCCTTGTCAGGCGGCTCGATAGAAACAGAACAGGGCGCCACCCGGCGCCCTGCTCCTTCGTCATGTCGTCGTCCGCCCGGTTCAGCGGATGATGATCTCAACCCGGCGGTTCTGCGGCTCACGCACATTCGGGCCGGTCGGTACCAGCAGATGCGTCTCGCCGAAGCCCTGGATGCTGATCGCGTTCCGTGGCACGCCATCGGCCACCAGTTCGGCAGCCACCGCCTGAGCGCGGCGCACCGACAGGCGCTGGTTGTACTGCGGCGTTCCCGAGGTGTCGGTGTAGCCGTTCACCTCGATCCGCGTGTACTGGACGCGGGTCGAATTGTCGGCTGCCTCCTTCACGATCTGGCGGGCACGATCGGTCAGCGTCGCCTTGTCCCAATCGAAGAACACCAGGTACGACCGGGCCGGCTGCACCGCCGGGGCCGGAGCCGCCACTGGCGCCGCCATCGGGGCCGGAGCCTGACCGAAGTTGTAGCGCACACCGATCAGGAAGCTGTGGTTGAAGTCGTCCTTCAGCTTCACGCTGGCGCCGGTGGAACCGGTCGCATTGACCGCGGTGCCGCTGTAGCTGCGATCACCCGTCAGCCCCATGAACCGGTATTCGGCGGTCAAAGCCAGGCCGGGGACGGCTTCGATTGGCACTGCCGCGCCCAGGATCGCCTGATAGGCCAAGGAGCCCTTGGTCTTATCGGAGGCGCGGAATGTGCCGCCCGGTGCAAACATATGAAGATCCTGCTCGTATGCAGCCTCATAGCCGACACCGACACCGACATAGGGCTGCAGCCACGGGGTGAGACCAACGAAGTCATACAGCACGTTGACCATGCCGCCGAACTTCTGCTCCTTGCCGCCGGTCGACACGCCGGCGCCGAAGCCCGACCCGGAATTGTCGAACGGGTTGTAGCGGTAGTTGGCCTCAATTTCCGCCCGCAGACCGTTGCCGAAACCCCAACCCACACTGCCGACGACCACCGGCCCGAGATGGGAGGACATATGGCCGGACGTGCCCGCGACAGCAGTGCCGCCGGCGACAACCGGACCGGCAGTCACGTCCTGCATCAGGTTCACACCGGCCCCAAGGCCGATATACAGGCCGGTCACAGGCTGCGCATTTGCCGCAAGCGGCAACGCCAACACCGTGGCAGCCAGGAGTGTACCCCGAAGCTTCATATCGACTTTCTCCTCGTTCGCAGTCATCGCAGCGGCTCGAAGTTATGGCTTGTCCGCTTTTGCGCTTGGAAAACCTTAGCTGTTTGCCGTCGCCAAGACGAGAGGGAGGCCGAGTATTTACAACCACCTGTTGCAAAAAGACCACATGCATTTTGCAGCTTCGCCACAGGCGGAAGAGAGCAGGAGTTCGAACCTGCCCGGGACCGCTCGGCAGCCCCAACCGGGTTTGAAGTCCGGCCGACCCACCGGGGCCGCTTCTCCTCCGCCACCCAGTATCACCGCGCTATGGCGCCGGGCGGAAGCTGCGCCAGGAAACCGGCTTCATCCGCCGGCTCCAGGCAACGGCAATCCAGCCAAAGCCGCCCTGCGCGATTCGGCCGATCACCGGCCGCGGCAGGCGCGCGAAGCATTCCTGCTAGTCATTCCAATGCATTGCCACCGATCGTCACGGCCGCCGAGGGCAGCAGATCGACCGGCAGGGCCCCTGAGCCGATCTGGCTGCGGCACGCCTCCACCGCTACCGGACGGCCCGGCAAGGCGCGCTGAACCGCCGCGCGGCACCCGTTCCGCGGTCGCTTGGATCGGGCCTGCTCCCGTGTCAGCAGCCGCAGGGCGGGCAGCCGGATCACCAGCCGGTCCGGGTCCAGGTACAGCCGCAGCACCTGCTCCAACGCCGCCAGCCGCCCCTTGTCCAGCCGCAACGCCCGCTTCAGCGGGTTGGCATTCATGGTCTTTATCAAATCGATGTGACCAACCGATCAAACCGGCCTGCGGTCCGCCCAGCAGCTTGTCTCCGGAGAACGTGACCACCCCGGCACCAGCCATCAGCGATTCGCGCGGTGTCGGTTCATGCGGCAATCCCCAGGCCGCCAGGTCGACCAGGCTGCCGCTGCCCAGGTCCTCGATCAGCGGCACGCCGGCGTCGCGCGCGATAGCCGCCAGTTCGGCGGTGGGCACGGCGGCGGTGAAGCCCGTGATCGCATAGTTGGACGGATGCACCCGCATCAGCGCCCCGGTCTGCGGCCCGAGCGCCGCCCGGTAGTCGCGCGCATGGGTGCGGTTGGTGGTGCCGACCTCGCGCAGCATCGCGCCGGCGCGGGCCATGATGTCGGGGATGCGGAAGGCGCCGCCGATCTCGATCAACTCACCGCGGGAGACGGCACCTCTCGCCCGAGCGCGAAGGTGTTCAGCGCCAGCAGCACGGCGGCAGCGTTGTTGTTGACCACGGTCGCGGCCGCCGCGCCGGTGAGTTCCCGCAGCAGCGGCGCTACATGATCGTCGCGCTCCCCGCGTCGCCCCGTCTCCAGGTCGAATTCCAGCGTGGTGGCGGAGCGCATCGCCTCGGCGGCGGCGTCGGCGGCCTCCGCCGGCAACGGCGCCCGCCCCAGATTGGTGTGCAGCACCGTGCCGGTCAGGTTGAACACCGGGCGCTGCGACACGGTAAAGCGGCGCGCCAGGCGGTCGGCAGCCGCATCCAGGATGGCGCCGGCCGAGGCGGGAAAATTCCGCGCCGCCCGCCGTTCGGCCAGCGCATCGCGTAGTGCCTCCGTCACCGGACGGCGGCCGAAGCGTTCCAACAGGACCGCGGCCTCGGGCAGCCGCAGCAGGGCGTCCAGCGACGGCAGTGGGCTGGCGGGTTTCGTGGCTCGCGGGATGGGCGCGTCGTGCATGGCCGCCCATGCTAAGACACCCGGCCTGGGGGGCAAGCCGATGACCACGCTGATCGAGATCCCGACGCTGCAGACCGACCGCCTGGTGCTGCGCGCGTTTCGCGCGGCCGACTGGGATCGCTTTGCCGTCATGGAGGCCAATCCGGAGATCCGGCGCTATCGTGGCAATACGCTGCTGTCGCGCGAGGAGGCGTGGACGTCGATGCAGCTCATGCTGGGCCAGTGGGCGCTGCGCGGCTACGGCGTGTTCGCGGTCAGCGAGGCGAGCAGCCGCCGATTCATGGGGTTTGCCGGTGTCCTGCATCCGCCGGATTGGCCGGAAGCCGAGCTTGCCTATTCGCTGGATCGCGGTTTTTGGGGGCAGGGATTCGCGGTGGAGGCCGCCGCCGCGGTGCGCGACTGGGCGTTTGCGCGGCACGATTTCGACCGGCTCGCCAGCTTCATCCTGCCGGAGAACACCCGCTCGATCCGGGTGGCGGAGACGCTGGGCGCGGTACGCGAGGGAACGGTCGCATTGCGCGGCTTCGTGGCGGAATGGTGGGTGCACCCGCGCCCCGACAGCGGCGTGGTGGTGTGATGCCGCGCAACGACGCGGGTCCGCAGCCGAACGAACGGCAAGTGCTGGAGGCAACGAGCCTGTGGGGTTTCACGGGGCAGCGCCCCTTGATGGGAGATTCGGGGGCAACACCCCCGCCGCTTGCCGCATTCCACCACCATCCGGCTTCTGCACCGTCCGAGACCCACGCGGCGCCGCGGTCAGCGGATCGGTATCCGCATCACTGCCCCAGATCGCGGTTCGGCGCAGAAACCCGATGAACCCATGGCTTTCCACCGCGCACCACACCGCCTGGCGCTGACAGGGATGCAGCGCCCCGGTCACACCCCGGCGCAACCGCGCGATTGCCGCCGCATAGTCATGCGGCGTCTGGCGAACCACGGCGTGCGGCGCGATCACGACAAACCGGCGCTCCCGGCTCAACAGCGCCCGATGCATCCAGCCGCGCGTTCCGTCCGGCAGCCGCAGCAGGCGCCAATCATAGAACTCCCGCAGGATCAGCACCGGCAGGTTACGCCGGTGGTAGACCCACTCGATCGGATAGCGCGCGCCCGGGCCACGGCGCAGATTGGCGACCGAGGCCTTCAACGCGGCGAAGCGCGGCAACGGCAGATGGGTCTGCGTGCCGCGCTGAAGCGGCGGTGCGGCGTACGTAAGTGACGCCGCCGGCGGCAGCATCCCGGCGATGAGACAGGCAAAGCTGCAGACCAGCACACGAAGAATGCATGGCCGGATGGGATGGCGCGGATGCATCGCGGTCAACCCACGCTGCGCCCGGCGGATCGAAATCGCGACCAACTGGCGCTCGACCGCCTGGCGGATGCTGCGCGCCAGCACCGCCTGGTGGCGTTTGCTCCGCAGCAATGCCTCCTCGGCGTGATTGGTCAGAAATCCTGTCTCAATCAGCACACTGGCAATGTCGGGGGCGCTGAGCACGACAAATCGCGCATACCGCGCCGGTACCGACACCAAGCGGGTGCGGCGGTCCAGGGCGGTCACCACACTCTCCTGCAAATGCGCGGAATGCAGCCAGGTCTCGCGCCGCATCAGGCTGGCCAGGATATGCGTGAGCGTGGGTGACGCGTTCTGAAACGCCGGACCACCGAACCGGTCGGCGCTGTTCTCCCAACGCGCCAAGGCACGGGCTTTGGCATCCGATGCGCGATAGGCGAATCGATACACGCAGGCGCCCCGCACTTGGCTATGCGGCGATGAATTGGCGTGCAGCGAAATGAACAGCGTCGCCCCCTGCCGGCGGGCAAACTGCACCCGCTGGTGCAGCGGCACGAACACATCGGACTCCCGGGTCATCGCAACGCGGCAGTAACGGCTGGCATGCAGCTCGCGCCGCAGTTCCTTGCCAAGGGCCAGCATCACCGTCTTTTCCTCGGTGCCGCCGTGTCCGATGCAACCGGGGTCCTTGCCGCCGTGGCCGGGATCGATCACCACCAGCGGCAACGGGTGATGGGGCGCCCGCGTATGATCTGTCGGACGGGCACGATGAGGCCGGTGCCGCGCACGGCCCGCGGCGGGCGCGGCGCAGGTGACGGACAGGGTGGCAAGCGCATGGCGCAGCAGGACGCGGCGGCAGAGCGACATGCAGGCGCAGTTACCACGTCAGCGCCGGAAGATCGCGCAACCCGTTGATGAAATGTGAGTCATGTATCGGAGGTGGGTTGAATGCATCACGGCCCAGCCGAGCCGGTACAACCCGTGGCAAGGTCGCAACCGGCCTATAGCGTGGCCAACGAGGACCACAACCCGCGCACGACCTTGGCGGAAGATCATCGGCCTTCGCGCGCTGTGGCGCCTGGTGTGGTCTATCTTCGCCGCGAAGGGAACCGGAATGGCGCACCCCAGTCCGCTTCATCCGGCCGGGCTGCAGCGCCAAAGCAATAAAAGTCGAGCCGGTGGGTTACCATCTGACCGCCGAGCAGACGCACGACCTGATCGGAGCTGATCACCTATTGCCAGAGATGCAGGCGGACAGGCTGATCGCCGATGAACGCCTGTAATAAGGGTGGCGCGTGACTGAGGCGCGCAAGGCGTCGAGGAACGCCAGGTGATCCCACTCCAAGCTCGGCCGCATGACAGCTCGCAGCTGCCACCGTCATAGGCAAGCGCGTACCGGGTCGCGAACTTTGTCGCCGGAAATCAAGCATTTGGCGCCATTGTCATCTGCCAGGACGGGACCGCCCGCAACCTCCGGACCGCCATCCAGCCGATGGCCAGCGCCGTAGGGCGCATTGGCGACAGGTCCTAGTACCCCGAGTTCATTGAAATTGCGGGTAGAGCCGCTTGAGCTTGACGCGGGCGTCCGCGTTGGTGAACTGCCAATCGGCCTTGGCGTGCCTTTTGTTGCGGTTCTGCTGCCATGCGGCGATCTCTTGGGTCAGCGTCGGTTTGTCGGGGATTCGCCGGTCCAGGCATTGTCTTGACAGCACGCTGATTTCGCACTCGGCCATATCCAGCCAGCTTCCGTGCTTGGGTGTGTAATGCCACTCGAACCGTTCCACGAGCCGGCGGGCTTCCGCGGGCGGAAAGGCCTCGTACAGCGACGCGGGTTTGTGCGTGCTGAGATTGTCTTGGATCAGAACGATCTTCTCGGCGCCAGGGAAGTGGATGTCGGACACCTCCTTGAGGACCTGGGCGTAATCGGCGGCGGCGTGGCGGTCTGTGACCTTGACGTGCCGCCATCCCTCCAGCGGCGCGAACAGCATGAACAGGTTTGCCGTGCCGTTACGCTCATACTCGTAGTCGACGCGCGAGGGATGCCCTGGCTTCGCCTGGATCGGCACGCGCGTCTCTGCGATCAGTTGCTTTGACGTCTCGTCCAGGCAAACCACCGGGCGCGCTGGGTCGTGCGGGCGCTGATAGACTTCGAGTACGTCCTCCATGGCGGCTACGAAGGCCGCGCTGGCGTCCGGCGGAATGACCCATTGTTCTTGCAGGTGGGGCTTGAGAGCGTTTTTTTTAGCGTCCGCCCGATCGTGTTGTCGCTGGCACGCTCGACGATCTTCAGTTCGACGACCTGTTCTTCCAGCAGTTCAAGGGTCCAGCGCGACCGCCCCCTTGGCGGCTCGCCGCACGCCAGGGCGATCAGCTTGGCCTCGGCGGCCCCGTCGAAGATGCGTGGCCGGGCCGAGGCGGGCGAATATTTGTGTGTCAGGGCCGCGTCCAGGCCTTCCTCCACAAGCCGCTGGCGGGTCCGAAGGATCGTGTCGGTGCTGGTGTCCAACGCCTCGGCAATCCGGTTGTCGGGCCATCCCTCGCCCGCCTCGGAGACGTCGGCCTTCAGCAGGATACGCGCCTTGAGAAGCTTGCGTGCCGGATGCTTGCCTGTTGCGATGAGCGCGTTCAGCCGATCGCGCTCATCATCGCTCAGTCTGACGATGTGCTTCCTGGCAGTCTGTTTCCTTGTCACGAATCGGCTCCGTCATTGCCAGGGCATCGATTCGAAGTTTAACCGCTGAGTCAATGACGTAGGGTACTAGTGTCCTGAACCATAAGACCACCGCATCATGTCGTTGAAGTGTTGTAGGTGCAAAATCGTTCTATGGCGTCGAGGATGTCGTCGGCGGATTTGACCCACCGGAATGGCTTTGGGTTGGCATTGTGGTGATCGAGAAAGGCGTTGATCGCAGCTTCCAGCTCATCGACGCTGCGATGCACGCCGCGCCTGATCTTCCGGTCGGTCAGCAGTGCGAAAAAGCGCTCGACCTGGTTCAGCCAGGAGCTGCTTGTCGGGGTCAGGTGGACATGCCAGCGCGGGCGCTTTGCCAGCCAGTCGCGGATCAGCGCGGTCTTGTGCGTCGCGTAGTTGTCCCAGACCAGATGCACATCCAGCCCGGTCGGTACCGCAGCCTCGATCTCGTCCAGGAATTGACGGAACTCGGTCGCGCGGTGGCGCGGATAGCATTTGCCGATGATTGCTCCGGTAGCGACGTCAAGTGCCGCGAACAGCGAGGTCGTACCGTGCCGGACGTAATCGTGACTGCGCCGCTCAGGCTGACCAGGTCGCATCGGAAACACGGTCTGGCTGCGGTCCAGCGCCTGGATCTGCGACTTTTCGTCAACGCAGAGCACCACGGCATGCTCGGGAGGGGAAACATACAACCCCACCACATCGCGCACCTTGGCCACGAAGTCGGGATCAGTGGAGAGCTTGAATGTCTCCTGCCGATGCGGCTTCAGCCCGAAGGCGCGCCAAATCCGCTGCACCGTGCTGACCGACAAGCCGGTGTCTCGCGCCATGCCACGCGAACTCCAGTGGGTCGCCGCCTCGGGCTTACTCTCCAGCGTGCGGGTGATCACCGCTTCGATCCGTTTATCCTCGATCGTGCGCGGCGCTCCGGGCCGCGGCTCGTCGCGCAAACCCTCGACCCGCTGCGCCAGAAACCGGCGGCGCCATTTGCCGACGGTTTGTGGATGCGCCCCAAGCTGCTGACCAACCGCCTGGTTTTCCAGACCCTCGGCGCAGGCCAGAACGATGCGGGCACGAGCCGCAAGAGCCTGCGAGGTCTTGGGCCGGGCGGCCAGCGCCATCAGCTCAGATCTCTCCGCATCCGTTACATTCAGCGCTTCCAGCCTGCGTCCCGCCATGCCTGCTCTCCGTCTCCAAGACGACAGAGCCTCGCAAGTCACGCCGAATCGACCGCAGTGCAGTTTTCGAATCGCTGATGCGACGGATTTAGGACTCAGGACACTAGTTCATGTCACGGGCCAGCGATTCCGCCAGACGCTTATGGAGGTTAACTGCTTCGTCCCCATCGAAGGTTACCTCCATCACCGCAAGAAGCATGGCTGCCTTGGCGCGGCGGCCGCTTTCGGTACGCGCGGTCATTGACGCGGCCCGAAGGCACGCGTCCTCCCACCGTTTATGCAGGGCAAACAGCTCGCACGACTCGTCCTCCGCGCTGTCCATGGCACGCTCCAGCTCGGCATCGGCGGCGTGAAAATCCACGCATGCCTGCATCAGGTCGGCATCCTCATGTGGATACCGACCGGACTGCTCGACAGCGTGATGCGGAATAATCATTTGCTGTTTTTGCAAATGATCATTTACCTTTTTTTGTAGCGGCCCCAATCACGGTTACCCTTCACGCTTAACTAACACATGTATACCGAACCAAGATCCTGCTCGGCTATTATCCCTTTAATGATTGTCGGGCAACCAGGGTATTGATCAAATGCCGCTGTCGACTCAGATGCCGCTATCAACTCCCGCAACGTGGAGGAAGCTGACGAGTTCCGCATTCGTCCGCAGTTCGAGCCTGTCCATCACCCGATACTTGTGAAATGCAACGGTCCGGGCAGTGATACGCAGTTCTCGTGCCGCCTCTTTCATGCTCATCCCGCGTTCCAGCAGCTTGAGAACCTCTCTCTCGCGCTTGGTGAGTTGGGAATAGTCGGCGGTCTTCTCGATGTTCATAGGACGGTCCGACGGGAGGCACGGACGCATTCCCGCTAGTCGTGCCGCGGCCAAAAACTCCGGACCGCCGCGCGATTTATCGAAATGGATCGTCCCTTCGATAGAAACAGGTCCCGACGCCAGGCAAAGTACCCGCAAGTCCGGGCGCCTTTCCATGACCACCCGCGCAGCAGAGACAGCCTTTTCTCCACCGTCGAGGTCGATAACGACAAATTCAGACCTATAAAGCGCTGCTTCCGCGAGGATACATCCCGGCTCTCCAGAGCAGGATCGGACATCAAAGTGCATCTTTAGCAGGCATCGCAGAGCGTCGCCAAATACGCCCGGGATTCCCGACAGAAGGCATCGGGGTAGCTCCCTCCTCATCATCGTCTCCGCCCTTCCTCCAGTTCGTCCCAGCCGCACCATTCCCGTTTTTTTCACGTTGCGGAATCATAAACCGACACGGAGCGACAAATTGGACGATCACGTTTCCGACTGTGACTGTAAGAACTGACAAGAGCCCGACCTGATCACCGGTCACTGTCAGAGTTGACAGTGACTTGCCGGCCACCCAATACGACTGCTCTTATCAAGATAGCCTGACTTAAGATCCTTACTTTAGCGGCGTCTTATGGTGATCGGAGGCAGCATCTCCGTCGGAGGAAGCCTATTTCCGTTCCTATAAAGCTCTTTTTGGGATAAATTCGCGTTGCGATTTCCGTTGTGCTTCCGAGGTGATGTCGCTCGTCGAACGACGGGGGGATCTGGCGAGGCCATCCTCGCTTCCCTGATTATGCCGCAGTTTGCGGCTGTCCTTCAGTCCCGCGCACCTACAACCAGAGATAGATGCTGCCGGCCGACCAAAAAGTTCGAATGTTCTTTGCAACCATTGCGGGTAGAAACCAGGGTAGCGATCGTTAATCTGGCGACACGTGAGCGTGGCTTTGTTAAGGTGGGGTGCGATAGAGTTCTGACGCCATGCCCTACGCCTGCAACGACGAACTACCGCCGGCGGTGCGCGACCATCTGCCGCCGCATGCCCAGGACATTTTCCGGGAGGCGTTCAATCATGCCTGGCAGCAGCATGGCGGCGCGGAGGCCACGGCGTTCCGCATCGCGTGGGCGGCGGTGAAACGCAGCTATCACAAACGCGGCAACGACTGGGTGCCGATCCGGCGCTGAGGCTCTGCTCGGCTCTGCGCTACTGGGTGGACTGCGGCTGCCGACGGCCAGGACATTCCCACCATCTGCGCAGCATGCATGAAGCAGGCTGCCGACCGCCGGTGTTTCGCGCCGACCGGTCCAGCGTAGTCCGCACCCTGCCGGCGCACCCCAGGGACCTGGTTGGGGTAACGGCGTGCGCCGTGCAGGTTGGCCGCTATCCCACCCGGCGGAACTTGTGCAGCGAGCGCAGATTGTCGGGCCGTGGCTGGTCGATGAAGGTCTGCGGCCAATTGGTCCAGGACACCTCGCCAACATACAGGTCGCCGCGGCTGTCCACGGTCAGACCATGCGGTGCCATGAATTCGGTCGGGCCGAGCCCGGGGCCCATGCCACCGATGCGGGCGATGCGCTTGCCGGTGTTGTCCACGATGCTGACGCGCGGACCCAAATTCGGCACATTGCGATTGACCGGCTGTACCGGGCCGAGCTCGCCGATGTAGCAGACCGGGCATTTGCCGGCCGGCATGAACAGGCCGCAGGGACGGTGCAGGTTGTTCCACTGCGTTTCATAGCGGCCGTTGCCGTCGAACACCTGCACGCGATGGTTCTCGCGATCGGCGACATACACCCAGCCATCGGCATCGCAGGTGATGTTGTGCACGATGTTGAACTCGCCCGGATCGCTGCCGGGCGCGCCCCATGACATGATCAACTTTCCATCCGGCGTGTATTTATGCACACGCGCATTGCCGTAGCCGTCCGACACATACAGCTCGCCCTTCGGCGACAGCGCGGTGTGGGTGCAGCGGTGGAATGGCTCGCCACTCATATAAGGAGCGGGCTTGCCGGGGATGCCGAGGGTCATCAGCACCTTGCCGTCCAGCGTGCACTGGCGGACCGTGTGGTCGCCGTCATCGGTCAGCCACAGCGTGTCGTCGGGGCCGACATGCACGCCGTGGGCGCGGGTAAACAGGCCTTCGCCCCAGGAGCGCAGGAAGGTTCCCTCACGATCGAACACGATCAGCGGGTGCTCGCCGCGATTGAACACGTAGACATTGTCGTTCTTGTCGACGCCAACCGAGCCGATTTCCTTGAACGACCAGCCGGGCGGCAGCTTCGCCCAGTTCTCGACCGGCTCGTAGGTGTATTCGCCGTTTCCCACCGTCACCATGGCGTTTCTCCCATGCTCTGCGCCTGAGCTTGTCACGAACCCGGTGCGGCGCCAATGCAGCCCACCAGGTCGTGTCAGTCAGTGCAGGCGGTGTCCGCGCATTGCGCGGTCCGTCGTGATGGCGTCGGGCCCGGCGATGGGACCTGCGTTCAGGCGGTCTCGGCGAACAGCTCCCGCCCGATCAGCATCCTGCGAATTTCGCTGGTGCCGGCGCCGATTTCGTACAGCTTCGCGTCACGCAGCAGCCGGCCGGTGGGGTAGTCGTTGATGTAGCCATTGCCGCCCAGCGCCTGGATCGCTTCCAGTGCCATCCAGGTGGCTTTCTCTGCGGCGTACAGGATCGCACCCGCGGCATCCTTGCGCGTGGTCTGGCCGCGGTCGCATGCCTTCGCCACTGCATAAACGTAAGCACGACATGCATTCATCGTGGTGTACATGTCGGCCAGCTTACCTTGCATCAACTGGAACTCGCCGATCGCCTGGCCGAACTGCCGGCGCTCATGCACATAGGGCACCACCGCATCCATGCAGGCCTGCATGATGCCGAGCGGACCGGCCGCCAGCACGGCGCGTTCATAATCCAGACCGCTCATCAGCACGTTCACGCCGCGGCCGACGCTGGCCAACACGTTCTCCTCCGGCACTTCACAATCCTGGAACACCAGTTCGCAGGTGTTCGATCCGCGCATCCCCAGCTTGTCCAGCTTCTGCGCGGTGGTGAATCCGGGAAAGCCCTTCTCAATCAGAAAGGCGGTGATCCCGCGCGGGCCGGCATCCGGATCGGTCTTGGCGTAGACCACCAGCACGTCGGCATTCGGCCCGTTGGTGATCCACATTTTTGACCCGTTCAGCACGAACCGGTCGCCGCGCTTGTCGGCGCGGGTGCGCATGCCCACCACGTCGGACCCCGCGCCCGGTTCGCTCATCGCCAGCGCCCCGACATTCTCACCGGTGATCAGCTTCGGCAGATAGCGGCGGCGTTGGGCCTCGTTGCCGTTGCGGCGGATCTGGTTCACGCACAGGTTTGAATGGGCGCCATAGGACAGGCCCACCGAGGCCGAGGCGCGGCTGATCTCCTCCATCGCCACGACATGTTCCAGGTAACCCATACCGGCGCCGCCGTACTCCTCCTCGACGGTGACGCCGAGCAGACCGAGCGCGCCCATTTTCTGCCAGAGATCGGCGGGGAAGTCGTTGACGCGATCGATCTCCGCAGCGCGCGGGGCGATCTCATCGGCGGCGAATGCCTCCACCTGGGCGCGCAGCATGTCCGCGGTTTCGCCGAGGTCGAAGTCGAGTGACGGCAGGCGGTTGCTCATGGGTGGCGGTGCCTTTCCATCCCGGGTCGTGCGTCTGGTTTACGGCGGCACGGGTCGATTGCAAATCGCGCCGGCCTCCGTCCAGCTTTGGGGACGGCTTGCCTGACACGCATGGCCTCGCGTAGCCAGGGCCAACGCCATGGCCGCCAGGCCGCCCGATCGACAGGAGTTAGTCATGAACGCAGAGCAGCTCCGCGCCCTGCAGGCGCCGCTGAAGCAACGCTACCGCGACACACCGGACAGCGCCCGCGTTGCCGCGCGCGCCGAGGCGCGGCTCGAGCTGAACGATGTGGCCTGCGTTGTGCCGTCCTGGCGCGGCGATACCAAGGCCGGGCTGCACCCAGCGACCGGGGGCGACGGGTCACTCGCCTGTTCCGCCGATATGCTGCTGGAGGCGGTGGTGGCCTGCGCCGGCGTCACACTGCGCGCGGTCGCGACCGCAATGGGCGTCACCCTGCGCAGCGGCCGGGTGATCGCGGAAGGCAGCTGGGACGCGCGCGGCACACTGGGCATCGACCGCGGTGCGCCGGTGGGCCTGACCGACATCACCCTGCGGTTCGAGGTGGACAGCGACGCTGATCCGGCGAAGCTGGAACGGATGATCCAGACCACCGAGCGCTATTGCGTCATCCTGCAGACGCTGCGCAATCCGCCACGGATCAGCGTGGGCTGACGCTCAGTCCGCCTCGTGCGTGTGCACCGGCTCGCGGGCCGGCATCACCCACGGGTTCTCGCGCCAGGCCTCGATGGGATCGGGACGGTCCAGTCTCACGCCCAGCCCGCCGACGATCTCGGCGCGCTGGCGCGGCAGGGCGTCCGGATATTCCTCTTGCAGGAACGTGATCAGCTGCTCGCGCACCACGCAGCGCAGGTCCCAGGCGGCGCCGGAATTGCGCGCGCTGACCAGGGCCCGCAGCTCCACCATCTGGTTAGGCGTGTCGGTGACCTGCACCAGGGCGACCTTGCGGTCCCATAGCGGATTGTCCTCCACGATCGCCTTCAGCTTCTCGCGGATGCGATCGACCGGCACGGTGTAATCCACGTGCAGGAACACCGAGCCGAGCAGATCGGCGCTCTCATGCGTCCAGTTCTGGAACGGCTTCTCGATGAAATAGGTCAGCGGCACGATCAGCCGCCGCAGGTCCCAGATCCGGATCACGACATAGGTGCTGGCGATGGTTTCGATCCAGCCCCATTCGCCTTCCACCACCACAGCGTCCTCCAGTCGGATCGGCTGGGTCAGCGCGATCTGGATGCCGGCGATCAGATTGCTCAGCAGCGGACGGGCGGACAGGCCCAGGATCAGGCCGGCGGCCCCGGCCGAGGCGAACAGGCTGACCCCGTATTGCCGCACCGCGCTGATCGTCATCAGCGCCGCCGCGACGGTGATCACGATGATCATCGTCTGCGCCGCGCGCCGCAGGATATTGATCTGCGTGAGATGCTTGCGGGCGAGCAGGTTATCCGGGGTGTCGGTCGGAAACCGCCGCAGATAGGTGGCAGCAGCGAGATCGAGTGCGTTTGCCGCGGCCCAGCCGAGGGCGAGCACGAACACGATCAGCAGGATATGGGCGATGGTGGCGGTGGCGTCGTAGGAGAAGCCGGCGGCCGGCAGGGCGGCGCCGAGTACGGCCACGACGAGCATGGTGGCGATCGGGCCGCGCGCCCGCTCGATCAGCGCCTGGGGGAAGGTGCCGAACCGCCGCGCCACGCGCCCGAGCAGCGAGAGCACCCAGCTATACAGGACCAGCGCCAGAATGGCCGAACCGGCCAATACGCCGACCCCGACCAGCCATTGCGGCGCCCAGGCAAGCGCAACCCGGACGGACTGCAGGATGTTGGTCAGTGAATTCATCCGGCGCGCGCTCCCGATTTCATGCTCGGATCACTGTGTGGATGCATCTGGCGATGCGACCCGGCGTCTCGACATGCGAATGCCTCCACCCCTGGGGATGGAGGCATCACAGACGGTATCAGCGCGGGATCAGCGGTTCTGCTAGTCCTTGGCCGTGTCGCGGACGGCATCCTTGGCGCCACCGACCGCATTCTGCACCTTGCCGCCGGCCTTTTCCGCCTTGCCCTCGGCCTGCAGCTTTTCGTCGCCGGTCACCTTGCCGGCCGCATCCTTCACGGCACCCTTGGCCTGGTGTGCCATGCCTTCAACGCGATCCTTATCCATCAGAAGCTCCTTTCCAAGCGGCACATGAGCCACTGGGGAGTTAACGAAGTGGCGCGGCCAAGGTTGCGCGCCGGTTCCACGCGAAATTCGGAAATGTCTGCAAGCCAATGACAATACTTGGGTTTTTCCACGCCCTGCGTTGATCACGAAGGGTCAAGGGAAGCAATCTCGCCAAAGCTCGCACGTGCTGGCGCAGAGATTTCCTCCAGACCGGAGTTTCGCTACGCTTCACGCAACCCGGGAGGAAGCACGTGGCTGCTGGCGCACGATCGGATTGCCTGCCCTGTGCCCGGCGCCGTCCGTGGCCGACGCCATGATTGCGTTCGACGTCCGGCTGTACGACCGCATCGGCTCGACCAATGACGAAGCACGCCGGCTGGCACAGGAAGGCGCACCCGATGGCACCGTCGTCTGCGCCGACGAGCAGGTTGCCGGCCGCGGCCGCCATACGCGACGCTGGTACAGCCCGCCCGGCAATCTGTACCTGTCGGTCGTGCTGCGGCCCGGCATTCCGGCCAACCGCCTGCCCGAGCTCGCCTTCGTCGCCGCACTCGCGGTGGGCGACACGGTGGACGGCCTATTGCCGCGGCAGACTCAGTGCAGCCTGAAATGGCCCAACGACGTGCTGGTGAACGGCGGCAAGGTCGCCGGCATCCTGCTCGAGCCGGTCGAGGATGCGCTGGTGATCGGCATCGGCCTCAACATCCTGTATGCGCCGGATGACACCTCCTACAAGGTGACGACGCTCGCGACCTGCGGCGGCCTGGCCACGGTGGATGGCGCGCGCATCCTGCTGCTCGACCGGTTGGCGCATCATCTCGACTTTTGGCAGCAACAGGGGTTCGCCGCGGTCCGTCTGGCCTGGCTGGACCGGGCGCATCCGATCGGGTCCCCGCTGCGGGTCACTTTGCAGGGGCGTGCGGTCACCGGGTCCTTCGCGGGGCTGGACGAGGACGGCGGCCTGCTGCTCGATACCCAGGATGGACGCCAGCGGATTGTCGCCGGCGATGTCGCCGACGCTGGCCGGAGCTGAACATGGACCATCCGATCGCCAAGCCAACCATCGGCTGGCAGCCCGAGCTGGACGAGCTCGCGGAACGCAAGCGTCGCGCGCAGGAGATGGGCGGCGCGGAGCGGGTGGCGCGCCAGCATGCCGGCGGGCGGCTCACCGTGCGCGAGCGCATCGACCAGCTGCTGGACCCCGCCAGCTTCCAGGAGATCGGCTCGATCGCCGGCAAGGCGAGCTACGACGCCCAAGGCAACATGACCGACTTCCTGCCCGCCAACGGCGTGTTCGGCCGCGGCCTGGTGGATGGCCGCCCGGTGGTGATCTTCGGCGACGACTTCACCGTGCGCGGCGGCTCCGCCGATGCCTCGATCCGCAACAAATACCAGCTTCCGGAGAAACTGGCGGGTGAATACCGGATGCCGCTGATCCGGATGATCGAAGGCTCCGGCGGCGGCGGTTCGGTGAAGACCATCGAGACAACAGGCCACGCCAACCTGCCCGGCGGCATCGGCCAAAGCTCCGGCCTCTGGCTCTGCGCCCTCAACATGGGCCGCGTCCCCGTCGTCGCGCTCGGCCTCGGCTCGGTGGCCGGCCTCGGCGCCGCCCGCCTCGCCGCCAGCCACTATTCGCTGATGGTGAAGCAGAATTCCGCCGTGTTCGTGGCCGGCCCGCCGGTGGTGGACCGGCTGGGCGAAAAGCGCAGCAAGCTGGAACTGGGCGGACACGCGGTGCAGGTCCCGGCCGGCACGGTGGACGACGCGGTGGACACCGAGGCCGAGGCGTTCGAACGCACCCGCCGCTTCCTGTCGTACCTGCCAAGCTCCGTGTGGGCCCTGCCGCCACGCGCAACGCCGACCGACGATCCGCAGCGCCGCGAGCCCATGCTGCGCAACGCCGTGCCATGCGACCGGCACAAGGCGTATCACATGCGCAAGATCATCGACGCGGTGGTCGATCGCGGCAGTTTCTTTGAACTCGGCCGGCATTTCGGCCGCGCCGTCATCACCGGCTTCGCACGGCTCGACGGCTGGTCGATCGCGGTGATGGCCGGCGATCCGCTGTATGGCGGCGGCGCCTGGGGCGCGGCGGCGTCGCGCAAGATCACCCGTTTCGTCGACCTGGCGCAGACCTTTCATCTGCCGATGCTGCATCTGGTGGATTGCTTCGGCTTCGCGGTGGGGCTGGAGGCGGAGAGCACCGGCACCATGCGCCACGCAGTGACCGCGGTCAGCGCCGTGCATCAATCGACAATTCCCTGGTGCGCGGTGATCGTGCGCAACGTGTTCGGCGTGGGCGGTGGCGCGCATGTGCCACACACCCAGACAGTGACGCGCTACGCCTGGCCGTCGGGCAACTGGGGCTCGCTGCCGCTGGAAGGTGGGGTGGAGGCCGCGTATCGCGCGGAGATCGAGGCGGCAGCCGATCCGGCCGCCAAGCTGCTGGAAATCGAGCAGCGGCTGGAAAACCTGCGCTCTCCATTCCGTTCGGCCGAGGCGTTCCTGATCGAGGAAATCATCGATCCCTGCGAGACGCGTCCGCTGATCTGCGAATGGGCCAACATGGCGGCGCCGCTGCGTACGCCGGGTCAGTCGTTGTTCACCATGCGGCCCTGAACGACGTCCCGATCCCAATTCGTTCACATCGCACAACCGTGACCGCATGGTGCGCGTTTTCCAGCGCCGCGTCCGGGCTGTCGCGTCCGGGCCATTCGGCGGTGGCGGCTGGAGGGTCTCCGGATGGGTGAGTCATACGCAGCAAACGATGCGCCGCCGGTCGGCAAGAGCCGCTGGTTCCGCCTGATCCCGATCGCGATGGTGATCTACATCATCTCGTTCATGGACCGGACCAATATCGGCTATGCGTTCGAAGGCATTGGCCACGATTTCGGCGTCGGCCCGGCGGCGCAGGGCGCGGCTGGCGGGATCTTCTTCATTGGCTACGTGCTGCTGCAGATCCCCGGCGGATGGCTGGCGGAACATTGGAGCGCGAAGAAATTCATCGCCGTGATGATCGTGTTCTGGGGCGTCATGGCGATCCTGTGCGGCGCGGTGAACAGCTACGCCGAACTGCTGACCGCCCGGTTCTTCCTGGGCGTGGCCGAGGGCGGCGTCTGGCCGGCGATGCTGGTGCTGATCAGCCATTGGTTCCCGGTGCGGGAACGCGCCCGCGCCTACAGCTTCTGGATGGCGAACCTGGCGATCTCGTCGATCATCACCCAGCCGCTGTCGGGCTGGATCGTGTCCGTCACAGACTGGCGCGCGCTGTTCTACATCGAGGGCGCGCTGCCGTTCCTGATCGCGCTGCCGCTGTGGCTGGCATTCGTGAAGGATAGCCCGCGTGAGGCGTCATGGTGCTCGGTCGCCGAACCGAGTACATCGAGACGTCGCTGGCGCGCGACCACGCCGATGAGCCACAGCAGGTGCCGTTCTCCACCATCTTCAAAACGCCGACGGTGTGGCGCCTGGTGGCAGTGTATTTCCTGATCCAGGTCGGGTTCTACGGGTTGAACATGTGGCTGCCGACCCTGCTGCACCACCTGACCGCGGCCGGGTTCGCGGCAGTGGGTCTGATTGCTGCCCTGCCCTACCTGACCGCGATCGGCCTGATGTGGCTGAACGGTGCCGCTGCCGACCGCAGCGGACGCTACGCGCGCCACGTGTTGATCCCGATGGTGGTTGCCTCGGTCAGCCTGATTTTGTCGGTGCTGATCGGGCAGTCCGTGCTGTGGCTGTCGGGTACTGTTCATCTGCCTCGCGATGGGCGGTGCGCTGTCCTACGACGGCCCGTTCTGGGCGGCCTCGTCGCGTGCTCTGCCGCCGGTGGTGGTGGGCGGCGCGATGGGGCTGATCAACGCGCTGGGCAATCTGGGCGGGTATCTGGGGCCGTATCTCGGCGGCTATCTGCAGCAGAGCACGGGCGGCTTCCTGGGCACCGCGATCCTACTGTCCGGATCGCTGCTGGCGGCCGGGCTGGTGATGATGACGATTCAGTTCCGGACAGCGCCTCGTCCGGTCACCGCGGCGGATCTGGCGGGGCGGCACGCGTAACGGGGACGGAGGTCTTCACCGCCCTTCCCGCCGTTCCACCCCACCGTCTTGGCCGGGCTCGACCCGACCATCTACACCGGAACGATCGGGTCGCAATGGGGGCAGTTACCCGATCACCTCGGGCGGATGGCCGGGTCAAGCCCGGCCAAGACGCGGATGAATTGGATGCCCGGACCTGCGGCCGCGGGGCGGGCCTAAGAGCCTGACTCGAATTGTATTTCCAACGTGCGATCGATTTGGATTTACTGGATGATCGTGAGGTCGATCGGTTCATGTGGCTGCGAGGCGACGGGACATCAGCTTGACGCTTGCGATGTAAAGCCAGGTGACCGCGCTTTCGACGGTGGCCTCGAAATCCTTGGCCAGACGGCGGTTGCGGTTAAGCCAGGCCAGAGTGCGTTCAACCACCCAGCGTCTGGGCAGCAAGACAAAACCCTTGGCGGCATCGGGTCGCTTGACGATCTCGATTGTCCAGTCGCCGACCTTGGTGAGAGCATCCTTTAGCTTGTCGCCGGCATAGGCGCTGTCGGCAAAGACGTGGCGCAGCCAGGGAAAGGCACTACGCACGCTCGCCAGTAGAGGCGGCGCGCCGTCACGATCCTGGATATTGGCCGGATGGACGATCGCACCGACCACCAGACCGATGGTATCGGTGAGGATGTGG
The DNA here is from genome assembly GCA_963789495.1 of uncultured Alphaproteobacteria bacterium. Classification (GTDB taxonomy): domain Bacteria; phylum Pseudomonadota; class Alphaproteobacteria; order Acetobacterales; family Acetobacteraceae; genus CAWBLP01. Next base: position 120,187 of record CAWBLP010000008.1, read on the forward strand.
CGCTTGCGGCCCTTGATCATCTTCTCGGCGGCATAACCTCGCGGACCGCCAGCCTCCGTCGTCTTGACGGACTGGCTGTCGACAATGCCCGCTGTCGGGCTGGCCTCCCGGCCTTCCGCTTCGCGCACGTCCATGAGCAGTGCATGGTTGACGGTCTGCCATGTCCCATCGGCGCGCCAAGCATAAAAATACCGCTGCACCGTGGTGAACGGAGGGAAATCTTTCGGCAGCATCCGCCATTGGCAGCCGGCTTGGGCGATGTAGAAGATGGCATCGACGACGTGCCGCATGCTGGTCTTGCGGGTCCGCCCGCGGCTTGCCGGTGGCGGCATGTGTGGCTCGATCATCGCCCATTCCGCGTCGGTGGTGTCGCTTGCATAGCGCAGCCCGTCGCGCCGATACTTGGCCCGCGTGGTCCCGGTCCAGGTCATACGTGATCCCTCGGTGTGTTCGCAGCCACGAGAGAATCGCAACCGCTGGGATCACGCAACTGGCTTTCATACGCCGCCGGACAGACCGGCAGCGGCACCCGGCCGTGACGGCTCAGCGCATTGAAAACACCGCAGATGTCGTTCCACATTGATTCCGGGTCAGGCTCTAAGAAAGCTCGCCGCGCGCAGCCAGCGCCTTGATGCGATCGCCGGTGCGGCAGGCGATCGCCTGAATCGTCAGTGACGGATTCACGCCGCCCACGGTCGGAAACACCGACCCGTCGCACACAAACAGATTCGGCACATCCCAACTGCGGCAATCCGCGTTCACCACGCTGGTACGCGGATCGCTGCCCATGCGAGCGGTGCCATTGAGATGTGCGCTGTTGTTGCTTTCATGCCAGACATCGCGCCCGTCGGCAGCACGCATCGCCTCCGTCATATGGCGGATCGCATGGCCCACCAGACGTTTGTCGTTGTCGCACAGCGAGAACGTCACACGTGCGACCGGCAATCCGTTGTCGTCGACCTCATCCGCCAGTGTGACGCGATTCCGCTCCTGCGGCATCACCTCGCCTACGATCTTCAGCCCGGCCTGGTGGTTGTAGTTCGCCATGTCGCGGAGCAGCGCCTCACCCCACAGCCCGTGATTGCCGGTCTGTGTGGCGGCCCATTGCTGCGGCAACGGACCCTGACTCATGTACGCGTAGCCACCGAAGAAATCTTTGCCGGTATCCGTGTAGTTCCAATGCTCCGTCAGCGCGAGCGACGGCGGTCCCTTGTACCAACGGATCTCCTCGTCGAAGCGGCCCCAGACGCCATGATTGGTCTGCACCATCAGGTTGCGCCCGACCATGCCGGAGCTGTTGGCCAGCCCATCGGGGAAGCGATTACTGGCCGACATCAGCAGCAGCCGCGGGGTTTCGATGGCGTAGCCTGCCACGACGACATTGCGGGCCTTCTGAAAGCGCCACTGGCCTTCGCGCCGATAATGCACGCCGGTGCAGCGGCCGAGATTGTTGGTCTCCACCCGGCCGACCATTGCCAGGTCGCGGATCTCCGCTCCGGCGCGCACGGCGCGTGGGATCCATGTGATCAGCACGCTTTGCTTCGCATTGGTGGAACAGCCGACGGTGCAGAAACCACGATATACGCAAGGATGCGCCGAACCGCGCGGCGCGGACAGCGTGGCCAGCGGCGTGGGCGACCACGGCAATCCCCAGCGCCTCACACCCGCGGGCCAGCACCAGGCCGGCGGCATTCACCTCATGCGGACGGTAGGGGTAGCGCGGCGCGCGGCGGTCCCCATGGGATAGCTCACGGGACCGGAGATCTTCAGCGCATCTTCGACCTCGGCGTAGTAGGTCCCACATCTCGCGCCAATCGATCGGCCAGTCTACGGCGTAGCCCAGCTTGGTGCGCGCCTTGAACCACTCGGGGCGGAATCGCAGCGACACCATGGCGAAGTGCACGGTGCTGCCGCCGACCGCCTTGCCGCTGTTGTTGGAGCCAAGCTGCAGCGGGTCTTCGCCATCGCAGATGCGTTCGTCGTTCCAGAACAGCTTGCGCTGATGCTCTTCATCGGAGGCGAATTCCTCCAGCGGCCGCCACCAGGCACCGGCATCGAAGCGCGACCACGGAGAAGCCGTATTCCGCGAGCTTGCAGGCGAGCGTGCCGCCTCCGGCGCCGGTGCCGACGATGACGAAATCCACCTCGTCGGTTTCGGCGATATTCGCGCATCGGCATCCAGCCGCCGACGTGCATCGGATCGGGTGCGCGGCCGTCCTTGCCGCGCGGCGTATGCAGCGCATCATCCAACATGGCGGTTTTTCCGCCGCGCTTCCGCTGCGTTCCCGTCATGCGCTTCCGCCGCTTCCCACGGATCGCGCTTGTTGAAGCCCATGCGCACATAGCCGCGCGGGCTGGCAGGTCCGCCGAAGCCGATCTCATTCCAAGATGTCGGGTGCGCGTAATAGGCGGCGACGATGTCGTGCACCATGCGCTCCTTGAAGAACAGCTGGCCTGGCATGCCGCCCCAGGCGGGACCGTCCAGTCGCCTTCCTGCATCCGCTTCAGCAGGGCGTCCTGCTCTGCGGCACTGAGCCGATGGAACCGCGCGCCGTTACGGGTTTCGGCTTCGGCGTCGAGTGCGTGCAGGCCGCGCCGCCAGGCTTCCTGCATGTTCGGCAGCTTGTGCGTTGCGGTAGCCGTCCGGTCATGTTCTGCGTCATCTTGTGATCGATCATGGCCGGCAGCGGCACCGGCGGGCGCTCTGCCGGCTGCGGCACGATGCGGTCGCAGACCGCGCTCAGCGTCTGCCATTCGTCCGCGGTGAAGAAGTGCGGTTCGCGCGGCAATGACAGCCGATGATCGATGGCGCGTCGCGTTGCTTCGTTCCATGACGGCGTGTGGCGCTTCGCCATCACGTCGTAACCGGGATAGCGCTCAGGCATCGGGATGATCCTCCAGCAACCCGAGCGCGGCGAGCCCGGCGAGTGCAAGACCGGTGAAGCTTGGGGGCGCCGGGATCGGCGGGCCGTTCAGCACGTTCTGCGACCAGTTGCGCCAGCCGCCCATGTTGCGGGCGACGCCGAAGATGTGGAATCCGACGCCGGCAAGTCCGACGGAAGCGGTCAGCCGCAGCCACCACCGCGTGAACCAGCGATCGACACCGCGCTTGCCGAAGGCACGTTCGCCAAGCAGCCCCGCGGCGATGGGCGGCACCGTCACCGGCAATGTACATGGCGGGGTTGTGATAGGCGCCGCGGAAATGCAGCAGGCCGACCTCGCCGACCGTGCCGGCCATGCCAAGCGCGGTCAGCCCTGCCATCGCTCGGCCCGCCGGCAGACCAAAAATGCGTGGCGTGACGTTCGGCGTATTGTCACGCACGCGTTCGGCGGTGAAGCCGAGCAGGCCGGACAACACCAGCGCAAACGGCGCGCCCAGAGGCGCGCCGTAGAACAGGTTGAGCCAGGAAAACCCGCCGGGCCGCTTGGAAATGTTGTAGATGTGGAATCCGGTTCCGACGATGCCGGTCGCGCCTGCCAGCGCATAGACGCCGTCGCGCACGGCATGCGCGCCGGGCCGCTCATCCTGCAGGCCATGCGCGCTGACCGCGAGGCTCAATGCCGCGGTCACCAGCGGCGTGTACATCGCGCGATTCTGGAATGAGCCGCGGTAATGTTCCACCGCACTGTCGGCCAGCACCGATGTCGCGAGCAGTCCGGCTGCACGATTGAGCCGTCGCGCGGCTTTCACGGATCCCGGCTGGCTTGGATCGGTACGACTGAGCACCGCTCTGCCGGCATCACGCAGTTGCAGCGCCTTTCGCGACGCATCCTGCGTGACGGCAGCGCTCGCCTGGCGGGCGCCTGCGGGAAAGCGCGGCACGACCCGTCGGGATGTTTGACGCGTCAGCCGCAGCTGACCTTCCGGCGTGGGTCGGCTCAGCAGGTAGCCCAACACGCCGATGGCGGCAGCACCCAGGGCACCGATTTCTGCTTGCGCAAGTCGTGACATTCCAATCCCTCAGTGTGCGCGATACCGATCCGCATCCTGGCGCTTGAATGCGAGGCCGATCCCTGGCCGCGACAGATCGGGACGGATCATCCCGTCCTTCGGGGTGGGAGCGCCGTCGAACAGCATGTGCTCGATCCGCACGTGGTCGTGGAACCATTCCAGGTGACGGAAGCGCGGCGCCGCACAGGCCGCGTGCAGATGCAGGGAGGGGCCACAATGGCCGGACAGGTCGATGTGATGCGCCTCGCACAGCGACGCCACCTGCATCCAGCCGGTGACGCCGCCGCAGCGCGTCACGTCCGCCTGCTGCACATCGACCGCGCCGGCATTCAGCATGCGACGGAAATAATCCGTGGTGTAGCCGTATTCTCCGGCGGCGATCTCCATGCACGCCGGCGCCCGCTGCCGCAGCAACTGCAGGCCTTCCAGGTCGTCGGAGGACACCGGCTCCTCGAACCACGCCACGCCCTGCTGGGCAAAGATCTCCGCCAGCAGCAACGCCTGCTTGACGGTGTGGGCGCCGTTGCCATCGACGAACAGCACGCGGTCGCCGATCGCTTGCTTCGCCACGCGCACGCGGTGGGGATCGCGGTGAGGCTCGCTGCCGATCTTCATCTTGACCCATTGGCAGCCGTCCCGCTCGACCCACGCCCGCAACTGCTCGCGCAGCCTGTCGTCGCTGTACGTGGTGAAGCCGCCGCTGCCGTAGATCGGCACCGCGTCACGAAAGCGGCCCAGCAGCACGGCCAGCGGCAGTTCCAGCAGCTTCGCCTTCAAATCCCACAGCGCGGCGTCGACTGCGGAGATCGCCGTCGCCGCCAGGCCTTCCCGCCCCATGTTGCGCACGATGCGCTGCATCGCGCGCCATCCCGCGGGCGGGTCCATGGCATCGCAGCTCTTCACTGCCTCCGCCAGCTTGCTTTCGATCAGCGACACGATGGAGCCGTGGGTATAGGTGTAGCCAAGGCCGGTCCGCCCGCCCGGCGGAGACCTCCACCACGACCAGCGTGGTAGAGTCCCAGTGCATCGTGCCATCCGCTTCCGGCTGGTCGGTCGGAACCGTATAGGCATCCGCCCGCACGCCCTCGATGCGGACTTCCCGCATCACTTCCGGCCGCCGGGCATGACGGTGCTCAGCACCTCCTTCGCAGCGCCGACCAGCATGCTGCGTTCATTCGGATCGGGCGCCGCAAGCGCGCTCATGAAGTTCTTCGCCTGCTTCAGCGTGATATGCGGCGGCAGCGGCGGCACTTCTGGATCGGTCTTCACCTCCAGCACGACCGGACGATCGGAGGCCAATGCCTCCTCCCAGGCACCGGCCAGGCGGTCCGGATCGTCCACATAGATGCCGCGCAGTCCGATCAGTTCGGCGAAGCGATGGTATGGCACATCCGGAATCTGCTGGGTCGCATCGAACTTCGGATCGCCCTCCTGCACGCGCTGTTCCCAGGTAACCTGGTTCAGGTCCTGGTTGTTGAACACGCAGACAACCCAATGCGGGTTGGACCATTCGCGCCAGTATTTCGCGACGGTGATCAGCTCCGCCATGTTGTTCATCTGCATCGCGCCGTCGCCGACCAGCGCAATCACCGGCCGATCCGGATGGGCGAACTTCGCCGCGATCGCGTAGGGCACCGCAGCCCCCATCGAGGCCAGCCCGCCCGACAGCGAGCACATCATGCCGCGCCGGATTTTCAGATCGCGCGCGTACCAGTTGGCGCAGGAGCCGGAATCGCTGGTGATGATCGCGCGCTCCGGCACGCGCGGCGACAATTCCCAGACCACGCGCTGCGGATTGACCGGATTGGCCGAGGTCATGGCGCGCGCCTCCAGCACCTTCCACCACTCCGCCACGTTCCTTCTCGATCTGACTGCCGCCAGGACTGCGGTCCTTCTTCTCCTCCAGCATCGGCAGCAAGGCGCGCAGGGTTTCGGCCGAGTCGCCGACGAGGTTCACTTCCATCGGGTAGCGCATGCTGAGCATCTCGGGCTCGATGTCGATCTGCACGCCGCGCGCCTGGCCTTCTTTCGGCAGGAACTCGGAATACGGGAATCCCGAGCCGATCATCAGCAACGTGTCGCAATCGCTCATCAGCTCCCAGCTCGGCTTGGTGCCAAGCAGGCCGATGGAGCCGGTGACCCAGGGCAGGTCATCGGGCAGTGCCGCCTTGCCGAGCAGCGCCTTGGCGACGCCGGCGCCGAGCTTTTCGGCAATTGCGATCACCTCGTCGGTGGCATGCAGCGCGCCGGCGCCGACCAGGATCGCGACCTTCTTGCCGGCGTTCAGCACCTCCGCGGCGTGCCGCAGATCCTGCTGCTGCGGCACCACGGTGGGCGCGCTGTAGCCGACGCCGGAATGCACCGCGCCATGCGCGCGCGGCGGCTCGGAATAGGCTGCTTCCTGCAGGTCGTTGGGGAAGATCAGCGCGGTGACCCGGCGGGACCCTTTGGCGATGCGCATGGCGCGATCGACCAGATGACGCACCTGCGCCGGCGCGCTTGCCTGATGCACGAAGGCACCGGCGACGTCCTTGAACATGTTGGGCAGGTCGAGTTCCTGCTGATAATGCGCGCCGATAGCGGTGCGGGCCTGCTGCCCGGCGATCGCCAGCACCGGCATATGGTCCATCCGCGCGTCGTACAGTCCGGTGATGAGATGCGATGCGCCCGGCCCTGAAGTTGCCATGCAGACGCCGACCTCGCCGGTGAACTTGGCGTAGGCCGACGCCATGAAGGCCGCCATTTCCTCATGCCGGGCCTGGACGAACTTGAACTGGCCATCCGTGCGGTTGAGCGCGCCAAGCAGTCCGTTGATGCCGTCACCGGGGTAGCCGAAGATCATCTTCACGCCCCATTCATGCAGTCGATGCCAAAAGAAGTCGCCGACTGTCTGGCTCATGTGCATCGCCCCATATTGCTGCTGATCAATTCGGCCTCAGCGGCCTGGTTCGTCGCGTCAACGCAGGGACTGCACGCTTCGTTTGCAGCCCGACGATCACGGAGCGCTGAGATCGGTGACGCAGAAGCAACCTGGCGGGCGCGAACCGCGTTGCGCGCCGCTTCGTTGAGGCAGCAGATGTTTGACGGGAGAGACGATTGTCAAAAATAGTGGTTGTCACTGGAGCCAGCGCAGGGGTCGGCCGCGCGACGGCGATAGAGTTCGCATGCCAGCACTGTGACGTCGCGATTATCGCGCGTAACGAGCAGCGCCTGAACACAGTGGCGGACGAAGTTGCGCCAGATGGGCGTGCGTGCCCTGCCGGTGGTGGCGGATGTCGCGGATCATGCCGCCCTGGAAGCCGCCGCATCGCGTGTGGAGCAGGAACTCGGGCCGATCGACGTCTGGGTCAACAACGCCATGGCGACGATCTTCGGTCCGGTGCAGGACATCGCACCGGAGGAGTTCCGCCGCGCGACCGAGGTCACCTATCTGGGCCAGGTGCATGGTTCGATGATTGCCCTGGCGCATATGCGCAAGCGCAATCGCGGCACCATCGTCAATGTCGGCTCCGCCCTAGCGTATCGCGCGATCCCGCTGCAATCCGCCTATTGCGGGGCCAAGTTCGCGGTCCGCGGCTTCACCGATTCGCTCCGCTCGGAAATCATGCACGACGGGCTGGCGGTGCACCTGACGATGGTGCATCTGCCGGCGGTGAACACGCCGCAGTTCGATTGGGCGCTGAACAAGATGAGCAAGCGCCCGCAGCCGGTGCCGCCGATCTTCCAGCCGGAGGTCCCGGCGCGGGCGATCGTGTTCGCCGCCTTCCACGATCGCCGAGAGGTCTGGGTGGGAATGCCGACGGTGCAGACCATCCTGGCCAATCGTATTGCGCCCGGATTGTTGGACCGCTACCTGGCGAAGGCCGGCTATTCCGGGCAACTGACAGAGACCCCAACAGCAGCGGACGCGCCAGACAATCTGTTCGAGACCGTGCCGGGTCCGTATGGCGCGCATGGCCGCTTCGATGCGAGGGCGAAGAACCACAGCTGGGAGTTCTTCACCAGCCGGCATCGCGACGTATTGATGGGCGGGCTGTTGGCAGCGGGCGGTCTTGCGCTGGCAGCGCTAGTCGGCCGGCGGAGTCGCGTGGGATAGCGCGCGTGGGATAGCGACAGTAGGCGGGGCATGCTGCGCAGAGCCCGGCCCACCTGTCCCGCCCACCTGTCATAGCCGCTGCCCCCTGTCATGGTTGGGGCAGACCGGCCATCCACCGCTTTTCGCAGTTGCGAGCAGGAAAGCCGTGGATCCCCCACGGCGCGACGAGAGGTGCGGCACGACGAGGGTGCGGCGCGAGAGAGGCACATCGGACAGCCCACCCGGCCGCAACAATCACACTCGGCCGTAGGTGTCCTCCAGGCGCTCGATGTCATCCTCGCCGAGATAGGCACCGGACTGCACCTCGATCAGGGTCAGCGGAATCCTGCCCGGGTTCTCCAGCCGGTGGACGCAGCCAAGCGGCAAATAGACACTTTCGTTTTCGCGGACCACCAGAGTCTCGTTGTCGCGGGTCACACGGGCGGTGCCATTCACCACCACCCAGTGTTCCGCGCGGTGATAATGTTTCTGCAGCGATAGCTGGCGACCTGGTTCGACCACCATCCGTTTCACCTGAAACCGGTCGCCTTGGATCAGGCTCTCGAAGAAGCCCCAGGGGCGGTACAGCCGATTATGCGCCACCGCCTCCGGCCTTGCGGCGGCCTTCAGCCGGTCCACCACCTTCTTCACGTCCTGGGCATGATTGCGATGCATTGCCAGGACTGCATCCTTGGTCACCACCACCACGGCGTCCCGCAGCCCCACCACCGCGGCCAGCATGCCGTCGCTGCGGACGTAGCAGTCGCGGGCGCCCTCCAACAGCACGTCACCCACCGCGACGTTGCCGGCAGCGTCCTTCTCGCCCAGCTCCCACAACGCGCTCCAACTGCCGACATCGGACCAGCCGATATCCGCCGGCACCACCGCCGCCCGCGCCGTGCGTTCCGCCACCGCATAATCCACGCTGATCGAGGGCGCGCCGGCGAAGGCCGTCTCACCGAGGCGGATGAAATCCAGATCGACATGGCGTTCGGCAACCGCCTGGCGCACCGGCGGCAGCACGTCGGGCGCATGGGCTGCCAGCTCGTCCAGCAAAATGCGGGCGGTGAACACGAACATGCCGGAGTTCCACAGATGCCGCCCGTCCGCGACGAACTGCGCCGCGGTGGCCGGGTCCGGCTTTTCCAGGAAGCGCGCGACCGCGTAGGCGCCATCGACACCGGCCAGCCTGTCGCCGCGCTCGATATAGCCGTAACCCGTCTCGGGCGCGGTCGGCCGCATGCCGAAGGTGACGATCCGGCCGGTCCGCGCCGCCGTCGCCGCAATGCCCAGCGCATGATGCAGCGACGCGGTGTCGGCCACTGCGTGGTCCGCCGCCAGGATCCACAGCACGGCGTCCGGGTCCTGCTCCGCCACCAGCAGCGCCGCGGCGGCAATCGCCGGGGCAGTGTTGCGGCCCACCGGCTCCAGCACGATCTGCGCACCCGTCACGCCGGCGTTGCGCAGCTGTTCGGCGACCAGGAACCGATGCTCCTGGTTGCACACCACGATCGGCGGGGCAAAGCCGGTTCCGTGCGCACGCAACGCGGTCTCCTGCATCAGCGTCCGCGCCGAGGTGAGCGGCCAGAGCTGCTTGGGAAACGTCTCCCGCGAGACCGGCCACAGGCGCGTGCCGGATCCGCCGGACAGAATCACCGGCACGATCCGGGCGCCCGCCGCGGGCGGTTCCGATGGTGGTTGAACGACGTCCGGCATGAGGAGCCCGATCCCGGCAGTGAATGGCGGGCCAGCCTTAGCCGATCACGCGATGTTTTTCGAGGCAATCGAGCAATCCCGCCCGGCCCCGCTTGCCGCCCCCAGGCCCGTCGGCCGCGTTTGCCGGCCGGCGTGATGCGGCTAAGCTGGCGGCACTGTGCGTCGGTCGCACACGACCCGATCGCGTTTGAGAGGACTCCAAGGAAATGCAGAAACGAATCGCCGTGGTGGGTGCCGGTGCGGTCGGCGGCTATGTCGGCGCAAGCCTCGCCCATGCCGGCCACGACGTGACCCTGATCGATCCATGGCCCGCCCATGTCGAGGCGATCCGCGCCAACGGCATGAACCTTTACGGCATGACCGAGGCCGAACGGCGCACCGTGAAGGTGCCCGTCATGCACCTGACCGAGGTGCAGAACCTGGCCAAGCAGCGGCCGATCGACATCGCCCTGATCTCGATGAAGTCCTACGACACGATCTGGGCGGCGATGATGATCCGCCAGTATCTCTCCCCCGGCGGCTGTGTCGTCTCGATGCAGAATTGCGTGAATGAGGAGCGGGTTGCCTCGGTGGTCGGCTGGGGCCGCACGCTGGGCATCATCGTGGGCGGCGGCGTCGGCGTCGACCTGTACGAGCCCGGGCATATCCGTCGCGGCTATGCCAAACGGCCGGACGTCACCGCGTTTTATGTCGGCGAGCCGACCGGGCGGATCACGCGGCGCTCGCAGGAAATCGCGGCGATCATGAACGACGTGGACAAGGCACAGGCCACCGACAATCTGTGGGGCGAGCGCTGGACCAAGCTCTGCGTCAACGGCATGCGCAACGGCGTGTCCGCCGCCACCGGGATGGGTGGCAACGCCCGGGACCAGCACGATGCCGTCCGCCGCGTGTGCATCAAGCTGGGCGGCGAGTCAGTCCGGGTCGGCCAGGCGCTGGGTTACAAGCTTGGCAAGATCGGCATCCTGGACCCGGAGAAACTGGCGCTCGCCTCGGAAGGCAACCGCACCGCCCTGGACGAGATCGAATCCCAGATGCTCGGCGGTACCGATGGCAGTTGGCGCGCCCCCTACCAGCGCCCCTCCATGGCGCAGGACATGGCAAAGGGTCGCCGCACCGAGATCGAACTGATGAACGGCTATATCGCCAGCGAGGGCACGCGGATGGGCGTGGCCGCGCCGACGCATGAGATGCTGACCCGCCAGGTGCTTCGGGTCGAGCGTGGCGAGATCCAGCCCCGGCCGGAGAACGTGCTGGTCAACACCTGATCGAACCCCCTCGCCAGGACGGGCGTGCCGGCAGCGCGCCCGTCCTGGCGCACAGGACGCCACCGGCCGGATGTTCGCGGTGTCGCATGTGGGCACCGGTCGTCGCCATCGAAGACTGTGTCCTGGCCACTGCTTTCAGCTATCCCGCATTCGTCCCGCCGCGAAAACTAGGCCGCGCGTGAATACGGCTGCGGATGCTTCCGGCGCGGACGATGCTTTCCCGGACGATTATCTCGCGAATTGATGCAGCAACGTTCTGTAGAAGGTATTTTTCTGAGCAAAGTTCGAACGCGGCATCAATTTAATTGGGAGTGTCCGGACGAGAGAAGAATCTGGCCTGCCCCATCCAGCAGCGCGATGCATCACCCGCAGCCAATGCCAGCCAAAGATCGTAGTTCGTGAGATTAATTCGGCAAATTCACGGCGACCAACCACCCTGAATGAATCCATTTTGACCTTCATTGATTTGCATCAAGCAGCGATCCACTCGGTTGCGATATGGTTCGATTAGAGCGGGACGTGTCGGACGTCACCGCTCCGTCAGGTCGGAGTAGGCCCGTGATCCAGAACCCGTTGACCGGCCGGCCGGACGCGGCGTCCGACGGTCGCCGCCGGCCGCAACCGGACGGGCAGTCATGAACCACGACCCGCATTTTTCGACCGCGGTTCTGAAGGCGGCCTATGAGCAGACCCCGAACGGCGTCCTGGTCGTGGATACGGACGGCGCGGTCATCGCCACCAATCAACGGCTGGCCCACTTGTTCGGCCTCGAGGAACCACCCGCGATCGGCCTGCAGGAGCCGGCTTCTGAGGGGATTCTGATCGGGCAGGTCGCCGATCCGAACCCGTTGATCGCGATGCTCCGCAGGATTGCAGCCGATCCTGATATCCGGCTGGAGCAGGAAGTTTCGCTTCGCAACGGCGCGACGCTGGAATTGCACTCGACCCCGATCACCGCCCCAACCGGGGGAAGCTACGGCCGGCTCTGGCTGTTTCGCGACGTCAGCGCGCAGCGGCGCAGCGAGCGGCGCCTGCAGGAGGAGCAGGCGAAGTTCCACAGCGTCGTCGACCAGGAGATCGCCGGCATCGCCATCATCAGCGAAGATGGCGGTCTCATCTATGTCAACAAGGCCTTCGCCCGGTTCTTCGGCCGTTCTCCGACGGAGCTGACTGGCCAGCCGCTGCTGGCGTTCGTGCCGGCGGAGGAACGCGATGAGGTCACCGGATTGCTGGCGGATCAATTGGCCGGGCGACGTCCGGTGGTGCGTCTCGCGTCGTCGATCACCGCACCGGATGGCAACAGCGTCGACATCCTGATGCACGCTTCGGCCGCCCAGTATCTCGGCCGTCCGGCATCGATCGCGGTGGTGCTCGACATCACGGAGCTGCAGCGCGCCAGACAGGAGCTCGAATTCGCCAATATCATCATTGAGCAAAGCCCGGTGGTGCTGTTTCAGTCCCGCGCCGCGCCGGGTTTTCCGCTCAGCTATATCTCCCGCAACATCACCCAGTTCGGTTACTCCGTCGAGCAGGCGCGCGATGGCTGGTTCCGCTTTCCCGACTACGTCCTGCCGGCGGACCGGGCGGCGGTCCTGGATGCCGTGGATGCGCTGGTAACCGGCCGCGCCGATCTGTTCGAGCAGGACTACCGCGCCGTCCTTGGCGACGGCTCGGTGCGCTGGATCCACGACCGTACCGTCCCGATCCGCGACGATACCGGGGTGACCGTCGCGTTCCAGGGCACGCTGATCGACATCACCGAACGCAAGCAAGCGGAACAGGCCCTGGCGCACGCCAACCGCACGCTGCGCACGCTCAGCAGCGGCAATGAGGTGGTGGTACGCGCGACCTCCGAGCGTCAGCTGCTGGATGAGATGTGCCGGGTCCTGGTGGAGGTCGGGGGTTATCCGCAGTGCTGGATCGGCTTTGCCGGCGCCAGTGCTGACGCGCCGCCGAGGCTCGTTGCGTCCTGCGGACCCGGCGACCCGGGGCTGCGGGATGCCGACTGGTCGGCCATGGCGCTGCCCGACGGCCCCGCGGCACGCGCGTTCAACTCCAATCGCCCCGCCATCGTGCGCGCCATCGGGCCCGCTCCCGATCGGTCGCCGCACAACGTGGCGGCCCGCCAGCCCGGCTGGTCCGCGACGGCGGCGTTACCGTTTCGCATCGGGCCGTCGGATCGTGGCGTGCTCGCGCTGTGCGCCGAGACCGCCGACGCCTTCGACCCGGACGAAGTACGGCTGCTGTCGGAGCTGGCCGGGGACCTCGGCTACGGGCTGCAGGCGCTGCGCACTCACGCCGCGAGCGAGGCCAATGCGGAGCGGTTGCGGCGCATCATGCAGGCGACGATCCAGGCGCTGATCAATACGCTGGAGCAGCGCGATCCGTATACCGCCGGCCATCAGCGCCGGGTGGCCGCACTGTCCGCGGAAATCGCCCGCCGGATGGGACTGTCCGAGGAGGACATCGAGGGCATCAGCCTGGCCGCCAGCGTCCATGACGTGGGCAAGGTCGCCGTGCCGGCCGAAATCCTCACCAAGCCAGGCAAGCTCAGCACGCTGGAATACCAGCTCGTGCAGACCCATGCGCAGGCCGGCTACGACATCCTGAGCGGCATCGATTTCCCCTGGCCGGTGGCGGACATAGTGCTGCAGCATCATGAGCGGATGGATGGCTCCGGCTATCCGCAGGGCTTACGGGGCGAGGAAATTCTGATTGGCGGACGCATCGTTGCCGTGGCGGATGTCGTCGAGACCATGATGACCCACCGGCCGTATCGTGCGGCGCTTGGCCAGGAAGTGGCGCTGCGCGAGATCGAATCCGGTCGGGGCCGGCTGTACGATCCCGTGGTGGTCGACACCTGCGTAGCCGTGTTCCGTGAGCACGGGTTCGTACTGCCGAGCGTCCACGGCTAAGCAGAGGTCCCCGGTCTGCGCCACGCTCCACCCCAAAGGCACCGAGGTTGCCCGCGCGCTGGCCTGGGCGGCATCTGGTATGGCCTGTTTCCCGCTGACCCGGTGCAACGCCGGCTGGGCCTGCATCAACGGAGGCTACACAGCATGCTGGACGCGCTGGAACGCCAATTCGTGGACCCGGCAGCGGTTGGCTACGCCGCCGGTGACCACTCCATCGCACGGCTGTTCGACCTGATCGGCGCCGCCTGTCGTCTGGCGGCCGGATGATCCCGTGTCGCGCCATGCTGGACCGCATGCGGTCTCCGCGGTAGTGCTGCCGCCATCATGGCTCGTCGCGCAACGTTGACCCGCACCACCGCCGAAACCGATATCAGCCTGACCCTGTCGCTGGACGGGTCCGGGCCAGGCGGAGATCGCCACCGGAATCGGCTTCCTCGATCATATGCTGACCGCACTGACCCGCCACGGGCTGTTCGACCTGATCGGTGCAGGCCAAGGGCGACCTGCATATCGACTTCCATCACACCACCGAGGATGTCGGCATCGTGCTCGGCCAGGCCTTCGCGCAGGCGCTGGGCGACAAGCGCGGCATCCGGCGCTTCGGCCAGGCGCTGGTGCCGATGGACGAGGCGCTGGTGGAGGCCGCGGTGGACCTGTCCGGGCGGCCGTTCCTGGCGTGGCAGATCGGCTTCGAGCGGCCCAAGATCGGCGAGATGGACACCGAGCTGTTCGAGGAATTCTTCCGCGCCTTCGCGATGAGCGGGCTGCTGACGCTGCACCTCACCCGGCGGGCCGGACACAACGCGCATCACGTGGCGGAGGCGTGCTTCAAGGCTGCGGCGCGGGCGCTGCGCATGGCGGTCGAGGCGGACCCGCGGGTGGGCGATGCAATCCCGTCCACCAAGGGGGCGCTGTGACGGTCTCGGGCCAGCAGCAGAAGCTTTGCCCCTTGACCCGATCCGAAGGCCCTGCCCCCGGAACCCCTGGCAAAGGCGGCGCCTGCGCAATCACATTCAGACAGGAATGGGGAGAGGGAAAGCGCCCCCTCCCCGCTCCAAACAGATCTGGTTCCAAGCGCCGCGCCCCTGCCGGGGTGCCGAGGGGCGGCGCCCCTCGATGGGAGTTCGGGGGCAACGCCCCCGGACGCACGTGATGCGCTTCTGGACCGCCTATCTGCGCGATCGCCGTACCCGGTGCTGATGCCGGAAGGCTTCTCCTGGGGCGCCTTGCTGTTCGGCCCGCTCTGGCTCGCCGCATACCGCGCCTGGATTCCCGCCGCGCTCGAGCCTGGCCGCCGGCATCTTCATCCTCGTCTTCACCACCGGCGACGCCGCCGCCGTCCTGCTGCTCGGCCTGGCCTTCCTGCTCGGCCTCTCCGGCCACGACCTGCGCCGCTGGTCGATACGCATGCGCGGCTACCAGTGCGCCCACGTGGTCGCCGCCCGCAGCGAATCCGAGGCTCTGGCCCGCCTGCTCGCTCGCCGCCCCGACCTGGCCGGGCGGTTCTTGCCGGCGGAGCACGCACGATGAAGGTCGCGGTGGTGGATTACGGCAGCGGCAACCTCGCCTCCGCCTCGCGCGCCCTGGCACTGGCCGCCGAACGCGCCGGCATCTGGCGCTGAGGTCGCGGTGACCGCCGACCCCGACTATGTCGCCGCCGCCGATCGCATCGTGCTGCCCGGCCAGGGCGCCTTCGCCGACTGCGCGCGCGGCCTGGCCGCGGTCCCGGCATGCGCGAGGCGATCGAACGCCGCCACCGCCGCCGGCACGCCGTTCTTCGGCATCTGCGTCGGCATGCAGCTGATGGCGCAGCGCGGGCTGGAGCACGAAATCACCCAGGGCTTCGGCTGGATGCAGGGCGACGTGGCGGAAATGCCGGTGCCCGGCCTGCGCCTGCCGCAGATGGGCTGGAATGCGTCTGGATTTCCGCCCGGGCGCGCACCAACTGCTGGAGGGGCTGACCCCGGGCGACCATGTGTATTTCGTGCATAGCTACGCGCTGGTGGAAGCGGACCCGGCAGCAGGTGATCGCCACCACCGATTATGGCGGCCCGGTCGTCGCCTTCGTCGCCGCCGGCAACCGCTGCCGGCACCCAGTTCCATGTCGAAAAAAGCCAGGAGGTCGGCATTCGCATCCTGACCAACTTCCTGCGCTGGCGGCCCTGAGCGATGTCCGACACGACTGGACTCAGGCCGAACCGGAGCTGCTGGTCGAACGGCTGACCGAATTCACCGAGCGACGACCTGCACGCGCTGTGCGAGGCGACCGACGCGGCGATCATCGACGGCGGCGGCTTCGGCTGGGTCAACCCGCCCGGCCGGCTGGCGCTGGAAACCTATTTCCGCGGCGTGCTGCTGGTGCCGGAGCGCGAACTGTTCGTCGCCCGCCTGAACGGCGCGATCGTCGGCTCCGCCCATCTGGTCCGCCCGCCGCGCAACAATGAGGCGCAGGCCTTCGCCGCGCACCTGATGCACTCGTTCATCGCGCCCTATGCCCGCGGCCACGGCCTGGCGCGGCTGCTGATCCTGGCGGTGGAGGAACGCGCACGCGAACTGGGCTATCACGTGCTGAACCTGGACGTGCGGGAGACGCAGGACGCCGCGATCCGGCTGTACGAGTCGCCTGGGCTATGAGCGCTGGGGCGTGCACCCGGAATACGCGCATGGTGCGCGGCACGGTGGTGCGCGGCTACTACTACTACAAGCGGTTGCGCAACGAAAGAACCAGGCGAACAGAGGCGCCTCCGTGGGAGATGGGAGGCGGCGAGGCCGGGGAACCGCAGATCCAACGTGATGCCGCCTGAAAGCTTATCCCGGCGATCGACCTGAAGGACGGCCAGTGCGTCCGCCTGCGGCGTGGCGAGATGGACCAGGCCACGGTGTATTCCGCCGATCCCGCCGCACAGGCGCGAAGCCTGGCAGGACGCCGGGTTCGCCTGGCTGCACGTGGTCGATCTGAACGGCGCCTTCGCCGGCCACCCGGTGAACGACGCCGCGGTGCGGGCGATCCTGGCCGCCGTGACCCTGCCGGTGCAGCTGGGCGGCGGCATCCGCGACCTGCCGCGCATCGCCGCCTGGCTGGAGGCCGGGGTGCACCGCGTCATCCTGGGCAGCGCTGCGGCGAAGAACCCGCCACTGGTGATCGAGAGCCTGCCGACAGCTTCCCCGGCCGCATCGCCGTCGGCATCGACGCGCGCGACGGGTTCGTCGCCACCGAAGGCTGGGCGGAGACCTCCACCATTGCCGGCGGCCGATCTCGCGCTGCGCTTCGAGGACGCCGGCGTCGCGGCCGATCATCTACACCGATATCGGCCGCGACGGCATGCTGACCGGGCTGAACCTGGAGCAGACCGTGGCACTGGCGCGGCGGGTCACGACGCCGGTGATCGCCTCCGGCGGCGTGGGCAGCCTGGCGGACCTGCCGGCGCTGCGGGCCGCCGCCGAGGGCACGCGGATCGAGGGGGTGATCGTCGGCCGCGCGCTGTATGACGGCCGGGTGCAGCCCGCCGCGGCGCTGGCGGCGCTGGCGGATTAGCCGAACCCGGGCCCGGCACGCGGGTCGGCTGGCAGACCCGCGTCAGGATGCCGACGCCATGCTGGCGGCGAACACGCGGGCATAGTTGCCGCCAAGCAGCTTGCGGACGTCATCCGGCGCGAAACCGGCGGCCAGTAGCGCGGCCGTCAGCTCCGGCAGTTGGGCATAGCTGTCGAAGGTCGCCGCACCGACCAGCCCCATCATATCCGTGCCGAGGCCGACATGGTCGATCCCGACCACGGCCACTATGCGCGCCATGGCGCCCGCCAGCGCGGCCATGTCGGGGAACAGGGCGGCGACCGGCCAGATGCCGATCACCCCGCCGGTCCCGGCCACCAGCCTGGCGTGCTCAGGCGTGATCAGCCGTGTGAACGGGCGCGGGCGGGTTGTGAGCGAGGTGTGCGACAGCACCAGCGGTGTGGTTGTCACCGAAGCGGCGCGCCGCACCATATCCAGGGTCCCGTGCGCTACGTCCACCACGATGCCGAGCTTGTTACAGCGACGGATCACTTCGGCACCGGTATCGGTCAAGCCGCCATGAACCGGCTCCTCAGTCTGGATGTCGCCCAGTTCGTTCACGCGATAATGCGTGAGCTGAAGATGACGCAGCTGCCAGCGCCGATAGGCTTCATCGACCCGGTCCGGATTGCCTTCGAGGAAATCACCCCCCTCGGCAGCGACCACGACGCCCGGGCGATCGGGGCGGGCGGCGTGCAGCCCCGCCGTATCGGTCACGATCGTCAGCGACTGCGTGCTTGCCAGAGTATGCAGGCGCGAGAAGCCCCGCTGGGCGTAGGCGTACAGCTCTCCCGGCGCCGGATCTCGATAGGGGCGGATGCGATGATCGGCCATGACGCGGTGAGTGGGCGAATCCGACACGATGGCGAGACATGCGACAGCCAACCCGCCCTGCCGCATCGGTTCGGCGACCGGGGTAAAGGTGGCCGCCGATCGGACATGCAGCAGTTTCCCGGCATGCGAGTGCAGATCCACCGTGGTGGCCTGCGCCATGACGGCTTTGGCATCCGTCTCCGGGGACGCCGCCGCCAGGCACAGCAGCGGTGCCGCACCCAGCACCGTCCGCCGACCGAGGCCGGGCTGCGCGCGGCGCGCATTGTCCAGACGCCAGCCGCCTTCCGGCCCGCGAAGCTCACCTTCGAGGACGATCGGACCGTTGGCGAGCGGCGCCGCCGGTGACACCGACACAAGCGCGGCGAGGGCGCGGGGCAGGCATCCCGGGCAACAGGGCGGTTCGGCCACCAGCACGCCGGAACCGGCCAGGCGCGTGCGGGAGAACCAGCCCGACACCCGAACGCTGCGATCGACAAAGGCGGCCGCGCGCCCGTTCGCCAGATCCCGCCAATCGAGTTGCATCGGATGGGTCCTTCTGACCTCGGCGCCACGATCGGCGTCGAGTCTATCGCACCGACGGTAACGTTGTGTGTCCGATGCACGCGGACGGGGTTGTCCGGCGGGTACCCGCGGTTCCGGCATGCGCCCGCTCCGCCCGGGGCAGCCGTGGCGGTCGGCAGTCCCGCCCACGCGGCGAGTCGGGATTCCATGGCGCGGTGACGAATCGGGCCAGGGGCGAGACCGGCAGGCAGAGCTTCGCCGCTGAACGGCAATGCAGGGCCGACAACATCGCCGGTCATCTGCTCCGCGTCATGCCACGCTCCGTTCAGGCACGTCCGCAACGCTTGCCATGACCATGCCCCCAAGTGTCTAAAAGTCGGCATGTTGAAACTGCGTGTCATCCCCTGCCTGGACGTGAAGGACGGACGCGTGGTCAAAGGCGTCAACTTCGTCTCGTTGCGCGACGCCGGCGATCCTGTGGAGCAGGCGGCGGTATACGACGCCGCCGGCGCCGATGAGCTGTGCTTCCTCGACATCACCGCCAGCCACGAGAACCGCGACACCATCCTGGATGTCGTGTCGCGTACCGCCGCGCGCGTGTTCCTGCCGCTGACGGTGGGCGGCGGCATCCGCTCCACCGAGGACATGCGCCGCCTGCTGCTGGCCGGCACCGACAAATGCAGCGTCAACTCCGCCGCCGTCGAACGGCCCGAGCTGGTGCGCGAGGCGGCGCAGAAATTCGGCAGCCAATGCGTGGTGGTGGCGGTGGACGCCAAGCAGACCGGCCCGGAACGGTGGGAGGTGTTCACCCATGGCGGGCGACGTCCCACCGGCATCGACGCCATCACCTGGTGCCGTCAGGTGGTCGCGCTGGGCGCGGGTGAGATCCTGCTGACCAGCATGGATCGTGACGGCACCGGCCAGGGCTTCGACCTGCCGCTGCTGCGCGCGGCCTGCGGCGCGGTGCGGGTGCCGGTGATCGCCTCGGGTGGCGTCGGCACGCTGCAGCATTTCGTGGAGGGCGCTCAGGCCGGCGCCACCGGACTGCTGGCCGCCAGCGTGTTCCATTTCGGCACGCTTCACGATCGCGCAGGTGAAGAGCCGCACTCGATGCCGCCGGCCTGCCGGTGCGGCCTGCCGCTGGCGGGCGGCCTGAGGCGCCATGGCGAAAACTCCGAAGAAGGATCCGGCCAAGCGCGACCCGCTGATCGCGCGGGCCAAGAAGACGCTGAAGCCGAAGAAGCAGCGCAAGCCACGCAAGCCGCTGCGCGCCGCGCTGCCCATCGAAGCGCCGCGCCCGCCGCCACCGCTGGCGCTCGGCCCCGGCGCGGATGTGCTGGACCGGCTGTGGTCCGTGGTGATGAGCCGGCGGGACGCCGACTCCCGCCGTCAGCCACTCGGCACGGCTGCTGTCGCGCGGCACGGCCAAGGTCGCCCAGAAGTTCGGCGAGGAGGCGGTGGAATGCCTGATCGAAGTGCGTCGCCGGCAACCAGGACGCCGTGGTGGCCGAGAGCGCCGACGTGCTCTACCACCTGATCGTGCTGTGGGTGTCCGCCGGCGTGACGCCCGACCAGGTCTGGGCTGAGCTGAAACGCCGCGAAGGCATCAGCGGCATCGCCGAAAAGGCCTCGCGTGCCCGGGATCTGCCGGTTGCCTTCGGGCTGGGGACGACGAAAATTCCCTGAACGCGAGCGCAGGAGACGGCGCCATGCCGGTGAACGGGCATGCCCCCCTATGACGACAGCAACATCTTCGCCCGCATCCTGCGCGGCGAGATCCCCTGCAAGCAAGGTCTACGAGGATGCCTGGGCGCTGGCCTTCCACGACATCGCGCCGCAGGCGCCGCTGCATGTGCTGGTGATCCCGAAGGGGAAGTACTGCTCCTTCGCCGATTTCAGCGCGACCGCATCGGACGCGGAGATTTCCGGCTTCATGCGCGCGGTCGGCACGGTGGCGAAGCAGCTCGGCATGGAGACGGACGGCTACCGGCTGCTCGCCAATATGGGGCGTACATGGCGGCCAGGAAGTGCCGCATTTCCACGTGCATCTGTTCGCCGGCCGACCGCTGGGGCGGATGCTGGGCTGACCCTGGCGGCGCTGCCGGCCGGATCCGGGTCCGGCTGGTCCCGGCATCGCACGGCCGACTACAGCAGCGGGGAAACACCGCCGACCCGCTCCTTCATGTGTTCGTCGGGCGTCTTTGCGCCGGGCATGTTTCCGCCGGGCATGTTTCCGCCGGGCATGTTTCCGTCGGGAATGTTTCCGTCGGGAATGTTTCCGTCGGGCATGTTTCCGTCGGGTGGCTGCGCCGCGCCAAGCCGCTGGGCACAGATGTGCCACCGCTCATGCCTGCGGGTGCCGATCCCGGAGGCGTTGCTGGTTTGGTTGCCGTCGCACACCAGGGTGTTCTCAGGGTCCTGATAGCCGAACGTGGTGCGTTCAGCAGATCCGGCCCGCGTTGACCCTCCGGCAGACCCCATTGGCTCGATAGGAGACACCAGGCGGTGGTTGTTGGCACCCGAACCGACGCCGAACATGCAGCCGGACAGGCGCGCGGTGATCATCGGGTCCGGACCGGTGCTCCCCGCCGCCACATTGCCGGAATCCGAGCTGTCTACACCCCGCCCCAGACCTCCTGCGCGACTTCGACGCACAGCCGCAGCTTGGCCCACTGCTCATCCTCGGTCAGCAGATTGCCCTCCTCGGTGCTGGCGAAGCCGCATTGCGGTGACAGCGCCAGTTGCTCCAGCGGCAGGTATTTGCTGGCCGCGTCGATCCGCCGTTTCAGCTCGTCCTTGGTCTCCAGCGCACCGGTCTTCGACGTCACCAGCCCCAGCACCACCATCTTCGGCCCGCGCGGCACGAAGCGCAGCGGTTCGAACCCGCCGGCGCGCTCACTATCGTATTCCATGAAATACGCGTCGGCATTGATCCGGTTGAACAGCACCTCCGCCACCGGCTCGTAACCGCCGGTCGCCACGAAGGTGGAGCGGAAATTGCCGCGACACAAATGCATGCTGATCGCCATGCCCTCCGGCCGCCCGGCGATCGCGGTGTTCAGCAGATCGGCGTAGATCGACAGCAGATTATCCACATGTTCGCCGCGCGCCTTCAGGCTCTCGATCTGCTCCGGATCGCACAGATAGGCGATATTCACCTCATCGAGCTGCAGATAGCGGCATCCCGCTGCCCCGAACGCCGCCACCGCCTTCTGGTAGGCGCCGCCGAGATCGGCAAAGAACCCGTCCAGGTCGGGATAGGTCTTCGCGTCGATGGCCCGCCGCCCGCCACGGAAATGCACCACCGAGGGCGACGGGATCGTCATCTTCGGCATCGCCGTCGCCACCTGGCCCGCCAGGAACCGGTAGTGGTCCAGCATGACCGGCTGCGACCAGCCGATACGGCCGGTCACCCGCAACGCATGCGGCAGCGGCACGCCGCCCTTGAACTGGATCTTCTGCTCCGGCTCGTACAGCTCCACGCCGTCCAGCCCGGACACGAAGTCGTAATGCCAATAGGCCCGCCGATACTCGCCGTCAGTGGCCGCGCGCAGCCCGAGCTCCTCCTGCTTGCGGATCGCGGCGACAATGCTGCGATCCTCCACCTCCCGCAGCGCATCGGCCGTCAGCGTGCCAGCCTTCCAGGCCGCGCGCGCCTGCTGCAGCGCCGGCGGGCGCAGCAGGCTGCCGACATGGTCGGCACGGAATGGCGGGCGGTCCCTTGCCGCGGCCAGGCCACTGGACTGGGTGGTGGAATTGGACATGGCAGACGCCTCCTCACTGCTGGCAAGCCTGTTTTCGCGCGGGCGGGATGGCTGGTCAAAGCGCCGGCGCACCGCCTCGCTTGCATCCGGCCGGCGCGCCCGGGCATGGCTGGCCGGCATTGGCACCAGGGATCGCCACCCAATGTGGGAGGCGCGCCCGCCACATGGACCCATCGAGGCGGAGCGACTATCACACCCCGCCCCATCCGAGACACCCTGACCGATGTTGAACCGCCTGCTCGTCGGACTGGTCGATTTCAGCCGACGCCATGCCACTCCAGTCGTGTTGCTGGGCCTGCTGGTCGCCGTATTGTCCGTCGTCGTGGCCACCCACCGGCTGGGCGTCAGCACCAACACCGACCTGATGTTCTCCCCCACCCTCGCCTGGCGGCAGCAGGCAGCGGCGCTCGACCGGGCGTTTCCGCAGTTCCGCGACCTGCTGGTGGCCGTGGTGGATGCAAACAAACCCGAGGAGGCCGAGGCCACCGCCGCCGCGCTGGCGGACCGCCTGGCGGCGGATCACACGCATTTCATCTCGGTGCGGCGGCCCGATGCCTCCCCGTTCCTGCAGAAGGAAGGGCTGCTGTTCCTCGACCCGCCGCAACTGTCCGCGCTGATGGACCAGACCATCGACGCACAGCCCTTCCTGGGCCAGCTCGTCGCCGATCCCTCCGCGCGCGGCCTGTTCTCCGCCCTGTCGCTGCTCGGGATGGGCGTCACCCAGGGCGGCGTGGACCTCGCCCCCTATCTCCGCCCGATCGAGGCGTTTCACCAGGCGTTGCAGCGGGTGCTGGCGGGCCATCCCTCACCGCTGTCCTGGCAGACCCTGCTCGGCGGCGGCCTGTCCGAGCTCGCCGGCAAATATCGCTTCGTGCTGACCAAGCCGCACCAGGATTACGGATCGCTGGAGCCGGGCGGTGCCGCCACCAAGGCGATGCGCGACGTGATCGCCCAGCTCGAATTCGTCAAATCCGGTGACGCGCATGTCCGCATCACCGGCCAGATCGCGCTGGCCGACGAGGAGTTCGCCAGCGTCGCCGAGGGCGCGGTGGAAGGACTGATCGGCAGCGTCATCCTGATCACGGTCTGGCTGTTCCTCGCGGTGCGCAGTTGGCGCCTGATCGTGCCGATCCTGCTCACCCTTACCCTCGGCCTCACCCTCACGCTGCTATTCGCCGCGCTGGCGGTGGGCACGCTGAACCTGGTCTCGGTCGGATTCGGCGTGCTGTTCGTCGGTATCGCCGTCGATTTCGCCATTCAGTTCTCGGTCCGCTACCGGGAACGCCGGTTCGAATATCCCGATCCGGCCGAGGCCATGCGACAGACCGCGCGCCGCGCCGGCGGACAGATCCTGGTGGCGGCGGTCGCCACCGCGGCCGGCTTCCTGGCTTTCGTGCCGACCGCCTTCTCGGGCGTCGCGGAGCTGGGGCTGATCGCCGGGTTCGGCATGCTGGTTGCCTTCATCTGCACGCTGGGCTTCCTGCCGGCCGCGATCACGCTGTGCCGGCCGCCCGGCGAGCAGGGCCTGGTCGGCTTCGCCTGGGCCGCGGCGCTGGACCCGCTGGTGGCGCGGCGGCGCGTTCCCATCCTCGCGGCGTTCGCGGCGCTCGCCGTGCTGGCGGCCGCCTTGTCACCGCGGCTGCAATTCGACTCCGACCCGCTCGACACCAAGAACCCGAATACCGAGGCGATACGCACGCTGCGCGACCTGCTCGATAATCCGGTGACCAACCCCTACAGCGTCGACGTCCTGGCGCCCTCGGTGCAGGCCGCCACCGAACTGGCGCCGAAGCTGAAGGCACTGTCCACGGTCGAACGGGTCATCGACGTGAACAGCTTCATTCCGGACGACCAGCCGCAGAAATTGGCGGTGATCGCCGACGCCAACACCATCCTGGCGGCCACGCTGGCGTCACCCGCGGTGCCGCCCGCGCCGATCACGCCCGACCAGGTGCGCCTGGCCGCCAAAACGGCGCTGGCGCAGATCGAGCCCGCCCTGCCCAAACTGCCGAAGGACCACCCGCTGGCCGGGATCGCCGACGACCTGCGGCAGTTGCAGACCGCCTCCGACACCACCGCAATGGCGGCCAACGACGCGCTGACCCGGTTCCTGCCGCAGCAGCTCGACCATCTGCGCAACGCGCTTAGCGCCGAACCGGTCACGCTGGCCTCCGTGCCGCCCGATCTTCGCGAGGACTGGGTGCTGCCGGACGGGCGCGCCCGGCTGCAGGTGATGCCGAAGCCGCTGGGCAAGGGCAGTGTCGGCCTGCACCACTTCGTTGATCAGGTGAAGCAGGTGGCGCCGAACGCAGGCGGGTCCGCGGTGACCATCGTCGCCACCAGGGACACCATCGTGGGCGCGTTCCGCTCCGCGGCGCTCTACGCCCTCGGCGCCATCGCGATCATCCTGGCGCTGGCCCTGCGGCGGCTCCGCGACATGGCGCTGGTGCTGGCGCCGCTGCTGCTGTCGGCACTGCTGACCCTGCTGGTCGCGGTGCTGCTGCCGCTGCCGCTCAACTTCGCCAACATCATCGCGCTGCCGCTGCTGCTCGGCGTCGGTGTGGCATTCAATATCTACTTCGTCATGAACTGGCGGGACGGCCGCACCGGCATTCTGGGTTCGGCCACCGCACGCGCGATCGTGTTCTCGGCCCTCACCACCGGAACCGCGTTTGGCTCGCTGGCCCTGTCCGCACATCCCGGCACTGCCAGTATGGGGGAATTGCTGCTGATCAGCCTGGCCTGCACCCTGGCCGCTAGCCTGGTGTTCGTCCCTGCCCTGCTCGCCAGCCTGCGGCCCAACCCGCGATAGTCAGCAGTTCGCAGCCTGCGCCACGCATCCTGCCTGTGGTGGGATGCCGCAAGCGCCGGGGCGTTGCCCCGAACCCCACCAGCAGGCGTGGCCTCCTGGACCTCCAGCAAATTCTCGCCTTTGCAATCAATTCGGTTTGGGGCGGGGAGGGGGCACGAGCGACTCGGACCAACCCACCATCACCGACCGGCCCCCTCCCCACCCCAAACGAAGTCGGTTCCAAGGGCCGGGCCCTTGGCGGGGTTTCAAGGGGCAGCGCCCCTTGATGGGGGTTCGGGGGCAACCGCCCCCGACGCCTGCGGCACCCCACCACACGCGCGATGCGTGGCACAGGCTGCGAACGGCTGCTTAACCTGTCGCGAGCAGTGTGTCGGGCATGGGACGGATTATGGTTGGTTTCCTGCTGATCAGTGTCGTGCCGGCAGCCGGCCAGCCGGCCGACTGCCCGCGGGATGCCGCGCCTCGCGTCGAACTGCCGCTCGCCCTCGACCTGGCGGGCCGGCCCGGCGCGCCGCCGGGTGTCACCGGACAGGCCCTGCTTGGGGTGCCATTCGGTGCCGCTGGCCTGGACTGCAGCGAACCCGCCGCGGAACCGGCTGACACACTGGGCGGTGAGCCGGGCAACGTGCTGCGCGGAGCGCCATCGCACGATCTGCTGCGCAGCCCGGGTCGCAAGCGGGTCCGCATCGAGCCCGAATAAGCGCTGCCGGTCCGCTCCCGCTCTCGTCAATGCAAAGCACGCCGTTGTGAGCAACGTGACAGTCGCGGAGCGGAAACAACACCCCAGTTACCGGCTCGCTTCCCAATCGCGGCTAAGGAAAATCAAATGCACCGCATTCTGTTCGCCATTCTGCTGCCGCTGTCACTGGCAGGTTGCTTCAGCTACCAGGATTCGCCGCCGCAGCAGCCCAACAACACCACCGTGATCGTGCCGCCCGGCTCCACCGTGAGCTGCACCAACGGGCTGCCGCCGCCCTGCTGAACGCACTGCCCGACGGGGCGGCAGCGCGCCACCCCGTCGGCTTATTCCCGTGATGGCCGAGGGGCAGAGGGAATGCTAGCGTGGCGGCCATGTCCGCCGTTCCCGCCCCGCTCAACTCCACGCCAGATCCCACGCCGGATGAGCTGATTGCGGCGCGCCCGCATCTCGGCATGCATGCGATGGACGGGCTGATGCTCGATGGCGTGCCACTGAGCCGCATCGCCGATGCGGTCGGCACGCCGTGTTTCGTATATTCCGCCGCCGCCATGCGCGCCCGCGCCCGCGCCCTGGGCAGCGCGCTGCACCAGGCCGGCATGGAGCCGGACATCCATTTCGCCGTGAAGGCCAACGACCGGCTCGCCGTATTGCGGCTGTTCGCGCAGGAGGGCGTCGGTGCGGATGTCGTCAGCGAGGGGGAACTGCGCCGCGCCCGCGCCGCCGGCATCCCGGCACGGCAGATCGTGTTCTCCGGTGTCGGCAAGTCGGCGCGCGAGCTGCGCCTGGCGATCGCCGAGGACATCGCGCAGATCAACGTGGAAAGCGCCGAAGAGCTGGACATGCTGTCCGCGTTGGCCACCGCACTGGGGCGCACCGCGCGGGTTGCGCTGCGGGTCAATCCGGATGTCGACGCCGGCACGCATGCAAAGATCAGTACCGGCCGGGCGCAGGACAAGTTCGGCATCCCGTTCGCCGATGTCGCAGCACTATACGCGCGCGCCGCAACCTTGCCCGGCATTCAGCCGATCGGACTGGCCGCGCATATCGGCAGCCAGGTGCTGAGCGTGCCGCCCTACCGTGCGGCATTCGCTCGGCTGGCCGAACTGGTGCAGACGCTGCGGGCAGCGGGGCTGACCGTGGAGACGGTGGATTGCGGCGGCGGCCTGGGCATTCCGTATCGCAATGAGCCCGCGCCAAGTCCGACCGCGCTGGCGATGGCGATCCGCGCGGCCTTCCACAATCTGGATGTGCGCGTGATGGTCGAACCGGGGCGCTGGCTGGTCGGCCCGGCCGGCCTGCTGCTCGCCTCGGTGCTGCTGGTGAAACGCTCCGGCGCCGGGCGTTTCGTGGTGCTCGACGCGGCGATGAACGACCTGGTGCGGCCCGCCATGTATGAGGCCTGGCATGGGATCGTCCCGCTCTCGGCGAGCGATGCCGCCGGTCCGCTCAGCCTGGCCGATATCGTCGGCCCGATCTGCGAATCCAGCGACACCTTCGCCCGCGACCGCCTGCTCCCCGCCCTGACCGATGCCAGCCGCGTCGCCATCCTCGACGCCGGCGCCTACGGCTCGGTCATGAGTTCCAGCTATAACGCCCGCCCACTGGCGGCGGAGGCGATGGTGGACGCCGGACGCTGGTCGGTGATCCGCGACCGCCAGCTTCACACCGACTTGTGGCGTGACGAGCGCATCCCAGATTTCCTGACCATGCCCTCGCATCCGATGCCTCCGCGGCCGACATGAGCGACGATCCGGGCGACCTGACCCCGCTGTTGCGGCGCCTCGCGGGCCGCCGCGCGCTCGCCCGGCTTGCCATCCTGTTCGAGCGGATCTGGCCGGTGCTGTGGCCGCCGCTGGGCGTCGCCGGGCTGTTCGTCTGCATTGCCCTGCTCGACCTGCCGCGGCTGCTGCCGCCTTTGCTGCATCTCGTCTTGCTCGTCGTCACCGGCATCGCCGTGCTCGGGCTGCTGGCACGTGGCCTGCGCGGCGTCGCCGCCCCGGATGACGCGGCCGCCGACCGGCGACTGGAGATCGCATCGGGCCTTGCCCACCGGCCACTTGCGGTGCTGACCGACCGGCCGGCGCATCAGGACGCCACCGGCCTCGCCCTGTGGCAGGCGCATCTGGCGCGTGCGGTGCGGCAGGTGCGCCGGTTGCGCGTGGGTGCGCCACATCCCGGCTTGCCGCGCCGCGATCCACGCGCCTTGCGTGCCGGATTGCTGCTCGCTCTGGTTGCGGCCTTCGCCATTGCCGGCGAGGAAGCGCCGTCCCGCCTCGCTTATGCGATGGAGCCGACCCTACCGCGTGAACCAGGCCCGCCGGAGACCGAGCTGCAGGCCTGGATCACTCCGCCGCCGTATACCAGGCTGGCGCCGGTGTTCCTGAAATCCGAGGGCGGCTTCGTCGCCGTCCCCTCCGGGTCCCATCTGACCGTCAGCGTGACCGGCGGACGCGGCACCCCTGCCCTGTCGCTGGCCGGGCATCCCATGGAATTCCGGGCGCTCGACAAGGCGAGCTTCCAGGCCGACCAGGAGCTGACCGAGGGCGGCCATCTCAGCGTCCGGCGCAATGGCAGCGAGCTGGCGGGCTGGGATCTGACCGTGGTTGGCGACCGGGCGCCGATGGTGAGCTGGGTCGAGCCGCCCGGGCGGGCGCCGGCCAGCCAGCAGACCCGCCTGCCTTGGCAGGTCAGTGACGATTACGGCGTCGCCTCACTGCAGGCGGAACTGCGGCTGAAGGCGCGGCCGGATGCGGCCCCGGTGAACGTCGGTATCCCGCTGCCCGGCGGTGCACCGAAAACAGCGCATGGCGTGAACCAGCAGGACCTGACCGCGCATCCCTGGGCGGGACTGCCAGTCATCGCGCGGCTGGTTGGCAAGGATGCCGCGGGCCAGAGCGGCACCAGCCGGGAGGAGGAATTCCTGCTGCCGGAGCGGCCGTTCCAGAATCCGGTCGCGCGCGCGCTGATCGCCATCCGCAAGGGCCTCAGCCTGAATCCGGAAGACCGCGGCGCTGCGGCTGGCGGTTTGGACGCGCTGATCATGCGGCCCGAGGCCTTCGCCTCGGATACCGGGGCCTATGTCAATCTGGGAGCAATCTATTACCTGCTGGAGTTCGACAAGTCGGACAAGGCGATCGGCCTGGCGCAGCAGCGGCTCTGGGAGCTGGCGCTGCACATGGAGGAAGGCCAGACCGAGCAGACCGCACGGGCTTTGGATGCGGCGCGGCAGGCCGCGCAGGATGCGCTGGACAAGGCCCTGCAAGAGCCGACGGATCCCAACCGGGCAGAGTTCGACCGCAAGCTGAAGGAGCTGGAGCAGGCGATCCAGCGCCACATGCAGGCGCTGCTGGAAGAGGCTCAGCGCAATCATCAGGAGCTGCCGTTCGATCCGAATGCACGTCACCTGAGCGAGCAGGACCTGCAACGCATGGCGGAGCAGGCGCGCGAGGCGGCGCGGCAGGGGCGGATGAACGAGGCGCAGCAGCGCATGGCCGAGTTGGAGCGGATGCTGGACCAGTTGCGCAATGCACGCGCCGAACATGGCCAGGGGGACCGGCAGCACGCGCAACAACGGCAGCGCGGGCGCCAGCAGATGGGCGCGTTGCAGGATATGGTGCAGCGGCAGGGCGGCGTGCTGGACCACACCCAAGGCCGCGCACAGCAAGCCCGACCCATGCCGGACGCGCGCCCGCCGACGACGGCGACCGATCCGGATGCCGAGCGCGAAGCCGATCGCCGGGTGCAGCAGGCCCTGCGCCGCGCGCTCGGCGAGCTGATGCAGCAGTTCGGCGACCTGACCGGCGCGGTGCCGCCGAGCCTTGGCGAGGCGGATCGCGCGATGCGCGAGGCTGGTCAGGCGCTCGCTCAGGGCAACGACAAATCAGCGGATGCGGCGGAGCAACAGGCTATCGAGGCTCTGCAGAAGGGCGGCCGCGAGATGGGCCAGGCCATGGCGCGCCAGTTCGGCACCGGCCAGAACGGCGAAGAGGGCGAGCCGGAGGATGGCGGGTCGGAGGGCCAGATGGGGATGAGCCTGCGCGACGGCCGCGGCGATGGCCCGGGCAACGGCCGGTTGCCAGGTCCGCCGGGGCGTGCCGACGGCAAGGGCCGCGATCCGTTCGGTCGGCGCTACGGCCAGGGCAGCACCGGCGCGGATGAAAGTGCCGACGTGACGGTGCCGGAAGAGCGTGAGCGCCAGCGCAGCATGGCGATCCAAGAGGAGCTGCGGCGGCGCGGCGCCGAACGCGACCGGCCGCAGCAGGAGTTGGATTATATCGACCGGCTGCTGAAGCAGTTCTGATCGGCTGGCCGCAGCTGCGGCATCGCGCCGGCCGCAGCCGCGGCATCGCGAAGGACTCCGCTGCAGGGGTGACGGGCCGGCGGTTTCGCGTTATGGAGGGGTCACGGACCCGTAGCTCAGTTGGATAGAGCGTCGCCCTCCGAAGGCGAAGGTCAGGCGTTCGAGTCGCCTCGGGTCCGCCAATCCTTCAAGCAGTCAGACAATGGCGCCGCCCCGGCATTGGCTTCGGGCAACCCAGTGGTCGCGGAACTTCGCGGCATCGGAACCGCGCCAGGGCCTCGGCTGCGTCTTGCCGACCCAACTGGCACTGGCCAGCCCGGTTGGCTTCGGTGGCGGCTGCAAGCTACAGACTGCATCGGTCGCCAGGGAACGGTGACCCAACTTCTACCTGATTTTTAGCCAATCTGACCGGAGCTTGCGCCCGCAGGTGAGGGACAGAATCAAACGCCGAAATGGGTCAGATTTCGCCCTCGGTCCCCATGGTTGGCGACCGGGCGGTCGAGCCTGGCGGCGGCCTCGGCGCGGCAACCGACCTGGAGGCGGCTCAGCAGGCTGTGGACATGGTTTTTTACCGTCGAGGTGCCGAGCGACAGACGCTGCGCAATCTCCTTGTTCGACATCCCCTCCTGGATCAGGCGCAGAATCTGATGCTGGCGTCGCGTGAGAGCGATATCCATGGGCGCGTCCGCCGCTTCGCGCACGCCCGCGCCGAGGTGACGAAACAACGAGTTCGGCCATCTCGACGGAACAAACCGTCTCTCCGGCGGCGGCGCGGCGGGCAGCGTGGGCCAGATCGTCAATCGAGGCATGCGCCGGGACATAGCCGCTCAGACCGGCCTTGGCGCAGGCCAATACCTGGACCGGGACGTCGTCCACGCCGAACCCTAGCACCGGCGTTCCCGGTCGCGCCCGGACCAGCGCGGTTGCAAACGGCAGCGAGCCCGGGCTGCCCATATCCAGAAGGACGGCGTCGGGGGACAAGGTAGCCACCTCTAAAATGGCTTCGTCAGAAACGTTGAGGGTGCTAACCGCGTGAATATCTCGGTGGCAGCGCAGCAAAGACACCAATGCATCACAATATAGCCGCACTCAACTCACAATCAAAACGACGAATTTGTCGGCATCTGATTGTGGCAAGCACGCCGTGACTGTTGGCTGTTTCATATTCCCCTCCCGTCGCAACCATCCTAGCCGTGACGCGAGCCAACTTTGCACTTTCTTGCGTACTGTCATCATCGCACGAACGGTGTGGCTGAAGCGATGCACGCAGAGGTAGCGCACGGGATTGTGAAACCGGACCTGGGCCGCCCCGGACCGCGTGACCGGGCCCGGGTCGGCTGAACAAGGTCCGCCCCGGCGTTCTGTCCCTTCTTTCCGCCAGGTCCAGGCCGGACCCGGCCATTTACCCAAGAAAACGTATGCGGCGGGTGCTGCGCGACCCGATCGTTCCGGAGGAGATGGTCGGGTCAAGCCCGGCCAGGACGCGCAAGACACGGGGCGAGGACGGGAATCGGACCCCGCCAGGGCACGACCGGACGCTACCTGGACGGGAAATCGACCCCAGTCAGGGCGCGAACCGCAGGTCACCAGGAAGCGAACCGCACGCGGTCACTGAAGCACACCGGACGCGGTCAGGACCAAACCGGCCTCGCCACCCACCAGACGTGCCCGCCCGCTTTACCGCGCCTGAAGCCTGCACCCGCTACGACCGGACACGCATTCGAGCCGCCGGCTCGCCACCCCGGACCTAGTTCCCGGAACTAGATCCCGCGGTTCGGACAGGATCAGGGACCATCGATAGATCCTCGTGGCCGATTCCCCCGTTGCGCCAATAGGCGTGAAATCCGCCAAGCCCATGATGTGGTGGCGGTGGAGCGAATGCCGGAGTGTCAAGCACCCGTATTCTCCTGGTTGGCCTGTCCGCGATGCTGAGCGAGATCATTCGCACGGCGATCGCGGCCGAACCGCAACTGCGCCTCGTCGCCGGCGCGCCATCCAACGCGGAACTCGGCAACTATATTCGCCGCCGGCATATCGACGCGGTGATCTTCGCCTCCGGCAACCGGGACTTCGAGGACGGGGAGATCGCCGGGCTGCTGCGGGTAAATCCACGTCTCTGCCTGCTGGCCATTGACGGGCGGGAGAACCAGGCCGTCGTCCACTTCCTGGCTCCCTCCCACGAGGTGTTTCCGGGCCTTGAAGCCGCCACCCTGGCCGCTGCGATCCGGGCCGGCACCCGGCTGAGGCTCGGATGACCGGCACGGTCCGCGCACCCGACCGGTGGGCGAGGAGGCCGCGATGCTGATCGCCGGCTGCGGCCAGACCCTCGTCGATCTGCTGACCAACCGCCTGACCGAGGCGGGCCTGATAGGCGACTTCACCGTCGACCTGATGGCTCCACGCGACATCAAGAAGGACCTGCAGAACCAGATCGCGCTGATCCTGTACCGCATCGACGTCGATCCCACGCGCCGCCACGTGGCACTCACCCGTGCGACGCCGACCGCGCCCGCGCGGACCGCGCTGGGCCTCGACCTGCACTATCTCCTGGCGGTCTGGGGCAAAGGTTCGGCCGCCGGCGAGCAGGTGACCCTCGGCCACTGCATGGAGATCCTGGACCGCTACGCGGTGATCTCCGGTCCGTTGCTGTCGTCGGCCTATACCTGGGATCCCTCGGACTCGCTGAAGGTCTGCTTCGACACGGTCTCGGTCGATGACATGTGGCGGCTGTGGGAGGGAATCGACGCCGCCTATCAGCTGTCGGTGCCCTACCTGGTACGCACCGCCCTGCTGACGCCGGTGGAGAGCGTGGATGCGGGCATCGCCGATACCCGCACCTTGGTGTTCGCCGGAGGCGTGCCGGCATGAACGCACTCGCCACCGAACGGCCGCTGGATTGGGCGGCGACCTACAGCCCGGACCGCATCACCATCGCCGCGGTGCTGGGGCTGCGGGCGCTGCGCTATACCGGTGAGGGCCGCCCCCTCGCCGGGCCGCCAATCGAACGCCTGAGTGTCACTGCGATCGGCAGCCCGGAGCGGCCAAGCTACCACGAGTCCACCGGGCTGTACGGCTTCCTCAAGCTGCCGGCGGGTGCGCGGCGCATCGAGATCGTCGACCCGGCGCGGCGGATGATGCCTTGCGCGATCACCGCCAATGTGCCGGACCGCTCGACCATCCGCGCCGCGCTGCAGGCGGGCGTCACCCCACCCTCGTCGCCGCCGCCGCTGTTGCTGGATGTCGCGATGCGCCCCGCGCCCGGTGCTCCCCTGGCGCCCGGACTGACCGCCATCTGGGGCATTGTGCGTGACTCCGGCAGCGGCGCGCCGGTGCCGCTGGCACGCATCGCCTGCGCCACCGTAGGCGGCAGCGTCGTCAGCTACGCGCAACGCGACGGCGGCTTCGTCATCGTGCTGCCGCTGGAAAAACCGGCCTCCCTCGCCCACCCGCCCGTGTTCGATTTCCCGCGGGCGCTGACCCTGCACGCACCGAAGCCGCCGCTCGCCGCGGCCCTGGGCGGGACGAATTTCGTCGGCGCGCTGCCCGCCGATCTCGACTTGCTGGATCCGAACGCCGCCGCCAGCCCCTTCGCCGCGCGCCAGTACCAACTGCGCAAAGGCGACGGCACGCTGCTCGCCGGCCCGAACCCCGACCTTCCCGTCCGCGCGGCACAGCAGAGCCGCTGGGACATCGAGCTCCTGCCCTGAGGAGAGCGCGCGTATGGCCGAATATTTGTCGCCGGGCGTCTATGTGGAAGAAACCAGCTTCCGCGCGAAATCGATCGAGGGGGTGGCGACCTCGACAGCCGGCTTCGTCGGGCAGACGCGCTTCGGCCCGACGTCCGACACGCCGACGCTGGTCACCGGCTACGAGGACTACCAGCGCAGCTTCGGCGACGATGCCGATCTGCTGCTCGGCGGCGTGCCGACGCTCAATCACATGGCGCAGGCGGTGCGGCTGTTCTTCCTGAACGGCGGTGCACGCGTTTACATCAGCCGCGTCGTTCTGCCACCGGGGGGACAGACGCTGGCCGACATCACGGCCGCCTCCACCGCGCTGACCACATCGGCCGGCAACACCTTCATCCGCGCGCGCTATCCAGGCCTCGCCGGCAATCTGCGCGTGAGGACCCAGGCACTGCGCAGCGGCAACCTGCGCACCGGCACCGGCGCCGCGTCCACCGTGACGGGGGTACGGCTGGGCGACGTGGTGGAACTGTCCAACGGCGGGGCGGCCAAGAACCGCATGGTCAAGCCGGTCGGCGCACCGGCCGGCGATCCCGGCGATCCGCTGACCACCGATCCGGGGCAACTCGGCGCGGTTTCGTTCGACAACACCGGCAGGCCGGTGGTGACCGCACAGACCGGCGTGGTCGATCTGTCCACCTTCGCCTTCGCGCAAAAGATCAGCCTGGCGGTGTTCGTGGAACCGAACGGCGACGGCACCACGGGCTCGCGGTCCGACCAGGTGCAAGGCCTGTCCACGCATCCCGACAGCGGCCAGTTCATCGGCAGCGTGCTGCGCACCCAGGATTGGCCCAACAATGTCGAGCCGCCGACCGATCGCACCAACCGCATCTGGCTGAGCCTGCCCCTGTTGCCGGCGTCGGCGACGGACCGCATGGCGGTGGCGGGATCATTGCTTGCCTCGCTGGTGAATGGCTCGCCATTCGCGCTGTCCGGCGGCGCCGACGGCAGCGTCGCGCTCTCCGCCGACTATGCCGGTGGCGGTTCGGCACATGACGCAACCGGCCTCGCCGCACTTGCCGACGTGCCCGACATCGCGATCATCGCGGCCCCAGGCTCCGCCGCGATCGATGATGCCGACGAGCGGCAGGCAGTGCGCGACACGCTGATCGCGCATTGCGAGACGCTGAAATACCGTTTCGCGGTCATGGCCGGGGAACAGAGCGCCGACACCACCGCCATCCGCGAAGTGCGCGGCATGCACGATACCAGTTACGGCGCGCTGTACTATCCGTGGCTGGTGATCCCCGCCACCACCGGCACGCGCGACACGATCCAGGTCTCACCTGAAGGCGCGGTGATCGGTGTGTATGCGCGCACGGACATCGAGCGCGGCGTGTTCAAGGCGCCGGCCAACGAGACGGTGTTCGGCGCGCTGCGCTTCAGTCGGAACGTCAACAAGGGTGAGCAGGACGTGTTGAACCCCGAGGGGATCAACTGCCTGCGCACATTCGAGGGGCGCGGCAACCTGGTCTGGGGTGCGCGCACGATGAGCAGCGACCTCGAATGGATCTACGTGAATGTGCGCCGGCTGTTCATCTACCTGGAACACTCCATCGACAACGGCACGCAATGGGCGGTGTTCGAGCCGAACAACGAGCAGCTCTGGCTGAAGATCCGGCTGACCATTGAGAGTTTCCTCTACGAGACCTGGCGCAGCGGCGCATTGATGGGATCGAAGCCGGAGGAAGCCTATCTTCGTCCGCTGCGACCGCACGACGATGAGCCAGAGCGACCTCGATAACGGCCGCCTGATCTGCCTGATCGGCGTCGCACCCACCAAGCCCGCAGAGTTCGTCATCTTCCGCATCGGCCAGTGGACGGCCGACGCTTCGATCGTCTGATTCGAGAGGGAGTCGCGCGATGGCCGTGTCCCGGCAGGACCCGTACGGTCCGTTCAACTTCCGCGTCACGATCACGCCCGGCACGGGCGATGCGATCCCCGCGGCATTCTCCGACGTCTCCGGTATGAACGCCGAGGTGACGCATGCGGATTACCGCGTCGGCAACGATCCGGTGAATCACGTGCGCAAGATCCCACTGATGAACAAGTCGGGCGACGTGACGTTCAAGCGCGGGCTCATCGGCGGCACCGACCTGTATGAATGGATCAACAAGGCCAAGACCGGCAACCTGGCCGCCAAGGCGACCATCGTCATCGAATTGATGAGCGAGGACCGCACCGCCACGGTCGCGACCTGGAAGCTTACCAACGCCCGCCCGCAGAAGTGGACCGGCCCGACCTTGGCCGCGAAGGGCTCGACCGACGTGGCGATGGAAGAGCTTGTCGTGGTCTGCGAGGACATTTCGTACACTTGATCCGATGAGCGCCACCCTGAAATCTCGGGAAGGGTTCTTTACCGGTTCACTCTACCGGCCCGGTGTGCCGCCCGGGCTGTACGAGGAGAAGGCACCGCAGGCACGCCCGCGCCTGGTGCGGTTGAATACCGCCGCCTTCATCGGGCTTGCCGAACGTGGACCGATCAACACGCCGGTGGCGGTGGATTCGATGCCGGCATTCCGCGCGGCGTTCGGCAACGCGGTCGGCGGCATGTTGTTGCCGCAAGCGGTGGCGGCCTTCTTCAACAATGGCGGCCAACGCTGCATCGCCGTGCGCGCGCTCAACTTCGCCGATGCGTCGACCGCTCGCATGATGCTGCCGGGCCTGTCTCCGGCTGCGTCGGTCGCGGCGCGCAATCCCGGCGGCTGGGCCAACCGGTTGAAGTTGCAGATGCAACTAAGGCAGCGCAGCCTGCCGCTGCGCATGGCAGCACCTGGTGATCCAACCTGGCCCGAGGGCGGGCTGCTGGCACCGGCGCATCGCGCACAGCCGGGGGTGACGCTGCTGCTGTTCGGCACGCCGGCACCGGCCACCATGACCGTGCGGATTGCCGCCGTCGCCTCGCCGCGGCGTGGCGTGACGGCGGTGACGCTTGATGCGCCGCTTCCCGCGGGCTTCGTGGACAACGCGCTGTTGGGCGGCGCACAGGAACTTCTGCTGCGGTTCGGCGTCATGCTGGACGGCACCGAAGTCGAGGCATGGGATGAAGCTGCGCTCGATCCGGCGCATCCGGATTTCCTGCCGCGCCTGCTGGGCCGCCGCGCGGCAAGCGAATTTCTGTTGGCCCCGCGCCTGTCGGGCGGCGACGAGCCGGATCGCGCCTGGGGCACTGAAGATGATCCGCCGGGGTCGGAGTTCCTGCGGCCGAATCTCGCACTGCTGACCACGACCTTGACTCCGACGGCGGAACTGCTGGCCGCACCGCAAGGGCTGCAGTTCGACGCCGCAACGCTGATGCCGCCGGACACCGGTCGTGACGCCAACCTGACCACCGGCCGCTCAAATTTCTTTCAGGCGACCCCGGGTGATCCGGTGGATGCCGGGATCGGATTGAATCCCTTCGCCGATCGTCCCGCTCCGCTGGACGCGCTGGCAGCCTGGGACGATGCCAATGTGACCAGCCCGGTCGCGCTGGTCTGCATGCCGGATTTGCTGCAGCCGGATTCGCCGACCGCCGCGCCCGACGCGGCAATTGTCGACGACAGCGTCTGCTTCGGGCCATGCCAACAGGCTGCATCGACCTCGGCCCCGGCGGCGCTGCCCTATCCATTGCTGGGATACGACCGCGACGACTTCCAGGCGGCGCAGCTCAGCCTGGTGCAGTCGTGTGAAATCATCGGCGGACGGATCGCGCTGCTCGACCTCCCGCCCGGCCTCGCGGCGGGTGACATCATCGGCTGGCGCCGCGCACTGGCATCCGACCGTGCCGCCTTGTTCGCCCCCTGGCTGCGTGCCGCTTCCGTCGACGATCCGCTCGGCCCCGCCATCACGCTGCCCCCGTCCGCCGCCGTTACCGGCCTGGTGGCGCGCGCGGAACGCCAGGTGGGCGTGCATGCCTCGCCGGCGAACCAGGTGATCAACGGCGTGTTCGCATTGGCTGTCGATCCGGGCCTGCCCGATCCCGGCTTCCTGCACACCGAGCGCATCGACGCGATCCGGCTGACCGAGAAGGGCATCCAACTGATGGGATCGCGCACCACGTCGCTCGATCCCGACTGGACGCATCTGAACGTGCGCCGCATTGTCGATTGGCTGATGGCGCAGCTGGCGCTCGATCTGTTGTGGGCGCCGTTCGAACCAAACAACGCGCGGCTATGGTCGTCGATGACGCGCACCGCGCAGCGCCGCCTGAACGGCCTGTTCAATGCCGGCGGGCTGGCCGGAGCGACCGCCGCGCAATCGTATTTCGTCCGCTGCGACCGCAGCACGATGTCGCAATCCGATCTCGATAACGGCCGCGCCATCATGCTGGTTGGCGTCGCGCCCGCGGTGCCGGCGGAGTTCCTGGTGTTCCGCCTGGTGCGTCAGGGCGGCGACAATGCCAGCGTGGAGGCGATGCCATGAGCGACACGCTGCTCTCCCGCTTCCGCTTCCTCGT
The DNA here is from genome assembly GCA_963789495.1 of uncultured Alphaproteobacteria bacterium. Taxonomy (GTDB): domain Bacteria; phylum Pseudomonadota; class Alphaproteobacteria; order Acetobacterales; family Acetobacteraceae; genus CAWBLP01. The sequence goes on from CAWBLP010000008.1 coordinate 158,762, forward strand.
GGAAATCGATCCGTCCGGCCAGAATGGCGACGAAGGCCTGGCACAGGGCGACGGCGCGTTCAGCGAAGTGACGGGCCTCGAACTGACGATCGAGTCAACGACATTCCGCGAAGGCGGTTACCACCTCGGCCCGCGCCAACTGATCGGCAAGACCACGACAACGCCGCTGGTGCTGAAGCGCGGCGTGTCGCTAAGCAAGGCCTTCTGGACCTGGATCCAGCGCTGCACCGACGGCACCTATCCGCTGCCCTACATCTCCGGCGCGATCCATGTGCAGCCGCCGGATGGCGACGCATCGGGCGACGAGGCGGTGTGGATTTTCGTCAACGGCATCGTCACCAAGGTGAAGTCCGCCGACCTGAATGCCACCAGCGCACAGGATATACCGATCGAGGAACTGCACATCGTGCACGAAGGCCTGTCGCGAGGTGCGTCATGAGCGTCAGCCTGAAGCGCGCAAAGCTGGTGCCTTACGATTCCGGCGGCAAGACGCTGCAGGACGACAAGGTGATCAAGTTCGACTTCAATCCCGAGACGCTGACGCTGAAGGTCAGCACCGGGCAGCAGCAGGACAAGAGTCGCCGCGGTCGCCAACAGGTGCAGTCGGTCGGCGCCTCCTCAGCGACGCTCAGCTTCGACGCGATCTTCGATACCACCCGCCCCAAGGACCACGACAACCTGGCCGATAGCAGCGATCTGAACGATGACAGCGCGTTGGATGTGCGCCAGCGCACCAAGCCGATCGCGGATCTGCTGGCGGCGCTGCCGACATCAGGCGGCGGTGGGGGTGGAAGCACGACGGAAAAGGCGCCGTCACGCGTGCAGTTCCAGTGGGGCAACATCCTGTTCGACGGCGTGATCACGTCGCACCAGGAGGTGTTCGACTTCTTCTCGCCCTCCGGCGTGCCGCTGCGCAGCAAGGTCTCGCTCACGCTATCCGAGCAGAACTTCGTCTATGCGGTGAACGCCGACGACGTCGCCCGTGCAACCGCGGCGCCTTCACCCAGCACGGCGCGCGGTCTTGCCTCGGCCAACGGCAACGACAGCCTGTTCGACCTCGGCTCGGGCGGCTTGTCGTTGGGCTTTTCGGCCAATCTGAGCCTGGGCATCTCGCTTGACGCCAGCGCGTCGTTTTCGGCACAGCTCGGCCTCTCCGCCGATTTTGGCGTGTCGCTGGATGCCGGCATCAGCCTGGGTGCATCGGCCGCGATCGATGTGTTTGGCAGCTCCGCCCTGAGCATCGGCGGCGGTGGCGGTGGCGGCGATGTCGGGCAGGCGGGGCTCGCGTCCTTCGCGCCGACACCGAAGTCCCCAGCCGGCGTGACACCGCCCGCCTCACCCTGGGCGCCGGACGGACCCAAGCCCGGATCGAGCGCTGCGCAGCTCGCCTCCGCGGTGAATGCAATGCGCGCCAGCGGGACGGCCGTTGCACCGGCTGGCGGACCGGGCGCGCCCGCCAGCACCACGCCCGCGCCGGTGCGCGGTTCGCCGCCGCCCGCGTTGCCCCGCGCGCCGATCACCAGCAGCACGGTCTACGCCGCAAGCCGCCTGATGCCGCAGGACATGATCGGCGGCTTCAATCTGCCAAGCTGGCAGACGCTGCCCGGCGACACGATGGCGGGGACGGTGCCGGCCGCGTTGACCACAACACATCGCGGCGGCTGCGGCTGCCGCACGTGCCGGGGGCATTGAGCCATGCCCGTGACCATTGGCGAGATCTCCAGCGAATTCACCACCGGCGACACCTCACGCGGCCAGGCCGGAAGCAGCACCCAAGCGCCGGCGCAGGAAGTGCAGGTTGAAGAGCTGCGGGCCATCGTGCGCGAACTGTTGGTCGAGGAACTCGAGCGCTATCTGCGCCTGGCGGTGGACCGATGAGCGCCGACGGCATGCAGTTCCTGGTCTCCGGCAAGCCGGTCTTCAAGGTCGATGGCCAGGTGGTAAACAGCCTCGGCACCGGCTGCTTCCGCATGGAGACCATGGAAGACGATACCGGGCTGGCCAGCCTGGAGGCGGTGTTCCTCAATCTCGACCATCCCGACGAAGGCAAGCCGGTCGATTTTCTTTATTTCGACCGCAGGGTGATCGATTTCGGCAAGCGCATCGAGGTCACCTTCCAGGTCACCGACACGCCGCAGACTGTGTTCCAGGGTGTGGTGACGGCGATCGGCGGCGAGTTTCCCGAGGCACGCGAGCCGGAGCTGATCGTGCATGCCGAGGATGCCATGGCGCCGATCCGCATGCGACGGCGCACGCGCGTGTTCGACACCAGCACCGATGCCGACATCCTGCAGCAGGTGGCCAACGACGCCGGCCTGAACCCGAGCGTGCAGCTCGACGGGCCCAACCATGTGCAACACTGGCAGGTGAACCAGAGCGACCTGGAGCTGCTGCGCGAACGCGTGGACGCGCTGGACGGGCTGATGACGCTGCAGGACCGTGACTTCCACGTGGAGCCGCGCAATGCGGCAGCCGATCCGCCGATCCGGCTGACCAACTACAACGAGCTGATCCGATTCAGCGTCTCGGCCGATCTTGCGCAGCAGCGCACCAAGGTGCGCGTGCATGGCTGGGACGTCGCCGGCAAGCAGGCGATCCATGAGGATGCGGACAACGACGTCGCGCGCGCCGCTGCGTTCACCAGCGGGCGCACCGGCCCGGAGATCCTGGCCGCGATCTGGTCCGATGCGGCCGAGGATCTGCACCTGGAAATGCCCGCCACCAGCGACGAGGCACGCGCGGTCGCCAAAGGCGCGATGCAGCGGCGGGCGCGGGCCTTCGTGCGAGGGCGCGGCACCGCCAACGGCAATCCCGCCCTGCGCGTCGGTGTGCGTGTGGAGCTGGTCGATGTCGGCGCGTTCTTCTCCGGCATCTATCAGTTGACCGCGGTGCGCCACTGCTTCGATTCGAGCTATGGCTATCGCACGCATTTCGAGGCGTCGCGCGCCGCGCTGGGGGATGGGTCATGATCGCGCGCGATCCCAAGGGCGTGGTGGTGCCCTTCCCGCGCGCACGGATGACCGGCGTGTATCCCGCCATCGTGCGTGACGTGCAGGACCCGGACAGCCAAGGCCGCGTGAAGATCGAGCTGCCCTTCGTCAACGCCGACGATGGTCCCGCCGCACAGGCCTGGGCGCGCCTGTCCACACTGATGGCGGGTGGCAACCGAGGATCGTGGTTCATTCCGGAACCGGGCGACGAGGTGCTGGTCGCGTTCCATGCCGGCGACCCGCGCCGGCCGGTGGTGATCGGTGCGCTGTGGAACGGCGTGGATGCGCCGCCCGAGACGATGGACGCGGACAACAATATCCGCAGCTTCACCTCCCGCTCCGGCCACAAGCTCAGCTTCGACGACACCGACGGTGCGACCAAGGTGCAGGTGGACACCACCGGCGGGCACCAGTTCACGCTGGATGACGCGGCCGGCGGCACCATCACGCTGCAACACACCAACGGCGCGAAAATCGAGATCGATGCCGCGGGCAATGTGAAGGTCACCGCCAACGCCAATTGCGAGGTGCAGGCGGCGATGGTGAAGGTCACCGCATCGATGGTCACGGTCGATGCGCCGATGTCGCGGTTTTCCGGCGTGGTGCAGGCCGATACCGTGATCACCAACAGCGTGATCTCCGCCTCCTACACGCCCGGCGCGGGGAATGTGTGGTGAGCGCGACACTCGCCCCGCGCAGGCTGACGATCCCGGCGGCACGCTTCACCGCGCTCGAAACGCTGGTGACGACCGTGCCGTTCTACCTGCGCACGCCTGGCACGCCGCCAGCGACGTTGCCGGTGACGCAGGTATCGCCGCCGCTGCTGTCGTTCGATGGCAGCACGTTCATGGACGACTATCTCGCCACGGTCGCGGCCGGCAGCAGAACGGCACTGCCGGAACTGTTCGCCTGGCGCGACTGGGCGGAACCGCCATCGGGCATGCTCAACATGCTCGGCGCGCCGCTCTACCCCGCCAGCATCGCGCGCACGACGCCGCTGCGCATCGCGGCGGAACAGGAGACGCCAGGCACGCTGGATGCCGACGGCGTGCCGCATGCTGTGCCCGCCTGGCTTCGCAAGCTGTACCTGCCACTGCATTTGCGTTTCAACTTCGTCGCGTTCGACGTGGTGTGCATGCGCGCCGGCTGGCCGATGCTGGACAAGGCGCGCGTGAAGGCCACCGGCGCGGTGGTGCGCCGCCTGGTGCGCGACGCCTCGGGCGAGCGCTGGGAGGATTGGCTCAGTGCCGACGGCAAGACCGGGCTGTGGTTCGAACTGCATGGCGGCCTGCCGGCCGATCCCGATGTAATTCCCGCAGGCGCCTATCGCGATAGCGCCAACCAGCCGCAGGACGCCGCGATCGCCGCCCGTCTGGGATTGCCCGCGCCAGGTGCGCAGACGCCGCTTTCGCTCAGGCTGGACAGCACGAAGCTGACGCTGCTGCCGCCCACCGCCGGTGACAGCGCGCGGCATTGCAGCGTTTACGGACTGCTGCCGGTATTCTCCGCGGCGCAGCAGGCGAGCGACGATGCGCCGGAGACCGATCCGGTGAGGCTTGCACAGGCCTTCCATGATCACGCGCTCGCCGCGCTGACCGCGGCCTGGGCGAACGACGCCGCGTTGCGCAGCCAGCTTGGATCCGCGCTGCAGACGCTGCTGGACCGGACGGCTTTGCCGACGCTGCCTGGCAGCGTAGCCAACGCGACCAACGCCATTCGGTCGGCGGCAGACGCTGCCGACCCATTTCATAACACCACGAACACCGAGATCCAGGCGCAATTGCCGGCGATGGCGTCCGCCGCATTGCGGCTCTGCCGTTCGGCGTTGACACCCGGATCGCACGATGCCGATGCGGTGGTTTCAGTGGATGGTTTCTGGACCAATGCCGGTGCGAATGCTGCGTCCACGCATGTGACGATCGGTCTCACCGGCCTGAATGCGACGCGCGCCACCCATGCGGCCGATTGGAATGTGCTGGTGATCGACTACCTGCGCCGGCTGGCGCAGACCGCGCTCACCACAACGGGCGTTCCCTCTGGCGATCCTGCCATTGCCCGAGCGTTGCTCGCACTGGCACTGATCCGGTTGCGCACGCAGCGGCTCGGTTTGCTCGCTTCACTGCAGCAGCAGGCATTCGGGACCGTGGATCGCTCACAGTTGACGCTGATCCAGACACAGACCTTTGGGAGCGTCCCATTCAACATCCCGGTCGCGACGGTCGGCGGACCAGCGGCCGAGATCGACGCCATCCGGCAAATGGACGCGATCCGCACGCCGCTGGAGGAAGCGCCGCCCTGGCCGCCGATCGTTCTGACCGCGTCCGACCAGATCGCATTGCACGCGCATGAGGCCGCGGTGATCGTGGAGCAGTTGCTCGCGCCCGTCGATGCGGCGGGCGCCGATGGCGGCAGCGCCTATGAGACGCAGGTCGACGCCAAGGCAGGCACCGCCGCATCGTCGCTGGTGACGTTCTATGCCTTGCCGGCAACGAGCGACTCGCTGCACCGCATGGCCGAGGCCGGACTGGAACTGCGCGAGCAGCCGGCGCGCGGGCTGCTGGCGTTTCCGGGCGCCGCGCCGCAGGCCTCGACATTCAGCAGCATGACCACCGCCGTCGCCAACAGCTACACCGCCGGCAGCGCCACCACCAACCAGGAGGCAAGCGGGCGCGCGAAGGTGCACCGGCTGCGCTATGACCATGACAGCCTCTACGCGGTCTGGTGCTGGGTGCGCGTAGCCGGCCGCGATCCCTGCGAGAACGACCAGTTGCTGTGGACGACACGCAGCGAGCCCTTCGCGATCGCGGAGCCAAGCGATGTGTTGGGCGCAAAGCCGGCGACCATTCAGCTGCCCGATCTGCCGCGGCTGATCCGCGACATTCCGCGCATCGCCAAGGCGCGCGCGAAGCCATTCGCAGCGTTCAACACGCCGCCGAACTCCGGCTACAACGTCAGCGACGATCCAAAGGACACGACGCGCAGTTGGGGCGTAGGCTGGATCTGCAGCTTTGCGATCCCGGTGCTGACGATCTGCGCTTTCATCATGTTCAGCATCATCTTCTCGATTCTGATCATTCTGCCGAGTTTCTCGTGGATGCTTCTGCTGAAGTTCTGCATTCCGATTCCGGTACCGAAGAAGTCATGAGCGGCACAGCAAACAAACTCGGCATCGGTCTCCGCTTCCCGCTGGTGACGGCGCAGGGCTGGGGCTGGGTGAGTGATGTGGATGCGGTGGATCAGGCCGTGCGCAGCGTGCTGCTGACCGAACCCGGAGAGCGCATCGGCCGGCCGAATTTCGGTGCGGGGCTGCGCCGCTTCCTGTTCCAGCCGAACAGCCTGGAAACCCGCGCACAGATCCGCAAGACGCTGCAGGAGGCGTTGCCGCGCGACGAAACGCGCATTGCACTGCAGGACGTGCAGGTCACGAGCGATTCGCGCGACCCGACCCTGGTGCGCATTGCCATCATTTATCAGGTGCCGCCCGATCCGGGGCCGCGCAACCTGGTCTATCCGTTCTATCTCGACGGCGGAGGCGCGTAACATGGCCCTCGCACCGCCTCGCCTGGACGATCGCGGCTACACCGATCTGCGCGCCGAACTGATCCGTCGCATCCCGGTCCATTCGCCGGAATGGACCGACTACAATGCGACCGATCCCGGCATCACGCTGATCGAGCTGTTCTCGTTCCTCGGCGACAATCTGCTGTATCGACTGAATCGGGCGCCCGAAGCGGCCAAGCTCGCGTTCCTGCAGCTGCTGAACCTTCCGCCGCGGCCGGCGCAGGTCGCACTGGCGCAGGTGCGGCTGGATCTGCAGAAGGGCGTGGCCGAACCGGTGACGCCGGATTTTGCCCCGACCGCACCGCGCATTCAGCTCGCGGCGGGCTCGGTGCTGTTCCAGCCGACGGAAGAGATCACCGTGCTTCCGGTGGAGCTCTCGGCCTGGATCAAGCAGCCCTATACCGGCGGGACGCCACCGGAAGGCGTCGAGCCGGTGAAGCAGCTGCTACAGGATCACCTCGGCAGCGTGCCCGACCTGTCCACCTATCTGCCGACGCAGCTGCCGGCGCCGAAAGGCGGTGCGCTGCCACCCGCGGCGTCTACCGCCGGTGCGGTGGACGCTTCGTTCTGGCTGTGCCTCGCAGCGCCGGACGCAGTGATGAAGGCGCTGGACACCGGTGATCCGGCGGCGACGCTCGACCTGGTGCGACAGAAACTTGCCGGCCACGTCATCAACCTTGGCTTCCGCACCGACGATGCGTTATGCGGACCCGCCGACGTGTTGCGTTGCCCCGATCCCGGCACCGATCCCTCACGCTGGCCGGTGCGCTATGACATTTCCACCGGACGCTTCGCCGGGGCGGCAAAGCGGGTCGACCAGATCGTCTATCAGCGGCTGGTGGTTTCAGCCGATACCACCAACAGTATCGGCCAGACCGGTACCGTGCGGCTGCGCCTGCCGGACCGCAACGGCGACGGCTCAATCCCGTTCGGCGACTGGACCGCCGACAGCTTCGACCCCTCCGACCCTGATCTGCTCGGCGTCGGCGGACTGCCGCCACGGCTCGACGACCCGAAGCTTGCCGCGCGCGTGCTGGCCTGGGTCCGCGTGCAGCGGATCGACCCGACCCATCCGCCGATCGGCGTGCGGCTGATCGACGCCAACATGGTGTCGGCGGAGCAGGCGGTGACCGCGGCGCCCGAACTGCTGGGCAATGGAACCGGCCTCGCCGCGCAGACGCTGAAACTGTCGAAATCGCCGGTGATCCAGGGCAGCGAGGTGATCCAGGTCCGCCCTGCCGCCGGCTGGGAGAATTGGACACGCGTGGACGACCTGGCGCTCGCCGGCCCCGACGATCCGTTCTACGCGCTCGATCCGATTGCCGGCACCGTGACCTTTGGCGACGGTGTGCATGGACGGATGCCTCTACCGGGCGAGGCGATCCGCGTCCTCGGCTATCGCTATGGCGGTGGCGTCGCCGGCAATGTCGGCGCGGGCGGCATCTCCCGCGTGCGGGGTGCGTCGCTGCAGGCCACCAACCCGCTGTCGGCGGAGGGTGGCCAGGATGCGGAGACCACGGCGCAGGCGCAGGCCCGTATCCCGCTGATGCTGCGCGCCCGCGACCGCGCCGTGTGCAGCGAGGATTTTTCCCAGATCGCGTTGGAGACGCCCGGTGTGCAGGTAGGCCGAGCGCAGGTGCTGCCGCGGCACAAGCCGCAGGAGCGTGCGGACGGCATACCCGGCGTGGTCACCCTGATCGTGCTGCCCGCCTATGATGCGGTGACGCCGGATACCCCGACACCGGACCGGGAGATGCTGCGCAAGGTCTGCGCCTGGCTGGAGCCGCGGCGGCTGGTGACAACCGAGCTGTACGTCACGTCGCCGGAATACGTCCCGGTCGACATCGCCATCGCGGTGCAGCCCGAGCCCGGCATGGGTGAGGAAACCCTGCGACGCTGGGTGGAGCTGGCGCTGCGCCAGTATTTCGCGCCGTTGCCGCCGTACGGGCCGGACGGCTCCGGTTGGCCGTTCGGCCGCGCGGTGCGGGATCGCGATGCCGAGGCCGCTGCGCTGCACGTGCAGGGCGTGCAGCTGATCAACGATATCAAACTGCAGGGCACGACGATCGCCGCGGACGGCACCGAGACCGACGTCACCGGCACCGTGACCATGCAGCACTGGCAGCTTCCCGTGGTGCGGCAGGTAGCGGTCGCGCTGGGCCCGACCGCACCCGCGCTCGGCCCCGAGCCACCGCCGCCCGCCAACGGCATTCCAGTGCCAGTGACGCAGGGAAAGTGCTGACCCATGCGCCAACCCAGCTTCGTTCACCTGACCGGGCAGACGATGTGGCGGCGCTGCGACTTCGACCGCACGCGCATCGTGCCGAACCCGGCGCGGGTGATGCTGGTGCCTGCGGCCTCGGCCAAGGCCGCGGCCACCGATCCCGCGCCCTGGCTGGCGGTGTGTGGTGCCGCCGCGGTGTTGCCCTGTCCGCCCGATCTTTGCGCCGATGCAGCCGTGGTGTTGGCCGATCCCGCGCACGGGCTGTTCGCATTGGCGCCGTATGGCTGGCGGGCGCTGCCGGTGCCGCGGCCGCGGATCTACCAACCGCAGGACGGCGAGGCGGACTTCACGCCGATGCAGCACCCCGCTCCGCCGGCGCCGCCGGTCGGCATCGCACGGGACAAGGCCGGGCGGGTCTGGCTGCTGGATCGCACGCCGCCGCGGTTGCGGGTGCTCGCGCCCGATCTGTCGCTGCTGGACACGCTGCCGCTGCCGGCCAGCGCAACGCCTGAGCAGGTCGTGGTGGCATCGTGGTGCGTCGCGGTCTCCAACGGCGCGGAACTTCTGGTGCAGCCGTTCGGCGGCGTGTGGCAGTCCGTGCCGCTACCGGCCCCCCCGATCGCCATTGCCGCGGACGCCGCGCAGGAGATCGTGGTGGCTTTGCTGCCCGGGCCAAGGCTCGCGGTGCTGAACCGCGCCGGGCTCAGCGTGCATGACCTGCCGGAACTGACCAGTCCGCTGTTCCTGCTGGTCCTGGCCGCCGACAGCGTGCTGGCCGGGGAGCCGATCGGGGCGCCGGGTGCGGCGGTGGAGACGCGGTTCGTGCAGTTCAGCCTCGATCCGGTGGACGGGCCGACCGCGGTGGCGAGCTTCGGCGTGCGCAGCTTCGACGGGCGTGCCCTGTGGCTCGATTGCGGCACGGTCTATGCCAGCACCGCAACGGGCGCGCGGGCGCTGTACGCACGCGAGCTTCCGGTGGAAACCGCAGGTTCGGTGGAGAGCTTCGCGCTCGACAGCACGATCTTCGCCTGCGTCTGGCACCGGGTGTTTGTCGATGCCTGCCTGCCGGTCGGTACCGCGATCACCCTGGAAGCGAAGACCACCGATGATCTGCCGCCGTTGCCGATCCTCCGCCCGCCACGTCCGCCGGCCGACATCAGCGCGCCGCTGGTGCCGGTGGCGGCGGACGATCCATGGAAGCCGCTGCTGTCCTTGCAGGCGGACGAACCGGGCTGGTGGCCGGTCGGCGTGCTGGATACACGCGGCGCGCTGGCCGACATCGTCGATCCTCCGGAACGCATCGTCCGCCCCTCGGAGGATCCGCTCGGCCCGCAGCGCTCTGCGTTGGTGGCGCCGTGGCCGCAGCTGACGCTGGAGGGGCTGATCAAGGCGCCGCCCGGACGCTACCTGGCGCTGCGCATTACGCTGACCGGCACCGCGCGTACCAGTCCGGCGGTGCTGGCTGTGAGGGCCACGTATCAACGCCCGTCGCTGCTGGAGCATCTGCCGGCGTTCTGGCGGGCCGATCCGGTTACCGCGGATGCCACCGACCGGGCGCTGGCGCTGTTCGAGGGCTGGGTGACCGAAACCGACGCCCGCATCACCGCGCTGCGCGAACTGGCCGATCCACGCCTGGTGCCGCCGGAGGCGCTGGACTGGCTCGCCAGCTATGTGGCGCTGACCTTCGACCAGCGCATCGACGAAGCGGTGCGGCGGCAACTCCTGTCGGAAATCGTCTCGCTGTACCAGCAGCGCGGCACGATGCCGGGGCTGACCCGGCTGTTGTCGATCCTGGCGCGCGCGCCGGTGATCCTGGTCGAGGATTTTCGCCTGCGCCGCCAGTCCGGTGTGTTCCTCGACGACGAGTCCGCGATCATCGGCCCCGGACTGCAGCTCGGCGACTCGGAGTCAATGTCCGTGGCGGAAGACCCGGCCGACGTCGCGTTGGAAGCGGACTACGCCGCGCTGATGCTGCGCCGCGAATTCCTGCGCGCCGAGGGCGGCACCCCCTGCCCGCCCGCGGACCCGCCCTATCCGATCGAAACCGACCCGTTCGCGCGTTTCGTCCGCCGTTTCGCGCACCGCTTTACCGTGGTGCTGCCCTGCCGGCGCACCGACCCGCTGGAGGCGGTGATCCAGGACGCGGTGGAGGCCAACAAGCCGGCCCACACGCTGCACACGCTGTGCTGGCTCGACACCGGGTTTCAGCTCGGGCGCGCGCTGGTGGGTCTGTCGCGTCTCGGCGAGACGCCCTGTTTCGAGCCGAGCCTGCTCGGCACCGCGGTGCTCGGCAGCAACTACACGATCGGCCGCTATGAGCCGGAGACGCGTTTCCGGCCCGGCCAGCGACTCACACGCGACCATCGGTCCATGCAGGAAAGGACGGTCAGGCCATGAGCGGAACCGTCGATGCCGCCACGTTCTCGCCCCTGGAAGGCACCGATCCGGCCTTGCCGGGCGACCCTTTCTCCCGCCCGCGCTACATGTACGGCCAGCTCCTCGGCGCCGAGGACTTCACCGCTGAGCAGCGCTACCACCTGCTGCGCGCGCGGCTGCGCAACGCGCTGCTGCACGGATCGGGCGTGGTGTGCGGGCTGGACGTCAGTTCGGTCAGCACCGCCGATCCGCCGGTGAACGAACTGCGCTGCACGCCAGGTCTCGCGATCGACGCGCTGGGGCGGGAGATCTTTGTCCCCGAGACGGTGTGCCTCGACATCACCGGGCTCGCCGCCAACACGACGTTCTGGCCGAGCCTGTCGGCACCGCCGGGCGCCGCGGCGGACAGCACGGCGCGACGCTGCTACGCCGTGCTGAGCTATCGCGCCTGTCTGTCGGCCCAGGTGCCGGCGATCGCACCGCCCTGCTCGGACGCGGATAATGCGCTGGCCTATAGCCGGGTGCTGGATTCCTTCAAGCTGTGCCTGGAAGCTGCGGCGCCGCCCGATCCCAATCCGCTGTCGCGCGATTGGCTGGCGCTGAATGCGCCCCCCGGGCTGCGCGAGCGGCTGCAGGCGCTGATGTGCCAGAGCCCGACGCAGAAACCGGCCGATCCCGGACAGCTCTGGTCGGTGACGCAGGATGAGAAGGTGCTGCTTGCCATCGTCGATCTGGAGCCGGTGGGCACGCCGGCGACGAACACCGCGGTGGACGCCGTCGACACCACCGTCCGGGCGCTGCTGCCGGACGTGCAGACCGTGGCACAGATTGCCACCGGCATCCGGCTGGTTGGTCCGGCGACCGCCGCCGCCTTCACCGCCGTGAGCGTGGCGGCGGCGAGCGGTACCGGCGCGGACGCCAACAAGATAGTCGTGACGATCGCCACCTCGAAGGACGTGCAGGCCGGCACCGTCACGACCGAGTTGGTCCGCCTGTTCAAACTCGATGCGGGCGCCTGGACACAGCCTGCCGCGGCGGCGGCAACCGTCTCCGGCGATCAGATCACGCTCGTCGTGGATGAGGACTGGACGACCGCAACGACCTACCAGGTGGTGCTGTCGGGAGGCGGCGCCCGACCGATCCTGGACATGGATGGCAATCCGCTCGCCGGCTTCAGCGACGAGCCGGCACCGCCCGCCGGGCGCGGCCGCGATGCGGTGCTGATCGCAACCTTCACCCCGTGACCCGCTTCAGGGAGTCGAGCCGATGAGCGGAACGAGCAAACTCAGCGACACGGTGCTGGTGAAGGCCATCGCCAAGCGACTGTCGGACCCGAACGCGAAGCTGACTCTGGCCGAGCAGATGGGGTTCAACCAGTTCGTCGGGAATTGGACGATCGGAGGCACCGATCCGAGCGGCTTCCCGGCGGCGACGGGTGGTGACGTGAACGGGTGGAACAGCCTGTGCCGCACCAACTGGTTCAACGGCCGGTTCCTCACCGCCGAGGCGCTGCGCCGGCAGGACAACTACTTCGACTACCGCGCCCGGCTGGACGCCTATGCGCTGATGCCCGGCATCGCCTACGGGCTGGGGTTGAATGCGAATGGGCTGAACACCGGAAGCTATGACAGCGAAGGGCCACGGCTCACCGGCGGGCTGTCCGTTACGACGAACATCGTGCTGCAGCCGGGCCTCGCCTTCGACATGATCGGGCGGCCGATCCTGGTCCCCGCCTCGTTCACCTTCCGCCTGGAACAGTTGATCGCATTGCAGAAGTCAAAGCCGCGCCAGGTGGTGGGCGGCGGCACACAGTTCGCGCCGTGCATCTGCCTGGCACCCGATCCGGCCGGTGCGAGCGGCGGTTCGGCCGCACCGCCCTCGGGTGCGTATCTGCTGATCATCGAGGCGGCGGAGAAGCCGGGCGGCGATGCCAAGGTGTACGGCACGGTGTGCAGCGACAGCCAGCCGGTGACCTGCCAGTCCGACGAGTACTGCGCGGGCTTCGGCCTCAGCCTGGTCCGGTTCCCGGTGGACGTGCCGCAGAGCGAGGCGGTACGCAGCGCGTGGGACCTGCGCGGCATCTTGTCTGCGTATTTCTACGATGTCTTCGAGCACTCGCTGGTCAGGCGATGGGACCCGACCTTCGCCACCGATGACGGGTTCTGCGTCGGCACCGGACCGGGGCGAAAGGATACCGGGGCGGTGGCGCTGGCGATGGTCTACCTCGGCACCGACGGCACCGCGCTGTGGATCGATTCCTGGATTCCCCGGCGCAGCATCGTCGCCACCCCGGGCGAGGACTGGCATCGCACCCGGTTCGGCCTGCCGCCGCGCGCCGCCGCCTGGGCGCGGATTCACCAGTTCCAGTGCATGCTGGCGGAGAGTCTGGCCGTCGCCGGCATCAGCCGCTCGGAGAACAGCATCAGCAACCTCAACCTGCTGCGGCGCGGGTTCCGGCATATCCCGCCGATCGGTTTCCTGCCGATCGATCCGGACGTGGCCGGCGGTCTGGCGAGCAACAGCAGCCCGAACACCGGCAATGACAGGCTCGACGCGATCCTGAAGAACGGCGGTGCTCTGGCGGGGCTGGTCTCGGGCTATGTCGAGGGCGCGGCGCGGGTCGCGGAGAGCTACTTCGGCGGGACCAACGTGATTACCTACACGGTGGTGGCGCTGCACGACGACGACGTGCTGGAGGATTTTTCGAACCTCTTCGACAAGGATCCGATCCAGCTCGCATCGCCCCTGAAAGCGCAGGCGCCTCGTACCCAGCCGCTGAGGCAGGCGTCCGGCCTTGCGTCCGCTTCCGGCACCCTGCTCACAGTGCTCGCACGTCTGGCGGTGCTGCTGCCGGAATACGGGCTGGCCGACCTGGTCAACCGGCGGGTCGAGATCGTCAAGCTGATCGTGCCGCTGCAAGGACTGACGCGCAGCCACCCGATCCTGGGCGTGGTGGCGGAGGATGCGCAGGACCAGCTACCGGGCTGGGGCATTGCGCAAACCGGCGCCGGGGCGGGGGCGTTCACGCTGGGCGGGCTGCGCGAGCAGTTCGCGCTCGACATGCTGCCGCGGCACTTCGTGGTCTACGCCAAGCAGCGCATCGTGCTGCTGGATGCCCTCTTCGAGCTTCTGGAATTGCTGGAGCTGCTCGTGAAGATCTTCCCGCAACTGGTCAAGGCCAACAACGCAACCGACGCTTATGTCAGTACCGGCGCGATGCGCACCGCGTATCAGGCGATGCCGGCACAGCGCCGCGCGCTGGCGCAGGCGACGCTGGCACACCCGACGGTGCAGTTCGCGTTGTCGCGCGTGGTGCCGCTGACCGATACCGACCTCGCTGTCTCGAGCCGCATCACAGCGTTCGAGGCCCAGGTGGATGCACAGGACACGGCACTGCAGGCGACGGTGAAGGACGCCACGCAGCGGCGGCAGATGGCGCTGGACCGCGTGGCCGACTCCTACGCGGCGGTCTATCCCGGCTACCAGTTCGTGCAGCTGCTGGCGGCAACGCAGCCGCCGGCGGATGCGGAGCAGGCCGTGTTGGCAATCGGCGATGGCGCCGGTGCGCTCGGCAGCCTCTCGCTGGCGCCATCCGCGACGGCCGAGGATGCTTCGCTGGCGCACGGGATTCCCGTGTTCGATACGCCGGAGGCGGCGCAGCTGTTCGCCCAGCTCCGTTCGGCGAATGCCGAGAAGCCGGTATCCTCGCTGGTGCAGGGCGTCACCACGACGGCGACGGTGGGGCAGATACTGACGCTCAGTCCGGCCGAGGCGACGCAGTTGCTGGGCGGGGCACAGAACTACGCGAAGTTCCGGGACGCCTATGCGGGGGCTACCAAGACGGCGGCCAGCTCCGTGACGAGTGTGATCACGCCGCCGGCCGGGCTGGCCGACAAGCTGCACGCGGCGCTCGGCCAAAGCAGCGGCGATCTGGTGAAGGCGCTGCAAAGCATGCGTTCGGCAAGCGGTACCGACGCGCCGACGCGGCGCTATCTGGACCAAGCGTCATCGGTTGCGACCACCCTCGGGGCAGCGCGCGTCAACATCCTATCCAACGTGCTGACGCGGAAAGTGTAGCGCAGACCGATGGCCACGCTCACCATTCGGCGACTCGCGAACCGGGTGGTTGCGCCGGATGTGGAAACCGCATGGGCTGCCGCCCCGGTGCTGGACAGCGCGGTGCATCGCCTGGCATCGCTGCTCGATCCGCTGCTGGCGCGGGCGACCGCGATTGCCGGCCTGCCGCCGGATGCGGCCGTGGCGCTGCCCCGGCTGGAGGTGCGGCTGCCGTTTCAGCAGGAGCCGGATCGGCTGGCGGAGGACTGGGCGGCCGCGATCGCAACCTCGCTCGCTGCGGCGTTCCGGGAGGCGATGGCAACGCAGCCTGTGCCGGCGGACCTGCGGAACACCACGCCCGGCGAGGCCGCGAGGCCGCCGGCCGACAACGCAGCTGAGCCAGTTGTGTTTGCCGATGCCTGGGAAGCCGAGGCGGTGATCCTGGGATACCTCGCAGCAGGCCGGGAGTTGCCCTGGTGGGCCGAAAGCCTGTTGCCCGGTTCGCCCGACGCGGCGCGGATCATCGGTGAATGGATCGAGCGCGAACCGGCGCGTGCTGCGGCCTATCTGCTCGATCTGCTGCGGGCCGCCTCGCTGGCTGACCTTTTGAGCCCCGTGGCAGCGCAGCGGCTCGCCGGCCGGCTGCTGCAACGTCTGGCGATCGCCCTGCCCTCGATCCTCACCGAGCGCGATGGGCGGGACCCACGACGGCATGGCTGGACCGAGCTGTGGTCGCAGGTCCCCATCCAGCTTGCCGCGCGTATCGGGCCCTTGGGCGCAGACCAGCGGGCTCTGTTCAGCCTGGCGGCGCTGATGGTGCACACGCCCGCGGCCACGCTGCTGCTGGGCCGGCTCGGGCGGAGCGCGGCGTCGATCGCCGAGGTACCTGACCGCGCTGGCCACACTGCCGGCCGCAGCGGCGCTGCCCGTGCCCGCCGCGCCATCGCCGAAACCAGAGCCGTCTCCGGGCCTGGGCGTGATGAACGGCGGCCTGCTGTTGTTGTTGCGGCCGCTGCTGGAATTGCCGGGCGTGACCGCGCTGCCGCCGTCGGAATTGGCCGCATTGCTGTCCGGGATCGGCTTGCTGGCTCTGCAGCGTGTCTCGACACCGTTGCCGCCAGCCGCGCGACGCGTGCTGCTGGAGCGCGACCGTCCGTTGCTGGCGGCATTTGCCGGCGCCGACCCGCCCGATGCGCCGCTGGACAGCCTGCAAGCCGTGCCGCAGGCGGCCGAGGTCCTGGAGCAGGTGCTGGCGGCGGCTCCGGCGGAGATCGTCTGGGCGCCCGATGCCCTGCGCCGCTACTATGGTGGGCCGGATCCGTTCGGCGATGCGGCGGAGGGGCAGCTGGCTCGCCTGCTGCTCAGGCCCGGTCGGCTGGTGCTGACCCGTTGGAGCGCCGACCTCACCTGGCCACTCGCGACCGCGGATACCGCGCTGCGACGCGCGGGCTGGGACATCGACCCGGGCTGGCTGCCCTGGATCGGCCGCGTGGTCCGGTTCCGCTATGACGGGACGGACGAGACGTGACCCGGCATGCGCTGCATGGCCCGGTGTTGCGACTGACCGCGCTGGCGGCGGCCCGCCTCCTGCTGCGCCGGCCCGAACCCGCGCTGGAGCCGCTGGTGCAGGAGCTGCTGCCGGCCCTGGAGCCGCAGGCGATCGCCGAGGCCGCGGCGGCCCTGTTCGACGATCTGGCCTGGCTGCCGCATCCGCTCGGCCGCATCGCCCGTAGCTGTGCGCTGTCGGCATTCGACCTCGACCTGCTGGGGCTGGCGGTGCTGCCCTGCATCGATGACCGGGCCGGCGCGGTCGTCGCGGGCATCAACGGAACTGGACTGCGACGGCTGCCGGCCGGGCTCGCGCTGCGGCTGCTGATCGGCGACGCACCGCCACCGCCCGGTGCGCGGGCCGCGCTGTGGACCAGTCCACTCTGGCGGCATGGCCTGCTGCGCCTGCCCGATCCATTGCTGCCTGCCGGGGACCGGCTGCTTGATCCCAGCACCACGCTGCTCGCTCTGCTGGACGGCGCGCTGCCCGATGCGTTGCCTGGACCGGCCATCCGGAGGGCACCGCGGCCTGCCCCGCTTCCGGCGAGCCTTGCCGCCACCATGCAGAGCGTCGCGGTGTGGCTCGCGCAGCCGGATGCACCGCTGCTGCACCTGGTGGGTGACCCGGCGCGTGGCGAGGCGGTGCTGGCAGCGTGCTGTGCCGGTGCACCAGAGTCAGGACGGGGCTCGACCCGACCGAGCCTGACCACCCGACAATTCACTGCATCAGAGTCCCAACCGGGCTCGACCCGGCCACCCACCGCATCCCCGTCGTGGCCGGACCTGACCCGGCCATCTCCTGCATCCCCGTCATGGCCGGACCTGACCCGGCCATCTCCTGCATCCGAGTCATGGCCGGGCCTGACCCGGCCATCTACCCCCGACCAGGCGTATTCCGTTGCGACCCGACCCGATCGTCCGGAGTTGGAGGGCCGGGTGAGGCCCGGCCATGACGGCGAAGCGAATTCGCTGGCGCTGTTCGAGGCTTCGGCGTCGGTCCAGGAACCCACCTGGCGCGAGCTTGCACTGATCGCCCTCGCCACCGACGCGGTCGCGGCAATCATCGCACCCGAGCAGGCCGATCTTCCGGCCCCGCCCGAGGACCTTGCAGCCTCGGTCGTGCTGATCGCACCCGGTTCGGCGCATGTCCGCACGGCCGCCGGCGGGCGGCCACCGGCGCGGATCGTGCTGCCGCGACCCGACCCGGTGGAGCAGGCCGCCGTCTGGCGAGAGACGGGGCTGGTCTGCGAGCGCACGGCCGACCTGCTGGCCAACCAGACCTGGATGAGTGCCGCGGATATCGCGGCGGTTGCGACGCGCGCCGGAGACGCAGACGGCATCACCGCCGCGCGCCTGGCGCTGGCGCCCCAGCGCCCGGTGCGCATGGCCACCACGCGCACGCCCGAGATACCCTGGGAACGGCTGGTGCTGGACGACACCACCGCGATGCGCCTCGAGGACCTGATCCGGCGCTATCGCCTGCGCGTGCCGGTGCGGTTCCGCTGGAAGCTGGATTATGGGCCGCGCGGGCTGGTCTGCCTGTTGGCCGGCGATTCCGGCGTCGGCAAAACCCTCGCCGCCGAGGCAATCGCCGCCAGAGTTGGCCTGCCGCTGATGCGCGTGGACCTGTCGCTGGTGGTGTCGAAATATATCGGCGAGACCGAGAAGAATCTGTCGGAACTGTTCGCGGCAGCGGAAGGCTTTGCCGCGTTGCTGTTCTTCGACGAAGCGGACGCGCTGTTCGGCAAGCGCACGACGGTGGAGGACGCGCACGACCGCTACGCCAATATCGAGGTGAACTACCTGCTGCAACGGCTGGAGGCGTTCGAAGGAATTGCGCTGCTGGCGACCAACATGGTGCAGGGCGTCGATGAAGCGTTCCTGCGTCGGTTCGACCAGATCGTGCCGATGCCACGCCCGGGACCGACCCAGCGCCGGAAGCTGTGGCAGGCCCATCTGCCATCCGGCCGGGTGGACAACGCGATCGACCTGGCGGCCGTGGCGGACCGCTATGAGCTGACCGGCGGCGAAATCCGCAACGCCGCACTGGCCGCGTCCTATGCCGCCGCCGACGGGCCGGGACACATCACGCCGGCCCTGATGCATGCCGCCATCAACGCCGAATTCGCCAAGAAGGGGCGACCGTCCCCGAGCTGGCCTGCAGGAGAAGCCCGATGACCGACATTCCGACGACGCTCAACACCCTCAATGGCGAGCTCGCGACCTTGCAGTCCGGGCTTGCCGCCGCCACCGCACAAGGCAGCCAGGCCGCGAGCGTGGCCGCGGCCACTCGCACCGCCGCCTCGGCGATCCAGTCGCTGGTGGCCCGCACGCAGACCGAGGCGGCGCAGGTGACCGCCGACGGCGCCGTGGTGACCGCGGCGATCGCCGCGCGCAAGACCGCGCTGAACGCCGTGGTGGCGGCGCAGGGGGCGGGCGGAGCGCTGTCGAGCGCGACCGCGGCGGCGCTGAAAACCGCGACCGCGGCGGCCAAGGGGGCGTCGGAATCAGATCTCGACACCAAGGGCGTAGCGGCGGTGACCACGCTCGACGGCGACATCGGCGCGCTGGGAGCGACCGAGGCGACCGCCCTGCAGGCCGCGCAGACCGACCTGCAGACCAAGCAGACCGCGCTGACCCAGGCTCGCTCCGCCGCGCTGCAGCTGCTGGCGAAGATCCAGGCGAGTGCGGCCGACACCACCGACACCCTGAATGGCGCACTTGCGGACCGGACCGCGGCGCAGACCTCCGGCGCGGCCGCAGACGCCGCCTCGCACAATGCGGCGGTGGTTGCCTACGCCGATTACGCCGCGGCGCAGTCGGCGCTGGCGAACGAGGTATCCAGTGACCCGAACGGCACCGTGCTCCAGGGCCAGTGGACCACGGCGGCAAATGCCTGGCTGTCCGCCCTGGCCGATGCGGCGACCGCCGAGGAGGCGGTGATCGAGGCACAGCTGGCGCTCGACACGAAGCTGGCAGAGCGGGCGGCGAAGCAGCAGACACGCGATGCCGATGCCGCGGCAGCCGTCGGCCTAGCGCTGCCGTGAGCGCTGCCGCGTTCCGCGCACGTCCCTCCCCCCGCGTCGCGGTTCTGCGCGATAGCGCCAAGGAAGCGGCGGCAGAACGGGTCGGGCAAGGTGGCCAGGTTGCCGGTCCGGTCAGTGAGGCGCGGGCGCCCAGTGCGCTGGGGTTGGGCGCCGGCACTCCGCTGCCGCCGCCGGAGCGCAACTATTTCGAGAACCGGCTTGGCGCCGACCTGTCCCCGGTGCGGGTACATCCGGAGACTGCCACGGCGGCCGAGCTGGGGGCGCGGGCATTCGCCGCCGGACGCGACATTGGCATTGCGCCCGGCCACTGGCAGCCGGGCACCAGCGCCTTTCGTCGGTTACTGGGGCACGAGATCGCGCACACCATGCAGCAGGCGCAGTCGGGGCCTGCTGTGCAACTGGACGATCTGCCGGCTGCAATCCGCGAGGAAAGCGGAAAGACCCCCGGCCAGCAGACCCCGGGCCGGCTTGGACAGCTCGAAACCCGCACCAGGTCGGCCGCTGACGCCGCATTCCAGCTCCAGATCGGCGCAGCGCCACTGCCGGAGGGCTCAACCGGGCGGGCAACCCAAATCATCAACCACATCACAACCGAGTTGAGCCGTGTCGAGAGCGCGCGGGCACGCGGCTACCAGCAGGCCGTCTCAAGCATCATCGGCCAGTTGACGCTGAGCAATGATCAGACTGCACAGTTCTGGACGGCTTTTGCCGGCAACACGATCTGGGCGCTTTCCGGACTGGTCCCGTTGCTGGGTCCGGCGGTGGGTATAGGCGAAGTTGCCGCGGCGGCTGGTGGCTCAGTGCTGTT
This sequence comes from uncultured Alphaproteobacteria bacterium, assembly GCA_963789495.1. Taxonomy (GTDB): domain Bacteria; phylum Pseudomonadota; class Alphaproteobacteria; order Acetobacterales; family Acetobacteraceae; genus CAWBLP01. The sequence continues at coordinate 179,372 of CAWBLP010000008.1, forward strand.
ACGGATTCCTGCAGTGAGCCGGTTTCTCAAGCTTGGCGGCGGCGCCGTGGCGAGCTCGGTGGTTGGCTTGGCCGGTGCCGAACTGGCGCAGTTTTCCGGCGGAACGCCGTCGGCCGCACCGGCGCTGCCCAATACGATGCAGCAGATTCAGACAACCTTCACCAATGTGAACTCCCGGGTGATGGCTCGCTACAGAAGCGAAGCGTACGCCTTGACGTTTGAATTCCTCAGCAGCTTCCTGACTTTCGTGGCCCCTGAGAACACCGCCGCGATAACCGCCGATTACCTGGAGAGCTTTACCAAAGGCTGTGTGATGGAAACGCTGCTGGCCGACCTCGACGGCCGCGGCATCCTCGATCACAGCAACTACACGATTGATACCGGACGCGCGCAGGAGGCGGCGAAGAACGACCTGATGGACCGGATCACCGACGTATGGTTCACCAACCAGATCACCTCGATGGGCCTGGGGGCACGACCGGGCGTGCTGCAGGTCGAGCTGGCTCGACGATACCCGGACAGTGGCCGATTTCAGCATTGAGGGCGGAAATATTGTCGGCGAGGGGTCCAACATTGACCTTTTGCGCGAACGATTGGCGACGCGCCGGTTGAGCGAGATCAATATCCCCAAGGTAATACGGATGGACGGCAAGATGGGCTGGGGCCTGGCCGACTGCAATTGGGATATCACGGTCAGCGGCACGCGTCAGGACAGTGGCCCAAGTGTTCGAGCGACACCAACTTCGGTGTTCGAGGAAGTGACCGCCGTGCCGCAACATGTCGTTGGATGGGGTGGACATCCCAAATGGGGCATGCCTTGGCTGGCGGCATTCCATCTGAGTCTGAACGACCTTGACTCGGACGATGCCCGCAACACGGCCGACAACCAGCAGGCAGGGGCAGAGGAGGTGTGGGCTCAGATCCAGGCCATGACCCTCGGCACGGTCGGCAACTCCTCATGGTAGCGGCCTGCCGCTGCGGCACGAACGGACACAGGGCAAATGCGGGTCCTGGTACATGACAGTCGTGAAGCGCAGGTCGCGACGCACGGGCCGCACGGCCATGGCTGACCTGTCCACGCGCCGGCGCTTTGCCCCGAGGTGAACGACCTGCTGCAACGGCTGGAGGCGTTCGAAGGAATTGCGCTGCTGGCGACCAACATGGTGCAGGGCGTCGATGAAGCGTTCCTGCGTCGGTTCGACCAGAGCATGCCGATGGCGCGTCCGGGACCAACCCAGCGCCGGAAGCTGTGGCAGGCCCATCTGCCATCCGGACGGGTGGACAACGCGATCGGCCTGGCGGCCGTGGCGGACCGCTACGAGGTGACCGGCGGCGAAATCCGCAACGCCGCACTGGCCGCGTCCTATGCCGCCGCCGACGGGCCGGGACACATCACGCCGGCCCTGATGCATGCCGCCATCAACGCCGAATTCGCCAAGAAGGGGCGACCGTCCCCGAGCTGGCCTGCAGGAGAAGCCCGATGACCGACATTCCGACGACGCTCAACACCCTCAATGGCGAGCTCGCGACCGTGCAGCCCAGGCTTGCCGCCGCGGCGCAGGGCAGCCAGGCCGCGAGCGCGGCCGCGGATGCCGCCTCGCACGATGCGACCGTGCGGTCGGCGCTGGCGAACGAGGTGTCCTGCGACCCGAGCGGCACCGTGCTCCAGGGCCGGTGGACCACCGCGGCGAATGCCTGGCTGTCCGCACCGGCCGATGCGGCCGCTGCCGGCGCGGCGCTGCCGTGAGCGCTGCGGCGCTGTGCGCGCCTCCCTCGCCCCGGCGCACTCATGCCAAGCCAGGTGCTGAACGGACAGTGCAGTCCCGTCAGGCTTCCGACCAGATCAGTCTGTCTGGTGCGTCCAGCGCTTTGGGGCTGGGAGCCAGCTGGTCTCTGCCACCCCCGGAACCCACCTACTTCGAGCGCCGGCTGTGTGCCAATCCGTCGCCGAATGCTGGGCAGCCGACCAGCGCAGGACGAAAAATTCAGACGAAGCTGCAAGTCGGCAGGAGTGATGACCCTCTGGAGCACGAGGCGGACCGCATTGCCGATCAGGTGATGCACCTGTCCGCCACGGATACCGCACGACAGCGCGCGCCATCGCCGACCGGTTGCGGCTGCGACACCTGCGCGGGCCAGGCCGAACCATTGATGCAGACCAAACGCGCCGCGTCGCAAGCCGGTTCGGCCAACGCTCCCGCCATCGTGGACGAGGTGCTGCGTGCGCCCGGAACATCGCTGGACGCCGCCACACGGGCTTTCATGGAACCACGCTTCGGCCACGACTTCAGTCGGGTCCGGGTGCACGCCGACACCGCCGCCGCCGAATCGGCGCGCGCGGTGAGTGCGCGTGCCTACACGGTGGGTAATGACCTGGTCTTTGGCCTGGGACACTATGCTCCAGGGACGGTCGCGGGACAGCGGCTGTTGGCGCACGAACTGACCCATGTCGTGCAGCAGTCTGGCGGAGACGAGCGTTCTCCGGGGCCGCGCGGCGGCCACACCGGGCGATCGTCTGCCGAACAGCGCCGCGCCGCAGTCGCAGACGGGGCCGGGAAGCATTCGCCACGTCGGGACGCCACGGTGTCGGCGAAGCTGCTGCAGCGCGACGCGACTGACGATCTGGCGGCAGTCATTGCCCGCGATCTGGGCGATTACGTTGCCAGGCACGCCGACCCCTACGAGCATATCAAGGATGTGTTCCGTCAGCTCAATTCCGACATCGAGGACAATGTCGCCGCCGCCTTCACTGAACGGCTGGATGATGCCAGACTACAGCGTTTTGCCGCCGACAAGGCAGGGCTTGCCACGCTCAATGTGCTGACCGAAGCCATGCTCACCGGCAGTGTCTCCTTGTTCGAGAGCCGACAGGCGGAGCGCATCCTGATTGCCAAGCGCAATAACATCCCGCAGGAGGAATATGTCGCCGAGGCGCAGCGCATTGCCGGGCTGCGTCACCGTGCCCAGCCTGCCTACATGCTTTCGGACGATCAGAAGGCGGAGCGGATTGCGGAGGATCTGAAGGCCTACGCGGCGGCCCATCTCTACGGGCATATCACGGCAGTGTTCGATGACCTGCCGTCGGACATCGAAGACAATGTCGCCGCCGATTTCGTTGCGTCAGAACCGGATGCCAAGCTGGCGGAGTTCGCCGCCTCCGGCGGCGACGCCATGCTCGATGTGCTCACCGAGGCGATGATCACCGGGCACGTCACGGCGTTCGAGAGCCTGCAGGCAGAGCGGATCCTCCTCGCCAAGGCGCAGCCGAGGCGCCCCGGGGAGGCGCAGCCATTATCGGCGGAAACCTACACCAAGCAGGCGGAGCGGATCGCCGAACTGCGCGACCGCGCCGAAGACAGCAGCATATTTGATAAGGCGGTCGATCAGGGTGCCACGGAGATCGCCCATGAACTGAACGCCCTCGCAGCGCAGCGCCGCTACCGTGATATCATGGCAAAGATGCAGGACCTGTCTTCCGATATCGAAGACAATGTCGCCTCGCATTTTGTGGAGCTGCAGCCCCCCGCCAGGCTGGAGGAATTCGCCGCGGACCCCGATGGCCGCTCGATGTTGGATGTGCTGTACGCGGCAACAGTCACCGGCGACGTGACCGCGTTCGAAAGGCTGCAGACGGATCGCATCTTGGAAGCCAAGGCAAAGGTCGCGCCGAAGCCGGACGCAACGGTCGGCGACTATGTCGGGAAACACCAGTACCAGCAGCTCTATATCTTTCCTGTGCGCATGCAGAAGGCGTTCAGATCATCCTATGCAATCCCGAAAGCGACCCTCCAGCCGGACGGAAAGGTGCGGGTGAGCTATGATGACCAGATCCATTTCTTTAGCGCCGACATGTTCAAGGAGGATATCGAAAAACTTTCTTACAGTCGATTGTCGTCCGGCATCGAGTTGGACCCGGATGAACTGGTATTTGTGAAACTGTACGACGACAATGAGAGGATTGTGCCCGTGCCGGCACTGGCGCTGATCGACTATTCCAATCAGGCCAAACGCCAATCGGTGAACGTGGGTGTATCGGCATTCCAGACCGGCCTGTTTCTCGGGTTGGGCGGCCTCGGAGCATTCTCCGGCGCCCGCGTGGGGACCGTGGCGGTCGAGGTGGAGGCCGGTGAGGCATCGGTTGCCGCATATAATCTGGAAAGGGCGGGACTGTGGGCCGACCGGGTGGCCGCGGCGCTTCCCGTCGTAACGTTCGTCGTCGATGAAAATCGCGACTGGATCCTGAAGAACTTTCCCAACGCGGGACCAATCCTGCTCGACGCGCTCGATCAGGTCAACAAACTCACGGAATATTACGGATGGGCACGAATGGGCATCGACGGTGCCCGCTATCTCAAGTCCAAGCTTGGTCCAGCGCTGGAGCGATGGCGCGCGGAAGCCGGCGCCGCGCATGACCTTACCTCATCGCAGCGCAGGACGATCGAAGGTATCGACCGGACTCTCGCGGATGTGCAGGCCAACCTCGAGGCAACCGAGGCGAAGGCCGCTGCCGACATGGCGAAACGCGTCGATCAAGACCCGGGTATCGCTGTATCGGGCGAGGCGGGACACCGTACCGCGAAGGTGGATGGACACGAGGTCAAGGAGGAGGTGGAAGCCGCGACCGGCGCCGTGCACTGCGCGGTTCACTCGGACGGAGGAATTCCGGTCGACTGTCCTGAACGCTTCTCCCATGGTGAGCCGCAGAAAGAGGCCGCGGCGGAGGCAAACCAACCCCAGCAGGAGGGACAACCCGCGCGCGCCAGGGTGCCGGGCTCCCGGCTCTCGGACGTGGAGCAGCAGAGGCTGGATGTCCTCACGAACAGGCGGAAGGATCTCCTGGAACAGCGCGTGGCGATCTCGGAGGACCTACGGAACGATGCCGAAAGCCTCAAACAAGCCAATCGGCAGCCTCCGTCCAAACAGCGCGACCAGGCAGTCGCCGAGGCCAGAGCGGAGCTGCAGCGGGACAGGCTCCATCAAACCAACAATGAGGCCGCGCTTGAACGCAATGCCGCCGAGATCAACAGCGCGAGTAAATCATTCGCACAGCAGGTCAGCAGTGCCGTCGATGAGGATCCCGTCTATCGGGCATACCGGGAAAGAGCGCAGAAGGCCCGGATCGACGGCGTGACCAGACAGACGATCGAGACGGGACAATCAATTGAGGTGGACCATCTTGTTTCAAGAGATGAGGTGGGGAGACGGCCGGGAGTCAATCGTCTCGATCCGGAGGTCGTTGCCGGCATCCTGAACCGGGAAGACAACCTGGTCCCGATGCTGGCCGGGGCGAACTCTTCGAAAGGGCCGCGATCCTACATGAGCTCCGCGGCAACCGACCGGGAGTTTTGGAGCAACGCCAGTATATATTACACTGACGACCAAATAGCGGCAATGGCCGTGAGAGAAAACACCGTGAGAAAGCAAATATTCGACGCACTTGATGCTGAAATCGCAAAGTTGCCGCGGCGGTAGGGAGGCTCGACGTCATGCTCTACCGGACAAGAATTAGCGGTCAGGATCTCGAGGTCGAATGTGATGCCCGGCTGCAGGACTCCGCGGAGGCGCTGCTCGACCAATTGAAAACCCGGAGCGAGGAGGGCACCTCGCTGCAAGCTGGCAGCAAGATCAGGTATGGCTGGTCAATTCTGACGGTGTTGGCCAAAAACGGGTTGCTTCGTCTCTGCGAGCCAGACTTTGACGGGGATGCAATGCATCAAATCCGCCCTACCCTGGACACAACCCTGGACGTTCTGGAGGCGCAGAACCGAGTGCTGCACCGCTCGGGTCTCACCGGTATGCAGATCCTCTTTTCCGATGATCTGTTCGTCAGGAATCACGCCCTGGAAGCCCGCCATCAGTTCCTTAAACGACAGGTGCCGGCAGGCGACCGGGACAGCGGATGGTACATCGGCAACCTGGACAGGATTGAGGCCAGTGCACTTGATGATGACTTTGAAATCATCCAGGCGTTCGAACTGCTTCGGCGCCGCCCGGTGATCCTCCAAGTGCTGATGCTGCCTCCACGCTCTTTGGTGGTATTTCGAGACGATAACATCTCAGAGGTTCTGGACGAAGATGGGAAAAGCTATTGGCGCTGACAGGTGTTCAGGTTCGCACAGGGGAGGACCGGCCATTGGCATCGACCGTCGCGGACCACCTGGCGAATCCCGCTTCCAATGACTGAGCCACACCCGCGCCGACGCTTCGCGTCGCGCATCGCAGCGCCACGCGAAAATGCCCGCGAGGTCCCGGCGGACGGGGTTCGCAAGACCGAGCCCGCAACGCGGCAACCGAGCACGATGCAGGCACCGGCTGAACTTGGGCTGGGCTCCGGGCAAAGCCTGCCGTCGGCGGAGCGGGACTATTTCCAGCGGCGGCTCGGCGCCGACCTGTCGCCCGTGCGGCTGCATCCCAATGCCTCCGCGGCCGCCGAGATGGGCGCGCGCGGGTTCACGGTGGGACGCGACATCGGCATCGCACCAGGACAATGGCGGCCTGGCACGCTCGGCTTTCGCCACACGCTGGGACACGAACTGGCCCACGTCGCACAGCAGACAAGCGAAGGCGGCGCGTTCAGCACGAACAGCGCAGCCGAAGGAGAAGCGCGCGCAGCGGGTTCGGCCATGCTCGCCGGCCGGACCGCATCGGTGCGCGAACGCGTGCCGGCCGGGACGCTGCAACTCAGCCCGCTCAGCGACCAGGTGGGCCAGGCCATGGCCGACCACGGCAAGGGCGAGGTGTTCAACATCCTCCGGGCGAACGGACCGATCGCCTCCGACCCAGATCTGGAGCAGTGCCTGACGCGGATCTTCGGCTCCAACGCCGATCCGGCGGCGGAGACGGACGATCGCTGGCTGGCCGACCAGATCGTGCGGTTTGGGCCAGAGCCGTTGTGGCCGGCCGCGGCGATCCAGGAACGGGAACGGCGGGCGCACAACACGGCGCACCCCTGGGCGGCAGAGGCGGGCAACATCGAGGCCACCATCGGCGTCGGCGCCCACCGGACGCCGATCCACGCTTTCTACTTTCCTGGAACCGGCAGCCGCCGCGCCATGATCATCGGCGGCGTGCATGGGTCAGAGCAGGCGGGCGTCGAGGTGGTGAACCGGCTGCTCGACCAGATGCGCGCGCCTGGCGCGCCGCAGCCGGTGTTCTCGGTGATCATCGTGCCGTCGCTGTTCCCGGAGAACGTCGCGGCCGGGCGGCGCAAGACGCCGGGTCAGCCCGATCCGAACCGCGAGATGCCGGCGGTGGGAGCGACCCCGGGCACGACCGATTCGCAGGGGCGGGCGATCGAGCCGGAGAACCTGGTGCTGCTGGACCTGATCGAGCGGTTCCAGCCGGAGCGTATCGCCAGCGCGCATGGCCACAGCCCGCCGCGCCCGGGCGGCGCCGACATGCCCAGCATCACCGACGATCCACGGCCGGGACATGAGACGGACGACGATGCGCTGACGCTGGCAATGGCGCAGCGGGCTCACGCGCTCGGCGTTCGGGTGCCGGGCAATCGGTTGGGCACCAAACGCCAGACGACGCGATACCCCACCTCCAGCGCGCCGCATGAGCCGGGCGTGAGCTTCGGCGAGTACAGGATCGCATGCGACCCCCACCCGGCCGGCGATGAACGTGATCACCATCGAAACCTATGGCAATGTCACGTCCGCCCGCGCGCGGGATTCGGCCGCCAGAGCCCGGGAGCTGGAGGGTTTGGCGACGGTGCTGCACGACATCTTCCTGGCGCCGTAATTCGACCTTGCTTCGACTGACCCGAGCAAGATGGTTTGGTGATTCGGCACAGTCAGGCGAGCCATCCCTGAGAGGAGGTTCGGGCACGGGCGACTGCTCATTGTGCAGCCCGCGCGCGCTTCTGTCGCGTCCCGCTGGCAGGCCGCCAGGCAGCGTGCCGTTCAACCGACAACCGGAACACGCCATGCCGAAAATCACCCCGCGCAATGGCTTTTCCAGCTTCCGCGACAAGCTTGAAATGCCCGCCGCTGCATTTCACGGCGACCGACACGCGCTGCCGGTCGCTCCGGCCTCGATTGCTCGCGGATCGTGTTCGACCTGTGCGCGCCCTGGTGCCGCGTACAGGGCGACCGCAAGCGCCTGCCGCTCCCCTGCCCGCCCCTCCCGACGCCTGAGCTATCCCGGACTGCCGGCGATCCGTCGCACCTGCGGCGTGACGTTCCGCTCCTGCAGAAACTGAACCAACCGCTCCGAGATCCGCCGCCGCTCCGCGCGGTCGGCGTGGGCCCAATCCGCCTCGGGCATCACCGTCACGACAACGGGTGCCAGCCGCGCGCCGGCAACGCTGGTCCAGGCCAGATGAAGCCGCTGGTTCAGCCCGGGCTGAGTCGGCTGGCCGTCGATCCACAGACCCACCGCCATGATGCTGCCGGGCATCACGGTGTGCACCAGCCGCCAGGTCCGGGCATGGTCCTGGACCGCGGGCATCCAATGCACCTGCGCCTCCGCCGTCGCCGGCTGCGCGGTCATCAGCCGCTCCTGGGCGAACACCGGCGCGGAGATGATGTGGGGTGAGAACACCGCGACGCTGACTCGCAGGATCAGCCCGCCACATTCGAAGCGGCGGGTCGTCATCCCGCCGGAGTCCGGCGCCGCTGCATCGGGTATCGGCGCGTTGGGCAACGCCGTGCAGGCGCCGCCGAAATCCAGCATCCGAGGCGCCGCGGCGAGCCCGCTGGCGCGATCGAGGGTCATCGCCAGCGCCGGGGTGATCAGCGCCAGTCCGCAGAGCACGGCGACCGCGACGAACGCACGCCGCATCGCGCCTGGCGGTTCAGCGATCGGCGAAGCCGCCCAATTCGCAGCGGGCCGATCCTGCTGGTCCTCGCGGAACGGCAGGCCGAGCGCGATCAGCAGCAGAATAACGATCGAGAAGAAGATCCAACCATACAGCACATGATCGGCGGCGGCCGCCTGCGCGCTGCCGATCACATGGCCGGCCACCACGATCCCAAGGGCGCGCAATCCATTGGCGATCACCGGGACGACCACCGAGGCCAGCAGGAACAGGCCGCGGCGCACCGGCGAGCGATACATCAGCAGCGCATACAGGCCGCCGAACGCGATCGAGGCGATGAGGAAGCGCAGCCCGGCGCATGCCTCGGCGACGAAGAACGTACCTTCCGGGATCTCGATGATGTTGCCGTCGATATAGGCCGGGATGTGAAGCAGGTTGAGGCCGACCTGCACGAAGCCGGTGGTGATGTCCTGCAGCCGCGGGGTCAGGAACTCGCCGAACGGAACCAGGAAGTAAAGATACAGTAACGGGCCAGCCAGCGCCCACCACAGGCGCCAGCCGAACACCGCCAGGAACAGCAGTTCCACAATGGTCATCGCGACCAACTGGCGGCCTTCCATCATGCCCAGCCGTTCCGCGGCCAGCCATACGATCGCCAGCGGAATGGCGGCCAAGGCCACCGCCGGCACCGGTTCGGCGGTCAGGCCGCGCAGCGACGCGCGCCGATCCCAGATCAGATAGGCGGTGATCGGCGGGATCAGAAAGCAATGGTTGTACGCGGTGGAGGTGCTCCAGATATCCACCGCGGCCGCGATCTCTTCATGGAACACCAGGCCCAGCACCAGCAGCCCGACCGCCAGCGCGCCCAGGATACCGCGGATGTCGCGGGTGACCTCGAGGCCGGCCGGCGACGCCAGCGACGTCGGTGCATTCATGCCGGCTCACCCGTCGCGGCAAAGTCGAACGCGCGCGCTCCGTCGGCGTCCCGGTCCGGAAACAGCCGATCCAGCGGCCGCAGCGTGGCGGACCATTGATGCGCCTGTTCCACCGCCTGACGGCCGGCGGCGCCGAGGGTCGGATGATGGCCGTCGAGCACTTCAAGGATCCTTTGCACGGTTTCATCCAAGCCGCTGGCGAGCAGGATATCCTGCCCGGGGCGCGCCCGCACGCCCTCGAACGCTTCCGGCGTCGCGACCACCGGACGGCCCATCGCCATCGCCTCCAGCACCTTGTTCTGAATGCCCCGTGCGATGCGCAGCGGCGCCACCACCACGTCCGCATGCGCCAGGTACGGGCGCGTATCTGGCACCCGTCCGGTCACCTGCACGCCGGCGAGTGCCGCAAGATCGGTCACCTCCCGGGACGGGGCGGAGCCGACGATCCAGAACCGCGCGGCGGGACGACGCTGGCGCAGCGCCGGCATCACCGCCTGCGCGAACCACTGCACCGCATCCACATTGGGCCGGTAATCCATCCGCCCGGTGAACACGAGGTCGCTGCCGTTCGGCTCGAACGGCGCCGGCAGGGTCGTTGCGGCCGAGAAATGCGTCAGGTCGACACCATTCTCGATCCAGCCGCTGCGGGTCACCGTCTCCGGCGCGAGGGTGACGAAGTGCTGCCATTCGTGTTCCGAGACGAACAGCGAAAAGTCGAACTTGGCAGCGGCGTGGCGTTCATAGGCGAGCAGCGTGCGTCCCTCGCGCGCCCACACCCAGCGCATCGGCAGCCGCGCCTGCTGGGCATAGGTCGTCCACTTGGTGGAATCGACGTCCACCATGTCCAGCACGCGAACCCGTGCCGGCGCCTGCATCGCGTAGGGCGCCATGGCGGAGGAGAACACGAACACCCGCTCGATCGCCGGATCGGCCAGCTTTGTCGCAACCCAGCGTGCCAGCCGGCGATCGTGAAAATAGCCGAGCGACAGCGGTTGCCCGCGGCGCACGCGCAGCAGTGCCTTCACCTGACCGGTGCGGCGATGCAGCGGAAAACACGCAACATCGGCGCACAGGCCGCGCAGCTCCTCCAGATGCACCCAATCGGCGGGATCGTCGATGAAACAGCCGAGGTGGATCCGATGCGTGCGCGCCAAATGGCGGAACATGTTCCAGGCGCGAATCTTGTCGCCCTTGTCCGGCGGATAGGGCACGCGATGCGACAGATACAGCAGGTCCTGCATGGCCGGGTTAGCCAAGCCCGCGCACGATGGGCGGCCCGAGCAGGTTGGCGACCGGCAGCGGCAGGCGTTTCCACGCGGCGATGAACATGCGGTACTTCGGATTGAGCGGGTTGAAGTCCGGGATCGTCGCACCTGGGGCCAGGCGGAAGCGGTAATGCAGCGCCGTCGGAACAAATCCCCAATTATGCTTGAATGCGTAGGCGCCCGTGCCGAGCTTGGAACGGCCGAAATCGGCCGGAAGATGGATCGCCCGGCAGGATTTCGATGTAGCGCGCACGGAAGTCGGCACGCCGCTTCTCGGCCGCACGCAGCTGCTGTTCGTAGGAGGCGATCTGATGCTCCAGGAAGCGCCGCGCATTCTCCATGTCGGTGCGGTTCGATCCGGTGGCGCTTTCGATGAAGATGGTCAGCAGGGTTTGCACCACATCATGCGCCGTCTTTGGATGGGGATCACGATAGGTGATGGTGAACAGGTTCCGGGTCTGCGGCGACACCTTGATCGTGCGCGACAAATGCTGGATCAGGCGTTCCCGGTCGCTCGGGTGGCTGATGGTCAGGTCGAGGTCGGTCTTCGAGATCAGCTTCTCGATGTTCGGCCGGCTCAGCAGCGTGCGCTGCAGGATTTCAAGCTGCGTGGTTGGCGCGGATTCCGCCGCGATGCCGCGCAGCAGCGGAGTCAGGATGGCGTCGGCGTCGACGAACAGCCGGGCGCTCGACTCGAACTGGTTGGGGATCAGGTAGACGCCCACCCAGCCGATACCACACACCAACCATGCAACGGTGACGCCAAGCCAGCGACGACGCCAGGCGGCGCGGAGATACTGCTGCAACAGCAGACGCAGGTTATCCATGACGCGTCTTCCCTACGGCGGCCCTGCCACGCCTAGCCTGCTCAGAACCAGGATTGCGGGATGATCAGTGTATCGCCGGGCTGCATATCAACATTCTGCCCGATGTCGCCATCCTTTAGCAGGTCGTTGAGCCGGACATGCAGTGTTTCCTGTTTGCCGTCGGCCGTGCGGCGGATGATCACGGCGCGATTGCCGGACGCATATTTGGTCAGCCCCTTGGTGGCGATCATGACATCGAGCAGGGTCATACGTTCCCGATAGGGGATCGCCTGCGGTTCAGTGGCCTCACCGATCACCTTGATCTGGCGGTCGGGCGGCCCGATGAACGACCGCACGATGACGGTCACGTTCAGGTCCTGGATGTATTTCTTCAGCCGCTCCTCGATGTCGCGGGCGAGCCGGGTCGGAGTTTTCCCGGCGGCGACGATATCCTCGATGAGCGGCACCGAGATGCGTCCGTCGGGCCGCACCGCGACACCGCCCTCGCTGAGATCGGGGTTGCGATAAACAAAGACGCTCAGGGAATCGCCTGCGCCGATCACATATTCATCGGCGGGCAGGGCAAGCGACTTGGCGCCGCCCGCCGTCGCGTCCTGGTTGCTCGTGTTGCCTGAACCACTTGCGCAGGCCACCAGCAGTACGCTGCACATCGCCATGATGAGCCATGTCACGGGACCGGTCCGGACAGTCACATTCGACCTCGACGGGGATTTCCAGAAGGATGCTTTCCAGCAGCCGCAATGGATTCGGTTGGTAGGCGCGGAAGGAATCGAACCCCCTCCCCTGCCGTGTACAGGCAGCGCTCTGCCAGTGAGCTACGCGCCTCTACCAGGAGCCAGACCGACCAGAATTCCAGGCTAGCAACCGCTCTCCAGTTTGTGATAGGGCCTATAGCATCACGAAACGGACCGAGCAACTGCGTGAACATGAAAATCCTTACGCGGTGCTGACGATGGGTATAATGCTAGACCGTAATAGATGCATTTATGCAACATGATCGCGATTCCGTTGCTTAGGCGATCACCGGTTCTCTCGCCGCGAAGACACCGGAATCACAGCCACTCTATAAGGAGTTTCCGCATAGTTCGGATTACCGTTAACTAAATATATCTGATTACGTTAACTAAGAAGATTGAATTCTGTGTCGAAACCTGTCAGTTTCCGAACGGAGCAGGCCACTATGGCTGGTTCGTGCGAGACCTTTCCGCGTGCCCGGATTGAGCCAGGCCATGCGGGGCGGCTGCATGCGGCTCCCGGCCTCGAATGTCTGCTTCGCGGGAGGAACCGATGACTCGCGTCTTGGCGCAGTATCTGTCGCTGGAAACTGCCGCGCTCGGGCTCGTCGAGTTCGTGCTCTCCTGCGTGTTCATCCTTGCGACCCTGACCTTCGCCGGCGAGTTCGGCGCGCTGCTCGGCTCCACCGCCGCGCTGACCCAGACGACCGACCTCGCGTTCGCCCTCACCCTGCCCATCGTCGCCAGCGCCGCCGCGATGGGTCTCTATCGCCCCGACATCTGCCTGAAGCGTCATGGCCTGGTGGTGAACGTCGCCGTCGCCGGTCTCGCCGCCTTGCCGGTGATGCTACTCGTTGCCGGCGCGTTCCATGTTCAGTTGACCGGCGTGACCGTGCTCTGGTTGACCATGGTGCTGCTCGCCGGCCTCGCCTGCATCCTGATCACGCGGCTGTCCGTCGCCGGTGTGCTGCAGCACCGTCCTTTGGCACGGCGCGTCCTGGTGATCGGCAGCGACCGGCGCGCCGCCCGCATGAGCGAAATGCTGCGCACCCGCTTCAGCGGACGCTTCGAACCGGTCGCAATCTCGAATACCGGCGGCACCGCCCTGCTCGCCGCGCTGCAAGAACAGCGCATCTGGGGCGTCGTCTTCGCCGCGGACGACCTGCACGGCCCGCTCGCCGAAACCCTGCTCGACAGCAAGCTGCGCGGCCTTCGCGTATTTCGCGATACCGGATTCTCCGAACAGCATCTGGGCCGCATCGATCTCGAAACCATCGACGCTGCCTGGATGCTCAGCGCGGATGGCTTCGCCAACAGCCCGCTGGGCAGCGCGGCCAAACGCGCCGCCGATATCGTCGTCAGCCTGCTGCTGCTGATGATGACCCTGCCGCTGATGCTGCTGACCATGCTGCTGATCCGATTGGACAGCCCCGGTCCGGTGCTGTACCGACAGCAACGCATCGGGCTGCACGGCAAGCCGTTCACCCTGCTGAAGTTCCGTAGCATGACGGTAGACGCGGAGGTGGCGGGTAGCCCGCGCTGGGCCGAACTGCAGGACCCGCGCGTGACCCGCGTCGGCAGTTTCATCCGTCCGATGCGCATCGACGAACTGCCCCAACTGTTCAACGTACTGCGCGGCGAAATGAGCATGACCGGCCCGCGGCCCGAGCGGACCCATTTCGTCGAACAACTCACCCGCATCATCCCGTTCTATCGTGAGCGGACCTATGTGAAGCCGGGCCTGACCGGCTGGGCGCAGGTGAATTATCCCTACGGCGCCTCGGTCGAGGACGCGCGGGAAAAACTCGCCTACGACCTGTATTACGTGAAGAATCGCAACCTGCTGCTCGATCTGTTGATCCTGCTGTCCACTGTCCGCGTGATCCTGTTTCGTGAGGGTGCGCGCTGAGACGGAACCCACGACCGCCGCATCGCGCCATGGCGGTCGTGACCCCGCCGGCCGCCGGCGTTAAGACAGCGCGATGACAATCCAGGTCCCGGCAATGGTCCTGCTGCATGCGGTCTGCGCCGTGCTCTACACGGTGCTCGCCACGCTGATCCTGTTGCGACAGCGGCAGAGCCGTACCGGCCTGTGGCTGGCCGGCGCCAGCCTGGTCACCGCCGGCTGGAGCGTCTCAGTCGCGCTGTTCTGGCGGGTTCCCTTCACCGGGTTCTCCGGCTGGATGGAAATCGCCCGGTCGGTTGCCTGGTACGGCTTCATCCTGCACCTGTTCCGGCAGACCGTCGGTGTGCAGCGGCAATTGCGCCAGGTCTTCACCACCATGGGATTGCTGGCGCTGCTGGTGATCGGCGGCCTGCCGCTGGTGGACCTGCTGTCCCATCCGGCCGCCAACACAGTGTGGTCGGCCGATGTCGCGATCCGCCTCGGCCTCGCCGTGTGCAGCATCCTGTTGCTGGAAAATCTCTACTTCAACACGCCACCGGATGCGCGTTGGCACATCAACCTGCTCTGCATCGCACTTGGCGGCGTCTTCCTCTACGACCTCGTGCTGTATTCGGACGCCCTGCTGTTCCGCCGCATTTCCCGCCCGTTGTTCGAGGCACGTGCACCGGCGCTGGCCTTGGCGGCACCGCTGATCGCGATGGCCGCGGCGCGCAACCGGCGCTGGTCGATCGATATCCATGTCTCCCGCGAGGTGGTGTTCCAGAGCGCCACCTTGGTGATGGCCGGCATCTTCCTGCTGGGCCTCGGCGCCACCGGTGAGATCTTCCGCCACGGTGGCACTGAGTGGGGACTGGTTGCCGAAGTCTCCTTGATCTTTGCCGGCGTGCTGGCGGTTGCGGTGATGGTGACCTCCGGCTCCGTCCGCGCCCGCGTGCGCAATACGCTGGTGGATCATTTTTTCAGCAATCGCTACGACTACCGTCGCGAATGGATGCGCTGCATCGACACGCTGACCACCGCGCAGACCCACACGGGCCTGCACACGAGAGCCATCCGCGCAGTGGCCGAGGT
Source organism: uncultured Alphaproteobacteria bacterium (assembly GCA_963789495.1). Lineage (GTDB taxonomy): Bacteria > Pseudomonadota > Alphaproteobacteria > Acetobacterales > Acetobacteraceae > CAWBLP01. The sequence goes on from CAWBLP010000008.1 coordinate 194,874, forward strand.
GGTGGGCAGTCCCGCCGGCGCCTTGTTCGTTCGTGCGCCGGAGGAGGTGGCGTTCCAATGGGCCGGGTCGTGGAACATGCCCGCGGTCACCTTGCCGATCCCGCCGGGCCACGCCTTGCTGCCGGAATTCCGTGCCGGCGATTGGGTTGTGGCGCTGGATCGAAGTCCCGCCGCAGCGGACTGGTTCGCCGAACTGCCGCGGATCTGGCTCGCAGTACCGCTGGATCATTTGGGTACGCTGATCGGCTTTGTCGTGCTGACGCGTTCGCGCGCCCAGTTCAAGCTGGACCGCGAGGTGTTCGACCTGCTACGTGTGGTCGGACGCGAGGTGGCAAGTCGGATCGCGGAACAACGGGCGGCTCAGGTGCTGTCCCAGACACGGCACTTGCGGGAATATAGTCAACGCTTCGCATTTGTCGTTCATGACATCAAGAACGTGTCCGGTCAGCTTTCGATGCTGCTTGCCAACGCCGAAGTCCATGCCGACAACCCGGAGTTTCAGCGCGACATGCTGACCACCGTGCGTGCGTCGGTGAACAAGATTACCCGTCTGCTGACGCGTCTGCAGGCGGAACGTCAGGAGCGGAGCCACGCGCTGATTACTCCAACAGAACGACTTCGTGCATTGATAGATGAATACGCCGACAGCGGGCAGGGCAACATCACGCTGGAAACCGACCACGGACAGGCCGGCGCGGCGATCGCCCCCGAATCATTCGACGCCATGGTCGCGCATCTGCTGAACAACGCGATGGAAGCCGGTGGGTCCGCTCCGATATACGTGCAGTTGCGGCATGAACCTTTGAACATTGTGGTGGACATCATCGATCAAGGTCCAGGCATGGCGCCGGAGTTCATTCGTGAACAGCTGTTCAAGCCGTTCACGACCACCAAAACTGGCGGCCACGGCATCGGGGCGTATCAGGCGCGCGAATTGCTGCGCGCGGCGGGCGGCGACCTCGTTGTGCTCAGCCGCCTCGGCAACGGCACCACGATGCGGATGCTGTTGCCGCTGGTGCATGCCGAGTTGAGCTGCCTCCGCCGCAGTTCCGGCCTGAATCGGTCGCGTTCGCATGGCCAAACCAAAGCTGCTGATCGTCGAGGATGATGAGGGGCTCTGCTCCCAGTACCGCTGGGCGTTCCCAGGCTGCGACGTGCTGATGGCGCATGTCCGCGCGCAGGCGGTGGCCCTGCTCAAGAAGGAACATCCGCCGGTCGCCATCATGGATCTCGGTCTGCCGCCGGACCCCGACGGGGTCAGCGAAGGTTTTGCCACCCTGGAAGAAGTACAGCGTATCGCACCCGAAACCAAGGTGATCGTGGTCACCGGCAATGGCGAGCGCAAGAACGCACTCAAGGCGATCGCTGTCGGCGCCTATGATTTCTGCGAGAAGCCGGTGGAGCTCGAGGTTCTGCGCACGATCATCGAGCGCGGCCTGAACCTGCATCGGCTGGAGGAGGAAAACCGCCGCCTGGCCGCCGCACCGGCGCGTTCGCCGATCGAGCGGATCGTCACCGCCAGCCAATCGATGCTGAGGGTCTGCCGCGACGTTGAGAAACTGGCCACCACCAACGTTTCCGTGCTGCTGCTGGGCGAGAGCGGCACCGGCAAGGAGGCGCTGGCGCAGGCGCTGCACGATCTTGGTCCGCGTACGAAACAGCCCTTCGTCGCCATCAATTGCGGCGCAATCCCGGAGAACCTGCTGGAAAGCGAACTGTTCGGCCACGAGCGCGGCGCCTTCACCGGCGCGTTCAAACAGACCATCGGCAAGATCGAGAGCGCCAACAGGGGCACGCTGTTCCTCGACGAAATCGGCGACCTGCCGCACCAGCTGCAGGTGAAGCTGCTGCGCTTCCTGCAGGACCAGGTGGTCGAGCGTGTCGGCGGTCGCCAGCGCATCCAGGTCGATGTCCGCATCGTGTCCGCCACCAATCAGAACCTGGAGGAGCGGGTAGGCGCCGGCGTGTTCCGCAGCGACCTGTTCTACCGGATGAACGCGGTCACCATCCGCATTCCGCCGCTGCGCGAACGCGGCAGCGACGTGATGGTGCTGGCGACCTTCTTCCTGAACCGGTTCAATCAGGAGTTCGGCCGCAACATCCGCGGTTTCACCGACAGTGCCGCCGCGGCGCTGGCCTGCCACACCTGGCCCGGCAACGTGCGGGAGCTGGAGAACCGCATGAAACGCGCGGTGGTGATGGCAGAGCGACGCCAGATCGATGCAGCGGACCTGGAACTGGCGCCCAACTCCGACATCCTGCCCGACCTCGATATTCGCTCTGCCCGGCTGCGGGCGGAACGCGAGGTGATCCAGGTGGCCCTGGCACGCAGCAACAACACGCTGTCGGTCGCGGCACGCCTGCTGGGGATCAGCCGGCCGACGCTGTATGGCCTGATGCAGGCACACGGACTAGAAATCGACGGCGGGCGGGCCGGCGAACAGACGCTGGATTCCGACGCCGCACAGGCTGCGGACGGCAGCGTTTCCTACAGATAGGCTTCAGAGGAACAAGCGATGCGCTACCGGTCTCTCGGCGGACTTTTGATCTGTGCCTGGATCGGCGTATGGCCGCTGGCGGCTCATGCCGACTACCTGTCCAGCGCGCGCGACGCCATGAAGAAGGGCGATCTGCGGTCCGCTCAGATCGACCTGCGCAATGCCGTCCGCTCCGATCCGCAGAACGCCGAGGCGCATTACTGGCTGGGCCGGGTGTCCTTCGAGCTGGGCGACCCGATCGCGGCCGAACGTGAGGCCGGCGCCGCGCGCGACCGTGGCTTCGATATGCATCTGGCGATTCCGCTGCTGGCGCGCGCACTGCTTGCGCAGAACAAGTTCGACGCGCTGCTGCAGCAGCTCAAGCCGGAAGGCAAGGACGGCAACCTGGATGCCACCATCCTGGTGTTCCGTGGCTACACGCAGATCGGCTTGAAGCAGCTCGACGATGCACAGAAGGCGTTCGAGGAAGCCGCGAACGACGCGCCGAATGCAGTGGAGCCGTTGCTGGCGCAGGCCCGCCTGGCCGCCTCGCGCTCCGACCTGAACACCGCGCAGGCGAAGATCGACCGTGCCATTGCGGTGCAGCCGAAATCCGCCGAGGCGTTGCTGGCCAAGTCGCAGCTACTGCGCATGAAGGGCGACGCCACCGGCGCCTTGTCGGTGCTGGACGAACTGATCGCGGAGCAGCCGAGCTCGATGCAGGCGCGGCTGGATCGCGCCAGTTTGGAGATTGCTCTGGGTAAAAGCGACATCGCCAAGGAAGACATTGGCGTGGTGCTGAAGGCCACACCAGGCAACGTGCAGGCGATTTACCTGCGCGCCGTGATGGCCGCGCAGAACAAGGACTTCAAAGCCGCCAACAGCGACCTGGAGAAGATCGCGGCCTACATCCCGCGCATTCCCCGCGCCTATTTCCTGGTCGCCGTGGTGAAGGAGCAGCTGGGCCAGATCGAGCAGGCCGACGACGCGGCGCAGCGCTATCTCAGTCGCGCGCCCAACGACCTGGCCGCTTACAAGCTGGTCGCACGGCTGCAATTCGCCAAGCGACGCCCGGACAAGGTGATCGAGACGCTGTCCAAGGTTTCTGAATCCGGCAAGGCGGACGCCGAGACCTATGATCTTCTGGGTCGCGCCTATGCCGCCACCAACCAGGGCGCCGAATCAGTACAGGCGTTCCAGAAGGCTGAGGCGCTGTCGCCCAACGATGTCGGCCTGCAGACCAGGCTAGCCACGGTCCGCCTGGGCCTCGGCCAGGCTGACGCCGCGATGGGCGATCTCGAGCACACGCTGGAGATTGCGCCGAAGGTGCCGGCGGTCGGCGAAGCGCTGTTCTTCGCCGCGCTCGCAACCGGCGACCTCGACAAGGCCGCCGACGCGCTACAGAAGGTGCGGGCCGCGCAAGGCGACACACCGGTCGTGGCCAATCTGGACGGTCTGCTGAAACTGGCGCAGCTCGATCTGGACGCCGCGCGCCAGGCCTTCGAGCAGATCGTCAGCAAGGACCCGAGCTTCCTGCCGGCCAAGATCAACCTGGCTCGGGTCAACGCCATGCAGGGCGAACTTCCCCAGGCCGAAAAACTGCTGAGCGACATCCTGGCGGATCATCCGGCGGCGGAACCCGCCTTGACGATGCTGGCGTCCAACTACGTGCAGACCAACGACCTGCCGAAGGCAACCACGCTGGTCGAGCGCGCGCATGCGGGCGAACCCGAGAACCTGCGGATCACTGCCAGCCTCGGCGATCTGTATATCCGCTCCGGCGCGCCGCAGAAGGCGCTTGACCTGGCGAATTCGGAAAAGGGTGCCTCAGCGAACACAATGCAGGTCCTGAGCCTGAAGGCAGCGGCACTGCTCGCCCTCGGCCAGAAGGACAAGACCATCGAGGTCTACAACGACATCCTTAAGCTGGAGCCGCGGCAGATCAACGTGCGGCGCCGGCTGGTGAACCTGCTGGTCGAGAACGGCAACTTTGAGCAGGCGCGCAACATCGTAAAGACCGGCATGGCGACGATGCCGCGCAACTATCAGCTCTACCAGGACTACGTGATGATCGATCTGAAGGCGACCGGGGTGGACGCCGCCCTGGCCTCGGCCGATCAATTGCAGACGCAGGATCGCGATTTCGGTCCTGCCCGGGCTCTCAAAGGCGATGTCTACCTCGCGGCCGGCCGACCGGCGGAAGCGGTGGAGGCATATTCGGCGGCCCAGGTCGCGGCGCCCTCCTCCATGCTGGTGACCCGTCTTGCCGGTGCCCAGCTGCGTTCCGGGCATCTCCAGGACGCGGCGCAGACGCTGGCGAACTGGACGCTGAAACAGCCCGACGACACCGTGGCGCTGGAACAGTTGGCGGAGATCAACATCGCCTCCGGCAAGCTGGGTGACGCGGCGAAGGCGCTGGAGAACATCCTCAAGAAGAAGCCGCACGACGCCATCGCGCTGAACAACCTTGCCTGGGTCTACCAGCAGCAGAAGGACCCACGCGCCATGGACCTCGCGCGGCAGGCCTATGTGCTGTCGCCCGGCGCGCAGACTGCCGACACCCTGGGCTGGATCCTGGTCAATTCCGGCAAGAAGGACACCGGCGTTGCCCTGCTGCGCCAGGCCAGCGCCCAGGCAAGCAACGATCCGCGCATCCAGTACCACTACGCCGTGGCGTTGAAGGACACCGGCAACAAGGCTGATGCGATCAAGCTGCTGAACGGCGTGGTGGCGGCCAAGGGTCAGTTCGTGGAAAAGCAGCAGGCGCAGCAGCTTCTGACCGAGCTGAACAAGGGGTCCTGATTCTGGCCGCCGGCCGCCCTGCGGCGGGGCGTGCCAGAGTGCACGGCATTCCGTGAGTCGAGCATGCCGCCGCTGCGCCTGCTGACCATCTCCACACTGTACCCCAACGCGGTGCAGCCGAACCACGGCGTGTTCGTGGAGAACCGGCTGCGCCATCTGGTGGCGAGCGGACAGGCGACCAGTGAGGTGGTCGCCCCGGTGCCGTATTTTCCCAGCACCAATCCACGCTTCGGCGCCTGGGCGAACTACGCACGGGTGCCACGCCTGGAGCGGCGCCACGGGCTGACCGTGCACCATCCACGTTTTCCCGTGCTGCCGCGGGTCGGCATGTCGGTCGGACCGCTGCTGCTGTATGCGGCGATGCTTCCGGTAATGCGTCGCCTGGCGGCGGAATGGCCGGCCTTCGACGCGATCGATGCGCATTACGTCTATCCGGACGGGGTGGCCGCGGTCTGGCTGGGACAGCGGCTCGGGTTGCCCGTCGTCGTTACCGCGCGCGGCACCGATGTGAACCTGATTCCGCAGTATCGCATGCCGCGCCTGTTAATCCGTCGCGGCATCGCCGGAGCGGCGGCGCTGATCGCGGTCAGCGCCGCGCTGAAGGCGGCGCTGGTCGGGCTGGGCGCGCCGGACCACAAGGTCACCGTGCTGCGCAACGGTGTGGACACCGCCCTGTTCCGGCCACCGGCGGATCGTGACGCCACCCGGGCAATGCTCGGCCTGACCGGACCAACCTTGCTTTCGGTGGGCCTGCTGATCGAGCGCAAGGGCCATCACCGCGTCATCGAGGCGTTGCGGCAACTGCCCGAATTCACCCTGCTGATCGCCGGCGATGGCCCGGAGCGCCAGGCGCTGCAATCGCTGGCCGCAAGCTGCGGCGTGCAGCAGCGGGTACGGCTGCTGGGTGCGCGGCCGCATGCCGAACTGCCGGCGCTGTATGGCGCGGCCGACCCGCTGGTGCTGGCATCAGCGCGCGAAGGCTGGGCGAATGTGCTGCTGGAATCGATGGCCTGCGGCACGCCGGTGGTTGCCAGCAACATCTGGGGCAACTGGGAAGTGGTGCGGGAACCGGCCGCCGGGCTGATCGCCGATCCGAATACACCGGGCGGGATCGCTGATGGTGTGCGCCGCCTGTTCGGCACCCTGCCTGCTCGAGCCGCCACCCGTGCCTATGCCGAACGCTTCGGCTGGGAGGAGACGACGGCGGGGCAGCTTGCACTGTTCCGGCGCCTGCGCGAGCGCGGATATTTACCGCCTGTCCCATGCGTCCGGGCTTGTCCTGGAGTGTAGCAAGCGATCGGGGCGTTGCCCCGAACCCCACCAGGAGGCTTTGCCGCCTGGACCTCCAGCAAAGGCTCGCCTTTGCAATCAATTCGGTCACTTGGCGGGGATGCAGCGGGCAGCGCCCATTAATGGGGGTTCGGGGGCAACGCCACCGACACTTCCTGCACCCCACGACAAGCAGGGATGCGCGGCCCAGACCGCGGAACGCGGCTGTATCGGCTGCCATCCCGCATGCCATACAAAGCATCGGGCATGCCGCATGGCAGGCCATCAAGCGGAGGGCGCGATGAACAATCGTCAGGTCAGGCTGAAGTCCCGTCCCAACGGCATACCGCAGGCCGAACATTTCGAACTGACGGAGGCTGCCATCCCGGTACCGCAGGATGGCCAGATCCTGGTGCGCAACCGGTTCCTGTCGGTGGAGCCGGCCATGCGTGGCTGGCTCAGCAGCGTGGCCAACTACAGCACGCCGGTGGCCATCGGCGAGGTGATGCGCGCCTTCACAGCCGGCGAGGTCGTGGAGTCCCACCATCCGGATTACGCGCCGGGCGAGCAGGTGACCGGCATGCTGGGCTGGCAGAGCTACGCCGCCGTGCCCCCCGCCGCGCTGATCCGCAAGGTGACCGAGCGCGATGTGCCGCTCTCGGCGTCGCTGCATGTGCTGGGACTGACCGGGCTGACCGCGTATTTCGGTTTGCTGGATGTCGGTCAGCCGGAAGCAGGCGACACCGTCGTCGTCTCCACGGCGGCCGGGTCGGTCGGGTCGTTCGTGGGCCAGATCGCGCGGGCGAAGAACTGCCGCACCGTCGGCATCACCGGCGGGCCCGCAAAGGCTGCGCTGTGCCGCACCCGGTTCGGCTACGACGCCGTGATCGACTACAAGAACGAGGCCAATCTGGATGCGGCGCTGGCCGAGGCGGCGCCGAACGGGGTGAACGTCTATTTCGATAACACCGCCGGTCAGATCAGCGACGCCGTCCTGCGCCATCTGGCGCCGCGGGCGCGCGTGGTGATCTGCGGCACGGTGTCGCAGCCATCCTGGGACCCCTGGCCGACCGGGCCGCGGGTCGAGCGCCATTTGCTGGTGAAACGGGCCCGCATGCAGGGTGTGCTCGTGCTGGACTACGAGCATCGCTACGACGAGGCGCTGGAGCAGTTGCACCACTGGATCAAGCAGGGGCGGCTGCACTGGGAGGAGGAAATCCTCGACGGCATCGAGCAGGCGCCGGGTGCGATCGCGCGGCTGTACAATGGCGAGAACATGGGGAAGCTGCTGATCCGGGTGTGAAGTCCCGCGGGGCGCCACCGCTACCGCCGCAGCATTGACCTGCAACCGTGCGGCCCGGCAATTCGCCAGGCAGGACGCGGTAGCACGCGACGCGAACCGGAACCGGCGTTGCGCCGCCGCCGATTCTTTCCTAGCGTCAAATCCCGAGGAAACCCGCCAATGCAACTTCGTGGTCCGGTCCTGCTGGCCGCCTGCTCCATGCTGATCGCGGTATCGCCTGCACTGGCAGATGCGATCGATGGACATTGGTGCTTTCCTGACGGTCGCCGCATCACCATCCAGGGCCCCGCCATCGTCACGCCGGGCGGCACCAGCATGCAGGGCGCGTATTCACGACATTTCTTCTCGTATGTCGTGCCGCCAGCGGAGCCGAATGCCGGCGAGACCATCAGCATGACGCTGGTGAACGAGATGACAGTGCATCTGCGCCACGGCGCGGGAATGGCCTATAGCGTCGAGCCAGGCATAGAGGTCTGGCGGCGCTGCGGTCCACCGGTGAGCCAGCGCCACCAGGACGGACAAGGAAAAGCCACGGGATGAACGACCACACGCCACCGCCGCTCGGCTCCACGACCAGCCCCCGGGCGGAGACCAGCGCCGACAACGGCTGGAGTTCGGATCTGGACGAACTGCAGCAGCGCATCGCCCTCGCCAAGGAGCTCGGCGGCAAGGAGCGGGTGGCGCGTCAGCACCAGGGCGGTCGGCTGACGGTGCGGGAACGCATCGACCGCATGCTGGATGAAGGCAGCTTCCACGAGATCGGCGCCATCGCCGGCAAGGCGACCTACGACGCGGAAAGTCGCGGCATCATCGGCTTCACGCCGGCCAACTGCGTGTTCGGCCGCGGCAAGGTGGACGGCCGTCCGGTGGTGATCGCCGGCGACGACTTCACCCTGCGCGGCGGATCGGCGGATGCCTCGATCAAGGGCAAGCCGAAAATGTCGGAGGAGCTTGCGGCGACCTATCGCATGCCGATCATCCGGCTGATCGAAGGCTCCGGCGGTGGCGGCTCGGTCAAGACGATCGAAACCACCGGACGCGCCAACCTGCCGGGCGGGCTGACCGAAACCACCTCATTCGACCTGGTGGCCAACAACATGGGGCTTGTCCCCGTCGTCGCGCTGGGCCTGGGTTCGGTCGCCGGACTTGGGGCGGCACGGCTGGCGGCCAGCCACTATTCGATCATGGTGAAGGACATCGCGGCGGTGTTCGTCGCCGGTCCGCCAGTGGTGGAGCGGCTCGGCGAGCCGCGCACCAAGCAGGAGCTGGGCGGCTGGCAGATCCAGCTCGCATGCGGCGCGGTGGACCACGCGGTGGACACCGAGGAGGAGGCGTTTGACGCCGCCCGCCGGTTCCTGTCGTACCTGCCGAGCTCGATCCATGACGTGCCACCGCGGGTGCGCGGCTGGGACGAACCGGTTCGGCGGGAGGAATCCCTGCTGTCGGCGATCCCGCGGGACAAGAAGCAGGCCTATCACATGCGCCGCATCATCGAGGCGCTGGTGGACAAGGGCAGCTTCTTCGAAATGGGAAGATTGTTCGGCCGGTCGATCATCACCGGCTTCGCCCGGCTGGACGGCTGGCCGGTGGCGCTGATGGCCGGCGATCCGCTGTTCGCCGGCGGCGCCTGGACCGCGGACGCCTGCAACAAGATCATCCGCTTCGTCGACCTGGCGCAGACCTTCCATTTGCCGATCGTGCACCTGGTGGACTGCCCGGGCTTCCAGGTCGGCCTCGCCGCGGAGAGCAACGCCGTAATCCGCTGGGGCGTGCGCGCGCTGTCGGCGATCAACCAGACCACTGTGCCCTGGTGCAGCATCGTCGTGCGCAACTGTTATGGCGTCGGCGGGCTCGGCCATCAGCCGGTCAGCCACTACTGCATGCGCTACGCCTGGCCATCGGCGAGCTGGGGCTCGCTGCCGCTGGAAGGCGGCATCGAGGCGGCGTATCGCGCCGAGATCGACGCCGCCCCCGACCCGCAGGCCAAGCTGGAGGAGATCGAGGCGCGGCTGAACCGGCTCCGCTCCCCGTTCCGCACGGCCGAGACGTTCTGGGTGGATGAGATCATCGACCCGCGCGACACCCGCCGGTTGCTCTGCGAGTTCGCCAATATCGCAGCGCCGTTGCGCACGCCGGGCGAATCACGGTTCACCATGCGGCCATAGCCGGCCCCGGGCCTCGGCTGGAACGCGCCGGCACGAGCGAAACGGCGGATCGCCCGAATGGGGATGGCCGGTTGGGCATGGCCGGGTGGGGATGGCCGGGTCCGAAGCGGGAAGCGACACGCCCTCCATCTTCACCACCCAGAGTCGTGATTTTTATGAGCACGGCGCATTTGTTGACGGGCTGCGTTGTCGCTACAATGCATTGACGTCGAACGCGTGGGGTCGCAGAAGCCTGCCGTTCCCGGGCCAGGGCCAAGTCGGCTTCGCCCGAGCCGCCGGCCGGAGGAAAGGAATCCAAGTTGCAGCCGACCAATATCCGGGACCCCGACTACTTTCATAAAGTCGTCGATTGCCAATGGGCGTGCCCTGCGCACACGCCCGTCCCTGAATATATTCGCCTGATTGCCGCCGGCCGCTACGCCGACGCGTTCATGATCAACTGGCATTCCAATGTGTTCCCGGGAATTCTGGGCCGCACCTGCGACCGCCCGTGCGAGCCCGCCTGCCGCCGCGGCCGCGTTGAGGAAGAACCGGTGGCCATCTGCCGGCTGAAACGCGTCGCCGCAGATTACAAAGGAGACATCAGCGGGCGGCTGCCGAAGCCCGCCTCACAGCGCAACGGCAAGAAGATCGCGCTGGTCGGCGCCGGCCCGGCCTCCCTGACTGTGGCCCGCGACCTGGCGCCACTCGGCTATCATTGTGTGGTCTATGATTCGGACCCGCGCGCCGGCGGCATGATCCGCAGCCAGATCCCAAAGTTCCGCCTGCCCGAGGAAATCATCGACGAGGAGGTCGGCTATATCACCGATCTCGGGCCGGAGATGCGGCTCGGCCAGACCATCGACAGCCTGAAAGCCCTGCTGGCGGAAGATTACGACGCGATTTTCGTCGGCTCCGGCGCGCCGCGCGGCCGCGACCTGCCGATCCCCGGCCGCCAGGAAGCCGCCGCCAACATCCATATCGGCATCGACTGGCTGTCCTCGGTCTCGTTCGGCCATATCAGCAAGATCGGCAAGCGCGTGATCGTGCTGGGCGGCGGCAACACCGCGATGGATTGCTGCCGGTCCTCCCGGCGGCTGGGCGGCGATGATGTGAAGGTCATCGTGCGCAGCGGCTTCGAGGAGATGAAGGCCTCGCCGTGGGAAAAACAGGACGCGATGAACGAAGGCATCCCGATCCTGAACTTCCTGGTGCCGAAGGAATTCACCCATCGCGACGGGCATCTGACCGGCGTGATGTTCGAGAGCGTGAAGGCCGAATACGACCCCAAGGGCCGCCGCCGCCTGGTGCCGACCGGCGAGCCCGACCAGCATTTCGAATGCGACGACGTGCTGGTGGCAGTCGGCCAGGAGAACTCCTTCCCCTGGATCGAGCGCGACATCGGCCTGGAATTCGACAAATGGGACATGCCGGTGGTCGATGAGATCACCATGCAGTCCACCAATCCGAAAGTGTTCTTCGGCGGTGATTCGGCGTTCGGACCGAAGAACATCATCTGGGCGGTGGCGCATGGCCACCAGGCCGCGATCTCCATCCACCAGCTCTGCCAGGGCGCGGACGTGAAGGACCGGCCGCCGCCGCTGGTGAACCTGTCGTCGCAGAAGATGGGCATCCATGAGTGGTCGTACGACAACGATATCTCCGCGGACCTGCGCTACAAGGTGCCGCATCGTGAGCTGCAGATCGCGCTGACCAACATCAAGGCGGAAGTGGAGCTTGGCTTCGACGACAAGCTCGCCTTTGCCGAGGCGCAACGCTGCCTCAACTGCGACGTGCAAACCGTGTTCACCGACAGCGCCTGTATCGAATGCGATGCCTGCGTGGATATCTGTCCGGTGGATTGCATCAGCTTTACCGAGAATGGCGAAGAGGCAGAGCTCCGTACCCGCCTGAGCGCGCCGGCACACAACACCACGCAGGAGCTTTACATCTCCGGTGTGCTGAAGACCGGCCGGATCATGGCGAAGGACGAAGACGTCTGCCTTCACTGCGGGCTGTGTGCGGAGCGCTGCCCAACCGGTGCATGGGACATGCAACGTTTCCTGATCGACGTCGCACAGGCGGAGCACGCATGCTGCAGCAAGTAGACCGTGTGGAAGGTCTCCAGCGGGTCAATGATTTCGTCGTCAAGTTTGCCAACGTCAACGGATCGGGTTCCGCCAGCGCCAACACGCTGTTCGCGAAATCGGTGCTGCGGATGGGCATCGCGGCGACACCCCGCAACATCTTCCCTTCCAACATTCAGGGCCTGCCGACCTGGTATGAGGTGAGGATCTCCGAGGCCGGCCATCTCGCGGCGCGCGGTGGCGGCGTCGACCTGATGGTGGCCATGAACCCGCAGACCTGGGACCAGGACGTGAAGTCCGTCGTATCTGGCGGGTATCTGTTCTACGATTCCACCAAGCCGATGCCGCCGTCGAAGTTCCGCAGCGACATCGTGGTGATCGGTGTGCCGCTGACCGAGATGACCAACAAGGCGTATAGCGATCCGCGCCAGCGTCAGTTGTTCAAGAACATCGTCTATCTCGGTGCGCTGGCGGCGTTGCTCGACATGGACGTGGCCGAGATCGAGAAGCTGCTGGCCGAACAGTTCAAGGGCCGCGACAAGCTGATCGCGGCCAATGTGCAGGCGCTGCACATGGGGCGCGATCATGCCCAGCAGAACCTGCCCTGCCCGATCGGCCTGCGCATGCGGCGCTCGAATTCGGTGGGCGACCGCGTGTTCATCGACGGCAACAGCGCCGCCGCTTTGGGCGCCGTGTATGGCGGTGCGACGTTCTGCGCCTGGTATCCGATCACCCCGTCCTCGTCGCTGGCGGAAGGCTTCATCCGCTGGTGCGGCCGATATCGGGTGGACAAGGCGACCGGCAGGAACAAATACGCCATCGTGCAGGCGGAGGACGAGCTGGCGTCGATCGGCATGGTGATCGGCGCGGCCTGGAATGGATCGCGCGCGTTCACCGCCACATCGGGTCCCGGCATTTCGCTGATGCAGGAATTCATCGGCTTGGCGTATTTTGCGGAAATCCCCGCGGTGATCTTCGACGTGCAGCGCGCCGGACCGTCCACCGGCATGCCGACACGCACCCAGCAGACCGACATCCTGGCCTGCGCCTATGCCAGCCATGGCGACACCAAGCATGTGCTGCTGTTTCCCGAAGACCCCTACGAGTGCTTCGAATTCGGCGCGTTGTCGTTCGACCTGGCCGACCGGCTGCAAACGCCGATCTTCGTCATGCTCGATCTCGAGATCGGCATGAACGAGCGGCTCAGCAAGCCGTTCACCTGGGACGACAGCCGCAAGCTGGACCGCGGCAAGGTGATGACCGCGGCCGATCTGGATGCGGGAAAGAAGTTCGGCCGCTATCTGGACGTGGACGGCGACGGCATTCCCTACCGCACCTATCCCGGCACACATCCGACCAAGGGCGCGTTCTTCACCCGAGGCACGTCAAAGAACAGCATGGCGCGCTACAGTGAGGAGGGCGTGGACTACCAGGAGAACATGGAGCGGCTGCTGAAGAAGCACGACACCGCGAAGTCGCTGGTTCCCGCGCCGATCGTGCGGCCGGCCAAAGAGAAGACGCGGTTCGGCGCGATCTATTTCGGCTCCACCAGCCCGGCGATGGTCGAGGCCGATGAACTGCTGGCGGAACAGGGCATCCACCTCGACCTGATGCGGGTGCGCGGCTTCCCGTTCAGTTCCGATGTGCAGGCGTTCATCGAGGCGCATGATCGCGTGTTCGTGGTTGAGCAGAATCGCGACGGCCAGTTGCGTAGCCTGCTGGTGAACGAGCTGGAGATGGACCCGGCGCGCCTGCTGAAACTCGTGCATTACGACGGCACGCCGATCACCGCACGCTTCATCGCGCGGGGGATTGCCGATCGGCTCGAAACTCTCGGCTTCGGCACCGCAACAAGCGCTCAGCCCATGGTGGCGTCATGACCTACATTCCCAAGCCCAAACTGCATCACCCCGAGCTGACCAGGAACAGCCTCGGCTTCACACGGCGCGACTATGAAGGTGCGATCTCCACACTCTGCGCCGGCTGCGGCCATGACTCGATCAGCGCCGCCATCGTGAAGGCGTGCTTCGAGCTGGAACTGCCGCCGCATCGCATCGCCAAGCTGTCCGGCATCGGCTGTTCGTCCAAGACGCCGACCTATTTCCTGGGCGCGTCGCACGGCTTCAACTCGGTGCATGGCCGCATGCCATCGGTGCTGACCGGCGCCAACCTGGCCAATCGCGACCTGATTTATCTCGGCGTGTCCGGTGACGGCGACAGCGCGTCGATCGGCATCGGCCAGTTCGCCCATGCCATGCGGCGCGGCGTGAACATGCTGTACATCGTCGAGAACAACGGCGTGTACGGCCTGACGAAGGGGCAGTTCTCCGCCACCTCCGACAAGGGCGCCAAGTCCAAGCGCGGTGTCACCAATACCGACCAGGCGATCGACCTGGTGGGCATGGCTTTGCAACTGGGTGCGACCTTCGTGGCGCGCAGCTTCTCCGGCGACAAGGGCCAGCTGGTGCCGCTGATCGAGGCCGCCATCCGCCATGGCGGTGCGGCGTTCATCGACTGCATTTCGCCCTGTGTCGCGTTCAACAACCACGAAGGCTCCACGAAAAGCTTCGACTTCGTGCGCGAGCATAATGAGGCGGTGAACCATCTCGACGTGATCACCGGCCGCGCGCCGATCAAGGTGGATTATGCGCCGGGCTCGGTCGAGGTTGTCACCCAGCACGACGGCTCCACGCTGCGGCTGCGCAAACTGCACACGGATTACGACGTGCACGACCGGGTGGCAGCGCTGAACTACATGCAGGAACGCCATGCTGCCGGAGAGATCGTGACCGGCCTGCTCTATGTCGACCCGGACCCGCGGGACCTGCACAGCCACATGAACACCGTGGAGACGCCGCTGAACGCGCTGGATGAGGCGGCCCTGGTCCCCGGCAACGCGGTGCTGGAGAAACTGAACGCCAGCCTGCGTTAGTAGCCCGAAACCTTTCGTCCTGGCCCGGGCCCGACGCAACGCTGTCTGGCCCGGTCGCGCTTGCCCGGGCGCATGACCTGGTTCTATCCCAGGGTGATCCCTTCTGCCCTTGGATGATCGCGTCTGAGTTGGCTGGCGCCGGTTGGCGATTGCCGAACGACGCGACCGCCGCGACGGGCCGCGCCGCATCCGCCATTGTGGATCCGTTCCTGGCGGGGGCCGAAGCGAAGCGCCTGACGGAAGCACCGGGTCGGCGCCTGGTGTCATCGCAGCGATCGAGGGCGGCCGCCTGCGTGTTCCTGGGCCGCGAATCGGCAACCGACGACGAGTTTACCGGTCCGCAGCCCCTCAGTGTCCCAGCGCCTGCACGATCTCCTCCGTCATCTTCTTCGCGTCGCCGAACAGCATCATCGTGTTCGGCCGGAAGAACAGCTCGTTGTCGACGCCGGCATAGCCGGACGCCATCGAGCGCTTCACGAACAGCACGGTCGCCGCCTTCTCCACGTCCAGGATCGGCATGCCGTAGATCGCGCTCTTCGGATCGGTCTTGGCGGCCGGATTGGTCACGTCGTTAGCGCCGATCACATAGGCAACGTCGGCGGTGGAGAACTCGTTGTTGATTTCCTCCAGCTCGAACACCTCGTCGTACGGTACATTGGCCTCGGCCAGCAGCACGTTCATATGGCCGGGCATGCGGCCGGCGACCGGGTGGATGGCGTATTTCACCACCACGCCTTCCTTCTTCAGCGTGTCCGCCATCTCGCGCAGCGCGTGCTGCGCCTGCGCCACGGCCATGCCGTAGCCGGGCACGATGATCACCTTGGACGCGTTTTTCATGATGAAGGCGGCGTCTTCCGCATTGCCGCTCTTCACCGTGCGATCGCCGGTCGCGCCACCGGCCGCCCCCGCGACGCCGCCGTCGGAGCCGAACCCGCCCAGCAGCACGTTGAAGATGCTGCGATTCATGCCCTTGCACATGATGTAGGACAGGATCGCACCGGAGGCGCCCACCAGTGATCCGGTGATGATCAGCGCCAGGTTCTGGATGGTGAAGCCGATGCCCGCCGCCGCCCAGCCGGAGTAGCTGTTCAGCATCGAGACCACCACGGGCATATCGGCGCCGCCGATCGGGATGATGATCAGGAAGCCCAAACCGAAGGCCAGCAACGCGATCAGCCAGAACAGCACCTGATGCCCGCCGCTGGCGACAAAGCCGATGATCAGCACCACCAGCAGGATGCCCAGCGCCAGGTTCAGCTTGTGCTGGCCGGGGAAGGTGATCGGTGCGCCGCTCATCAGCGCCTGCAGCTTGGCGAAGGCGATCACCGAGCCGGAGAAGGTGACGGCACCGATCGCCAGGCCGAGGGACATCTCGATCAGGCTCTGGGTGTGGATCAGGCCGGGGATGCCGATGCCGAACGCCTCCGGGGCGTTCAGCGCAGCGGCGGCGACGAACACCGCCGCCATACCGACCAGCGAGTGGAATGCCGCCACCAACTGCGGCAGCGCGGTCATCTGGATGCGCTGGGCGACATAGGCGCCGGCGCCACCGCCGAGGACAATGCCCAGGATGATCAGCGCATAGCCGCCGCCGCTCATGCCGTGATGCAGCAGCGTGGCGATGATCGCCACCGCCATGCCGATCATGCCGAAGCGGTTGCCCTGGCGGGAGGTTACCGGGCTGGACAGGCCGCGCAGCGCCAGGATGAACAGGACCGCGGCGACCAGATAGGCGAGCGATGTGAGGTTGGCTGACATCGGCGCGCCTAGCCCTTCTTCTTGAACATCGACAGCATGCGCTGCGTCACCAGGAACCCGCCGAATATGTTCACCGACGCCAGCGTGACCGCAATGAAGCCGAAGGCCATCGCCCAGCCATTGGTGCCGAGGCCGGTAGCCAGCATGGCGCCGACGATGATCACCGACGAGATCGCGTTGGTCACCGCCATCAGCGGCGAGTGCAGCGCCGGGGTGACGTTCCACACCACGTAGTAGCCGACGAAGCAGGCCATCAGAAAAATGGCGAGCAAGAAGATGAACGGCTCCACCACCGGGCCGATGGTCGGAAGTACGGCCTCGGCGGCGGCCTGGGCGTGTTGCGCGTGCTCGATGGCTTGCTGGGCGAGCCTTGTGGCCTCGTCCGCGAACTGGGAGGGGTTCATCTCGATCTCCGCGGTCAGGCCGCCTGGGCCGGCTGGAAGTTCGGGTGCACGACGACACCGCCGCGGGTCAGCATGACACCTTTCACGATGTCATCGCCCTCCGGCAGCTTCGGCGCCTGAGCCTCCTTGTCCCAGAATGTGGTCAGGAAGGTCAGCAGATTGCGCGCGTACAGCGAGGAGGCGGCCACCGGGATCCGGCCGGGCCAGTTGTGATAGCCGAGGATGCTGACGCCGTTCGACGTGACGATGCACTCCCCCGGCACCGTGGCGGCACAATTACCGCCGGCATCTGAGGCGAGATCGATGATCACGCTGCCCGGTCGCATGCTGTCCACCATCGGCTGGGTGACGATCACCGGCGCCTTACGCCCCATCACCAGCGCGGTGCACACCACGATGTCGTTCTTGGCGATGGTGGTCGCCATCAGCTCCGCCTGTTTCTGGCGGAACGCGTCGCTCATTTCCTTGGCATAGGCGCCGGTCTGGCCCGCGGTCTCCTGGTCTTCCACGCCGACGAAGGTGCCGCCGAGCGACTTGATTTCCTCTTTCGCGGCGGGGCGGACGTCGGTGGCGGAGACGATCGCGCCCAGCCTTCGGGCGGTGGCAATTGCCTGCAGGCCCGCGACGCCGGCGCCGATCACGAACACGCGCGCGGGCGGCACCGTGCCGGCGGCGGTCATCATCATCGGAAAGCCGCGCTGGAATGCGCCGGCCGATTCGATCACCGCGCGGTAGCCGGCCAGGTTGGCCTGGCTGGACAGCACATCCATCGCCTGCGCCCGCGTGATGCGGGGGAGCAGCTCCATCGCCGCGCAGTCGATGCCGCGTTCGGCGAGGTCGGCAACCAGATTGGAGTCGGCGAAGGCATTGGCGATGCACACCAGCAGGGCGCCGCGCGGGATCAGGCCGCGCTGCGCGTCCTCCGGCACCTGCACGGTGAACACGATTCCGGCGCCTGCCAACGCGGTGGCGGCATCGGTGGCGAGTTCAGCGCCGGCCGCGGTATAATCGGCGTCCGAGATCGCCGCGGACTCGCCGGCCCCGGCCTCGACCGCCACCGCCAGACCCAGCCCGATCAGACGCTTCACGGTCTCCGGTGTGGCTGCCACGCGCGTTTCGGAGGCGCGCCGCTCCTTCAGCACCGCAAGGCGCATCCGTTTGACATCCCTCACTTATGGGCATGCGGCCCGATGCCGACCGGCACAAGGCTGCCTGTTTCCCGCCGCAGCAATGCACTCACATGCGCGAGCGTGCAAGGGGGCGCACCGAACGGAACGCTGCACAGCAGCATCGAGATGCCGCGCCGCGCTAGTCCGACGGCAGCGCGTCGAGACCCTGCCAACGCGGTCCCGGACCTGCCGAACCATCGGCCGCTCCCACCATCCGATCTCGCTACCCACGACACAAGCCGATCCTGACCCGCTGTGGCTAATGCCAGGTTAAGCGGAGTTCCGAAGCCTGGGCCGCATCGGCCGGCAGGATGATCTCAACTTTCCAGTTCAGCATCCCAGTAGAGGTAGTCGCGCCAGCTCTCATGCAGATAGTTGGGTGGGAAGGCGCGGCCATTATCCTGCAGCTCCCACGTGGTCGGCTGGCGCGGACTCATCCGCGGGAACATGCGGCACTCACGCGGCAGCCGCGAGCCCTTCCGCAGGTTGCAGCTGCCGCAGGCGGTGACGACGTTCTCCCAGGTGGTGCGGCCACCCCGGCTGCGCGGAATCACATGATCGAAGGTCAGGTCATGAGTCGGATAGCGCTGGCTGCAATACTGGCAGTGGAACGCATCGCGCAGGAACACATTGAAACGGGTGAAGGCCGGACGCCGCGTCGACGGGATATAGTCCTTTAGCGCAATCACGCTTGGCAGGCGCATGGTCAGGCTGGGCGAACGGACCTCGGTCTCATACTCGCTCAGCACCGAAACCCGGTCGAGGAAAACCGCCTTCACCGCGTCCTGCCACGACCACAGCGACAGGGGAAAATACGACAGCGGACGGAAATCCGCATTCAGCACAAGCGCCGGGTAGTGGTGGCCACCGTCAGGCAAGCACTGCTCCCTTGCGTCCGGAGCGCAAGTCCTGGTGGCGCCGAGATTGCCGGCCCGCCAGATATTGTGCGCCGTCGAGAACCCAATTCTTTATGACAGACGCCATGGTGGCCCGCAACCGCCGCCGGCCGGGATTCATCGGCCTGTCATGCGGCGCCCCATCATGCGGCGCCCTGTCATGTCGCATTGGCGAAACCGCGTTGCAGCGCCAGACCACCCATCGCCAGTCCGGTGTCGTCGATGCCGTGACCCAGCCCGGGAATGAACGCGCTCTCCACCGACACGCCCGCGGCACGCAACGCCTGCTCCGCGTCGCGGGACCGCGAGGCCGGGACGACATCGTCCGCCTCGCCATGCACCAGCAGGACCGGCGCATGATTGCGGAGTTCGGCCGCCAGCGAATCGGGCACCAGCAGCGCACCGGAGAAGGCCAGGATCGCGCGCGGCGCCACCGCCCGGCGCAGCCCGGTGAACAGCGCCGTCATGGCGCCCTGGCTGAATCCCATCAACGCATAGGCCTCAGCCGGCAGGCCGAGTCGGACCAGTTCGGCGTCGAGGAATGCATCCAGATGGCGCGCGGCATTGCGAACGCCCGCCTCCATCACCTCCGGCCGCCGATCGCCCACCGGCCACCATTGCCGACCGAAGCCGGAATAATGCAGCTCCGGCGCATGCACCGAGGCGAACAGCGCATCCGGCACGCCGGGGCCCCAGTTCGGCGCCAGGTCGAGCAGGTCGTAGCCATCCGCCCCCAGCCCGTGGCACAGCACGACGAGCTGCTTCGGTTCACCCTGGGAGGCCGGTCCCCAGTGCAACGCTTCCAGTTGCTGCATCCTGCCCTCCGCTGCCCCGTGATCCCGCACTCTGCCCCAGTCCGATGACCCTCGTCACCCGCTTCGCCCCCGTCACCCGCTTCGCCCCCAGTCCCACGGGTCTGCTGCATCTGGGCCACGCCTTCTCGGCCTTGTTCGCCTGGCGGCAGGCGCGGGATGCGAGCGGCCGCTTCCTGCTGCGGTTGGAGGATATCGATCCCGGCCGCTGCCGTCCGGAGTTTTCCACCGCCATCGTCGAGGACCTGGCCTGGCTGGGGCTGGATTGGGACGGACCGGTGCGCGTGCAGTCGGAGCATCTGGCTGCGTATCGCGCGGTGCTGGATGGGCTGGCGGTGCGCCGGCTGGTCTATCCCTGCTTCTGCACGCGAGCGGAAATCCAACGCGAACTGGCGCAGTCCGCCAGCGCGCCGCATGCGCCGGACGGCAGCCCGCTCTACCCGGGAACCTGCCGCGCGCTGTCTCCCGCGCAACGGGAGGATCGGATCGCGGCTGGCGAGCGATTTGCGCTGCGGTTGGACATGGCCCGGGCACTGGCCGAACTGTCAGAACCGCTGACATTCGAGGAAGTCGGCGAGGGTGTCATCCGCTGCACCCCGGATCGATTCGGTGACGTGGTGCTGGCACGCAAGGACGCGCCGGCGAGCTACCATCTGTGCGTGACCCATGACGACGCGGTGCAGGGCGTCACCCTCGTCACGCGCGCCGAGGATTTGCGGCCGGCGACCCATCTGCATCGGCTGCTGCAGGCGCTGATGGACTGGCCGGCGCCGCGTTACGCGCATCACCGGCTGCTGACCGATGCGACCGGGCGGCGCCTGGCCAAGCGTGATGGTGCGGCGACACTGCGCGACCTGCGCGCGGCGGGCGTATCACCCGCTGCGGTGCGGGCGATGGCCTGGCCCGACCAGGCGCAGCGGTAGCGTCGACGCGGCGCCACCTGCCCTTCCCCCGCCCGGATGGGACACCGCCCTGGCCGGCGCTGTTGTCTGCGTGGACTTCGCCTGGGGTCGACACAGGATTGCCGGCATGACGGCGGTTCGGCACGATACCCGCCCAAACCAACGAGGTCGGCGGCATGACATTCGTCCTGGGGCCCAATGTGCAGTTGGATCGACCCGCCTTCGTCGATCCCACCACACGCATCTTCGGCCGGGTCAGCGCCGGCGAAGGCAGCAGTTTCTGGCCCTACTCGGTCATCCGCGCCGAGGGTGCGGGGGTGCGGATCGGACGAGGCTGCAACATCCAGGATGGCGCGGTGATCCATGTCGGCGGCGGACGCGGCACGACGATCGGGGATTACTGCTCGATCGCGCACCGTGCCGTGGTGCATGGCGCGGATGTCGGCGACGACTGCCTGATCGGCATCGGCGCCGTGGTGATGGACGGCGCCAAGCTGGGCCGCTGCTGCGTGGTCGGTGCCATGGCACTGGTGCCGCCGGGGACGGTGGTGCCCGACGGCTCGGTGGTGATGGGCGTGCCGGGCAAGGTGGTGGCCACCCGCGACAACTTCGCGGCCAACCGGCGCAATGCGCTGATCTACCACCGCAACGCGCTGGCCTATGCCGAGGGGCGGCACGACGCCTGGAGCGGCGAAGCCTTTGCCGCGTGGCGCAATGGCGTGATGCAGCGCCTGTCCGCCGGCGAGGATGTGGGGATCTGAGCCGGCGTCGAATGTGTGGATAAGGGCCGGGCCGCCGCGTAGCTGGACGAGGCGTGGATAAATAAGGCGTGGATCGATTAAGGCGTGGAGCTGATCGGGCATCGAGGCCGCGTGTCGACCCGATCGTTCCGGTGTAGCTGGTCGGGTCAAGCTCGGCCAAGACGACGGGGGTAGAGTGGCTTACCGCCCCGTGCGCGCGGCACGCCGGGAAGGCGCCAGATCCTCGCCGGCACGCACCACGAAGGGGAGCGCCACCGCTGCGTCCCCGGGTTGTGACCTCATCGCCCGGTGCTAAGCTCCCGCTGGCGCCCAATTCCGCGCCCTGACACCGCGGACCTGCCTGGTCCTGCTGCCCTGACAACGCGCGCCTTCGGATGTCCTGAAGACCGAGCGGTCTTCAGGTGCGGCGGCGCTGATGAGAGGAGAGGCGGATGCAGCCTGCAACGCCCGACACCGAAGCGATTCGCGCGCGACTGCTGGAGCAGCGCGCCACCTTGGCCGAGGCCAGCGACACCACCGCGGACAACCGCGCGCCGGTGACCCTGGATCAGACCTCAGTGGGTCGGCTGTCCCGGATGGACGCCCTGCAGAACCAGGCCATGGCGCTTGCCACGGAACGGCGCCGCGCCGACACCGTCCGCCGCATCGACCAGGCCCTGGCGCGGCTGGACGCCGGAACCTACGGCGCCTGCGCCGTGTGTGGCGAGGACATCGCGCCGAGGCGCCTGGCACTCGATCCGTCGGTGCCCACCTGCCTGGCCTGCGCCAGCAATCCCGCGCGCTGATGCGCGGGACGATCGCCTTCGTCCGGGCGCACTGGCCGCACCTGGCCTTCGGCGCGCTGCTGATGGCGATGTCCAGCTTCGGGCAGACCTTCTTCATCTCACTGTTCGGTGCGCCGCTACGAGCGGCCTACGGGCTGTCGGATGGCGGGTTCGGCACCGCCTATGCCGTGGCCACCTTTGCCAGCGCGTTCACCCTGCCCCGGGTCGGGCGCTGGATCGATGACACGACGGTGCCGCGGTACACCATCGGCATCGCGATTCTGCTGGCCTGCGCCTGTGGGGTGATGGCGATCGCGTCCAGCGTCGCCCTGCTGATTCTCGCGCTGTATCTGCTGCGCCTCGGCGGGCAGGGGCTGATGGTGCATACCGCCATGACAGCTACAGCGCGCGCCTTCCCCAGCCGCGCCGGTCGCGCGCTGGGACTGGCCAATCTCGGAATGCCGATCGGCGAGGCGCTGCTGCCGCTCGCGGTTGCGGTCGGCATGGGCCTGATCGGGTGGCGCGGCCTGTGGCTGGCCGCAATCGGCCTGATCGCCGGCGGCACCGTACTGGCTCTGGCCTGCCGGAATCGCGGCAGGCTACCGGCGGAACCGGTCAGCCATGCGCGACGTCGTTCGCCGGGTCAGCCGCGCCCGCGATTGTGGCGCGATCCACGCATCCTGTTCACCGTGCCGGTGGTGCTGGCGCCGTCCTTCATCGTGACCGGCTTCTTCTTCCACCAGGGGCGGCTGCTGCAGGAGAAGGGCTGGGCGTTCGACTGGTGGGCGTCCTGGTTCGTCGGTTACGCCATCGCCCGCGCGGCATCGATGGCGATGGCAGGGCCGCTGATCGACCGGTTCGGGGCGACACGGGTGTTGCCATTGTTCCTGACCCCTCTGGCGGTCTCGATGGTGGCCATCGCCGCAGTTCAGCCGGCCTGGGGTGTGCCGCTGTATCTGGTGCCGACCGGGATTTCCTCGGGTGTCAGTGCGACCCTGCTGACAGCGCTGTGGGTGGAGTTGTACGGGCCGGAGCGGCTGGCCGAGGTGCGCGCGACGGTCAGTGCGGCGAACGTGATCGCGAGCGGCGTGGCGCCCAGCCTGATGGGGTATCTGATCGATGCCGGCGTGACGCTGTCCGCACAGGCGGGCGGCTGCCTGGCATTCATCGTGCTGGCAAGCTGTGCCGCCACCCGCGTGCGGTTCTATGCACGGAGCCACCGAGCGGCCGTGTAATCACGGACGGCGTTTGGCGACGGCCGCCGCGCCACCCGCGGCGACCGCGCGGTTGCTCGGGTTCACATCCCGGCCGGCAGGTCCGTCAGTGCATCGGGCGGCGGCGCCACGGCACCGGGTTTGACCGATCCGATCAGCCAGTCGCGAAACACCCGGATTTTCGGTAGGTCGGCGGCTTCCTGCGGCGCGACCACGTAAAACCCCGCATCGGCCGGCAGCACGACATCGAACGGCACCACCAGCCGCCCTGCCGCGATATCCGCCTCGACGAAGCGAGTGCGGCCGAGCGCGACGCCGAGGCCTTCCATGGCCGCCTGGATTGCCATGAAACTCTGGTCAAAGGTCATGCCGCGGCGCGTTGCCAATGCGGTCGGCAGGCCCGCGGCGGTCAGCCAGAGCTGCCAGTCCTCGCGCAATGTGGTGGCATGCAGCAGCGTGTGATGCGCCAGGTCCTCGGGGCAACGCAGCGGCTTCGCGGCGGTCAGCAAGGCCGGGCTGCACACCGGAAAAATGTCCTCCGCCATCAGCCATTGCGCGTGCAGGCCAGGCCAGGTGCCGCGCCCGTAGCGCACCGCCATGTCGACCTGCTCGCGGCGGAAATCCACCAGATGCGCGGAGGTGGTGATGCGCACTTCGATGCCGGGGTTGGCGTTCTGAAACGCGGCCACGCGGGTCACCAGCCATTTCGCGGCCAGTGACGCGGTGGTGCTGACGGTGAGAACCTCCTCGCGTCCGGTCCGCTGCAAGCGTGCCGTCGCCTGGCGCAGATCCTCGAACGCGGCGCGCACGGAGGGCAGGTAGCCCTGCGCCTCCCGGGTCAGCGCCAGCGTGCGGTTGCCGCGATCGAACAGCCGGATGCCCAGTTGCTCCTCCAGCCGGCGGATCTGATGGCTGATCGCGGTCTGGGTCACGTTCAGCTCGTCGGCTGCCCGCGTGAAGCTGAGATGGCGGGCCGCCGCCTCGAACGCGCGCAGTCCATTGAGCGATGGCAGCGTGGTCATGGGGCCAGTCTAACCATGACATTCCCTCATGTGAAGCCTGACAAATCATCCTTTGTCATGCTGCGGATCGACGACCACTTTGCCTTCCAGACATCACGAACCTGGAGGTTGTCATGGCCACTATTGCCCACCCATCCCTGACAAATTGTCAGGACATGCCGTTCGCCGCGGCGTCGGATGCGGCACACCGGCCCGGCATCGTGCATCGGGTCTGGAACACATTGGGCGTCTGGCACCGGCGCGCCGAGGGCCGCCGGCGGCTGGCAGAGCTCAGCGACCGCGAGCTGAGCGATTTCGGCGCCACGCGGGCGGACGTGCAGTGGGAGATTTCCCAGCCATTCTGGCGCTCCGTCCCGCCCTGCTGACCGATCCCAACCGCATTCAACCGGAGGAGCCAGAATGACCACACTCGCATCGCTGCCGCATGTCGACGCGCCACTGAACTACATCGCATCAATGACGCAACGCCCGCGCACCCTCGCCTACGACCCGCTGGATGGCGAGGCGCGCAGCAACATCGTCAGCGACACCCATGTCGTGCCGATCTTCAACGCACGACCGATCGTGCCGGAGGTTTCGCTCGACCGCGAAGGCTTCGCGCTCCTGCCGCACCACAGCGCGGTGCAGGACTTCTATGACGACGACGAGGTGCGTCGCGTGTATTACCCGGAGGCGGAGCGCCTGCTGCAACAGGTGACCGGCGCGCGCCGGGTGGTCGTGTTCGACCACACGGTACGGCGGCGCGTGACCGGGGCCGAAGACCGCACGGCGGGTGCGCCGCGGCAGCCGGTGGGACGCGTGCATGTGGACCATACGGAAACCTCCGGACCGCAGCGGATCCGCGATTTCCTCGGCGCGGATGCGGAGCAGGCGCTGCAAGGGCGGGCGCAGGTGATCAACATCTGGCGGCCGATCCGCGGGCCGCTGCGCGATGCGCCGCTCGCGGTGTGCGATGCCGGCTCGCTCGCGCCGGATGATCTGGTGGCTTCGGACCTGGTGTATCGCGACCGCGTGGGGGAGACCTATTCGGTTCGCTTCAACCCGCAGCATCGCTGGTTCTACGTGCCCTCGATGCAGCCGGATGAGGTGCTGCTGCTGAAGTGCTACGACTCCGCCACCGACGGGCGCGCGCGCTTCGCACCGCATACCGCGTTCGAGGACCCCACCACACCGGCCGATGCGCTGCCGCGCGAGAGCATCGAGTTGCGGACCTTCGTGTTCGACTGAGGGTGTTCGCGCCCAACGTCATGCTGACGCAGTTCGGCATCCACGGGTTCTCCGTCGTTCGCACGGCGCAACTCTCGGATGCCGAACCTGCGCCCGGCACGACGAAGGTAGCCGGCAGGACGGGTAAGCCGGCAGGACGGGCGCGTCATGACAGGCGCCCACCATGACGTCCGCCGCCACCCGCGGACGTGAGTTCAGCGCGGCAAGACAGCCTCTCGGGCGCCTGAGCCGCTTCGGCCTGTGCTGCACACCCGGAAAATGGTCATCGCAGCGCGTCGTTCAGCACCATTGCCAACCGGCATCCGGCTTTCTCGAGCTGCATGCCCGCCACCGTTGCCGCATGACTTTGGTAGCGCTGGCTCAGCCGATAGACCGGCTGGCCCTTCCGGTCCGCTGTCGTCTCCCCCAGCCGATACACCACGTCCTTTGCGACGCTGAAGGACTCCAGCGCCCATTCCGCGGGCGTGCCGCTCGCCCAGCCCTTGCACTTCGCAGCGAACCGTCGCTCCAGCGCACGCGCGACCTTCTCGGGATCACCGCCAAGCCGCACGACCGTGTCCTTGTCCCAGTAGCCGTGCAGTGACTGGCCGACCACATGCCGCCCGTACAGCACCAGCACCTCATTGCCGCCGCGATCGTGATTATCCGCCGCGTGCAGCGGCTGATGCAAATCGCCCACCAGGTGCAGCAGGAAACGCAGCGCGGTCAGCCGCTCGGGGTCGTGTGACGGCAGGTCGTGCAGCTCTGCCGCGAACGCCGCGATGCGATCGACCACACAGGCCTTGGCCGGACCGGCGCTGGCGGGAACCGCGGGCGGCGGATGGCCGAAACAGGCCGCGGTCAGGTCTGGATGCTCGAGCTCGATATCGACGAAATGCCATTCGCGAGTAAGGCTGTAATGCAGTTTCGTGCTGCCATGGTCGCTCTCCCGGTAGCGATCGGCCCAGGTCGCGCGGCTGGCGATATCCGGCGGCGTCAATGGGTCCCGGTCGGCACGGAGCATGGCGTCCACCCGGGTCCGCACCGCCGGCGTCAGGTGGCGATAGGCAATCAGCGCTACGATCTTGTGGCCCTCATCCCCCCAGGCCCAGCTCCGGCCGGGATGCATCATCATGATCGCCGCCAGCATCATCGCGAGCAGACGTGTCAGCATGATGCACAAGTCCTGATCGATGCACCCGGCGCGGAGAGGTCGCTGCCGTTGCACGTTGGCGGTGGCCAAAACGTCATTGTAAGTCCTTGTGGCGGTGCGACAGGCAGTGTGGACCAATTCGCGATGTATCGACAGAATCACGATGGTCGCAGGGTCGGCCGCTCGCGCCGCCGGATCGCTGCCTCGGTCAGCGTCGCCACCACCAGCCGATCAGGGTCAGCGCCAGTGACAGCACGATGGAGACCAGCACGCTGCTGCCAAGGGGAAAATAGAGGCGAAAGCCGGGACGCTGCACGCTGATGTCGCCGGGCAGCGAGCCGATCCCAAGCCGCGCGATCCAGGGCCATGCGAGACCGAGAGCGAGCAGAGCAATTCCGGTCGTGATCAGAAGCACACGCATGCTGGCTTAGATAGAGAGGCCGGCAACGCGCGCCACGCTGCGCTGCGACATTACCCAGTCAACAGCATTCGATTGACAGGCAGGGCACGGAATGAGACGTTCGACGGTAACAAATACAAGTATCTTATAGGGAGGCTGGGCGCATCCGCGCGGATTTGGCGATGGTCAATTCCGTCACTGAAAAAATGCGGGGCGCCAGGAAACGAAATGCCGAGAACCATACTGGACCGCGCGGCGGACCTGCTTGCGCTGATCGCAGGCGCGATCCTGATCCTGATGATGCTGCACATCACCGCCGATGTGGCGTGCCGCTATCTGTTCGCCATGCCGTTCCACGATACGGTCGAAATCGTCTCGACCTATTACATCGTCGCCATTGTCTTCCTGCCGCTCGCGCTGGTTGAACGTCTCAACGCACACATCGTCGTTGAACTGGTCACCCAACATCTGCCGCGCCGCGTGCAGGAAATCCTGATCGCCTGCGTCGCATTGGCATCCGCCAGCTATTTCGGCGCCTTCACCTGGCGAACCGGCCAGGACGCACTGCAGAAATATGCCGTGGGCGAAGTCACGCTCGGCACCACCGCGATCACCGTCTGGCCAACCCGGTTCTACCTGCCGATCGGCTGCGGGTTGATCGCACTGCTGCTGATCTACAAGGCGATACGGCTGTTCGCCGGCGACAATCGCGTGCTGGCGAAATCCGACGACCTCGAAGCCTTCGACTGAAGCTTGCTCCCCCTTCCAGCAGCGCCCCGCGCCAACCCAAGTCGATCAGATGGATGACCTGACCCTGAGCGGTGGCGCCCTCGCCGTACTGCTTATCCTCCTCGTGCTGCGCGTCCCCGTGGGCGTCGCACTCGGCGGCGTATCCTTCCTCGGCATCTGGTTCGAGCTCGGCTCGCGCTCCGCCTGGGGCATCCTCACCGCTGTACCCTACGACTTCGTCGCGCACTGGACCTTGAGCTCGGTGCCCATGTTCCTGCTGATGGGCTACGTGTGCTTTCATTCGCAACTGACCGACGGGCTGTTCCGCATCGCCCGCACCTGGCTGTCTTGGATGCCGGGCGGACTGGCCGTCGCCTCGGTCGGCGCCGCCGCCGGCTTCTCCGCCGTCACCGGATCATCGGTCGCCTGCGCCGCCGCCATGGGTCGCATCGCCGTGCCGGAGATGCTGAACAGCCGTTACGACCGCGGCCTCGCCGCCGGCACGGTTGCCGCTGCCGGCACCATCGGATCGATGATCCCGCCCAGCATCCTGCTGCTGCTGTATGGCATCTATGCCGAACTGCCGATCAGCAAACTGTTCATCGCCGGATTGCTGCCCGGCCTGCTGACCGCCGTGCTGTACGCCGATCATGATTGTCATCCGGGTAAAGATCTCACCGGAACTGGCGCCGGCCGGACGCCATACGGGTCACCTGGGCCGATCGCATCGACGCTTTCCGCGGCGCCTGGCCCGTCGTCGCCCTGATCATCGGCGTGTTCGGCGGATTGTTCGCCGGAATCTTCACCCCAACCGAAGCCGGTGCGATCGGCGCCTTCCTGTCCTTCATCATCGGCTTCGTGCAACGCACGCTGACCGTGGAAAAGATCAAGCTTGCGGTGCGCGAAACACTCGTCAGCACAGCCGCCATCTTCGTCATCGCGATCGGCGCCAACCTGTTGACCCGCTTCCTGGCACTGTCCGGCTTCACCGATTCGATCTCGGAGTTCGTGGTTGCCTACGAGGTCGGCCCGATCAGCCTGATCATCGGCACTATGCTGGTGCTGTTCTTCCTGGGCTGCTTCCTCGATCCGATCGGCATCATGCTGCTGACCCTGCCGGTATTCCTGCCCGCGGTCAGCGATGTCGGGGTCAACCTGATCTGGTTCGGCGTGCTGATGACGAAGCTGCTGGAAATCGGCCTCATCACGCCCCCGGTCGGACTGAATGTCTTCGTCATCAAAGGCATCGTCGGCGACCGCATAGCCACCGAGACGATCTTCAAAGGCATCCTCTGGTTCATCGTCGCCGACGTGGTCACCGTGGGCCTGATGATCGCTTTCCCGTCGATCAGTCTCTATCTGCCAGGATTGATCGATTGACCGCGTCCGCGGCTTTGCCTGGCAGAGCCACCGGCGCCAACGCGGCACAGACCGCGGTCACGGCAACACAACGAATCCGTTTCAAGGGAGGAACATGTTGATGAAACCCCAATCAGGCTGGCTCCGCAGCGTCGCATTCGCCGGCGCGCTGCTCGGCGGCGCAATGCTGGCCGGCGCCGCCGGAACGGCCTCGGCGGAAACGCTGAAGGCCGCGCATTTCGTTTCGCCACAGCATCCCATCGGCGTCGGCTTCAAGGCCTTCGCCGACGCGTTGAAGAAGGATTCGAAGGGCAAGCTGAGTGTGCACATCTTTCCCGGCGAATCACTGCTGGGCGCGAAGGCAATCTCGGATGGCGTGCGCGATGACGTCGCCGATTTCGGTCAGGTCGTGATGACCTATACGCCGGCCTATTACCCCCACGGCATCATGATCAACAACATGGCCATGATCGGTGAGGACGACATGGCCGGCGCATTCGCAGTGACCGAGCTGTACTGGCTGCACTGCGAAGCCTGCCAGCAGGAATTCACCAAGCAGAACCAGGTGTTCGTCGCCGGCGGCAGCACCGCACCCTACGTGATCATCGCCAAGGGCGACCTGAATTCCCCCGAGAAGATCAAAGGTGCGAAGCTACGCGCCGGCGGGTCGCTGTGGGACCGGTTCGCCAAATCGATCGACGCGGTCGGTGTGAATATCCCGACTTCCGAGATGTACGAAGGCATGTCGCGCGGCATCCTGAACGGCGCGCTCTACGCGATCGGCGGGTTGAAGAGCCTCGGGGTCGCCGACGTGGCGAACCAGGTGATCATGCTGAAGACCGGATCGTTCCGCTCGCTCGCACTGTTCTCCTTCAACCACGACAAATGGGCGAAGTTCACGCCGGATGAGCGCGCCGCGATCTTCAAGGCCGCCTCTGTCGGCATCGTCGCCACGGTGAATGCCTATCATCATACCGATGATGTTGGGATGGAACTCGCCAAGCAGAAGCATATCGCGGTCGTCCAGCCGGATCCCGGCCTGGTGAAACTGCGTGACGACTTCGTCGAGCATGACATCAACAACGTCGTCGCACACGCGAAGGAGACGCTCGGCATCAACGACGCCGCAGAGTTCGTCGCGGACTACCGCAAGCTGTACGCCAAATATGCAAAGATGGTCGAGCCGGTCGCCGACAATCCGGAGAAACTGTCGGAGATCATCTACCAGGAAGTGTACGCGAAGCTCGACCCGAAAACCGCCGGGGTGAAGTAAGCGGCGCGGACGAACGCGTCGGAACATCGATGGCTGCCGGATACCGCGGGTGATTTTGGCCCGCCGTATCCGTCGGTGGCGGCGAAGGCCGAGCCTCCGCGGGTGGACGCAGGCCAGCCTCCGTCAGGGCCGGAGCCTCATCCGGTCCGCCCGCACGCCTCAGTCGTTACAGCGGTCGCGAGCTACGGTCCCGGCGGGAAGACCAGCGCGACGTGGAATGCCTTCGACGTGACGAGCCATTTTCCGTCGATGCAGTGATAGGTGAGATGATCGATGAAGCAGGTCTGACCGATCCGTACACGCAACCTGGCGGCCGCCAGGTCCGCCGCGATGCATTCGATGCTCAGAATCTGCTGATCACGCGGAGCCTGCATTGCTGCCGGAGACGGCCGGCCGTGCATGATGGCGCGGAACTCCGCCGCCGACCACGCAACGAGTTTTCCGTCCCGCATGCCGTGGACCAGGCATGCGCTGTGGAAGACCTCGGGGAATTTAGCGTCGTCCGCGTCATACATGAGGTCGAAATAGCGATTGATCGCGGATGCGACGGCTTCGATCTGGTTCATTCGGGTCTCCATGTCGAACAAGGCAATTGTGCCGGATGCGAAGGTCGAACCGGTGTTGCCGATGCGGACAACGTGGCCAATATTGCGATGTGGCACCACCATTCACGTGTCATCACTTGGATGACCGGAGGGCATCGGCAATGGAGGAAATCGACGGTCGACTGGTCAGCGGCTTGGTCGTGCTCGCCGCCGTCGCCGATGCACACGGGTTCGGCCGGGCGGCGGACCGTCTTGGCATGACGCAATCGGGCGTCAGCCGCGCGATCGCAAAGCTCGAGGCGCGCCTCGACA
Organism: uncultured Alphaproteobacteria bacterium; assembly: GCA_963789495.1. Classification (GTDB taxonomy): domain Bacteria; phylum Pseudomonadota; class Alphaproteobacteria; order Acetobacterales; family Acetobacteraceae; genus CAWBLP01. The sequence continues at coordinate 226,567 of CAWBLP010000008.1, forward strand.
CCCGCCTGGTTCACCGCACCAGCCGCGCGGTCGAGCTGACCGATGAGGGACGAGCGCTGCATGAACGGGTCGTTCCGCATCTAGCCGGGATCGGCGAGGCGGCGAGCGAAACCGCGAAATCGCGTAACACGGTGCGCGGCAGGTTGCGGGTGAGTGTCGATCCGCTGTTCTCCCGCATGGTCCTGGCGCCGAAACTGAGTGCCTTCCTGCTGCGCAATCCGGGATTGGAGCTGCGTATCGAAACCAGGGAGCGCATGGCGGACCTGGTCAGTGACGGCTTCGACCTGGCGGTGCGTTTCGGCGAGCCGACGCCATCTTCACTTATCGCCCGTCGTCTGCTCGATGCGCGCATCCTGACGGTTGCATCGCCGCTCTATATCGAGCAGCACGGCAGGCCGGCTCACCCGCAGGACCTGGCGAGCGCGGCGCATGAGTGCATCCTGGCGATTGATCCCGCGACCGGGCGGCCATTCGACTGGGAGTTCTGGCGGGGCAACGAAACCATTTCCGTCGCGGTGAATGGCCGGCTGACAGTGACCGATTCCGGCACCAAGCTCGGAGCCTGTCTGGCTGGCTTCGGCGTCGCGCAGGTCATCGAGCTGGGGATCGCGCAGCATTGCCGCAGAGGGGCGCTGATCAACCTGTTTCCCGATTGGCCGGACGAGCGGTTCCCGCTCTACGTCTATTATGCGTCCCGCAGCCACGTGCCGGCGAAACTACGGAAATTCATCGATTTCATCGTCGATTCGCTCGGACCCGAAGCTACGACAGCGGCAGACCGCGACCGTGCCATCAGATGCGACAAGCTGGTTGCGATGGAAACCACTTTCTAGCCGGGTCTCCGATGACCGATGCCATGCCGACAAGGCGGGGCGGGCCGTCGGCTTGCAGGATCATGCATGCCGGCAAGCGCCGCGTCGCTAGCCGACCTGCGCCCTCCCCTCGCCCGCGCCCACCCCGGCCATCTGCCGCTCCACCAGTCGTGCATACACCCCGCGCCGCGCCAGCAGCTCGCCGTGCCGGCCGGCCTCGATCACCCGGCCGGCCTGCAGCACCACGATCAGGTCCGCGGCCCGAATGGTGGACAGCCGATGCGCCACCACGATGGTGGTGCGGTCGGTCATCAGCGCGTCCAGCGCGGAGCGCACCGCAGTCTCACTGATCGTGTCCAGATGCGAGGTCGCCTCGTCCAGCACCAGGATCGGCGCGTCCTTCAGGAACGCCCGCGCGATCGCCACGCGCTGCCGCTGTCCACCGGATAATTGCACGCCGCGTTCCCCGACACGGGTCAGCAGCCCGTCGGGCAGCCCTGCCACGAACCCGGACAACGCAGCGCGATCCAGCGCCTGCGTCACCTCGGCCTCGGTCGCATCCGGCCGCGCCAGACGCACATTCGCACCGAGCGTGTCGTTGAACAGGTAAGTGTCCTGCGCCACCAGCGCGATCTGCCCGCGCAGCCCGTCCAGGGTCAGTGCGCGCAGGTCCTCTCCATCCAGCGTGATCTTGCCTTCGTTCGGATCCCAGAAGCGCAGCAGCAGATTGGCCAACGTCGTCTTGCCGGAGCCGGACGGCCCGACCAGGGCCACCGTCGCGCCCGCCGGCACGGTAAAGGACACGTTGTTCAACGCCGGGCGGTGCCGGCCGGGATAGGTGAATTCGACATGGCGGAAGGCCACCTCCGATCCGCCCTGCCGCGCCGGCGGCACCACGTCGCCATCGGTGATGGTGACGGGTTCGCCATGCACCACGTGCAGCCGCCGCGTGGAGGCAATGGTGTCGGCCAACTGCCGGCCGACCTGGGCGATCTCCGACACCGGCAGGAACGCCGCGATCGAGATCAGCACCAGCAGCGGCAGCAGCGCGGGAGCGATCCAGCCATGCATCACCAAAGCAGCGCCCAAGGCGGCCACGGCCAGGCCGCCGAGGCCGGTCGCTGCCTCCAGTCCGGCTGATTGCAGCGTAAGATCCTCCAGCAGCGCCAGCCGGGTTGTCTGGTATTGCCGCACCTGGCTCATGAATGTGGCGCGCCGGCGCCGGGTCGCGCTGAAGGCCACCAGCTCCCCCAACCCCTGAATGGTCTCCGTGGTCTGCGCGCCGAGCCCGCCCAATGCGCCGCGGGCATCGGAGCCAAGCTGGTCGATGCGGCGGCGGCCCAGCATCGGCGACAGGCCCGCAAACAGCAGGAAGGGCAACAGCACCAGGGCAAGAGGCCAGGCGATGACCGCCAGTGCCAGCAGCACCGCGGCGGGGATGAAGCCGGCGACGAACGCTGGCGCGATGGTATGGGCGAAGAAATACTCCACCGTCTCCACGTCCTGCGTCGCCAGCGCGACCAGATCGCCGGAGCGCCGGCGCAGCAGATAGGCGGGGGCCAGTGCGTCGAGCTTCTGGTACAGCGCGATCCGCAGTTCGGCCAGCAGCTCGTAGGCCATGGCATGGGCGAGCCAGGATTCCAGCCAGTGCAGCAGCCCGGCGAGCGGCGCCACCGCCAGCAGGGCGATGGTCAGCAGCAGCGTCGGCGCATGTGCCCGCACCGCACCCAGCAGCAGCGCCCCCAGCACGCCGACGCCGATATACGCCACGACGCGGCCGATACCGCACAGCACGGTCACCCCGAGCTGGCCGCGCCAGGGACCCACGAAGCCCAGCAGGGTGCGAATGGTCTCCGGCCAGGTGACGGTGGCGGCGTCCTCCGCCAGCGGACGCACGCTCAGGGCAGCCGCCTCGGCCTCGACCAGCGGCGTGATGCTGTCGGAGGGCAGCTCGATCACCGCATCCTCATGTTCGGCGAGTTGCGGCACCATCAGGTCGCGATACGGGCCGTCCACCGAGATCAGCGTCTCGTGCCGGCCACTCTGCACCACCGCGCCGTCTTCCAGCACCAGGATACGGTCCGCGCTGATCACACTGGACAGACGATGCGCCAGGATCAAGGTGGTGCGGCCGGTCATCAGCCGGTCCAGCGCCTGCTGGATCACCGCCTCGTTCTCGGCATCCACCGAGGAGAGGGCCTCGTCCAGCACCAGGATTGGCGAGTCGCGCAGCAGCGCGCGGGCAATGGCGAGGCGTTGGCGCTGGCCGCCGGACAGGCGGGTTCCGCGCTCCCCGATCACGGTGTCGTAGTCTTCCGGCAACGCCATGATGAACTCATGCGCATTGGCCGCTATGGCCGCGGCTACGACGTCCCCCTCGGGCGCGTCGGGCCGGCCGAGCCGCAGGTTTTCCGCGACGGTGCCGTGGAACAGGTAGGAATCCTGGGAGACCACAGCGACCATGCGCCGCAGCGCTTCGGGATCGAGCGCGCGCAGATCCTGACCGTCGACGCGCACGCTGCCCGCCTGTGGATCGTACAGCCGCAGCAGCAGCCGGACGACCGACGACTTCCCCGACCCGCTCGGCCCGACAATACCGACCCGTTCCCCCGGCTCCACCACAAATGACAGCCCCTGATGGGCAGCGGCGCGCCCGCCGGGATAGGCGAAGCGCACGTCCTGGAATTCGATGCGCGGGCGCAGGCCGCTCGCCGGGATCGGTACGTCCGGCGCGGCGGGTGCGGTCTCCGGCACATCAAGCAGCTCCAGAATGCCGCTGGCGGCGGCCTGGCCGGTAAGCCCCTGGTGCAGCACGGTGCGCAGGTCGCGCAGCGGTCGGAAGATTTCGGTGCCGGCCATCAGCACGATCAGCAGGGCTTCCAGGCTCATGCTGCCGCTCTGCACCCGCCAGGCACCGAGTGCCAAAGCGGCGGCGGCGCCGAGTGCGCAGCCGGTATCGGTGATGCCGCGGGTGATCACACTCCAGGACAACACCCAGAACGTGCTGTTGGACAGCGCATGGGCCTTCTCGGCCAGCATTTCGCCAAACCGGCCGCTCTGGCCGAACGCCTTCAGGGTCGGCAGGCCCTGGATGGCGTCCAGGAACTCCTCGCCGAATGCCTTGAAGCTGCTCTGGCGTTCGCGTGACGCGGCGCCCGAGCCTTCATGCACGGCGGCTGGCAGCACCAGCGTGAACAGTGCCGCGGCCAGCATGACGGCCGCCACTGGCACGTCCCACCAGGCGATGAAGGCGAAGATCGCGACCGGGGCGGCGATGGCGACCGCGACCTGTGGCAGATACTGACCGAAGAAGCTCTGCAGCTGCTCGACACCGTCCACCATGGACAGCATCACCCCGCCGGTGCGTTCGGCGCCGAACCAGGCGGGGCCGAGCGCCAGGATCTTGTCGAAGATCCGGGCGCGCAGGGCTTCCTGCACACGGGTGGCGGTGCGGTGCGCGACCATGGTGCGCGCGTTATCCAGCGTGGCGCGCAGCACAATGGCGATGCCGGTGGCCAGCAAAGGCCAGACCAGCGCGGTGGCGGGCTCGCCGCTGAATACCCCGGCCAGGAACCGCCCCAGGAATGCGAACCGGGCGATTCCGAAGCCCAGTGCCAGCAGGCCCAGCAAAGTGGACAGGAGGATGCGGCCGCGCTGGCCCGCCGTCATGCGCCAAAGCTTTAGGTCGAAGTGCATGCGCGGGTCCTTATCGCGTCTGCCGGCATTTGGACATCCGCACGGATGGCGCGCAAACGCGGGATTTTCAATCGCCCTTGAGTTAAATTGCATGGCAATGCCAGGTCAAATCCCCCCGCTGGCCGCCCTGCGCGCCTTCGCCGCCGTCGCCCGGCATGGCAGCTTCGCCCGCGCCGCCGCGGCGCTGAACGTCACCACCAGCGCGGTCAGTCATCAGCTGCGCGGGCTGGAGCAGGACCTGGGTGGCGCATTGTTGATCCGGGCTCGCAACGGCACCGGCCGCACGGTGGTGACGGCCGAGGGCGAGGCCTTGCTGCGTGCGGTGGAGTCGGCCTTCACCCAATTGGGCGAAGCCTGCGAGGGGCTGCGCAGCCGGACCCGTGGCCGTCGCCCGGTGCTGGCGATCTCGGCCAACGGATCAATGGCCTCGCTGTGGCTCGCCCCGCTGCTGGCCGCGTTCGCGGCGCAACACCCGTCCGTGCCGTGGCAGATGCGCGCCATCGAGGAAGAGCCGGACCTGGTGCGGGAAGGGCTGGACCTGGCTGTCCTGCTGGCGCGGCCCGGCGTGCTGCCCGATGGCGACCAGCTGCTGTTTCGCGAGACGGTCACCCCGGTGTGCAGCCCGTCGCTGCACCTGACCGGGCATCCGGACGGGCTGCTGCGCCACAATCTGCTGCAGGAGGATCATGGCGCCAGCCGGGAGAAGGATTGGCGCAGCTGGCTCGACCTGCTGGGCGTGGGAGCGCAGGCAAAGGTGACGATCGTGCGATTCAGTTCGTTCAATGCCGCGGTTGGCGCCGCGATCGCCGGTGCGGGTGTGGCGCTGGGCCGTCGGCCGCTGGTGGACCGGGAGCTCGCCAGCGGCCGGCTGGTGCGGCCGTTCCCGGACCGGTCGCTGCCGGGCTCGTGGGACGTGATCATCCGGCAGCGACCCGGCACCGCACGCGACGGCCATGTCGCGCAGCTGGTGGCGTTTCTGCTCGCCTCACGGAACGAGCATTCACGCCTTGCCTCGATACACGGTGAAGATGCTCTACTGAGGCCAGACGACGCAGCAGGAGGGGCAGCATGACCCGCAGACGGATGCATATCGGCATGTCGATTCGTGGCCTGGGCTATCACCCGGCGGCCTGGCGGCATCCCGACGTGCCGGTGGATGGTACGCTGCGCTTCGACCACTATGCACGCAGCGCCAAGGCCGCCGAACGCGGCAAATGCGACCTGATCTTCTTCGCCGACGGCATCGGCATTCGCGAGCGCGACGCGCCACGCGGCTCACTGGCGCGCTCCGGCTACGAGATCGTCGAGATGGAGCCGATGACGCTGTTGCCCGCCCTGGCGGTGGTGACGGAGCATATCGGCCTGGTGACCACTGCCTCCACCACCTATAACGAGCCGTACCATATCGCGCGCAAGTTCGCGACCCTGGACCTGATCAGCAACGGACGCGCCGGGTGGAACATGGTGACCTCCTGGTCCGAGGCGGAGGCGCGGAACTTCAATCGCGAGCAGCATGTCGATTACGACACGCGCTACGAGCGTGCGGCGGAATTCGTCGATGTTGTGCGGGGATTGTGGGACAGCTGGGACGCGGACGCATTCGTCTACGACCGGGCCGGCGGCCAATTCTACGACGAACGCGGCATGCATGTGCTGGATCACAAGGGCAAGTATTTCTCGGTGCGCGGGCCGTTGAACGTGGCCGGCATGCCGCAGGGCCATCCGGTGTTGGTGCAGGCCGGCGCCTCCGAGCAGGGCCGCGAGATTGCCGCCGCGACCGCCGACCTGGTCTATGCGGTGCATGACACGGCGGAGCTGGCGCAGGCCTATTATCACGACGTGAAGCGCCGGCTGGCGACCTACGGGCGCGACCAGGACGACCTGAAAATCCTGCCGGCGCTGCGCCCGGTGGTCGGCCGCACGCGGGCGGAGGCGCAGGGCAAATACGACCAGTTGCAGGCGCTGCTGGATCCGATGGTCGGGCTGGCGCGGCTGCACAGCACCTTCGGCGATTTGTCGGGTTATCCGCTGGACGGGCCGGTGCCGCTGGATGCGCTGGGGCCGCAGGAGGTGCGCAGCATCAGCCAGCGGCTGGTGGAACGCGTACGAGGCGAGAAGCTGACGATCCGCCAGTTGTATGAGCATGTCGCCGGCATGGGCGGATTCTGCCTGATCGGCACGGCCGCGGACATCGTGGACGTCATGCAGGACTGGTTCGAGCAGGAGGCCTGCGACGGGTTCAACATCACGCCGACGCATCTTCCCGCCGGCTGCGAGGATTTTGTCGATCTGGTGGTCCCCGAGTTGCAGCGCCGCGGGCTGTTCCGCACCGAGTATGAAGGCCGCACGCTGCGGCAGAATTTGGGGTTGAAACCGGCGGTCAGCCGCTACGCCCGTGCGGGCCGGCAGGAGGCCGCGGAGTAGGGGCTGGGGTCCACAGCTGCGACTGGGGCAGGGGAGCCACCAATTGGCAAATCCGGTTGCAGTTCCCGGATCAATCTAGAAACAATCGAAGAAGTGGTGTTGATTCTCGACCCGAATGCGGAGGTCGTAATATTTTAGTAAGACATCCCGCGCATAGCCGTCTGATGGTCGCTGCGCGACAGCGCCCTCAGGCAAACTGGTGATCCATGATCCGCATACCATTTCTCGCGACGAACGGCAGGGATGCCCGAGCCAAGCTCGCGGCCCTCGATGACTCCCAGGCGCTGATCGAATTCGATCCAGACGGCAAGATACTGGCCGCGAATACGCACTTCCTTCAGGCGGTCGGCTATTCGCTGGCGGAAATTGTCGGGCAGCATCACCACATGTTTGTCGATGCCGCCTACCAGGCGACCCCGGCCTCCGCGCAGTTTTGGGAGGCGCTGCGGCAGGGCGTGCACCAGAGCGCTGAATTCAAGCGAATTGGCAAGGGCGGCAAGGAGATCTGGTTTCAGGCGTCATACAATCCGATCATCGGCCACAATGGCAAGCCGTACAAGGTCCTGAAGATCGCCACCGACATTACGCAGGCAAAACTGCAGTCCGCGGATTTTGAGGGGCAGATCAAAGCCATCCGCAAGTCGCAGGCGGTCATAGAATTCTCGATGGACGGACTGGTCATCACCGCCAACCAGAATTTCCTGGACGCCATGGGCTATCGGCTAAACGACATCCAAGGACAGCACCACCGGATGTTCGTCGACCCGGTTGAGCGTGACAGCGAGAATTACCGGACCTTCTGGGAAAGCCTGCGACGCGGCGAATATCAGTCTGCCGAATTCAAGCGGCTGGGAAAGGATGGCAAACCGGTCTGGCTGCAGGCCGCCTACAACCCGATCCTGGACCCGGACGGCCGACCGGTCAAAGTGGTGAAGTTTGCCACCGATATCACCCGGCAAGTGCAGGACAGAATGCAGCGGGCGACCATCGGCCACGAGGTGGACGCCGGTCTCGACGGAATCGGCAAGGCGATCTCCATCGCCACCGAGCAGGCTGCCGGAGCCGCCAGCGCATCCGTGCAGACCGCCACCAACGTGCAGGCAGTTGCCGCCGGCGCCGAGGAACTGGTCTCCTCCGTGTCGGAAATCAGCCATCAGATCCACGAGGCCTCCAGCGTGTCGGGGAAGGCCGTGGAGGAAGCCGCCAGAACCGGCGGGATCGTCACCCATCTGTCCGAGGCGGCGCGGCGCATCGGCGAAGTGGTCAGTCTGATTGCCGACATTGCCGGCCAGACCAATCTGCTTGCCCTCAACGCCACCATCGAATCGGCGCGCGCCGGAGAGGCCGGCAAGGGCTTCGCGGTGGTCGCCGGCGAGGTCAAGAATCTGGCGGCCCAGACCGCCAGGGCGACGGAGGAAATCTCCTCACAGATCGCATCCGTGCAGACCGTGACGCAGGAGGCGGTAACCGCGATTTCAACGATCAGCGCCACGATCGGCCAGATCAACCAGATTTCAGCGGCCATTGCCGGCGCGGCCGAACAGCAGAACGCCGTGGCGCGAGACATTTCATCCAACATGCAATCGGCAGCCCAGGCCGTTGCGCAGGTCAGTCACAACATGAACGAGATTGCCACTGCCACCAAGGCCGCAGAAACATCCGCCCACGAGGTGAAGGCAGCGTCGCGCATGCTGGCGGCTTAGCAGGCGCCCTTGCGGCTCGGGGCAGGGCCGGGCGGCATGCCGCGGCAATCCGACTGACCCGATAGCGCCTGCGCCTGGCCCAGTGCAGGATGCGTGGAGGATGCGCGTTCGGCTGGAGGTCCGGGCGTCCTCCGATATGGCTATATTTGGTAGATATACCGACATCCTGCGGTGCATACTGAACTCTACCCACACAGCAACCCACGATGCCCCCCGACAGCAAAAGGGCCGCTCCGACCCCAGAGCGGCCCCTGTCCTTGCTGCCGGCTTACCACCGATTGGTGGTTACCGTGCTGTTTCCGTTCATGCCGCCGGTTTGTTCGATTCCGGCAGGTTGGCCATTTCCGAACAAACCGAGCGGCCTCTGCTGGTGATGGTGGTTGTGCGATCAATCAACCGATCGCGTGCGCCCGGTTAGTTCCCGCAGCCGCATTTTCCGCCGCATAGAACCGCGCCGGGTTTGCCGGTGGCTCTGAACCTTGAGAGGTTGAAGCAGCGAACCTCACGCCGCGACTGACATCTTGCGGGCTTCATTGTAAAAGAAACTTGCAAGCATCGTCGATGGCAAGGCTTTGTCAAAATAGTAACCCTGTGCCTCAGCGCATCCCGCGCTGCGCACCTCGTCCAGTTGCTCGACTGTTTCGATACCTTCGGCCGTAGTGATGATTCCTAGTTTCGATGCGAGATCAGCGACTGCGTGCACGATGGCTCGACAATCCGGTCGAACTCCCATCTCGCGAATGAAACTCTGATCGATTTTCAGCTTGTCGAAGGCAAAGCTACGGAGATAGCTCAATGAGGAATAGCCTGTCCCAAAGTCGTCGAGAACGGTACGCAGCCCCATCTCTCGCAGACGATGCAGCGTCGTCAGGACGGCATCGTTGTATTGCAGGAGCGCTGACTCCGTGATCTCGAGTTCAACACGAACTCGGTTCAATTCCTGCGCACGTAAGCGCTTGCTCTACGGCTTGAACAAGATTGTCACTTTTGAATTGCACCGGTGACAGGTTCACGGCGACTTTCATCCCGTCTGGCCACGTTGCGGCGTCGCGGCAAGCCTGCTGCAGGACCCACTCGCCGATAGGATCAATCAACCCGAGTTCCTCAGCCAGCGGTATGAACTGGCACGGCAAAATCATTCCGCGCTCGGGATGCCTCCATCGCAGCAACGCTTCGAAGCCACTCACGCGACTTGCTGCAATATTAAAAATAGGCTGATACCAGACTTCCAATTCCTGTCGTGAAAGGGCCTCCCGCAAATCCAGCTCTATCGCCATTCGGGCTTGCATTTGGACGTCCATCTCGGCTTCGAAGAATCTGTAGCGACCGCGGCCGTCGGTCTTTGCTCGATACAGCGCCATGTCACCATTCTTCAACAGCAGATCAGCACTCTCTTTTTGTTCTTCCGCTATCGCAATGCCGATGCTTACTCCGATCACCGCGCGCTGGCCATTGAGGTCGAATGGCTGGCACAGCGTATGCACAACACGTTGAGCGAGGAGTTCCGCCTGATGCGGATGATCGGTGGAAGGCTGCAAGATAGCGAACTCATCCCCGCCCATACGGGCCACAAGATCTGAATCCCGGACACAGTGCCGAAGGCGCCCTGCTACGGCTTCCAACAGAGCGTCACCTGCTGGGTGGCCCAGGGCATCATTGACATTCTTGAAGTAGTCGAGGTCTAGGCAGAGCACCGCGACCCGTTCGCCACGCCTCCTGGGCATGCGCAGCATATTGTCCATGCGCTCATTGAACCTAACTCTGTTCGGGAGGCTGGTCAGCGCATCGTGGTGAGCCATGAAGCGAATGCGGGCCTCGGCGTGGCGACGTTCGGTGACATCCTCATAGGTCGCCACCCATCCGCCTCCGGTCATCGGCTGATGTGATACGGCTAATGCCGGACCGCCCTCTATCTCTTGCGTGAAAGATCCCGACTGGTGCGCAAAGATAAGAGACTGCTGCTCTTCTCGAGTTGCTTGAATCAAAGCTGGATCACACTGCCGTGTTACGGACATCGAACGGAAAATGTCCGCTATTTTGGTTCCTGGCTGCACTAATCCCGGTGTTAAGCCGAACAGCTCAAGGAAACGGGTATTGCATACGATCAGCTGCTGGTTCCCGTCGACCATGCAAAGCGCCTGTGACATGTTGTTCAGTGCAGCATCAAACCGGGCGTTCTGCGTATTTTGTTCGGCTTCCCGTGCCTGTAGAATTTGGTTCTGTAGCTGCACCTCCTCCATCGCCTCGTGCGCGCGCCTGTTGGCCTCCGATAGCTCTCCGCTAGTTCCTGTCAGGTTCGCCACAAGTTTATGAACGCGATCATGCGCACGACTGAGCAACCTGTTGTGCCACGAGAGCACAGCGATCAACGTAAGGCTGCAGACCATCAACGCGAGGAGCACCCCAGAGAAGATCCAGTGCAGATGACTGAGTTGGGCCAGATCGGCCGCAGCCAGCTCCCCGCTTCGAGCGTAAGCCGCCGCAGCTAGGCGCGTAAGCTTCGGATTGAGCGTCGTTAGAGTATCGAGTAGCAACTGCTCATTTCCGGGACCGTCTAGATTGCGGACCAGCGGCCCTGCTGCCTCGACAGCGCCGCGAAAATCGCGCCCAATCTTGGCGAACTCCTCGGAGGACTGCACAAACTCCAGAACATCACCGCCGTCGAACAGCCCTACGCGATTGGTAACAATATCCAACCAAAGCTCGATATCATCGCGTCCAGTATCGCTACCTGGCATCATCGCCATACCAACTACGGCCTCGAGACGCGCAACTTCGACGGCAGCTTGGTTCAATAGCCAACTCGCATTGTAGCGCGACGCCGAATAGAGTGACTGCTGCCGCTGCACGATCAGGACAGAAGTATAGGCTGCTGCCAGCAGTAGAAATCCCGTGACGGTGATGAACAGCAGTCGGAGATTGCGCGGCCCAGATATGCGCGGAGTCGTATCAATTGCCATTGGAGGCCGCTTTTGGCTCAATATGCTGATCATATTACGGCAAGACGGGAGAGTTGCCATACCGGCCTCAACTCCCTGCTCCATCACGAGCTGTCGGTCGTGAGCACGTGCCCACATGCCAGATTTGCGATGCGTATTCTTTGATAGTGCGGTCAGACGAGAACCAAGCCGCACCAGCAATGTTCACAATACTTTTGCGCCACCAAGCGGTCGGGTTGACCCAGCATTTGGCGACCGTTACCTGAGTTGCGTCATAGGCGTCGAAATCAGCGGTGACCATGAACTTGTCGGAGCGGCGCAGCCCGTCAATCAGGCCACGGTAGCGCGCCGGGTCGTCGCGGGAAAATACGCCCAATTCGATAGCATCCAACACATCTGACAACTCTGGAGACGCATCAATCCAGGTCTCACTGCCTACGCCACGGTCCTTGAGATCCTGCACGGCATCGGCCGGAAGCCCAAAAATGAAGATATTGTCGTCGCCAACCCGATCCCGGATCTCCACATTAGCCCCATCAAGCGTACCAACGGTCAGCGCCCCATTGAGCATGAGTTTCATGTTGCCGGTGCCCGACGCCTCCATGCCCGCCGTCGAAATCTGCTCGGATAGGTCGGCCGCGGGGATAATCGTCTCTGCGAGCGACACGTTATAGTCCGGCAGAAACACAATTTTCAGCAGGCCCTTTATGGCGGGGTCATTGTTCACGACGTGAGCCACGTCGTGGATCAAGCGGATGATCAGCTTCGCTGTGTGGTAGCTTGCGGCAGCTTTACCAGCGAACACCTTGACGCGCGGTGTCCATCCCCGATCCGGTTCTGCACGAATTGCATGATAAGCAGCAACAGTCTGCAAAATATTGAGCAATTGGCGTTTGTACTCATGGATACGCTTAATGTGAACGTCGAACAGCGCGTCGGGATCTACGGTCAGCCCAATAGTGGCGCCGATCCGCTCAGCTAAGACCTGCTTAGCGTGCCGCCGCTGTCGCCGCATACGAGCTTGAAGGACAACATCATCCGCATATTGCGCAAGCCCATCCAGGAGTTCAGAACTCGATCAGCACACGGGGTCCGAGCACATCGACCAGAATCTCGGTGAGCGGCTCATTGGCGCGGAATAGCCACCGTCGGAAGGTGATTCCATTCGTCTTGTTAACTATACGGCCGGGATAGACCCTGTCTAGATCACGGAACAGCAGGCGGCGAACCAGATCTGAATGCAACGCCGAGACCCCATTGATCGTGTGGGATCCGACGAACGCGAGATGTCCCATGCGCACCCGGCGGCCGTCGTTTTCGTCAATCAGTGATGTCGATGAAATCAAGGCCGAGTTTGCAAGAGGCTGCTGTCCGACGATTGCCAGATGATCGGCGTTGATCCGGTAGATGATCTCCATGTGGCGCGGCAACATTCGTTCCATCAGCCCAAGCGGCCACTGCTCCAACGCCTCAGGGAGTAGCGTGTGATTGGTGTATGAGAACGTGTTGCGGCTGATTGTCCAGGCCTCGTCCCAATGAAAGCCCTGTTCATCGATCAGTAGGCGCATCAGCTCTGGAATGCCAATCGCTGGGTGTGTATCATTAAGTTGGATTGCTGTATGCTCCGCTAGCGACGATAGGTCGCCGTGAATCCGAAGATGTCGGCGAATGATGTCCTGCAGCGAGGCGGATACGAAAAAGAACTCCTGGCGCAACCGCAGCTCCTGACCTTCTTCGGTCTCGTCGCCGGGATAGAGCACTCGCGAGACCGCCTCCGCCCGCCCGCGACTGGCAACCGCGCCAACGTGATCGCCTCGGTTGAATGCCGTCAGGTGCAACGGATCGGTAGCCCGCGCGGACCACAGACGTAACGTGTTAATCTGTTTGCCATCCCATCCGACAACGGGCGTGTCGTAGGCGACCGCGCGTATGCTCTCACTTGGCTGCCAGACAATGATCTCGTCGCCGTTCCCGCTCCCCGCCGCGTGCACCGAGCCGCCGAATCCGATATCGTATGCAATAGCGGAGCGCTCGATCTCCCACGGATTGGTGAAGGTCAGCCACGGTTCTGGCACCTCGGTCTGGCAACCGTCATGAATGACTTGCCTAAACAGCCCGTATTCGTAGCGAATGCCATAGCCATAAGACGGAATTCCAACACTGGCCATGCTTTCGATGAAGCAAGCGGCGAGTCGGCCCAGGCCGCCGTTGCCAAGCGCCGCGTCTGGTTCCATCTCGCAGACGTCATTGAAGTCGACACCGAAGTCGGCGAGCACGGTCCGCATCTGGGTGGAGAGACCGAGATTTCCCAGTACATCGGAAAGCAGGCGCCCGATTAGGAATTCGAGCGAGAAGTAACAAATTTGCTTCGCGCCTTCTTCCGCCGTTCTGTCATTGGAAGCGCGCCAGCGCTCCATAACCTCATCTCGAGCCGCCATGGCCACAGCAATAAACCAATCTCGTGCGGTCGCCCGCTCCGGCCGACCGCCGACGTCATAGGTCAGCCGTTCCAAAGCCCGAGTTCGCAGTCTCGCGACGTCGTCAGCAGGCTTCACGGGCGAAGCGGCGTTGCCCAGAATGTCACTCATCAGATCCTCCACCAGCGTCCATCCAGCTCCTGTCGGCTCCGCCCCACTTTGATCATTGCGACGCAGGTTGGACACGCCCGGAGACATGATGCACCCGCACAGTGGCGTTCGCCGTTACATATCCGATTGTCTATCGTAAATAATCCGGCCCCGGTGCGAATAGCATGACGAGCCAAGAGTCGTGACTGCAAGGTCTGCGGTGTTGTCGCCTTAAATGGGCTGCCAGGAACGGCACCTCAGACGGCAGGCGCACGTCGATCCCGATGACGCAGCCGACTGAGGTTGACCTGCCCCTTGTGGAGCCGCCGCAGCCGTTCGATCCCCGCTATGGTGATCGCCGCGGTCGTGAACCGCTTGAACCCAAGCATCGGACTGATCCGCAGTTTCACGCCTCGATGGTCCTGCTCAATCGGGTCGTTCTGCGATAACCGCAGCTTCGTGTCAGCATGCAGTTCACAGTCAGCCTTCATCTCACGCACGGCGTGGTGCAATACGGCATAGCCATCCAACGTGACGGTCTGCGGGTTCAATCCCTGACCCTTGGTCGCCTTGCGAAAGAACGCCTTGGCCGCGGCAATGTCGCGCTTTGGACTGAGAGCCTGACTCGAATTGTATTTCCAACGTGCGACCGATTTGGATTTACTGGATGATCGTGAGGTCGATCGGTTCATGTGGCTGCGAGGCGACGGGACATCAGCTTGACGCTTGCGATGTAAAGCCAGGTGACCGCGCTTTCGACGGTGGCCTCGAAATCCTTGGCCAGACGGCGGTTGCGGTTAAGCCAGGCCAGAGTGCGTTCAACCACCCAGCGTCTGGGCAGCAAGACAAAACCCTTGGCGGCATCGGGTCGCTTGACGATCTCGATTGTCCAGTCGCCGACCTTGGTGAGAGCATCCTTCAGCTTGTCGCCGGCATAGGCGCTGTCGGCAAAGATGTGGCGCAGCCAGGGAAATGAACCGCGCCGGGTTTGCCGGAGGCTCTGAACCTTGAGAGGTTGGAGCGATGGAGAAGGCAAAGACGGCGAACCGCTACTCGGCCGAGGTGCGATCGCGTGCGGTCCGGATGGTGTTGGAGCACGGGGCGGATCACGCCTCGCAGTGGGCGGCGATCGGCTCGATTGCAGCCAAGATCGGTTGCACAGGGGAGACGTTGCGCGGCTGGGTGCGCCAGGCGGAGCGCGACCAGGGGCTGCGGGCTGGTCCAACCAGCGATGACCGTGAGCGCATCAAGGCCCTGGAACGCGAAGTGCGCGAACTGCGCCAGGCCAACGAGATTCTGCGCAAGGCGTCGGCGTATTTTGCGATGGCGGAGCTCGACCGCCGGTCCAAGCCATGATCGCGTTCGTCGACGATCATCGCACTGCCTACGGGGTCGAGCCGATCTGCCGGGTTCTGCCGATCGCCCCGAGCACCTACCATGCGCACGCGGCAAAGCGCGCCGATCCAGGCAAGCTATCCGCGCGGGCGCGGCGCGATAGGGCCTTACAGGCCGACATCAGGCGGGTCTGGGAAGCGAACTTCCGGGTCTATGGCGTGCGCAAGGTCTGGCGGCAGCTCCGGCGCGAGGCCATCCCAGCGCCCTGCTGTCAGGTGGCGCGCCTGATGAAGCAGATGCGCCTGGCTGGCGCGGTGCGCGGCAAAACAGTGAAGACCACGCACAGCGACAAATCGGCGCCGAGCCCGCTTGACCGTGTGAAGCGGCAATTCCGGGCGTCAGCGCCCAATGTTTTGTGGGTTTCCGACTTTACCTACGTCGCCACCTGGCAGGGCTTCGTCTATGTCGCTTTCGTCATCGACGTCTTTGCCCGGCGCATCGTCGGCTGGCGCGTATCGCGCTCAGCACGAGCGGACTTCGTGCTCGATGCGCTCGAGCAGGCATTGTGCGATCGTCGCCCGGTCCGCAAGGGCGGCCTTGTGCACCACAGCGACCGTGGCGCCCAGTACCTCTCGATCCGCTACAGCGAGCGCTTGCTTGAAGCTGGGATCGAACCTTCCGTCGGCAGCGTCGGCGACAGCTACGACAACGCGCTCGCCGAAACCATCAACGGCCTATTCAAGGCCGAGGTGATCCATCGGCGCGGCCCGTGGCGCGGCGCGGAAGCCGTGGAATTCGCCACCCTCGAATGGGTCGACTGGTTCAACAATCGTCGCTTGCTCGAACCGATCGGAAATATCCCGCCCGCCGAGGCCGAAGCGCGCTACTATGCCCAAGCCAACGAGCACGCCATGGCGGCATGACTCAAACCAAACAGCCTCCGGCAAACCCGGCGCGGTTCAAAAGGCACTACGCACGCTCGCCAGTAGAGGCGGCGCGCCGTCACGATCCTGGATATTGGCCGGATGGACGATCGCACCGACCACCAGACCGATGGTATCGGTGAGGATGTGGCGCTTGCGGCCCTTGATCATCTTCTCGGCGGCATAACCTCGCGGACCGCCAGCCTCCGTCGTCTTGACGGACTGGCTGTCGACAATGCCCGCTGTCGGGCTGGCCTCCCGGCCTTCCGCTTCGCGCACGTCCATGAGCAGTGCATGGTTGACGGTCTGCCACGTCCCACCGGCGCGCCAAGCATAAAAATACCGCTGCACCGTGGTGAACGGAGGGAAATCTTTCGGCAGCATCCGCCATTGGCAGCCGGCTTGGGCTATGTAGAAGATGGCATCGACGACGTGCCGCATGCTGGTCTTGCGGGTCCGCCCGCGGCTTGCCGGTGGCGGCATGTGTGGCTCGATCATCGCCCATTCCGCGTCGGTGGTGTCGCTTGCATAGCGCAGTCCGTCGCGCCGATACTTGGCCCGCGTGGTCCCGGTCCAGGTCATACGTGATCCCTCGGTGTGTTCGCAGCCACGAGAGAATCGCAACCGCTGGGATCACGCAACTGGCTTTCATACGCCGCCGGACAGACCGGCAGCGGCACCCGGCCGTGACGGCTCAGCGCATTGAAAACACCGCAGATGTCGTTCCACATTGATTCCGGGTCAGGCTCTGAGACGGAAGTCGACGGTGTTCCCGCACGATCGATCGTCCGGTAGAGATAAACCCATTCACCGCGGACCTTTACTTAGGTCTCGTCCCCACGCCATGACGCTCCGGCCGACTGCGCAAAGCGGTTCCAGCGGCGCTCGGCCGGGAGGCGGTAGCCGGCGTAGGGCGAACGGGGGATGCTGGTCATCCAATCCGATTATCGATCCCGACCTGTCTCAGCAACCAGACAGGGCGCCAAGTCAACGGCATCGCGTTAAGTTCTCTCGGCTCTTTAGTTGACAGACAGCAGACTTCCTCGGAAGGTAAGTCGTAATCGGGAGGAAAAATCATGGCTGTCACTGGTGGCTGTCTTTGTGGTCGAGTGCGCTATACAGCGGAAGGCGATCCCGATTTTGCCGCGGTTTGCCATTGCCGCAGTTGCCAACGCTACACCGGTTCGGCCTTTGAGCCGCTGATGGTATTCCCTAGCCACGCCGTGACGGTAGAGGGTGATCTCAAGACCTACGATGAGGTTGCCGATTCCGGGAAAATCGTGCATCGGCGCTTCTGCCCAAACTGTGGTTCTGGCGTCATGGCCGAGGTTGACGCGATGCCGGGCGTTATGATCGTACTGGCAGGCTCGCTGGATGAACCTGCTGCCTTCAAACCCAGCATGGAAATCTTCTGCTCCAGCGCGCAGCCTTGGATGCTCGAATCCTCGAACCAACGGAAGAAGTTTGACCGAATGCCGGGATAGGAGACTCGATACAAAGGCTAGCTTGTTTGGCCGTGTGATTCATCTTCGCACGGTTGTTGCCGGCTGGTGTGAGTAACTTTCGATGGCCAGTCACTCCAACCATACGCCCGCGGCGATCGAGGATCCCGAAGCGCGCCGTCGTAACGGCCGAGCGGGCGATGCTGCTGGAGCTGAAAGGTTCGTGCCGGACCCCGATCGGCGAGTACGCGCGGATGGTGCAGGATGGCCGCATCATGCTGACCGGCATGGTGGCGTGGACCGACGGGTCATTCCTGCTGACGCACAGCCTGATCGGACGACCGACGGACGCCGAACGACTGGGTCAGACGCTGGGGACCAGTTTGCGGGTGGATGCTCCGTTCGACGTTTTCGACTGAGACTGTCGCCAACCTCGCGGGCATACCCCGGCCGGCACGTGCCCGGTGTGTGTGCCTTACTGGAACCCAGGCTTGCCGATCTGGTCCGGATGCTGCGGCACTCGCCTGAACTGCGAGATGTCGTAGTCGACAGCGGCAAATCGCGACAGCAGCTGGTGATATGTCGCGGGGTCCATGTCAGGCGAGCGCGAAAGCACCCAGCCATAGCCTCGTCCGGGATAGCCGACCAGCGCCGTCTGATAATCCGGATCGACGTAGAGGACCAGGTAGGACAGATACAGCGGCCAGAACGGGGATTCCCGCCAGTACGCGTTGCCGGTGTCCGGCACGACGTAGCCACCCATGGTAAACTGGTCTGGCTTCGCATCGAATGTTGTGCTGCGCCCAACATAGACATCACGCACCTTGCCGTCCGGGAAGCTCACATCGAAGTAGCTGCCGACCTTCCCGCGTTCCGCGAAATACGGAATGTTGGCGATGATGTACCATCGCCCGGCATAGCGTTGCAGATCGACATGCGGTTGCAGCGGCAATGGCGGTCCAGATCCGGTGCAGCCGCAAAGCGCCACCGCCGACACTGCGAGACAGCACGCGGCGGCAAGTCCTGCCGTGATCGACCGGCGCACGCTGCGGCTCATGTCAACTCGTAACGCACCAGCGAGCCGTCCCGGGCCGCAAAGTCCAGGCCGACCCAGTGATGCGTGTTGGTGTACCAAAGCTGCATGCGAACATCTCCGGATATGTCATAATGTTGCGCGGTGAGGTCGGGCCCCGAGGCCCGTTGTACCGGTCCCGACCCCATCGGCTTGCATTCTGGCCTCAGCAACCGGCCATCCTGCGGATTGATCCAGGGGCTATGAAGTTCCGCCTCGTTCCAGTGGGTCGCCGGCAAGGCATCCGGCGGCGCGAGGTAGCGCGTGGCCCTGGTGCCGGTGACCCACAGGCCTTCCACGTTGCGGTCGGCATTCATGAAATCCCGCGTGCCATCGTCGTCGGTCTTTGCCGCGAGACGCACTACGTGCCCGTCGCGCCACTGCTCGATGCCGCGCAGCCGGTAGCGGAACAGGGTGATCGGCCCGAATGTGACCTTGATCGCTACGTCGATGCGGATATCCAGGCCATTCTGTACCCGCGTGAAGTGCAGCCTGTGACTCCCAATGTCGACGCCCTCGCGCATGATACGAAAACGTATGGCCTCGCCCGGCGGTGCCGATTGCGCTTCGGCGCTTGTGGCGGCGGTGCAGCAGGCCGCAGCGGTGAGCAGACAATGGCGGCGCGTCAGCATGCATGCGCCAGGCGCCACAGACCAACGTCGACCGTTCCGGCGCGGAAGCCGGCCTCGCAGTAGCTGAGGTAGTATTCCCACATGCGTTTGAACCGCGCGGAGAAACCGGATGCCGCGATGTCCGGCCAGGCCGATTGGAATCGCTCCTGCCAGACCCGCAATGTGTGCGCGTAGCTGTCGCCGAAGCTTTCCGTCGCATGCAGCACCAGGCCAGCGCGCGCGATCTGCGACTGCAACGCGGTGGGCGATGGCAGCATGCCGCCAGGAAAGATGTAGCGCTGGATGAAATCCGCGTTGCGACGGTAGGCGTCGAACCGCCCGTCGGCGATGGTGATGCTTTGAAATACCGCTGCGCCGGCTGGCCGCAGCCGGGCGCGCAGCAGATCGAACCAGGTGGGCCACCACGCCTCGCCGACGGCTTCCAACATTTCGATCGAAACGATGCGGTCGAAGCCGCCCTGAATGCTGCGGTAATCCTGCAGCCGGAGATCGACCCGCTCGGCCAGCCCGGCCCTGTGCAGCCGCGCCTGTGCATAGTCGTGCTGGGCGGAAGACAGCGTCACCGCGGTCACCTGGCAACCGGCGGCCGCCAGCCGTTCCGCCAGTCCGCCCCAGCCGCAGCCGATCTCCAGCACTGAGTGGCCTTGCCGTACGTCCAGCAGCTCCAGGACACGATCCTGCTTGGTGACCTGCGCCTGCTCCAGGCTCTCCCCGGGATTGCGAAACAGCGCAGAGGAATAGCTCATCCCCGCATCGAGCCAGCGTGCATAGAAATCGTTGCCGAGATCGTAGTGCTGCGCGATGTTACGTCGGCTGCCCGCTGGCGTGTTGGCACGCGCGCGGTGCCGCCAGAGGTGCAGCAGCCGTACCGGCCAGGTGCCGCCCTCGACACCGGGGAGTTCGGTCTGGTTGCGTGCTGCAAGTTCGGTCAGCGCGGCGATGTCGGGGCTGGACCAGTCGCCGTCCATATAGGCTTCCGCAAAACCGACATCCCCGCCCACCAGCAACCGCGCAAGAGCCCGCCAGCGATGCAGCAGCAGCACCGCTTCCGGCCCGTGTCCCGACGCACGCTGCGTCACGCATTGCCCGTTCGGCAGCTGCACGGTCAGCGTCCCGTATTGCAGACGGTTCAGCAACCGCCGCACCAGCAACACGCCGGGATGGCCGCGCGATCCCGCCACGTCATTCGGTACGGCATCTGTTGCGGCGCGCATCATGCCGACGTCACCGGCACGACGGTTGCCGGCACGACGGTTGCCGGCAGGATGGTCACCGGCTCGGGCGGCGGTGCCGGCCGGGGCTGTATCCGCATTCCCTTGCGCCACAGCTTCAGCGCCTCCCAGTGGATGCCGCCAAGCACCTGGGCCGCCAGCATCGGATGACGCAGCAGCGTCCGTAACAGGCTTGCATCGGACAGCGCCAGACGTTGGCCGGTGAAACCAGCCGACAAGATGGGGCCGGATGCATCATGGGCCTCGATGGCAATCGACACCCGGTGGGCGGGCGCGACAATGCGGAAATGATAGTCCATCGCCATCTCCATGAAGGGCGAGACGTAGAACTGCTTGGCGCAACGCTGGCGATGCACGCGCTGCTGTGGATCGCTCACCGGAATCAGGTAGCTGTGTCGTTGGCCGAAGGTGTTGTTCACCTCGTACAGCACTGCGCGAAGGTCGCCGTTCGCGGCATGGCAGAAGAACACGCTGAGCGGATTGAACACGGCGCCGAAAACGCGCGGCATGCACAGCAGGCGGATCCGCCCGCCATCGGGTGCGATCCCGGCCCGGGCCAGCTGGGTCTCCACCTGGATGCGCAGGGGTGTGTCGTCGCCGGCGAGATGATCCCGGCCAAAAAACGCGAACAGGTTGAATCGTTCAGCGGAGAACAGCCGCAAACGCCGTGAGAGCAGCGGCAGTTCGTCCAGGTCGAGCAGCAGAGTCATCATGCGATAGCGCAGCCGATGACGAACCGGACGCAGCCGCGTGTGTACCACGCTGCCGACATAGAGCGCCGTCTCGAACGGCTCGCTCATGCCGCCGCTGCCCATGGCTGGGGCGCTGTCAGGTGAATGCGGCCGCAAGGGTTCGGCACGATCCATGGTCGACGCACGCCGCCAAGCGCCTCGGCAACCGCGAGCCCGGCCTGCAGTCCGTCCTCATGGAATCCGGCACCGAACCACGCGCCGCAATACCAGGTGCGACGCACGCCTTGCAGCGACCACAACTCCCGTTGCGCGCGCAGCGCATCCGCATCGAAGTGCGGATGTTCATAGGTTTCGCTGTGGATGACGCGATCCGCGGCTGGTGCATGGTGCGGGTTCAAGGTCACGAATACCGGCGCGCGGTCGGGCAGGCGCTGCAGCCGGTTCATCCAATAGGTGGCGCACAGCGCGTGGTCACTGTCGATGTAGTTCCAACTGCTCCACACCGCGCGGCGACGCGGCATCAGCGCGGGATCGCGGTGCATCACCGCCTGGTTGCGGCCATAGCCGATGGCGCCGAGCAATGCATGTTCGGCCGGTGACGGGTCCGCCAGCATGGCCAGCGCCTGGTCGGCATGCGCCGCGATCACCACGTGGTCGTAGCTGGACTGCGCCCCGCTGGAGTCGATGATCTCAACACGATCAGCCGAGCGGCGCACCGATGCCACGCCGCAGCCGAGCCGGATGCGGTTTGCAAAGGGAGCCGTCAGCCGCTCGACATAGCGGCGGCTGCCGCCGGTGACCGTCCGCCACTCCGGCCTCCCGTTCAGCCGCAGCAGTCCGTGATTGACGCAGAAACGCAGAAATGCCGCCGCCGGATGCTCGGTCATGCGCGATGCAGGTGTGGACCAGATCGCCGCCGCCATCGGCAGCAGATGGTCGCGGATGAAGGCGTCCCCGTAGCTGCCGGCGGCGAGGTATTCGCCCAACGTCTGTCTCTCGCTCGCCAGGGCGTGGGCATCGCGCGTGGCCTCGCGGTAGAAGCGCAGCAGGTCACGCAGCATCGCCCAGAACTGCGGCCGCAGCAGGTTGCTGCGCTGCGCGAACAGACCGTTGAGACTGGTACCTGAATATTCCAGTTCACCGCCGCGCACCGATATTCCCAGCGACATCTCGGAGGGCTGCGTGGCAACCCCCAGGTGGTCGAACAGTGCGACGAGGTTGGGGTAGGTCTCCGGATTATAGACGATGAACCCCATGTCCACAGGCTGCGTGCCGTGGGGTCCCGGCACGTCGATCGTGTTGCTGTGCCCGCCGATGCGATGCGCCCGCTCGTACACGGTCACGTGATGGCGTGTGTTCAGCAGCCACCCCGCCGACATTCCGGCAATTCCGGTGCCCACCACGGCGATATCCAACCGATCCTTCCTGCCGCGCATGAGCTCCAGCCAGTTCCGAGGTTCACCTTCCTTCTACGGAGCAAACATCCTTCCGGATCACCCCACTGGATCGTTCGGTCTGGATCGTGGCCATGTCCTGTGATCCGTTAGCGCGCTTCCTACGTAATGCGGGATATGGATGAACGACTTCAGCTTGAGCGAGCATGCGTCAGAGTGCCCCTTCCCCCGCACCTGTCGGTGGCGGCGTGCATGAACGCCGGATCTGAGTCGGATGCTGGGTCGGGCGCGGCGGACAGCCATGGCGGGCTGATCGTCGCCATCGCCCGGGAACAGGATCGCGCGGCCTTTGCGACCCTGTTCGCGCATTTTGCGCCGCGGGTGAAAACGTATCTGCAGCGGCGCGGCGGCGATGCTTCCCAGGCCGAGGAACTGGCGCAGGAAGTGCTGCTGACGGTCTGGCGCAAGGCGGCACAATACGATCCGGCACGGGCGACGGCCGCCGCGTGGATCTTCGCGATCGCACGCAACCTCTGGATCGACGCATTGCGCCGGAGCCGTCTGTCGCCTCCCGCGCCGGAGCGGTCGGACCAGCCTGCGTCCGAGCCGCTCGCCGACGCGCTGCTGCTCGCGGAGGACCGCGCCCGCCGCCTGCGTGCCGCACTGCAGGAGCTGCGGCCGGAGCAGATGGAATCGCTAAGGCTGGCATATTTCGAAGACCGCTCGCACAGCGAGATCGAGCAGTTGCTCGGGGTGCCAATTGGCACCGTCAAATCGCGCCTGCGCCTCGCCATGTCGAGGCTGCGCACGCTGCTTGGGGACGACACATGATTCGGCATCATCCCGCAGACGGAACTTTGCTGACCTGCGTGGCTGGGACCTTGCCGGAACCGCACGCACGCGTTGTCGCAGCGCACGTCGCGTTCTGTCCGGATTGCGCCGGAGCCTTGCGGCAGGCCGAAGCTGTGGGCGGCGCCATGCTTGCCGAACTGCCGCCGTCCGCCATGGCGACCGATGCGCTGACGCGCAGCCTGGCGCGGCTGGATGCCCCTGGAGCGGCCGAACCACCGCCCGCACCGGTGACGCTGGCCGCTCTGGCCACCGGCCGCTGGCGCTGGACCGGCCCGGGCGTCGCCATGATGCCGCTGATAGACCGCGATGCGTCCGACAGCCGGCTGGACCTGATCCGTGTTTCGCCTGGCATTGCCCTGCTTGAGCATGGCCATAGCGGGTACGAATCCACCTGCGTGTTGCAGGGCGCCTTCACCGACGGTGTCGGCGAATATCACGTCGGCGACTTCCTGGAGGCGGAGGGTGACTGCACCCATCGGCCGACGGCACTGCAAGGCGAGACCTGCATCTGCCTGATCGCCACCAGCGGCCGTCTGCGCCCGCGTGGCCTGCTCGGCTGGTTGGTGCGCCCGCTGCTGGGCATGTGAGAGCGTGCGCCGCATCGCCTCGCCGCTGGCGCTGATGTTGACGCTGGCCGCCTGCTCGCCGGTCGGCACTCTGAATGCGATGGCGCCACGCGCGGGCGTCGTTGTGCACCAGGACATTGCCTATGGCTCGGGGCCGCGCCACGCGCTGGACATCTATGCGCCGGCGCGGACCTGCGCCGACACGCCGGTCGTGGTGTTCTTCTACGGCGGTGGCTGGGATAGCGGCGACCGCAGTATGTACCGGTTCGTCGGTGCAAGCCTTGCCGCCCATGGCGTGCTGACGGTGGTTCCCGATTATCGCCTGTTTCCGGCGGTGCGCTTTCCGGCGTTCATGCAGGATGCCGCCGCGGCGGTGGCCTGGACGCGCGATCACGTTGCATCGTATGGCGGCGATGCGCAGCGGATGTTCCTGATGGGCCATTCGGCCGGCGCGCAGATCGCCACGCTGCTGGCGCTGGATGGAGGCTATCTGCGCGCCGATGGCGTCGATCCCGGCAGCCTTGCCGGAGCGATCGGGCTGGCCGGCCCGTACGACTTCCTGCCGCTACGCAGCGAAAAGCTGAAGACGGTATTCGGACCGCAGCCCGAGCAGCGCTTGTCGCAGCCGATCAACTTCGTGACGCCGCATGCACCGCCGATGCTGCTGGCGGCTGGTACCGCGGACACCACCGTCGATCCCGGCAACACCGTCCGTCTGGCCGCTCGTCTGCGACAGGATGACGTATCGGTGCGAGAGAGGTTGTATCGCGGCATCGGCCATCGCCTGCTGATCGGCGCGTTTGCCGGGCCGTTGACGTTCCTGGCGCCGGTGCGGCGCGACACGCTGCAGTTCATTGCGACCCACGGCGTCCCTGCGGCGGCACAGAATGCCTGCGTGGATGCCGGCGCATGATTGGCGTCCTGATCCTTGGCGTGACCGTCATGCTGTCGGTGCTGATGATGTTCGGCTGGCTGGTACAACGCCGTGCGGGCAACGCCGGCTGGGTGGATGTGGTGTGGACGTTTGCGCTCGGCGTGACCGGTATCGTTTATGCACTGGCGCCGGCACCCGATATCCCCTGGCCAGGGCCGCGGCAGGTGCTGGTCGCGTTGCTGGTCGCGCTATGGTCCGGCCGACTCGGCCTGCATCTGTGGGACCGGACGCGCCATGGTCCGGAGGACGTGCGTTACGCGCAGTTCCGAGCCGACTGGGGCGCGGCCTTCGAGCGGCGCATGTTCGGCTTCCTGCAGATCCAGGCCGCAGTTGCGGCGCTGCTTGCCGTGTCCATCCTGGTCGCGGCGCGAAATCCGTCGCCCCTGCGCGTGCAGGACGGCATCGCGTTGCTGCTGTTTGTCATCGCTGTTGCCGGGGAGGCGCTGGCCGACGCGCAGCTTCGCCGCTTCCGCAGCAGCCCCGGAAACCACGGCAAGGTCTGCGATACCGGTCTTTGGCGACTGTCGCGCCATCCGAACTACTTCTTCGAATGGTTCGGCTGGCTGGCGTATCCGCTGTTCGCGATCGACCTGAGTGGTGGCTACCTGGCAGGCTGGCTGGCGCTGTCCGGACCCGCCGTGATGTATTGGCTGCTGGTGCATGTCTCCGGCGTGCCACCGCTGGAGCAGCAGATGCTGCGCACGCGCGGCGCTGCGTATGGCGCCTATCAGGCGCGCACTCGCCCGTTTCTGCCCTACCCCCGATGAGGACGCCATGAACCTGACAGCCGCGGCCACCGGCGCTGTCGAGCGCCTGCCGCTTCCCGACAGCATCACCCGCGCCGGGATCGCGTTGCTGGTGGGTCGAACCAGCCGACGCCTGCGCCACACCGCGCCGGATGCCGAGCAGGCGTTCGCGGCAGCGATGTCCGGCCGCCCGATCGCGCTGCATTCCGCTGCGGCGAATGCTCAGCACTATGAGCTGCCGGCGGAATTCTTCGAACTCGTGCTTGGGCCGCAGCACAAATACTCCTGCTGCCTGTACCAGGACGGCGACGATCTGGCCGCTGCCGAGGAACGCGCTTTGGCGGAGACCGCCGCGCACGCCGCACTGGCGGACGGGCAGCGGATCCTGGAACTCGGCTGCGGCTGGGGGGCGCTGTCGCTCTGGATGGCTCAGCATTACCCAGCGGCGGACATCGTTGCCGTGTCCAACTCGCATGCGCAACGCCGGTTCATCGAGGCGGAAGCGGAACGGCGTGGCCTCGGGCGGCTGCGCGTCATCACCGCCGACATGAACGCATTCGCGCCGGATGGCCGGTTCGATCGGGTGGTATCCGTGGAGATGTGGGAGCACATGTCCAACTGGCAGGCTCTGCTGCAACGCGTGCAGGGATGGCTGCACCGGGACGGACGGCTATTTCTGCACGTGTTCAGCCACGCGCGGATGCCTTACGCGTTCGATCATGCCGACAAGACGGACTGGATTGCGCAGCATTTCTTCACCGGCGGGATCATGCCGAGCCATGGCCTGATCCATCTGCTGGAGTCGCAGCTGCGGGTCGAGGCGGAGTGGCGCTGGAGCGGCACGCATTACCAGCGCACCGCCGAGGACTGGCTTGCGAATTACGACGGCAACAGCGCGGCGATCGATGGCGTGCTGTCATCGGTTTACGGTCGTGACGCCGCTTTGTGGAAGCGCCGCTGGCGGCTGTTCTTCCTGGCGACGGCCGGGTTGTTCGGTGCGCCTGGGGGCGACTGGGGAATAAGCCATTATCGCCTCCGCCCGTCGTGACCTGGCTTGGCTGGGTCGCGCCTACTGTTCCCACGACGACCTGGCCGCGGAGACGGCCAATGTCGTCGCGCTCGTGATCGCCTGGAACCGGCCCTTCTATCCTCCGTTTCTGATCGCGTTGGTCGGCCCGCATGCCGCCGCGGCGCTGACTTCGGGGCCAACCCGCGCTCCCCATGAATGGCAAATTGGCCATGCACCGCAGCCCGCGCTGTACCGCCACGTCGAAGCGGACACGGCAGCCGTGCAAGCATCGGCTGTGACCGGGTGGACGGCGTGCCGGTTCCACGGGGCGCGCGGCGGCGGGCCGAAGGGCGAGCGCAATGAGGTCTACCGGCACGGACTGCACACGGCAGAGGCAGTGGCGGAGCAGCGGGCAGTGGCCGCATTGCGGCGGCGGGTGCGGGCGGGGTTGCCTGATTGTGGACAACCGGACCGGCGTTCGAGCTAACCTCTGATTTTCGTTTCAGAGGGTCATGCGTTACCAGTCAGGACAGAGCGGCCGGTGAAGTACCTGCTGGCACGACCCTAACGGGACCTTACCTCGCGGCTCTATACCTCGGCGGTGCCATCGTGTTGCCCGAACCGCCGCATTCGACCCAAGGCTGCCGCCCGCAGCCCGGCGAGACGATCCAGATAGCAGACAGTCCGGGCGGTGGCGCGCCAGTGGCGTCTTTCCTGTAGCGGCCCCCCCGGGTCACCGGCTGATGTCCCGAAGGTGCATATGGAACGCCAGCATGGGTGGAAGCGGCAGCAGCGTCGGCCTTGGGGGGGCATGCCCATTACAAGCGATAACAGTCCTTCTCGCGTGTTATGTTTAAGGCCGGTGGCACGTCCCAACTGCTGACTTCGAGACCTTACCGGGTCATCATTGAAAGACCTGCTCGAGTAGCAGACGGTTTTCGCCCCACGCTTTTGAATGATGGATGGCGCCATACTTCACCTTTGGAGCCGGGCGCCTGTGAAGTAGCTTACCGGTCTGCGAGCGATGCGTGCTACAGTAACCGCCTGCGGTCCGTTGCCATCGTCTCGGCAGCCGGCCGATCGACATCCGACACAAGGAGGGGTCGATGCCACCAATGGACGTGATCCTGACGCTCGGCTGCAGCGAGTTGGATGACAGCAAGCTCGATGCCATGACCCGTGCTGTGACCCGCAGCCTGCAGGACGAAGGCCTCGATGCCGCCATGGCGCCGGCTGCTGATGGCGTACCTGGTATCAAGGGCGATGCGGTTACCATCGGAACGATCGCATTGAGCCTTATCGGGTCGGGTGGCGTTGCGGTGACCCTTCTGCAGGTGCTGAAGGCCTACCTGGAGCGCAAGTCGACTCTCTGCTTCGAGATTACCCATCCCGACGGCCGGAAGGTTTCCTTCGATGCTAGCTTCTTCGGGAAGGCCCAGCTGAACCAGACGCGAGAGATACTTACTGACCTGCTTGAGAGGTGAGACGTGGGCGGGAAGCGCTACGCTCTGCTAGTCGGCAACGGTTCTTTCACCGAAGCAGGCAAGGACACACCGCGCCTGCCAACGCTGCGCTGCCCTGTAGCCGACGTCGCTGGCCTGCAGGAACTGCTGGGGCAGCCGACACACGGCGGCTACGCCGTGACGACGTTAATCGATCGGCCGCACAACGAGATCCGGCGGGCGGTCTACGACTGCTTAAAGAAGGCCGGGCCGGAAGACCAAGTGATGATCTACTACTCGGGCCACGGGAAGCTGGACGAGCAGGGCAACCTCTACCTGGCCGGCAGCGACACCGATCCCGAATCGCTCGATCCCACCGCGCTGGCCGCGGCCGACGTGCAGAAATACGTAGGCGACTCTCGGGCGGGCGCGCGCATCGTGATCCTCGATTGCTGCTTCAGCGGCGCGGTCGAACGTATCTTCCGCCAGGGCACCGCGAAAGGAGCGGTCGCCGAGCAGGCGGGGCAGGCGCTGCGCGCGCAGGCGGGCCAAGGGGTGTTCTACCTAACCGCCAGCACCGATGTGCAGACGGCCGAGGAAAAGGACCAGGACCACTACAGCCTGCTGACGAAGCACATTATCACCGGGATCGGCGGCGGCACGGCGGACGCGAACGATGATGGTGAGGTCCGCTTCTCTGAACTCTGCGATTTCGTGCAGAATGGCGTTCGGCAGGAGGGCGCGCAACGTCCGCTGTCGTTTGCGTTCAAGGCGTACGGCGATCCCGTCATCGCATTCACAGGTCGCCTGCCGCTCGCCGCTCGGCGCGACGCGATCGAGCAGCAGGTCTACGCGCTCCGCACCAAGAACAATAAACTGCTGCACGGGACGAATGCCGCCCGTGTCCTGGACTACATCCACCGGGCCGATGCTGACTCCGCCGTGATGCAGGCGCTGTACGATGCGCGTGAGGACGACGAGGCATTTCTTCGGATCCTGTATCGGCTCTCCGATCGGGTCGAAATACCTGCGGACCTAGCGCGCGACGCAGTCCCGCCAGCGAAACTCACTCCTGGTCCAGCGACACGACTCTCGACGATTGCCTCTCGGGCGCAGGTAATCCCAGCGCGTTGGTGGTTCGGCAAGCGCAGCGCGATCATCTCAATCGTCGTGGCCGCAAGCCTGGCACTGGGCGCCGTGTGGATCCTCTGGTCACCGAACTCGACGACGACGGCAGCGGGGGCGGGGGCGGAACTAGTCCGACCGCCAGGCAGTGGCGTCCTCTTGCTGCAGACAGACCGGTCCGATGCGGCGAAGCCGAAGAGCGATGCGCCGCCGCCTGCCCAGCCATCCAGCACCCAGCTCATTCGGCCGTCCACGCCACTCGTGACCGGCAGCACGCCGTTGCTTGTCAGGCCGATCACCAAATAATAGGGGGCGTCGTGAAGACAATCCGTCGATTCCGATCTGCGACGCCGCCATGGGCCGCCCCGCTTGTACTCGTGCTTCTGCTGTGCGCCGACATAGGCCGGGCAGCCGATGAGCCGCACGGCCTGCTGCTCCGCAAGGGCATGATCGTTTGGCAGATGCCGCTGGCCCAAGCGAGGCCGCTTGTGGAAGAAAACATCCGGCCGAATACGATGCAGCTTCTGGCAAACCAGAAGAAGGAGCGGTTCGGCTGCCAAGCCCAAGGCAAGGAAGTGACGCGCTGCATATGGGCGTGCTGCGTGGATCTTGGCGAGCCCGGCATTGTGCATTTCTCAACATTGTGGTTCTACAATGACAAATTCTACGCCTACTCTGTTAACTTCAACACCAACCAGTTTCAGCAAATTGGCGCTGCACTCGCTGCACGGTTAGGACCGCCATCGCGCGAAGAGCAGGAGAACAGGTCCAACTTAAATGTCCTGCAGGGCGGTCTCAACACTTACATCGTGAACACGAAGCGGTGGGACGTTGGCAATGTCGCGGTTCTGCTCGCTGACCGTGGTGGTGGGCAATTCATCGGACAGCTCTACGCGACCTACCTCCCGCTGGCACGGCAAGCGACGCCGCCCAGACGTCAGGACGAAACACCTTCTCCGAAGCTGCCTTTCTGATCGTCGGGTCGGGCCGCCGACAGTGCGAGCGCTCCAACAAGTCAGCAAATTGCGACCGCCGCCAGCAATGCTCCTGCGCTCGGCTCTGGATGCGAAAACCTCCGTTCGCCCAGCCAGCGGTGATGCATCTTCGTCCAGTGCCCGTAGAGCGAAATCCGTTCATGACGCAGCAGAAAGCTCAGCAGGTGCTGTCGTGTCTTTCCGCAGATCGCGCATCGCCTGGGACCGTAGCCGCACCAGATCGCGCATCGCTTCGTGCGCCTGGTCGGGAACCCACACTTCGGTGAGTTGTCCAGCCCGTAGCGTCCGCGCCAGCATCATCGCGTCGCGCCGGTCGGTCTTCACCTTGTCGCCGGCTTTGCGCGGGATCAGCGACGGCGCAACCACGTCGCAGCGATGACCAAGACGGGTGAAATGCCGCTGGACGCAACAAGGCGTTTCGCGCAGGACTCGCGCGCACCAGTCAAGCGCGTGCCTTCGCCAGTTCCGTGATGCCCGGCGCCCGCCAGATAGTCAGCGTCAGCAGCAGTGCGACGGCCAGCACACTGAACCCAACGAGGAAAACCGCGTTCAGACTTTCCTCGCTAACAATTCCCGCGATGAAGGAGGCCATGGCTGCGGCGAGCGTGAACAATGCCGTGGACACACCCATCACCCAGCCCTGCTCGGTCTCCGGGGCAGCTGGCGAGAACAGGTTGAGATAGGTTGGATACGCGATGGCATGGGCTCCTCCCATTAGGCCGATCATTGCAAACGCAAGTATTTCCGAGCTGACGCCGATGAGAATGATCAGTGCCACCATTTCTATCGCCGTCATCAAGATCAGCACCTGAAGGCGCGAGGCGCGCTGACTCAACACTGGAAGGGCGACGAGGCTGGCGAATGCGGTGGTGACACCGAGAACCAGCATGCCCAGGCTGATTCCTCCAATACCGAGACCGTAACGGATAGACAACAGGTCGTCGAAAAAGACATAGAAGATCATGAAGCCCATCATGTAGAGCAGGTATGGCGCGGAAATCCGGAGGACGGTAGGTCGGCGCGTGACCTCCCAAAGGAGGATCACCACCTCGAGCGGCTGAATGCGCAACGACGTTCGGCTTGCCTCGGGTTCCCTGAAAAACCAGCCGATGAGTAGCATCGCTAGCGCGATCAGGCCGCCGGCCACGTAGAATGGCAGGACGAGTGAGGCGCCGGGGATGAAATCGGGCGACGAGAAGACTGCGCCAATGATAGGTCCGCCAATCAGGCCGGCTGAAAATCCGGCGACGATCAATCCCATGTTCCGGACTTTTTCCATCTCATCGCGTGACATATCGACCATCGCCGCCTGCGCGATCGGCTGGTTCCCGGAGGTAAAGCCGGTGACCGCTCTGCTTAGCAACAGGAGCCAGAAGCTGTTCCAAATGACGGCGACGATCGTCAGTGCATAGCCCAGCAGCGCACCCGCGAGGCAAATCAGGATGCCAGATTTGCGGCCGATACTGTCGGAGATCCGGGAGATATACACCGCGCCCAGAAACCAGGTCAGAAAAAAGACGCCGATCACGACGCCGTAACCGAATTGGCGAACCGCCGGCGTTGTATCAGCGGGCAGCAGGTCCGATCCGGGGCTCATCATGAGCGTGTTGAAGATGGGGAAGGCCAAGCCCTGACCCATCACGTCCACCGCCATGACGAACACCAAGGCAAGCTTTGACAAGTTCATCTCGCGGTCCACTCGGTCCTCCCCGATTGACGGTGCTCTGTTCACTTGTTGTACACAGGTTATCCCTGGGCGATGCCGCCGTGAGAGTGTTCCTGGCGCTGGCTAGTTCGGAGCACATAAGGTAGATTGCCTCATATTGGCAATGTTCGGTCAGTGGCGGACGAGCGCGCTGAGACGAGGTGCGATGACGGTTCCAGATCCCTCCCAAATCATGAGAATCGCCAGCGGTTATGGGGTGTCGAAGGCGCTTCTGTCGGCCGTTGGGATCGGGCTTTACACCCGTCTCGCGGACCGGCCGATGACACTCGGTGAAATCGTCGCCGCGTTTCACCTCCGGGAACGGCCGGCGATGGACTTTCTCGATCTGCTCGTATCGGTCGACCTGCTGGTGCGCGACGACGATGGACCCGATGCCCATTAGACCCGTTGCGAAAGTCGGCCCCCCGGTCAGCGGTGTCCGGCGCGTTCTCACCGGCGGCGTTTCCCTCACCTGATCAGAACGGTCCGAACCCAGCTTGCAGGTTCACCAGTCCCGCGATGATGGAGATTTTGGTGTGATGCGTCCCAAGTGGGTTGCGAAACCGCTCAGCAGCGATCCTGAACCGTTTCGTTCGTCCGATCCGGTGCTCAACCCTGACACGGAATCCACTCAGTCCACGGTTATATGCCTTCTCCTCATCAGTGAGTTTCCCGTTCTTTGGCTTCTTGTATGGACATTCCAGGTTCCGATGTTCCTTGTCGTACCCCTGGTACGCACTGTCCGCGTAGAGCCGTGCCTTCCTCGGCAGCTTTGGTCCATTGCGACGGATCGCCAGGTCATGGTGACTGCCGGGGTGAGAGGGCGAGGCGCTGACGATACGACCATTCCGGGTAACGATGTATTCGGTCTTCACCGTATGGCGCTTCTTCTTGCCGGAGTAATGCTCTCGCTGTTTGGCGTCCGTGTCAGGACGCTGGATCGGCTGCTCGGTGCAATCGACGATCAGGGCCTCGGCCTCGTTCCGACTGATTTTGGGCTTCCGTCCAACCCCGATCAGCGGCCGGGCGAGCTTTTCGATCCGCTGGATCGCTCGGCAGATCGCGCTTTTGTTGACGTTGTAGAAGAAGCCCAGGAACTCCTGGGTGATGTAGCAACGATAATAGATCAGCATGATCAAAAGATGATCTTCCAAACCACCGACGTCCCAGGGGCGGCCGGATTTGGCCTTGTGCAGCTGAGCTTTCTCCCAGGGGTCCGCGAGTTGCTTCAGCATTTTGTCGAACGTGGCGACGCTGACCCCGGTCAGGCGGACGAAGCTCGTGCTGGCGCGCAACCGGGCAGCGGAGAACGGACGGGACATCGGGCCGGTACCTTCATGAAGAAGGTTCTCGACGAATCGAATCGTCCCGTGACCTGTCAAGCTCGGCCGCGCCGGCTCAGCTCACCGACGGAGAGCCGCTAACGTACTCATTTTCGCAACGGGTCTATTACTCCAATACGCCAGCAACGGCCCATTTCCTCGTACGGAATAGGCCGGAATATATCGGCGGTATCATAGAGATCTGGGAGAAGCGCAACTATCGGTTCTGGGCCGACATCACCGAGGCGCTCCAGACCGGCAAGCCGCAGAATGAGACGAAGCACGCCGGAACGCCGTTCTTCGAAGCCATGTATGCCGATCCGGCGCGGCTCGAAGCGTTCATGGACGCCATGAACGGCTCCTCCATCCGCAACTTCCAGGCACTCGCGCGTGCGTTTCCATTCGACCGCTATGAGAGCATGACTGACATCGGCGGGGCGGATGCTCTCCTGTGTCGGGAGGTGGCAGCATTGCACCCCAGCATACGCTGCACGACTTTCGACCTGCCGGTGGTGTCGGAGATTGCCGCGCGCAAGGTCGCCGCTGTCGGGCTGTCAGAGAGGATCGCCACAGTCTCCGGAAATTTCTTCGAGGATCCAATGCCGTCGGCGCAGGTGATCACGATGGGCATGATTCTGCACGACTGGAATCTCGAGACAAAGAAGATGCTTATCCGTAAGGTATTCGAGACGCTGCCGGATCAAGGCGTATTCATTGCGATCGAATCGTTCATCGACGATGCACGGCGCACCAACACCCTTGGGCTCTTCATGTCCCTGACGATGCTGATCGAGTTCGGCGATGCCTTCGATTTCACCGTTGCCGAGTTTAGGGACTGGTGTCGGGAAGCAGGTTTCACCCGCTTCGAAACCATTCCTCTCGACGGCCCCTCGAGCGCTGCAATCGCCTACAAGTCCTCACCCTGAACCGATTTCGCCACGGCAAGGGAGCCCATCGGCGCATTTCATCAGAGCAGAGCGACCTCTGTACTCAGCCCGCTTCATCGAGGTTCAGATAGATCTGTATCTCAGCAATCTTATCGCCCTTCAACTGGTAGAATGCTGCACATTTGCCGCAAAAAATGCCACCCCTCTCCGCGGCGCCGCGGATACCAGATCGTGTTGTTGCCGATCGGCGATCAGTTCCTTGACCAGAGCGATCCCCGGGGGAGCAAGCGGCACGCGATGCGGGCGGCGGTTCTTCATCCTGACCGCAGGAACCGTCCACGTCCGGCCGTCCAGATTGAACTCCCCCACACGAGCGCCGCGCCCCTCTCCTGATCGGGAGGCGGTCAATACGATGAAAGCCACCGCCTTCGCGGCCCTGCGCTGGGCCAACGGGTCCACGCCATCCAAGAGCTGCTGACGGTTGCGGCGCGCCCTCTCCCGCGCCTCGGCCAGCCCGAGCGTGTGCACCGCGCCGATACCCATCTCGTGGGCTTTGCCGGCTCGGCTGTAGCGGAATGCCCAACTGCGCGTGCCCGTAGTAGTGACCACCAGATACAGGCCGCCCCCGTCAGCATGCTTGCCCTGGCCCAACTGCTTTACGTCGAGTGGCGCCAGTTTCCCGAGCGGCCTTGGCATTGTCCTTCAAAGCTCACGTTCCAACCCACACTTCACACAAGGACTGGCGCGAATTGATACGAATGGTCACGAACTATGAGATCGGCCGTATTGCTGGATTTCCCGAAGATTGCGAACGGGTTTGGATGGCGTCGGACCGACCATGAAAGGTCCGGGCGGGAATCGAACCCACATTCGCGGATTTGCAGTCCGCTGCATCACCACTCTGCCACCGGACCATCGGGGAGCGCTGCGGTATATCGGCGGCGCGCCCCCATCCGGTCAAGTCCCTCCGCCAGCCCGGCAGCGTCTGCCGCGACCGGCCTGGTTGGCTCCGCCCGACCGTGCGTCGCGGCGCGCCGGTCCGTCGCGCGCGGGATCACCCGCGGGGAGCACGCCCAGAGGAGACCCCCAGGGGAGACCCCCAGGGGAGCCCCCCCAGGGAGCACTCCCCAAGGTTCAGGTCCCGATCAGGTCCCGGGAACCACGCGCCCGGAATCGCCCCGGGTTGGCGCCGACGCCGCCCGCCGGCTATAAGCCGCCCACCCATTTCCAAGCGTGAGCCCGTAATGGCCCAGCCCGCCCCGACGCCCGATCTGTTCGCCGACGCCCGCATGCGGATGGTCGACAGCCAGCTCCGCCCCAACAAGGTGACCGATCCGCGCATCACCGGCGCGATGCGCCGCATTCCGCGCGAACGGTTCCTGCCGGGCGTGCAGTTCGCCCTCGCCTATGCCGACGAGGACGTGCCGCTCGGCAATGGCCGCGTGCTGATGGAGCCGATGGTGATCGCGCGGCTGATCCAGCTCGCGGCGCCGGTGTCGGGCGAGCGCGCTTTGGTGGTCGCCGCCGGCCCCGGCTACGGCGCCGCCGTGCTGTCCGCCTGCGGCGCCCGGGTCACCGCGCTGGAGGACGATCCGGCGCTGCTGCGCCTGGCGCGGCTGGCCCTGACCACGGCGGCGCCCGAGGTCAGCCTGGTCACCGGCCCACTCGCCGCCGGCTGGCCGAATGGCGCGCCCTATGACGTGATCCTGATCGAGGGGGCGGTGCGCGAAATTCCGCCGGCGATCGCCCAGCAGTTGCGGGCCGAGGGTGGCAGGCTGGTCACCGTGCTGCGCAGTGCCGACCATGTCAGCGCCGCCGTGCTGGCAGAGGCCACGCCGGGCGGGCTGCGCGCGCAGCCGATGTTCGACTGCGCCACACCCGATATTCCGGCGCTGCAGCCCGCGCCGGTGTTCGAGTTCTGACCTGGTTCGGCTGGTGACCGCCGGCGCGGTCAGCCCCGCAGCAGCGCCGCCTCGATCCGCTCCCGGGTGAACGGCATGTCGCGCATGCGCGTGCCAAGTGCGTGCGCCACTGCATTGCCGATTGCCGCGGCTGTCGGGCCGAAGGTGCACTCGCCCATGCCCAGCGTCGGCAGCTCGGGCGCGTGGATGATCTCGGTCTCGATCGCGGGCACCTCGGAGAAGCGCAGGATCGGGTAGCTTTCCCAATCCAGCGAGGCGATCCCCTTTCCGTCCAGCTTCACCTGTTCCTTCAGCACCATGCTGGCGGCCTGGATGATGCCGCCATCCAACTGGTTGCGCCCGCCATCCGGGTTGATCACCAGGCCCGCATCGGCGGCGCACCAGACGCGGCGCAGCCGTACCTCCTGGTCCACCTCCAGCTCCACCGCCACCGCGGCATAGGCGGCGCGGTTCTTGTAGCGCGCCCAGCCGAGACCGAGGCCGCGACCGGTGCCGGCCGGCCCGCGCGCCGCCCAGTTGCAGCGGGCCGCAACATTCTCCAGCACGCGCCGCGCACGAGTGTCCGACAGCAGCGACAGCCGGTACTCCAGCGGGTCGATCCCGGCGCGCTCCGCCAGCTCGTCCATGAAGCACTCGATGGCGAACACATTGGGCAGCGCGCCCAGGCCGCGCAGCGCCGAGGTGCGCACCGGCGGGTCCAGCAGCAGATGGTGCAGGATCCGCCTGGTGCCGACATCGTACAGCGGCAGCGCGTTGCGGGTGCCGCCGCCGCCATTCGCCTCGGGCGGATCGGTCGGACGCGGATCGGGCGGCGGGGTGGGCAGCGCCTCGTGGGTCAGCATATTGCCGCCGCTGCTCGGGCGCTGCACATGGGTCGGCGCCCAGATTTCCGCGGCCCAGTCGGTGGGTTTGCCGGCCTCGTCCAGCGCGGCACGGAGGGTGACGTGCATGGCGGGACCGACCGGCTCGAAGCCGAATTCCTCGGCGCGGCGCCATTGCACGCGGATGCAATGATCGGGGATTTCGCGGGCGATCACGGCGGCATCCACGGCGACATCGTCGGCGCCGTTATGGCCGTAGCAGCCGGCACCATGCGCGTGACGCACGGTGATCGCGGACTCCGCCAGGCCCAGCACGTTGGCCAGCGAAGCGCGCAGCGGATAGACGCCCTGGGTATGCGACCACACCGACAAATGTCCGTTGCGGAACTCTGCCAATGCGCAGGACGGCGCGATGGAGGCATGCGCGATATAGGGACGCGAATAGCTGGCCTGCACCACGCCGGTCGGCATCGGCGATGTCATCGTACAGCGCGCGATCGCTGGACGGCTGGCCGACCAGCCAGGCCGCCTCCTGCATCGCCGGCGTCACCTGTCGCACGCCGGTCCAGCGCGCATGCAGCGGCGCGGCTTCGGCGGCACGCTGCACCACGGTTTCATCCGCCGCGACGAAGGCGACGAAATTGCCGACACGGACGATCCGAATTTCGCCACCGGCGGCGCGGCGCACCGCCGCCTCGTCCAGCGACGCGAGCTGGGCGCCGCGGCTCGGCTGGCGCAGCACGCGCGCATGCAGCAGATCGGGACGCACCATGTCGTGCACGAAGGCGGCGCCGCTGATCTTCGCCGGCAGGTCGCGCCGCGCGACCGGCTGACCGACCACGCGATAGGCGGTGTGTGGCTTCGGCGTGGCACTGCCTGCGATGTCGGGCCCAAAATCTTCCGGGCCGGAAAAATTCCAGTAGTCGAAGCCGGTGGCGCTGTCGCCGCGATGGAATGCGCCGTCCTGCACCGCGATCTCGGCCGGGCTGCAATTCAGCCGCTGCGCCAGCCGGTCGATGATGCGGGCGCGCATTTCCGCGGTCACCAGGCGGACCGACCGGCCGGAAACCTCGATCGACTGGCTGGATGTCGTTTGCCCCTCATCCGGCGCATCCTGCGTGTCGCCGGACAGCACGCTGATGGCGGCGAGGTCGATGTCCAGCTCCTCGGCGGCGATCTGCGCCAGCGCGGTGACATTGCCCTGGCCCAGCTCCACCTTGCCGACGGCCAGGCGCACGGTGCGGTCCGGCAGGAAGCGCAGCCATTTCTCGGGGCGGCGGTTGTTCTGGATCGATAGCGGCAGCGTGTCGCTCATCATGCGGCTCCTGCGCGAAGCGTCGCGGCGGCGTGTTCCACCGCACGGATGATGCGGGGATGCGCGCCGCAGCGGCAGAGATGCTTGTCCAGCGCAGCGACGATGTCGGCGCGCGATGGCGCCTTGTTGCGGTCGAGCAGCGCCTTCGCGGACATGATGATGCCCGACAGGCAGTAGCCGCACTGGCCGGCCTGCTCGTCCAGGAAGGCCTGCTGCAGCGGATGCGGCGCGTCGGGGCCACCCAGCGCCTCGATGGTGGTGACGCTGCGACCGGCGACGGTGCCGACCTCCCGCGCGCAGGCATAGACCGGCTCGCCATCCACCAGCACCATGCAGGACCCGCATTGTTCCAGGCCGCAGCCGTAGCGCGTGCCTTTCAGGTCGAGCTGGTTGCGCAGCACATCCAGCAACGGGGTCGTGGCGTCGCCGGCGATGCTGACCTCGCGGCCGTTGACGGTGAGTGCGATGCTCATGCCGCGTCTCCGGTCATGTCAGTTTCTCCGCATCCCACGGCAACTGCCACAGCTCCGCGTTGCACAGTTTCTGCGCCAGCGCGTCGCTGATCGCATCGAACAGGCGTTCGCCCTTTTCTGCCGTCGCCGCCTCGGGATTGCCGATCACGCCGGAGCCGGAGCGGCTGCCGATGGTGCGCCATGTGTAGACCCCGCCGCCGACGACGTCGCCGACATCCGGCGTGGTGTTCGCCTTCGCCAGCGGAATCCGGTCGGTCGCCACCAGCTCGGGACGCACCGCCATCATCATCGCGGTTTCCGCCTCGCAGGCATGCTGCAGCCCGCCTTGCGTCTCCAGGATCTTGGCGATGGCGACGGCGGCGGCGTACCAATAGGTGAACTGCACGATCGGCACGCGGTATTTCGGGGTGAGTTCGTCGGTGATGGTGCGCAGCGCATTCTCGTTGCCGCCATGCGCGTTCAGCAGCACGATGCGCTTGAAGCCGTGCCGCAGCACGGAGCGCACCACGCCTTCGACCACGGCGCTGAAGGCGGGAAAATCCAGCGTGACCGTGCCGCCGAAGCTCATGTGATGCTCCGACAATCCGGTCCACAGCACCGGCAGCACCAGGGTGGGCTGGTTGCGCGCGAGCATCTTCTGCGCGGCGCGCAGCGCGACGGTCTCGCCGAGCATGGAATCGACTTCCACTGGGAGGTGCGGACCATGCTGTTCCAGCGACGCCACCGGCAGGATGACGATCGCATCCTGCCGCGCCTGGTCGCGCAACTGATCGGCGCGCAGCTTGCGCCATTCCACATGCGGCGGTGGGGGCATCGCTATTCCTCCTGCTGTGTCCTATGTCGGCACGGATCGGCGGCGAATGGAAGGGAGTACGGCGATGAACCTGTACCGGCTGTTGCAGAAGCGGATGGATGCCGGACGGCCGGTGCGGGTCGGGCTGATCGGCGCCGGCAAGTTCGGCTCCAT
This sequence comes from uncultured Alphaproteobacteria bacterium, assembly GCA_963789495.1. Classification (GTDB taxonomy): domain Bacteria; phylum Pseudomonadota; class Alphaproteobacteria; order Acetobacterales; family Acetobacteraceae; genus CAWBLP01. The sequence continues at coordinate 266,511 of CAWBLP010000008.1, forward strand.
GTTCCTGGCGCAGGTGCCGACGACGCGGGGCATCGAGGTGGCGGCGATCGCCGATCTGGCGCCGGAACGGGCGCGGGATGCCTGCCGGCTGGTGGGCTGGGACGCCGCGCGGATCGAGGCCACGCGCTTCACCGATGATGCGATGGCGATGCTGGCGTCACCCGATATCGAGGTGGTGGTGGAAGCCACCGGCCACGCGCCGGCCGGGATCGCCCATGCCAGGCGCGCCATCGCCGAGGGCAAGCACATCGTCATGGTGAATGTGGAGGCCGACGTGCTGGCCGGCCCCGCCCTGACGCGCGAGGCGGCGGCGGCCGGCGTGGTGTATTCGCTGGCCTATGGCGACCAGCCGGCGCTGATCTGCGAGCTGGTGGACTGGGCGCGCGCCTGCGGATTTTCGGTGCTCGCCGCCGGCAAGGGCACGAAATACCTGCCCGCGTATCACGCCTCCACCCCCGCCACGGTGTGGGGGTATTACGGACTGACCGAGGAACAGGCGCGCGTCGGGCGGATGAACCCGCAAATGTTCAACTCGTTCCTGGACGGCACCAAGTCATCGATCGAAATGGCGGCGGTCGCCAACGGTACCGGCCTGACCCCGCCGCCGGACGGGCTGGCGTTTCCGCCTTGCGGCACGCATGAACTGGCGGAGCGGCTGCGGCCGGGCAATGCCGGCGCGCTGCATCATGCCGGACAGGTGGAGGTTATTTCGTCCCTCCATCGCGACGGCAGCACGGTGGCGAACGATTTGCGCTGGGGCGTGTATGTCGTGTTCGAGACATCGAACGAATACACCATGCGCTGCTTCAAGGAATACGGCGTCGTCACGGACACCTCGGGCCGCGTTTCGGCGCTGTATCGCCCGTTCCATCTGATCGGGCTGGAGCTGAACGTTTCCATCCTGTCGGCGGCCTTGCGTGGCGAGGCGACCGGCGCGCCGACCGGCTTCGTCGGTGATGTCGTGTCCACGGCGAAGCGCGATCTGCGTGCCGGCGAGATGCTGGACGGCGAAGGCGGCGCCTGCGTCTGGGGCCGGCTGATGCCGGCGGCCGACAGTCTCGCGGTGGGTGGACTGCCGATCGGCCTGGCGAACCGGGTGAAACTTCTTCGTGATGTGCCCGCCGGGCAGTGCGTGACGTGGGATGATGTGCAGGTCGACACCGCCGATGCGGCGTATCGCTATCGCCGCGAGATGGAAACTGCGTTCGCCGCGGCGTGATCCGGAGACGAAATGGATTTCCTCTGCTATCTGCACGACACCTGGAAGCCGCTGATCCGACCGGCCGAGGCAACGCGGCCGTGGATGGATGCCACGCCGGAGCGCTTCGCGTATCGCTGCCTGCCGCTGAACATCGCCAATGCGCATGGCTGGGAGATTCTGTGTCCCTGCGATGTCAGTGCGTGCTGGACCGGGGGCAGCGACGTGCAGGATGTGATGGTGCGGATGTCGGCCGACGTGCCCGCCGATCTGCGTCCGGTCTCCTTGTTCGGCCAGGGCACCATCACCTTCCATATCCAGGCGCTGTTCCGCACCCCGCCGGGCTGGAACCTGTGGATCGGCGGCTCACCCAATCGCGCGAAAGAGGGCATCGCGCCGTTGAGCGGCGTGGTGGAAACCGACTGGTCGCCCTACACCTTCACGATGAACTGGCGGTTCACCCGCCGCAATCATTGGGTGCGGTTCACCGCGGGGGAGCCGATCTGTTTTGTGTTTCCGGTCCAGCGCGACGTGCTGGAGCAGTTCGAGCCGAAATTCGTTGCATTCGATGCGGCCCCGGACGTCGCGGAACAGTTCGCCGCATGGAGCCGATCGCGCAATGAATTTCAGGAGCAGGTCGCGCGGTCGCCGGCATTGACCGGGTCCGACAAGTGGCAGAAGCGCTACTATCGCGGGCTCGACATGCACGACCGCACACCGGTGGCCGATCATCGTGCCAGGCTGCGACTGAAACCGTTCGTGCCGGGTGTGCCGCAGACAGATGACCGGGTGCGCGCCGATATCGCCCCCGAGGCCTTGGCTGCGGCGCTCGGCGATCTGGTGGTGGCGCTGCGTGACGGTGCGGATGCCGAACCGCTGGTGCAGCGTTTGATCGCAGCGGGACTGACGGAGGCGGTGGCACACGCCGTGGTGGAGAACGCCAGGTCCCGGGCCGGAACGACGCGATCCGCCGAGTGAACGCCGCGCTTGGCGCCGCCAGGCGACGCTGTCGTTTGGTTACCCCGGCGTCTGGTCATCCCGGCCGCTGCAACCGATACAACACATGACGGCGCATCGGATCGCGCTCCGCCCTGCTCGGGTGGTCGAATTCGATCGATCGCGTCATGCCCAGCCGCTGCATCACCCGTTGCGACGGCAAATTCGGCAATGCGGTCATCGCGACAATCTCGCTCAACCCCGCGCGGTTGAACCCATCGTCGATCGAGGCTCGCGCCGCCTCGGTCGCATATCCCTGCCCCCAATAGTCGCGGTGCAGCCGCCATGCGACCTCGACGGCTGGCGTGAACGAGGTTTCGATCCGGATATGCGACAGCCCGACCGCACCGATGAACGGCGCGACGCCCGGCAGCTCGATCGCCCATTTGCCGAACCCATGGTCCGCCAGGTGCTGCATCGCACGTTCGACGTAGGCATCGCTGTCCGCCCGCGTGAGCGGACCACCGAGGAATCGCATCACCACCGGATCGGCATTCTGGTCCGCAAAGGCAGCAAAATCACTGCGCCGCCACGGTCGCAGAACCAGGCGAGGCGTTTCGATCATCGGGCACTCTCCTGCCGGCGGCGCGTCGCCACTCCATCGCGCAAGCCCGCGGCAGGTCAAGTTCCGCCATTTTGCGCCGCGGAGGAGAGGTTCGCCAGGAACCTCCGCGCTACAATCCGCCCAGCGGGTCCATGCTGTTGGTCCGCCAGGCCTGGAAGCCATCCGGCCATTGCGGGACCAGGGAGCCGATCGCGGCTGCCATCATCTGCAGATTTTGCGCCGAGGGTGCCGAACCGCTTGGCGTGTCGGCAGCGAAGCCAGACTGGCCGGTGTGCAACTCGTCACCCGCACGCACCAGCTGGTTGTGCATGGTCTCGTGAAATCCGATCCGCGCCAGGTTCAACCGGGTCGCAGCATCGTCGCTGCCGCGACAGCGCGGGATGTAGACTTCGCTGATGCCGAGCGTGCCGGTGCGATGCCCGACGCGGGCGGCCGGCGGGCGCCATTGCGAAACGGTCGTGCCCCATATGCCGCTGTCGCTCACCGCCGGGAGGCTCGTGCTGCGAAACTGCGGATGCAGCCTGATCACGCCCTGGGTCGGCCCCGGCACGAAGAAGATGATCAGGTTGATGCTGAGCGGGCTGCCGGCATCCTGTGCCGGTGCCGGCGAGGGCGGATTGGCCAGCCACTGCACATCGGCATTCCAGACCGTGCCGCCCGACGTCGCCTGTTGGCAGACCGAACGATACCAGGTGGACAGGAACGTTCCGACAGCCGACGCATGCCCACCGACGCCGCTGGTACCGCCTGGGCAATCGACAAGCCGTACGACGAATGAGTTGGTTGCCATGATGCTTCTCCCGTGCCGCCGGCAGCCTACGCTGCTACGCGCAACGAGCGGGGCGAGAACATCGCCTGTCAGAACCAGGGAAATTTGCCGGGCTGTTTTCGATGCGGTGGGTCGACAGGCGTCACGGTCGGCGCCGGAGCCACCCCGCGGTTGCCGAAACCACTCAACCGAGACACCCTGCCGCGCCATAACCGTCCACGGGGAAACAGTCCATGAGCGATGAACGCTCCACCGCCAAGCGCGTACCCGACCCCGGCCTGCGCGCGCTGTACCGTCTGGAAAGCCGCTGGCAGGCCTGGCTCGACGTCGAAGCCGCGCTCGCTGCCGCACAGGCCGAACTGGGAATCGTTCCGCAGGAGGCCGCCGATGCCATCGCCCGCGCCGCGCGTCTGGAGCTGATGGACCGCGCACGCATCGATGAAGGCTTCGCCCGCACCAGCCACACCATCGTGCCGCTGGTCTGGGAACTCAGCCGCATCACCGGCGATCCGCATGGCGGCTGGGTGCATTGGGGCGCGACCACGCAGAACATCGTGCAGACCGGCGATCTGCTGGTGCTGCGCCGCGCCCACGCGATCTTTCAGCAGCAGTTGCGCGATATCCTGCACGCCATGGCCGACCTGGCGGACCGCGGCGCCGACATGCCGATCGCCGCCCGCACCCACGGACAGCACGCGGTGCCCGCTACGTTCGGCTTCAAAATCGCCGTCTGGATCGACGAGTTGCTGCGCCATGTCGAGCGATTCCGCCAGGCGGAGCCTCGGATTTTCGTCGCCATGCTGGGCGGCGCAGCCGGCACCTTCGCGTCCCTCGGCGCGCAAGGCCCCGCGGTGCAGGCCGGTATCGGCGCCCGTCTCGGCATGGCGCCGATGGCGATTCCGGCGCGCACCATCGGCGACCATCTCGCCGAATACATCATGCTGCTCGGCATGCTCGGCGCGACCTGCGGCAAGATCGGCCGCGAGATCTACACGCTGATGAAGACCGAATTCGGCGAGGTGGAGGAACCCGTGCCGCCCGGCACCGTCGGCAGTTCCACCATGCCGCAGAAGCGCAATCCGCAACTGGCGCAGGATGTGGTCGCGGCGGCGGCGGAGCTGCGTTCGATCGTGCCGCTGGCGCTGGAGGCGATGCAGACCGAACACGAAGCCGATCGCACCAACGAACTGATGATTCGCTCCGCCGAAGGCCGCGCCTGCGTGCTGGCCGGCGACATGCTGCAGCGGCTGCGCATCATCATGGCCGGGCTGACGCTGCACCCCGCGCGCATGCGGCACAATCTGGACCTCGGCGGCGGACTGATCATGGCCGAAGCGGTGATGCTGCAACTCGGCGCGACGATCGGCCGGCAGCATGCGCATGACGTGGTGTACGACGCCGCGCAGGCGGTGGCGGTGGAAGGCGGTTCGTTCGCCGATCGGCTGGCGGCCGATCCGCGTGTCACCGCCCATCTCGATGCGGCGGCAATTCGCGCACTGCTCGATCCCACCGTCTACACCGGGCTGTGTGCCGAGATGGCGCACGACGCTGCGCGGCGAGCGCGGGCGGTATAAGCGTTACGCCACGTGATGGCCGGGCGCCGCGGTCGCCGCGCCGGCCGCTCCCGTCTGGCACGCCCTGCGTCGACTTCCATCGCTGCGACCTGCAATCCCCGCGGCATGTCCGATACCGCGCCGAGGCTGCAGGGCTCGCACGCGATCCCCGGCCCGGTGAATGGCCGGGCCAGAGGTCGCGGCGAGTTTCGTGGCGTCGCGTCTTCTATTGCAGCGCGGTCAGTTCGCGCGCCGAGATCGACTGGATCGCCTGCAGCCGCTTGAACAGCGCCTCGGCCGGAATGTCGGACGCCCCGGCATCCAGGCAGTCAGCAAATTTCTCATAAAGCTGTGTCTCGGTCAGCGGGCGTGACGCGTGGCCGGTGGCACGCTTCACCGGTTCGCCGGCGATCGTGCGACCGGAGGTCAGTTCCACCACCACGGAATCCTGCGGCGCGGCACCGGGCATTTCGCTGTCGTACTCCGTGGTGGTGACGATCTCCACGCGCTGCATCAACGCCTGGATCTCGGGCCGCTGCACGAAGTCGTCGGTGAGTTCGCGCAACCCCACGCGGCGGGCGACGACACCGCTCGCCATCGCGAACTCCATGCTGAATTTCGCCGACAGCCCGGTCTGCGGCTGGTGGTTGCGCAACACGGTTGCGAAATAGTCGCTGATGTTGACGGTGATCTTCTGCACCTCATCGGCCTTGACCGGCGTGGTGGCCATCAGATCCAGCATGCAATCGATCGCGCGATGCGTGCAGTAGCAGGTGGGATATTTCTTGATGCCGATGCCCTGCGACAGGATCGCCCAGTCCGTACCCGCCTTGGCCGGGCTGCTGCGATCCTCACCGCCCGCGGGGGAGATCGCGTGCAGGAAACCCTGCGGATGTTCCAATGCGTCAGTGCTGGCGGTGAAGCCGGCTTCCGCCAGCCGTGCTGCCATGATGCCGGCATGTGCCGCCTTGCCGGCATGGAACGGTTTCGTCATCGTGCCGAAATTCGCCATCAGGCCGGAGCTTTGCGAAGCGCCCAATGCGATGGCTTGCGCCGTCTTGTCCGGATCGAGCCGACGCAGCGAGGCGCAGGCCGCGGCGGCGCCCACCGCGCCATACAGCCCGGTCGGATGCCAGCCCTTGGCGTGCAGCAGACCGGAGTCGCGGCGGAACAGCTCCGCCCAGGTCTCATAGCCCGCGACATAGGCGACGATCATGTCGGCACCGGAACTGCCCAGCGCTTCGGCCTCCGCGAGGATGGCGGGCACCAGCACGGTGCTGGGATGGCCGCGCAAGCCGACATCGTCATAGTCCAGCGCATGCGCCGCGGTGCCGTTGATCCACGCGGCTTCCGGCGCCGCACTCTTGCGGCTGCCGAAGGTCAGCGTGGCGGGGCCATCGGCCGGCGCCAGCACCTCGGTCATGATGCGCACGCAATCTTCCTTGCGGCCGGCGATCATGGTGCCGATGCAGTCGATGAAGCCCATGCGCGCGACCCGCACGGCCTCTTCCGGCAGGCGGTTGGGTGACAGATCGGCGACGAACTGGCCGAGTTCCTTGGTCAGACTCATGATGTTCCTCCTGTTAAATCCTGTGATGGCGGGGGCTGAGGTAGTTATCTCCCGCTGCGGAGCTGTGCCATCGGCGCTGTCCCGATCGTTGCCGGGCGGATGGCCGTGGCAAGCCCGGCCACGACGTTGCGAGCGAGCCGTGTTGGAGGACGTCGGCCATGACGTTGGGTGCGTGCCGACCATGTCGTCGGGCACCAACCTTGTCGCCGGATGGTAGCCGGGACATTGGGCGTCGGGCCATGCCGCATGGCGTCATGCTCGGTTCAATGCATCTGCGCGCGCAGGGCCTTGAGACTGCCACCCATCTTCACCGACCCCGGCAGCGGATGCCCGACAATGTCCTCGGCGAGCTGCGCCACCGCGATCAGCTTGTCGAGGTCGATGCCGGTCTCGATGCCCATCTCGTCCAGCATGAACACCAGGTCCTCGGTGCACACATTGCCGGCGGCCCCTTTATGCGCCGCGAACGGGCAGCCGCCCAATCCCGCCACCGTGGAATCGTAGATCGCCACACCCATTTCCAGCCCGGCATAGGCGTTGGCGATGCCCATGCCGCGCGTGTCGTGCAGATGCAGCGACAGCGTCATGTCGGGATAGCGGTTGCGCACCTTGCCGACCAGTTCGCGGATCGATTTCGGTGTCGCCCAGGCCATGGTGTCGGCCAGCGAGAACACCTCCGGCGGCATGTCGTATTCGGCGCAGATGTCGAGCAGTTGCTGGATCATGTCGAGCACCAGCGCGTGCGGGATTTCGCCCTGGAAGTTGCAGCCGAACGCCGCCATCAGCCCGGCGCGCTTCAGTTTGATGCCGTGCTGCTTGTACAGCTTCAGCGTGTCGTGCGCGCGGGCCAGATTGTCCTCCATCGAGGATTGCTGGTTGCGGGCCAAAAACTTCTCCGATGCGGTCAGCGAGAACGATCCTTCCAGGTCCAGCCGATCGGCGGCGATCGCGCGCAGCAGGCCCTTGGTGTTGAGCCACAGCGCGGTGTAGTGCACGCCCGGCTTGCGATGATACTTCGCCACCACCTCATCGGCGTCGGCCCAGCCGGGCACGCGGTTCGGGTTGACGAACGACGCCACCTGGATGTGGTTCAGCCCGGTTTCCGACAAGGCGTCGATCAGCTCGATCTTGCGCGCGGTGGGGATCGGGGCCTTCTCGAACTGAAACCCCTCGCGCGGGCCTTCCTCGTTGATTTGGACGAACTTGGGAAAATCGGACATCGGCGGCGCTCCTCCACGGGCGGTCTCGGCCCGATCCAACTCCGCTTTGCCGCTGCTGCCAAGTAGAGCGTCCCGCCCGGCTGCGCTGGACCGAGGGGCCGCATGTTCCTAGGCTGTCGCAGTCACAGGGAGAAAACGTGCCATGACCCAGGCTGCCAAGCTGCGCACCTTGCTGCGCGCACCGGACATGGTGATCGCGCCTGGCGCGTATGACGGGCTGACCGCAATGCTGGTGGCGCAGGCCGGCTTTCCGGCCGTGTACATGACCGGCGCCGGCACCTCCGTGTCGCATGGCTATCCGGATTTTGGCCTGCTCACCGAAACCGAGATGGTGGCGAATGCCGCGCGCATGGCCCGCGCGGTGGAGCTGCCGCTGGTTGCGGATGCCGATACCGGTTACGGCAATGAATTGAACGTGGTCCGCACCGTGCAGGACTACGAGCGTGCCGGGGCCGCGGGCATCCATATCGAGGACCAGGTCTCACCCAAGCGCTGCGGCCATCTGGACGACAAGGAGATCGTGTCGCGGGAGGATTTCCTGGCGAAGATCCGCGCCGCCGCGGCGGCGCGTCGCAATCCCGATTTCCTGCTGATCGCGCGCACCGATTCACGTGCCGTCGCCGGTTTCGATGAGGCGATTTCCCGTGCCAACGACGCCTTGGCGGCCGGTGCCGATATGGCGTTCGTTGAAGCGCCGCAGACGCTGGATGAGGTCGCGCGCGTGCCGCAACTGGTGCGCGGTCCCTGCCTGCTGAATGTGGTGTGGGGCGGCAAGACCCCGAACATGGACCTGCGCCAGGCGCAGGAAATGGGCTACCGGCTGGCGATCGTGCCGGGCCTGCTGCTGAAGGCGGTGATCGGCGCGTGCGACGATGCACTGGCCGCGCTGACGGCCACACATGCCCATCCGGCGCCGCCGCGTGAGATGAAGGTGCGGGATGCGTTCAACCGCGTCGGGGCGCAGGAATGGGAGGCGCTGCGGACGCGGTTCCGCGGCTAGTGGCGGGGGCTTTGCCCCCGAAACCCCCATCAAGGGGCGCTGCCCCTTGAAACCCCGCCAAGGGCCCGGCCCTTGGAACCAACTCTGTTTGGGGTGGAGCGGGGGCCGGTCGTGATGATCGTGTGGTCCGGGACGGTCGCGCCCCCCGCTCCACCTCAAACCGAATCCGATTGCAAAGGCTGTGCCTTTGCTGGGGGTCCCGGGGGCAAGGCCCCCGGGTGGGGTTCGGGGCAACGCCCCGACGCTAGCCGCGGAACCGCGCGCATTGGCGCGTCCACCGCTGCGCCTGCCCCACCACCAGCAGCACCGCGGTCACGGCGACTACGATCACGGTCGCCAGCGCATACAGCTCCGGCGTCGGCCCCAGACGCAAAGCGGAAAACACCACCATCGGCAGCGTCGAGGCACCGGGGCCCGAGGTGAAGCTCGCGACCACCACGTCATCCAGCGACAGCGTAAAGGCAAGCAGCCAGCCGGACAGCAGTGCCGGCGCCATCAGCGGCAGCGTGATGCGCAGGAAGGCCTGGAACGGCGAGGCATACAGGTCCATCGCTGCTTCCTCCAGCGTGGTGCCGGCATCGGCGAGCCGCGCGCGGACCACCACGGCCACATAGGCGACCGAGACCGAGGCATGGGCCAAAGTCACCGTGGCGGCGCCACGGCCGGCGGGCCAGCCGATCGCCTGCTCCAGTGCGACGAACAGCAGCAGCAGCGACAGGCCGGTGATCACTTCGGGGATGACCAGCGGTGCAGTAACCGCGGCCTCAAACGCAGCGTGGGCGCGAAACCGACCGAACCTTGCAAGCGCGAAGCCGGCCAACGTGCCGATCACCAGCGCCAGCGTGGCGGAAACCGCGGCGATACGCAGCGACAGCAGCGCCGCATCGATCAGCTGCCGATCGTGCAGCAGCGTGCCGTACCAGCGGCCGGAGAACCCGGACCAGGCGGTGACCATGCGGGATGCGTTGAAGCTGAACACGATCAGGAACGCGATCGGCGCATACAGGAACGCGTAACAGATCATCAACCAGGCGATCAGGGGACGGGATGTGGTCACGCTGGCCATCCGGGAGAAGCGGGCGGCGCAGTATGGCCAGATTTGGTCGATCGCGGAACGGCGATGCGGCGCGCTGCGGTCGGCTGGCGTCGTCTCAGGCCTGAGCGGTCTGTGGCACCTCGGCCACCGGGCACGCCTGCTCCGCCGCCGCATCCCAGATCAGGCGGGGATCGAAGACGCGGGCCGCCAGCATCGACAGGACCACGGTCGCGATGAAAGCCGGCGAGCCGCCCATCACGTCGATATGTGCGATCTGACCGAACTGGATCATCGGCACGAATATCATCACCGTGAACGGATCCAGCATGGACCACCGTCCGACCTCGTCGATGAACCGGTAGAGCTCGGTCTTCATCCGCAGCCGCGAGTCCGACCCCTGTTGGACCGAGGTCAGGAACCAGGCGAGGCCGACCAGCTTGGTCAGCGGAAACACCACCGAGACCAGAACGATGACGATACCAAAATACCAGAACCCGTGACCAAACAGCATTTCGATGCCGTTGATGATCGAATGCGGGTGGGGAATCCCGGCCTCCCAGAACGTGCTCATCGGGTGCCCGTAGGCGAGCGGGGTCAGCGCGCCGGTCGCCAGGACCAGGGCGGTGCATTTCCTGACGGAGGACGGTTTGCGCCGATGAACCGGGGCGGCGCAGCGGGGACAGCGCTGTCCGTCCCGTTCCGGCGGCAGCAGCAGATCGCAGCTTGTGCAGGAGACGGCATCGGGAAAGGTGTGCTCCGGCGGGGCGCCCAACTGGCGCCACACCACGCGACGTTCCAGCGTCGCCCGCGTCAGCATCGTCATCAGTGCGGCTGCCACGAAGCACCAGCCGCCCGGGTCGATGTGCACGGCGACCTGTGACGCAATGCGGCCGTAGCCGATTCCGGCGCCGATCAGCAGGACATCGGACATCGCCCATGGATCCAACAGCTCGCAGCAGCGGAAGGCCGGGCCGAGCCAGTGACTGCGGCTGCCGAGGCGGAGCGACAGCAGGGTGATGGAGAGCAGACCGAAGCGCAGCAGCGGCAGCGCCACCCCCGTCAGCCCCAGCACGACGGTGACCAACGGCCATCCCTGATGCCAGGACGTCGCCAGTCCTGACGTCAGCCAGGTGGATGCGCTCACGCCGGCGATGCGGACGGTCATGACCGGCATCAGGTTCGCCGGCAGCAGGAGCAGGAAGGTCGCGATGGCGCAGGCCAGTGCGGCGTCCGGCCTGCGTCCGGTCCGGTTCTCCAGCACGCGCTCACAGCGCCAGCATGTCGCCCGGCCGCGCGCCGGCGGCACCATGCGCTGGACAGCGGCACAATCCCGGCAGGCGATCAACATGGGTCGCGGCATCGGCGTACCCGTTGGTTACGGTTTCCCGGCAGCCCCATCGCTGCTCAGGGCCCATGCGGCGTGGGCAGGTCCTGCAGCAAGCGACGTGACCGGTCAGGGGCCAGGTGACGTGGCAAACGAGGTGGGAGGCAAGGCGTTGCGGCTGGACCGGACGTCTCGAAACACACCCGCGCGACGCATTGCCCCAAGAGAGAGAGAGAGAGAGAGAGAGAAGAGAGAGAGAGAGAGAGAGAAGCGCTGTCGGTTCGCCGATGTGATCGACCAGGTCATCTCGGACCGGAGCGGAGGCGTGACCAGGCGGGCGGCTGGCGCTCGCGGCCCCGCACGCCCAGATTTGCCGCATGATCGCCTTTGCCGACCTGCTGGAGCGTCTTGTGTTCACGCCCGCGCGCAATGCCAAGATTGCGCTGCTGCGGCGCTATTTCACCACGCAGCCCGATCCGGACCGCGGCATAGCGCTCGCGGCGATCACCGGCGAACTTGGATTCACCGCCGCCAAGCCGGGGCTGATCCGCGAGCTGGCGGCGACCCGCACCGATCCGGTGCTGTTCGGCTGGTCCTATGACTATGTCGGCGACCTGGCGGAAACCGTCGCGCTGATGTGGCCGTCCTCGCCCACCAACGCACCGCCGCCCAGCCTGGTGGAGGTGGTGGAGGCGCTGGAGGCTGCGCCCAAGGCGGCGCTGCCGGGGCTGGTGGCCGGGTGGCTGGATGCATCCGACGCCTCGACCCGGCTGGCGCTGCTGAAGCTGATCACCGGCGGGCTGCGCGTTGGTGCGTCCGCGCGCCTGGCGAAGACCGCCCTGGCGGAGATCGGCGGCGTTGATCCAGACGAGGTGGAGGAGGTCTGGCACGGGCTTGCGCCGCCCTATCTGACGCTGTTCGCCTGGCTGGAGGGGCGGAGCGAGAAGCCCGATCCGGCGGACGCGCCGGTATTCCGCCCGCCCATGCTGGCGCATCCGCTGGAGCTGACCGACATCGCGGCACTGCAGCCGAAGGACTGGCGGGCGGAATGGAAATGGGACGGCATCCGCGTGCAGCTCGTCGCCACGGCGGGCGGCCAGCGCCTGTATTCACGCGGCGCCGACGACATTTCGCCAGCGTTTCCCGAGATCGTGGAGGCGATGCAGTTCCACGCGGTGCTGGATGGGGAGCTGCTGGTGCTGCGCAATGGCCGCCCTGCCCCGTTCGCGGATCTCCAGCAACGGCTCAACCGCAAGGGCGTGACGGCGCGCATGATGCAGGATTTTCCGGTCGGAATCCGGCTGTACGACATGCTGTTCGACGGGCATGAAGACCTCCGGCCCCTGCCGTTCGATACCCGCCGCGCTCGGCTGGAAGCATGGTATGCGCACACCCGCCCGGCGCGGATGGACCTGTCGGAGCTGATCCGTTTCCATTCGCTGGACGAGTTGATGGCGCTGCGTGACGGCGCGCGGGCGGCGTCGATCGAGGGATTGATGCTGAAGCGCGCCGACAGCTCGTATCTGCCGGGACGCGTGAAGGGACAATGGTGGAAATGGAAGCGTGATCCGCTGACTGTGGATGCCGTGCTGATGTACGCGCAGCGCGGCCATGGCAAACGCAGCAGCTTCTATTCGGATTACACGTTCGGCGTCTGGCGCGACAACGGCGCGGGGACGGATGAACTGGTTCCGGTGGGCAAGGCGTATTTCGGCTTCACCGATCAGGAGCTGGCATTCCTGGATCGCTGGATTCGCAACCACACCACGGCGCGGTTCGGCCCGGTGCGGGAAGTGGAGAAGGCGATGGTGCTGGAGGTGGCGTTCGATGCCGCGCAGCTTTCCACGCGGCACAAATCGGGTGTAGCCCTGCGCTTTCCGCGCATATCGCGGATCCGAACCGACAAGCCCGCGGCCGAGGCGGATCGCTTGGAGACGCTGATGGCGTTGGTCGAGAACAAGCCGGCAGAAGCCGCTGCCTGAGGGTTACGCGGGTCGGGCAGTCCTGGCCTCAGCGGTTGAACTGCTCCGCCGGCGGCACGGCTGCGTCACGCGGCACGTACAGCTTCGCACAGTCGCTTGCCAGCACGCCGCCGTGCAGCGTGAGGTCGTCGCGATACGCGTCCCGTATGAAATCCAGTGTGTCCAGATGGCGATCTTCGAAATACATGGGATGCACGTCGTCGCGGCCGGCACCGAAAACGATGCGGCCGAGCTTGGCCCAGATGGAAGCCATGGTGCACATGCCGCAGGGTTGCAGTGTGCTGTAGAGCGTAGCGCCGCGCAGTTCGGCGCACTGCAACGCCGCGCCGGCGCGACGCATCGCGACGATCTCCGCATGGGCGGTGGGATCGTTATGAATATCGACTTCATTGAAGCCCTCGGCCAGCACGTGACCATCCCGCACGATGACGCAACCGATCGGACTGGCGCCCTCTTGCCGATCGCCGCGTCGCGCCAGGTGCAGCGCGTGGCGCATCCAGTGCAGATCCTGTTCGTCGGTGGGTTTCATGCGGCAGTCTCCGCGTAATGGGCGAACACGGTCTGGCACGGACTCGCGTGCAGCGGCATCACAGCTGCGCGACGGACGGCGGCGCCGGGGCTGGCGTGCTGCGGCGTGATGGGGGATGGTCCGTGGCAATCGCGTCCGTGCCGCAAGGGGAAACGTCATGTCCGATGCCAGCCGATTGATCCTGTACGCCAATGTCGGTCCGGACCTGTTCCACTATGACGTTGATGTGGATGCTGCGACGCTGACACGGCGCGGCTCGGTCACCTTGCCGGCGAACGTGCAATACGCCTGGCCGCATGCGTCGCGAAAGTTCCTGTATGTCGCGACCAGCGATGGTGCGTCCGGCATGGGTGCGGGCGGCAGGACGCATCATCTGAACGCGTTGCGCATCGATCCGTCGAGTGGAGCGCTCGCGGCGCACGGTGCCCCCGTGCCGTTGCCCAGCCGGCCAATCCACATGGCGACAGACATCCCGTCGGAGCACGCCCTGATCGCGTTCAACAACCCGGGCGCGCTGCGGGTCTACCGCATCAATCCGGACGGGACCGCGGGCGCGGAAGTGCCGCAGACCGACAGGATCGATCCCGGCATCTTCGCGCACCAGGTGCGGGCCACGCTCGACAATCGCCAGGTGATCCTGGTCGCACGCGGGCATGATGCGGAACCCGGCAAGCCGGAGCAGCCTGGTTCGTTGAAGCTGTTCGACTTCGCCGCCGGCGCGCTGCGCAACGAGGTTTCGATCGAGCCGGATGGGGGCTACGGGTTCGGCCCGCGACATCTGGATTTCCATCCGACACAGCCCTGGGTGTTCGTGTCGCTGGAGCGGCAGAACGCGCTTGATCTGTTCACGTTGCGGAACGGCACCCTGTCGCCCGCGCCGGTGTTCCGCAAGAACACGTTGCAGCGGCCGGACCACCAGCCGGGCCGGCAGGTGGTCAGCACGGTGCACGTGCATCCGAACGGGCGTTTCGTCTATGTCGGCAATCGCGCCAGCGACAGTACGATGGTGGATGGCAAGCGCGTGTTCGTGGGCGGCGAGAACTCGCTCGCGGTGTTCGGGATCGATCCCACGACCGGTGAGCCGAACCTGATCCAGCACGTGGACACGCAAGGCATTCACCCCCGCACCTTCCACATCGACCCGAGCGGACGGCTGCTGGTGGTCGCCCATATCATGGGGCTGACCGTGCGCGACGGCGATGCACTGCGCGAGGTGCCGGCGCGGCTGTCGGTGTTCCGCATCGGGGCGGACGGTCGGCTGGATTTCGTGCGGGCCTACGATGTCGATGTTGGCGAACGCACGATCTGGTGGATGGGCATGGTGGCGGTCTGAGCCTGTCCGGCCTCCCCCCGCTCGATGATCGCGGTTGACACCAGCCGCGCCGGACCGGTTGTCTGGTCGCCATGCGTGCTGCACTGGCAATTTTCGTTCTGCTGCTCGGGCTTTCGATTCGCGCCGAGGCCGCACCGGCGAGGGATCGCTACCTGATCACCAGCGACGGCGTGCGCCTGCACTACCTGGAGGCCGGGCCGGCCAATGCTCACACCATCCTGTTCGTGCCGGGCTGGACCATGCCGGCCTGGATCTGGGGGCCGCAGATACAGGTCTTCGCCCAGCACTATCATGTCATCGCGTTCGACCCGCGCGGCCAGGGCGACTCGGACGCACCGCCCACCGGCTACGAACCCGGCCGGCGCGGTGACGACATCGGTGAGTTGATCAACCATGTCGAACCCGTTCCAGTCCTGATCGTTGCCTGGTCGTTGGGCGTGCTCGACAGCCTGGCCTATGTGCATCGCCACGGCGATGACCTGCTGTCCGGCCTGGCGCTGGTGGACAATTCGGTCGGCGAGGAACCGGCCCCTGTGCCGGCCCCACCGCGCCGGCATGCCGGCCCTGCGCCGCCGCACAGCGTGGCGATGCGCCGCTTCGTGCAAAGCATGTTCCGCCGGCCGCCCGGGCATGCCTATCTGGAACGGCTGACCGCAGCGTCGCTGCGCACGCCGGAAGCGGCCAGCCGCGCCTTGCTCGCCTACCCGGTGCCGCGGACCTATTGGCGGGACGGCGTCTATGCCACCACCAAGCCGGTGCTGTACGCGGTGCGCCCGGTCTGGCAGGCACAGGCGGAGAACCTGGAGCGCAAGCGCCCGAATACCGAGGTGGCGCTGTTCCGCGATGCCGGACATGCATTGTTCGTCGACGACGCCGCGCGCTTCAACACCCTGCTGTCCAGTTTCATCCGCCGGCGGATCTGGCCTTGAAGCTGCTGCCTCTGTTCCTCGTTTCGCTGTCGGCGGTGGGATACGAGACGGCGCTGACCCGCTATTTCGCCGTCAGCAAGTGGTCGGAATACGGCTACTGGGTGATCTCCATCGTCATGGTGGGGTTCGCGCTGAGCGGCGTGGTGCTGGCACTGTTCCGCGATGCCTTCGCCCGCAACGGCAGAAAGCTGATGCCGCTGCTGCCGCCGTTGCTCGTGGCGACGGCAGCGCTGGGCTACTACCTGACCACGCTCAACCCGTTCAATCCGTTGCAGTTGCAGAATCCGACCACCTGGGAGTCGCAGCTGTGGAATATCGGCCTGTATTACCTGGAACTGTTGCCGTTCTTCTTCCTGGCCGGCCTGTTCGTCAGCCTGAGTTTCGTGCTGAACGCCAGCCGGCTGGGCCTGGTCTACGGCTACGATCTGACCGGTGCGGCGGCCGGTGCCGCGCTGGTGCTGCTGGCGATGTTCGCCGTGCACGCCTTCTACCTGGTGCCGCTGCTGCTGCTGCCGCTCGCCGCCACCACGTGGTTCATTCCCGGCCGGCGGCGCCGCATCGGCATCATCACCACACTGGCCGCCTTGCTGGCCGGCGAGGCGCTGCTGGTGTTCGACAATCAGGCAACCTTCAACGACTTCAAGGCGATCTACGCGCCGCTGCACACGCCGGATGCCTCGGTGGTGGCCAAGGTGCTGTCCCCGCGCGGCGACTACACGCTGCTGAACGACTTCACCGAGCGGGTCGACACCGACATTTCCAACAATGCCGGCCTGCTGAACGTGCCCGGCCCGCCGCAGACCTTCGGCCTGTATCGTGACGGCAACCGGATCGCCTCGCTGCCGAAACCGGGCGGACTGGATGTGGGCTACGCGCCGGCCGCGCTGGACGCCCTGCCCTACACGCTGATCCCGCGCGCACGCGTGCTGCTGGCCGGCGCCGCCGGCGGCTTTCGCATCGCGGAACTGCTGGCGCTAGGGGCCGGGCGGGTGCGCGTGCTGGAGCCGGAGCCGGTGCTGCTGCACGCACTTGAACGCGGCCTGGGTCCGTCGCCGGGCCGGCCGGCCGATGCCCATGTGCTGCTGTCGCGCGCCGGACCGATCGCCGCGGTCGCCCTCGGCGGACGCTTCGACGTGGTGGACATTTCCGCGGATTTCCTCGAGTCCGCCGAGGCCAATGCCACCGCCTTCACCACCGAAGCGATCGCCGGTTACCTGGCGGCGCTGGCGCCCGGCGGGATCGTGTCGATTCCGGTCTCGATCCGCGACCTGCCGATCTACGCGCTGCGCATGCTGGCCACGGTGCGCCAGGCGCTGCTGAACTCAGGCGTGCAGGACCCGCAGGCGCATGTGGTGATCTACCGCTCCGCCTGGAACGCGCGCCTGCTGGTGTCGCGCGACCCCTGGACCGCTGAGCGCATCGCGGCGGTGCGGCGGTTCTGCGACGAGCGCTCGTTCGACGTGTCCTGGTATCCCGGCATCGATGTGGCGAAGGCTCGGGCGGGGCTGTACAACGACCTGCCGGCGGTCTCCTTCGCGTCCGGCGAGATGACATCGGACGGCCCGGATGACGCCATCGCCGATGAGGCCGGCGCCGTACTGGCGGGCGAACCAACCCCGTCGGCTGCCTCGTTCAACCTCGACCCGATGACATTGGACCGGCCGTTCTTCTACGCCGCGCTGCGGCTGGACCAACTGGGCACGGTATTGCGCCGGCTGGAGATCCTGCCGCAGCAGGAGATCGGCGCGCTGGTCAACCTGGCGGTGCTGGCGCAGGCCGGGGTGATCGCGCTGCTGGTGCTGCTGGTGCCGGTGCTGGCACGCCGGCGGGTGCGGGTGCCCGGCACCTTCCTGCTGCGCCCGCTGGTGTATTTCCCGGCGCTGGGGCTGGGCTTCCTGTTCATCGAGATGACGCTGATCGACAAGGCCAGCTTCTGGCTGAACGACCGCACCAGCGGGTTCGCCCTGGTGCTGACCGGCATGCTGGTGTTCTCCGGCCTGGGCAGCATGGCGGCCGATCGGTTGGCGGCGCGCCCGCGCTTCAGCATCACCTTGGCCTGCCTGGTGGTGGTGAGCTGGTGCCTGGCTTTGCTGGCCGGGCTGGAACCGCTGATCCTGGCGACGCTCAACTGGCCCTGGCTGATCCGCGCCGCCCTGCTGCTGATCCTGCTCGCCCCCGCCTCCCTCGCACTCGGCCTGCCCTTCCCGCTCGGCCTGACCCGCGCCGGAGACGGCGCGCTGCTGCCCTGGGCCTGGGCGCTGAACGGCGCCTTCTCGGTGGTGGCAACGCCGCTCGCGACCCTGGTCGCGCGCAGCTTTGGATTCCAGACCGTGCTGCTGGATGCGGCGCTGCTTTACGCGGTGGCGCTGTGCAGCTTCCCGGCGCCGCGGGAGGTGGCGGTGCGGGACCGCCACCTGCTGGTGCGGTTCTGGCGCTGGCAGGGCAATCGCTGACACCGGCGGCCGCGTGGACCGCTCGACAGCGTCAGGTGTGCTTGGCGCGGCGCGCGGCGGCACGGGCCTCGCTGGCGTGGCGCTCGCCGTATTTCATGCCTTCGAGTTTCAGCCCGTCCGGGTCCAGGAAGAACACCGCGTAATAGTCGTCGTAATACTCGCCGGCGGGATCGACGATGGTGGCGTGCAGGTCATGCTGCAGAAAGTCCTGCAGCGCATCGACATCCTTGCGGCTACGCAACTGGAACGCGTAGTGGTGGAAGCCGACATCACCGAACCGGTATCTGTGCTTGCGGCCGCGTTCGTCGGCCTGGCCGATCCAGAACCGGGTCTTGCCGTTGGTCCAGCCGATCATGTCGGGAAATTCGTCGGAAATCTCGAAGCCGAGGAAGCCGAACAGCCGGCCATAAAAATCCTTCGAGCGCTGATAGTCGCTGACCTTGATCACCAGATGGTCGATGCCGACGACACGTGCCATGGTTTTGGGCCCTTCGATCTGCGGCGTAAGGGATGGCGCTGACCGGAGGATAGCAGCCGGTCTGAGAAAGACCTTAGCGGCACGGCTAAGCTAATGGCGAAGGGTCTGGACCTTCGACCGCGCCTCGGGACAGAACGGAAGCGCTCATCCTGATGCGCGCCACCGCCTTGACCAGCTTGACCAACCCTCTCCCCACTCCTATGTGGTCAACCTGACCAAGGATCGCCGCGCATGCCCCATTTCGTCACCCTCTACGACGCGAAGACCCACCTGTCGGGCCTGGTCGACCGTGCCGCGGCCGGGGAAGAAATCGTCATCGCCAAGAACGGCGTCCCGCAGGCTCGGCTGGTGCCGCTCGTCACCAAAGCTGGGCCGCGCAAGCCGGCCAACGCCATGCGCATCCGCCGCATCGCCTCCGATTTCGACGCCCCCGACCCGGCCATCGAGGCCCTGTTCGGCGACGAGCAACCGTGAACCTGCTGCTGGATACCCATGTCTTTCTCTGGTGGGACATGCAGGACAAGGCGCTGAATGCCGACACCCGCACCCTGATCGCTGATCCCGCGAACCCGATCTTCGTCAGTGCGGCATCGATCTGGGAGATCACCATCAAGCGCCGTCTGAACAAGCTCGACTTCCGCGGCTCCGCGGTCGCCGCGATCGAAGCCAACGGCTTCCACGAACTGCCGATCCTGCCGATCGACGCAGAGCAGGCCGGTGCGCTGGCCTGGCCGCACAACGACCCGTTCGACCGCATGCTGGTCGCCCAGGCGCGGCGCCGGAGCTTCACTTTGGCCACCGCCGATGCCGCCATTCGCGGCTACGGGAATGTTGCGCAGCTTTGGGCGGGATAGCTGCCGCCGCCAGGCTCATTGGGCCGGCGGTGGAACGCCGTAGCCGCCCGCAGCGCTTGAGCGGGTCGCCGGATTATGGCCACATGCCTCGCCGCCAAACGGCCGGTTGCCGCGATGGATCGCACGGATGCTGGAGCAGATCGAAACCCTTCGCCCCGAGATCGCCGCGCTCTGCCGCCGCTTCCGCGTGCAGCGGGTGGATGTGTTCGGCTCTGCCGCACGCGGCACGGATTTCGACCTGGAGCGGTCGGACGTGGACCTGCTGGTCACCTACCAGCCGGACCGCCCCGGGCCCGACATCGGCGCTTATCTCGCGCTCCGCGATGCGCTGACGGAATTGTTCGGCCGCCCCGCGGACCTCGTCATGGCCGGTGCAGTGGAGAACCCTTTCATTCGGGCCGGCATCGATCGCTCGCGGCAAGTGCTGTATGCAGCATGATCCCCGCGCCTGGCTTTGGGATGTGTGTCGCGCGGCCGACCGGATCGCCGGCTTCGTGCGGGATCGCAGCTTCGATGATTATCTGGCCGACGCGATGCTGCCTCTGCGGTCGAGCGCCGGTTTGAAATCATCGGCGAGGCCCTGAATCGCCTGTCCCGGGAAGCCCCCGGTATCGCTGCACGGGTCGGGGCATTGCGGCCTGCCATCGCCACGCGAAATGCGCTGATCCATGCTTATCGCGAGGTGGACAATGCGACGGTCCGGCAGACCACGCAGGTCCATCTGCCCACGCTGCGCGCAGAGGTGGCGGCGCTGCCGGCCGGGCTGGGCGAGCAGCCTTGAACCGGGAGGGCAGGCCGGCTGACGGTCCGCCTTGCCACCGCGCCGCCCGCTACTCCGCCGCCGCCTTCTCCGCCTCCGGCGTCGGCCGGCGCACCCGCACCCGCCGGATCTGCCGCGGGTCAGCGTCCAGCACCCGGAACTCGATGCCCGACGGATGGCTCACCACCTCGCCCTTCGCCGGCACCCGTCCGGCCAGGGTGAACACCAGCCCGCCGACGGTGTGGATATCGGAATCCCGCTCGTCCTCGCTCAGCATCAGGCCGACCTTCTGCTCGAACTCCTCCACCGGCATCCGCGCGTTCACATCCAGCGAGCCGTCCGGGCGTTCCACCAGCATCGGTGCCGCCGGGTCGTCGTGCTCATCGGCGATGTCGCCGGTGATCGTCTCCACCAGGTCCTCGATCGTCACCAGCCCGTCGATGCCGCCATATTCGTCCACCACCAGCGCCAGGTGAATGCGCTGCTGGCGCATCTGCAGCAGCAGGTCCAGCACCGGCATCTGCGGGGCCACCATCAGCGGGCGGCGCATGATCGCCTCCACCGAGAACGCCTCCGGCCGGCCGACATAGGCGAACAAATCCTTCAGATGGACCATGCCCACCACGTCATCCAGCGATTCGCGGAACACCGGCATGCGGGAATGCCCGTCATCACGGAACTGCTCGATGGCCTGCGCCAGGGTCAGGTCGGAGCGGATCGCCACGATATCGGCACGCGGCACCATCACGTCGGAGGCGGTGGTCTCGCGCAGCCGCAGCACATTGGCGATCAGCAGCCGTTCGTGCCGGTCCAGCTCCGGATGCTCGCCCGGCAGCACCTGCTCCTGCGCCGCCTCCTGCACCAGTTCGGCGATCGACTTGCGCAGCGACTGTTCGGGATGCCGCCGCGGCAGCAGGCCGCGCAACCGCGTCATCAGCCCGGGGCGGACGGTGCCGTTCATGCGCGTTTCCACGGATTGGGCACCCGCAGGCGGTGCAGGATGCGGGTCTCCGCCATCTCCATCCGCCGCGCCTCGCCCGGCCGCAGATGGTCCTGCCCGGCCAGATGCAACGCGCCATGCACCACCAGATGCGCCAGGTGATCCGCGGCGCGACGACCGAAACCGGCGGCCTCCCGCCGCACCACACCCAGCGCCAGGATCACCTCCGGCGCCGGCGCGGTATAGGTCAGCACGTTGGTGGGTTTGTTGCGGCCGCGATGGCGTGCGTTCAACTGCCGCACGGTACGATCGGAGGCGAGCACGATGGTGCCCACCGCCCCGGCGCCGAACGCCGCCCGTGCAGCCACCGCCTCGGCCCGCGGCACGAACCGGCGCCAGGCCGGTTCCGCGACGATCACCTCAACCTGTGCGTGGATCCCCGCTTGCGCGGGGCGTCTACTTGCCCCCGGTTCCATCACCATTCTCGCGCGAGCGGCGGGCTTCGCGCCGTTTGTCGCCTTCCGCCGCGGCTCGTTGATCGTAGGCATCCACGATCGCCGCCACCAGCGGGTGCCGCACCACGTCCCGCTTGTCGAACCGCACCACGCGGATGCCAGACAGGCCTTCCAGCGTATCCAGCGCGTCGCGCAGGCCGGAGCGGGTGCCGCCAGGCAGGTCCACCTGCGACAGGTCGCCGGTGACCACCATGCGGGTGCCCTCGCCCATGCGGGTCAGCCACATCTTCATCTGCACCGGTGAGGTGTTCTGCGCCTCGTCCAGGATCGCGTAGCAATGCGCCAGGGTGCGGCCGCGCATGAAGGCCAGCGGCGCCACCTCGATCTCGCCATTGCCCATCCGCCGCACCACCTGTTCGGCCGGCATCATATCGTGCAGCGCGTCATACAGCGGACGAAGATACGGATCGACCTTCTCCTTCATGTCGCCCGGCAGGAAACCCAGCCGCTCCCCCGCCTCCACCGCCGGGCGGGACAGCACGATGCGGTCCACCTTGCCGGCCTGCAACATCGCCACGGCCTGAGCCACCGCCAGATAGGTCTTGCCGGTGCCGGCCGGGCCGACGCCGAACACCAGATCATGCGAGGCCAGAGCCTCCATATAGGCAGCCTGGCCCGGGCTGCGAGCCGCCACCGCGCCGCGGCGGGTGTGGATCGCCGGCAGGTCCGACAGCGGCAGGCGCGGATCGGTTTCCGCATCCGCCAGACCGGATCGCTGCATCCACCTCCGGTCGCCCGACGCTCTCGCCGCGTTCCAGTCGTCGCCACAGGTTCTGCAGCAGCGTCTGCGCCAGCGTCGACGCGCGCCGGCATCGCCGGCGATGGCGACCCGGTTGCCGCGGCAGGACAGGCGCACGCCCAGCGCCTGCTCGATGCGGACCAGATGGCGGTCATGGTCGCCGAGCAGCAGGGGCAGCAGCGTGTTGTCGCTGAACTGGAGGGTGACGGCCTTGCCGCCGGAGGAGGGTGAGGTGGGCGTTGCGGTGGCGGACATTTGGCTCAAGCGCAGGCTCGCTCCTGGATGAGGGTTCGCAGCCAAAGAGTTGGGCAGTGCGGCGCCGATTCGCACGGACAATTTCGTGACCGATCAGATTCGGCGGGTCCGGAAACATGCACCGGCTGCAGAAACGGCGAACGTCCGGCAATCTGGCCGGGATGCCGGCCGGGTCCGGTGAACAGCACCGGCAGCTCCAGCCCGACGCAGCCGGCATTGAACCGCGCCTGCTGTTCGCGCAGCAGCGCCTGCAGGTCCTGCAGCCGGCTGTTCCTTCACCGCCTCGGCCACCTGGTTCGGGCGCAGCCGGCGGCCGGCGTGCCGGGGCGCGGCGAGTAGCGGAAGCTGTAGGCCTGGGCGAAGCCGACCGCGCGCACCAGGTCCAGCGTGGCCGGCGAAATCCGCGTCGGTCTCGCCGGGATGGCCGACGATGAAGTCGGACGACAGCGCCAGATCGGGGCGCGCGTCGCGCAGCCGCTCGACGATGCGCAGGTAATCGGCGGCGGTATGCTTGCGGTTCATCGCTGCCAGGATGCGGTCGGAGCCCGACTGCACCGGCAGATGCAGGAACGGCATCAGCCTGGCTACGTCGCGATGCGCGGCGATCAGCGCCGTCGGTCATGTCGCGCGGATGCGAGGTGGCGTAGCGCAGCCGCAGCAGGCCCGGGATGTCGGCCAGTTCGCGCATCAGCCGGCCGAGGTCCCAGGTGCCGCCATCCGGCGCCTCGCCGTGCCAGGCGTTGACGTTCTGGCCCAGCAGGGTGATCTCGCGCGCGCCCTGCGCCACCAGCCGGCGGGCCTCGGCCAGCACCGCCGCGGCCGGGCGGCTCTGCTCCGCGCCGCGGGTATAGGGCACCACGCAGAAGCTGCAGAACCGGTCGCAGCCTTCCTGGATGCTGAGGAAGGCGCACACGCCCTGCGGCGCCGCTTGCTCCGGCAGGAAGTCGAATTTCTGTTCCGCGGGGAAATCCGTATCGATCACCGCCCCGGCGGCGCGGGAGGCCTGCGCCACCATCTCCGGCAGCCGATGATAGGTCTGCGGCCCGAGCACGATGTCCACATAGGGCGCGCGGGCCAGGATTTCCGCGCCTTCCGCCTGGGCGACGCAGCCGGCCACCGCCAGGATCATCTTTCCGCCCGCGGCGGCGCGCGCATCTTTCAGACGACGCAAGCGGCCGAGCTCGGAGAACACCTTCTCGGCGGCTTTTTCGCGGATGTGGCAGGTGTTGAGGATCACCATGTCCGCGCCATCCGGCTGCGCGGCCGGCGCGTAGCCCAGCGGCGCCAGCACATCCTCCATCCGGGCGCTGTCGTACACGTTCATCTGGCAGCCCCAGGTGATCACGTGCAGCCGCTTGCGGGAGGGTGCGGCAAGCGAGGTGTCAGGCGTGGAGGACATCAGCAGGCAGGCTCCGCCATGACCGGGCGGACCAGTCCAACCCGGGAAGGCGCAGGAATCCGCGTGCGGTGCGGCGGGGTCAAGCGCGACAGCGCGAAGCAGCCTCGGTTGTCATAAGGCAATCTGGTCGTAATTCTGGTTGCGATGTCAATCATCCCCTGCGGCGGTCAGCGTCCGGCACCGGCCCCCGAGGGCGGCACCCGGTTCCCGGCCGGGTTGGAAACGCTGGCCTGCAGTGCAAATGGCTAGCCTCCGGCAGGATTTCGATGGGACCTCCGGCCGAACCGGCATGCGGCCCGGCTGCCTGCTCTGGTGCCCCGCTCCGGCCCCCCCCGCTCCGGTGCCGTGCGCTGCTCCGCGCCAATTCGTGGTCAGGCAAAGGCCGGTTCGCTGCTGGTCACCGGGTCGTCCTCGTCCGCCGCGCCCAGCGGTCGCGCGGGCCGGTTCTGCCGCAGCGTCGCCGCCCCTTCGGCCACGATCGTCCACACCGCCTGGCACAGCGCCTTGCGGTCCGGGTAGCGGGCCGGATCCAGCGGCGTATGCAGCAGCACCGTCACGCGCGACCCGCTCTGCTGGCCCAACCGCCAGAAATGCGAGGCGATGTCCATGTCGCCATACCAGGCGAACACCGGACGGCTCGCACGCCCCGTGGGCAGCCCACCCAGCCGGTCATACACCACGGAAACCGGCTGGATCAGCGGCTGCGGCCCGTCCGGCCCGGCCTCGGCGATCGCGAAGAACGAGGAGCGGAACGGCAGCACCCGCGACCCGTCGGAGCTGGTGCCCTCCGGGAACAGGATCAGATTGTCGCCATCGGTCAGCCGGTCGCGCATGGCATCGCGTTCCCGCCCGGTGGTGCCGCGCTGGCGACTGACAAAGATGGTGCGGCCCAGGCTGGCAATGGTGCGGACCACCGGCCACGTGGCGACATCGGCCTTGGCGACGAAGCAGCCATCCAGCACGCCGCCCAGCACCGGCACGTCGACCCAGGACGAATGGTTCGACACGAAGATCACCGGGCGGGCGGTGCGGGTGCTGGCCAGCCGGCCGATGACCCGCACGCGGATGCCCAGGAACCGGCTGAACATCGCCCAATAGAGCCGCGCGAACGCCACTTTCGGGCGCCCGGGCAACAGCAGGCAGACCGCCTGCATCAGCATCGACAGCAACGTCCACAGCAGGATCACAAGGAAGCGCCGGACCACTTTGACGCGCCGCAGGAAGCGGCGTCCGTCGCCCACATAAGGACGTCCGCTCAGCACCGGCGCGGGCCGGCTGGTTCGGTTCAACTGCAAAGGCCGGGCCGTGAGCCGGCCGAGGCGGCGTGGCGAGTCCCGCATGCAAACCGGATACCGCGGCCGTCATGACGGGACAATGGCGCAACCGTGACCGTTGCACGAACATCCAATCCCGCGATTTCAGGCTATTGAGATCAACATGGTCCGTGCCCTCCCCTCGCTCCGCGGCGTGCTGCTCGCGGCGCTGTTGTCCGCCCTGTCGCTGCCGGCCGGGCTGGCCGCCGATCCGCAACCCTATGACGTCACCCTGAAACCGACCGGCAAGTCGGCGCTGGACGGCGCGCTGACAGACAGTTCCAGCCTGATTTCGTTGCGCGAGAAGGCGCCGGTGGGCGGATTCGCGCTGACCCAGCGGGCAGCCCAGGACGTGGAGCGCTTCCGCGCCGCGCTACACAGTTTCGGCTACTACAAGGCGCGGGTGGACCTCACCATCGCCGGAAAAGCGCTGGATGATCCCCGACTGCCCGGCCTGATCGACGACATGCCGGCACAACCACCGGTTCCCGTCACCATCAGCTTCGAGCTGGGCCCGCAATTCCGCCTCGGCAACATCAGCCTGCTGGGAACCGTCCCCCCCTCCGCCGCCGCCGCGCTCGATCTGCATTCCGGCGATCCGGCCATCGCCTCCGACGTGCTGGCGGCACAGGGACGCCTGCTGACCGCGTTACGCGATGCCAGCTATCCGCTCGCAAAGGTGGAGCTGCAGCCCGCTACGCTGCGCCTGCCCGACAACCGGCTCGACCTCGCCTTCGACCTGCAGCCCGGTCCCAAGGCCGATTTCGGTCCGATCGCCATCACCGGCCTGAAGGATATGAACAAATCCTTCGTGCGCCGGCGCCTGTTGCTGCACCAGGGGGAGCCGTTCAGCCCCACCGCGCTGGAGGACGCCCGCACCGATCTGATGAAGCTCGGCGTGTTCTCCTCGGTCCGCATGGACCCGGCGAGCCAGCTCAACCCGCAAGGCAATCTGCCGATCACCGTGCAGGTGGCGGAGCGCCCGTTGCACGCCGTGGATGTCGGCGTCGCCTATTCCACGGACCTCGGTGTGAATTTGAACACCGGCTGGCACCATCGCAACCTGTTCGGCAACGCAGAGCAGCTCAACCTGACCGGCTCCGTCTCGCTTGGCGGCAATGCCACCACCAAGCCCGGCTACCTGTTCGGCGCGCAGTTCCTGAAGCCCGACTTCCTCGCCCGGAATCAGGAGCTGGAACTCGACCTGGGCGCGGTGAAGCAAAGCCTGAAGGCCTATGACCAGCGCGCCCTGACCCAGAAGATCGCGATCAATCGCAAGTTCCCACCGTATTGGAGTCTGAGCGTCGGCGTGTCCGGTGAGCAGGAGGAGATCACCCAGGAAGGCGTGGGCCGGCACTACAACCTGATCGGCCTGCCGGTGACGCTGAAATTCGACGACACCAACAGTCTGCTCGACCCGACCCATGGCATCCGCGCCGCCTTCACCCTGACGCCCACTCATTCGATCGGCACAAAATCGACCTCGTTCCTGATCGCGCAGGCCTCCGGTTCGACCTATCTCGACCTCAGCGGCAATGGGCGCAGCGTCGTGGCGCTGCGCGGCCTGATCGGCAAGATCGCGGTGGGCAGCGCGTTCGACCTGCCCCCCGACCAGCGCTTCTATGCCGGCGGCAGCGGCACCGTGCGCGGCTATCGCTACCAGTCGGTCGGCCCGCGCTTCCCGGACAATCTGCCGACCGGTGGCACCGCGGTTTCCGCCGGCTCGGTGGAATTGCGCCAGCGCGTGTTCGACAAGTTCGGCGTGGTCGGATTCGTCGACGCGGGCCAGGTCAACGCCAATGGCGCACCGCTGACAAGCAACTGGCGGGTCGGTGCCGGCGTTGGAGCCCGGTACTATACCTCGATCGGTCCGATCCGGCTGGATGTGGCAGTGCCGCTCAACAAGCAGCCGGGGGGCGATACGTTCGAACTTTATATCGGCATCGGACAGGCATTCTGAGTGCGGCGTGTTGTTAAGATACTGGCATGGGTCATTGGGCTGCTGGTGGGGATCCCGATCCTGCTGGTGGTCCTGCTTCTGGTCATCGGCAATACCGGCCCCGGGCAGCGGCTGATCGCCGGCCTGGTCCCCAAGCTGACCGGGGGAACGGTCACGCTGGACGGGCTGAGTGGCCGCTTCCCCGACCGGTTGCATGTGCAGCAGGTGGCGCTGCTGGACACGGACGGCGCCTATCTGACCATCCACGACCTCACGGTGAATTGGTCTCCACTGCAACTGCTGCATGGCACGTTCGATGTGGACCAATTGGCGGCCGAACAGGCGGATTTCGCCCGGCTGCCCAAATCCACCAGCTCTTCCAGCAGCAGCACCAGCTCGAGTCTGCCGGTGCGGGTGAAGATCCAGGCGCTGCATGTCGGCCGGCTGGAAATCGAGCCGCCCGTCGCCGGCCAGGCCTATGCGTTCAAGATCGATGGCGGGCTCACGCTCGACAGCATGGAGGCAGGCCAGGGCAAGCTGACCCTGGCGCGGCTGGACGGACCCGGCAGCTACATGCTCGACGGCACGATCGACGCCGACCGGCTGAATGCGACGATCCGCGCGGAGGAGCCGCCGCATGGCCTGATCGCCGGCCTGGCCGGCCTGCCCGAGCTGGGTGGCATCGACCTGCAGGCGTCGCTGCAAGGCCCGCGCGATGCGGTCGCCACCAAATTGTCGCTCTCCGCCGGTCCGCTCCAAGCGCATGTGCAGGGCACGCTGGACCTGGTGCACAACGCGGCCGACCTGGCGGTCACGGCGCAGGCGCCGGCGATGCAGCCGCGGCCGGATATCGCCTGGCAGGGCATCAGCCTCGATGCCACGCTGCATGGCCCGTTCGACAAGCCGGATGCCGACGGCCACCTGCTGATAGAGCAGCTCGAAGCAGCCGGCGGCGGAGTACAGCGGCTGGCCGCCACGATCGCAGGCAACCAGGGCCTGGTGCATGTGCAAGCCAGGCTGGACGGGCTGAAACTGCCCGGCGCGCCGCCGGACCTGCTGTCCGCGGCACCGCTCACCATCGATGCCACCGCACATCTGGATGCGCCCGGCCGCCCGGTGGAGTTCGACGTGCAGCATCCCCTGCTGACCGCCAAGGGCACCGCCAAGACCAGCGCGCCGATGCAGGCGCATGTGGTGCTGACCCTGCCCGACCTGGCGCCGTTCGCCGCGGTCGCCGGCACCGACCTGCATGGCCACACCGCGCTCACGGTGGACGGCACGATGCAGGGCGGCACCACGCTGGTGGCGGTAAAGGGCGAAATTGGACTGAATTCCGGACCAGGTCCTTCGGCGAACCTGCTAGGCCAATCGGCGAAGCTCGACCTGGCTGTGGGACTGCACGGGCAGGACATCACAATCACCCGGTTCAAGCTGGACGGGCAGGATGTGTCCGCCTCGACCAATGGCAGCGTCGCGGGTGGCAAGGTCGACCTGAACTGGACCCTGGCGCTGGCGGACCTGTCCGCCCTGCAGCCGAACCTGCAGGGCCAGGTGCAGGCCAATGGCCATGTCGGCGGCACCACGCAGAACCTGACCGCCACCGCCGACGTGGCGGGTGAGGTCACCGCGCAGGGCGTGCAATCCGGCAAACTCACGGCGCATCTGGACGCGGAAGGCCTGCCCAATGCGCCATCCGGCCGGCTCACCGCGCAGGGCACGCTGCTCGATGCGCCGATGCAACTGGCGATCGCGGTGCAGCAGCAGGCCGACCACGCCATCCACGTCGCGATCGATCGCGCCGACTGGAAGAGCCTGCATGCCGAGGGCGCGCTCACCGTCAATCCGCCGGCGCTGGTGCCGCAGGGCCAGCTCAGCCTGTCGATGACCCGGCTGGCCGATCTCGCACCGCTGCTGGGCAAGCCGATCGCCGGCAGCGCAAAGGCGACGCTGGACGCCACGCAGGATCAGGCGAAGCTCATCGTAACGGTTGAGAACGCCGCGCTGCCGGGCACGGCGTCGGTCTCCCGCGTCGCGCTGGACCTGGGGATCGCCAATCCAATGACGGCACCGGTGGTCGACGGCACGCTTCGGCTGGACAATTTCTCCGCCAGCGGCGTGGGCGGTTCGGCGCGGCTGGAGGCACGCGGACCCCAGGACGCGCTGGCCGTGAAACTCGACGCCACCCTGCCGGACCTGCAGGGCGCCGCCGCGAAGCTGAGTGCCGCCGCCACCATCGATGTGCCGCAACAGAGCGCGACCGTGTCGGCGCTGCAGGCCGACTGGCGTCAACAGACCCTGCGGTTGCAGGAGCCGGCGCGGATCGGCTTCGCCAACGGCATTGCGCTCGATCATGTGCGCGCGGCGCTGGGCCAGGCTCAGATCGCGGTGGACGGGCGGGTCGGCAGCAGCCTCGACCTGACCGCGAGCCTGCATGACCTGCCCGCCGACATCGCCGCGGCGTTCGCCCCGGATTACGCCGCCGACGGAAGGATCAACGTCGACGCCCATGTCACCGGCACCTCGGCGCGTCCGGATGGCACGATCAAGCTCAACGCGACCGGGCTGCGGATGCGCTCCGGCCCCGGCCAGGCGCTGCCCGCAGCGACGCTGACCGCCAATGCACAGCTGAACGGAACCAGCACGCGGATCGACCTGACGGCATCGGCCGGCCCCTCACGCCTGACGCTGAACGGCACGGCGCCACTCGGTTCCAGTGGCGCGCTGGACCTCAAGGCCGGCGGGCGGGTCGATCTCGCCATGATCGATCCGCTGCTCGCCGCCAATGGCAGGCGGGTGCGCGGCACGCTGACCCTCGACGCCGGGATCGGCGGCACCGTTGCCGCCCCGCGCGTCAACGGTACGGCGCGTCTGGCCAATGGCGACGTGCAGGACGTCGTGGTGGGCATCCATCTGACCGACATCGCCGCCACGCTGCAGGCCGAGGGCGAGCGGCTGCGACTGACCCGCTTCACCGCCAAGGCCGGCAACGGCACGCTGGGCGGGCACGGCACCATCGACCTGGCCCCGCCGATGCCGGTCGATCTGACCTTCACCGCACAGAACGCCTCGCCGGTTGCGAACGACCTGCTCACCGAGCGCATGGACGCCAACCTGCATGTGGCCGGCCAGGTCGCGGGCGAGTTGGGCGTGAGCGGCACCATACGCGTCCGTCATGCGGAGATCCGCATCCCCGAAAAGCTGCCGAGCAGCGTGGCGGTCCTGCAGGTGCGCAATCCGAAGGCGCCACCGCGTCCGGAACCGAAGGCCGCGCCGCCCCCGGACATCAACCTGAACCTGACCATCGAGGCGCCCGGCCAGGTGTTCGTGCGCGGGCACGGTCTGGATGCCGAACTGGCCGGCACAATTCGCGTGCAAGGCACAGCGGCCAATCCGCAGCCCAGCGGCGGGCTGCATCTGCGCCACGGCACGTTCGATCTGGCCGGCCAGACGCTGAACTTCTCCGAGGGCAGCGTCGACTTCATCGGCGCCGGCGTGAGCAACCCGGGCATCCATTTCGTCGCCAACACCGCAGCCAACAGCATCACCGCCACCTTAACGGTCACGGGAACCGCGCGCGCGCCCAAGATCGCGCTGTCCAGCAGCCCGGACCTGCCGCAGGACGAAATCCTGGCGCAGCTGCTGTTCCACCGCAGCGTCAGTACGCTGAGCCCGTTCGAGGTGGCGCAGATCGCCGCCGCAGTGGCATCGTTCTCCGGTGCCACCAGCGGCGTGGAGCCGCTGGCCAATCTGCGCAAATCGCTCGGCCTGGACCGGCTTTCCGTCGGCGCAGGCGAGAATGGCAGCCCGACCCTGGAGGCGGGACGCTACGTGGCACCCGGCGTCTATGTCGGCGCGAAACAGAGCGCGACCGGCGGCGGCACCCAGGCGAATGTGCAGATCGACATCACCAAGGGCCTGAAGCTGGAGACCACCGCGGGTGCCGGGTCCGGTTCGGCCACCGGGGCCGGCAGCAGCGGCGAATCCGCCAGCGTGGGCCTGACCTACCAGTTTCAGTATTGAAGTCGGTTGGGGACTGAGGTCGGTCGGGGACTGAGGTCGGTCGGGGACTGAGGTCGGTCGGGGCCGAGTGCGCTCGCGACTGAGTGCGCTCGGGCCCACGCGCGGGCTGGCACGACGCCCTCGCATCGCACATTTGCCGGCCAGCGCGACCTGAACGGGCGCGCGCGCCGGCGTGGCACCTCGGCGCCTGTCCATCTGGGTTCGGCCGGCCCGGCTGCACACCGCGATTCGCCGCGTCGGCGGCAGCCTCTCCACCGCCTCCGGGGCAATGGCGGATTTCACGCCCGAACGCCCGATCGCGTCGGGCTCCCGGCCCGATGGGGCCGTGGTCCTCTGATGACAGCGATCACCCGGCGCCGCTGACTGTTCGGCATGGCCGTGGCCAACCAGCCTGGGGCATTCTTTCCTAGACATTGCGAAGACGTTCCTGATATGTTCCGACGATTTCCTTCCCCTCGGAGCAACCAGTGATGCAGACCCCGGCCCCCACCTGCCCTCTCGCCAAGGCGACGCGCGACGCCATGATCGCCAGCACCCTCGCCGCCCTGCCTCACGCGGCGGACGCCAGCCCGGCCGAAGTCGAGAGCCTCCGGGAGGCCGCCCGCGCTGCCCTGCTCTCGCTCCGCCCGCGCGATCCGATCGAGGCCGGCCTCGCCGCCCAGGCCATCGCCGCCCACCACGCCGCCATGGCCTGCTTCCGCGCCGCCGCCCGACCGGAGACGCCGGATGCCATCGTGCTGCGCTGCCAAGGCCGAGCCGTGGCATTCTCCCACCTGTTCGCCAGCGCGCTGCGGCGATTGCAGGTGCTGCAGGCACAACCTGCGCTCTATGCCATGCCGGCCGGCCAGGCCGCGGTCGCGCCAGCCGCCGGCGCATGGGCCGCCGCCAGCCCCGCCCCAGGCAGCACGCCCGCTCCGCGCCCCCCGGCGACGTCTCGCCCGGCGCCGGACGCGGCCCCCCGCGCCCAGCCGGAAACGGCCGCGCCGGCGCGGCCGCTCGACCCGCGCCAGGCCCGACTGCTGGACGAAATGGCCGCCCGCGCCATGACGGCCCTGCCCCGCCCGCTCGCCGCCGCCCAGCGCGTCGCATGAACGCAAACACTCCATGCACCGTGAGCGCCGGGCCGCACGCCGGGCCAAGCGGTGCCCCATGGCGCGACGATGGAGCCTTGCGCAGGTGAGATGATCCTCCGGCCGCCACCGGCCATCGGCCACGCGCCGCATTCCGCCTGGCAACCCGATGCCGCAAGCCCCATCGCCATGCCGCGTCGCCCATCGCCATGCCCCGCCCGCCCGCGGACGGCCACCCGGAGAAACCCGCCCGCGTTGACTTCGCCGGCCTGGCCGCTATAACGCCCGCTCTCCGGCCGCCCGGCCTCCTGGCGGCCCGTGCTCTGTTGGGAACCTCGTCATGTTCGCTGTCATCCGCACCGGCGGAAAACAGTACCGCGTTACGCCGAACGCGGTGCTGAAGGTGGAGAAGCTGGAGGCCGAACCCGGCGCCACCGTCACCTTCACCGACGTGCTGGCGGTGGGCGGCGACGGCGCACCTGACCCTGGGCGCGCCGACCGTGGCCGGCGCCTCGGTCGTCGCCACCGTCATCGCCCAGGACCGGCTGGACAAGATCATCATCTTCAAGAAGCGCCGCCGGCAGAACAGCCGCCGCAAGAACGGCCATCGCCAGCACGTCACCGTGCTGCGCGTCGTCCGGCATCGGCACCGACGGCCAGCCGCCCGCCGCCGCGGCGGAGCGAAGCCCCGGCTCGACGCCGGAGCCGGTGGCCGCCGACGTGGCAGAGAACCTCGCCGTGGTGTCCGGCGTGGATCCCGCTGCCGTATCCCCGGTGGAAGAGCCGTCACACCGCAGGAGTAAGCCGACATGGCACACAAGAAGGCAGGCGGCTCCTCCCGCAACGGCCGCGATACCGAAGGCCGGCGCCTCGGCATCAAGAAGTTCGGCGGCGAGAGCGTGATCGCCGGCAACATCCTGGTCCGCCAGCGCGGCACCAAGTGGAAGCCGGGCCAGAATGTCGGCCTGGGCCGCGACCACACCATCTTCGCGCTGGTCGACGGCAAGGTGGAGTTCACCCGCAAGGCGAACGACCGCGTGCATATCTCCGTCGCGACCGCTGCCGGCGGCGGCCGAGTAGCCGCCGGCACCCTGCGCTTAGGACGTCAACGGGGGTCGGCGCCAGCCGGCCCCCGTTTTCGTTTGGTAACCACAGCCATGAAGTTCCTCGACCAGGCCAAGATCTACCTGCGCTCCGGCGACGGCGGCGACGGCGTGGTCGCGTTCCGCCGGGAGAAATACATCGAGTTCGGCGGCCCGGACGGCGGCAACGGCGGCAAGGGCGGCGACATCGTGTTCGAGGCCGATGGCCAACCTGAACACGCTGATCGACTTCCGCTACACCCAGCATTTCCGGGCCAAGAAGGGCGGCAACGGCGTCGGGGTCCGACAGCACCGGCGCCGGCGCGCCGGACGTGGTGGTCCAGGTGCCGATCGGCACGCAGATCATCGGCGACGACCGGGAAACACTGCTGGCCGACCTGGATACGCCCGGCAAGCGGGTGACGCTGCTGCGCGGCGGCGATGGCGGGTTCGGCAACGCGCATTTCAAGTCCTCCACCAACCGCGCGCCGCGCAAGGCGACCAAGGGCTGGCCGGGCGAGGAGCGCTGGGTCTGGCTGCGCCTGAAGCTGATCGCCGATGCCGGCCTGGTCGGGCTGCCGAACGCCGGCAAATCCACCTTCCTGTCCGCGGTCTCCGCCGCCCGCCCCAAGATCGCCGACTACCCGTTCACCACGCTGCACCCGCAGCTCGGCGTGGTCCGGCTGTCGATGGCGGAGGAGTTCGTGCTGGCCGACATCCCCGGCCTGATCGAGGGCGCGCATGAAGGCGCCGGCCTGGGCGACCGCTTCCTCGGCCATGTGGAGCGCTGCGCCGTGCTGCTGCACCTGGTGGACGGCGCCGCCGGCGACGTGGTGCGCGCCTGGCGCACGGTGCGCGAGGAACTGGCGTGCCTACGGCGGCGGCCTGGCGGACAAGCCGGAGCTGATCGGCCTGAACAAGGCCGACGCGATGACCCCGCGCGAGGCGTCGGCGCGCGAGGCGGCGCTGCAGAAGGCGTCCGGCCGGCCGGTGATGCTGCTGTCCGGCGCCACCGGCCAGGGCGTGCCGGAGGTGCTGCGCCGGCTGCAGGGCATGATCAACGATGCGCGCCAGGAGCGGGCGGCGTGACCGACGGGACGAAGAAGATGGCAGCGCAAGACCGCCCTGTCCACCCGGGAAGCGGGACGCGCAGGGGCCGGACGCGCCGCAGAGCCGGCGGAGGGCACCGCTCGCCAGCCCGCGCAACGAGGGCGACCCCGTGCGGCTCCCCTCGCTCTCTACCGCCCGCCGGTCGTGGTGAAGATCGGCAGCGCCCTGGTGGTGGACCCGCGCCACGCCGCGCCGCGCGCCGCCTGGCTGGCCGGCATGGCCGCCGACATCGCCGCGCTGCGCGGCGCGCGGGGTGGACGTGATCGTGGTCTCCTCCGGCGCCATCGCCCTGGCCCGCCGCAGCGCTCGGGCCTGACCCAGCAGCGGCTGCGGCTGGAGGAGAAGCAGGCCGCCGCCGCGGTGGGCCAGATCCGCCTGGCGCAGGCCTGGAGCGAGGCGCTGTCCGCCTACGGCCTGACCGCCGCGCAGTTGCTGCTGACCCTGGACGACACCGAGGACCGCCGCCGCTACCTGAACGCCCGCGCCACGCTGAACACGCTGCTGGGGCTGGGCTGCATCCCGGTGATCAACGAGAACGACACCGTCGCGACCGCGGAAATCCGCTTCGGCGACAACGACCGGCTGGCCGCGCGGGTGGCCGAGATGGTGCAGGCCGACCAGTTGATCCTGCTGTCCGACATCGACGGGCTGTACACCGCCGATCCGCGCCGCGATCCGGACGCCGAACACATCCCGGTGGTTGCCGCGCTGACCCCGGAGATCGAGGCGATGGGCGGCGAGCCGCCGCCCGGCTACTCCTCCGGTGGCATGCGCACCAAGCTGGCGGCGGCCCGCATCGCCACCCAGGCCGGCTGCGCCATGGCGATCGCGCTGGGCCATATCGACCGGCCGCTGACCGCGCTGGAGACCGGCGCGCCGCTGCACCTGGTTCCTGCCCGCACCGGAGGGCCGCACCGCCCGCAAGCGCTGGATCGCCGGCTCGCTGGCCCCGCTGGGCACGCTGGTGGTGGATGCCGGCGCCGCGCGCGCGCTGAAGGCCGGCCGCTCGCTGCTGCCGGCCGGGGTGCGGGCGGTGGAGGGCACGTTCCAGCGCGGCGACCCGGTGATGGTGCTGGGTCCCGACGGCGCGCCGCTGGCCCGCGGCCTGTCCGCCTATGCCAGCACTGACGCCGTCGCGGATCGCCGGCCACCGCTCGGAGGAGATCGAGGCGATGCTGGGCTGGCGCGGCCGTGACGAGATCGTGCACCGCGACGATCTGGTGCTGGTGTAGGGGTTCCCCCTCAGCCAGTCGCGGCGGCCGAACCCCAAGGAGCGTTGGGCACGCCCCCCAGACAAGCTTCGCCCGCATCATCCCGCCGCCGCCATCGCCCAGGGCGCGACGGACAGCCGCGCCACCAGGAAGTCCACCACCGCTGTCACCGGTGCGGACCGCAGGTTGCCGGGGGGCGTGACGATGTTCAGCGCGATCGGCGGCGGCGACCAGTCCGGCATCACCGCCTCCAGCCGCCCAGCCGCCAGGTCCGCCCAGACCACGAAATCCGGCTGCACCGCCAGGCCCAGCCCCATCAGCAGGGCCGGACCCAGCACGTCTGCGTTGTTGGCGCAGAGCGGACCTTTGGGGACGACCAGCGCCTCCTCGCCGGAGCTGTGCACGAACCGCCAGCGGTCGGGCGTCGGCAGGTAGGTGTAGCCAAGGCAGGCATGATCGGTGAGCTCGCGCGGATGGGTCGGCCGGCCGCGCCGCTGCAGATAGGATGGCGCCGCCACCAGCAGCCGCCGGATCTGGCACAGCCGGCGCGCTCGCAGCGAGGAATCCGCCAGGGCCGCGATGCGCAGCGCCAGGTCGAAGCGGCCACCGATCAGGTCCACCACCTCATCGGTCAAATGCAGGTCGACCGCGATATCCGGGTAGCGCTGCAACAGCTCGGGCAGCACGGGCGCCAGATAGGCGGTGCCGAACGACATCGGCGCGGTCATCCGCACCACGCCGCGCGGGGTGGCGGACTGCGCCTTGGCCTCGGCCTCCAACGCCTCGGCCTCGGCCAGGATAGACCCGGCGAGCCCCGCGGCGTTGCGGCCGACCTCGGTCAGCGACAGGCGGCGGGAGGTGCGGTTGAGCAGCGGCGCGCCGAGCCGCGCCTCCAGGCGTGCGATGGCCTTGGAGACGGTGGCGTTGGACAGGCCGAGCTGCGCGGCGGCGGCGGCGAAGGAGCCGGCTTGGGCGACTTTGGCGAAGATCGCCCAGGCTTCCAGGTCGGGGAGAGTCGTCATGTCAGAATCGGAAACGGTGGGTTTCCATTGTTTCTCTTTCATGGGGTGCGCGCCAGCACGATGTTAGCGCCCGACACAGAGCGCCGCCGGCATCAGGCGGCCAGGAGAAAGTCCATGATCGA
This sequence comes from uncultured Alphaproteobacteria bacterium, assembly GCA_963789495.1. Classification (GTDB taxonomy): domain Bacteria; phylum Pseudomonadota; class Alphaproteobacteria; order Acetobacterales; family Acetobacteraceae; genus CAWBLP01. Next base: position 303,797 of record CAWBLP010000008.1, read on the forward strand.
GCTTCGCCCGTTCGACCGCCTCGGCGGCGACAACCACGACTGGCTCAACACGAAGCATCATTTCTCATTCGCCGATTACCACGATCCGCAGCGCATGAGCTGGGGTGCGCTGCGGGTTTGGAACGACGACGAGATCGCCCCGAACAGCGGCTTCCCGCCGCATCCGCATGCCAACATGGAGATCATCACCTATGTGCGGCAGGGCGCGATCACACACCAGGACAGCCTGGGCAACACCGGGCGCACCGAAGCCGGCGATGTGCAGGTGATGAGCGCTGGGTCCGGCATCCGGCACGCGGAGTACAATGCCGAGGCCGAGGTGACGAAGATCTTCCAGATCTGGATCATGCCAAACCAGCGCGGCGGCACGCCGAACTGGGGCGCCAAGCCGTTCCGCAAGGGTGAGCGCAGCGGACGGTTCGTGACGTTGGCCAGTGGTTTCGACAGCGACACTGACGCGCTGCGCATCCGCAGCGATGCGCGCGTGGCCGGCGCGGCTCTGAAGGCGGGGGAGAGCGTGGAATACCCGCTCGATCCCGAGCGGCATGCCTATCTGGTGCCGGCCAGCGGCACGGTGGAGGTGAATGGGGTGCGGGCCGCGGAACGCGACGGGGTTGCGGTGAGCGGCGAGGCGGTGCTGCGGGTTACGGCTATCGTCGACGCCGAAGTGGTGCTGGTGGACGCTGCGTAGTCGGGGCTTTGCCCCGAACCCCATCCGGGGGCTTTGCCCCCGGAACCCCCAGCAAAGGCTCGCCTTTGCAATCACATACTGTTTGGATTGGGGAGGGGGCAGTCCGTGATGATACGGTGGTCCGAAGCCGTCACGCCCCCTCCCCAATCCAAACACCATACGGTTCCAAGGGCCGGGCCCTTGGCGGAGTTTCAAGGGGCAGCGCCCCTTGATGGGGGTTCGGGGGCAACGCCCCCGCGCTCACACCGGCTCCAGCGGCGCGTGCAGCTTGGTGCCCGGACAGATGATGCCGCCACGATCGCCGATCTCCACGCTGCCGTAGCGTTCGGCATAGGCCGGAGGCAGCGGTCGCGCGCCAGGCGCCGCCAGCCACAGTCGCAACAGGTGGCGCCGGCGCTCCGGCTCCGACCAATCCTCGAACGCGGTGCGATCGTGCAGAATGGTGTGATTATGCACGAACTGCATGTCGCCGGGTTGGAACGCCATGTCGAGGCGCAGTTCGGGGTCTTCCGCCAGCGCATCGAACATCGCCAGCGCGGCCATGTCCTGCTCGGTCAGCCGGCGCGCTTCCGGGAAGCGCTGCGACGACCGGACGTAATGCGGCGCATAGATCGCCGAGAGGTAGCCCTGGTAATCATTGAACACCGGCAGGTCGAACCAGGGCTGCTTGCCCTCTGGCACCTCGCCACGGCGATCGGTGGGAAATGGCTGCAGCAGCCGCGCCGCGAGATCGGGCCGCCGCGTTGCCATGATGTTGTAGATCGACATCGAGCTGGTGAGTGACGACAACCCGCCCGACTTCGCCGTCTGCAAACACAGCAGCGCCACGATGTCGCATGAGTTGGTATGGAAGTTCTGCCGTTCGGCAGTCTGATAGATCCGCACGTTGGGATCGCGCGTGGACATGCCGAGGTCGCGGACATGGCCCAGCACGTGCCCCTTGGCATTCTGCGAGCGCGCATTACCGAACCAGGTGCCGATGCCCCAATACGCCGCCGCACTCTCGGCTATCGGGCGGCCACTCACTGGCAGGCCACGGATCAGCACGAAGCCGCGGCCGTTCAACACCTCCTCACGCAAGCGCTCCAGCGTCGGGCCAAGCGTCGGCAAGGGAAAATCGGCGCGCCGGACGGTGGCGATGTCGCGGTCCCGCACGCCATCGACCGCAGCGGCGACCTCGGCAAGGTCGCGCGGCGACAGAGCGTAGGTCCATTGCTCCGGATGCTTCGCCAGTTCTGCGCCCAGCCAGGCCGACTTGCCTGACACCAGCGGACGCGGCGGTTCAACCGATGACATGGCAACCTCCGAGATGATCAGGTCCCAACCAGATCACGGCCGACCTGCAACGACACCCTGGCCGGGTGGCCCATGAATGCGGCAGGCATCGCGTGACCGCGCCGCTACTCCTTCACCGCACCGGTCATCGAGGACACGTAGTACTCGACGAAGAACGAATAGATCAGCGCGACCGGCACCGAGCCCAGCAATGAGCCGGCCATCAGCGAACCCCATTGGTACACATCGCCGGTCACCAGTTCGGTCAGGATCGCCACCGGCACCGTCTTCTTCTCGGTCGATTGGATGAACGCCAGCGCGTAGATGAACTCGTTCCACGACAGGGTGAAGGCGAAGATGCCGGCCGAGATCAGCCCGGGCACTGCCAAGGGCAGTGTGATGCGGCGCAGGATCTGCAGGCGCGATGCGCCGTCGATCAGCGCGCATTCCTCCAGCTCGTAGGGGATCGACTTGAAGTAGCCGATCAGCAGCCAGGTGCAGAACGGGATGAGGAAGGTGGGGTAGGTCAGGATCAGCGACATCGGGCTGTCGAACAGTCCGAACTGGAACACCAGCGTCGCCAGCGGAATGAACAGAATGGTGGGCGGCACCAGATAGGCGAGATAGATCGCCAGCCCGACATGCTGGGCGCCCTTGAAGCGCAGGCGCTCGATCGCGTAGGCGGCCAGCACGCTGGCGCCGACCGAAAGGAAGGTGGCGGCCGTGGCGATGCCCATCGTGGTCATCAGCCAGCGCGGGTATTCCGTCTCGAACAGCAGCTTCTTGATGTTCTCCAAGGTCGGGGAGTTGACCCAGAACGGATTGTATTTGGAATAATCGTACATCTCGTAGTCGGGTTTCACCGACGTGATCGCCATCCAGTAGAACGGGAACAACAGGATGATCACGAACAGCGACAGCGGGATGTAGATGGTGATGACCCGCCGGGCGCGGGAATCCCAGGACAGCGTCTCCGGCACATCGACCGTCTTGCCGGCGATGGCCTCCACCTCGGCCTGCGAGTCGGGGACATATACGTCAGTCATTGCCTGCACCTTGCTGCCACTTGCGCCGGCCGACGCCGAAGAAGCACACCAGCGTGGCGACGACCAGGAACGGGATCATTGCGACCGCGATCGCCGCGCCCTCGCCGAGCTGCGAGCCGGGAATAGCGCGCTGGAACGCCAGCGTCGCCATCAGATGGGTTGAATTGAACGGCCCGCCGCGGGTGATCGCGTAGACCAGCTGGAAGTCGGAGAAGGTGAACAGCACCGACAGCGTCAGTGCGACCGACAGGATGGGCATCAGCAGCGGCACGGTGATGCGGCGGAACTTCTGCCAGCCGGAGGCGCCATCCAGCAGTGCCGCTTCGTAGAGCGAGGGCGAGATGGTCTGCAGCCCGGCCAGCAGCGTGATGGCGACGAAGGGAATGCCGCGCCAGATATTGGCGACGATCAGCGAACCACGCGCCGCCCAGGGCGTGCCGAGGAAGTCGTAATAGTGGTTGCTCACATGCAGCACGTTCACCATCACGTAGGAGACGATGGAGAATTGCGGATCGTAGATCCACCACCAGGCGATCGAGGACAGCACGGTGGGCACGATCCAGGGCAGCAGCACGATGGCGCGGATGAACGCCTTGAACGGGATGTGGTGGTTCAGCAGCATGGCGAGCCACAGGCCCAACAGGAATTTTCCGGCGGTTGCCACGGCGGTGTAGAAGATGGTGAACCAGACGGCACCCCAGAACACCGGGTCGTCGAACAGGGAGATGAAGTTCTCCAGCCCGATATATTCGCCGCGCTGGCCGATCGTGGTGTCGGTCAGCGACAGCCACAGGCCGAGACCCAGCGGGTAGGTCAGGAACACGACCAGCAGGCCGACGGTGGGCAGCAGACAGAGCCCGACCAGGAACGGCTTGTAGTCGAACAGCCGGGTGAACCAGCCGTCGCGACGCTGGGGTATGAATCGAAGGCTACTTTCGACGGTTGTACCCATGGTCGTTTCCTGCCGCTGCGCGGGGACGGCCGAACCGCCCCCGCATTGCTTCGTCTCACCCCTTCAGATAGCGCGCCGCCTGGCGGGCCGCCTGCTTCACCGCGGATTCCGGCGAGGCGTTGCCGGTCGCCACGGAGGCGAACATATCAACGAGCGTGTAGTTAGCTGCCACCGCCGACGATGCAGCGGTGATCGGCCCCTTATAGCTGTCGTAGTACGGTGTATCCATACTGGCCGCGTACGGCTTCAACTTCGGATCGGCGTCCCAGAACGCCATCTTGCCGTAGTTCTTCAGCGAGTTCGACCAATAGCCCAGACAGTTCGCGAGCCAGGGGCCGTACTGCTCCTTCTCCATCATGAAGCGCAGATATTCCTTTGCCGCATTCGGATATTTCGCGTGCTTGAACAGCATCGCGTTGACCACCAGCGCCGATTGCGGGCGCGACTTCGACATGCCGAACGGTGCCGCCTGGTGATCGGTGTCCGCCGCGATCGCCTGCAGCTTCGGATCCGGCGAATTCCTGGCGACAAAGTAGATCGACACGCCGTTGAAGGTGAGGCTGACATCGCCCGCCGCATAGGCCTTGTTGTTGCTGGCGTCATTCCACGACAGCGTGCCGTTGATCATATGCGGATAGAGCTCGCGCGAATATTTCAGCGCCTCGATCGTGGCCTTGGAGTCGAGCGCGACCTTGCCCTTCTCGTCGGTCAATGCGGCGCCGTGCGTCCACAGCAGCCAATTGGCGAAACCGTTGCCGTCACCCACCGCATGGCCGAGGGCGAAGCCGGCGGGATGGCCGCTGTCCTTCAGCTTCTTGCACATGGTGAGGAACTGGTTGAGGTCGTCGGGGATCTTGTCGTAGCCGGCCGCCTTCAGCCAGGACACGCGAAACACCGACGCGCCACCGCTGCCGCCCATCGGGATCGACAGCCAATCCTTGGTGCCCCACTTCTTCCCATAAAGCTCTGCTAGCTGATACCAGCCACCGTATTTCGCGCCGAGGTAGTCGGCGAGATCGTTCATCGGCACCAGCTTGCTGGAATAGATCTGCGGGTCGGAGCCGAAGCCGATGATGATGTCCGGGCCGGCACCGGTATTGGCGGCGACCGCGGTTTGCGGCCGCATGTCCTCCCAGCTCACGAAATCGACGCGCACCTCCACGCCGGTGGTGTCGGAGAACTTTTTGGTGTTCTGGCGGAAATACTCCTCGTCCGGCGCAACGAACTTGGCGGGACGCAGTACCCGCAGACTGGCGCCGAACTCAACCTTGAAGTTCGGCGGCTTCACATCAGCGGTGGGAACATCATAGTCGGCCGCACGCGCGCCGATGATCGGCACGGTCGCAGCCCCAAAAGCAGCGGCGCCGAGTGCCAGAGACTGGCGCCGAGTGAAATCACGCATGAACGCATCCTTTCCTTCACGGCCCGGTCTGGCGCCGGGTTAGGCGCCGCCGGTGGTGTTGCCTCCACCAGCGGCGCCGATCCGTCAACTGGACTTGTAGTAACGTTCCGCCTGCTTGGCGGCGCGCTTGGCGGCGGCTTCGGGTGTGGCGTTGCCGGTGACGACGGACGCAAACATATCCACCACCGTGTAGTTCGCGGTCACCGCGCTGGAGGCCGGCGTGACCGGACCCTTGAAGCCGTCATAGTAAGGCGTATCCATGCCCGACGCATACGGCGCGAGCTTCGGATCGGCAGTCCAGAACTTCATCTTGGAGTAGGCCTTCAGCGAGTTCGACCAGTAGCCCAGACAGTTGGAGAGCCAGGGGCCGTACTGCTCCTTCTCCATCATGAAGCGCAGATAGTCCTTCGCCGCGTTCGGGTATTTGGTGTGCTTGAAAACCATCGCGTTCATCGGCGTGGCCGACATCGGCGATTGCGGCGCATGGCCCTTCGGTACCAGTTGATGCTGGGTGTCCTCGGCAATCGCCTGCAGCTTCGGATCGGGCGACTTCTTCACCACGTAGTAAAGCGACACGCCGTTGAACGTCAGGCTGATTTCGCCCGACGCATAGGCCTTGTTGTTGCCGACGTCGTTCCACGACAGCGTGCCGGCGATCATGGTCTTCTGCAGCTCGGTCGCGTATTTCAGCGCGGCGATGGTTTCCTTGGAATCCAGCGCGATCTTGCCATGCTCATCGACCAGCATTGCGTTATGCGACCACAGCAGCCAGGAGGCGAAGCCGTTGGCATCGCCCAGCGCATGGCCGAGCGAGAAGCCGCACGGATGTCCGGCTTTTTGCAACTTCTGGCAGAGCGTCAGGAAGTCGTTGAGATCGTCGGGGATCTTGTCGTAGCCGACCTCCTTGACGTGGGACTGGCGATATACGGTTGGGCCAGACCCGCCGCCGATCGGGATGGAGATCCAGTTCTTGGTCTTCCACTTGGTGCCGTACAGCACCGCGAGCTGCTGCCAGCCGCCGTATTTCGCGCCAAGATAATTGGCCAGATCGGTCATGTCGTGGATCTTGGAGGCGTAGATCTGCGGGTCGGAGCTGAAGCCCACGACGATGTCCGGACCGGCGCCGGTATTCGCCACCACTGCGGTCTGCGGCCGGATGTCTTCCCAGCTCAGGAAGTCCACGCGCACCGGAATGCCGGTCTTTTCGGTGAATTTCTTGGTGTTTTCGCGCCAGTACACCTCGTCCGGATCGATGAACTTGGCGGGCCGCAGCACGCGCAATTCGGCGCCCTTCTCGATCTTGTAGTCCAGCGGCTTTACATTGGCGGTCGGCACATCCTCACCCTCGGCACGCGCGCCGATGATGGGCAGTGAAGTCGCGCCTAGCACCGCGGCTCCAAGCGTAAGCAAATCTCGCCGTGTCATGGTCATTTTCGGGTTTCTCCCTTCCGGCCAGTTGTTCGGATCCCCCACGACCGGATGCGAAGGACCCATTCATGCGCATCTTCTAGCGTATGCACGCAGGCGTAAAGGTTTTCACGGTGACCGGGCGGGCACTCCTGTGATGAACCAGCTTGCTGTCATGGTGCAGCTCAGCTCCTCGTCAGACCACCTGGCGCTGGCCGGACGACGCGTCGAACAGATGCACCAACGCGGGATCAGGCACGATATGAATGGTCTCGCCGGGCCGCGCCGTGACACGTTCGCGGAACGCGCAGGTGATCGGTGTGCCGGCGAATTCAGCCATCACCTGCGTCTCCGAGCCGGTCGGCTCCACCACATGCACCTTCGCCGGCAGACCTTCCGGCGCGAGCTGAAAATGCTCCGGCCGGACACCGTAGATCATCGGCTTGCCGTCGGCACCATCGCCGCGGCCGGGCAGCGGCAGGCTGGCGCCGCCGTCGGCGTGGAAGCTGCCGCCGGAAATCCTGCCTTTCAGGAAGTTCATCGCCGGAGAGCCGATGAAACCGGCGACGAACAGATTGTTTGGGTGGTCATACAAGTCCAGCGGCGCGCCGATCTGCTCCACATTGCCGCCATTCATCACCACGATCTTGTCGGCCATGGTCATTGCCTCGATCTGGTCATGGGTGACATAGACCGTGGTGGTGGTCAGCCGCTGATGCAGCTCCTTGATCTCGGAGCGCATCTGCACGCGCAGCTTGGCATCCAGGTTGGACAGCGGCTCGTCGAACAGGAACACCTGCGGATCGCGCACGATGGCACGCCCCATCGCCACCCGCTGCCGCTGTCCGCCGGACAACTGGCGCGGAAACCGGTTGAGATACGGTGTCAGACTGAGGATCTGCGCGGCGCGCGCCACCTTCTCCTCGATCACCGCCTTGGGTGCTTTCATCAGCAACAACGCGAACGCCATGTTGTCGCGCACGGTCATGTGCGGGTACAGTGCGTAGTTCTGGAACACCATGGCGATGTCACGCTCTTTCGGCGCGACGTTGTTCACCACGCGGCCGCCGATGGCGATCTCGCCGCCGGTGATATTCTCCAGCCCCGCGATCATGCGCAGCAGCGTGGATTTGCCGCAGCCCGACGGGCCGACCAGGATGACGAACTCGCCATCCTCGATCTCGACGCTCACGCCGTGCAGCACCTCGGTCGAGCCGAAGCGCTTGCGCACATCGCGGATGGAGACAGTCGCCATTTGTTTCCTCTCGTCATGACCGGTTCAGGCCGGCCATCCATTTTTCGACGCTGCGCCGGATCGAGCCAGGCCAGGTCGGTCGTCTTCAGCAGAGGCCACGCTGTCAACCCGGCGGCCGGCGTGATGCCGGCCACCGGGCCACGCATCAGAACTTCGACACCCGCGTTTCCTTCGCGGTGATGAACTCCAGCAGCGCCGGCTTGCCGGCCTGGGTCTGCGCGATGCCGCGCTGGATGGCGGCCTTGATGTCGCCGGGCTGGGTCACGCGTTCGCCATAGCCGCCGAAGGATTCCATCATCGCGGCGTAGTTGCCGGAAATATCGGTGGACCGGTATTTCTCGGTGGAGATCGGCATCACCTTCAGCTCGATCGCCATCGAGAAGTTGTTCAGCAGGATCGACAGGATCGGAATGCGCTCGCGCACCGCGGTTTCCAGGTCCATGCCGGTGAAGCCGATCGCCGCGTCGCCCCACAGGTTGATGCAGAGCTTGTCCGGCTTGGCGAGCTTGGCGCCCATCGCGAGGCCGAGACCCATGCCAAGCTGGGTGGTCTTGCCCCAGCCGATATAGGACAGCGGCTCGGTGGAGACCCAGAACGGCGAGATCTGGTCACGCGGGCTGCCGGCGTCGTGGGTGATGATGGTGTTCTTGCCGTCCACCGTGTTCATCAATTCCCAGATCACGCGATACGGGCTGAGCGGGGCGTCGTTGGAGTTCAGCAGCGGGCGCCACTGCTCCATCCACTCCTCGCGCACCTGGGTGATCTCGGCCACCACGGCGCTGGGATCGCGATTGGACTTGATGGTCTGCTTCAGCTCGCCGATCAGCGCGTCCAGCACCAGCCCGGCGTCGCCGACCAGGCCGACGCTGCTGACCACGTCCTTGTTCAGGTGGTTCGGGTCGAGCGTCGCATGCACGAACTTCTTGCCCTTGGGGAACTTGATACCGAAGTTCGTTTCGGTGAACGAGCAGCCAATCCCAATGATCAGGTCGGCGTTCTGCACGAAATGGTTCACCGGCTTCGGCAGCGCGTTGCCGCCGGAACCCAGCGACAGCGGATGGTTTTCCGGGAAGGCGCTCTTGCCGCCGAGGCTGGTGGTGACCGGCGCGCCGAGCAGTTCGGCGAAGGCGCGCAGTTGCGGCCAGGCCTCGGCCCAGTGCACGCCGGTGCCGGCGTAGATCATCGGCCGCTTCGCCGCCAGGATCGCCGCTGCCGCCTTGCGCACATCGGCCGGATCGGGGCCGTATTTATGCGACGTCACCGGCGTGTAATCGAGCTCGCCGATCTCCTCGTTCCAGATGTCGGTCGGGATCTCCACGATCGCCGGCCCGCTGCGCCCGTTGCGGATGTTGCTGATCGCGCGGCGCATGATGTTCGACAGTTCGGCGGGAATGTTCACCGGCTCCGCCGACTTCGATACACCGCTCATCTGCACCGAGGAATTGAAGTTCGGCGGGATGTTGGCGATGCGCCGCGGATAGCCCTGCGGGATCACCAGCAGCGGAATGGATTCGGAAAAGGCCTGCGCCACGCCGCCATAGGCGTTCTCGGCACCTGGTCCGTGCTGCATGCAGAACGCGCCGATCTTGCGGCCGGAGGTGACGCGCGAGATGGCATCGGCCATGTGCAGGCCGATGCGTTCCTGCCGCACGATCACCGGGCGGATATCGGCCTTGGCAGCGAATTCCAGCAGGTGATTGACGGGATAGCCGCAGAGGATCTCGATCCCCTCGCGCTTCATGATTTCCGCAACAGCGTCGCCGACCTTCATGCGTCCCGTTCCCTCAACTTGGGTTGCTCCTCGTGCCCCGGCGTAGACCGACCGGTAGCGCTATCCTAGGCAGGGTAGGACCCGACGCCGCAGGTGGCAACCGGCGGAGGTCAATTTCCGCGACGCAGCCTGTTCGATGCGGGCTGCACGTGTCAGTCGGCGGCGGCGCGGTCCACGGTCGCGTCGATGCGGGCGACCAGATCGGCCGGCAGCGGTCCGGCTTCGGCTGCTGCGACACAGGCAGCGAGTTCGGCGCGGTTCTTAACCCCGAGCACCAGAGTATCGATATCCAAGCCGAGTGCGTAACGATGTGCCAGCACGGCAGGGTCTTCGCCCAGCTCGGTACACAGCGCACGGAAGCCGGCGGCGCGTGCATAATCGTGCATTTCCGGGTGATCGGCTGGCATCGGTCGATCGATGGCAGCGGTCAAGGCACCGGCCTGCACGGCGCGGATTCCCATCACGCCGACACCGTTGCTGCGCGCCGCGGCCATCACCGCGCGCGGCCGGGCCGGGCCGGCGAAGAACTTCAATCCGCCGGGTGAATCCAGCAGGTTGGCGATGCATTGCACCGCGGACGGGGCCGGACGTTCGCCGAGCAGCCTGATGATAGTTTCGGGATGGCCGATACCGGTCAGGCCCCAGGCGCCGATCAGTCCTTCGGCAACGAAGCGTTCGAAGGCCGGCCGCACATGTTCGGTGAACAATCCGTAGGAGGTCAGCCGCGGCACCGCTTCAGGGTTGCCCCACATCGAGTGGTCGGTGGGGGCAACGTTGCAGTGCAAGAAGAACAGATCAAGCCGGGACAGACGCAGACGCTGCAGGCTTTCCTCGATGGAACGGCGCAGCCGGGATTCGACCTGGTCCGGCGGTGGATTGCCGAGGTTGCATTTGCTGGTCACCCGCACGCCGGGCGGAAGCGTCCCGGCAAAGGCGGCACCGACGACCTCCTCCGCCTTGCCGTCGCCGTAGCGGGGTGCGAGGTCCAGCAAGGTGACCCCGGCCTCGACCGCCGCGTGTACCGTGGCCACGCATTCGTCGAAGCTGGTGGCGCCCCACAGCATGCCGAGGCCGCCGCCGCCGAGCGTCAGGGCGGAGACCGGGGGAAGCTTGCCGAACCGGTGTTGCTGCATGGTGCTCTCGTCGTTTCGTTACGTTTCCGAGGCTGCCCGCTGCGTGGTCCGGACCGCCGACAGAACCTCACTGCCCTCCAACCCGGGAGCATGGCAAGCGTCGCCGGTTGGCGCGCCACGGCCTGCGCGGGCAGGTGCACATCGTCGCAGCGCTCGACAACGGAACGGAGTGCTGCGACTCGCGCCGTGCCGGCTACGATGGATCAAGGTTGCGTCTTCATTGTCCGCCGGGACAAAGATCGTAACGGAATCTGATCCACATTCGCCTCGATCGGCGTGCCGAGACCGGCACGCGTCGGCTACTTCACCTGCGCCAGCGCCGCCTTGACCAGCTTCGCGTCATCACCCTCCGCCGGCAGCTTCGCCAGCAGGCGGGTCCAGGACTGTCGCGCGTCTTCCGGATGGCCTTCCCGTGCGGCGACCACGCCGCGGTACCACAGCACCTCCGGCTCATCGGGCGCCACCAGCTGCAGCTTGCGCAACAGCGCGACCGCCCGCGGCGGCAGCGCGTCCTCCGGTTTCAGGCCGGTCAGCAGCGCGTCGAGTTCCTGCAACAGGATTGATACGTCGCCGGGTTGCAGTGCCGCCGCCTTCTCGTAGGCGTCGGCGGCCTTGTCACGCTCCCCCAGCACGCCATAGGCGCGGCCGAGACGCAGCCAGCCGTCGCGATCCTTCGGCTCCGTCTGCAGCCTCGCCGCCAGCTTATCGACCATGCCCTGGATCATGGTCTTGCGGTCGGCCTCCGGCATCTGCGCGGCGGCTTCCATTGTCGCGGCGTCGGGTCCCGGCGCGGGCGCCGACGCACGGGAAGCCGCCAGTTTCGGCACCGGCAGGCCTCCAGCCTGAGCCGCCTCGGCCTCGCGCCGGGAGATCGCCTCGCGCATCGGCGAATCCGCCGGCAAGTCGGCCGCCAGCGCCTGCAGCATGTCGATCGCCTTCTGCGGCTCGCCGGCCTGACCCGCTGCCAGGGCCAGGTAGTAGCGCGCCACGTCGTTGTTCGGATCGGCCTTCAGCGTCGCCAGGAAGGCATCACGCGCGGCCGGCGTCACCATGCCCTGCGCCTGCATCACCAGCATTTCGCCATAGCCGGCATGGGCCTCTGCGCCGGCCTCACCCAACGCCAAGGCGCGGCGATAGGCGGCGGCGGCCTTGTCCCAGTCGCCGAGCATCGCCTCGGTGCGCGCGTAGAGCAGCCAGCCATCGGCGTGGTTCGGGTCGGCCGCCAGCTTCTCACCGAGACGTTCGGCGGCCTGGCGCAGATCGACATGCTGGTTGCCGGCGCTGACCACGGCATCGGGCGGCCGGCTGGCATAGGGCTCGTCCGGTACCCCGGGCGAGCCCAGCCGCGCGTACAGGCCCCCTGCCCCGGCCGCGACCAGCAACGCCAGGGCGCCGGCCAGCAGCGGGCTGCGCGCGCGTGCCCGAACCTGAGCCTGCGCCCCAGCCTGCGCCCTAGCCTGCGTTTGTGCCGCCTCGCCCGCCGCCTGGGTGTTCGGTGCGGCAGCGGCCAGCAGCCGGCGCTGGATCTCCAGCCGCGCTCCCACGGCCTCCTGCTCGGTCAGCACACCGCGGGCGATATCCCGGTCCAGCTCCGCCAACTGGTCGCGATACACCGCGCGGTCGAAACTGCCGCGCTCCGGCGCCGCCCGGGCCCCGCGCAGCAGCGGCAGCAGCACCAGGGTCAGCGCCGCCAGCGCCACGACCGTCAGCAGCAGCGGCAGCATCAGGATTCGCCTTCGCGCAACAGGACATCCAATCGGCGCCGTTCGGCCTCGTTCAACGGCGCCGGCGCCGCGGTGGCGGCGGGACGGCGGCGCAGCCACAGCACGGTGCCGGCAAAGCCCAGCACCAGCAGCGCCGCCGGGCCGAACCAGAGCAGCCAGGTGGCCGGCTCGATGCGCGGCCGCAGCAGCACGAACTCGCCGTAGCGGTTGACCACCGCCTGGCGCGCCTCCGCATTGGAGGCGCCCGCGCTCAGCTTTTCGCGCACCAGGATGCGGATGTCGTGCGCCAGCCCGGCATTCGATTCGTCCACCGACTCGTTCTGGCACACCAGGCAGCGCAGTTCGGCGGTGATCGCCCGCGCCCGCGCCTCCAGCGCCGGATCGGCCAGCCGCTCGCCCGGCTCCACGCCGAACGCCGGCAGTGCCAGCAGCAGCAACGCCAGACACGCCAGGACCGCGCCGGCGGAGCGGAGGCGCGGACTCATGACGCGCGCAACTGCTTCAGCAGCGGCAGCAGCTCCTTCTGCACGATCTCGGCGGTCAGCGGACCGACGAAGCGCTTGCGGATATGGCCGGTCTTGTCCAGCAGATAGGTCTCCGGCACGCCATAGACGCCGAAATCCAGCCCGACCCGGCCGTCGCGATCAAGCCCGATGCGCTGGTAGGGATCACCCAGCTGGGCCAGCAGGCGGGCGGCGTCTTCCGGCTTGTCCTTGTAGGCGATCCCATACAGCGGCAGGTGCTCCTGCTTCGCCAGATGCATCAGCAGCGGGTGCTCGACCCGGCACGGCACGCACCAGGAGGCGAAGAAGTTGATCAGCACCGGCTGACCCTTCAGCTCGTCGCGCGACAGGTCGCCGCCGCTGCCGCCGAGGCTGGCGAGATCGAACGCCGGCGCCTCCTTGTCGATCATCGCAGAGGGCAGGATATGCGGGTCGTAGCCCGGGCGCAGAGCCAGGGCGAAGTAGCCGGCCAGCAGCAGGAACAGCAGCACCGGCAGCAGATAGATCAGGCGACGCATGTCACTCCCCGGCGGCCGGCAGAGCCGCGGGCAGTCGGCGGGCACGGGCGGCGGCCCCGACCCGCCAGCGGCGGTCGCTGAGGCTCACCACGCCGCCGAACGCCATGATGATCGCGCCGATCCAGATCCACGGCACCAGCGGCTTCCAATAGGCGCGCAGCGTCCAGTTGCCCTCGGCATCGCCATCGCCCAGCGCGACGTAAAGATCAGCCAGCAGGTTGGTGCGGATCGCGGTCTCGCCGGTGGTCTGCTGCTGCAGCGGGAAGAAGCGGCGCTGCGGATGCACCACCGCGATCAGGGCGCCGCCGCGGCGTATTTCCACGCTGGCATCGTCGGCGGTGAAGTTCGCGCCCGGCCGCCGCTCCACCTTGTCCAGCCGCAGCTCATACCCGGCCAGATGCAGCGAGCCGCCCGGCCTGCAGCACCTCGATCGCCTCCTGGTCGAAGGCCGAGGCGGCGAAGCCGGCGACCGACACCGCCAGGCCGAAATGCGCGAAGGTCATGCCGTAGCTGGAGCGCGGCAGATGCCGTGCGCGGCGCAGACTGTCGCCCGCCGGCACCCGGAACAGCCGGATGCGTTCGGCGAACTCCACCAGCACCGCGGTGCCCAGCCAGGCGGCCAGGCCAAGCCCCAGCACGGCGAAGATCGGTCCGCCATGGGTGACGTACCAGGCGACCAGGATGGCGAGGGCGGTGGCGATATAGGCGACCCAGAGCCGTTGCAGCGCGCCCAGCAGGTCGCCGCGCTTCCAGGCCAGCAGCGGGCCGACGCCGACCGCGATCACCATCGGCACCATCAGCGGCGCGAAGCTGCGGTTGAAGAACGGGAAGCCCACCGAGAGTTTCGGTCCGCCGACCGCATCCAGGAACAGCGGGTACAGCGTGCCCAGGAACACCGTGGCGCAGCCGCAGGACAGCATCAGGTTGTTCAGCACCAGCGCGCCTTCGCGCGAGATCGGCGCGAACAGTCCGCCGCCCTTCAGCGCCGGTGCGCGCACCGCGTACAGCGTCAGCGAACCGCCGATCGCGACCACCAGCAGCAGCAGGATGAACATGCCGCGCGCCGGATCGGTGGCGAAGGCGTGCACCGAGGTCAGCACGCCCGACCGCACCAGGAAGGTGCCGACCAGCGACAGGCTAGAAGGTGATGATCGCCAGCAGGATGGTCCACGACTTCAGCGTGTCCCGCTTCTCCACCACGATGGAGGAATGGATCAGCGCGGTGCCGACCAGCCAGGGCATGAAGGACGCATTCTCGACCGGGTCCCAGAACCACCAGCCGCCCCAGCCCAGCGTGTAGTACGCCCACCACGACCCCATCGCGATGCCGACGGTCAGCGCGCACCACGACGCCAGCGTCCAGGGCCGCACCCAGCGCGCCCAGGCGGCGTCCACCTTGCCCTCGATCAGCGCGGCGACGGCGAAGGCGAAGGCGACCGAGAAGCCGACATAGCCGAGGTAGAGGAACGGCGGATGGAAGGCGAGGCCGGGGTCCTGCAGCACCGGGTTCAGCCCGCGCCCGTTCGGCGGCGGCGGGAAGGCGCGCAGGAACGGGTTGGAGGTGAACAGGATGAACAGCAGGAAGCCGACGGCGATCATGCCCTGCACCGCCAGCACGCGGGCGCGCAAGCGCGGGTGGCAGGTTGTCGCTGAACACCGCGACCGCCGCGGCGCACAGCGCCAGCATGAACACCCACAGCACCATGGAGCCTTCATGGTTCCCCCACACGCCGGTGATCTTGTAGAGCAGCGGCTTGTCGGTGTGGCTGTTCTCGAACACGTTGACGACGGTGAAGTCGGAGGTGACGTAGGCGTGCATCAGCGCGGCCATGGCCAGCGCGATCAGGCCGAACGAAACCAACGCACAGGAGCGTCCGACCGCCATCCAGGCGGCATTGCCGCGTGCTGCGCCGACCAGCGGCACGCTTGACTGCACCATGGCGATGCACAGCGCCAGGATCAGCGCGAAATGGCCGAGTTCAGCGATCATGCGCAGGACCGCGGGGGGCTGGAGGCAGAGAGGGATTGCACGGAGGCCGGAGGCAGAGAGGAATCGCGCCAGAAGCCGGAGGCAGGATTCGTCCCGGTTCCCTTGGGGGCGAGATGTTTCGCGCTGCTGGCGAGTCCAGCGCGTTCGGCCCCTTCCCCCTGCCGCACGCGGGGGGAAGGAAACCGGCGCCGATCATCGCGACAGCCTCGCCGAACCGCCTCACGCCGCGACCTTGCGGATTGGGGTGATGATCTGCAGCAGCGCGTCCACCAGCGCCGCCATCATCGCATCGGTGTGCAGTGGTGTCGGGGTGAAACGCAGCCGCTCCTCGCCACGCGGCACGGTCGGGTAGTTGATCGGCGTCGCATACATGCCGAACTCGTCCAGCAGGCGCCGGCTGGTCTCCTGGCACAGCGCCGCCTCGCCGATATGCAGCGGCACGATGTGGCTGGCCGATTCGATTCGCGGCAGCCCGGCCGCGTCGAACCGCCGCTTCAATGCGTCGGCGCGCTCGAACAGCGTGGCGCGCCGGGCGTGGTCCTGCTTCACATGCCGCACGCTGGCCAACGCCGCGGCGGCGACCATCGGCGGCATCGAGGTGGTGAAGATGAAGCCCGGCGCGACCGACCGCACATAGTCCACCACCTCGGCATCGCCGGCGATGTAGCCGCCATGGCAGCCGAACGCCTTGGCCAGCGTGCCCTCGATGATGTCGACCCGATGCGCCACGCCGTCACGCTCCGACACGCCGCCGCCATTCGGCCCCGTACATGCCCACCGCATGCACCTCATCCAGATAGGTCAGCGCGCCGAAGCGGGTCGCCAGGTCGCAGATCGCCCCGATCGGCGCGATGTCGGCATCCATCGAATAGACCGACTCAAAGGCGATCAGCTTCGGCGCCGCAGCCGGCGCGGCGCGCCAGCAGAGCTTCGAGATCGGCCATGTCGTTGTGGCGGAAGATATGGCAGGCGGCGCGGGCGCCCTTGATGCCGGCGATCATCGAGGCATGGTTCTTCGCGTCGGAGAACACGTGCCACAGCATGTCCGGCGCCACCGGCCGGCTGTTGAGGATGGTGGACAGCGCCGCCTGGTTCGATACGAAGCCAGAGGTGAAGATCAGCGCCGCCTGCTTGCCGTGCAGATCCGCCAGCTCCGCCTCCAGCGCGTCATGCGCCGGGCTGGTGCCGCTGATGTTGCGCGTGCCGCCGGCGCCGGCGCCCATGCGGGTCGCCGCCTCACAGGCCGCGTCGACGACCACTTTGTGCCCACCCATGGCGAGATAGTCGTTGGACGACCAGACCAGCACCTCCGTGCCATCGGGCCGGCGATAATACGGGAACCGCTCCGCCTGCTTTTCGAGCGCGGTGAATTCGCGATAGCGACCTTGCGCCCGAATCTCGTCCAGCGACCGGCGGCAATAGGCAGAAAACGGAGTCATGCGGTCGGTCGCCCTTTTGCGTGACGTGGCACCGGACGGCGGCATGCGCCCAGCGGATTGCGGGGTCAACCGGTCGCCTACATGCAACGTACCAAGGTGACACGCCATCTCATTGATCTGAATCAACGCGCCGCCAACCTACGGTAGTATTTTATTGCTGTAACCTCTCCAACCGGAGTGCCCCGCTGAAGTGGGCTACGGCAATTTCATCTCCCGTCCATCACCAAGCGGCACGGTCCGGGGCGGATCGATCAGGCAAGTGTGCCTCATTTGCCGGAAGGCAATGTCCCTATGCTGATCCCGCTCACATTGACCCGCGACCAACCGTTGCAGCAGCAGATCTACGAACAGTTGCGCGACCTGGTGCGGACCGGCCGGCTGGCCGCCGGCATGCGCATGACCTCCACCCGCATGGTGGCAGATCAGTTCGGCGTGTCCCGCATCACCGTGCTGCTGACCTATGAGCGGCTGATCGCTGAGGGCTATCTGGAGACCATCCCGGCGGTGGGGACGTTCGTGAGCCGCACTCTGCCCGGCGCGACGCCGCCCGCCGTCGCCGCCGTACCCGGGCTGGCGGAGCGTGCGCCGCCGCCGCCGTGGGAGAAGGAGGTCGGCAGCCCCGATCCGAGACTGTTTCCGGCCGGACGATGGCGGGCGCTGGTGCGCAGCGCACTGGACCGGCTTGGCATGCATCTGCGCAGTTGGGACCCGAGCGGCAGCCCGGAGCTGCGGCGCGCGGTCGCCGGCTGGCTGTCCGCCTCACGCGGGCTGACGGTCGATGCCGAACAGGTGCTGATCCTCGGCAGCCGCCAGCAGGCGCTGCACCTGGCGACGCATCTGCTGCTGACGCCAGGAGCCCAGGTGGCGCTGGAAGATCCCTGTGACCGGCACAGCCTTCGCCTCTACGCCGAAAGCGGCGCCGAGATCGTTCCGATCCCGGTCGACGATGCCGGGCTGCGCACCGCCCTGCTGCCAGAGGCGCAGGTCGCGCTGGTCCATGTCACCCCGGAACGCCAGCGTCCGCTGGGCGGTGTGCTGTCGGCGGGACGCCGGCGTTCCCTGCTGGACTGGGCCGGCCGGGTCGGCGCCACCGTGCTGGAAGAGGATTGCGACGGCGACCTGCGCTACGAGGCGATGACCGCGCCGTCGCTGATGAGCCTGGACCGTAACCAACGCGTCATCCACATCGGCTGCTTCGGCGCCACGCTCGGCCCCGGCTCCTCCCTCGGCTATATCGTGCTGCCGGATCGCCTGCTGGGCGCGGCACACGCCGCCATCCATCTGGTGGACCACCAGACGCGCTGGATGGAAGAGGCCGCGCTGACCAGCTTCCTGGACAGCGGCGACTACGCTCGTCATGTCCATCGCGTGCGCAAGACCTATCGCCATCGCCGCGACACCCTGGTGCCCGCGCTGCGCGACTGTATCGATGCCTCCGCCCAAATCGCCGGCACCAGCGCCGGATTGCTGCTGAGCTGGAGCGTGCCCCGGCGGTTCGGCCCGGCCCAGGACTTCGCCGCACTGGCGCGGCGCTGCGGCCTGGACGCCGCCGCGGTGACCGGCCTGCCGGTGGTGCTGTTCGGCTACGGCGCGCCCGACGAACAGCAGATCGAGACCGGCATTCGCCGCCTAGCGGAGGGCCTCGAAGTGATCGCAGCCGTCTCCCAGGCCTGGTGCTGAGCTGACTGGACGCGTCGGGTTCCCGTCATGGCCGGGCTTGACCCGACCGTCGACACCGGAACGATCGGGTCGCGCCGTCCGCACTTTCTGGGCAGGTGGCGGGGTCAGGCTCCGCCACGATGGAGGAAGTGCAGGGCTCGCCTGCCGGGTTCTGCTTCATTTTACTCCTCATTTACTTAGGCGACGCCCAAAGACTACCGAATCGCGTGAGGTCCGGTGGCGTTGACTTTCTGTGAGGAAGATTCCGGCGCGGGCAAGTTCCGTTCAGACTCGTGGGATGACAGACAGATCAGTGATTCGCGAACGGTACACGGCGGTTGAGCGTGGTCTGAACGAACGGTCTCGCCGCCTGCTTGCGGCGGTGGAGGCCAAAACGGCCGGCCATGGTGGGATCACCGCCGTTTCCCATGCGACGGGCGTCGCCCGCAGTACGATCGGCCGGGGGTTGAAAGATCTGGCTGCTCCAGGCTCGTTGTCTGGTGTGGTTCGACGGCCCGGTGGTGGTGGTCCAACCTTGATCGCGAAAGACCCGGCTCTTCTGGCAAACCTACGTCAATTGGTTGAACCCGCGACGATGGGCGATCCGATGCGGCCGCTGATGTGGGTGTCGAAAAGCCATGCGAAGCTGGCGGCGGCATTGCGTGAGATGGGACACAAGATCGCGGATAGCAGCATCCCCAAATTGCTGGGCTTGCTGAAATATCGTCGGCAGGTGAACCGCAAGACCCTGGAAGGCAGCCATAATCCCGACCGTGACGCCCAGTTCGAACACATCAACGCCGCTGTCATCGCCACGCAGGCGGCCGGTCAGCCGGTGATATCGATCGATACGAAGAAAAAGGAACTGGTCGGCTCATATAAGAATGCCGGCAGCGACTATCGTCCACAAGGCTGCGCCGACAAGGTCAACGTGCATGACTTCGTTGACAAGGAGCTTGGGAAAGCCATCCCGTACGGCATTTACGATATCACCGCAAACGCGGGTTGCGTGAGCGTTGGGATCGACAATGATACTGCCCAGTTCGCGGTTAACTCGATTTGCCGTTGGCTGGAACTGATGGGCCGCGAACGATATCCGGACATGAAGACACTGATGATCACGGCCGATGGCGGCGGCTCGAACGGTTCGCGTGTACGCCTGTTCAAAGTCGAGCTTCAGAAGTTGGCTGACGAAGCCGCTCTGACGCTACAGGTCTGTCACTATCCACCAGGGACCTCAAAGTGGAACAAGATTGAGCATCGCCTGTTCTGCCACATCACCCAGACTTGGCGCGGCAAACCACTGACCAGCCGGGAGACAGTCGTCGAATTGATCGCCTCCACAACGACCAAAACCGGCCTGACCGTCCGCTGCGAACTCGATACTCGCATCTATCCGAAGGGCCTGAAGGTCGAGGATGCGGACATGGCAACCCTCAATATCACGGGTCATGCGTTCCATCCGGAATGGAATTATACGATCTCCCCGAGACAGCCGCGGTGAAGCGGTAGTCTTTGGGCGTCGCCTTAGCGATCAGTCAGCGAGGCGACACCGGCGTGATCACGGCACTGTCCACTCCGTCGTGGCAGGGCAGTGCCCTGACGTCCCGATCCCTGACGAACGGGCATGAGGGCGCCGCACGCCCACCCGACCGGTCTCGGTTACACTGGTATCATTAATTTCTGGAAAGCTGGGGCTACAGCCGACCTCGCGCGCAGGTGATCCTTTGCTTGGCAGACTGTCATCGGCGCCGAAGTCGTGCCGCTGACGTTGCCAAGGAAGGCGAAATTGGCCCTATGTTACGGACTAATCCTGAACCAGGCTCGACGCGGTCATTGTTCCAGCGGCTGACCGCCTGGACGTGCCGCAACTGGCGGTTCGGCGCGATCGCTGGCGGCGGCGTGGTCGTCGGCCTGGTGTTGTTCGCCACCTGGACCTCCGCCATCGAATACACCAACCACACGGAGTTCTGCATCACCTGCCACGTGATGAAGGAGACCGTGTACAAGGAATACACCCAGACAATACACTTCAAGAACAAGCACGGCGTGCATGCCGGCTGCCCGGACTGCCATGTGCCGCAATATGACTGGATCGCCGAGGCGCAGGCCAAGATCGGCACGGTCACTGAGCTGTATGCGTTCTTCTTCGGCGGCATGAGCAATGTCGCGAATTTCGAGAAGGAACGGCCGGAGCTGGCCAAGGTGGTATGGGCCAAGTTCGCCGCCAACAACGCCCGCGAATGCCGGCACTGCCATGACTACAGCAACATGGTGTTCGACGAGCAGAAGCCCAGCGCACGCGTCAAGCATGAAGACGCGATGAAGACCAACGAGAACTGCATCGACTGCCACAAGGGCATTGCTCACCACAACTACGAGCAGAAATCCGAGGCGCCGGCACCCAGCAGCTTCGAGCTTCAGTAACACGTGACAAAAGCGAGCCGCACCATGATCAAGTCGATCTCGTTCTGGTTCCTCACCGCCGCCGCCGGACTGGCCGCCATGCTGGCGGGTGCGGGCGCGCAGGCCGCCGGGATCAACTGGTCGGGCGTGGCCGGCAAGCAGATCGTGCTGTTCTACCCGGGGCAGTCCAGTTGGGAATGGGCGCTGACGCCATCCGACATGTCCGGCGCGGAGGACTTCCGCAAGGGCAAGGACTGCGGCACCTGCCATATCGGTGAAGAAAAGGACATGGGTCCGCAGATCGTGACCGGCAAGCCGCGGGTGTTCAAGACCGGCGAGAAGCCGTCGATCGAGCCGACGCCGATCCCGGGCAAGCCTGGCGCCATCTCGGCCACGGTGAAGGTGGCGAATGACGGCACCAGTCTGTACGTGCATCTGGAGTTCAACGAGGGCGCGCAGCCGAACGCGAAGCAGGACCCGAACTACGCCACCAAGGTCACCGTCATGTTCGACGACGGCAAGGTACCGGAGGCGAATCGCGGCGGCTGCTGGGCGGCGTGCCATGACGATCTGACCGGGATGCCGAGCGCGCAGGGCGCGACTCGGACGATGTATCTGCCACGCACCCATGCGAAGCTGACGCGGCACGGCGCGGGCGACACGCTGGCGGCGCCGGACCAGCTCGCGAAGCTCAAGGCCGACGGCTACCATCTGGAATACTGGCAGGCGCTGCTGAATCCCGGACAGCCCGCCAAGGCAGCGAACGAGATCGTGTTCGACAAACGCACCGCGGTCAGCCCGACCGTGGTGACGGCGGACGCGACGCAGACCGGCGGCACCTGGTCGGTGACGCTGAGCCGGAAGCTGAACGCCGGCCCGCCATTCGCCGCCATCGTCCCGGGCGGCACCTACCACCTCGCCTTCGCGATCCACGCCGGCCACACCGCACATCGTTTCCACTACGTCTCGTACGAACGGACGCTGATGCTGAACAGCGGCAACGCCGACCTTGTCGCCGTGAAACAATAGCAGGCGCGCACCCACCATCACCCACGAGGAACGGTCCATGCGCACCATCCTGAATGCGGTGCTCCTCTCCGGCTTCCTGTTGCTGGCAGGCGTATTGCCGGCCGCGGCGCAGACCCGGCCGACGTCGGCACCGGCCGCGCCGCATCCGGCCGAACTGGCCGGTGGCGGGGCGCAGACCTGCCTGAAATGTCACAGCACCGACGCCAAGGTGGTGCCGATCCTGCAGACGCCGCATGCCGTGAAGGGCGATCCGCATTCGCCGTTCGGTCAGGAGGGATGCGAGTCCGTGCCACGGCCCGAGCGCCGCCCATGTTGCAAGCCGGTCCAACGAGCCGAATGTGGTGTTCAAGGGTCCGGCGACCTCGCCGGTGGCGGAGCGCAACCAGCAATGCCTGACCTGCCATCAATCCGGCCTGCGGATGAACTGGCAGGGCAGCCAGCACGCGCGCAATGATATCGCCTGCAACGACTGCCACACCATCCATGTGGTGAAGGACCCGGTGCTGGTGAAGTTCACGCAGCCGCAGAAATGCTTCACCTGCCATGCCGAACAACGTGCTGACAGCTTCAAGTTTTCCCACCACCCGATCCGCGAGGGCAAGGTGGTGTGCAGCGACTGCCACAACCCGCACGGCTCGCCCGGCCCGAAGCTGCTGAAGGAATTCACCGTCAACGAGACCTGCTACACCTGCCACATGGAGAAGCGTGGCCCGCTGCTGTGGGAACACGCGCCGGTGCGCGAGAACTGCCTGAACTGCCACACGCCGCACGGCTCCACTCAGGCACGTCTGCTGATCGAGCGGCCGCCCTATCTGTGCCAGGACTGCCACGCCAACAGCGGCCACCAGGCGCAACCCTTCGCCGGGCAGAACCTGCCGGGGCAACTGGTGCAGAACTTCCGGGCGTTCGGCCGAGGCTGCGTCAACTGCCACTCCCAGGTGCACGGCTCGAACAGTCCGGCCGGCGCTTTCCTGACACGCTAGCAAGGCGGAGTACGCGACAATGAAACTCCTGCGTTCTCTCAAGGCTGCTCTCGCGGCTAGCGTCTGTCTCCTGCCGCTGCAGGCCGTCGCCCAGGGCAGCGACAGTTTCGAGATCGGCGACAAGCCGGCGGAGGCCGCACCGGCCCCGGTCAAGAACAACTGGATCTCGATCGGCGGACAGTACCAGAGCCAGGGGTCGTATTATTTCGGACGCTACACCGGCGCGACCCATCCCGGCTTCTATGGCCTCGGCGACTTCCATCTGGGAGGCCGCGATCCGTGGGACTCCGGTGGCACACATTACTGGGAGCTGCTGGGCAACAACCTTGGCTACGATGACCGGTCGGCCAGTCTGAAGGTCGGCCAGCAGGGCACCTGGGGGTTGACCGTCTACTATGACGGCATCCCCTATTTCGCCACCGACAGCTTCCTTACGGTGTGGGACCGGTCCGGCAACCTGGCCGCCGGCGTGGCGCCCGGATCGGCGCACAGCACGGCCAGTGTCTCCAGCCGGCTGTGGAACACGCCGCTCAGCACGCGGCGCGACATATTCGGCGGCACCGGGAGATACCAGTGGCGCGGCTGGACCTTCTCGACCGCGTTCAAGCACGACCACAAGGAAGGGATGCAGGCCAACTCGCTTGCCATCCTGGCCGCGCCCGCGGCCACCGCGACCACGCTGACCGCTGCCGGCCTGGGCTACTTCGCGCAACCGATCGACTGGGACATCGATCGCTACGACGCCACCGCCGCCTATGGCAACGAGCGGTTCCAGGCGCAGGTGGGCTACACCTACTCGCAGTTCACCGACAACGTGCCGGTGTTCCATGCACTGAACCCGTTCGCCTTCCCCTCCGCCGCGACGCTTGGCCCGAGCGGATCGAGCCCGGCTCGGGTCAGTTCATTCTACACCGCGCCGCCATCGAATTCCGAGCACCAGGTGAAGGTGCTGCTCGGCTACAATTTCAGCCCCACGATGCGGCTGAATGCCAACTTCGCCTACGGCCTGCAGATGCAGAATGCCGGCTACCAGCCGTTCAACGGCAACGGCAATGCCAATCTGAACGCCTATAGCGTACCGCGTTCCAGCTTCGACGGGCTGGTGCAGACCGTGTTCGGCAACGTCGCGTTCACCGCGCAGCCGTTGCCGAAGATGGATATACGGCTGGCCTATACGATCGACGACCGCGCCAACCAGAGTCCGCGCAACAGATATGTGTTCAGCGCGGTGGACAATGCCACCGTCACCACGCCGAGCAGCGGCTATTACAATCTGCCGTACAGCTATAACCACCAGAGTGCGACGGCGGAGGTGGGGTACCGGCTGCTGCCGCAGACCAAGGTGTCGGTGGGCTACCAGTTCGACGATACCTACCGGACCTATGCCGATGCATCGGTGGTGATCGAGAACACCGCCTGGGCGCGGATCCGCAGCCAGGTCATGCCCGACGTGTTCGCCGCCCTGCGCTACGCCCATTCCGACCGCGAGGCGCATAATTACGACCGCAACGCAAACTGGCGGTATCTGTGCGGCGGTGCGCAGTGCGAATCCGAGCCCGCCGGGCTGGTAATGTATTACCTGGCGTCGCGCACCCGAGACGAGGTGAAGGGCACGCTGGACTGGTCGCCGACCCACGCCATCACCACCTCGATGATGGTACGGTTCGCCAACGACAATTACGGCGACTCCACCTATGGCATGCGCAGCAACTACAATCTGTCACTCGGCCCGGACGTCACCTATCAGGTATCGAAGGGGCTGGTTGCGCACGCCTACTACACGTTCCAGCAGATCTACTACAATCAGAACAGCTTGTATGCGAGCGCCGGCACCGGCACCGGGCCGACCGGTACCGGCTACCGCGCGCCCTGGAACCTGAAGACCACCGACCAGACCCATACGGTCGGCGTCACGGTGGACTGGCAGGCCATTCCGGAAGTGCTGAAATTCACCGCCGACTACAACCTGTCCTACGGCAACACGAACTACGC
Organism: uncultured Alphaproteobacteria bacterium; assembly: GCA_963789495.1. Lineage (GTDB taxonomy): Bacteria > Pseudomonadota > Alphaproteobacteria > Acetobacterales > Acetobacteraceae > CAWBLP01. Next base: position 328,972 of record CAWBLP010000008.1, read on the forward strand.
ACTGGGCGACGGCGGTTACCTGGTGGGTGGCCGGGTCAGCGCCACCACTCTGGCGAACCTGGCGGTCCAGCCCCTGCCCGACGTGACGGCACTGCTGAACGCCATCAGCATCCGCGGCGAATACAGCTTCCGCCCGAATATGACGCTGATGTTCGGCTACGCCTACGAACGCTTCAGCTACGCGGATTACGCCTATGGTGCGGGCTCGACGCAATACGTCAACGCGTTCCTGCCCGGCACCTACAAACCGAACTACGCCATCCACGTGGTGGGCGCCGGCTTGCGCTACCGGTTCTGAGCCGTATCTGCCGGGCCGGCGCATGCGGCGAGTCCGGTCGGTGCGGCGACCGGATCGCGATGTTGCCGCAAACCCCATCCGGGGCAGGGCAACGCGCCCGAACAGGTAATGTCGCTAGCGCGTCAACCTGTCCGGTTTTGGTAGCGCGTGATCTGTCCGCTTCGTTCCTGCTCTGTGCCGGGGCATGCCCCGGCACAGAGCAGCCGCACTGGAAGCGTGTCATGCGGCCATATGCTCCTGTTGGAAAAGGCGCCCCTCGGCGTCGTAATCCGCCAGCCGGTGCGGCCCCCACAACACCGCCAGCCGCCCATCCGGATATTCGTGCACGCGCACGGTGGCTCTGACGAAGTGCGGCCGCAGCCGCGACGGCGGCAGTTGCAGGGTGAGGCGGCGCCACTTCACCGTGTTGTCATGACCCACTCGGCGGTCCTCCTGGATGCACAAGAATCTCCCGCCAGGCACCGTTCGGATCCACCACGAAGGCCGATCCCGCCTGCTCGGCCGGCACCGCAAAGCGCGCGTTGTGCTCGGCGACGTAGACCTCCCGCAGCCATCGGTTCGCCGCCTCCGGTGTGCTGATCCCGGCCAGCGCCAGCTCCTTCGGCAGCCGGTCCTGCAACGTGCCGAACAGGCGCTCCGACCGCCCGCGGGCCTGCGGCGAGTAGGCCGCAATGTGCTCGATGCCGAGCTGCTTCAGCGCCCGGCCGAACTGTGTCAGCACTGTCTTCGAGACACGACCGCCGGCCTCGGGCGTCTCGAAGTAGTGGCTGCCACGGTCGGTGTAGAGCGAGCAGAACAGGCCGTGCCGTTCAATCACCTCCCGTACGCCACGCAGGCTTGAGGCGGTGCCCTCCTGCTCCACCAGGAACAGCGAGTAGACCGCACTCGTCGCGTCATCCATCGTCGCCACCAGGTCGTATTTGCGTTCGTCGCCAGGCAGCCAGGCATGGGTCGACGCATCCTGATGCAGCATCATGCCCACCAACGGCCGGCGCGGCCGCTTCTTGCGATGCGCCGAGCGCGACCGCGCCGGGGTCACCAGCCCGGCCCGTTGCAGGTGCAGCTTGGTCACCGTGTAGCCCAGCGTGTAGTTGTGCCGCTTGCCCAACTGCTCATGGAAATGCTTCACCGTGAAGCCGCGGTAGAGATCGCGATACAGGCCCAGCATCCGCTCGATCTCCGCCTTCGGCGCCTGCCGCAGCGAGGGGCGGAGGCGACGGTCGCTCAATCCCGCAACTCCTTCTTCCCGGTAGCGGTCGCGCCAGCGGCGGAACGTCCGCTCGCTGACCCCGAGCAACTCCGCCGCCTCCAGCTGGCTCAGCTCAGACCGTTCGGTCCGACCCAGCACGTCCTGAAAACGCATCCGACGAACCCCCTCGTGAATGCGTGCCCGATCCATCGCCGCCCCCCGTTCCAGCGAGCCAGTGGACCGGACACTTCACGAGCTACAAACACCGGACAGATCGCCAGCTAGCCACACGCGCCCGAACAGGTAATTGACGCTGGCCCGCGGCCGCGTCTACTCTGTATCGATGCGTATCGTTGGTGGGCCCGTACTGAGCCGAAAGCCAGACCCCTGTCCGGGGAAAGGGAATTCGTCCGCGCGCTGACGCCATCTATCGCATGCAGGATTTCCAAGGCCCCGCCGGAGACGGACGGGGCCTTTTTGTATCCACCCTCTTCGCCTCGGCAATGCCGCAACAGGAGGAGAAGGTGATGATGCAAGGAGTCTGGCGGCCGCTGATCACGCCGTTCCGGGACGGTGAGCTCGATGAAACCAGCCTGGTCGGTTTGCTGCACCGCTACTTGGCAGCACCGATCGACGGTCTGATCCTGGCCGCAACAACCGGCGAGGCCCTGACCCTCGATGAGGCCGAAACCGAACGGCTGATCGCCGTCGCTGCCGACACCGTGGACCGCCGCATCCCGGTGTTCCTCGGCCTGTCCGGCAGCAATACCACACGCATGGTGCGACGCCTGAACGCCACACGCGGTTGGCCGATCGATGGCTACCTGATCACCTGCCCGTATTACACGCGGCCCTCGCAGGAAGGCTTGCGACAGCACTTCACCCGTCTGTCGGAACACAGCGAAAAGCCGATCGCGCTGTACAACATCCCGTACCGCACCGGTGTGAACATGAGCAACGAGACGCTGCTGCGGCTTGCCGAACTGCCCAACATCGTCGGCCTGAAGGACTGCTGCGCCGACCACACCCAGAGTTTCGATATGCTGAATGCGCGGCCGCCCGGCTTCGCCGTGCTGAGCGGCGAGGATGCGCTGTTCTACGCGGCTATCGCGCATGGCGCCGACGGCGGCATACTCGCCTCCGCCCATGTCGACCCAAACGGGTTTGCGGCGGTTCGCAGCGACCTGCTCGAGGGCAGGCTGTCCAACGCCTTGGCGCGCTGGCGCAGTCTGAACGAGGCGGTGAGGCTGTTATTCGCGGAGCCCAGCCCCGCGCCGATCAAGCATTGGCTCTGGCAGGAGGGTTGGATTTCGTCGCCGGAACTGCGATTGCCGATGACGCCGATCAGCGATGCGCTGGCGGCTCGGATTCGTGACTTCAGACACCGCCATCCGTCGACCGACCACCACACGCCGGCCGCGGCCTGACGGAGGCGATGGGGATGCGGCAAGTATCGGGGCGTTGCTCCGAACCCCACCAGGAGGCTTTGCCTCCTGTACCTCCAGCAAAGGCTCAGCCGTTGCAATCAATTCGGTTTGGGGTGCGGAGGGGGCACGAGCGACTCGGACCCGGGCAGCATCACGATAGGCCCACTCCCCACCCCAAACAGAGTCGGTTCCAAGGGCCGGGTCCTTGGCGGGGTTGCCAGGGGCAGCGCCCCTCGATGGGGGTCCCGGGGGCAACGCCCCCGACACTACCTGCCTCTCACCACAAAGCGAGAGGCGTGGCGTGGGCTGTGGTTACCCCTGCCACACCGAAACGAACTCGCCGGCGGCCGGGCGCGCCGCGGGCGAACCGCCGCCCACCTGCGTACCGAGATAGACAAAGCCGACGATGTCGTCTTCGGCGGTCAGTCCGAGCGCGTGTTTGACGTCCGCATCGTAGGCCGGTGCGCCGGTTTTCCACATGGCGCCGAAGCCCTGGGCATTGGCCGCCAGAATCACGTTCTGCGTGGCCGCGGCGGCGGAGGCCATCTGCTCGACCTCCGGGATCTTGTGATTTTTGTGCAGGCGCGCCGCCACCACCACGATGACCGGCGCCCGCAACGCCTTGTCGCGTTCGCGTTGCAGCATGTCCGCCGAGGCGGCGGGCTCGCGGCGTTGCAGGGATTGCGCCATGACGTCGCCGAAGCGCGCCCGTTTGTCCTCGGGGATCACCACGAAGCGCCAGGGACGCAGCCTGCCATGGTCCGGCGCGCGCACGGCGCTGCTGAAGATCGCATCCAGGGCGGCCTGGTCGGGGCCGGGGCCCTGCAGCTTCATTGCCAATTCGCGGCCGAGCAGCAGTTCCATTGCATCCATCATCGATCCTCCAACGCGGTGGCGCATTGGCGCCCCAACCGGCCCCGATGATCGACCGAGTGGAGGCGGCTCGCAATATCGCCCGATCCGGTTCAGCGCGGCCCGGCTTGGGAAGGCTGGCCTGGCTGCGGCCTTACCCGCGTTCGTTGCGGCCGGGACGCGGCTTGCCACGAGCCTCCGGACCTGGATTGCGCGCTGCTTCCACCAACGCCCGGATCGCCCATCGCTTCACCTTGCGCGCCTCCGCGTCATCCAGTTGCAGCACGTCCTTGAACACCACCATCAACTCAGTGCCGATGATCACCGCGAGCGCTCGGCTCAGCAGTTTCAACGCCGCCGGTCTGAACTCGGCACGCGCCGGTTCCAGCGCGGCCTCGATCAGCGGCGTGCGACGGTTCTGGCGCGCCGGAATGCCGCTATCGGTCTCCGCCTTCACCGAACGTTGCAGCGAATGCACCAGCATCATACGCAGCGGCGCCTCGTTCGCCAGGACCATGTCATGCAGCACGGTATCCACACGCTCCAGGCGCGCGATCGGATCGCTGGGCGACGCGCCGGCAAACAACATGGCAGGATCTGGTATGGCGACATCCAACGATGCCTCCAGAAGCAGGGCTTCCACGCCGGAGAAGTAACGATAGGCCGTTGCGCGTGAAACCAGCGCCTCCGCGGCGATCTCCTCCAGGTTCGGCTGACGCCCCTGCTCCAGCAAGCGCGTCGCCGCCTGCAACAGATCCTTACGGGTGCGCCGCTTCTGGTTGGCGGTCCCGCCCTGACTGGACTCTGCCACGTCAGTCCTGTGGCAGTTGCTGGAAGATCGCGGCCATGTCGACCCACACATTCTCCCGCTTGATGTTGCCGTCATCGGCGAACTCGATGACATGCAGCAGGCGGAATTCCAGCGGCCGGTCCCTGCCGTCGAGCCCGAACGGCCTGCCCGGCGCCTTGCCGCGCCACACCAACTCATCGACCAGGAAGTCGTCGCCGTACAGCCGCCTCTGGCAGGTGATCCTGCCGTCCGACAGATCGGCGAACAAGGTCTCGTAGAACGGACGCGCCCCCTCGCGGCCATGGGTCGGGCCGGTCGGCCAGCCGACGATGTCGTGCTCTGCATCCGGCGACAGCGTCGCCAGGTACGCCCGCCACGTTGTCCTGGGCTTCGAAGGTGAAATGCTCATCGATCTTGCGATCCATGTCGGCACGGGTCATCGGCATGGTGCAGCGCTCCTGGGTTTGCCGGCTGAACGATCGCGAGATCCTACTGAGAATTCTCGTCTCGTTGCAATACGCAGGTCGCAGGATAAGGCAGCGTCGCAGAACTCTCCAATCCGACCGCGCATCCCGGATGGCCGCCGCGGGCAGACAATTCCCGCCAGATGCGCCCGGGACCGTGGTAGCCTACCCACCATGCGACGCCGCGGCCGGAACGGCGGCCACGGCCCGCGCGACCCGTGAGGGGGGGGGAGACAACAGCCATGCTACGCCTGATCTACAGTGCAACCCCGGCCGGTGCGCCGGACCAGTACGGCGACGCGGTGGACACGCTGCGCGCGGCCGACGGCACCACGCTGCAAACCTACCCGAAGACGCAGGCCGGATTTACCGCGCCCGCGGCGCCACTCGCCGCCGCGATCGATGCCTGGCTGACGAAGCGGGGCCCACGATCGGAACCCGTGGTGGTGATGGTGCACGGCTACCAGTTCGACCCCAGCAAAGGGATCGATGCGCTACCGGACAGCCCGTTCGGTACGATCTATGGTCTGCCGCCGGCGGTGAACGCCTGCCTTAGTTGGCTGCCGTTGGTCGGCGAATGCGATGCGACCGGCGGCAGCCTCGCGGAGAATGCCGTCGGCTTCTGCTACAAGTCCGATTCCGGCAGCGGCGAATTCACCCGCGCCGGGTGGGACAACAGCTATCAATACGCGGTGTTCGACCAGGCGCCCCTGGCTTCCCGCGCACTGGCCAGCATCCTGGCGCAGTTGGGCACGCGCGCCATCACCCTGCGCGTGCTGGCGCATAGCCTGGGCACACGCACCTTCAGCCAGGCGATCGGTCTGCTGCGCGGACAATGGCCGGCCAACCTCGACCGCGCGGTGCTGCTGGACGGCGCCGAGTTCAGCGTCGATGCCGCGGCGAACTTCGCCGGCTGCAGCTTCGACGTGATCAACATCGCCAACCGCACCGATCAAGTCCTGCTGGCCGGCGGCCAGAAGGCGTGCCATCCGATGCGGCAGAATAACAGTCTGCCGGCGCGAAATATCGGCTTCGACGGACTCGGCACGATCGACCGCTGGCTCGACCTGCAACTCGACAATCCGGCCTTGGTGACCTGGTTCGCCGAAAACCACGCGCCGACCGACACATCCTACAAGGTCGATGCGCACGCACTGGAGACCAGCCATCCGTTCGCCCAGTTCGACCACTGGTGCTGCTACACCAATGAGGGCAACCGTTCGCTGGTCCGCGACCTGCTGTTCAGCGACGCCATGACGGTCGGGCAGATGAAGGCGCGCGGTGTGCCGGCCGGTGTGGCGAGCGTCGGCTATGGCCAGTTCGACAGCGTCAAGCCGCCCGCAACACCGGGCTCGCTGGCGGAACGGCGGCGTGCACTGAGCAGCGGAGATGGCGGAGGCGGATCGTCCGGCTGAACCGGGCGGTCAGGGCGCAACCGGGTCAGCCAGCTTGCGCCAGGCCGCGATGCCGCCCTCGACATGACAGGCCGCGTGCAGGCCAGCATCCTGCGCCGCCTGCACCGCCATGGCGGATCGCTCTCCGAACGCGCAGTAGAACACCAGGCGTTTGCCGGTCGCGGTGGCCAGTTCATGCAGCAGCCCGTCGGGCTGGATGCTCTCCTGCAGTTCCGGATAGGGCACATGCAGCGCGCCCGGAATGCTGCCGTTGCGCGCGCGTTCGCCTGTTTCGCGCAGATCGATCAGTGCGACGTCGGGTCGTCCGACCAGCGCCCGGGCCTGCTCCGCAGTCACCGCCCAGCCGCGCCGCGCGACCTCGGCCTGGTGCAGGCCCTGTCGCATGTTCGCCGGCACGGCCACGTCCATCATCTTCGGATTGGACAGGTTCAGGTTGTTCATCAACGCTACATACTCATCGACGCCAGAGACCTGCAGGCGCGGATTGTAGCGTTTCTCCTCCGCAATCGTGCTGACCGTGTCGCCCTTGTAGTCGTGCGCGGGAAAAACCTGGGTCTCGTCGGGCAGTTTCAGCAGACGGTGAAAGATGAACTGGTACTGCGCGCGTGGATCGCCGTTCTGGAAGTCGGTGCGGCCGGTGCCGCGGATCAGCAGCGTATCGCCGGTGAACACGCGATCGGCCATCGCAAAGCTGTACAAGTCGTCGGTGTGGCCGGGCGTGTAGATGGCCTCCAGCGCCAGGCCCTCGATACGCAGCGTGTCGCCGTCGGACAGACGCATGGACACCACATCGACACCGGATTGCTCGCCCATGACGGTGATGCAGCGCGTGCGATCGCGTAGGGCGCCGAGACCGGTGATGTGGTCGGCATGCAGATGCGTATCCACCGCCTTCACAAGCTTCAGGTCCAGTTCGCGGATGAGCTGGAGGTAACGGTCCACCTTCTCCAGCACCGGATCGATGATCAGCGCCTCACCGCCGCGGCGGGAGGCGAGCAGGTAGGTGTAGGTACCGGAGGTGGCGTCGAACAACTGACGGAAGAGCATGGACGTCTCCCCTGTTGTGGCTGATTTGTTTCCCGGTGGGGGCGTTGCGGAGAGTATCCGATCAGCAGCCGCGCTGTCGCGGGAAAATCATGCTCTTTGGGCACGCGTCGGGGCGTTGCCCCGAACCCCACCAGGTGGCTTCGCCCCCTGGACCCCGAGCAAAGGCACAGCCTTTGCAATCAATTCGGTTTGGGGCGGGGAGGGGGCGCGGCGGTCCCGGACCACACGAACATCGCGGAATGGCCCCCTCCCCACCCCAAACAGTAATCGGTTCCAAGGGCCGGGCCCTTGGCGGGGTTTCAAGGGGCAGCGCCCCTTGATGGGGTTTCGGGGGCAGCGCCCCCGCCGCTCGCCTAGGCCGTGCGGTCGTCCTCCGCCCCGAGTGCCGCCTGCGCCGCCGCCAGTCGCGCCACCGGCACGCGATACGGGCTGCAGGACACGTAATCCAGCCCGATCTTCTCGCAAAACGCGATCGAGGCCGGGTCGCCGCCGTGTTCGCCGCAGATCCCCAGCTTAAGCTTGTTCCGGGTGGACTGCGGCCCTTCTCCGCCGCCATCCGCATCATCTCGCCCACGCCCTCGATATCCAGCGACACGAACGGATCCTTCGGCAGGATGCCCTGCTCGACATATTGCGGCAGGAACTTCCCCGCATCATCCCGCGACAGGCCGAACACGGTCTGCGTCAGGTCGTTGGTGCCGAAGCTGAAGAAATCTGCCAGTCTCGGCGATCTTGTCGGCCAGCAGCGCGGCGCGCGGCAGCTCGATCATCGTGCCCACGCTGTACTCGATCCTGCGGCCCGCCTTGGCGAACACCTCCTCCGCCACCTTGTCCACCTGGGCGCGGGTGATCTCCAGCTCGCGCCGGGTCGCGACCAGCGGGATCATGACCTCCGGATGCGGCGGCTTGCCGGTTTCCTCCGCCACTGCCAGCGCGCCCTCGAAGATGGCGCGGGCCTGCATCTCGTAGATTTCCGGATAGCTGATGCCCAGGCGGCAGCCGCGATGCCCCAGCATCGGGTTCGCCTCGGCCAGTTCCGCGGCGCGGCGGCGGATCGTCTCGACGTCGGACCCGAGGCCCCGCGCCACTTCCTCCAGTTCGGCCTCCGCATGCGGCAGGAACTCATGCAGCGGTGGATCGAGCAGCCGGATGGTGACCGGCAGACCGGCCATGATGGTGAAGAGCTGCCGGAAATCCTCCCGCTGGAACGGCAGCAACTGCGCCAGCGCCTGGCGGCGGCCGACCTCGTCGCTCGCCATGATCATCTGCCGCACCGCGCTGATGCGCTCGGCGTCGAAGAACATGTGTTCGGTGCGCGACAGGCCGATGCCCTCGGCACCGAACTTGCGCGCGGTTTCCGCATCCAGCGGGGTCTCGGCATTGGCACGCACGCCCATCCGCCGCGCCTTGTCCGCCCATTCCATCAGCGTGCCGAAATCACCGGACATCGCCGGCTCCACCATCGCCACCGCGCCGATGAAGACCTCCCCGGTGGCACCGTCCAGGGTGATGATCTCGCCGCCCCGCACCGATTTGCCGCCGGACGACAGCGTCTGCGCGTTGTAGTCCACGGTGATGCCGCCGGCACCCGCCACGCAGGGCCGGCCCATGCCGCGCGCCACCACCGCGGCGTGGCTGGTCATGCCGCCGCGGGTGGTCAGAATGCCCTGGGCGGCGTGCATGCCGTGGATGTCTTCCGGGCTGGTCTCGATACGTACCAGGATCACCGCCTCGCCCTTGCCGGCGCGGCTCTCCGCCTCATCGGCGCTGAACACCACAGCACCGGATGCCGCACCGGGGCTGGCCGGCAGGCCCTTCGCCAGCAGCGTGCGTGGCGCCTTCGGGTCCAGCGTCGGATGCAGCAACTGGTCGAGCGCGGTCGGATTGACCCGACGCACCGCCTCCGCCTCGTCGATCAGGCCTTCCCGCGCCATCTCCACCGCCATCCGCAGGCTGGCCGCGGCGGTGCGCTTGCCATTCCTGGTCTGTAACATGTACAGCTTCTTCTGCTGCACGGTGAATTCCAGGTCCTGCATATCCTTGTAGTGCTGCTCAAGCTTTTCACGCACTGCCAGCAGTTCGTGATAGGCGTCGGGCATCACCTGTTCCATCGGCGTCTCGCCCGGCTTCGCCCCGGCGGAGGACACCGGCTGCGGCGTGCGGATGCCGGCCACCACATCCTCGCCCTGCGCGTTCACCAGGTACTCGCCGTAGAACACGTTCTCGACCGGTCGACGGGTCCCGCGTGAAGCAGACGCCGGTGGCGCAGTCGGTGCCCATATTGCCGAACACCATGGCCTGGACGTTCACCGCGGTGCCCCACTCGACCGGAATGTCGTGCAGCCGCCGATAGGTGATGGCGCGGGGGTTCATCCAGGAGCCGAACACCGCGGCAATCGCACCCCAGAGCTGCTCGGTGCGGGTCGAGCGGGAACGGCTTGCCCTTCTCCTCCGCGATCATCTCCTTGTAGCTGCCAACCACACGCTGCCAGTCCTGCGCGGACAGCGCGGTATCCTCGATGGCACCCGTCTCCATCTTGGTGTGCTCAATGATCTCCTCGAACCGGTGGTGGTCGACGCCCAGCACCACCGAGGCGTACATCTGGATGAAGCGGCGATAGGAGTCCCAGGCGAAGCGCTCATCCTTGGCCAGCGCGGCCAGCCCGTCCACGGTCACATCGTTCAGCCCGAGGTTCAGCACGGTGTCCATCATGCCGGGCATCGACACGCGCGCACCGGAGCGGACGGAGACCAGCAGCGGGTTCTTTGGATCGCCGAACTTGCGGCCGAGACCCTGCTCCATGCGAGCCATTGCCTCCCGCACCTGTCCATCCAGTTCGGCGGGGTAGCGATGGCTGTTCTTGTTGAATTCGGTGCAGACCTCGGTGGTGATGGTGAAACCGGGCGGCACAGGCAGGCCGATCGACGCCATCTCCGCCAGGTTGGCGCCCTTGCCGCCAAGCAGATTTTTCATCTCGGCGCGGCCTTCATTGTGACCGGCCCCGAAGCTGTACACCCACTTGGTCATCTTGAACCCCACTCAGCCTTCGATACGGGAGAAATCCGCGACACGATCCATGGTTACCCGGACCTGGTTAAGCACACGCAAACGATTACGCCGCAATTCCGGTTCGGGAGCATTGACAGTCACGCGATCGAAGAACGCATCCAGCGGCGCCCGCAGCTCGGCCAGCCCGGCCATGGCGTCGCTGAACGCTTCCTGATCCAGCAGGCGCAGTATCATGGGCAATCCCTGCAACACCTGATACAGATCAATCTCGGCCGGTTCGCGCAATAGATCGGGATCGGGCAGCGCGTCATGCGGCCCGTCCTTGCGGTCCTCGATCCGCAGGATATTGGCGGCCCGGCGATAGGCGGTCAGCAGGTTGGCGCCATCCTCCGAGCGCAGCAGCGCGCCGACCGCGTGGCGCGGGCCAGCAGCCGGGTGATGTCGTCGTCTGCGCCGTGCTGCCCGGGTGCTGCTTCCCGTTTGGCCGCGAACACCGCCGCCAGCACATCGTGGCGAGCGCCCTCGGCGCGTAGCTGCACGCGCAGCCGGTCGGCCAGGAACTCCAGGATCTCGCGGGCCGGCGCCGGGTGCACGCCGCGATGATGGAACCCCTCGCCGGCCGCCTCGATCAGCGGCAGCAAGGGCAGCCGCAAGCCGTTCTCCCGAATGATGCGGATGATGCCGAGCGCGGCGCGGCGCAGTGCGTAGGGATCGCCCGAGCCGGTCGGCCGTTCACCGATCGCGAAGAAGCCCACCAGCTGGTCCAGCTTGTCGGCCAGCGCGACGGCGATCGACACCGGGTCGGACGGCACCGCATCGGTCGGCCCCTTCGGCGCGTAATGGTCGCGGATCGCATCGGCGACCTCGCGCGGCTCGCCATCGTGCAACGCGTAATAGCGGCCCATCACGCCTTGCAGTTCGGGAAACTCGCCCACCATGCCGGTCACCAGGTCGGCCTTGGCGAGTTCCGCGGCACGTTCTGCGAGGGCGGGTCCCGCCTGCACGCGGGACGCAATGATTCCGGCCAGGCGCTTCAAGCGGGCCAACCGCTCGCCCTGGCTGCCGAGCCTGGCGTGGAAGGTGACGGTGTCGAGCGAGGGGATGCGGGATTCCAGCCGCGCCTTGCGGTCCAGGTCCCAGAAATGCCGCGCATCGGCGAAGCGCGCGCGCAAGCACCCGCTCATTGCCGGCAACGATCGCCGCGCCGCCATCCACGGCCTCGACATTGGCGACAAAGGCGAAGAACGGCGCCGCCTGCCCGTCCGGGGTACGCAGCGCGAAGTAGCGCTGGTTGACCCGCATGGAGACCTGCATGACCTCGGGCGGCAGGTCCATGTGCTGGTCAGCGATGCGGCCGCGCAGGGTGACGGGCCATTCCACCAGGCCGGTGACCTCGTCGAGCAGACCGGGATCGTCCACCACCATCAGATTGCGCTCGACGGCCAGCGCCTCGATCCCGTCGGCGATCGCCTGGCGCCGTTCGGCGGCGTCCGGCAACACGCGATGGGCGCGCAGCTTCGCCTGCCAGTCGTCGCAGCCGGTGACGCTGAAGCTGCCGGAGGCGAGGAAGCGGTGGCCCTCGGTCAGATCGGACGCCGCCAGAGCGTGGCCGTCATCGGCGCCATCGCGCAGGTCGAACGGCACCACCGCGCCGTCCAGCAGACACGTGATGCGGCGCAGCGGACGGATCCAGGCAAAACCGCTGCTGCCGCCCCAGCGCATCGATTTCGGCCAGGGAAAGCGGCGCAGCAACGGCGGCAGGGCGGCGGCGATCAGGGCAGTCGCGGGTTCCGCACCGGACGCCTTCTCCAGCAGCCAGTAGTCGCCCTCCTGCCGAAGCTGCTCGCGGCTGGCCGCGTGCTTGCGCAGAAAGCCGGTGACCGCCTGCTCGGGCGCGCTGATCCGGGGGCCGCGCTCGGTGCTGCGGCTGGCGGCAACCTCGGCCGCGACCTGGACAGAAAGCGCGATGCGACGCGGGCCATAGAAGCTGCGCAGCGCCGACGGCACGAGCGGGGCCAGCGCCTCGGTGATCAACCGGGCGAGATCCTCCGCCGCGCGGGCCTGCATGCGCGCCGGAATCTCCTCGCTGAAGAGTTCGAGAAAGAGTTCCGGCATGCTGGGTCCTTAGCTGTTCCTTATCCTGCCAATGCCTGGCGGGGGGCCGATGCGGCGCGATCGTTGGCGGCGGGGTCCGGCAGACCGGCGGCGATCTCCCGGGTGATCATCATGATCCGGTCATGCCAATCGCGGCGGGCGCGTTCGCGCTCGAACCGCTCGCGCAGGGCGGTGGTGATCGCCCATTGCAGGCTTTCGCCGGTCAGAGCCACCAGGTCTGCTGCCAGACTGCAGGCGTCCTCTCCCTCGATCCGAAGTTCGTCACGCATGGCGTTTTCCTCGAGTTTCTGGGTTGCGGCGGCGTTCTAGGCTGCAACTCCGTCGCTGACCAGCCTGGGGCGGCTTTTTTGTCGCGAATCGGGCGGTGGAACGCCAAAAAACCCTGCGGGACGGTTCCGGTCAGTCGCCTTTGGATGGCAGATCGATCCCGGTCAGCGCCTGCCAGACCCGAATAACGGTGGAATCATCCTTCGCGCCGTCACCATGCGCGGCGGCGGCCAGGAAAAGCTGATGCGCGGCGGATGCCAGCGGTAGCGGAAAGGTGAGCGCGCGGGCCTGGTCCAGCACGATGCCCAGGTCCTTGACGAAGATGTTCACCGCCGACAGCGGCGTGTCGTCACCCTCCAGGATATGCGGCACGCGGTTCTGCCACATCCAGGAACTGCCGGCGGAGGAGGAGATCACTTCGAACAGCGTGCGCGGATCGGCCCCGGCCCGGATGCCCAGCGCCATCGCCTCGGCCGCGGTCGCGATGTGCACGCCGGCCAGCAGCTGGTTCACCATCTTCACCGTGCTGCCGATGCCCGCCTCGGCGCCCAGCTTCCAGACCTTGGTGGAGATCGCGTCGAGCACCGGCTGCGCCTTGGCGAAGGCGGCGTCGCTGCCGGACGCCATCACCGTCATGGTGCCGGCCTGCGCGCCGGTCCTGCCGCCGGAGACCGGCGCATCGAGCATCAGGAACCCCGCCTCGGTGATGCGCCTGTCCAGCGCACGCGCGGCCTCCGGCGCGACGGTGGCGGAGCACAGGATCACCGCGCCGGGTGCGAGCTTCGCCAGGCAGCCATGCTCGCCGAACAGCACCTGCTCCGTCTGCGCCGCGTTGATGACGAACACCAGCACCGCCTCGGTATCCGGCGGCAGGGCGTCGGGCGAGACCACGGAAGCGGCGCCGGACGCGGCGAACTCCGCCCGCGCGCTCTCCCGGACATCACAGCCGATCACGGCATGACCCTTCTTGTGCAGGTTCAGGGCCGCGCCCATGCCCATGGTGCCCAGGCCGATCACGCCCACTTTCATGCCTTGCGTCCTTTCCTAATCGAACGGTGGCAACCGGCCTCCGCATTCGTTATCCGCCCCTCACGCACAGCGCGGCTCCATGCTGTCATGAAGGGATCGTGCCGACCGTGACGAGGCGCCACAGTGCAGCGTCATTGCGGTGCCGGCGCCGGCGCGCCTGAGACAAGCTGCCAGTCGCCCGCCCCGATCATCTTCTCATAAGTTGCGATGCGAGCCATCCAGCCTGGTAGGAAGACCGACAGCGCCGACGACCTGTCGACCAGGCTCTGGTAGCCGTTCCGCCGCTGCTGCAGGTAGCGCGCCGTCCAGGCATGCTCGTCCACGCCTTGCGCCGGGCTGCCCGACATCGCCTCACTGGTCTGACGCGTCAGTCGTTCAGCCGTCCCGCTGCCCTGCTGCACGATCGTGTCGAACAGGATCGCGATGCTCAGCGGCAGCTTCACACCATTCCGTTCGGCCAGTTTCAGCGCCGGGTCCAGGAACCGCTGATCGATGATGGCATCCTCGATCGGGCGCATGGACGGTTCCTCGAACACCGCGCGCAGCGTGCCGGCGAATGCATCGTCCGTGGCCAGAGACGCATCCTGCCGGTCCAGCCGGTCGAGGAACGGCGCCACCTGATCACTTAGCCTGCCGCCCTTGTCTACATAGGCATGCAGCACCAGCGCCAATGACTGGCCGCGCAGCGACCACAGCCCGTAGCCGATATCGCGCCCGCCGCGGAAAAATCCGCCTTCCCTTTGGCGGAGCAGCGTACGGATCGAGCGCGCCTGGTCCAGGGTCAGCAGCGCCTGGCGCGCAGCGGTGCGCACTGCCTCGTTCGGGTCGTTGCGCAGGTTCGCAGCAACCTGCGCGCCGGCCTGGTCCTTCTGCAACGCGATCAGCTTCAGCGCGAGATCGGCCTGCCCGAACGCGGCGAACATCGCGTAACCGAACTCACGTTCCGCCGGCTTCTCGGACGCGACATAGTGCAGGAACCGGTCCAGCGCCTGGGTCTGTTGCAGCCGCGCCTTGTCGCTGGACTCGCGCTCCAGCCGCAGCAGCTCGCGCTGCCTGTCGGCCTCTTTCAGCTGCAGCTCGTTCTCATTGAAGAAATGCGTCGCCATCAGCCCGGCGAGCCCGAGCACGACGCTGGAGAACAACGTGCTGAAAGGCCCGACCTTGTCCCAAAAATCCTTGCCGGAGGGGCGTTGGACGACGGCTTCGCGAAGTTCCGCCACCTCCCGCCGCAGCACCGCCATCGGGTCGACCGCATCGGGCCCGGTGGCGTTATCGCCCATGCCGGCAGCGATCCACCGCCGCGACCAGTGCGCGGCGGATCCCGGGCTCCAGCGCAGAATGACCGGCATCCGGCACAATCGACAGGCGCGCGCTCGGCCAGGCGGCCGCCAGGTCGAAGGCGGTGGTGGCCGGGCAGATCATGTCGTAACGGCCCTGCACGATCTCGGCCGGAACGTCGCCGATGCTGTCCATATGCGCCAGCAGCCCGCCGGGCGGCAGGAACAGGTCATTGGCGAAATAATGCGCCTCGATCCGCGCCAGCCCCAGCGCGGTGCGATCCTGCGCGAACGACGTCACGGTTTCCGGACTTGGCAGCAGCGTGCTGCACGATCCTTCGTAGACCGACCAGGCCCGAGCCGCCGGCAGATGCACCGCCGGGTCGGGACTGGTCAACCGGCGCAGATAGCCGCCGAGGATGTCGCCGCGCTCCTCCGGCGGCAGAAAACCGACGAAATTGGCGTGCGCGTCGGGAAACACGCGGGCGATGCCGTGCAGGAACCAGTCCACCTCTGCGGGACGACCCAGAAACACGCCGCGCAGCACGCAGCCGGAGACCCGATCCGGATGCGCCTGGGCGTAGGCGAGCGCCAGCGTCGAGCCCCAGGAGCCACCAAACAGCAGCCAGCGTTGCAGACCGAGATGGCGACGCAGCAGCTCGATATCGGCGACCAGGTCCGGTGTCGAGTTGTTGTCCAGCCCGCCGAGGGGACGCGATCTGCCAGCGCCGCGCTGGTCGAAGATGATGACGCGCCAGAAATCCGGATCGAAGAATCGCCGATGCACCGCGCCGGCGCCGGCGCCCGGACCGCCATGCAGGAACAGCGCCGGCCGACCGCGTGGATTGCCGACCTGCTCCCAGTACATGACATGGCCGTTGGACAGCGGCAGGTAGCCGGTCTCGAACGGGCCGATCTCGGGATAGAGGTCACCACGTGGCATGACGAAGCATCGTATAAGGGCCAGAGCCGGGACGGAACAGCCATCACATGCGCACACCCGGACTTGTCCCGTCGGACCATACTGACCGGGATGCGCGCGTCCTTCACTCCCACGGGGCATATCGCATGCAAAGACTTTGGATCGGCCTGGGTTCGCTGGCCGGGCTGACCGCCGTGGCAATGGCCGCGCTGGCCGCACACGGACTGGAAACGCTCGGCGCCGCCCGCCTCGGCATGGTGCGCAGCGGCGTGCAGATGCAGGGCTGGCACGCCTTGGCCCTGCTGGCCTGCGGATTGTGGGCGCCACGCGGTGGACGCCTCGCCGATGCCGCGGGTGCGGCGTTCCTGCTCGGCCTGCTGCTGTTCTGCGGCGCCGTCTACGCCCTGGCGCTGGGCGGCCTGCCGACCGGCGGGCTCGCCCCGATCGGCGGCACGCTGCTGATGATCGGCTGGGCGTTGCTGGGATTTTCGGTGTTTCGGACGCGATGATCCAGGCCGGCTATCTCGCCGCCGAGGGGTTCGAAGCACCGCTCGCCGAGGAACTCGCGCGGCGCGGGGCGGCGGTGGACGCGTGGCACGGCCGGCTGGCGCTGTCGCCCGACCCGCCGGTGCCGGCCGCCTGGTCGCTCGATACCTGGACCGCGCCGCAATCGCTGCCGGTGGCCTCGGTGAAGCAGGCGGCCGACGCGCTGCGCGGCATGCAGCGCAACTGGGCTGCGTACCCGGCGGCGCATTTTCGGCGCATGGCGCTGATCGAGCAGCATCTGCCGCCGGTGAAGGCCCTGAAGCTGGTGTTTCCGGCCCTGCCCCCGTCCTCGCATCTCGGTAGCTGGACGCTGCTCGCACCAGACCACCTGCTGGCCAGCCCGACCAAGACCAGCCCGTTCCCGAACGGCGCCTGCCGCTTCGAGGAGGACCGCAGCGGCCCGCCCAGCCGCGCTTATCTTAAATTATGGGAAGCCTGCACCCGGCTCGGCGCCTGGCCGCAGCCCGGCGAAACCTGCATCGACCTCGGTGCGGCGCCGGGCGGCTGGAGCTGGGCGCTGGCGCGGCTGGGCGCCCGGGTGATCGCGGTGGACAAGGCGCCGCTCGACCCGGCGGTGGCGGCGATGCTGAACGTGGAAATGCGCCGGGACAGCGCGTTCGGCCTGGCGCCGGAGCCGGTGGACTGGCTGTTCAGCGACGTGGTGGCCTATCCCGACCGGCTGCTGGCCCTGGTCCAGCGCTGGCGGGATGCCGGCGCCGCGCGGCATATCGTCTGCACCATCAAGTTCCAGGGCGCCACCGACCACGCCGCCGCGGAGGCGTTCGCCGCGATCGAGGGCGCGCGCGTGCTGCACCTGTTCCACAACAAGCATGAGCTGACCTTCCTGTGGTCGGCCGATCAGCTCCGGAACAACCCCGCCGTCGCAGCCGGCGCATAGCCGGGCGCCACGCGCACATCCACCACCGCCACGCCGCCGGCCTCCACCACCGCGATCGCCTCGGCGAACACCGAGGCCAAATCGGCGGACTCGGTGACCGGGCCGAACCCGCTGGCGCCCTGCGCCTGCGCCATCTGCGCCAGGTCGATCTCCGGATCGGCAATGCGCTGGCCGATCCAGCGATTCTCCACCGGCCGGTTGCGCATCCGCGCCACCCGCTCCTGATGCAGCTCGTCGTTGAAGAACGAACGGTTATTGGCGACCACCAGCAGCAGCGGAATGTTGTAGTGCACTGCGGTCCATAGCGCGGTCACGCCCATCATGAAGTCACCGTCGCCACAGACCGAGACCGGCAACCTGCCGCTGCTCCTCAAGGCCAGCGCGGCACCGACCGAGATGCCTGGTCCGGCGCCAATCCCGGCCCCACCATCGCCGCCGATATAGTCGAGCGGCGCGCGGAACGGCCACAGCGCGGCATTCCAGGACAGCGAGACATGCAGCAGTGACGCCGGCCGCTCGCCGACTGCCTGCCGCAAGGTCTGGATCATGCGCGGCACGGCGATCGGGCCGGCTGCGTCGGCAATCTCAGGAACCGGCTCGCGATCCCGGCGCGGCGGGCCGGAGGGAAGCTTCGTCAGCAGCGCGGCCACCGTCGCGTCCGGATCAGCGGCGAGGAACAGATCCACCGGCGGCAGCGCCTGATGGTCCATGCTCCAGCCATTGTGGAGCTGATGATCGTGCGACACCGCGATCACGCGAGCGGCGGGCGACAGGCTGCCGGTGGCGGATTTCAGCGTGCCGCCCAGATCGACCCAGTCGAGCGCCAGCACGACATCCGCGTCGGCCAGCGCGGCGGCGGCGGCCTGGTCCGGGAAGGTGGCGGGCGCGCCGGCATGCAGCGGATGATCGGTGGGAAACGCCGCGGCGAGTTTCAGGTCGGTCAGCACGCGCGCGCCGAACGCTTCGGCGAGGGCTACGCGATTGGCCCAGTGGTCGTCCTGATGGGAGAGCCGGCCAAACAGGATCACCGGATGGCGCGCCGCGCGCAGCAGGGCGGCGGCCTGCGTGACCAGCGCCGGGTCCGGCAGTGCCGGTGCGACCGGCGGCACGAACCGAGCCGGCTCGATCGGCGGCAGCGGCTCGGTCAGCGGCGCCTCCTGCATGCCGGCGTCCAGATTGATGTAGACCGGGCCGCAGGGCGGCGTGGTCGCCAGCCACGCGGCGCGCAGCAGCGATTCACGGGCGGCCTCGGCGGAGGCCGGCTGGTCGTCCCATTTCGTGTATGGCCGCACCAGCGCGCCCTGGTCGCGCGCGGTGTGGATCCAGTCGATCCAGGGGCGGCGCTTCGGCGCGTCGACCGGACCCGTGGCACCGAGCACCAGGATTGGCAGGCGGTCGCACCAGGCGTTGAACAGCGCCATGGTGGCGTGCATCAGCCCGACATTGGAATGCACCGCAGCGGCCATCGGCTTGCCGGTGACCTTGGCGTAGCCGTGGGCGATCGCGACGGCGTGCTCCTCATGCAGGCATAGCAGCATCTGTGGCGTGCGATTGCCCAGATGGTTCACCAGGCTGTCATGCAGGCCGCGATAGCTGGCGCCGGGATTGAGCGCGATGAAGGGGATTTCCAGGGCGCGCAGGGTCTCGGCCACGATGTCGCTGCCGAACAGGGCGTTGCCGGCGGGCAGGCCGACGGGCTGCTCGATCGGGGCGGTGGACCGGTCGGCAAGCGGCGGAACGGGATCGGGCATCGGGACTCCTCCTCGGCGCGAATCCTCATCGGCTCTGCGAGGGCCGTTGCGGCGAACGCTATCGCCAGAACGGCACGCGCGCCAGATCGGCAGGCCCGACCGGACAGAGGCGGCGGGCAGCCGACGCGAGGACGCCAATGGTCCGGCGCGAACGCCCCTGGTCCGGCGCGAACCGCAGCGCAGCAAGAATTTTTCAGCACGGAGGAAGTGCGAGGGCCACAGAGGGCCACGGAGTCGGTGATGACGCCACGGCCGTGGTGCGATCCCCGACTCCGTGGTCCTCTGTGGCCCTCGCACTTCCTCCGTGTTGAAAGCCTTTCCTTAGCCGCGGTTCGTACCAAACCGGGCAAGTGTTCCCGAGCCACCGCCAAAAGCGACAGCCCTGGCCGGCCGGACGATCCGGCGCAAGTGCCGATCCAACGCAAGTTGCCGGAACCGCGCAATGGCCTCAGGCTGCCCCAAATCACAGGGAAACCCGCGCCATGCCCGCCACCCGCGTTCTGCTCTGGACCGACACCCCCACCGCCTATCTCGACGCCATCACCGCCGCCGGCCTGGCCGACCGCGTCGCGGTCGAAGCGCTCGCCCGCAGTGACAAACCCACCCAGGCGCAGCGCGCCGACACCGAGGCGATGCTCGCCTGGGGCGCTCCGGCCGGCGTGCTGCCGCAGATGGAAAAGCTGCGCTGGGTGCAGGCGCTGACCGCCGGCGTGGAAACCTGGCTCGCACTGCCCGATCTGCCGGACAATCTCACGCTCACCTGCGCGCGCGGCACCCATCGCGAATCAATGCCGGAGAATATCCTCGCCGCGCTGTTCCACCTCACCAAGCCCTACGCCGCCGCCGCGCAGGACCAGAAAAGCAGCAAATGGGTGCGCCGCGTCGCCACACCACTCAACGGCAAGACGCTGGGCATCCTGGGGGTCGGCGCCATTGGCCAGGAAGTCGCCCGTCTCGCCACCGCGTTGGGCATGCGCGTCATCGGCACCAAGCGCCGCCCGCACCCGCTGCCCGATCTCGCCGAGGTGTTGCCACCCGAGCAGACCGACGCCGTGCTGGCGCAATCCGACTTCGTGCTGCTGCTCCTCCCCGCCACACCGGAGACCGAGAATTTCATCAATGCCGAACGCCTGGCCCGCATGAAGCCGGGTGCGTATCTGCTGAATTTCGGACGCGGCCATCTGATCGCCGATGCCGACCTGATCGCGGCGGTGCAGGGCAAGAAAATTGCCGGCGCCGTGCTGGACGTGTTCCGCCAGGAGCCGCTGCCCGCCGACCATCCGTTCTGGGGCACCGACGGCATCCTGGTGCTGCCGCATATCGGCGGCGGCCATCCGACGCGAGACCGCACCGTCGCCCGGCTGTTCGTCGACAATCTCTCCCGGTTCCTGGACGGCAAGCCGTTGAAGGAGGTGGTGGACCGCAGCGCGGGCTACTGAACCGGCGCCTGCGGGATCAGCCGTCCCGATGCCGCAAGCCGGTGCCGAAGCGGGCCACTGCCCGCCGGCCGACGATGCTGTCAATCGCCATCACCAGCGCAGCCGCGCCGAGGTTCCACGCGAGGATCATCACCGAGGCGTCGAACCGGTGCAGCAGCGACAGCGCCGTCGCGGTCAGCGCGGCGACCGCCAGGCCGGCAGCCATGACCAGGCCGCGCGGCCGCAGCCTCGCCGCCTGCCGCAGCAGCCAGAACATCAGCAGACCACGCCGCCGCTGCTGGTGTTCGGTCTGCTGACCCGGCCGGTCGCCGCACTGCTGCTTGGCATGACCCTGGTCATCGAGGTGCTGGTCTATCCGCTGGCCTGGCCGACCCACATCCAATGGGCCGCCATGCTGCTGGTGCTGCTGTGCCGCGGCGCCGGTGCGATTTCGCTGGACCACGTGCTGGCGCGGTGGTGCAGCGGACCCGCCTCACCCCGCCCGGCCTGACCCGGCGAGTGGAACAGTCGTGACCGAGGGCGGCACGGTCGTGACCGACCGGGTTCCGGCGCGATGGTGGATCGGACCAGCCGGCCTGGCCCCCGGCCGGCGGCACGGTCGTGACCGGCGCGGGATGGTTCATTCCGTGCGACAATGGTAATCGGCTGCGCTTGAACAGGATGGGCGGGGCGCCACGCTCTACGCCCGGACGCCGGCCGCGCGCCACGCGGGCGCCGGCACCGGACGCGGTCGTGCCGGCCCTCCCGCAATCCAGGAGCACCAACCATGCTGATCACCATCCTGGGCGGCGGCGGCTTTCTCGGGCGCAAGCTCGCGGCACGCCTTGCCGCCGAGGGCGCGCTGGGCGGCCGCCCCGTCACCGGCCTGACGCTGTTCGACCTCACCGAACCCCCGACGCTGGCGGCCCCCTTCCCGGTCACCACCCTCGCCGGCGATATCGTGGACCTGCCTTCAGCCGCCATTCCCCCCGGCACGGAGGTGGTGTTCCTCCTGGCCGCCGTGGTCAGCGCCCAGGCCGAGGCCGATTACGAGCTTGGCCGCCGGGTCAACCTGCGCGGCACCGATGCCGTGATCGACGCCTGCCGCCGCCTGGTTGCGGCCGGCGGCAAGCCGCCCCGCGTGGTGTTCACCAGCAGCGTCGCCAGCTTCACCGGCGGCCAGAACGCCATCCTGGCCGACGACGCGCGGCAGATCCCCGGCAACAGCTACGGCGCCCAGAAGGCCGCAGCTGAACTGATCCTGGCCGACGCCTCGCGCCGCTTCTTCCTGGATGCGGTCACCATCCGGCTGCCCACCATCATCGTCCGCCCGGGCCGGCCCAACAAAGCCGCCTCCTCGTTCTTCTCCGCCATCGTGCGCGAGCCGCTGCTGGGCCTGCCGGCGGAGCTGCCGGTGGCGGACGACTTCGCCGCCTGGGTGGCGAGCCCTCGCCGCGCCGTCGAGTGGCTGCTGCACGCCGGCGCCATGGACTCCACCCCGCTCGGCCTGGACCGCAGCATCACCCCACCCGGAATCAGCACCACGATCGCCCATCTGCTGCAGGCACTGGACGAGGTGCAGCCCGGCGCCTCCGCGCTGGTGCAGCGGGTCCAGGACCAGGCGATTGCCGCGATCGTCGGCACCTGGCCGCCCGCATTTGACGCGGTGCGCGCCCACACGCTGGGTTTCACACCGCATGAGCCGATCGTGGACGTCATCCGCGCCTTCATTGCCGACGATCTGGCCGCGACCAGGGCTGATCGGGGCATGGCGCCGTGACGAAAGCGGCCGGATCGCTCAGAACCAGGGCAACCGGCGGCTTTTTTACCACACCGCGCAGCAAATCGGCCACGCAACCGTTGCCTGCGACCTCAAGGCGTTCCTAAAAGGGGGCTGCGCGTTTCCCCCTCCGCTGGACGTCGTCTATGTCGACTCTCCCTGGCGAATCGAGTTTCGCGGGGGCCAAAGACGCCCCCCACGCCAGGAAACCTGCGTCCAGCGCCAAGCCCTCCATCCGCACCGCCGTACCGCATCGCCGCCGCCCACTCGGCGAGGCGCTGGTGCATGCGCCACAGACCCTGCGCGCCTTGGTCCGCGCCGACGAAATCTGGCTGGTCGTGCTGTCCGCGTTCATCGGCTGCGGCGCCGGGATCATGGTCTGGGTGATGACCTATCTCACCCAGCTGGTGCACCAAGTGCTGTTCCTGATCGGCCGCGCCGAACGGCTCAGCGCCATGGTGGAGCTGGACCCGTTCCGCACCGTGCTGGTTCCGTGCTTCGGCGGGTTGCTGCTGGGCCTGTTTGGCCTGGCACTGATGCGCTACCGGCAACGCCGAGCGGTGGACCCGATCGAGGCGAACGCGCTGTACGGCGGGCGCATGTCGGTCACCGACAGCCTGGTGGTGGTGTTCCAGACCATGCTGTCCAATGGCGTGGGCGCCTCGGTCGGGCTGGAGGCCGGCTATACCCAGATCGGATCGGCGCTGGGCGCGCGGCTCGGGCGCATGTTTCGCGTCCGCCGCAACGACATGCGGCTGCTGGTCGGCTGCGGCGCGGCCGGCGCCATCGCCGGCGCGTTCAACGCGCCGCTGACCGGCGCATTCTACGCCTTCGAGCTGGTGATCGGCACCTACTCGCTAGGCACCTTCGCGCCGGTCGCGGTCTCGGCGATCGTCGCGGTCTCGGTGGTGCACGCGCTGGGCGGCGGGGTGTTCGACCTGGAAGTGCAGGTCCCGACCGGAATCGATGCGCTGGACTACATCCCGATCCTGGCACTCGGCATGCTGTGCGCCCTGGTCGGTGTCGCCATCATGCGCGGCGTGACGCTGACCGAGGATCTGTTCCGCCGCAGCGGCGTCCCACCCTGGCTGCGCCCGATGATCGGCGGACTGGCGATCGGCGGCCTGGCGCTGGTCACCCCCGCGGTGCTGTCATCCGGCCATGGCGCGCTCGGCCTGGTGATCGCGGCCCCCTATTCGCTGCTGCATGTCGGCATGCTGGTGGTGCTGAAATCCTGCGCCTCGGCGATCTCCATCGGCTCCGGCTTCCGTGGCGGGCTGTTCTTTGCCTCGCTGTTCCTGGGCGCCCTGGTGGGCCGGTTCTTTGCCGGCTCGCTCGCCATCGTCAGCACCGCGCATGCCGTCTCGCCGGTGATCTGCGCCCTGGTCGGCATGAGCGGACTGGCCGTGGCAGTGATCGGCGGACCGCTCACCATGGGCTTCCTGACCCTGGAGAGCACCGGCAGCCTGCCGCTGACCATCGCCGTGCTGGCGGCCTGCGTGATCTCCTCGCTGACGGTGCGGCGCACCTTCGGCTACTCCTTCGCCACCTGGCGCTTCCATCTGCGCGGCGAGGCGATCCGCAGCGCGGTCGATATCGGCTGGATGCGCAACCTGACCGTGGGACGGATGATGCGGCGGGAGGTGCGCACGGTGCGCGGCGGCACGCCGATCGCTGCATTCAAACGCGACTTCCCGCTG
This sequence comes from uncultured Alphaproteobacteria bacterium, assembly GCA_963789495.1. Lineage (GTDB taxonomy): Bacteria > Pseudomonadota > Alphaproteobacteria > Acetobacterales > Acetobacteraceae > CAWBLP01. The sequence goes on from CAWBLP010000008.1 coordinate 353,167, forward strand.
GGCGCGACCCAGCGCGCGGTGGTGCTGGACGACGAGGACCGATACGCCGGCATCGTGCTGCCGCCGGAGGTCCATGCCGACGCCGATAACGACCACACCGTCGGCGACCTGGTGCATTACGCCGAAACCGTGCTGCTGCCGCAGATGACGATCAAGGAAGCGGTGGCGATGTTCGAGAACTCCGAAAGCGACGCCCTGGCGGTGGTGGACGGCGCGCAGACCCGCCAGGTGATCGGGCTGCTGACCGAGCAATACGCGCTGCGGCGCTATGCCGAGGAACTGGAACGCCGGCGACGCGAACTGTCCGGCGAGTAGCCGCCGCCGCTTGCGCCAGATCAATACCGGGACCGCCGCGCCGTGTGACGGGTCACAAGGCAAGGTGGAGTGACGGCGTGTCCCGACGCATTCTCATCATTCAAGGCCATCCGGACCCGGATCAGCGGCGGCTGTGCCGCGGGCTGGCCGATGCCTATGCGCAAGGCGCGACGGACCACGGCCACACGGTGGCGCGGATCGATCTCGCGCAGCTGGATGTGCCGATGCTTCGCACGCAGGAGGAGTTCGAGCACGGCGCGTTGCCCGACAGCCTGCAGCCTGCCCAGGCGGAGTTGCTCGCTGCGCAGCATATCCTGCTGGTGTTTCCGCTCTGGCTCGGGACCATGCCCGCGCTGGTGAAGGCGTTCCTGGAACAGGTGATGCGGCCGGAGGTCGCATTCGCCTATCAGCAGAACGGCCAGCCGCGCGCCGGGCTGGCCGGCCGCTCCGCCCGGTTGGTGGTGACCATGGGCATGCCGGTGCTGGCCTATCGCTGGTGGTTCCTGGGACATGGGCTGAAGGGGCTGGAACGCAGCGTGCTGCGCTTCGCCGGCATTCGCCCTGTCCGCATGAGCCTGTTCGGCATGGTCGATAAGGCGAGCGCGGCCAGGCGGCAGCGCTGGCTGGACCGGATGCGGGCATTGGGAGCGCGCGGTGGGTAGCCGGTGGATACCGCCATCATTGGGTGCTTGCCGTTGCGGCGGGCGAGCGCGGGCAAGATGAGGGCACCTCTGCCCGACGGCCGCCGCCGTGCCCGTATTGGTTGAATCATTCCTGTATTCCACCACCAAACCCGATTAGAGTCGGCTAAGGACACAATCTTGGGTATAGGGGCGTAAGCCGAGACTCCCGTTCTTGGGACCCAGGCCGTTCGCCAACAGCACGAGACGCGTTCGATGGATGCGATTGGACCGATCTTCGTTGCGGGATGCCCACGGTCGGGAACCAGCGCCCTTAGCTGGGCGATTGCCGCGCATGACAGCTACTGGACGTCGGTCGAGACGCATTTCTTCTACTACCTGCTGCGGCAGAACTGGGTCGGCAACGCCTTTGCCAGCAGCGGGGGAAGCGGATCGTGGCTCGATCAGCACGCGATGCCGCTCGATGAGTTCCTGGCCCATCTTGGCAGCGGGCTCGATCGCCTGATGCGCTCGCGCTCCGGCGGACGCGAATGGGTGGATGGCTCGCCGGAGAACGTGCTGGTCGCTCCCTTGCTGCTGCGCATGTACCCGCGGGCGCATCTGTTCCATGCGGTGCGCGACCCGCTTGCAGTGTGTTTTTCCATGCTGACCTCCGGATTCGCCGAACCCTGGGCGTCTGATCTCGAGCAGGCGATCCGCACCTGGAAGTATTACGTCTCCGCCGGCCTTCAGTTGATGGAAGACTTTCCCGGCCGGGTGACGATCATCCGGCAGGAGGACATGCGGACCCAGCCGGAGGAAGTCGCCACCAGAATTGGCAAGACATTGGGTCTTGACGCCGTGGGAGCGGTTGCCGGCTTCCTGGCACGCGAGACGATCAACAGCAGCGCGAACAAGCGATCTTATGCGGAACTGAGTCCGTTCCGGAACAAGGCGACGCCGCAGCTCGATCCGGCGGAATTCCAGGCGTTGCACGGCGCGATGATCCGCGCTGAGACGGCGCCGCTTGCAGCACAGTGTGGCTATGCCTGATCGCGGAATCTTGGCCGTGGTCGAGTGCGCAGTCTGTCATTGCGACGGCCGCAACCTGACCGCCATGCAATCCGGGTTGGACCAACGCACGCAGCCGACCGAGGCCGCGCGCATGGTTGCTCCGCGCGGCCGGATCATGCCGTGAATCACACATTCAAGCGGGTTCTCTGCGTCGTCGGCACCCGCCCGGAAGTGATCAAGATGGCGCCGGTCATCCACGCGCTGCGCAGCAGCCCGTGGGCGCGCGTCTCGGTCTTGTCCACCGCCCAGCATCGCGATCTCGCGGCTCCGTTGCTGGCGTTCTTCGGCATCGTGCCGGACCACGAACTCGCGGTCATGACCGCCGGACAGACATTGCACGACCTGACGGCGCGGCTGCTGCAGGGCATGCCGGCGGTGTTTCATGCCGCCAGGCCGGACATGGTGCTGGCGCAAGGCGACACCACCACAGTCATGGCGACGGCGCTCGCCTGTTTCTACAGCGGCATTCCGTTCGGCCATGTCGAGGCCGGGTTGCGCACGGGAAACCTGCGGGACCCGTTCCCCGAGGAATTCAACCGGATCCTGGCGTCGCGGCTTGCGACGTTGAACTTCGCGCCAACCGACACGGCGCGGGCGAACCTGCTGCGCGAAGGCGTCGATCCCGGCCGCATCCATGTCACCGGCAACACCGTGATCGACGCGTTGCACTGGACCCTGGCGCGCGGCGTTGCGCTGCCGGTGCCGATCCCGGACCATCGGCGCGTGCTGCTGGTGACGCTGCACCGGCGCGAAAGCTTCGGCGCGCCGATGCTGCGCGTATTCGCCGCCATACGCCGTTTGGTGGAGCAGAACCCCGATCTGCTGGTCGTCTATCCGCTGCATCCCAATCCCAATGTGCGGATTCCGGCACAGGATCGGTTGGGCGGCATCGACCGGGTGCTGCTGTGCCCGCCGCTGGATTATCCCGGACTGATCGCGGTCATGCAGCGCGCTGATCTGGTGATGACCGATTCAGGCGGTCTGCAGGAGGAGGCGCCGAGCTTGCGTAAGCCGGTGCTGGTGGCACGCGATACGACCGAACGGCCGGAGGCGATCGAAGCCGGCGTGGCGCGTCTGGTGGGAACCGAAACGGAGCGGATCGTTGTCGCGGCGCAGCATCTGCTTGACGACCGCGCCGCCTATGCCGCGATGGTGCGGGACATCTCGCCGTTCGGCACGGGGCAAGCTGGCGCGCAGATCGGCGATGTTCTTTCTTCGTTCCTTGGCATGAATACAACGCCATCACATTCGTTGCGACGTTAAAGAAAAAAACACAACCCGGCGCGACGCAGAAAATCACTAGGACCGGATTAAACGAGTTCTCTTCGCATATACCAACCTTCGGTTGATTCAGTCGGAGGGAATGCAATCTATCCTTGACAGCGCCGGCTCAAATGGGGAAGGTCCGAAACAATTCGTGCAACGAAAGTCCGGGCTGCATGTTGCAAATATTATCGGCCAGGCTCAGGGAGCTGTTGGGTGGGAAATGCAAACGGGTCGGCGCTGCAATTTGACGAGCGCCTGTCGCGACTGCACTTCTCGCCGATCAACGCGTCCTTCCGGCTGTACGGCTATGTCGACGGCGTGCACGGACGATGCGTGGACGGCTGGATCTTCGATGCAGTCTCCCCCACCAGCAAACTGACCGTCGACGTCTATGACGGCGCAACCAGGCTCGGCTCGGCGCGGGCAGGATTGTTTCGTGCCGACCTGGATGCCATCGGCATTGCCAACGGCGACCACGCATTCCGGTTCGAACTTCCCGCGGAAATCTTCGACGGCAATCCGCACGAAATAACGGTGCGGCTGCAAAATTCCGACCTGTCGTTGCCTGGCAGCCCGCGCCGCCTCTCCACCCAGGCTTTGGATGACACCGCGGCCATGCCGATGCTTGCCGCTGCGACAGCCGAACCCGCGGAACTACCCGACCGCGACGATCTGATCCTGCGGTCCCTGCATGCGATTACCGAAGCCTTGATCGCCCAGACCGGCGTGCTGCAATCGCTGCTGGGACGCGCATCCTCCCTGCCCCCACCGACCATGGCGGAGGCACAACCTCCCATGCTGGCTCCGGCCGCACAGCATGTGTCTGTTCGGGCGCCGGCACCGGATCCGCGGATCGCAGAGATCCTCGACCGCCCAGTTGGCCAGCATGACTACATCGTCTTCGGCATCATCGACTGGAGCTTTCGCACGCAGCGACCGCAGCACCTTGCCACCCGCCTTGCTGAGATGGGCAACCGGGTGTTTTACGTTGGTGTCACCTTCGCGCCGTTGCAGGATGGCGCTGCCCGGTTCGAGATCAGCGCGCAGCCAGCCGATGGCGTGTTCGAGATCAGGCTGTGCTGCCGGGACACACCGCCGGTGGTCTATAACGGCTTCGATGATCCCGATCAGCTGGCCGATCTGATCAGCGCTATGCTCAGCATGGTCGCAACGCTGAAACTGCAGCGCCCGGTGTGTCTGGTGCAGCTGCCGAGCTGGTATCCGATCGCCGGCAGCATTCCTGGCGCATCGCTGATCTTCGACTGCCTCGATCACCTGGCCGGTTTCAGCGGCGTCGCACCGAAGGTCGTCGAGCTGGAGCAAAAGCTGATCGAGGACGCGGACAGCGTCGTTGTCACCTCGGACTTTCTCGCCGACATGGTCGGCCGGCACCGCTCGTTCGACACCATCCGCAATGCCGTGGACGTACGCTATTTTTCGCAACGCCCGGAGACGGTGTTCCAACCGGATGGGCATCCGGTAATCGGCTATTTTGGCGCCATCGCCGAATGGTTCGATATGGAGCTCGTCGCCTATTGCGCGCGCCGCCATCCGAAATGGCAATTCGTGCTGATCGGTGCAGCGGATTCCTGCGACGTATCCGCTGTTGCCGCGCTGCCGAACGTGACCTTCCTCGGTGAGAAGCCATACGCGGACCTCACGCATTACCTGTACGCGTTCGACGTGTGCCTGATTCCCTTCAAGCTGATGGATCTGACGCGTGCCACCAACCCGGTGAAGGTTTACGAGTATCTGTGCGCCGGCAAGCCGGTGGTGGCGACCGATCTGCCGGAGTTGCGGCGCTTGCCGCCCAATATGGTGGAACTCGCGCACTCCCCGGCCGAGTTCGACAGAGCCATTGTCCATGCGCTACGCAACAACAAGGATCCCGCAGCCGTACGGCGTCGCCAGGGCTGGGCTGCGCGGCATTCCTGGGACGTCCGGGCGCGCAAGCTCGCCGGCGTCGTCGCCCGGCAGTATCCGCCGGTCAGCATCGTGGTTGTCTGTTACAACAACCTGGCATTCACCAGGGCCTGCCTGAAAAGCCTGCTGGTGTTCTCCGACTATCCGGACCTGGAGATCATTTGCGTCGACAATGGTTCGACCGACGGCACCGGCGCGTTCCTCGATACGTTTTCCCAACGGCACCCGTCGGTGCGTGTTGTTCACCATCCGGACAATCTGGGTTTCGCCGCCGGCAACAATGCCGGCATGCGCGAAGCGCGCGGCGAGTTCGTCGTGCTGCTCAACAACGATACCTACGTCACCCAGGGCTGGGTGCGCGACCTGATCAGGCCGATGCTGCGCTATCCGGATATCGGCATGACCGGTCCGCTCACCAATATGACCGGGAACGAACAGAAAATCGCGATCGTGTATTCCAACATGGAGGAAATGGCGCAGCGCGGCGCCGGCTTCACCGCAATACGGCGACGCCATCTGTTTCCGGTCGGCAATCTGGCCTTCTTCTGCGTCGCCATCCGTCGGCAGGTCATCGACAAGGTCGGTGCGCTGGATGAAAGCTACGGCACGGGCTATTTCGAGGATGACGATTACTGCATGCGGGTCCGCGATGCCGGATATCGCCTGGTTGTGTGCGACGACGTGTTCATCCACCACCATCATTCGGCGTCTTTCAACCTGATGGGTGAATCAACGCGCACGGAACTGATGAAGCGAAACCGTCGAACCTTCGAAAAGCGCTGGGGCCGCTGGACGCCGCATAAATACCGCCAGGAGCCCGGGTTCGGCGAGGCCTGACGCATCATGGATCACTGGCACAGCGCGGCCGGCGGCGTGTTTGTATGCGGCTCGCCGTTCACCGAGGTCAGCACGCTCGCCTGGGCGTTGGCGGAACATCCGGCGTTCTGGACCTCGTCGGAGAGCCGCTTCCTGTATCGCTTGTTCGGCAGCCGCGCCGGGCTGGAACGTCCCTATCTGTTCGATGTGTATACCACCTGCACCGAAGACGGCGCCTGGCTGCGCGCCAATGCCGTGCCGTATGCGGAATTTCTTGCCACGCTCGGCGCCGGGATCAACCGGCTGTTCCAGGGGCGCGCGGGACGCAAACGCTGGGTGGACAACTCGCCTGAGAATGCGCTGCTGCTGGACGAGCTGCTGAATATGTTCCCAGACGCGTGCTGTGTCGGACTGCTGCAGCCCGTGCGCACCGCCGCGTTCATCGAAACAAAGCGCCACGGGCACCTGCCGGCATCCCATCTGCAGGAGCTGACCGCGTCGAACGCACTTTATACCGAGCGTCTGGTGGCCGCCGCAGAGACCTGGCCGGATCGCGTTTATCTGCTGGAAGAGACAGAGCTGTTCTCCCGCCCTGAGGCGGCTCTGAGTGATCTGCTGGACTTCCTCGGCGAGGAGAACAATGCAGCCGTCGCCACAGGCTTTGCACAGCGCTTGCTGCGCCTCGACATGACGTTGTCCGAGGCGCGCGATGCGTTGGCTCGGTTCGAGCACACGCAACCGGCGGAGTTCGTTGCGTAAGCGACCGGTCGCGTAGGCCGCCTGATCCACACCACCGCGTCTTGCTCACCGCCCGCCCACATGGAATCGTTCATCCGCTGCTCGGCCATCGGGTCCGGGCCAATACCCGGCGCACACCGCCGGCGGGAGGACGACGCCGTGATCGAGCAGACCCTGGATATCGGCACCCAGGATGGCGCGATGGAAAGTTTCATCTGTCATCCGGACCGTGGCGGCCCGCATCCCGTCGTGTTTCTTCTGATGGATGCACCCGGCATTCGCGAAGAGCTGCGCGACATGGCCCGACGGCTCTGTACGGTCGGCTATTACACGGTGCTGCCCAACTTGTACTATCGGGCCGGCCGTGATACGATCTACGGTCCCGACGTGCTGCAGCACGGCAGCGCGGAACGTGAGCGGATGCGGGCGGTTCGAACCAAAATGACGATCCCGCCGGTGATGAGCGATATCGCCGCCATGCTGCGCTTCGTCGACGCACAGGATGAAGCAAAGCCTGGCCCGGTCGGCGCGCATGGCTACTGCATGAGCGGCCCCTATGCGCTGGCGGCGGCCGCGCGCTTCCCCGATCGCGTCGCGGCCGCGGCGTCGTTTTACGGCACCTGGCTGGTCAGCGATGCCGAGGAAAGCCCGCATCTGAGCCTGGCGAAGGCCAAGGGCGAGCTCTACATCGGCTGTGCCGAACATGACGAACTGGCACCGCTGCCGATGGTGGAAGAGCTTCGCAAGCTGTTTGCGGCATCGGGCAATCCGGGCGAGTTGGAATTGTACCCGACCGTGCATCACGGCTTCGCCTTCCCGCAGCGCTGGTGCTACGACAAGCCGGCTGCGGAACGGCATTGGGAACGGCTGATCGCCCTCTACCGGCGGCGCCTGGGCTGAAGCCGTGCAGCCAAGGTACCGCGTCGCAGGGCCACGAGCATGGTCCCGACACGCCATTGCCATGCTCCCCCCAGCCGCGCCTAATTCGCCAGCACGATGCGGAGGAAACACGATGCGCGCGCAATACACGCCGCCGATGGCCACGCGATGACTCGTCGGATCACCGTCTCCGGCGTTGAACTGGAGGTCGAATCGCATGGCGCCGGCCGCCCGCTGCTGTTCCTGCATGGCGGTGATGGACTGCGGCCGCGGCATCCCTGGTTGGACCAACTCGCCGCGAAGTTCCGCGTCATCGCCCCGCATCATCCCGGCTTCGGCAACTCTGCGCTGCCGGACTGGATCGGAACGGTCGACGATCTTGCCTATTTGTATCTTGACCTTGCGGCGGAGCTCGACCTGACCGACGCGGTCCTGGTGGGCAACTGCTTCGGCGGCTGGGTCGCGGCCGAGATCGCCGTGCGCAGCACGCAGCGCTTCGGCTGCGTCGTGCTGGCCGATCCGCTGGGGATCAAGGTGGGCGGCGTCACCGAGCGTGATATCGCCGACATGCATGCGATCACGCGCGATGAGTTCATGCGCCTGGCCTGGGCCGACCCGACGCGCGGTACGATCGACTACACGCAGATGCCGGAGGATCAGCTCGCCGCCATCGTGCGCGGCCGGGAGGCACTGGCGCTGTTCGGCTGGAAGCCGTACATGCACAATCCGCGACTGAAACGCTGGCTGCATCGGATCGATCGCCCGAGTTTGCTGCTGTGGGGCGAGCAGGATCGCATCGTGACGCCGGCCTATGGCAAGGCGTGGCGTGATGAAATCCCCGGTGCGGCGCTGGAGCTGATCCAGGACGCCGGGCACTTCCCACATTGGGAACAGCCCGCGGTGTTCGCCGATCGCGTTTCCACCTTCGCGCACTCGCACTGACAGGCAGGACGGACCATGCGCTGCTGGTATTTCTCCGAAATGGCCTATCACCCGGCGTGGGAGGAAGGGCTCAGGCGCGGCTCGATGCGCGTCGTGCTACCCAATGAGAACGTGGATCCCCAGGTCGCGCACACGCTGCTCAACCGCTATCTCGACGAGTTCGCCCTGTGTGACGAAGTCGGGCTGGACATCATGGTGAACGAGCACCACAGCACTGCGACCTGCATGACTGTCTCGGTGCCGATGGCATTGGCGGCGATTGCGCGCGAAACGAAGAAAGCGCGGCTGCTGACACTGGGCAATCCGATCGCCAACCGTCCCGACCCGGTGCGCGTTGCCGAGGAAATGGCCTGGCTGGATTGTCTTTCGGGCGGTCGGCTGGAGATGGGGCTGGTCAAAGGCGCGCCTTATGAAATTGCTCCCGCGAACAGCAATCCCGCGCGCCTGATGCGGCGTTATTGGGAAGCGCATGATCTGATCCTGAAGGCCTTGTCCACAACCGATGGGCCGTTCAACTGGGAAGGCGAGTATTTCCACTACCGGAACGTGAACATCTGGCCGCGACCGATTCAGCAGCCGGCGCCGCCGGTGTGGATGACCGGCATGAGCGTGGAGAGCGGCCGGTTGGCTGCGCAACGCCGGCACGTCATCGGCACCTTGCTGTCCGCCGGCACCGCCAAACCGATGTATGACATGTATCGTCAGACCGCGCGGGAGAACGGCTGGGAAGCCGGCCCGGATCGAATGGCCTATGCCGCCGTGGTGGGCGTCGGTCACACCAGCGACGAAGGACTGCGCCGCGCCGACCAGATTGCAGATTACGTGCGCACCGCGCCGGTCGTGGCGGAGCCGTTCACCAACCCGCCAGGCTACAACTCGGTCGCTGCGAATGTCGCAATCCTGAAAGCAGGGCCGCGCGCGCATCGCATCGTCAAGGATCGCGCCGGCAACATGATCGACCACCGTAAGGCGACCGTGCAGCAATTCATGGATACCGACACCGTGTTCGCCGGTACCCCGGATGAAGTCTACCATCAGATCACCGCGTTCAGTGCCCGCATGGGCGGCGTCGGCCATCTGCTGTTCTTTGGCCAGGGCGGGTTCCTCAGCCACCAGGACGCGGTCGAGAACATCAGGCTGTTCGGGCAGGAAGTCGCACCGCGCCTGCGCGACCTGAACTGACTGCCGGCGCAGTCAATTGACACTTGCCCGAAAGGAGAGCGGCGCGTATTCGGTCAAGGGCCGCCTTCTCATCGACTGTCAGTTCATGCTCGCCAGCGCCTCCGCCTCACAGTCGCGAACGCCCGATTGTCTCACGAGGATTGAGACGTTGCTGCGGCTCGTGCCGGCGTTCGAGGCACTTCCCCACCCGGTGCTGCAACGCCTCGGCGCGATGTGCAGCCTGATCGAGGTGGATGAAGCCCAGCCCGTGTGCCGCGAAGGCGAGCCGGCAGACGCGCTGATGATTCTGCTGCAGGGCACGATCGCGCTGTTCGGCGCGGCGGCCAACGGCAACCGGGCCGTGGTCGAACTGATCGACACGAGGGCGCCGATCCTGCTGGCCACGGTCCTCGCGGGGCTGCCATATCCGATGAGCGCCGAGGCGGTCTCGCCCTGCCAGTTGCTGCAAATGAATGCGGATGGCCTGCATGATCTGATGGCGACCTCGACGCAATTGACAACGTGCCTGGTTCGCGCCCAGGCGCAGGACTTTGGCGCCATGGTGCGCCAGGTCTGCGACCTGAAGCTGCGGACCGCGTCCGAGCGACTGGCATCCTTTCTGCTGTCGCTGTCGCGCGACCAGCACACCACGACGGCGCAGCTTCGCCTGCCGGTGCGCAAGCACTGTTGGCCGCACAGCTTGGCTGTGGACAGGAGAATTTGTCGCGCGCTTTCGCTGCCTTGCGCAGCTTCGGAGTCGAAACTCACGGCATGCGGGTTATACTGCATGATATTCCGCGTTTGCGTGCCTTCGCTCTTACGGGAGTATAACGTCGAACGCCGGAACCCAGAGGCGTGAGCCCGTGATCCACCCGCACCGTTCCACGAACCGTGACGTGATCCTGCAGTGGATCCGGCGGCTGCGGCCGATCATCTATCTGGCCTGCGCCCTCGCCCTCCTGGAGGATCTGACCCACAGCGACACGCTGGCCTTCGGATTGTTCTACATTCCGTTAGCAGGCTGCTGAAAAACCCCTTGCTTCGACGCGGCGGCATCTGATTCGATGCCCTATCGGATTGACAGCCTCGGGTAGCCTCAATGCGCGGTTCTGACGAACGACGCGACGGACTTTTCAGCTATGTGCGGCCGGAGAGCCGGATCCCCCAGACCCATCCGTTGCGGGTGATCCGAACGCTGGCAGACGAGGCCCTGCAGTCGCTCAACGACCGGTTCGCGGCGCTGTATTCCGAGAACGGCCGTCCCTCGATCCCACCCGAGCAGTTGCTGCGCGCGCTGTTGCTGCAAGCCTTCTACACCATCCGTTCCGAGCGTCAGCTGATGGAGCAGTTGAACTACAATCTGCTGTTCCGCTGGTTCGTCGGCCTGTCGGTGGACGATCCGGTCTGGGTGCCGACCGTCTTCAGCAAGAACCGCGACCGGCTGCTGGAGGGCGACATCGCGGCGGCGTTCATGTCGGCAGTGCTCAACCTGCCGCAGGTGCAGGGTCTGCTTTCGGACGAGCACTTCTCGGTTGATGGCACGCTGATCCAGGCGTGGGCCAGCATGAAGAGCTTCCGCCGCAAGGACGGCAACGACGAACCGCCGGCACCGGGCCGCAATGGCGAGCGCAACTTCCGCGGCGAGACGCGTTCCAACGAGACACATGCCTCGACCACCGATCCGGACGCTCGTCTTGCCCGTAAATCAGGCGGACAGGAGGCGAAGCTGGGCTTCACCGGACATCTGCTTATGGAGAACCGCAACGGGCTGGTGGTGGATGCGCGCCTGACGCTGGCCACCGGGACGGCGGAGCCGGAGGCGGCGCTGGCCATGTTGGGCGAGTTGCCTGGTTCGGACAAGAAAACCGTCGGAGCAGACAAGAACTACGACACGGCGGCGTTCGTTGCGGCAGCCCGCAAACTGAATGTGACCCCGCACGTGGCGCAGAACATCACCGCGCATCGCGGCTCGAACATCGACCGGCGCACGACGCGTCACGATGGCTACCGGATCAGCCAGGTGATCCGCAAGCGGATCGAGGAAGCCAATGGCTGGATCAAGGAAGTCGGCGGAATGGCGCAAACGAAGTTTCGGGGTCGCGCCCGCGTAGGCTGGATGTTCATGTTCAAGGCGACGGCTTACAACCTGATCCGACTGCCGCGGCTGCTCGCGATAGGATGAGGCTGTCAGCGCTATGCCAAATGCTGGATCAGAGCCATTCTGACGCTGTGCAAATGCCTGATTCCGTCCCGACAAACCGAAAATCGAACACTGAACCTACTGGCGCCTGACGTTGCAGAGGGTTTTTCAGCAGCCTGTTAGTGTCCACCGCCCTGCTCAGCCGCGATCGGCGCACGGTGTGGCGGCTTGCCATCGTTGCAGTGTCATGGTGATGGCCGGCGCCCTGGTACCGGAGATCAATGCGCGCACACACGAGAGGATCAGCAATCGGGCCTTGTCGATCCTCGCGATTTTCGCGACCGCGCTCTATGTGCGGCATGCGCAACAGACGCAGGAGCGGCTGGCCGAACAGACACGGCGAGCGGAAGAGGCAGAACGGCTGAAAACCGCATTCTTTGCCAATCTGAGCCAGGACATCAGGATGTCGCTGCATGCGATCATCCGTCTGTCGCAGTTGATGAAGCAGGACTGCCCGCCCGGGCAGCGCGAGGCATTGATCCATGTACAACGTGCCACCAGGCGCCTGCTGGCCACGATCGACAATCTGATCGATCTGACGCAGGTCGGAGAGCGGGTATTGCGTTGCGAAGCGCTCGATCTCGTCGCCGTGTTGCGTCGCGCGGTGGAAGACGTGCGGGACTATGCCGGCGAGCGCCAGATTGGCCTCGGTACTCGACGTTGCCTCCGGAATTCCGTCAGCGTTCGGCGATGTCTGGGCGGCGCGGCGGATCATCGAGAACATGATCGGCAATGCCGTGCGATTCACGCCGGCCGGTGGTGCCGTCATGGTCTCGATCGCCCATCACGACGCAGATATCGCGGTGACGGTGCCAGATACCGGCGACGGGCTGCCGGCCTCGGTGCTCGCCGGTCTTGACCGGTATCGATTGCCCGCAAAGGCCGAGAACGCTGCGGATGCCGGCGGGCCGGGAACAGGGCTCTCGCTCAGTCACCAACTCGCACGTGCGACCGACGCGGATCTGCGATTTGAGAGTTCTCCCAACGAAGGGATCTGCGCTTTCCTGTAGCGGTGCAAACAAAGGCCCGCTCCGAAGCCCGGCTGCCGGCCGCGTGACAGGCGGCAGAGGCGGGCGTCAATCCGGATCGCTCGCGGCAAGAATGCGGTAATCTGGCGACGTTTCGCCGCGATCCGCGGCTGCCAGGTCACGCGCCAACTGGTCCGCGACCGAAACGCGGTAATGCAGTGCGTCCCAGTAATTGTCATCATTCTCGGTGATCGGGCTGGGCCGCATGAAGTCCACCGCCAGGCTGTTCGGCGTTGCATCCGTCAACGCTGCCACACGGCGCTTACACTCCTTCCACACCGCTTCCACCGGCGTGCCAGAGGGCGGCAGCAATCGATGGTTATAGGGCACGAAAAACAGCAACTTGTGGGTAGCGGCAGGCATTCGTTTCAAGTTCGCTCGCAGGATCTGCAAGGTCGGAAATCGCCAGCCCGCCGGAGGACCGGTGCGTTCCCCCCCGGGAACGCTCGGCCCGGCCTCACGCAGATGCAATTGCGCGCGCGCCGGATCGTAGTCGGCATCCGGCGGCACGAAGCTTGTGTAGCCGTCGCGACCCATATCCTCGGGCTTCAACCCGGTCAGCACACCGAATTCCTTGCCCGCCTCTTGCACAGCAAACATGTTGAACATTTCCGCATAGCCGCGCCACGGGTTGGGCTGATACATCCAGGCAGGAAATGGCCGCGGTGTCAGTTTCTGATAGTCGTCCCCGGTCACACACCAGCGCACATCCACGCCCAGCATGATCACCTTCGGCCTGGGATGGGCACGCAGGAAGACGTGCAGCAGACTCGACATTTCGTACGCCGTCGCGTCGTTCATTGCGAGATTGACAAAGCGCGCGTGAAATTCCGGATCGAGCGCGACCGGACGCAAAAGCCGCGCGGTGGAGGTGCCGAAGATCGCACTGTCGAAGGCGTCGGAGCGCGCCAGTGCGGGATAGGAATAGCGCTGATTGCTGCTGACCGGTGCACGATCGAACGGTGGCGACAAAGGCAGAACATTCCACGGGTCCACCAGCGTCACGAACGCATAGATGATCGCCACCGCCGAAGCGGCCGCACCGACCGCGACGCGGAAAAAGCGCCGCCATGACGCGGGCTGCGCGGTATCAGAACTGAAAATAGATGAACGCATTGGGCAGACGACCGCCGACCAGCAGCAGCAGATAAGCCAGCGCCATGCCGGCCGGAACCGCCAGCCAGGAGTCCGGACGCAGCAACCGCAACGCCGCGTCCTGGCTGGTGGGACCCAAGGTGGCAACCACTGTGCCGAACGCCAAGACCGCCACGTATTCGCGATCCAGCGTGATCGCGCCCAGCTCATGCAGGCCGATCATACTGGCCAGTACCTGGCCGGCATGCAGGAAATCAGGCGAGCGGAACAGCACCCAACCACAGATCACGAACAGCATCGTCAGCAGCCAGGCCAATGCCGCGGGCAATCTGACCCCACGCGATTCCCAGACATGGTTCACCGCCAGCGCGACACCATGCGCTCCACCCCACACGACAAAGGTCCAGTTCGCGCCATGCCACAGACCGCCCAGCAGCATGGTCATGACGACATTGGCCGCCTGGCGAAATGGCCCGGCGCGGTTTCCCCCAAGCGGGATATAGAGATAGTCGCGCAGGAAGCGGCTGAGCGTCATGTGCCAGCGACGCCAGAAATCGCGCACCGACAACGCGCGATAGGGTGCGTTGAAGTTGAACGGAAGACGCAGACCGAACATCAACCCGAGCCCGATCGCCATGTCGGAATAGCCGGAGAAGTCGAAATAGATTTGCAGCGTGTAGGCACCGGCGGCGACCCAGGCCTCGGCCATCGACAGCGGCCCGCCAAGCGCCTGAGCAAACAGCGGATCGGCAACCATCGCCAGCGTGTCGGCAAAGATCACCTTTTTTGCTACGCCGATCAGGAACAGCACGAAACCGCGCGACAAATTCTCCCACATCTCGGTTCGGCGCGGGTCGAGATTGAACTGATGGATGATCTCGTTATGCCGCACCAGCGGGCCGGCGATAAGCTGGGGAAAGAAGGTGACGAACATGCAGAAGTCGAGGAAGCCGTAGATGTGGCGGTCGCCGCGCCGCAGGTCGATCAGGTAGGAAATCTTCTGGAAGACAAAGAAGCTGATTCCCAGCGGCAGGATCAGGTCCCAGGGCTGCCAGTCGTCACCCAGCAATTCAAAAACGGTGCCGCGGAAGAAGTCGGCATATTTGAACAGCCCCAGCACCGCCAGGTTCATTACGACCCCGAGCAGCGGAATCCAGCGTGCGCGCGCGGCGCCGAACCATTGCGCGATCAGCCAGTTCGCAATGGTCAGCCCGACCAGCAGCGGCACGAACCGGACATCCCACCAGCCGTAAAACCCCAGCGAGGCGAGCACCACCACGGCCTGCCGTGCCGAGCGATGGCGGGCCAGTACATCGGTACAGACCCAGCACCACCGGCAGGAAGAAGACGATGAAAACCTGAGAGTTGAACAGCATCGGATACGCTCGGCCGAACGCGAGTGCCTACGCGGTGCGTGACGTCGCGTTCGATTGGACGCGTCGATGCCGAACCATCACAGCGTCTCCAACAACGCGGCCATGAATGCCGCACGCGGTGCAAGCTGCTGCCACAGGATGTGCTCGTGACTGGCATGCGCGCCGGCACCGGGGCACCCGAGACCATCCAACGTGGGTACGCCGAGTGCCGCGGTGAAATTGCCATCGGAGCCGCCGCCGCGATGCTGCTTCGGCAGATCGATGCCGACCTGCTTGGCCAATCCGCGCGCATGTTCATACAAGGAACGGATGCCGGCATCCTCGGCGAAGGGGGGCCGATTCATGCCGCCCTCCACCGTGACCCGACAGCCGGCGGTACGTGCGGTCAGGGCGAGCAAGGCCTGCTCCATCCGCTGCCCGTCGGCGACGCTGTTGACGCGCAGGTCGATCTCGCAACCGCCATCCGGTGCAATCACGTTGGGACGCGAACCGCCCCAGATCGGTGCTGCATTCAGCGTAATTCCGTCGTCCACATCGACCATCCCGTGCAGCGCCAGAATTTGATGGGCGAGTTCGACGATGGCCGAGGCGCCGTCCTGGAACGCACTGCCGGCATGCGACCCGCGGCCTTCCACGCGCAGCACGAACCGGCCAACACCCTTGCGCGCCGTGACGCACGCGCCACCGGGACCGGCAGGCTCCGGGATCAGCACGGTCGCCGCCTGTGCACCCTCGCGTTCGATCAGGTCGCGACTGGTCGGGCTGCCGACCTCCTCATCCGGCGTCAGCAGCAGGGTGACCGGCCGCCTGGTACGGGTCTTCTGCGTCAGGATGCTGCGAACCGCATGGAACGCGAGGAAGCTGCCGGCCTTCATGTCGTAGATGCCGGGCCCATGAGCCTTCGCGCCGTCCACATTGTACGGCATGTCGGTCAGTGTGCCGTGTGACCAGACGGTATCAAGATGCCCGGCCACCAGGATCGGCGCACCCTCTCCCGGCGTGCGAGCAATCAGATTGTCACCAAATCCATCTCGACCCGGAATTCGCGTCAATGCGGCCCCGGCACGAGCGAGCTCGCCCTCCGCCACATCCATCAGCCGATTGACTGCACCAGCATCCGTGCTCGGCGTCTCCATCCGCACCCAGGCAGACAGTTCCGCCAGCAGGTCCTCGGATCGTCCCACCTCGGTCTGCGGCATGTGTTTTCCTCATCGTGACTCACCGCTGCGTTGTGTGCACCGGAAGCGCGCGGTTTGTCCAACAGCGACGAAAGGCCAGCCCGATAGGAAGTGCGTTACACCAGCAATCGTGCCAACCGATCGAACTCCGCCACGTCCAGCGTTTCCGCCCGTCGATCGGCGGCGATGCCGGCACGGTCCAGCAATGCCTGCCCACCCAACGACTTCAGAGACCCGCGCAGCATCTTGCGGCGTTGCCCGAAGGCGGCGGCAGTCAGTCGTTCCATCTGCGCGAACAGAACGGCATCCGGCTGTTCGGGATGCGGCAGCAGCGTTACTACGGCGGACCATACTTTAGGCGGCGGCGTGAACGCATCCGGCGGAATGCGCAACGCGATTCGGGCCGAGCAGGTCCATTGCGCCAACACCGACAGCCGCCCGTATTCCGGCGTGTCCGGTGCGGCGCAAATCCGTTCCGCCACCTCCTGCTGGAACATCAAAGTCAGGCGCTGGAATGCGTTCGCCTGCCGCAGCCAGGCCACCAATAGCGGGGAGGCAACGTTGTACGGCAGGTTCGCAATGATCTGCCGAGGCGCCGGCACCAAGGCCACCAGATCCAGCCGCGTTGCGTCCGCGGAGACGACCTGCAGACGCGACCCGGCCTGCTGCGCAAGGTCCTGCATCGCCGCGACGGCACGCGGATCGATCTCCACCACAGTCACATCGACAGCCGGTGACTCCAGCAAGGCGCGGGTCAGTCCGCCAGGCCCCGGCCCGATCTCCACCACATGACTGCCGGACAACTCTCCCGCCGAACGCACAATGCGCGCGGTCAGATTGCCATCCAGCAGAAAATGCTGACCCAGCGAACGACGCGCGGCCATGCCATGCCGAGCGATGACGTCACGCAGCGGCGGCCAGGATGGAGCGGACGCCGCGCGCGCTTGCTGCGGTTCGTCAGGCAAACGGCGCCGGCTTGGCCTGACGGAACGGCGTGCCCAACTCCGCCAATTGGCGCAGCAACCGCGATGGCGCCCAGCGTTCGCCGTATTGCTGATGCCAGCGCGCGATCTGGTCGTACACCGCCTTCACGCCGATGCCGTCCGCCCAGTACATCAGGCCGCCGCGATAACGCGGAAAGCCGAACCCGTGCAGCCACATCACGTCGACATCGCTGGCGCGATACGCCTTGCCTTCCTCCAGAATGCGACAGGCCTCGTTCACCGAAGAAAACAGCAGACGCTGCAAGATCTCCGTGTCGGTGAATTGCTTTTGCGGCACGCCCAGTTCCGCTGCCACCTGCTTGATGATCGCGGCAACTTCCGGATCGGGATGCGGCGTGCGGTCGCCCTTTTCGTAACGATACCAGCCGGCGCTGGTCTTCTGTCCGTAGCGGCCCATTTCCACCAGTCTGTCCGCGATCGGCAACTTGCGATAATTCGGATTGGCGGCGGCGCGACGCTTGCGACCCTCGGCGCCGATATCCAGCCCGGCCAGGTCGCCAACCGCGAACGGTCCCATCGGATAGCCGAAATCGACCATCACCTTGTCCACCTGCTCAGGCAGACAACCCTCCTCCAGCAGGATCACCATTTCGCTGTTGAATGGCGCGCGCGACCGGTTGGCAACGAAACCATCGGTGTTGCCGGCCATCGCGGAGATCTTGCCGATCTTGCGGCCCATCGCCATGGCGGTGAGCAGCGTCTCGGGGGCGGCTTGCGCCGGACGCACCACTTCCAACAGCTTCATCACATTGGCCGGTGAGAAGAAATGTGTGCCCGCTACCTTGTCCGGTCGCTTGGTTTCCGCGGCCAGCTCGTCCATGTCCAACGCGGAGGTGTTGGAGAACAGGAACGCGTCCGGTGCCATCACCGCGTCCAGCTTCGCGAACACCGGCTTCTTCACGTCCATCCGCTCGAACACCGCCTCCACGACGACGTCGCAGTCCTTGATGTCGTCATAGCCCGGCACCGGATGGATGCGCGCCAGGCGGCGTTCCATTTCATCTTGCGCCAGGCTGCCACGTTTCACCGAGGTCGCGTAGTTCGCGCGAATCCGGTCCATGCCGCGGTTCAGCGCTTCCTCGGTCGCGTCCATGATCTTCACGTCATAGCCGAAATCGGCGAACGACATGGCGATGCCGCCGCCCATCGTGCCGGCGCCGATCACTGCGGGCTTGCTGAACTCGTAAGGCTGAACGCCGACCGGCATGTCCGGCAGCTTGGCGACTTCGCGTTCAGCGAAGAAGGCGTAGCGCAGCGCACGTGCCTCGTCGGAATTCTCCAGCTCGCCAAACAGCTCCGCCTCGCGACGCATGCCGTCGTCGAACGGCAGCATGCAGGCAGCCTCGACCGCGGCGATGCAGTGATACGGCGCCTTCTGGTTGCGGGCGCGGCGTGCGATGGATTTGCGCATCGCGTCGAAGATGCCGGGGTCATCGAGCTGCACGCTGCGATCGCGCACGCGTGGCAGCGGACGCCGATCGGCGATGCTGCGTGCGAATGCGATTGCGCCTGCGCGCAAATCGGTTCCGTCCGGCAGAACCTGATCGAGAATTCCCAGTTTCGCCGCTTCCGGAGCGGGAACATGACGGCCGGTGACGATCATCTCCAGCGCTGTCTTTGCGCCGGCGAGGCGCGGCAGACGTTGCGTGCCGCCGCCGCCTGGCAGGATGCCGATCTGCACTTCCGGCAGGCCGACCTTCGCCGACGGGACCGCGACGCGATAATGGCAGGCCATCGCGTTTTCCAGTCCACCGCCCAGCGCGTAGCCATGGATCGCGGCGACCACCGGCTTTTCGCTGCGATCCAGCACGTCATAGCTGCGACTGCCGATGGGCAAGCGCTTGCGGTTGGTGCCGAAGCCGCGAATATCCGCACCCGCAATGAAGCTGCGGCCTGCGCCCATCAGCACAATCGCCTTGACGGCGGCATCGGCATTGGCGCGGTTCAGGCAGTCGATGATGCCCTCAGCGACGCCGGGCCCGAGGGCGTTCACCGGCGGGTAGTCCACCACGATCAGGCCAATGTCGCCTTCGCGTTCGAGGCGGACGGGAACGGTGTCACTCATGGCGCTTCCTCTGGCTACTCGCGGGTAGGTATAGAAAGCGGTGACGCGGCCGTCCATGGCCTGCCCGGACACTGCCAACGGGCCGCGCGGCTTCGATACGAAACCGGCATCAGTGCGAACTCGGCGGCAGGAACTGCTGCACCACCGCCTGGAAATCCGGCAATGCTTCGCAGGTCTCCGTGTGCGCCGCCAGGGTCGGCCAGCGTTGCGCGTCGAACAGACCAGGATGGGCGTCTCGCAGGAACCGCAGCACGCAGCCCACGGCAATATCCGCGTGCCCGATCGCAGCGCCGAACCAGAACGGCGTGGCCCGCGCCGCACGATCGGCCTCCAGCACGTCCAGCACAGCGGCGATCTGGGTCCGGCATCGCGCAATCCATTGCTCGGATATCGTCTGATGCAGCGCCCGCTCGTAGATCAGGGCAACCGCCTTGTCGGCAAGCCCGGTGGCCAGAGCACAAATCCGCAGCGCCTGCCGACGAAGCTCGCCACGCTCCGCGATCAGTGCACGGGCCGGGCCAGCGCACTCGTCCAGATAATCCAGGATCACGGTGCTTTCGATCACCGAGTCCCCGTTATCCAGCACCAGTGTGGGCACACGACGCAGCGGATTGAATGGCGCGATGCGGTCGGCATCACCGAACGTGGACCAGGGCCGATGTTCATAGGCCATGTCGTAGAGCCGCAACGCAATCGCGACCCGCCGCACGAACGGCGAATCATATTGGCCAATCAGGATCATCCCACGCCCTCCAGCCGCATGCCGCCTGATTATCGGGACGCAGCCGCCAATTCAATCGCGGGTGCGCCTGTCCCCGGAATCCGGAACAGACGGCCGGTCGCCTCCGCCACCTCACGCGCCGAGGTGCGGCCGATCCGGGTATGGCCCGTGGAGCAACTCACGCCGATCAATCGGAACCATCGGCCGGCTACAACACCGCTTCGGCCACCACGCGCATCACCTCGATACTGGCACCCTTCAGAATCATCGTGCCCAGATGGCCATGTTTCGCCGCCTGCTGCCACGCTCCCAGCCGATCCTTGATCCGTTCCGCCGGTCCCACCAGCGAGATTTCGTCGATCAACTTGTCCGGCACCGCGGCCGCGGCCTCGTTCTTCTTCCCATCCAGATACAGGTCCTGGATGGTCTTCGCCTCGCCCTCGAAACCCAGCTTGATGGCAACGTCGTTGTAGTAGTTCTTCGCGCGCGCCCCCATGCCGCCAATATACAAGGCCAGCTCCGGTCGGATCATGTCGCGGCACGCCGCCACATCCGGCCCCAGCTTCACACGAACATACGGTGCAACGTCGAAACCCTCCATCGTGACCGGCCGCCCTGCCTTCTTCTTGCCGTCCAGTATCGGGTTCGAGACGATTCCCGGCTGCTCCGGTGAGTAGAAGATCGGCAAGACGCCGTCGGCGCATTCGCCGGAGGTGCGCAGCCCGGCCGGCGTGATCGAGGCCAGATAGAATTTCAGCGACGGATCGCCATGCGTGATGCTGCGCAACGGCTTGCCCAATCCGGTCGCGTCGGGACCGGCATAGGGAATCACGTATTCCTCGCCCTGGAACGACAACGGTGCCTTGCGTTCCAGGATCTGGCGGATGACGGCGATATATTCCTTCGTGCGGGTCATCGGCTTGCCGAACCGCACGCCGTGCCAGCCTTCCACCACCTGCGGCCCGGATACGCCCAGTCCGCACAGGAAGCGTCCGCCCGACATCAGTTGCAGTGTCATCGCGGTCATTGCCGCACAGGCCGGGGTGCGCGCTGGAATCTGCATGATCCCAGTACCCACCTTCAGCTTTGTGGTCCGCGCCAGCATCCAGGTCGCCGGCGTGACCGCGTCCGTCCCATACGCCTCCCCCGTCCAGGCCTGCGCAAACCCCAGCCGCTCGGCTTCCAGGTACACGCTCCATGTCGAGCTTCGGGGACGGACCGGACATGTCCACTGTGATGCCGAGTTGCATGGGATTTTTCCTTAGCGAACCTTGGAGACGACGTCGTCGCGGAACCGACGCATGTTGTCGATGGTCGCAGAGAGCGAAGCGCCGAACAGGCCGAAATCGAACGCGGTGACACCGACATCCTTCAAGGCCCGGATATCGCCTGCGTAGTCGGCGGCATTGCCGGTGAACAGTTTGCGCTCACCATCCACCGTGCCTTTCGGCTGCGCTTCCGGATTGGACGACACGCGATAGGCCAACCCGACCGCAGCCGGATCACGCCCCGCCTTCGTGGTCAGGTCACGCAGCTTCGCCACACCCGCCTTGAAGCGGGTCAGCGTGTCCATGGGGAATTGCGGATTGGTGCCGATCGGATACCAGGCGTCGCCGTATTTCGCGGTGCGCCGCATTGCCGGGCCGCTTTCGCCGCCGACCCAGATCGGGATCGGTGCCTGCACCGGCTTCGGCGGGAACAGCACGTCGGAGAACTTCACGTATTTGCCGTCGAATTTCGGTGCGTCGCTGGTCCACAGCTCCTTGCAGGCCATCATCCACTCGTCGGTGACGAAGCCGCGATCCTCGAACGGCGGTGCGCCGATCGCCTCGAACTCCTCCTTGCACCAGCCAGCGCCGATGCCCAGGGTCAGCCGTCCTTTCGATAGATAGTCGAGTGTGGCGAGGATTTTCGCGGTCAGCACGGCGGGGCGATGCGGCACCACCATCACCGAGGTGACAATCCGCAACTTCGAGGTCGCCGCGGCGATGAAGGTGGCGGCGGTGAGTTGTTCCAACCTGGGTGCGGCGGCGCCGGAGGGAAACTCGCCGGAATCGCTGTATGGGTAGCGTGAGGCGATGCTGGTCGGGATCATGACGTGATCGCTGACCGTTACGTAATCGAAGCCGAGCATTTCGGCCTCGGTTGCGATGCGCAGCAGGCTGTCGGGTTCGATCAGGGGTCCGCTGGTGGGCGCGCTGCATCCGATCTGCATATGTTCCTCCCGCTTGAATTGCGCTCGTCGGGCCGATAGCACACGATGCGCGGGTCCGAGGCAACCGGGGGGGAGCAGATGGACTTCGGCATCCATTTCGGCACGCGCGGCTGCCTGGCGTCACGTGAGAACATCATGGCGCTGGGGCAGCGGGCCGAAGCGTTGGGCTACGCCTATCTGGGCGTGGCCGACCATCTGATCGTGCCCGACCACAGCAGTGTCCGCTATCCGTACACTGCGGATGGCGTGTGGCCCGGCACGCCGTCCGGGGAGTGCTTCGACGCCATTGCGACGCTGTGCTTCCTCGCGGGCTGCACGCAACGCATCAAGCTGCTGACCTCGGTCGCGGTGGTGCCGCATCGGCCGGCGGTGCTGGCGGCGAAGCTGTTCCTGACCGCGGATGTGTTGTCCAACGGGCGCGCCGTCGCCGGCGTCGGCACCGGCTGGATGAAGGAAGAGTTCGAGGCGCTGAATACGCCCCCCTATGAGGAGCGCGGCGCGGTGACCGACGAATATCTGCAGGCCTGGAAGGCGCTCTGGACCGAGCCGCATCCGGCGCTGCAAGGCAAATACACCCAATTCGACAAGGTGGTGTTCATGCCGAAGCCGGTTTCGCGACCGCATCCGCCGATCTGGGTCGGCGGCGAGAGCGGCCCGGCGCTGCGTCGAACGGTGAAATACGGCGATGCCTGGTATCCGGTGTCCAACAACCAGAAGATTCTGCTGAACACGCCGGCCCGCTTGCGAAGCGGCGTGGAACGGCTACATCGTGAAGCGGAGAAGGCAGGGCGTGATCCGGCGTCGATTGACGTCGGCTATGTGTGGTTCATGCCACCCATCTGGACACCGAAGATGGATCCGGATGGCGGGCGACAGATGTTCAGCGGCAGTGCGGCCGACATGCTGGAGGACGTGGCAGCATTGGAGGCTGCCGGTGCCCGCCATGTGATTGTCTACCTGCAACGCCGTACCATTGAGGAGACGTTGGATGCAGCGCAGCGGTTCGCGGAAGAAGTGATCAGCAAGGCATGAACGAAGACCTGACCTGGATCGAGCATGCGCCGCTGGCCGAAGTGATGGCCGCTGCGGCGAGCAAGCGGGACGCGGCCTTTGATCGGCTGGTGTCCTATTCGCGCAAAGTGTTCATTCCGTTGACTAAACTGTGTCGCGACGTGTGCCATTACTGCACCTTTGCCGAACGGCCGCGCTCCGGACGCCCGGTGTTCCTGGCGCCGGAAGACGTGCTGACCATCGCACGTGCCGGCGCCGCGGCGGGCTGCACCGAAGCGCTGTTCACCCTCGGCGACAAGCCGGAACTGCGCTACCGCGCGGCACGGGACGCGCTTGCCATCCGCGGCCACGACACCACAATCGGCTATCTGCGGGAAATGTGCGCGCTGGTCCTGAAGGAAACCGGCCTGCTGCCGCACGTCAATCCCGGCATCATGACGCGCGCGGAAATCGCCAGCATCCGCGAGGTGTCGGCCAGCCAGGGCATCATGCTGGAGAGCAGCAGCGCCCGGCTGTGCGAACCCGGCCAGGTGCATCACGGCTCGCCGGACAAGATCCCCAGCGTGCGGCTGGAGATGATGCGGATCGCCGGTGAATTGGCGGTGCCGTTCACCACCGGCATCCTGATCGGCATCGGCGAGACCCGGGCGGAACGGCTGGACTCGCTGATCGCCATTCGCGACCTGCATGCGCAGCACCGCCATATCGGCGAAGTCATCGTACAGAATTTTCGGGCGAAACCGAACACCAGGAGCGCGAACGCGCCCGATCCCGATCTCGACGATCTGCTGTGGAGCATTGCCGCTGCGCGCCTGATCCTGCCGAACGACGTGCATGTACAGGCACCGCCGAATCTGTCGCCGGGGGTCTATCAGAATCTGATCGACGCCGGCATCGACGATTGGGGCGGCGTGTCGCCGGTCACGCCTGATCACGTCAACCCTGAGGCGCCGTGGCCGGAAATCGAAACCCTCGCACGCCGCACCGCGGAGATGGGCAAGATCCTGGTGCCGCGTCTGCCGGCCTATCCGTCGCATGTCGCCGCCGCCGACCGCTGGTTCGCGCCGAAAATCGCCACGCGCATACGGCAGATGGCAGACAGCACAGGCTGGGCGCGCGACGACGCCTGGGCGCCCGGCGTGACGGTCACCCCGCAGCCACGTCCCGCTTTGCTGGACAGTATCGATCCGAAAATCGAGCGGGCAATCGCCAAGGCCTGCGCCGGCAAGCGGTTGGACGAGGCTGAGATCGTACGCCTGTTCGCCGCGCGCGATGCCGACTACCAGCGCGTCTGCACCGCCGCCGACGAACTGCGTCAGTCGGTCAGCGGCGACACTATTCGTTACGTTGTCAACCGCAACATCAACTACACGAATATCTGTTACTATCGCTGCAAGTTCTGCGCCTTCTCCAAGGGCAAGACCCACGAAGCGCTGCGCGGCACACCATACGACCTGGAACTGGACGAGATCGTCCGCCGCTCCCGCGAGGCCTGGGACCGCGGCGCCACCGAAGTCTGCCTGCAGGGCGGCATCCATCCGGACTACACCGGCGCGACCTATGTCGGCATCTGCAAGGCCATCAAAGCCGCCCTGCCGAACATGCACATCCACGCCTTTTCCCCCCTGGAAGTCACCCAAGGCGCCGCCACGCTCGGCCGTTCCGTTCCCGATTTCCTTGCTGAACTGAAGGCCGCGGGTCTTGGCACCCTGCCCGGCACCGCCGCGGAAATCCTCGACGATGAAGTCCGCGCCATCATCTGTCCGGACAAGGTGAACACCTCGCAGTGGTCGCACGTCGTGCGCTCCGCCCATCAGCTTGGCCTGCGTACCACCTCCACCGTCATGTACGGCCATGTCGAGGCGCCGATCGCCTGGGCACGCCATCTGCTGGTGCTGCGTGACATCCAGGCGGAAACGGGCGGTTTCACCGAGTTCGTGCCGCTGCCGTTCGTGCACATGGAAGCGCCGATGTATCTGCGCGGCATGGCCCGCAAAGGCCCTACGCTGCGAGAGGCGGTGCTGATGCACGCCGTGTCCCGCCTGGTGCTGCATCCGCTGATCACCAACATCCAGACCTCCTGGGTGAAGATGGGACCGGAGGGCGCGGCGATGTGCCTCAGCGCCGGCGCCAACGACCTCGGCGGCACGCTGATGAACGAAAGCATCTCCCGCGCCGCCGGCACGCAGCACGGGCAGGAGTTTCCGCCCGAGGCAATGGAGGGGCTGATCCGCGGCCTCGGCCGCCTGCCGATCCAACGCGATACGCTGTACCACCCGGTCGGCAACGAGCGCCGATCCAGGTCGTTCAATGCACCGGACCTGGCACCGGTCGTGCAAACGCCGCCGCGCAAGGTCCTGGCTGCGGAGTAGCCATACCGCACCGCACAATGTCGTTGACTTACCCCCGGGTCGAAGATACTACTGATGAGTATCCTTTGCCCCGGAACCCATTGCCATGCCTGAGACCACGCCGCCCGCCAAGCTGAACGCCACGATCGACGTCGCCATCGTCGGCGCCGGTTTTGCCGGCATGTATCTGCTGCACCGGCTGCGCGGCATGGGCCTGTCCGCCGTGGTGTTGGAAGCCGCCAGCGGCGTTGGCGGCACCTGGTACTGGAACCGCTATCCCGGCGCACGCTGCGATGTGGAAAGCATGCAGTATTCCTATGCGTTTTCGCCGGAGCTGCAGCAGGAGTGGCAATGGAGCGAGCTGTTCGCCGGCCAGCCGGAGATCCTGCGTTACGCCAACCATGTTGCCGATCGCCTGGATCTGCGGCGCGATATTCGCTTCGATACACGCGTCACCGCGGCGCGGTTCGACGCCACGGCGAACCGCTGGGACATCACCACCGATCGCGGCGACCACCTGCGGGCGCGGCATTGCGTGATGGCAACAGGCTGCCTGTCCAGCGCGCGCGTGCCGGATTTTCCCGGGCGCGACAGCTTCCGCGGCAAGACCTATCACACCGGCCACTGGCCGCATGAAGGCGTCGATTTCTCCGGCCAGCGCGTCGCGGTGATCGGCACCGGATCGTCCGCCATTCAGGCGATTCCGGTGATCGCCGAACAGGCGGCACAGCTCACGGTGTTTCAGCGCACGCCGAACTACAGCATCCCGTCGCGCAACGGACCGATGCCGGCGGAGTACGAGGCACGCTGGAAGTCCAACTATCCGGCCCTGCGAGCCGAAGCGCGCAGCATGCGCACCGGCGTTATCAGCAACCCGAATGACCAGTCCGCGCTTGAAGTTTCCCCCGAGGAGCGCGAGCGTATCTACCAGGAACGCTGGGCACTCGGCGGCACCAGCTTCATGGCCGCGTTCAACGACCTGATCTTCGACCAGGACGCCAACGACACAGCGGCGGAGTTCGTTCGGGACCGCATCCGCGAGATCGTGCAGGACCCGGCCACTGCCGAATTGCTGGCGCCGAAGGAGTATCCGATCGGCACCAAGCGTATCTGCGTCGATACGCATTATTTCGAGACGTATAATCGTTCCAATGTGAAGCTGGTGGATGTGCGCTGCACGCCGATCTCCGCCATTACGCCCGATGGCGTGCGCGTCGGCGACACCGAATACAAGGTCGACTGCATCGTCTATGCGACCGGCTTCGATGCGATGACCGGCGCCTTGCTGAACATCGATATCACCGGCCGCGATGGAGAAAAGCTGCGCGACAAATGGGAAGAAGGACCCCGGACCTATCTCGGACTGATGGCCGCGGGCTTCCCCAACCTGTTCATGATCACCGGTCCCGGCAGTCCGTCCGTGCTCAGCAACATGATGGTGTCGATCGAGCAGCACGTGGATTGGATCATCGACTGCCTGGCGCATTTGTGCAGCCGCCATCTAGAGACGATCGAACCGGCGCAGGAAGCCGAGGATGGCTGGGTCGCGCATAACACCGAGGTGGCACACACCACGCTGTACCCGCGCGCCGCATCCTGGTACATGGGGGCCAATATCCCCGGCAAGCCGCGCGTGTTCATGCCGTATATCGGCGGCGTCGGCGCCTATCGGCAGGCCTGCGACGAGATCGCGGCCAATGGCTACGCCGGATTCCGCCTGTCATCCGCGCCAGACGTGCAGGCCGCCGCGGAATAGCAATCGCATCGGCCGTAACCGTCCGCGACGGGACCGGCGGGACCACCGCCCGGGATCGGCCGAGGCGGTAACCGGCGGGTGCACGCCCCTCCCGGCCGGCGACGCCATTTCGCCGACCGATCAGGTCGTATATCGGAACAATCCGTCGCTCGGGTGGCTTATCCAGGTCCTGCGGGAGCAAACACCGGCCCGCCATACCCTCGCCCCGGCCTGGAGCAAGGCCGTGGAGCAAGGCCCTTTCGGAATCGGCATTACTGTGGAAAACTGGTCCCGGGAGCTAGCAGGCTGCTGAAAAACCCCTTGCTTCGACGCGGCGGCATCTGATTCGATGCCCTATCGGATTGACAGCCTCGGGTAGCCTCAATGCGCGGTTCTGACGAACGACGCGACGGACTTTTCAGCTATGTGCGGCCGGAGAGCCGGATCCCCCAGACCCATCCGTTGCGGGTGATCCGAACGCTGGCAGACGAGGCCCTGCAGTCGCTCAACGACCGGTTCGCGGCGCTGTATTCCGAGAACGGCCGTCCCTCGATCCCACCCGAGCAGTTGCTGCGCGCGCTGTTGCTGCAAGCCTTCTACACCATCCGTTCCGAGCGTCAGCTGATGGAGCAGTTGAACTACAATCTGCTGTTCCGCTGGTTCGTCGGCCTGTCGGTGGACGATCCGGTCTGGGTGCCGACCGTCTTCAGCAAGAACCGCGACCGGCTGCTGGAGGGCGACATCGCGGCGGCGTTCATGTCGGCAGTGCTCAACCTGCCGCAGGTGCAGGGTCTGCTTTCGGACGAGCACTTCTCGGTTGATGGCACGCTGATCCAGGCGTGGGCCAGCATGAAGAGCTTCCGCCGCAAGGACGGCAACGACGAACCGCCGGCACCGGGCCGCAATGGCGAGCGCAACTTCCGCGGCGAGACGCGTTCCAACGAGACACATGCCTCGACCACCGATCCGGACGCTCGTCTTGCCCGTAAATCAGGCGGACAGGAGGCGAAGCTGGGCTTCACCGGACATCTGCTTATGGAGAACCGCAACGGGCTGGTGGTGGATGCGCGCCTGACGCTGGCCACCGGGACGGCGGAGCCGGAGGCGGCGCTGGCCATGTTGGGCGAGTTGCCTGGTTCGGACAAGAAAACCGTCGGAGCAGACAAGAACTACGACACGGCGGCGTTCGTTGCGGCAGCCCGCAAACTGAATGTGACCCCGCACGTGGCGCAGAACATCACCGCGCATCGCGGCTCGAACATCGACCGGCGCACGACGCGTCACGATGGCTACCGGATCAGCCAGGTGATCCGCAAGCGGATCGAGGAAGCCAATGGCTGGATCAAGGAAGTCGGCGGAATGGCGCAAACGAAGTTTCGGGGTCGCGCCCGCGTAGGCTGGATGTTCATGTTCAAGGCGACGGCTTACAACCTGATCCGACTGCCGCGGCTGCTCGCGATAGGATGAGGCTGTCAGCGCTATGCCAAATGCTGGATCAGAGCCATTCTGACGCTGTGCAAATGCCTGATTCCGTCCCGACAAACCGAAAATCGAACACTGAACCTACTGGCGCCTGACGTTGCAGAGGGTTTTTCAGCAGCCTGCTAGACGTCCGGGAGTATGACAATGCCGTCTTATACCGGTTCAAATTACGCCAACCGTTGGTCCCAGCTCTGGCTCGGGGTCGTCTGCATGATCCTGATCGCCAACCTGCAATATGCCTGGACCCTGTTCGTCAATCCCATGCAGGAAGCGCATGGCTGGACGAGAGCCGCAATCCAGGTTGCCTTCTCGATTTTCATCGCCACCGAAACCTGGCTGACCCCAATTGAAGGTTGGCTGGTCGACTGGCTTGGCGCACGACGCGGCCCGCCCTTGATGATCGGCTTCGGCGGCGTACTGGTCGCACTGGCCTGGGTCGTCAACTCCTACGCCACGTCACTCAGCACGCTCTATATCGGCGCGGCGCTGGGCGGCATCGGTGCCGGTGCTGTCTATGCCACCTGCGTCGGCAATGCAGTGAAGTGGTTTCCGGACCGGCGCGGGCTTGCCGTCGGCCTGACCGCGGCGGGGTTCGGCGCCGGGGCGGCGCTGACCGTGATCCCGATCCGCCTGCTGATCGCCAATGCCGGATATCAGAGCGCGTTCTTCTGGTTCGGCCTCGGCCAGGGCGCCATTCTGCTGCTGATAGCGCCGGTCATGCGCGCCCCGCTGCCGGACGAAATGCCGCAGACGGCACCGCCAAAGGTGCAGCAATCCAGCCGCAGCTTCACCCCGGCCGAGGTGCTCCGCACGCCGGTATTCTGGCTGCTCTACGTGATGTTCGTGCTGGTCTCCGCCAGCGGCCTGATGGCGACGGCACAGATCGCCCCGATCGCGCGCGACCTGGGCTTCAACAGCAGCACGATCCTGTTCGGCGCCAGCGCGCTGTCCGTCGCCCTGGTGGTGGACAGCATCATGAACGGTGCCGCGCGACCGTTCTTCGGCTGGGTGTCCGACCATATCGGGCGCGAACCGACCATGGCGATCGCCTTCACCCTGGGCGGCGCCAGCTTCTTCCTGCTCGCCTATATCGGCCACAGCCCGTGGACCTTCGTGCTGTGCGCCGCGCTGATCTTCTTCACCTGGGGTGAGATTTTCAGCCTGTTCCCCTCCACCTGCACCGATCTGTTCGGAACCCAATTCGCCACCACCAACGCGATGCTGCTCTATACGGCGAAGGGAACGTCAGCCTGGCTGGTGCCGCTGGCGAATGTGCTGAAGACGGCAACCGGCGGCTGGCATGTCGTGTTCCTGGTGTCGGCACTGATGAACCTCGTGGTCGCGTTCTCTGCCATGTTCATCCTGCGGCCGGTGCGCCGGCGACTGGCGGAACGGCGACAGACACCGGCGGTGGCCGCCTAGCAGGCTGCTGAAAAAGGATTTTCGGGGCCCGGCCTCGCAACGATAACTCGCGAAATCGATGCTGAGCGCAAGATTAATTCGCGGCGACCGCTGCTGCAATTCTTTTCGTTCATTCGTTGCGGAGTCGCTGGACTTTTTCAGCAGCCTGCCAGACCCTGGCTCTCGTGTCCGGGCGCCGTGGTGGACAAGTAAGTTCGGGGCGTTGCCCTGAACCGCGCCGGGTTTGCCGGAGGCTGTTTGGTTTGAGTCATGCCGCCATGGCGTGCTCGTTGGCTTGGGCATAGTAGCGCGCTTCGGCCTCGGCGGGCGGGATATTTCCGATCGGTTCGAGCAAGCGACGATTGTTGAACCAGTCGACCCATTCGAGGGTGGCGAATTCCACGGCTTCCGCGCCGCGCCACGGGCCGCGCCGATGGATCACCTCGGCCTTGAATAGGCCGTTGATGGTTTCGGCGAGCGCGTTGTCGTAGCTGTCGCCGACGCTGCCGACGGAAGGTTCGATCCCAGCTTCAAGCAAGCGCTCGCTGTAGCGGATCGAGAGGTACTGGGCGCCACGGTCGCTGTGGTGCACAAGGCCGCCCTTGCGGACCGGGCGACGATCGCACAATGCCTGCTCGAGCGCATCGAGCACGAAGTCCGCTCGTGCTGAGCGCGATACGCGCCAGCCGACGATGCGCCGGGCAAAGACGTCGATGACGAAAGCGACATAGACGAAGCCCTGCCAGGTGGCGACGTAGGTAAAGTCGGAAACCCACAAAACATTGGGCGCTGACGCCCGGAATTGCCGCTTCACACGGTCAAGCGGGCTCGGCGCCGATTTGTCGCTGTGCGTGGTCTTCACTGTTTTGCCGCGCACCGCGCCAGCCAGGCGCATCTGCTTCATCAGGCGCGCCACCTGACAGCAGGGCGCTGGGATGGCCTCGCGCCGGAGCTGCCGCCAGACCTTGCGCACGCCATAGACCCGGAAGTTCGCTTCCCAGACCCGCCTGATGTCGGCCTGTAAGGCCCTATCGCGCCGCGCCCGCGCGGATAGCTTGCCTGGATCGGCGCGCTTTGCCGCGTGCGCATGGTAGGTGCTCGGGGCGATCGGCAGAACCCGGCAGATCGGCTCGACCCCGTAGGCAGTGCGATGATCGTCGACGAACGCGATCATGGCTTGGACCGGCGGTCGAGCTCCGCCATCGCAAAATACGCCGACGCCTTGCGCAGAATCTCGTTGGCCTGGCGCAGTTCGCGCACTTCGCGTTCCAGGGCCTTGATGCGCTCACGGTCATCGCTGGTTGGACCAGCCCGCAGCCCCTGGTCGCGCTCCGCCTGGCGCACCCAGCCGCGCAACGTCTCCCCTGTGCAACCGATCTTGGCTGCAATCGAGCCGATCGCCGCCCACTGCGAGGCGTGATCCGCCCCGTGCTCCAACACCATCCGGACCGCACGCGATCGCACCTCGGCCGAGTAGCGGTTCGCCGTCTTTGCCTTCTCCATCGCTCCAACCTCTCAAGGTTCAGAGCCTCCGGCAAACCCGGCGCGGTTCACCCCGAACCTCACCACGGGCTTTGTCCCCTGGCCTCTCTGCAAACGCACAGCTTTGCAATCCATGCTGTTCGGGTTGGGGAGGATGTGCGAGCGTCTCGGACCGAACGATCATCTCGACCGGCCTCCTCCCCAACCCGAATAATATGTGGTTCCAAGGGCTGTGCCCTTGGCGGGGTTTCAAGGGGCAGCGCCCCTTGATGGGGGCTTGGGGGCAACCGCCCCGATACGTGCTGGCGTCCCGCCCGGGCGCGTCGCTCCCTAGCCAGCAGCGGGTGAGATTTCGTCCGTCCAGACGGTGAAGCCGGCGAGGAAGTTGGGGCCAAACGTGTTGCTGATCGGCACATCGACCGCATCGCGGCCGCGCGCGATCAGGATGCGGCCCCGGCGCGGCTCGTTGTTGCGCGGATCGAAGGTGTGCCAGGCGCCTTCCAGATACGCCTCGAACCAGCCGGCAAAATCCATCGGCGCGTAGGGCGGTGGCAGGCCGATATCGCTGAGATAGCCGGTGCAATAGCGAGCCGGGATGTTCATGCAGCGGCAGAAGGCCACGGCGAGATGCGCGAAGTCGCGACAGACGCCTTGCCGCTCGTTGAAGCCTTCCCAGGCGGTTCGGGTCGGCCGAGCTGTTGCGTAGTCGAACTTGATGTGCTGGTGGACGAAATCGCAGATCGCCTGGACGCGCGGCCAGCCCTCCGGCGTGTGGCCGAACAACTGCCAGGCGGCCTCGGACAGCAGGTCGGTCTCACAGTAGCGGCTGCCGAGCAGGAACATCATGGCGTCGTCGGGCAGGTCCTCGACCTTGTGCTGCCGCGCTGACGGGATGACGGGATCGGGCAGGCCGGCATCGTTGACCACGGCGGAGGTCGTGATCCGGGTCCGGCCGGGCGGCGCGACCAGGCGGCTGCACCAATTGCCGAACGCGTCATGGTAGCCATGGACCTGCAGGGCTGGCTCGGTCATCACGTGGTCGGCCACCACGACATCACCGACGCGGGAGTGGTGGATATTCAGCATCAGCACCATCGGCGTTGGCTGAGGGCAGTCGTAGAGCAGTTCGTAGCCAACGCGAATTTGCATGCTGCACCTCCAGATGCCTTGGGACAAACTCGAACATTCGCCGCGCGCCTTATCCGCCGCCGGTTTGGGCCTTGCCGCGACCAGGGAACACCACGCAGTCGACTTCACGTTGGAGCGGAGCGCCGGAATTACTATCCTGGCGTAGTGCGAATCGGGTCACCAATCCTTAACCCGGGTTCGCCATTGGGTCGTCGGACCGCATTGTTCCACCCGGAACCAGGCGTTGGCCGGCAATACAGGTCAGGAACGCGCCTTCATGACACGTGAGACCGTCTATCTGGTTCAGGGATATCGGCCCGGCAAAGGCACCCGGCTGAACGCCGACATGCCGATCCGCTGCAAGTCGTCGGAGGTTGCTCGTCGAACCGCGGAACGGCTCGCCACCATCAAGGCCGGAGTGGTTGCATTTGCAACGTCCGGGGATGCAGAGCTGGGTGAATACGACGACGAGCCGACGATCATTTTCAGAACCGGCCGACTGCCGCCCCCGTTCCTGGGAGAATAGCTCCCCCCTCCCGCAATGCTGGGCGAGTTCCGGACACTGCGAAATCCGACATGCGAGGGCGAAAAGCCCTTCCCCCTCGTGACCGGAGGCAGGGCGGCCCTGCCTGCCGCCCTGCCCTGACCACGGGGGCGCTCCTGCCGGAAGAAAACCTGCCCTATTCGGCGGCAGCGCGCTTCAGCCGGTCGGTGAACTGCTTGCGGAACTTGGCGACTTTCGGTGCCACCACCACCTGGCAATAGCCGCTCCAGGGATTGCGCGCGAAATAGTCGTGGTGTTCGGCTTCCGCCTCATAGAAGGTCTTCAGCGGCTCCACCTGCGTCACCAGTGGAGCGTGCCAGATCTTCGCGTCGTTGACCTCCTTCATCACCTGCGCTGCGATCTGCCGCTGCGTGTCGGAATGGGTCAGGATGATCGAACGATATTGCGTGCCGACATCGTTGCCTTGCCGGTCGCGCGTGGTCGGGTCATGGATCGAGAAAAACACCCGCAGCAGGTCGGCGTAGTCGAGCTGATCGGGGTCGAACTTCACCTGCACCACCTCGGCGTGGCCGGTGGTACCGCTGCACACCTGCTTGTAGCTCGGGTTGTCCAGCTGTCCACCGGCATAGCCGGACATCACGCTGGTCACCCCGCGCAGATCCTTGAAGACCGCTTCCAGGCACCAGAAGCAGCCGCCGCCGAGTGTGGCGCTCTCTTCGCTCATATTCTTGGCTCCTTTGCCGCTGACCGATCATATTGGGACGACCCGCGAAACGCCAAAGCAGCCTCGGTCGGCCACTCGACCGGAGGGGTCAGTGGAACCCGGTCGCCACCACGTAGAGCTCGCTCGATTCCTTGCGACTGGCCGGCGGCTTGGCGTGACGCACCTGGGTGAAGGACCGCTTCATGCGCTCCAGCATCCCCCGCTCGGAGCCGCCCTGAAACACCTTCGCCACGAAGGCGCCGCCTGGCACCAGCACCTCCAGCGCGAACTCCAGTGCCGCCTCGGCCAGCGCCATGATCCGCAGATGGTCGGTTGCGGTATGGCCGGTGGTGTTCGGCGCCATGTCCGACAGCACCAGGTCCGCCTTGCCGCCGAGCAGGGCGAGCAGGCGGTCCGGCGCGGAGGGATCGGTGAAGTCGAGGGTCACCACCTCGGCCCCCGGTATCGGGTCCATCGGCAGCAGGTCCAGCGCCACCACCTGGGCGGCCTTCCGGTTCGCCACCACCTGGGTCCAGCCGCCCGGCGCGGCGCCCAAATCCACCACCCGCATTCCCGCCCGCAGCAGGTGGAAGCGTTCATCCAGTTCCAGCAGCTTGAAGGCGGCGCGGGAGCGCCAGCCCTGCTGCTTCGCCGCCGTCACATACGGGTCGTTGAGCTGGCGCGCCAGCCAGCGCTGGGAGCCGGCGCTGCGGCCACTGGCCGAGCGTACCGGCACAGCCAGGCCACGTGGGCCAGGCGGAGACTTGCCCCCGGGTTTGCTCATCCGACCCGGCGCATTCCTGGCCGGAACGGTCCGCGCAGGCCCCGCTCCCGCTCCGCGCGGATCATGCGCAGCAGCATGCCCTCCCGCAGGCCACGATCCGCCACCAGGATGCGCGGCGCGGGCCATAGGCGGGCGATGGCAGCGAACACGGCACAGCCGGGGAGGACGAAATCTACCCGCTCCGGCCCGACGCAGGGATGCGCCGCCAGCCCGTCGCGGCCGAGCGCCCGCAGGCTGGCCAGGGCCGCATCGGCGTCGGCCGCGCTCAGTGCGACACCATCGACCAGGGGGCGGCGATAGCGGGTCAGGTTCAGCGCCACGCCGGCCAGCGTGGTGACCGTGCCGCTGGTGCCCAGCAACGTCACCCCGCCGTCGCGGATTTCATGGGCGATGCAATGGACACGCTCGAACGCGGTCAGCCGGGCGACCACGTCGTCGACCATGGTCTCGAACCCGTCGGCGGTGAAGCCGGCGCCGCCCCAGCGTTCGGCCAGCGTCACCACGCCGATCGGCAGCGACTCGTAGCCGATCAGCGTCGGCAGCCCGTCGGTCAGCCGCACCCAGGCGAGTTCGGTGGACCCGCCGCCGATATCGAACAGCAGCGCCCGCCGCTCGCCCCCCGCCAGCAGCGGCGCACACGACTCGAGTGCGAGTTCCGCCTCCTCGCGGGTGGAGATGATGCCGATATCCAGCCCGGTCTCGGTCCGCACGCGGGCCAGGAACTCGGCGCCATTCGCCGCACGGCGACAGGCTTCGGTGGCGATCGCGCGCAGCCGGCGCACCGGGCGGCGGGCCAGACGAGCGGTGCAGGCGTGCAGCGCGCCCAGTGCGCGGTCCATGGCGGAGCTGGAGAGGGCGCCGGTGTGGTGCAGCCCCTCGCCCAGGCGCACGATGCGGGAGAAGCTGTCCAGCACGCGAAACCCGTCGCCGGCGGGGGTTCCGACCAGCATGCGGCAATTGTTGGTGCCGAGGTCAAGCGCAGCGAACGCCGGGCCGAACGTCCGGCGCTGCTCTTCCACCCGCTGGTCTGGGTGGCCAATCGCGACCGGCTCCTGCCGCAGCGTCATTGCGCCATGATCCCCGTCGGTGACGGCTTGGGCAAGCACCGAATGCGGGGATAGGCCGGAATGGCCCAGAATTCACCCTGTGGTACGGCGGCATACAGGGAAGGATCGAGGACGTTGCCCCCGAACTCCCATTAAGGGGCGCTTCCCTTGAATTCCTGCCAAGATGCATGGCACGCGTCGTCGTGACGGATCGCGGCTCAGGCGTCGGCGTCGGCAGGCTTTTCCATCTGCTCGCCGACCATCGCCTCCGTGGTGATCATCAGTGCGCCGATCGATGCGGCGTGTTGCAGTGCCGACCGCACCACCTTGGTGGGATCGATGATGCCGGCCTTGACCAGGTCCTTGAACTGCCCGCTCTGGGCATCGAAGCCGTAATTGTACTCGTCCTTGTCGAGCGTCTTGCCGGCGATCACCGCGCCGTCCTCGCCGGCATTCTCTGCGATCTGGCGCAGCGGGGTCTGCACCGCCCTGCGGACAATCTCGACGCCGACCCGCTGGTCGTCGTTGTCGACCTTCAGCTTGGCGAGAATGAGCGATGCGCGAGCCAGAGCGACGCCGCCACCCGGAACGATGCCTTCCTCGACCGCGGCGCGGGTCGCATGCAAGCCGTCGTCCACGCGATCCTTGCGCTCCTTCACCTCGACCTCACTGCCACCGCCGACGCGAATGATGGCGACGCCGCCGGCCAGTTTCGCCAGACGCTCCTGCAGCTTCTCCCGATCGTAGTCGGAGGTGGTCTCCTCGACCTGCGCGCGGATCTGATTGCAGCGATCCTTGATGTCGTCCTTCTTGCCGGCGCCTTCGACGATGGTGGTGTTGTCCTTGTCGATCAGCACCTTCTTCGCCTTGCCCAGCATGTCGAGCGTGACGTTCTCCAGCTTGAGACCAAGGTCCTGGCTGATCACCTGGCCACCACTCAGCACCGCGAGATCTTCCAGCATCGCCTTGCGGCGATCGCCGAAGCCGGGCGCCTTCACCGCGGCAACCTTCAGACCACCACGCAGCTTGTTCACCACCAGGGTTGCCAGCGCCTCGCCTTCCACGTCCTCCGCGATGATCAGCAGCGGGCGGGTCGATTGTGCGACGGCTTCCAGCAGCGGCAGCAGCGGCTGCAGGCCGGACAGCTTCGACTCGTGCAGCAGGATGTAGGGCTGCTCCAGTTCCACCGTCATCTTGTCGGCGTTGGTGATGAAATAGGGCGACATGTAGCCGCGGTCGAACTGCATGCCTTCGACGACGTCGAGCTCGGTCTGGATGCCCTTGGCTTCCTCGACCGTGATGACGCCTTCATTGCCGACCTTCTGCATCGCCTCGGCGATCATCTTGCCGATCTCGACCTCGCCGTTGGCGGAGATTGTGCCGACCTGCGCGGTTTCCGCCTGGGTGGTGATCTTCTTGCTGCGCTTCTTCAGTTCGTCCACCAGCGCGATCACCGCCTTGTCGATGCCGCGCTTCAGGTCCATCGGGTTCATGCCGGCAGACACCGAGCGCGCGCCTTCACGCACGATCGCCTGCGCCAGCACGATGGCCGTGGTGGTGCCGTCGCCGGCCACGTCGTTGGTCTTGCTGGCGACCTCGCGCACCATCTGCGCGCCCATGTTCTCGAACTTGTCGGTGAGTTCGATTTCCTTGGCGACGGTGACGCCGTCCTTGGTGATGCGCGGCGCACCGTAGCTCTTGTCCAGGATCACATTGCGCCCCTTC
This sequence comes from uncultured Alphaproteobacteria bacterium, assembly GCA_963789495.1. GTDB lineage: Bacteria > Pseudomonadota > Alphaproteobacteria > Acetobacterales > Acetobacteraceae > CAWBLP01. The sequence continues at coordinate 391,136 of CAWBLP010000008.1, forward strand.
GGGCCCAGTGTGACCTTCACCGCCTGGGCGAGGATATCCACACCGCGCAGCATGCGCTGGCGGGCCTCGCCGCCAAACCGAACGTCCTTCGCAGGCATATGCTTGTCCTTTTGAGATCATTGATGCGACCGAATCACGCGGCCGGATTTCGGCTTGCCTTCCATCTCGCGGCGACGCCGAGGGCCTGGTACTCCTGCGTGACCAGGAGTTGCTTATTCCTAAAACGCGGTGTCGATACTAAACGCCTGCCAAACCCAAGACAGCGGCCACGCACTGCGCCTGACGGCGCTGGCTGGCACGCTGGTTCGATCTGGCATCCGACGACCCGGCCGGGCCGCTTTCTACGCACCGTATCACGCTTCTCCAGGTGGCTCTAGCACTCATGGGGCGGGAGTGCCAGAGCCCTGCCGTGGTTCGCGTCGGAAATCTGCGGCGCGTCCCGACGCGGCCGGGCCATCCAGGATTCTCCTCAGCTGCATGCGACCACGGACGGGCCTGCGCCGCCTGCATGTTCAGCTCCGGTGCGTCAGGATGGAGCGAAACGTGGCAAGGGAACGGCGCACTTCCCGCCTTGGCCGGGCCTGACCCGGCCATCTATCCAAGATAGTGCATGCCGGGCGCGCTGCGCGACCCGAACGTTCCGGTGTAGATGGCCGGGTCGGACCCGGCCATGACGGAAAGTGAAGCCGGCCAGGACGCAAAATCGACCCGGCTGTGACGCAAGGGCGAGGCCGGCTGTGAAATGAACCGGATCCTGCATGACGCAAACTCCATTCCGCTCCTTCAACGCATATCAAGCCTTCGCCCGCCGCGACGCGGCAGGTGCGACCGCCGCGCCCCGGCTGTTGGCATCCGGGCCTACCGCGTCACCGCCTGGTACGCCGCCAGGCAGGCCATATCGACAAGCTGGCTGACGGAGGCATCCATCGACACGATCTGCACCGGTTTCTCCATGCCGATCAGCAGCGGCCCGATCGTCGTGCCGCCGCCCAGCCGGTGCATCAGCCGCGAGGTGATCAGCGCGGAATGGAGCCCCGGCATCACCAGCACGTTGGCATCGCCGGTCAGCCTGCAGAACGGATACAGCGCGCGGATCGAGGCATCCAGCGCGACATCCGGATTCATTTCGCCATCATATTCGAAGTCCACCTTGCGCTGATCCAGCACCTTCACCGCGTCGCGCATCGGAATCGCGCGATCGTTGGCCGGATCGCCGAACACCGAATTCGACAGCAGCGCGACACGCGGCTCATGGCCGAGATGGCGCGCGGCCTGTGCGGCGCCGGTTGCGATATCGGCGAGTTCCTCGGCGTTGGGGCGGAAGTGGCGCAGTGTGTCGGTAACAAAGATGGTGCGCCCGCGCATGCCGACCAGCAGGGTCAGCCCGAAGGCGATGCTGCCAGGCGTCGGCTCGATCGCGTGGCTGACATCGTCCAGACACACTGCCGCCGATCGAGTCAGGCCGGTCACCATGGCATCGGCATCGCCTGTTGCCACCATGCAGGCGGCGAACACGTTGCGATCCTGGTTGACCATGCGCTGGCAATCGCGTTGCAGGAAGCCTTTGCGCTGCAACCGTGCGTAAAGAAAATCCACATACTTGGTGTTGGCGCTGGACAGGCGGGCGTTGTGGATCTCGATCCCGTCCACCATGGCCAGGCCGAGCCCTGCGAGGGTGGTTGTGACGCGATCTTCGCGGCCGATGAGGACGGGTGTGCCATAGCCGGCATTGCGGAAAGCGACGGCGGCACGGACCGATTTTTCCTCCTCGCCCTCGGCGAACACCACACGGCGCGGATTGTCGCGCACGCTCTCCATGATCGCATCCAATGCGCCCGCGGTCGGATCCAGCCGGCCCGACAATTCGCGGGCATAGCGGCGCAGGTCCAGCAACGGCTTGCGCGCCACGCCGGTATCCATCGCCGCACGCGCCACCGCCGGCGCGATCCAGGAGATCAGCCGCGGGTCGAATGCATTCGGAATGATGTAGTCAGGACCGAAGCTCAGCCGCCGCCCGGTGGAGGCGCTGTGCACCTCATCCGGCACATCCTCACGCGCCAGCTTGGCCAGCGCCTCGGCCGCGGCGATCTTCATCGCGTCGTTGATCGTGCTGGCGCGAACATCCAGCGCCCCGCGAAAGATATAGGGAAATCCCAGAACGTTGTTCACCTGATTTGGATAATCGCTCCGACCCGTCGCAATGATCGCGCTCGGCACAGCCTCCCGCGCCTCCTCCGGCGTGATCTCCGGATCAGGATTTGCCATGGCGAAGATGATCGGCTTGTCCGCCATCGCGCGTACCATGTCCTGGGTCAGCGCACCCTTCACCGACAGGCCAAACACCACGTCCGCGCCTTCCAGCGCCTGGGTCAGCGTCCGCGCATTGGTGGCCGCGGCATGGGCGGACTTCCACTGGTTCATGCCATCGGTGCGGCCCTGATAGACCACGCCCTTGGTGTCGCACAGCACGACATGCTCGGGGCGCATGCCCATCGCCTTCAGCAGTTCGACGCAGGCAATCGCGGCGGCACCTGCGCCGTTCACCACCAGTTTGGTATCCCGCAGTTCACGTCCCGTCAGGTGGCACGCGTTGATCAGCCCCGCTGCGGCAACGATTGCGGTGCCGTGCTGATCGTCGTGGAACACCGGGATGTCCATCAGCTCGCGCAGCCGCTGCTCGATGACGAAGCATTCCGGCGCCTTGATGTCTTCCAGGTTGATGCCGCCGAACCCGGCCAGGAAGCGCACCGCGTTGACGATCTCATCGACGTCTTCCGAGGCGATTTCCAGATCGATGCCGTCGATGTCGGCAAACCGCTTGAACAGCGCAACCTTGCCTTCCATCACCGGCTTCGACGCAATGGCGCCGAGGTTGCCCAGCCCCAGCACGGCGGTGCCGTTGGAGACCACGGCAATCATGTTGCCTTTGGTGGTGTAGTCATAGGCGAGGTTGGGATCGCGGGCGATATGCAGGCAGGGCTCCGCCACGCCCGGTGAATAGGCGAGCGACAGATCGCGTGCCGTGGTCAGCGGCTTGCTGATGCGGGTTTCCAGTTTGCCGGGACGGCCGCTGGCGTGCATGGCCAGCGCCTCTTCGGCCGAGATGCGCGCTGTACGCGTATCGATGCTGCCGCCGTCGGCCATGGCTGTTTCCTCCGCTGCTACGTTTCTGGCTGTGGTTACGCTATCATGGGCGTGGATGCCCGGAGAGGGAAGTGCCGGATTCGCCACGCGCGAGCGGACGCAAATGCAACTTCGAATTTCCGATTGCGGCGTGGCACCAGCAGACCCGGTCGCTTGAGTCGCCACGAGGTTCATGCGAGGGAGCAGTCATGACCACGCCACTGCCCCTCGCCGGCCTGCCCCTCACCGGCCTGCTCGTCGTCTCGCTCGAACAGGCGGTCGCCGCGCCCTATTGCAGTTCCCGCCTGGCGGATGCCGGCGCGCGGGTCATCAAGATCGAACGTCCGGAAGGCGATTTCGCCCGCGGCTACGACAAGGCGGCGAACGGCCTGTCCAGCTATTTCGTCTGGCTGAACCGCGGCAAGCAGAGCCTGGTCGCCGACATCAAGGCAGCGGAGGACGCGGCGCTGCTGCATCGCATCCTGTCGCGCGCCGACGTATTCATCCAGAACCTGGCACCCGGTGCGGCGGCGCGCTCCGGCTTCGGCTCCGACGCGCTGCGGGAGAAATATCCGCGCCTGATCACCGTCGATATCTCCGGCTACGGCGATACCGGCGACTACGCAACGATGAAGGCCTACGACCTGCTGGTGCAGGCGGAATCCGGCCTGGCAATGATCACCGGCCATCCGGCCGGTCCCGGGCGGGTCGGTGTCTCGGCCTGCGACATCGCCTGCGGCATGGCGGCGCATGCCGGCGTGCTGGAGGCGCTGATCCAGCGCGGCATCACCGGCCAGGGCAAGGGGCTGAAGGTCTCGCTGTTCGATGGCATGGCGGATTGGATGAACGTTCCACTGCTGTTCTTCGAAGGCACCGGTCGCGCACCGGAACGCCTGGGTCTGGCGCATCCCTCGATCTGCCCGTACGGCGCGTTCACCACCTCGGATGGCGCGCTGGTGCTGATCGCCATCCAGAACGAACGCGAATGGGTGGAATTCTGCGCGAAGTTCCTCGACGAGCCCGACCTGCCGCTGCGCGAGGGGTTCCAGACCAACGTGGTCCGTGTCGCCAACCGCCCGATGGTGGATGCGCATATCGGCGCAATGTTTGCGCGGCTGAGCCGCGACCAGGCGGCGGCGAAGCTGCGCGCGGCCAACACGGCCTATGGGTTCGTCAACGACGTCGCCGCATTCTCCCACCATCCCGCGCTGCGGCGGGCCGAGGTGGCCACCGCGAACGGCCCGGTATCGATCGCCGCGCCCCCGGTGCTGTTCAGCGATGGTCCGCGTGCGCTGGGGCCGGTGCCGGCGATCGGCGAGCACGCCACCGCGATCCGGGCGGAGTTTGCCGCCTGACCCGGGCGGAGTTTCCCTCCTGACACGGCGAGGCCGCGCATCCCACCGCCCGCCGGCTGCGCCCGCTCAACCCGACGTTCTCCGCCGGTCGGTCGCGCCCCCTGGCCTTCATCGCCTGCGCGACGCAGGATGCCGCCCCGTTTCCTCCGCCCTTCGCAGCACGGAGTCTGCCATGACACTCGACGCCGGGATCGCCAAGCAACTTGCCACCGTATCGACCGCCACCATCACCACGGTGCTGCTCAAGAAGGGCCTGCGCAATGTGTGGATGCGGGGGCCGAAACCGCTGCGCGCCGGACTGCCGCGGCTGGTCGGCCGCGCCTTCACCATGCGCTTCGTGCCGGCGCGGGAAGACCTGGCGACGCCGGAATCCTGGTCCTCGCCGCGTTCCACCCGCGCCGCGATCGAGGACATGCCGGCCGGCTGCATCACCGTGGTGGACGCGATGGGCGTCACCGATGCCGGCATCTTCGGCGACATCCTGTGCGCCCGCATGCAGAAGCGCGGCGTGTCCGCGCTGGTCACCGACGGCGTGGTGCGCGACGTCGCCGGCGTGCTGGGCACGCAACTGCCAGTGTGGTGCCAGGGCTGGGCCGCGCCCGCCTCGGTCGCCGGCCTCACCTTCGTCAACTGGCAGGAGCCGATCGCCTGCGGCGGGGTCGCCATCTTCCCCGACGACGTGATCATGGTGGACGACGATGGCGCCGTGGTGATCCCGCAGAAGTTGGTCGAGGAGGTGGCCGCCGTCGCCAACGAGCAGGAGCGGATGGAGGAGTGGATCATGACCGAGGTGAACGGCGGGGCCTCGCTGCCCGGCCTGTATCCGCCGAATGCCGAGAACAAGGTGCGTTACGAGGCCTGGGCGCGCGGTCGCCGCGGCTGACCGGCGCAGCGACACGGCGCATCCCGCGGTCACGTCGGCCGAACTGGCAGACCTGATGCCGGGCGTGGAGGTGTTGCAGGATTGGCGCGGACCGGAGCATCTGGAGACACAGCGCCGTCAGGTGATCGCATTCCTGCAGCGCCACACATCGTGAACGGAGTTTCGCGACCTGTCCCACGCATCCGCGTTTGTGGTGGGGCAGCAAGCGTCGGGGCTTTGCCCCGGACCCCATCAAGGGGCTTTGCCCCATGTGCGCGAATCTAACGCTTGCGCGGTCACGGGGTGGTACGATTCCAAGCTTGGATGCCCCGCGCATCCTCCCTGCGTTCTGGTGAATGGACAGCGATCGTCGCGTCGCTGGCCAGGATTGTCGACCTCGAGGCCACGGCGCGCCAGTTCAAAGCACTGGTGCGCCGGCGCAAGATCCGCTCGGCGGAGGCGTTGCTGCGTCTGGCGCTGATGTGGGGTCCGGGCGGGCAGTCGTTTCGCGCCGCGGCGGCGCTGGCCGGGGATGCCGGCATCGCCGATCTGTCGGACAAGGCGGTCGAAGGGCGGTTGCGCAAGATGGGCGACTGGCTGGCGCATATGCTGGCGGCGCTGCTGGCCGATCGTCTGCACCGGCCCAGCGGCAGTGGGCTGCACCTGTCGCTGGTGGACGGCTCGGTGATCTGCGCGCCAGGCAAGGGCCAGGACTGGCGGCTGCACGCGCGCTACGACCCCGCGCGTGGGCGCTTCGCCGACCTGGCGCTGACCACGACCCGCGAGGCCGAAGCTACCGGACGGACGCGGATCTGTTCCGGCAGCATCCTCATCATGGACCGCGGCTATGCGCGGGTGCGGAACTTCAAGGAAGTGCTGGGGCGTGGCGCCGACTTCGTCACGCGGATCAGCTGGGGATCGGTGAAGCTGTATGACGCAGCGGGCGCGCGCATTGATGTGGCGGCGCTGCTGGCCGGGACCACCGAACCGCGCGAGGTCGCGGTCTGGATCAAGGGTATTCCACGCGGCCTTCGCCTGGTGATCCAGCCACTGCCGCCCGAGGATGCAGCGCGCCAGCGTGCCAAGCGGACGCGCAAGGCCAACAAGAAGAGCCAGCAGATCCAGCCGCGCACCGTGCTCGCGGCTGGGTTTCTGATGCTGATCACCTCGCTGCCGGATGCAGCGCAGCCGATGGCGCAGGTGGCCGCGCTCTACCGGCATCGCTGGCAGGTGGAGATCGGCATCAAGCGGCTGAAGAGCCTGGGCGGGCTGGACCAACTGCCATGTGCTGATCCGGTGCTGGCGCGAAGCTGGCTGCTGGCGCAGCTGATCGCCGCGGTGCTGACCGACGATCTCGCCAACGAGATCGTCGGTTTTCCCCCCTCGGCCTGACCAGACGCAGCCTGCGCCGCAAACGCTGTGGCGGGCTTGGGACACCGCCAGGGAGATCCTGCGTGGCGCGATCCTGCCACGACCCAGACTACGAACCCCGGCCGCCTTGGCGATATTCCGCCACCGCCTTGCCGAAGCGCCGAGACGCCGCACGCTCCAGGCCCACGAGCTCAGGCCCCCGTAAGTTCGCGCGTATGGGGCTTTGCCCCCTGGACCGCCAGCAAAGGCTCGCCTTTGCAATCGGATACGGTTCCAAGGGCCGGGCCCTTGGCGGGGATTCGAGCGGCAGCGCCCCTTGATGGGGGTTCGGGGGCGACGCCCCCGATTCTTCCTGCGTCCCACCACCAGAGCGGATGCATGGCAGGGACTGCGGAACGCCGTGTAGTTTCGGCGAACGCCGAACCGATTGGCCACTCCGCTGGCCGTCGGGGGACGTAGTCTCGCCACCCATCGTTGGAGGAGAGCCGGTCATGTTCGCTGTGCTGTTCGAGGTGGAGCCACGCGCGGACCGCTGGGACGACTATCTGCACCATGCCGCAGCGCTGCGGCCGGAACTGCAGCGGATTGACGGGTTCCTCGACAATCGCCGCTTTCGCAGCCGCCGCCATGACGGCCGACTGCTGTCGCTGTCGCTATGGCGCGACGAAAAATCGGTAATCCGTTGGCGCGCGCATGGCGGCCATCACGCGATCCAGGCCGCCGGCCGCAACCAGGTGTTCCGCGACTATCATCTGCGCGTGGGCGAGGTGGTGCGCGACAATGGCGCCGCTCTGCCGCAGTCCCGCCTGGACGAAACCGAGATCGGTGCCGCGCGTGGCGTCAGCATTCTGGAGATGCCGTCCCAGGACTCGCCGCCGCAAACGAACGGGCTGGTGGACTGGGACATGTTCGACGGCATTACCCATCCGCAGGAGAAACTGCTGCTGCTGTCCTGGCGCGACGCGACCGCGATGCAGGCTGCGGTGGATCCGCCTTCGTCACGACGACTGGATGTCCGCATCGTGCGCGATTACGGGTTGCGCGAGCGCGCCGAAGCACCGCAGTTTCATCCTCCGGTGGCGTAGCGCACCGGCGCTGTCCGCGCACCTCGGAACGATTGCGACAACGCTGCGTTGTCATCATCCCGCGGCCGCAGCCGTGACCTTCGTCGCTGCCTGCCGACAGTTGCGAATTGACGAATGCCGGAGATCACACCTGGCCGCACGCGTGCCAATATCGGATGCAGCCTTCGCTGCAAGGGAGTTTGCCGATGACCGACGAACTGGTCTTTTACACCAATCCCATGTCGCGCGGCCGGATCGTCCGCTGGATGCTGGAGGAGATCGGCCAGCCGTACCGGACCGAGTTGCTGGAGTACGGCACGACGATGAAGGCGCCCGCCTATCTCGCGATCAATCCGATGGGCAAGGTGCCCGCGATCCGGCATGGCGACACGGTTGTCACCGAATCAGCGGCGATCTGCGCCTATCTCGCCGATGCGTTCCCACAGTCCGGCCTGGCACCCGCGGCGGGCGATCGGCTGCGTGGCCCGTATTATCGCTGGCTGTTCTTTGGCGCCGGTCCGCTGGAAGCCGCCGCCAGCAACAAGGCGCTTGGCTTCGTTGTGCCCGAGGGGCGCGAACGCATGATCGGCTACGGCCAGTACCGATGACGTGATGAACCTGCTCGACGCCACCCTGGCGACGCGCGACTACCTGGTGGGCGATAGCTTCACCGCCGCCGATCTGTATGTCGGCTGCCAACTCGCGTTCGGCATGCAGTTCGGCACGATCGACAAGCGTCCGGCATTCGAACCCTATGTTCAGCGCATCACGGCGCGTCCTGCCGCCGAGCAGGCACGCAAGCTCGACGACGCAGCGATGCCGCAACAGCCGGGTGCAACGTCGGGCTGAGTGCGTTCCACGCCCTGCAGCACGCGTGGTGGTTGGACGCAGCAAGCGGCGGGGCTTTGCCCCGAACCCCACCAGGAGGCGTCGCCTCCTGGACCTCCAGCAAAGGCTCGCCTTTGCAATCGGATTCGGTTTGGGGTGGGGAGGAGGCGTGACGGCCTCGGACCCGGGCAATATCGCGGAAGAGCCCCCTCCTCACCCCAAACAGGTTCGCCTCCAAGGGCCGGGCCTTTGGCGGGGATTTCTAGGGGCAGCGCCCCTTGATGGGGGTTCGGGGGCGGCGCCCCCGTCGCTTGCCGCATCCCACCACAAAGCGGGATACGTAGCACCGGCTCAGTACATGCCGCCGCGGGCGGCCACCGGCCAGAGACACTCGACGCGACCGTTACGCACACCAACATACCAGTCGTAGCGGTCCACGGTCGGATCGCAATGTCCGGGGATCAGGCGGAGCTTTTCGCCGAGCTTCGGGGAAGTGGTTTCAGATGCAACGTTGAGTTTGCCGTGTTCGTCGGAGGCGCCGGCGTATTGCAGATCCGGACGTTGCCACACCGTCGGCAGGCCGGAATCGACGGCGACCGCCTTGTGCCCGGCATCCAGCACCGCGACGCCTGGCTGCGCCGCGCTCATCACGGTGGACAGCACGAACAGCGCGTGACGGAAGGTGCCGACCGGAGCGCCGGATTTATCGAGGTTGCGCGCATAATCCGCATCCATGAACACGTAGCTGCCGGCCTGGATCTCATTGTAGACGCCGGAGGCGGATTTCGAACTCGAACGTTCCGGTGCCGGCGCCGCCGACGATCGGACACTCCAGCCCTTGCTGGCGCAGTTGCTCCACGGTGCGGCGGGAGGCATCCACCGCGTGGTCGATCATGGCATGGCGTTCGGCCGGCGTGCGCTTGTGCTGAGCGCTGCCGTGATAGGCCTGCAGCCCGCCGAAGATCAGGTGTTTCGAGCCGGCGATGCGCTGCGCCAGCGCGACGGCGTCGGGGCCTGGCGCGACGCCACAGCGGCCGGCACCGACATCGATCTCCACGAGCACCGACAGGCGCATCCCGGCATCCGCGGCGGCGGCCTCGCAGGCGGCGACCTGCGCGGCGTCGTCGGCGCAGACTGCAACTTTGGCAATGGTCGCCAACCCGCAGAGTCGCGACAGCTTGGCGGCGCCCACCACCTCATTGCTGACCAGGATGTCGGGGATGCCGCCCCAGGCCAGAACCTCGGCTTCCGCCACCTTCTGCACGCATTGGCCGACGGCGCCGCGTGCCATCTGCAGCTTGGCGATCACCGGTGATTTGTGGGTCTTGGCATGTGCCCGCAGCTTGGTCCCGGTCGGTGCCAGCAAGGCCGCCATGCGATCGAGATTGGCTTCGAACGCGTCCAGGTCGATGACCAGCGCGGGGGTGTCGATCTCGTCTTCCCGCATGCCGGGTGTTGCCGGGGGTGGCTGCAGCATGATGGTCATTCCTTCCAGGGACAGCGTGTGCCGCGCAGTGCGATCCAGCTCTGCGCGGCACTGTCGCCCGTCGGCGTCTGCACGACAACCCGGTGCAGTCGATGGGCAGAACCCTGCCAGGCGGGCAGCCGCATCAGCGTTGCCGTCTGCACCGCCACCCGCTCACCCGGCGCCATCCCGCCGTGCAGGCTGCTTACGCACCTGTCGTACCATACGCCACTTGAACTCGTCATCCGCTACCTGTTGCGGCCCGGGGACGCGGCGCTGGTGGATGACCCCGGCTACTACAACATGTTCGGCAATCTGCGCTCGCAAGGCGTGGACATGCTGGCGGTGCCGCGAAACCCCGACGGACCGGACCTCGCCACCCTCGAAAAGCTGGCGGCGGCGCACCGGCCGAAAGTGTATTTCACCCAGTCAGTGATGCAGAACCCGACCGGGACCGATATGAGCCCGCATATCGCGTTCAAGGTGTTGCAGGCAGCCGAACGCCATAACTTCACAATCGTCGAGGACGACATCTTCTGCGATCTGCAGGTCAACCCGACACCGAGGCTGGCCACGCTCGACCAGCTCAACCGTGTGATCTACGTGCGCAGCTTTTCCAAGACACTGTCGGGCAGCCTGCGCGTCGGCTTCGTCGCCTGTCCACCGGACATCGCCAACCAGCTCGCCGACATAAAAATGCTGACCAGCATCACCACGTCGCTGTTCACGGAGCGTCTTATCTATCTGATGCTGGTGGATGGGCATTACCGCAAGTACCTGTCGCGCCTGCGCGAGCGGCTTGGCGCGGCGCGGCTTGATGTCGTGCGCGCCTTCGAACGCATCGGACTGGAATTGTTCGCTGAGCCCGCGGGCGGAATGTTCGTCTGGGCACGCTTCCCGCACCTCGAGGACTCGCTCGCACTGGCGAAAGCGGCGCAGCGCGACGGACTGATGCTCGCTCCGGGCACGGTATTTCGCCCGCACCTGGAGCGGTCGCCGTGGATGCGATTCAATGTTGCTGTCTGCGAGGAGCCACGCGTGCAGGCTCTGCTGGAACGGCTCGCGTCGAGCACGGCGGAATAACGCTGGCGAGCGATCGGATCGGCGGTTCGCCAACCGGCCGCGATGAGCGCCTCCGACCGGATACAGAAAGCGCGATACAACACGCATCCAGTCGCGCAACCGTGCCGGTTCACCGCACTCGCGCATCACACCGCCGCAGCCGCGTCGCGCGCCATCGGCTGCAACAAGCCGCGGTAGCGCAACAACCGCAGGCCCGCGCTGTAGCCGAGCCCGAAAATCCCCGGTAGTGATCGCCGCGACCCATACGACAGGAGCAGAAACGTGGCCGGACCGATGCTGTTCTCCCCCCTGACGATCCGCGATGTCACGCTGAAGAACCGCGTCGTGCTCGCACCGATGCATCAATACGCATCGCGGGAAGGCTTCGCCACCGACTGGCACCTGGTGAATGCCGGCCGCTTCGCCGTGGGCGGCTGCGGCCTGGTGATGATGGAATCGACCAAGGTGGAGCGGCGCGGTTGCGGCACCGTCGGCGACCTCGGGCTGTGGAACGACGCATTCGTGCCCGGCCTGGCCCGCTGCACCGCCTTCATCAAAACCCACGGCGCAGTGCCCGCCATCCAGCTCGGCCATTCCGGCCGCAAGGCGCGGCTTACCCGGCCATGGGAAGGCCAGCAGCCGCTCACCGCCGACCATCCCGAGATGTTCGACTGGGAGGGCTGGGAACTGGTCGCGCCCAGTGCGGTGGCGCACAGCGACCGCATGCCCACGCCCCGCGCCTTCACCCGCGACGAGATCCCGACCGTGGTGCAGCACTGGGGCGAGGCCGCGGCGCGGGCCGATCGCGCCGGCTTCGAGGTGCTGGAGATCCACGGCGCGCATGGCTACCTGATCCACCAGTTCCTGTCTCCGGTGGCAAACCGGCGCAATGACGCCTATGGCGGTTCAGAGTCCGGCCGCATGCGGTTCGCGCTGGAAGTCGCGGAATGCGTGCGCGCCAACTGGCCGCAGCACAAGCCGCTGTTCATGCGCCTGTCCTGCGAGGACGACGCCGGCTGGGGACCGGAGACGCCGGCTGGGGACCGGAACAGAGCGTCGCCCTGGCACGCGAGCTGAAAACCAAAGGCGTCGATGTGATCGACTGCAGCTCCGGCGGTATGCTGGAGCGCTCGCCGATGGATTCCGCGCGGTCGAAATATTACGGCTATCAGGTGCCTTACGCCGAACAGATCCGCGCCGAGGCCGGAATCATGACCATGGCGGTGGGGCATATCGTGCACGCGGACCAGGCGGAGGCGATCCTGGCGTCGGGCAAGGCCGACCTGATCGCCCTGGCGCGGGAGCTGCTCTACAGCCCCAACTGGGCACTGGACGCGGCGCAGAAGCTCGGCGCCGATCCCGATTTCACCTGCGTGCCGCCGAACTACGCCTACTGGCTGGGCAAGCGCGCAAAATCCGCCTTCGAAGGCGTGCCCTCGACGTTCCAGAATGGTGTGGGCGCCGCGGTGGAGTGAGATTGCCCAGGCGCCGGCGTCGCGCGCAGGCCGGCGCCGCTTGTCATGACCGGCTGTGACGGCTCGCCCTGATCTGGCACGAACCGCAGCGAAGCAAGATTTTTCAACACGGAGGAAGAACGAGGACACCGGGGCCACGGAGTCGGTGATCGCGCCACGGCCGTCGTGCCATCACCAACTCCGTGGCCCTCCGTGTCCTCGCTCTGCCTCCGTGTTGAAAGCTTTGCTTTGCCGCGGTTCGCACCCAGGCCGCGCTGGTGTTCCCGCACTGCCGCCGCATGCGACTGCCTTGCGGCGCGACGGGGACGCGCCCACGGACCGAAGTGCCGCGACGGACTTATGTGCCGCGGCCAACTCATGTGCCGCGGCCGACTGGCGCCGCCGGCCGCCCGCCGCGCGGGCGAGCGGCGACGCGCCGCTACTTCACGTCCGCGGCGACGCGCATGTGCATCGATGCGGTCAGGGTCCTGCACCGTGCCGCTGCCGCCGCTGCCGCGCTTCGATTGGTCGACGAACTCCATGCCCCTGCACCACCTGGCCCCAGATCGTGTATTGGCCGTCCAGATGCGGCGCCGGCGCGAACATGATGAAGAACTGGCTGTTGCCGCTGTTCGGGTCGCCGGTGCGGGCCATGCCGCAGGTGCCGCGCAGGAAGTGGCGCTTGGTGGTGAACTCGGCCGGCAGGTCGGCAGCTTGGAGCCGCCGGTGCCGGTGCCGGTCGGGTCGCCGCCCTGCGCCATGAAGCCTTCGATCACGCGATGGAACGGCGTGTTGTCGTAGAACCCCTCCCGCGCGAGGGTCTTGATCCGCTCCACCGTCTTCGGCGCCAGGTCGGGGAACATCTGGATCACCACACGGCCATACTTCAGGTCCATGTACAGCGTGTTCTCGGGGTCCAGCTTCGGCTGGGCTTCGGCGGATTCGCTCATCAGGAATTCCCCTGCCAGGGTTGCGACCGCGGCGCCCGCGATCAGGGTTCGGCGAAACATGGCGCCTCCTTGAGGAAATGTGCTGGGCTGTCCCGGGTTGGCACAGCCGGGTCGACGGAATGCGGGAAATCAGCCGCGGATGCGACGCAGCACCCGCTCCATGCGTCAGCGGCGGGACGAAGGAGGAAATATCGCCGCCCAGCATTGCCACTTCCTTGACCAGGCGGGAGGCGATGAACTGGTGCCGCTCGCTCGCCATCAGGAACACCGTCTCGACGTCCGGCGCCATGCGATAGTTCATGCCGGCCATCTGGAATTCATAGTCGAAATCGGACACCGCGCGCAGCCCGCGCACGATCATGCTGGCGCCGACCTTGCGGGCGAAATCGATCAGCAGCGTATCGAACGGCCGCACCTCGATCACCATGCCGTTCTGCGTGGCGATGCGGGCGATTTCGGCCTCCACCAGCTCGACCCGCTCCTCCAGTGTGAACAGCGGGCCCTTGCCGGTGTTGATCGCGACGCCGACCACCAGCTTGTCCAGCAGCCGCGCGGCGCGGGCGATCACGTCGAGATGGCCGTTGGTGACGGGATCGAACGTGCCGGGGTACAGACCGACACGCAGCTTCTTCACGGGCTCAGCCATCGTTCGCTTCCTCGGCCGGGTCCGGTTCCGGCCCGCCGTTCTCGTCGGTTTCTTCTTCCACCACCGGGAACACGCTGGTGACGTGTTCGCCGGCGTTCACCCGGAACAGCGTCACGCCCATCGCCTGGCGGCCGGTGATGCGCACCTGGTCGGCCGGCACGCGGATCAGCCGGCCCGCGTCGGTCACCAGCATGACGTCATCGCCCGGCCGCACCGGGAAGGTCGCGACCACGGCGCTTGCCATTACGCGGTGCCAGGGTGATGTTGGCGATCCCCTGCCCGCCGCGGCCGGTGACCCGGTATTCGTAGGCGGAGGTGCGCTTGCCGAAGCCGGCATCGGTGACGGTCAGCAGCATTTCCTCGGCCAGCTTCCAGTTCGGCGATCCGCTCATCGGGCAGCGTCGACGTCGGCCACCGGCTCCTCGGCGTCGGAGCCCGGTTCCGGCTCGTCCTCGCCATTGCCGTTGCTGCGGCGCTTCGCGTTGGCGAGCTTCAGATAGGCGACGCGCTCCTCGTTGCTCGCGTCGATGTGGCGCAGCACCGACAGGCTGATGACCTCGTCCTTGCCCAGCAGCTTGATGCCGCGCACGCCGGAGCTGTCGCGGCCGGCGAACACGCGCACCTGGTCCTCGGTCAACTGGAAGCGGATGCAGCGGCCCTTGCGCGTGGCCAGCAGCACGTCGTCGCCCTCGCGGCAGGTGGCGACGCCGATCAGATGGTCGCCTTCGTCCAGCTTCATCGCGATCAGGCCGGCTGGCGCGGACGTTGCGGAAGTCCGACAGCCGGTTGCGCCGCACGTTGCCGGATGCGGTGGCGAACACCAGGTGCAGGCTGTCCCACAGCGTCTCGTCCTGCGGCAGCGGCAGCACCGTGGTGATCGTGTCGCTGCCCAGTTCCGGCAGCAGGTTGACCAGCGCGCGGCCCTTGCCGGTCGGGCCGCCTTCCGGCAGGCGCCAGACCTTCTCGCGGAACGCCTTGCCGCCGGAGGAGAAGAACAGCACCCATTGATGGGTATGCGCATGGAAGCTGCGGGTGACGATGTCGTCGCCGCGCGTCGAGGCGCCGGACCGTCCGCGCCCGCCGCGGTTCTGCGCGCGGTAGGTCTCCAGCGTGGTGCGCTTGATGAAGCCGTCGCGGGTGATGGTGACGACCATCTGGCCGGGCTCGATCAGGCTTTCGTCGTCCTGGTCGGCCAGCGCGCCTCGGTGATGTCGGTCATCCGCGGCGAGGCGATGGCGGCGCGCGCCTTGACCAGCTCGTCGCGCATCACCTCCATGCGGCGCGGATGGGAGCCCAGGATCTCCAGCAGCTCGCGGATCTCGCCCGGCGACTTCGTCCAGCTCCTGCTGGATCTTCTCGCGTTCCAGCCCGGTCAGGCGCTGCAGCCGCAGTTCCAGGATGCCGCGCGCCTGTTCCTCGGTCAGCCGCACGGTGCCGTCCGGCGCGATCACGTTGCCCGGTTCGTCGATCAGCGCCAGCAGCGCGCCGATATCCTCGGCCGGCCAGTCGCGCTCCATCAGCGCGGTGCGGGCGGCGGCGGCGTCGGGGCTGGCGCGGATCAGCCGGATGACCTCGTCGATATTGGCCACCGCGATGGCGAGGCCGACCAGGTTGTGCGCCCGGTCGCGCGCCTTGCCGAGTTCGAAGCGGGCGCGCCGCAGGATCACTTCCTCGCGGAAGCGGATGAAGCACTGCAGCGCGTCCTTCAGCCCCAGCAGCCGCGGCCGGCCGCCGTCCAGCGCCAGCATGTTGATGCCGAAGCTGATCTGCAGCTGGGTGAAGCGGAACAGCTGGTTCAGCACCACTTCCGGCGTGGCGTCGCGCTTCAGCTCGATCACGACGCGCATGCCGGAGCGGTCGCTCTCGTCGCGCACGCCGCTGATGCCCTCGATCTGCTTGGCGCGCACCAGTTCGCCGATGCGCTCCAGCAGGGTGCTTCTTGTTCACCTGATACGGGATCTCGGTGAACATGATCGCCTGGCGGTCCTTGCGGATCTCCTCGAATTCGGCGCGGGCGCGGATGGTGATGCTGCCGCGGCCGGTTTCGAACGCCTCGCGGATGCCGGAGCGGCCGAGGATGATGCCGCCGGTGGGGAAGTCCGGGCCGGGGACGATGCGCATCAGCTCGTCCAGCGGGGTGTCCGGGTTGGCGATCAGCGCCAGGGTGGCGTCGATGATCTCGCCCGGGTTGTGCGGCGGGATGTTGGTCGCCATGCCGACGGCGATGCCGTTGCCGCCGTTGATCAGCAGGTTGGGGAAGCTGGCCGGAAGGACCTTCGGCTCGCTCTCCGATCTCGTCGTAGTTCGGCTGGAAGTCGACCGTGTCCTTGTCGATATCGTTCAGCAGCAGGGTGGCGGCGCGGGCCAGCCGCACCTCGGTGTAGCGCATCGCCGCCGGGTTATCGCCGTCCACCGAGCCGAAATTGCCCTGCCCGTCGATCAGCGGCACGCGCATGGAGAAGGGCTGCGCCATGCGGACCAGGGCGTCGTAGATCGCGGCGTCGCCGTGCGGGTGATACTTACCCATGACGTCGCCGACGACGCGGGCCGATTTGCGATACGGCCTTGTCCGGCGGTGTAGCCGGCCTCATGCATGCCGAACAGGATGCGGCGGTGCACCGGCTTCAGCCCGTCGCGGGCATCCGGCAGGGCGCGCGCCACGATCACGCTCATGGCGTAATCGAGGTAGGAGCGTCGCATCTCCTCCTCGATCGTCACCGGCTGCAGGTCTTCCGGGGGCGGCGGCGGGGCCGCGGGATCGTCAGGGGTGTCGCTCAAAATGGGCTCGGTTCAGTTGTGGAGGCGGCGCCTTGTCCCGGGTTGCGGGCCGCGGCGCTGCGCTGCGTCATGCCACAGCTAGATAGGCGGATTTTGGGGGAAAGGCGAGAGGGTGGGAGCGTGCCTCCGCCGGCCGGTGCCGTTTTTGAGACGCGGTGGCGGATGGGGGACAGCGGAGTGGCGGGTGAGGCCGGCCCGACGGTGGCGGGCCGGGTTGGCCTGCCGGATGGGAGAGGCCCCCGTGCTACCCGCGCGTGACTTCGGTGCCTGCGCCTGACTCAGGCGACAGCCGGCGAACCCCATCGCAAGCACCGGACTGTCCGGCTGGCTCATCGCGCGATGGCGGATACAGGATATGCCATTGACGCGCCCCCCTTGCACCGGCCGCGGCGCTGCCCGAGGCCGCGCTGCGCAGGCCGCGACGACCCGGCGCGACCGGGATCGCCGGACGCGCCCGTGCTGCAGGCCACGCCTGTCGGGGGCCCTCACAGGAATCGTTGCCTCACTGCACGATACAGTTGCAATATGACCTGGCTGCGGGAGGTCCGCCGTAATTTGGAATATGGTAAAAAAAGATGAACTGGCTGAAGAGCAAACTGATCGGTGCCTATGTGGGAATCGTCCAGCGCAGCGTCCGCTCCGCCGGCGGGCACCTTACGTGGGATTTTTCCCAATGCGTCAATCCGGTTGCCACGATCATCGGCACCGACACCGTGACGCGGGACGGCATCTGCGAAATGCTGTCCGCCAAATGGATCGACGAGCATGCGCATGACAGTGCGCTCGCCAACTGGATCACCCAGGGCGGTGGCGGCACGGTCAACGCGTCCAAGATCCGCCTGCTGATGCAGTGGTTCATCATCGGCGATTCGATGCGCCCATCACAGATGATCAGCCCGCATTCGACCTCGCCCGACATCCAGCGCGGGTCGCAGAACCAGGACAAGGCGACCCGCAACTTCCTGTTGAGCCGGGGCATCATCCGGCGCGGGGGCGGGCTGCAGAACGGCTGGGGTGTGGGCAACAAGGCCGGCGGCGAGAAGATCAAGGCCAAGCTTGCCAGTGACCTGTGCGATTCGCGCGGCGGCACCGGGTCCTATCGCATCATCGGCATCTACGGCTCCGACGCCTCCGGGCATTGCATGGCCTGCTATACCGGGCTGCAGGATATCGCGTTCTTCGATCCGAATTTCGGTGAGTTCTGGTTCGAGGATAAGAAGAAGTTCCAGAAATGGTTCATGGAGGACTTCTACGTGAAGTCGCTGTATTCCCGGATGATGAACGACCATTACGAGCTGTTCGACTACGGGCTGCGCGCTCACTGACCCGGAGCCGGCCGCTGGACGTGTCGGGGCGATTGCCCCGAACCCCACCTGGGGGCTTTGAGCCCTGGACCCCCGGCAAAGGCTCGCCTTTGCAATCGATTCGGTTTGGGGCGGAGAGGGGGCGCGGCGGTTCCGGACCGGGGTGCAATCACGACCGGCCCTCGCCCCACCCCAAACAGAGGCGGCTCCAAGGGCCGCGCCCTTAGCGCCCCATGATGGAGGTTCGGGGCAAGGCCCCCGACGCTTCCTGTCGCCCGGTGGACACGGTGGTGGCAACACGGCACCGTGCTACGCAATCATCGTACAGGGGGCGCACGTCATGCAGCTTGGCATCCATCTGCCGCATATCGGTCGCAAGGCCGGTCCGGACTCCATCCGCCGCTCCGCCGAACAGGCCGAGGCGCTGGGCTTCGCCGATGTCTGGGTCAGCGAGCACATCATCGTACCGAAGGATTCCAACTACCCGCCCTCCCCCAATTTCTGGGACCCGGTGCTGACGCTGACCTGGGCCGCCGCCTGCACCCGCCGCGTGCGGCTGGGCACCAGTGTGCTGGTGCTGCCGATGCGCCACCCGCTGCCTCTGGCGAAGGAACTGGCGACGCTGCAGAACCTGTCGCAGGGCCGGCTGATCCTGGGTGCCGGCGTCGGCTGGCTGGAGGCCGAGTTTGCCGCGCTGGGCGTGCCGTTCCGCGAGCGCGGCCGGCGCATGGACGAAGGCATCGCGATGATGCGCGCGGTGTGGAATGAGGACCCGGTCACCTTCCCGGCCCGCTGGATTCCGGCGGTGATCAACGAGATGCGCACCCAGCCGCAGCCCTGTGCCCCGATCCCGATCTGGATCGGCGGGTCGTCGGACGCCGCGGTCAAACGCGCGCTGGGGCTGGACGGCTGGCACGGCAGTCGCGTGGCACCCGACCAGGCGAAGGCGATGGTGCAGCGGCTGCGCGCCGAACGGCCGGAGCCCGACTTCACCATCTCGCTGCGCATCGGCTGCAGTGCGGCAACGGTCGGGGAGTTGCGCGGCAAGTTGGCGACGTATCAGGAAGCCGGCGTGCAGCACGTGCTGGTGGCGCAGGAGGATCGTGACATCGACACCTACCTGACCACCACGGAGCAGATTGCCCGCGCCGCCGAAGGCTTGTAGCCCCAGGGCGGAGTGAGCGGCGAAGCTGAAATCCGGAGACGGCGGAACCAATCCGCAATGTCCAGGCGGTGTGCCGGCTCCCATACCGCAAATAGCCGAAGTGTTCGGCGTCAGCGGGCATAGGTCTCACCGGTAACCCGCGACAGACTGGGCACCAGTCGATCCGATGGACGTACGCGGAGCTGAAAGCGAAGGTCGATGCATTTGCGACCGGGCTCCTGGCGCTGAGGCTCGCGCCGGGTGACCGGGTGGTCATCTGGTCGCCCAACAACGCGGAGTGGGTGATCACGCGGTTCGCGACCGCGAAGGCGGGAATGGTCCTGGTCAATATCAATCCGGCCCATCCGCTCGGCGAACTCGAATATGCGTTGAACAAGGTCGGCTGCACGGCGCTCATCACGGCGATGGCGCTCAAGACCAGCAACTACATCGAGGTGTTGGCGACGCTGATGCCGGAGATCGTGCGGCATGTCCGGTCGATCGCCCTCCAGATGGCTGGGATTGTGGTGCCGCATGCGCTGCTCCCGCAGATGCTCGACGCCATCGCAACACTTCGTCCGTTGCCGCCGGTTCAATGTTGAGTGACGCTGACATGACTGGCCGCGCAGACTGTCGGCAGGGGAATTGCGTCCAAACGCCCCATTACAGCGACAGAGTTTCGGTCAGACCGAACTCGACGACCAACAGGACCGGCCGAGAGCGTCATCACTGCACGGCCGCCGTTGCAAACGCCGTCGGGGCGGATGGGCTGGCTTCCATAGGGTCGGACGGGCTGGTCATCTGGGGAATGTCGGATAAGCTTCGCAGGCAATCCACAGAAACGGGGGACGTCCATGCCGGTCACCGACCCCTCGGCGGAACTGATCCGGGAAGCCGAACTCAACCACCGTCTGCTTCTCGATCATTCGGGCCGGACCTTCTTGCCGATCACCGGATCGCGGTGGGGCGAATTGATCATGCCGGCACCCGATGAGACATCGCAGCCGGTTGCCGCCGGCCTGCGCCTTGTGCTGTTCGCAAGCTTCGAATTCGGCTACCTGGCGCTGGAGGCGGTCAAGGCTTACGCGCGTCGATTTCCTGGACGTGTACAGCTGGTCGGATTGGTGACGGATGATCCCGTGAACCAGACCGCCAGGATCGGCCTGAAGAAGCGGATATGGAAGTATGTGGACCACGACGAAATCATCGCGATCGAAACGGCCATCGTGGAGTCGGCATTGCGTGAGGGCGTACCGGCCTATACCGGCGAAATCAAAGTTGATGGTTTCCGGAATTTGCTAGAGGCGTGGAAGCCGGATGCCATCATGAGTTGTGTGTTCGGTCAGGTGATCGAACTCATGGATCATCGGACGGCCGAGCTACGGTATCTACAACTTTCATCCTTCGGATCTTGCGCATGGCCATGGCGCAGGTCCGGCGCCCGCCGAGGACCTGGCTGCACGCGGCGCGACCAGCACGGTCTGGACCATTCATCAGGTCATCGAGGCCGTCGACGCTGGGCCCGTTGTGGCAGTCTCACCTTCTATCAATGTGCTGGATCTTGACGGCGCGCTGCCTGCCAATCCTCTTGTGCTCTACGATAAGCTCCTGGAGCCCGTCGGTTGCCTCGCCGCCTGTCTGGTGGATGCGCTGGCGAAGCGGTTCGCCTCCGATACGCCCGGCACGCTCGATGCCCTGGCGGTCGATGCGGCCATTCCTGCCGAACTGCGCGCGCGCATGCTCGAACCGATCAACCGGCATCACCATGTTACGTCCCTTCCGACATTCGATCCCGTGCTGACCACGCCATTCGAATAGTCTACGGGAGCCAGCTCAATGCGGGAGCTGCATGCCGGGTGCACGCTCGGATGGCGGTCTGTTCGGCACCATACTCCATGTAACGCCTGCAACAACGATGGCGGCACCAATCACCTGCTCAGGCACGGGAAGATCCCCCTGGAGCGAAGCCAGCGCCATCGTAACGACGGGAATGAAGTTGAACATGATATTTGTCTGCATGGCGCCGATCAGTGCGATCGCGCGAGTCCAGCACAGGTAGGCGATTATGGTCGAGCCGACCACCACAGCTGCCAGTGCAGCCAGCGGTGCAGCGGACGGTGGTGTTGCAGGAAAGGCCAGAACGGCGCGAGGGGACAGAAACACCGCGCCGATCGTTACCACCAACGTCGTGTTGGACAGCGCTGCAACATCCTTGCGCAGCAGCCGCGGCGCAGCGGCCGTGTAGAAGGCCATGCACAATGCGGCAACAAAAGCCAGCGGCTCGCCCCAGTCCAGACTGAGTCCGGCAAGGCCAAGCGGATTGTCGCCCAGTACGGCGATCACCGCGCCGATGACTGCGACGAGCGTGCCAACGATCGAGCGCCCGGTCAGCCGTTCGCCGGTAAAGGCGGCAGCACCGCACGCAGTGATCGCCGGAGTAAGGGCCATAACGACCGAGGCGCTGATCGCCGAGGTCAGTCGGATTGCTGAGAACAGGAAGGCCTGAAAGCAGGTTATGCCGACAAAGCCCAACAGCAGGTAGCGGAACCAGTGGCCCGACAGCGTCCGCAGCGGATTGCCGTTCCGAGCGGTGAGTAGAAGCATCAGTATCGAGGCGAGGCCATAACGCACTCCGGACGCCGCGAATGGCGGCAGCCATGTCATGATGATCTTCGCCCAGAGATACCCGGCGCCCCAGAAGAAAACCGCGATCGAAGCCAGCCCGCGTCCAGTCCAGATCATTCGCCAACCGCTCCGGAGTTGCGCTGCGCCGGATTACGGAGCCGGCGTGTGCCCGTCAATGCGGCGTCGCGCGTCACAGCATTCGTGCAGCGACGCTTGCGGTGCGGTTCCGTTGATGCGTGGGAAGCACGTCATCGAGTGTGGTGTCAGTCATGGAACCGAGGTCTGCTGGCTCCATTGCATTGCGGGACCCAGCGGACGCTCGATTGGATGGTGGTTGGATTACCTTTGGCACCCTCCATCCCGATACGATCCTCCGCGCAATGCCTCGTCGCGGACCTCGTCCGCGTCGCCGCGTGGCGGGAGCGTTTGCCGCAGGGTGGAATGCGGGCTTAAAGGAATATCGCAGCGCATACCTCAACTGTGCCGATCACAGGCTGGACCATTCTCCGTCAGGTCAACAAATCCCGGCACCACGGGTGGTTCCGTGTCCTCTCCGGCAATCCGTGTTGCTGGCCTTCGCCGACCACGACGCGACACTCACAGCCGGAATGTCGACGCGACACGCACAGCCGGAGGGTCAGCAGCGGCGCGGACCCGCACTATCCAACCTATCCCGTGCGGGCTGCCGCGAGCCCATGAGCACTCTGCCGATGCTGAACACCGCGGACTAACTCCCGTTCGGGACCGGACCGGTCCGCCGCACGTCCGTTCCCCCCGGTTGCGCCTAACAGGCTGCTGAAAAAGGATTTTCGGGGCCCGGCCTCGCAACGATAACTCGCGAAATCGATGCTGAGCGCAAGATTGATTCGCGGCGACCGCTGCTGCGATTCTTTTCGTTCATTCGTTGCGGAGTCGCTGGACTTTTTCAGCAGCCTGCTAAAGCTCCACGCGCAGCCCATCGTAACCCAGCAGGACGGGGCCGGAAAAATCCGCCGCCACGTCCTGTCGCATCTGCTCCAGCATCGCGTCGGATTTCTGCCGGTGATGCGTCAGCACCAGTTTCCCGACCTTTGCCTCGGTCGCGATCCGCCCCACCGTATCCGCGCTGGCCAGGGTAAAATCGGCCAGGCGCTGCATCGACGGTGCGTTGATCTCGGCCCGCGCCAGATAGCAGCAATGCACCAGGATATCCGCCCCCTCCGCCAGCCGGCGCAACCCCGGGCAGTCCACGGTGTCGCCGCTGAACGCGATCACGCCATCCGCGCATTCGAACCGGTAGCCCAGGCAGACCCAGCGCTGCTTGAACGCGGCCGGGAAATCCAGCCGGTTGCCGTGGTCCACGATCTCGGTGGTCACCCGCCAGTCCGGCGTTTCGCACACCAGGCCGGACATCACCTCGGTCGTCTCCACCGGCTGCCAGGTGCCGTTCAGCGATTCATGCATGCGGAACTCGATGTCCTTGTCGTAGACTTGGTGCAGCAGGACATCGACGATGCGCCGCGTCTCCGGCGGGCCGAACAGGCGCAGCGGGACGGCGCGACCAAGCAGCCAGGACGACAGGATGACGTCGTGCAGCTCGCCGATATGGTCGTAATGGTGATGCGTGATCAGCACAGGATTGATGTGCGCGACGCTGACGCCGAGCGATGCGAGCTGACGCACCACGCCGCGACCGGCATCGATCAGCAGATTGTCCGCGCCGGCCTGGATCAGCAGCGAGGTGGCGCCGCGGCTGACATCGGGACGTGGTCCGCCGGTTCCCAGCAGTGTGATGGACGGCTTCATGTGGCTCTCCGGCGCAATGCGCCGCCACGATCGCAGGGTGGATTATCCACTGTCCAGAGCTGTGCCGGTCCGGACGGTCATCGCGGCCGCGCCGGCTCACGTGTTCGCTGGCGGGGCAACCGCGCGGGCGCAAAAGCGCTTCGACCCACGTGCCAAGCCTCCGCCCGCTGCCCCGTTACCCGATCGTCGTCGCCGTGCCCGCGCGGAACGAGCAGGCGCGGATCGGCGATTGCCTGCGCGCCCTGGCGTTGCAGCAGGGCGCGCACCGCCACGCCATCCTGCTACTGCTCAACAATTGCACCGATCGCAGCGCGGAGTTGGTCCGCTGGCTGCAACCCGCCCTGCCCTGCCCGGTGCATATCGTGGAACATAGTTTCCCGGCGGACCGGGCCCATGCGGGACAGGCCCGCCGCCTGGCGATGCAGCATGCGGCGGCGCTCACCCGGATCGACGGCGTGGTGATGACGACGGATGCCGATGGGATTGTGGCGCCGGACTGGATCGAGGCCAACATGGCGGCGTTGGACAGCGGCGCGGACGTGGTGTGCGGGCGCGCGGTGATCGACCCGACCGAGGCGGCGCTGATCCCGGCCCATCTGCACGCTGACGACGCGCTGGAATGCGGTTACGGCAATTTGCTGGACGAAATCCACGCACTGCTCGATCCCGATCCGGCCGACCCCTGGCCGCGCCACAGCGAACATTCCGGCGCCAGCATCGCGGTCACCCGGCACCTGCTGCACCGTGTCGGCGGTGTGCCATCGGTGCCGCTGGGGGAGGATCGTGCGTTGCTGGCGGCACTGCGATGCATCGATGCGCGCGTCCGTCACGCGCCGGAGGTGACGGTGTGCGTCTCCGGCCGGCTGGACGGGCGGGCGGCCGGCGGCATGGCCGATACGATGCGGCGGCGGGTGGTCCGGCAGGACCCGCTGTTGGACGATCGGCTGGAACCCGCGGCTGCGTGCGCGCACCGCGCCCAGTCACGTCACGATCTGCGCCAGGTCTGGGCGCGTCCCACGCCCGGCGGCGTGGCGGCGCTGACCGATCGGCTGCTGCTGCCGGCGGACTGGCTGGCGGCCTGGCTGCGCACGCCCTTCTTCGGCACCGTCTGGGCACAGGTCGAGGCGACCAGCCGGACGCTGCAACGTCGGACCGTGGCCCGATGCGATGTCGAACGGGAAACCGCCGTCGCCGAGATGATCCTGGCGGCTGGGTTCAGCGCTCGCCGGGCCGGCCTGGTATTCTGATGCCGATGGCCGGGCGTGGCGGGCGCGCCTGGCGTCGCGATGGTCGGCGCAGGGGTCGTGCTTGTGCCGGCCGCGATGCCCGTTGTTTGCACAACGTTGGTTGCAGAACACCGTCGATGTGGAACAAGCCAGGGATCGCGCGAGCGATCGCATCCAGCTTGTAGCCGGCGGACTGCCCGCCTGCGGTGTCGGGCACGCAATCGACGATGTCCTCGGTCTTGCTGCGGCCGGTGATCCGCACCGCATGGCGATCCGCCTCAACCTCGCGCAGATAGCTGTCGCTATAGCCGGTCCGCACAGGATTGCTGCCAAATGGAGACTGCGCATTCCTGAAACGGAGCTCGCGGGAACTCGCGCCGATGCAACGGAGCGCTCGGACACCGCGATGTTGAAGTCCGTCGCCATGCGATCGATCTCGTAGGTGACCCTGATTTCCTCCCGGCAATCATACCGCTGGCCATTGACGGTCAGCGGAAGGTTTCGCAACCAGGCTCAGCTATCTTCTCTTTATCTAGATCTAGGTGCTGGCGAATTCGACAAACCGAGCGCTCGCCGCCGGAACTCAATCTGCATACGGCTTAGTCGGTCAGCCAGGGCGTTCGCTTGTTCTTGCGCATCGAATAGCGCTGGCGCCGCGTCGACAAGGACCTTCAATGCCTCGGCTTTCTTACCTTGGGCAGCCAGTTTTGCTGCCCCCCGCGCCAAACGTTCAATGGCCTGAGCGAACTCGGTAAATACGTAAAAGACATCCTCATCAGCAAAGGACAGGCGTCGGAGCGCTTCTTGGAGATCGTCGCGGTCTGGCCCGTGGGCTCCAGGCCTGTCGAGCCACTGTGAGAGATGCTCCTCCGCAATTTTCATGATGTCGTGGCAGTGCGGTCGCTTTCGGTCGATCTGCCGTGCGAGTGAGCCGTTGCCGACTCTGTTGAGGTCGGCCAGGCGCGGGTCCGCTTGGTCCACCAGTTCGAGGAGCTTATTCACCGCCTCGTTGACTACATCAGGTGCTTTCATCACCTCGGCCACTATTGCAGCCACGTCGGCCGAAGCCTCCTCCGGCTGGATCATGATCCAGCCTTTCACTCTCTCCAGAGTGCTGACCAATTTCCCGGTGTCATTCAGGGCACTAGCAGCCTTGCCGATTCCGACGAGTGTCTCGACGACCACGACAGCCTCCCTCGGTCTGGGATTTTCCGGGAAGCAATTATACACGGCAGCATGATCGTGGCAGAGAGCCATAGGCATCCGGCGCGGGCCCACGAGAGGATCGCACCGCTTAATGCCAACGCCTTGCCACTGGTCGGCATGAACAGCGGATGTGGCACATCGTTCAACCTGAGCAGCTCGGTTGCCCGCGCCCCGTCCTGATACAGCCGTCAGGCCAGCGCCAACGCCGCCGGAGGCCTCGGCCGCACATGGTCGATGAGCGGCGGCAGCTGCTGCACTCGCAGTGTCAGGTCCCGCACCGCCACCGATGCCAGCGTCGCGACCGTGGCCGCGTAGCCGATACTGCCGGATCCACTGACATTGCGGGCACGGACATCAGGGAGCGGCGCGGCCTTGTTATGCGTTGCGTGCCGGACCACGGTTCCCGGAGTGCCACGCAGCCAACCGTATGCCGGGCCTGCCTTGTGTCCGCCGCGACTCGCCGTGCGGTCGGCCACCGACTATCTTGCGCATGGGCGAAGACCCGGCATCGACGCTTGTTGCACGCAGCCGATGTCGCACGCAGCTACGCGAAGTCGCGGCTTGCCGGCCTGCACCGACCATAACGGGGATGCCGAAGAGTCCGGGATCGATGCCCACACATCAGGCCACAAGGACATCCAGTCGATACCCCGGTGCGCGCTGACGCGAAACCGGCGCCAGGCCGGAAGCCTGGATGAACAGCGCCGCCGCCGCCTCCCCGGTGGTCGGCGTGTCGGTCTCCCCGGTCCAGTTGACCAGCACCACCGCGCCCCCTGGCAGCAGGCTCGCGGCTGCCTTCGCCGCCACCAGCCGCACATCGCCGGCATCCAGGAAGTAGAGAATCTCGGAAAACAGCATCAGGTCGAATCGTTCGCCCGGCGGCCAGTCCTGTGGCAGCAACATGCGGGCAAAGCGGACCCAGGGTTGGTCAACGCAACGCGCTCGCGCCAGGCGCAGCGCCGCGTCCGAGCCATCCACCGCCAGCAGCCGGTCGCAGCGTGCCGCCAGCGCCTGGGTCAGCACGCCGATCGAGCAGCCGGCCTCGAACGCGGCGGTGGCACGCGGCATCGGCAGCGCCGCCAGCGTGGCCGCGTATTTCGCCTGCTCGGTACGGGCTGGAGCGGAAATCCCACGGATCGTCGCTGGCGGCGTAGAGCCGGTCGAAAGTGGCGGCGTCCCAGGACCGGGTCATGCCGCCTCCACCAGCGTTTCCCAGGGCTGGTCGAACAGCGCGAGCAAGGCGGCGGGCAGCACGAAGGCGGTGGGGTCATCCTGGATCACCTGGCCGAGCTGGGAACGGTGCGCGGCGATGGCGCGTCGCTTCGCCGCGAGCTGGCCGGCGATGTCCACCCGCCAGCCGCGCCACTCGGGTTCGGCCCGACTGGTGTCGGGCGGCAGGGTCCAGCCCCAGACCGGGTATTCCAGCAGCCGCGCGCCCAGACGCTGTGCCGCGCGCCGGGCGATCCGATAGGCGGATTGGTGGTCGCAATGCGGGTCGTGCCGCCAGGTCACCAGCAGCGTATCGCAGCCCGCCACCCGTTCGGCGACCGCATCGGCGGCGCGGCTGATTCCCAACTCGTCCTGCGGTGCGGCGCCGTCCGGCAGCCCCAGCCGGTGCAGCCGGTGCGGCGGCAGGCCCAGCGCCTGCGTGGCTGCCGCAACCTCGCGGGCGCGCAGGATGGCGACGGCCGGCGGCGGCCAGGCCCGCGAGCCGCCATGCGACGCGGCGCCATCGGTCAGGATCAGCACCTCGGGCGGATGACCCGCGGCGCAGGCGGCCGCGATGATACCGCCGCAGCCGAGCGATTCGTCGTCCGGATGCGGCGCGAGCACGGCGAAGCGCGGGCCAGGAACCTCGGCCGGCGTGGCGATCGGCAGGGCGCGGAACCGCGCCAGCACGGCCTGCAGGGTGGTCATGCCGACTGAACCGGATGCGCGGTGAACCAGGTGGCGGCTTCGGTCAGCGTCTCGTCCGGTGCCGGCTGGCGCAGATAGGTGGCGAGGTCGCGCATCAGTCGCTCCACCGGATGGCCCTGGATGAAGCCGTTCAGGCCGAGCGCGCGCTGTGCGGTCTGCATGGCGTGCAGCACGGCGTGTTCGACGGCGATGCGCGCCAGGTTCACATAGGCGGCGACCGCGCCGGCATCGCCGCTATCGGCCTCGGCGATACGGCCCGCTTTGCCGACCCAGAGCGACGCGGTCTCCTGGGCGATGAACAGTTCTCCCAGCCGAACGCGCTGATGCGGGTCGTCGGCGCGCTTGCGCGCCAGCAGTTCATCGCGCACCGCCTCGACCAGCGCATCCAGCCCGCCCAGCGTGACCGCGGAGGTACGCCAGGCGCCGGCCGAGAACACCGGCTGGCGCAGATAGTCGCCCGGCTCGCCGATGATGACGTCGGGTCCGGCCGGCAGCCCGGACAGATCGACGGCGCCGGTGACCGCGGCGCGCATGCCTTGCAGCCGGATGCGATCCGGCAGCGCGCGGGTGCCGGGTTCCAGCGCGACCACCAGCATGACGGTCGAGCCATCGTCGCGCTGCGCCGTCACCAGCGCTCGGCTGACATGGCCGGCGCCGGAGCAGAATACTTTGCGCCCGTGCAGCGTGCCGGCCCGCAGCGTCACGGCATCGCTGGTCTCCGTCACCCACAGGGCGAACAGGCGACCCTGCGCGGCATCCGCGCCGGCGCGGGCGAGTTGGGCCGGTGAGCCATAGGTTGCGATCAGCTTCAGTGCGTTGACATGGGCCTCCAGCAACCGGCCCAGCGGCAGGCTGGCGCGGCCGACCAGGCGCAGCAGGCGGCCCAGCCCGTCGGCCCCGGCGGCGGTAGTTCCCAGGCCGAGGCCGCCCTGCGCCGATGGCACCACGGCCGCCAGCATCCCCACGGCGTGCAGCGCCGAGATGTCAGCCGCCGGAAATTCCGGCGATGCGTCGAGCGCGGCAGCGCGGTCGCGCACGGCCTCCAGGGCAGCCTCCACGCGGTGGAAGAACGTGGCGCTGCAGGGCGGTGGGGATTCCCGGTTGGCGTTTGGCATGCGCACCGAACGCCGGGTGGCGCGGCCGGTTCGCCGCAGACGTCGTCGTCAGCGGCGTGGCACCGCACGGTTGCGAGACCGGGAAGCGGACGGAGATGCGCCTGGGCAACAACCATCCGGTCGATGGCCGGACTCACGCCTGCCATCCTGCCATCGACGGCAGCGCGACCGCGCAGCCATCCGGTGCCCCACCCTCGCCACGCGACGCAGCGGTCGGCACCTTCTACGGCATGGCGGTCGTCACCTTCTACGACGCAGCGGTAGCCGCCTTCGGCATGGCGGCAGCCGCATTCTGCGACACAGCAGTCGCGGCCTTGTGCGGCATGGCGGTGGCCGCCTTGTGCTGCATCAAGGCGATGCCACGCCCCGGCTGCCATCATCACCACCCATGCTCGGGGGCAGCAACCGCCCGTCCCCTCAAACCCAGCCTGACGGAGGTTCCCCCATCCAGATGACTCCCGTCCTGTCCGTCTGGCTGCAATTCGCCGCCTGCCTTGCCCTGGTGGGAATCGCCGGCCCGCATCTGTCGCGCAGCGGCGATGTGATCGCCGACAAGACCGGCCTGTCCGGCAACTGGGTCGGCCTGATCCTCATCGCGACCGTCACCTCGCTGCCCGAGCTGATGACCGGGATCAGCGCGGTGACCATGGCCGGGACACCCGACATCGCCGTCGGCGACGTGCTGGGCAGTTGCGTGTTCAACCTGGCGATCCTCGTCGTGCTCGACTTCCTGCAACGCGGCGAGAGCGTGTATCGCCGGGTGCGCCAGGGCCACATCCTGTCCGCCGGGTTTGGCGTGATCCTGATCGGCTTCATCGGCATGAGCCTGCTGCTGCACGGACAGGGCGCGTCGTTCTCGATCGGCCGCATCGGCAGCTACACCCCGATCATCATCCTGTTCTACCTGCTCGGCATGCGCGCCGTGTCCACCTATGAGCGCGACCATCGCGAGGAGATCACCGAGGCGAGCGCCGGCCGCTATCCGAATGTCACGCTGCACCGCGCCGTCGTCACCTATGCCGGCGCCGCACTGGTGATCATCGCCGCCGGCACCGCCCTGCCCTTCGTCGCTGCCCAGTTGTCCGAGGTGATGGGCTGGCAACGCACCTTCGTGGGCACGTTGCTGGTGGCTGCCGTGACATCATTGCCGGAGCTGGTCGTCACCATCGCCGCCTGCCGCATCGGCGCCCTCGACATGGCAATGGCCAACCTGCTCGGCAGCAACCTGTTCAACACGCTGGTGCTGGCGATCGACGACCTGCTGTACCCGCACGGGCCGCTGTTGTACCACGTCTCCGGAGCGCATGCGGTCTCCGCCATGTCGGCCGTCATCATGTCCGGCATCGTCATCGTCGGCCTGGTGTACCGCCCGCAGATGCGGGTGTTCCGCACCGTCGGCTGGACCAGCCTGGCCCTGTTCACGATGTATCTGATCAACGCCTACGCGATCTATCTCCATGGCACCTGAACCAACCACCGCCTGGCACACGCTGGATGCGGCCAACACCGCGGCGCGGCTGCGCACCGATCCGCAACGCGGCCTGTCCGCGGCCGAGGCGGCAGATCGTCGCCGGCGTCACGGACCGAATGTGCTGCAGGAAGCCGTTCGGCGCAGCCCGCTGCGCATGCTGGCCGCGCAGTTCGCCGATTTCATGATCCTGCTGCTGATCGCCGCGGCCCTGGTGTCCGGCGTGATCGGCGACATCGAGGACACGGTGGTGATCCTCGGCATCGTGGTGCTCAACGCCGCGGTCGGCTTCGTGCAGGAGTTCCGTGCGGAACGCGCCATGGCGGCGCTGCAACGGCTGGCCCCGCAACGCGCGGTGGTGCTGCGCGACGGCCGCTCGCAGGCGGTGTCCGCGGAGGATCTGGTGCCGGGCGACGTGGTCCTGCTGGAAGCCGGTAACGCGGTGCCGGCCGATCTGCGCCTGCTGGAAGCGGTGGACCTGAAACTGGGCGAGGCCTCGCTGACCGGCGAATCCCTGCCGGTCGAGAAACTCACCACGCCGCTCGACGATGCCACCGCGCCGCTCGGCGATCGCCGCAACCTGGCGTTCAAGGGCACCGTGGTCCTGTATGGCCGTGGCCGCGGCATCGTCACCGCCATCGGCATGGCAACCGAACTGGGCCATATCGCCAGCCTGCTGCAATCCGGGGAGCCGCCGCGCACCCCGCTGCAACAGCGGCTCACCGTGTTCGGCCGCCAGATTGCCATCGGCGCCCTGGCGATCTGCGCGCTGATTTTCGGTATCGGCCTGCTGCGCGGCGAGCCGCCGCTACTGATGCTGCTGACCGCGCTCAGCCTGGCGGTGGCGGCAATCCCCGAGGCACTGCCCGCGGTGGTCACCGTGCTGCTGGCGCTCGGCGCCGGACGCATGGCGCGCGCGCATGCGCTGATCCGCCGCCTGCCGGCGGTGGAGACGCTGGGCTCGGTCACCACCATCTGCTCCGACAAGACCGGCACGCTGACGCGCAACGAGATGCGCGCGACCGAGGCGTGGATCAATGGAAAGCGCGTGGCGGTGGCTGCGCTGGACCCGGCCGCGCCGCCGGATGTGGCCCTGCTGCGTGCCATGGCGCTGTGCAACGACGTCGCGACGGCCGAGGACGGTCAGGTGCTGGGCGATCCCACCGAGGTCGCGCTGTGGCGGGAAGCGGCGGCGGCGGGGTTCGCCAAGACCGAGCTGGAACGCAACTTTGGCCGCGTGCTGGACGTACCGTTCGAGTCCGAGCGCAAGCGCATGACGACCTTGCATGTGCAGGGCGACGGCTTCCTCGCCATCACCAAGGGCGCGCCGGAGACCACGCTGCCGCAATGCAGCGCGGTCATGACCGCGGCCGGTGCGGTGCCGCTGGACCTGGCGGCGATGCTGCGGCTGGCGGATGCGATGGCGGCGGACGGGCTGCGTGTCCTCGCTTTGGCGAGCCGAAGCTGGGACACGCTGCCGACGGAGCGCAGCGCGGCGATGCTGGAGCGCGACCTCACCCTGCTGGGCCTGGTCGGGCTGCTCGATCCGCCGCGGCCGGAGGCGCGGGACGCCGTGGCAACCTGCCGCCAGGCCGGGATCACGCCGGTGATGATCACCGGCGACCATCCGGCGACCGCTCGCGCCATCGCGCGCCAGCTGGGACTGCTGGACGAGCACGCCGGGGTGCTGACCGGCCGCGACCTGCAGGCGCTGTCGGACCAGGCGCTGCAGCAGCGCGTGGGCACCATCCGGGTCTACGCGCGGGTCGATCCGGCGCAGAAGATCCGCATCGTGGCGGCGCTGCAGGCGACCGGCGAGGTGGTCGCGATGACCGGCGACGGCGTGAACGACGCGCCAGCGCTGGCGCGGGCGGATATCGGGGTCGCGATGGGCAAGCTCGGCACCGACGTCGCGCGCGAGGCCGCCAGCCTGGTGCTGCTCGACGACAATTTCGCGACCATCGTGGCCGCGGTGCGGGAGGGGCGGCGGATTTACGACAATATCCGCAAATTCGTCCGCTTCGTGGTGACCTGCAACTCGGCCGAGATCTGGACCATCTTCCTGGCGCCGTTCCTCGGACTTCCGGTGCCGCTGCTGCCGATCCAGATCCTGTGGATCAACCTGGTCACCGATGGGTTGCCTGGCCTGGCGCTGGCAGCGGAGCCTGCCGAGGGAGCGATCATGCACCGCCCGCCGCGGCCGCCGCGCGAGGGTCTGTTCGCCGGGGGCATGGCACGTCACGTGATCTGGGTCGGTCTGCTGATGGCGGGCCTGACGCTCGCCACTCAGGCCGCCGCGATCGCCGCCGGCGACACGCATTGGCAGACCATGGTGTTCACCGTGCTCACCTTCGTGCAGATGTGGCAGGTGATGGCGATCCGTTCGGATCGGGAGTCGCTGTTCCGACAGGGCCTGCTGTCCAACAAGCCATTGCTGGGCGCGGTGATGCTGACCTTCGTGTTGCAGCTTCTGGTGATCTACCTGCCCCCGCTAAATCCGATCTTCGACACCGCACCGCTGACGCTGGGCGAGCTGGCGGTGTGCGTCGGGGTGTCGAGCCTCGTGTTCGTCGCGATCGAACTCGGCAAGTGGCGGGAGCGGAGGCGGAGAGATCAGGGCTGATCCACCGGCCTCCCCCGGCGGCAGGCCGATGACAAGCAGCCCGCCGGCCGCTCTCACCAGCCCAGGAACAGGCCGACGTCGCCGGGTTTGCCGTCCGGGAAGGTCAACATCCGCGCGGACAGGGTGAAGCCGCGCGGCTTCAGATCGCGCTCCCAGCGCAGATAAAGTTCCGCCGGCTCGCCGCGCAGCGAGGTCGGCCAATCCGCCTCGGCCACGTTGATCGCGCGTCCGCCATCCAGGCAGAGCGCCGCCGGAAATTGCAGCAGCAGCGATTCCTCCATGCCGTTCGCCGCCGCTTCATGGGCGCGATGCAGCATCTCCCGCCATACCGGATCGAGGTACATGGGCATCGATCAACGCCTTCGCCCGCTGCCGCCGCTGCCGCGCGGCGGATCGGCGGACTTCCTCGCGGTGTTCCACCTCGCCGTGATGGAAGTCCTCCACCAGATGATGGAAATCATCCGCGGCCAGTGTGGCCTCGTCCGGTTTTGGCGTGGGTGCGGCTGCAGCCGGATCGGCGACCGGCACCACTTCCCAGGCGGGCCGACGGTAGGGGCCGAACAAGCTGAGCAGGAAGCCGGGATGTTCCTTGCGTTCGGCTGCCGCATCCGATGCCGGTGTCGCCGCCACCGCGCGCAGCAGGTCGGCGCGGCTGACAATGCCGACCAGCCGACCTTCACGCAGCACCGGTACCCGCTTGATGTGATGGATCGCCAGCAGGCGGGCGATCTCGCTGGCCTCGGTGGTCTCCGTAACCGTGACTAGCGGCGCCGCCATGACGTCGCGCGCGGTGCGGTCGGGCGCGGTCAACCGGGCCTGGAAACTATCGTCCAGCGTCTGCCGGCCCGTGATCAAGCTGAGCCACCAGTCGCGCCGCGCCACTCGCTCCTTTTCGTCTCGGCCGACCAGGTCGCCCTCGCTGACCATGCCGATCGGCGTGCCTTCGCTGTCCACCACCGGGACGGCACTGATGCCGTGGTCCAGCAGCAACTGGGCAATCCTTCGGGTCGGCTCGTCCGGTCCCACCGAAATGACCGTCTCCGTCATTAGATCATGAGCCTGCATCGATGCGCGATCTCCTGCTGGTACGTTTCTGCCCGCCGATATGCCGGAACGCTGTGCCAGGTTCCGAGGTGCCGGCTGTCGGGCGGGTCCGCGCGGCCTGATCGGGTTGGCACGCCGGACCGCCTGAACCGGCCGATCCCGGCGCCCTGTCCCTGCCCGCCGCCGACACTGTCGAGCAGAGGTCCCGTCTCCGCCACCGCGCCGTGCGGCGTGTTGACCTGGGTCAAGCGATTGCCGGTGACCGGATGAAGTTTCTGCGAGCTTAGGGCCACTCTCCTTCGGCCGCCGTGACGATCCGGTCGGCGTGACGGCCCGATCGGCGCCCTCGGCAGGAAGCACTGGACAAGCGGTTTACTCATGAGTAGATATCGCGGCCAATCGGTAAGCCAAGTTTAGGGCACCAGGAAACGTAGGACACCCCGCCGCTCTCCACGGCGGGGTGTCCTGCGTACCGGCCCTGCGACCGACCGCCCTGAAACCGCCTTGTAAGCCACGGACGCCAGGATGCGGACCGGGAGGCGATGGCGGGCCATGTGCAAATCGGGCGACACTTATCCGCACTGGCGCCATCCGCGCCGTGGTCGCGGCCGTTGGCGGTTCGGATCCCCCCTTCTGCCGATTCTGTTGGTCGGCGCCGGCGTGGTGCTGGGAACGCAGGTGCGCGATCCGGCATTGCAGCTGTCAGGCGGCCAGCGATTGCCTACGGTCCAGACGCCTGGGATAGGCAGAGGCCCGTCTGCATCCCGTCCTCCACGCAAGTGCTCCGTGGCACGCGCCATGGGCCTGCAGGATATTCCGCGGGGATCGCCGTACTACGCGCCATGGCTCGACCGGGACAATGATGGCTGGGCCTGCGAACCCTGGCACGGTCGATAGTGCCGCTCCCGGCCTGACCGGTCTCCAGCGATCCCCCGCCCTTCAATCCAATAAGCAAAGCGGCACCGGCCAATAAGCGACCCGGCATCGGCTTGGCCTGCACCGTGGCCGCGCGCTATGCCAGCGGGAGACGCCCACCCGCCACACAGGAACCAATCAGCATGGGTCAGCTCCGCGGCGCGGTCATCCCCGTCACCCCGTTCCAGCAGAATTGCCTGCTCCTCTGGGATGAGGAGACCAGCGACGCCTGGGTGGTCGATCCCGGCGGTGAGGTGGACCGTATCCTCGCCGCGATCGATCAGACCGGCGCGCGCGTGCAGCGTATCCTGCTCACCCACGGCCATCTGGATCACGCCGGCGGGGCCGCCGAATTGCAGGAAGCCCTGCGCGCCCGCGCCGGCGACCAGGATGCCGCGCCGCTCGACGGCCCGGACCGGCGCGACCAGTTCCTGCTGGATGGGCTGGCCGAGCAGGCCGCGGGCTACGGCTTCGCGGCCCGCAATGTGACGCCGGACCGCTGGCTGGCGGAAGGCGACCAGGTCGCTCTGGCGGAGCATGTGTTCGACGTGCTGCACTGCCCAGGGCATACCCCCGGCCACATCGTCTTCATCAACCAGGCCGCCCGTTTCGCCCTGGTGGGCGACGTGCTGTTCCAGGGCTCGATCGGCCGCACCGACTTCACCTATGGCGACCACGCGGCGCTGATCGACGCCATCCAGCGCAAGCTGCTGCCGCTGGGCGATGACATGTCGTTCCTGTGCGGCCACGGCCCCGGCTCGACCTTCGGCGCGGAACGCGCGACAAATCCGTTCCTGCGCTGACAAGCCCGGACCACCGGGCGGGAGGAACGCCATGGCACAGCTCACGCTGACCAAGCTGCACCCATCGCTCGGCGCCGAAGTCGCCGGCGTCGACCTGAGCCAGAGGCTCGATACCGAGACGAGCCTGGCGCTGAACCGCGCCCTGGCCGACCACCTGGCGCTGGTGTTCCGCGACCAGCAGCTTACGCCGGAGCAGTATTTGGCTGCTTCCAGCGCCTTCGGCCCGCCGATGCGGCAGCATTATTCGCAGCACAACATGCCGGATCAGCCGGATATCGGCCTGGTCTGGCACCGCAACGGCCAGCGCCCGGCCGAGATGTGGCACACCGACCACACCAACCGGGAGCGCCCGCCCGCCGCGACGCTGCTGTACGGGGTGGAGATCCCCTCTGCCGGCGGCGGCACCAGCGTCGCCAACATGCGCGCCGCCTATGCCGCGCTGCCGGCCACTGAACGCGCGCGGCTGGAGGCGCTGTCCACCGTCAACAGCCTGGACCGCGACCATGACGACACACGCCACGAGGACCGCGAGAAATTCGGTGCGCCGATCGTGCACCCGATGGTCCGCACCCATCCGGTGCACGGCTCGCGCGCGGTGTATTTCCATGTCACCAAGACGCTGCGCATCGAGGGCATGACTCCGGAGGCGAGTCGCGCCTATCTCGAGGACCTGCTGCAGCGCATGATCCGGCCGGACATCATCTATCATCATGCCTGGCGTCGCGGCGACGTGCTGGTGATCGATGACCGCGCCACCATGCACCGGGCCCACGGCGACTACGATCGCAACCAGAGCCGCGTGCTGTGGCGGATCATCGTCGAGGGCGACCGGCCGGTACTGATGTGAATGCCCGCCTAGCGCGCCGCCCGGGTCACCGCTAGTCTCCGCCGCCTGAACCGACCGAGTTCTGGCTGTTGCCGCGACCCTGCTGGCAGCGGCGTCCAACGGGGAGAGTCGCCGTTTGCTTCGCATGACCCTCATGCGGCTTGTCGCCGCGTGCCTGCTGCCTCTGCTATGCGTGGGCCCCACCCAGGCCCAGCGCGCTGCGTCCCCACGCCAGGCGGCCGGCCCCGTTCGGCCCGCCGGTACCATCCAGGCCGTCAAGGTCCAGGGTAACGAGCGCATCGAGGAAGGCACGATCCGCTCCTATATGCTGGTGCAGCCCGGCGACCCGTTCGACCCGGATCGGCTCGATCGCAGCCTGAAGACGCTGTACGCCACCGGCCTGTTCCAGGATGTCCGGCTGGACCGGCAGGGCGACACGCTGGTGGTCCACGTGGTGGAGAACCCGATCGTCAATCGAGTGGCGTTCGAGGGCAACCACAAGCTCAATGACGACCAGTTGCGGCCGGAGATCCAGCTTCGCCCGCGCGCGGTGTTCACCCCGGCGCTGGCCGAATCCGATCGCAAGCGCATTCTCGATCTCTACGCCAAGCACGGATACTACGACGCCAGCGTCGAGCCGCAGATCATTCGCCTGCCGCAGAACCGGGTCGATGTGGTCTTCGAGGTGAATGACGGGCAGGCGACGCTGATCAGCAAGATCGCCTTCGTCGGCAACCACGCCTTCAGCGAAGGGCGGCTGACCGAGGTGATCAACAGCCGCGAGGAACGCTGGTGGCGCTTCCTGTCCAGTTCGGACCAATACGATCCGGAGCGGCTCAATTTCGACAAGGAGCTGTTGCGTCGGTTCTACCTGAAGAACGGCTACGTCGATTTCCAGGTGTTGGACGCGAAATCCGAGCTTTCGCCGGATCGCAAGTCCTTCTTCCTGACCTTTACGATCAGCGAAGGCGAGCGCTACCGGGTCGGCAAGATCGAGATCACCTCGCAACTGCGCAACCTGGCCGGTGAGGATCTCCGCAAGGATCTCAAGCTGCGCGAGGGCGATTGGTACGATGGCGACGCGGTGGGCCGCAGCTCCGATGCGATCGAAGAGGACGTGCACACCCGTGGCTACGCCTTCGTGGACGTCAAGCCGCGGGTCAACAAGGACGCGGCGGCCCATATCGTCAACCTCACCTTCGAGGTCGGCGAGGGACCGAAAGTCTATGTCGAGCGCATCAACATCAACGGCAACACGCGCACCAAGGACAAGGTGATCCGCCGCGAGTTCCGCCTGGCGGAGGGCGACGCGTTCAATGCCGAGGCGGTGCGCCGGTCGCGCCAGCGGCTGATGGATCTGGGCTATTTCAACACGGTGGACATCAAGACCGATCCCGGATCGGCCCCGGACAAGGCGGTGATCAACACCAATCTGTCCGAGAAATCGACCGGCGAGCTGACACTGGGCGGCGGCTACTCCACCGATGCGGGCGCCTTGGTGGATATCGGCCTGGGTGAGCGCAACCTGGTCGGCACCGGCATTGCCGCCAACATCAACGGCATCCTGGCGCAGAAGCGTACTTCGATCAGCCTGTCGGTGACCGACCCGTATTTCATGGACCGCAACCTGGTCGCCGGCACCGACATATTCCTGATCCAGACCAACTTCCTCGGCACTCAGCCCTATGACGAGCGTCGCGCCGGCTTCGCGGTGCGCATGGCGGCTACAGCTTCAACGAGCATCTGCGTCAGGTGTGGAGCTACTCGCTGGTCGATCGGAATGTGTTCAACATCAACTCGCAGGCCAGCCCATTCATCCTGAACGAGGCGGGCACGACGGTGCTGTCGCAGGTCAGCCAGGTGCTGTCGCTGGACTATCGCGACAGCAAGCTCGATCCGCATAGCGGGTACCTGGCCGAGCTGGGGACGGATTTCGCGGGTCTGGGGGGCGATGCGCGGTTCATCCGCACCAGTCTGAACGCGGCCTACTACATTCCGCTGGACCGGGTGTTCGGCAGCAGCGAGTGGGGGCATCAAGGTCGCCGCCGGCTTCGGCTACCTGTTCACTCTGGGGCGGCAGGAGCAAATCATCGACCGGTTCTTCCTGGGCGGCGACAATCTGCGCGGCTTCGAGACCGGCGGCGCCGGGCCGCATGACACGATCTCCGGCGACCCGCTGGGCGGCCGCTTCCTGTGGACGCAAACCACCGAGATGCGGTTCCCGTTGCCGGTCTCGCCCGATCTTGGCCTCAGCGGCCGCGCCTTCGTCGATGTCGGCGCGCTGAGCGAGGCCAGTTTTGACAACGCGTCCTTCGGCAGTCGCGGCTGCGTTGAGCAGAACGGCGCTCCGTGCCAGATTGCCGCCTCCGCCACGCCGCGCGTCGGTGCCGGTGTCGGCATCTCCTGGCGCACGCAATTCGGTCTGATCAACGTTGACTTGACGCCGTTCGTGATCAAGCAAGCACACGATCAGACGCAGATCTTCCGATTTGGCTTCGGCACGAGGTTCTAGTGATTCATTCCCGCCTTCCAGTGACCGCCGCACTCGCGGCGTTCGCGCTCGCCCTGCAACCGGTCGCAGCCTCTGCCCAAGGGCAGGCGAACTCCGAGTGGTTCGTGCCCAACCAGCACCGCACCACCCCGGCGCGGCCGGCGGCCCGGTCGGTGCCGACCCAGCACGCGCCGGAGACTGGCCTGCCGGTTCCGCCGATCGAGGAGCCGCAACAGCAGCAGCAGATTCAGGTCCAGCTGCCGCCGATGCCGGAACTCCCCAATCTGCCCAAGGGATCGGCCACCCCCGCGGCGATCGTCGGCATCCTGTCGGTGCCCGACGTGCTGCGTATTTCTTCTGCCTATCAGGCGGCGGACAAGGAGCTGAGCCAGCGCCGGGAGAAGCTGAACGAGGACGCGCAGAAGGAGCAGGTGGCATTGCGCGACCTGGGCC
Source organism: uncultured Alphaproteobacteria bacterium (assembly GCA_963789495.1). GTDB lineage: Bacteria > Pseudomonadota > Alphaproteobacteria > Acetobacterales > Acetobacteraceae > CAWBLP01. Next base: position 431,039 of record CAWBLP010000008.1, read on the forward strand.
AGCAGCTTGCGACAGAGCGCGCCAAGCTGTCCCCCGAACAGATCCGGCAGAAAGAGCGGGAGCTGCAGGACCGAATTGCCGAATCGCGGCGCAAGTTCGGCGAGCGTAACCGCATCATCCAGGAGGCGGGCCAGTACGTGATGGCTCAGATCGACCGGGTGCTGGAAGCGGTGGCGCAGCAGGTGGCGTTGTCGCGCGGGGTCAACATCGTGCTGAACCGGGCGCAGATCCTGGGCACCACGGCGGATTTCGACCTGACGCCGCAGGTCGCCGAGGTATTGAACAAGGTGCTGGCCTCGGTGGACATTCCGCCGGATGGCGTCTCTCCGGTGAAGCTGCATCCGGTGAAGCCGGAGGCGAAGGCCGGCGCGCCAGCCGCCGGAGCCGCAGCCAACGGCGGCGCCAAGCCGGCTGCGGCGTCCGGCAAGAAGTAGTCGAGGCAAAACGGCAGGAGGGGCCGGCGCCGTGGACCGACCCGAGGTTGCAGGTGATCCTCGCTTCTTCCTCCGCGCCGGCCCGTTCGCGCTGGCCGCCGTGGTGGATGCCGCCGGCGGCGAGGCAGCGTCGCGACGCCTGATGCTGACCGGGATCGGCCCGCTGCAGCTTGCCGGCCCCACCGAGGTGAGCTTCCTCGACAACCGCAAATACGCCGGCGCCCTGGACCAAACCCAGGCCGGAGCGGTGATCGTGCATCCCGAGATGGCCGCACGCGTCCCTGCCGGCACGGTGGCGATCGTCACCACGGAGCCCTACCTCGCCTGGGCCAAGGTCGCCGCGCTGTTCCATCCGCAGCCCCCAATCACGCCCGGCATCCATCCTTCTGCCGTGGTGGCGCCCGGTGCGCTGATCGATCCCAGCGTCGAAGTCGGGCCGCTCGCCGTGATCGGGGCCAGGGTCGAGATCGGTCCCCGCTGCCGGATCGGCCCGCTCGCGGTGATCGGCGATGGCGTCCAGATCGGCGCCGACTGCCGCATCGGCCCGCATGCCAGCCTGTCCCACGCGCTGGTCGGCGACCGCGTCTATATCTATCCCGGCGCCCGAATCGGGCAGGAAGGCTTCGGCTTCGCCATTACCTCGGACAGCCTGCTGACCGTGCCGCAGCTCGGCCGGGTCATCCTGGAGGACGACGTCGAGATTGGCGCCAACAGCACGATTGATCGCGGATCACTGCACGACACTGTGATCGGCGCCGGCTCGCGCCTCGACAATCTGGTGCAGGTCGGGCACAACGTCACCCTTGGTCGCGGTTGCGTCATCGTCGCGCAGGCGGGCATTTCCGGTTCTACGACCCTGGAAGATCACGTCATGCTGGGAGGCCAGGCGGGGCTGACCGGACATCTCCACATTGGCCGCGGTGCCCGGATCGGCGCGCAGGCCGGGGTTATCGGGGATGTGCCCGGTGGCGCGGAGTTTGTCGGCAGCCCGGCGCAGTCGCGGCGGAGCTTCTTCCGAGAGCTGGCAACGTTGCGCCGGCTGGCCCGTGAGGACGACAAGCGGCGGGCCGGGACGCGGACCACAACGGAGACGGACACAGGCTAGGGCGATGGACGGCGCGACATCCCAGCAGACGGGACTCCCGATGGAGACGCAGGCTCACGGCGGTGCGGTTGATGTGGTCGATATCGCACGCATCATGCACGCGATCCCACATCGCTATCCATTCCTGCTGATCGACCGGGTGGTCGACCTGATCCCCAACGTCTCGGCGATCGGCATCAAGAATGTATCGGTGAATGAGGGATTCTTCGCCGGCCATTTCCCCAACCACCCGGTGATGCCGGGCGTGCTGATCATCGAAAGCATGGCGCAGACCGCGGCCGTGCTGGTGGTGGAGACGCTGGGCCCGGAAGCCGCTGGCAAGGTGGTTTATTTCATGTCGATCGAGGGTGCCAAGTTTCGGCGCCCGATCGTCCCCGGCGACCAGGTGCGCGTCCATGTCACCAAGGAGCGCCACCGCGGGAATGTTTGGAAATTCAATGCCGTGGCCCGGGTCGACGGGGTGTCGGTGGCGGAAGCCACCTATGCGGCGATGATCATGGACCGTGCCGCGCCGGTGTGACCCGGCGAGCCGGCCGCGGCCTGGCGAGACCAGATCGGCACGGACTGCACCATGCCGCCCATCATTCGATTGAGAATCGCTGAGCGGCCCCCTACCCTCCCGGCCGGGGAACTCGGATGAACATCTTCGGCGCGTTCACCTTTGGCGGCCTGATCAAGACGTTCATTCCCGGTTTTGCCTGGGTCCCGGCGCTTTGGCTGTTTTGGCGTGCGGCTGCGGCGGTGCTTCCCGGAATCCCGTCAATCCCGGCGCTGCCGAAGGACCAGTGGCAGAACGCGTTGGTCGCCTCCATCCCCGTTGCGATCCTGCTGGGCCTTCTCTCCAACATCGTCGTGTTCATGGGAGTCAATGATGCGCTGGTTCGCCGGCCCGTCCGGCACCGCGCGAAGGACCTGTTCGATCTGTACGATTGGGTGATCCAGCGGCTGCGGGAGCAATACAGCAACCAGCTGAATTGCGTGGAACCGGCATTGCGACGCGCCTTCACCAAGCACGCGGACGCGGAAATGCTGATCCTGGAGACCGTAGGGGTCACCCACCTCGCCTATGTCAGAGAGCAGTACCTGGTACCATATGGAGTTCCAGGTGAACCTGATGCTGGCGGCCTTCGTCGCCATGGTCGGTGCGCTGCTGGGACTGGCCCCCGAGCTGGCGGGTCCCGGCTGGAGAGCGGCGGCGGAATGGGCCGCGTTCTCGTTCGTGACCCTGGGCGGACTGAGCTGGTTCCTGCTGCGGGCCGCGCGCAAAAATTACCATCGCCATATTGCCAAGATGATGAGCCTGATGGGCGCCGCGATCTGCGGCAAGCCGGGAAGCCGAAACGACGTTGCAACCGGACCACGCCCTTGACGCAGCCACGGTCTGCCAGGACACAGAGCCCGATGCGGGCTTATCTGTTCGACCTCGACGGGACCCTCACCGACGCGCGGGCGGGTCTGTGTGCCTCGTTTCGCGCCGGCCTTGCCGCGATCGGTTGTCCTGACCAGCCGGACACGGCGCTGGCCGCGTTTCTCGGCGCGCCGCTGCCGATCGTGTTCCGCGCCGTGCGGCCGGAGGTGACGGCGGCCGAGACCCAGCGGGGGATCGAGGCATTCCGGCTCGCCTATGAGCGGGAAGGGATCTATGGCAACACACTCTATCCTGGCATCCGCCGCATGCTGCAGGCGGTGCGGAGCGCCGGCCACCGAAGCTGGATCGTGACCTCCAAGCCAGAGGTCTACGCCCGTAAGGTGGTCGGGCTGCTGGACATTGCACCGCTGATCGACGGCGTCGTCGGCGCCGGCCTGGATGAGCTTGATACCAAGACCCAGCTCGTGGCGCGCGCCATCGCCGCAGCCGGCATGCCACCGGCGCGCGCATTGATGCTTGGCGATCGCAACTACGACGTGGTTGGCGCCCTCAGCAACCAAGTTGCGGTGGTGGGAGCCCTGTGGGGCTATGGTTCAAAAGAGGAACTGGCCGCGGCTGGATGCCAGGCGTTTTCGCTGACGCCCGACGCCTTCCGATCGCAGTACGTGGAGGGCGCCGATGCAGAATCCGTCTTTCGTATGGTCTCGGCCGGTTAACTGACAATCCGGCCGTAAAGTCGCCAGAATCATCGTCGAAACAGAGTGTTACATGCTGTTGCTGGAAACATGCGGCAACAATGATTGAGTTGGTCGGCCGATGGCTGGCCCCTAGCCTGACGTGGCTTGTTTGCAGGATCGGAATACCGCCAGAATGGATGCCATGCCGGACCCGGTCGTCCTGAGTCCCTCTCGCACCACGATTCATCCCAGCGCCATCATCGCCCCTGGTGCCGAAATCGGCGCCGGCGTGCGGATCGGCCCGTTCTGCACCGTGGGATCCGATGTCACGATCGAGGACGGTGCCAAACTCGTTTCTCATGTGGTGGTGGAAGGCCATACGCGGATCGGCGCAGACGTGGTGCTGTACCCGTTCTGCACCGTCGGCCTGGCGCCGCAGGACCTGAAATACCGCGGCGAGCCGACCCGCTGCGAGATCGGCGCCCGCACCCAGATCCGCGAGCATTGCACGATCCATCGCGGCACCGTCACCGGGCGCGGCATCACCCGCGTCGGCAGCGACTGCCTGCTGATGGCGGTGGCGCATGTCGCGCATGACTGCGCGCTGGGCGATCACGTGATCATCGCCAACAATGCGGTGATGGGCGGCCATGTCAGCATCGCCGACCACGTGGTAATCGGCGGCTCCGCGGCGATCCATCAGTTCGTGCGCATCGGCCGGGCGGCGATGATCGGCGGTGTGTCCGGCGTGGAAGCGGATGTCATCCCGTTCGGCAGCGTGATCGGCAATCGTGCACGGCTGGCTGGGTTGAACGTGATCGGCCTGAAACGCCGCGGCTTCGACAAGGCGCAGATCCAGCGGCTGCATACGGCGTTTCGCGCGCTGTTCCGCCACGAGGGCGTGTTCGCGCAGCGGCTGGAGGAAACGCGACAACGCTTCGGCGACGATCCGCTGGTTGCCGAGGTGCTGGCGTTTATCGACACAGCCGGCCATCGCGGATTGATCCGCGCGGAGTAGGTGCCGGGACGGATCGGGGGCGCTGCCCTTGAAGCCCCGCCAAGAGCCCGGCCCCTGGGAACCAACTCCATTTGGGGTGGCAGGGCGCGCGAGCCTCCCTCCCCACCCCAAACCGAAGCCGATTGCAAAGGTGAGCCCTTGCCGGAGCTCCGGGAGGCAACGCCCCGTGGCGGGTTCGGGGCAACGCCCCGATGCTTGCGACCGCCGCGTCTCCCTCCTACGCTCATGGCAGCGCCGTCAACAGGAGCGTCCACCATGCCGCAATCGCAGGGAACCCGATTCACCGCCGATCCCCTTACCTTCATCGTCCGCCACCAACTCTGGGACGGCAATGTCGAGGACCACGTGGACCAGGGTGTGTCCATCGACGTGGCCGCCGATGTCGACGGCAAGCAGACCTCGCTGCTGCGCTTCAACTGCTTCGACATCGAGCGGAGTTACGTCTACGGCCCGGAAAATGCGGAGCTGTCGACGCCTGGCCGGGTCGGCGGCGGAATGGGTGTGCACTGCCGGATGGACCCGATCACCGATGGCAATCCGATTGGCTGGACCATCCGGATGCTGAGCAGCAAGCTGCCGAAGATGCTGGACCGCGCTGGATACCCGCAGATCGCAGAAGCGACCGACCTCGCCGCGGTGCGGGGTATCCTGCCCGAGGTGGATGCCTGCGCCCGCGAGACTTTCATCAGCAAGCGAAACACGGTGAAGCACAACCGTGGCACCGACATGTTTGAAGCCGGCAACATCCGGTTCGGACTGGAAATGCGACGGCAGCGCAACGGTGACGGCGGCCTTGCGCTGCATGTCCTCGGCGATGTCGGCGGGTCGAAAGGCAAATCCTACGTCGAAGAAACCGAGCTGCTGGCGTTCGACTGTTTCTGGCAGGGCGCCCATTACCATTATGGGCCGCGCAACAAGAACCATCGGATCAACTGGGACTTGACCATCATTGACGATCCCCTGGAATGGACCTTCGAACAGCTCGAGAACCGCAAGCTCGGCCAGATGATCGAGCGCGCCGGCTATCCCGGGATCGCGGCCGACCTGGATCTGGACAAGATCGCCGCGGTGCTGCCGGCGCTGAAAAAACGCGCCTTCGAAATGTACGAGGAAGGCGAGCGGTTGACCGGCCACAAGGGATTGCCGCTGGAGTTCACCCCAAACCTGGCCGCCGAATAGCCCACGCCCCGTCACTGACCGGACGGTTCACGCCCGTCCTGAATAAATAATACTCCCCCGTCCTGGCCGGGCCAGGCCCGGCCACCTACCCAAGAGGGAGCCTGCAGAGCATTAGATCGTTTCGGTACGGGTGGCCGGGTCAGGCCTGGCCACGAGGGCAAGGTCAGCCTGTGCGTTGACGCCCGCTTCGGGCGCCGCCAGGACGGGCGTAGCTGCCCCGTGCGCCTATGGCATGGTCCCGGCCATTGACGGGCAGCGTCGTCCACGCTCAGGCCCGGAACTTCTCGACCCCGGCCCAATCGATCTCCAACCCGAACCCCGGCGCCTCCGACAGGCACACCATGCCGTCGCGAACCTCCGCCCCACCGCGGTAGATCGCGTGGTGCAGCGGATGGCGCGCCGGATCGCCATGTGATTCCGCGGCGAATGCAGCATCGCCGAACGCCGACACCAGATGCGCATGCAGATGCCCGACCGAATGCGGCGCGATCAGCACACCCTTCTGCTCCGCGTAATGCGCGATCCGCAGTGATTCGGTGAATCCAGCATGCCGGGTGGAATCGAACTGCACGTAACGAATCGCGCCCGAGTCGATAAAATCGCGTACCGTGTAGCGGTGCCATTCCCGCTCACCGTGCGCCAGCGGGATCGGCGACGCCGCAGCCAGGCGCTGGAAATCCGCCGGCTGCAGATACCAATGCAGCGGCTCCTCCAGCCAGAAGATGTCGCAGGGCGCGACCGAGGCAGCGAATTTGATGCAGCCTGCGACGTCATAGGGCGCATTCATGTCCAGCATGAACAGCACATCGGGGCCGATCGCCTGCCGCACAGCGCGAATGCGGGCCACTTCATCCGGCAGCGACAGCGCACCGCATTTCAGCTTGACGGCACGATAGCCGGAAGAAACGAAGCCAGCGAGTTCTTCGGCAGCGGCATCAAATGCCTCACCCTCCAGGTAGTACCCGCCGGTCGCATAGGTGAATACTTCCGTCCGCGTGCCGCCGAGCAGGCGGAACACCGGCAGGCCGGCCGCCTTGCCCTTGATGTCCCACAACGCGATGTCGATCCCGCCGATCGCCGCCATGATCTGCGGCCGTTGGTTGCGCGGCAGCGGCGCGGGCATGCCGTCCCAGCCGCCCAGACCGCCCGGGCGCGGCGAAGTCAGCGAGAACAACTTCGCCCAGATCTCGGTATGGCCGAGCGGGTCCATCCCCTGCACCACGCTGGCGAATTTCTTCACCAGGTCGCAGATGATGGTTTGCGGGCCACCGGAAATCTCGCCGAAGCCGACGATGCCCTGGTCGGTGCGGACTTCCACCAGAACGACCTGCGCGCGGTCCATCAGCTCATGCGCGGTCCACCGCGCCTGCGCCAGTGCGACGGACAGCGGATGCGCGATGATCTCAGTGATCTTCATGACTGGTCCGCCAGCGCCTGATACACCAGCGCATTGATCAACGGTCGGAAGCGGCGGCGCTGCTCGCCAGGCACCTGCGCCATGAACACGACGGCCAGGTCCTCCGTCGGATCGGCCCACCACAGGGTTCCGTAGGCGCCGTTCCAATAGAACTCCCCCAGGCTGCCCATCAGCGTACTGGCGCGGGCTCGAACCGCGACCGTCAGGCCGAAATCGTAACCTTCGGAATTCGGATCGAGTGCTGGGATCCGGTTCTCGATCTCCGGCGTCATGCGGTTGGTCCGCATCGCCTCCACGGTCTTGCGGCCGAGGATGCGTGCGTCGCCTAGACTGCCGCCTGCCAGCAGCATCTGGGCAAACCGAAGATAATCCAGCGCGGTCGATGCCAGGCCGCCGCCACCGCAGTCGAACCGTAGCGCCTGCGCCCGATCCGGCACCATCTGCGCCGCGCCGGTATCGGGATCGCGCGGCAGCGGACGGGCAAGCCGCGTCATCCTGTCGGCCGGCACCTGGAAGCTGGTATCCAGCATGCCAAGCGGCGCGAACAGACGCCGTTGCAGAAACGAACCGAGACTTTGGCCGCTGAGCGCTTCCACCACCAGGCCGATGACGTCGATGGAAAGTCCGTAGTCCCAGACTGTGCCTGGTTGATACAGCAGCGGCGCGGCCGCCAGCCGGTCCAGAAATGCCGCGGCATCGAGACTGGCGCCGGCGGCATTGGACGACGCGGGATACAGCGTGTGCACCGCGGTGGTGCCGCGCCCGCCATAGGTCAGGCCGGAGGTATGGCGCATCAGGTCCAGCATCGTGATGGATCGTGCGGCCGGCACGGTGTCGATCGGTCCCTGTCCGGCGAGGACGCGCTCATTCAGCACCGCGACACGCCGGTTGCCGAGTTGCGGCAGGAAACGCTCGACCGGGTCGGCCAGCCCGAGGCGGCCTTCCTCCCAAAGCAGCAGCCCGGCCACGCCGGTGACCGGCTTGGTCATGGAGGCGATGGCGAACAGGGCGTCCCGCGGCATCGGGGTTTGCCGATCCGGGCCGAGATGGCCAACGGCTTCGTGGAACACCAGGCGCCCGTGCCGGGCGATCGCGATCACCGCACCGGGCAGTTGGCCGGCTTCGATTTCTCTGTTTATGACAGTAATGATCCGACCGAGCCGGGCGGAGGACATGCCGACTGCTTCCGGTTCGGCTTGGATCAGGGCTGGTTGGTTGGCCGTGGTTGCGGTCATGTCGCTTCTCCCGGTTCCGCTGGCGTTCAGTCCCGGAACCCGCGGCGAGCCTGTCGGAGGCGGCCAGGAGGGTCAATCCAGGTGCACCGGCACCATCCCGTCTTGACCGGGCTAACCCGCCATTTGCGCCTCGGCCGTGATGCAGGTCACGCTCGGCCCGTGGACGCCCGTCGTCATGGTGCAGATGGCGAGGTCAGACCCGGCCGAGACGCGGGGCAATCGCCACGGCCGGTTCTGGCGGGGCGGGCGCCGCGGCGTTTCCCACGGACGGACGGACTGCTTATCGTGGGGCGGAGGTAAACCGATCCAGGATCGCGACATGGACAAATCAACTCGACCACTGCGCAGCCTGCTGTTCGCGCCGGGCAATCATGCGCGCCGCGTCGCGAAGGCGCTGTCCCTCGCTGCCGACGCGGTGATCCTCGATCTGGAAGATGCTGTCGCGATCGCCGAGAAACCCGCGACCCGCGCGGTGGTGGCGGGGGTGCTGGAACATCCACGGCAGGGACTGCTGTATGTCCGGGTCAACGCCGTGGACACCGCATTCTGTTACGGTGACCTGGTTGCGGTCGTGCAGCGCGGTCTCGACGGCATCATTCTGCCGAAGGTGGAAAGCGCCGCCGGCCTCGCCACCGTCGATTGGCTGCTGGCGCAGTTGGAACGCGAGCGGGACCTGCCGCCTGGCGACATCGATCTGATCCCGATCATCGAGACGGCCCGCGGTGTGCGGGAGATCGACGCGATGCTTGCGGCCGGCACGCGCGTCCGCCGCGTGGCCTTCGGTGCCGGCGACTTCACGCTCGACGTGAACATGGTATGGAGCCGGAACGAGGCCGAGCTGGCGCACGCCCGTGCGGTGATCGTGACCGCATCCCGGGCCGCCGGCGTGGACGCACCGCTGGACACGGTGTGGGTCGATCTGAGCGACGCCGAGGGCCTGGACGCCTCCGCCCGCACCGCTTTGGGCTGCGGCTTCCAGGGCAAGATGTGCATTCATCCCGACCAGGTCGCGGTGCTGAACCGCGTCTTCACGCCGAGTGATGCTGAGGTTGCGTTTGCGGAACGCGTTGCCGCGGCCTTCGCCAAGGCCGAAGCCGAGGGCAGCGCGGCCATCCAGCTCGATGGAAAGTTCATCGACTACCCCATCGTGTATCGCGCACAACGCGTGTTGCAGAAGATCGCGACGATCCGCGCTCGGGAGGCCCGGTGATGACGGACAAACCCGCAGGGCCGCTCGACGGTATCAAGGTGCTCGACCTGTGCAGCTATCTTGCCGGGCCGTACGGCTGCACTCTGCTGGCCGATTTTGGTGCCGACGTGATCAAGATCGAATCACCGCAAGGCGACATGCTGCGGCAGTTCCCGTCGAGCCTCGACGGGGAGAGCCGGTTCTTCCTCGGCACCAATCGCGGCAAGCGGGCGCTGGCGCTCGACCTGAAACAGCCAGAAGGATTGGCCGTGCTGCACCGCATGGTGGCGGATGCCGATGTGCTGGTGGAGAATTTTCGACCGTCGGTGCCTGCTCGGCTGGGCATCGACTATCCGCGGCTGCGGGAGACGAACCCGCGGCTGATCTACGCCGGGCTGACGGGGTACGGCGATGTCGGGCCGCTCAGCGAGAAGGGTGGCTTCGACCAGGTGATGCAGTGCCTGAGCGGCATGGCGGTGTTCCAGGGCGGCGCGGCCGACAAGCCGCAACTGGTGCTTGGCTCGGTGCTCGATTATTTCACCTCGGCACTGCTCGCCTATGGCGTGACCGCGGCGCTGTTCCAACGAGAACGCAGCGGTCGCGGACAATATCTCAGCCTCTCACTGCTGCGCAGCGCGTTGACCATCCAGGCCGGCCGCTTCGTCTGGGCCGAGAGCGAGGGACGCGATGTCGCGCGCGAGTCCGGCACCGGCGGCTTGACCGGCATCCATCCGACCAGGAGCGGCGCGCTCTATGTATCGCTGCACTCCAATCATTTCTTCGCCGCGTTCTGTGAGCTGATCGGCCGGCCGGACCTGGCGAGCGATCCGCGTTGCGCCACGATGCGCAGCCGTGCCGAACATGCCGCGGCTTTGTTGCCGGATGTGCGCGCCGCGCTGGCGGGACGTTCAGCGCTGGAATGGGAGGCGCTGTTCGGCGAGCGCGTGCCGTGCGCGGCGGTGCGGCCGATCGAGGAGATGTTCGACCATCCGCAAGTGGTTGCCGACGACCTGGTGACAACACTCGATCATCCGGTGGTGGGACCGTACCGGACGATGACCAAGCCGGTGAAGTTTTCCGAGACGCCGGGGCCTGCTTCGACCGCCGCGCCGCTGTTCGGCCAGCACAGTGACGCGGTGCTGGCGGGGTATGGGTATTCGCAGGCGGAGATTGCGGCGTTGCGGGAGCGCGGGGTGGTGAGCTAAGTCGGGATGAACGCGTCACCGGTGAAGCAAAACACGGCTGCGTTATAACCTGCATTCCTCACCGGGTTTCGATCAAGGTCGTGTTGCTCTGATCTTTGGGATTCGCGCGGCGGATTTGCCGCACGCGGAGAATAGCGTTTGGCCAAAGAACAAGTCTTGGTCTCACACAATTTGAGAAGAAGTAGACCGATTGTGCATCGAGTATGATGATGCGGACTTCGCGACCGGACCGATTGAAGCCATATCGTGTTTCTGCCATGTTGGTCGAACATCGCCCAAGAAAGTCGCCGACATTGTTCGCAGCACTCCTCAAGACAGTCATCCGCAGCGGCAGCCTTGCCGTGGTCGATCAGGCCGGCCGGCGCCGGGTGATCGGTGACGGATCGCCGCCTTTGGTAGCCGTTCGGCTTGCCTCACGACGGACCGATTTGCGACTGGCGCTCAACCCGGCCCTGGTGATCGGCGAGGCGTATATGGACGGCACGCTTACGATCGATGCGGGCTCCCTTTATGATTTCATCGATATCCTCGCCCTGAATTTGAACTATCAAGACGGCAATGCATGGCTGGCGATGCTCGCAAAAGCCCGCAATCTGCTGAAGCAGAAAAATCCGCTTGCCAGAGCGCGGAGCAATGTCGCCACGCATTACGACCTTTCGGGCGAACTCTACGCGTTGTTCCTGGATACCGACCAGCAATATTCCTGCGCCTATTTCCGCACCCCGGACGATACGCTGGAGCAAGCCCAGGACAATAAGAAGCGGCATATTGCGGCCAAGCTGATGCTGGATCGGCCCGACTTGAAAATCCTGGATATCGGCTCGGGTTGGGGCGGTCTGGCGCTGTACCTGGCGCAGGTTTCCGGTGCCGACGTCACCGGCCTGACACTCAGCGTCGAACAGCACAAGGTCAGTCAGGAGCGCGCCGCCGCGGCGGGACTCGCCGACCGTGTGCGGTTCGAACTGCTCGATTACCGCCAGGAGAACGGCCGCTATGACCGGATCGTTTCGGTTGGCATGTTCGAGCATGTCGGCAAACGCAATTACGGCGAATTCTTCGGAAAACTGGGCAATCTGCTGAACCCCGACGGGATTGCCCTGCTGCACGCGATCGGGGATGCCGGTCTGCCCGGTGCAATCAATCCGTTCATCCGCAAACACATCTTTCCCGGCGCCGATACGCCATCGATGTCGGAGCTGTTCGCCTCGGTCGAAGCCAGCGGCTTGTTTGCCACCGATCTCGAAATCCTGCGGCTGCATTATGCCGAAACGCTGCGGCACTGGCGCCAGCGCGCGGCGATGACCCGCAGCGCAATCATCGACCTCTATGACGAGCGCTTCTATCGCATGTGGGAATTCTATCTGACACTTTGCGAGATCGGATTCCGCCGGCGCACCAACATGGTGTTCCAGCTCCAACTGGCCAAAACCTGGGACCGCGTTCCGATGACCCGTGATTACATGATCGAGGCCGAGCGTGGTCTGAAAAGCATACCCGATGAGCCTGAATTCCAACCAGCCATGTCCCGGGCTCTGTGATGACTGTGGGTTGCCACCAGGCCTGGCGTTCCGCCTCGGCGTTCAATGCGGCGCCCGGCAATACCCGGCAATCCGAGGAACATCGCGGGAGGCCGTGTACGCGGCGTACGAAAACCCCAGGCACGATACCCAAGTCAAGCGCGCCGGGATCGCCGGCGACAATGACCTGCAACTGGTGATTGATACTCCTCTGCGCCGATGACGGCAGCAGCCCAGACAAGGCGTTGACCTGTCGTGCGATCAGATGCGGATCGGCAAGCAACCCATCAATCAAGACCAGGGACGCGAAACCTGGGATGAACCGTAGACCACCCGCCGCAGCGCGCGCTCACAACAACAAGGAAACCGTCATGGACTCCCAACCCATCCTCGGCACCGGCGACTTCCGCTACCGTCTGATCCCCGACTGGGCGCGCCTGCCGGAGGGCTGGGACTTCAATGAAGTCGCCGCCGTCGCCGTCAACTCCCGAGACCAGGTCTACGTGTTCAGCCGCAGCGCCCATCCGGTCACGGTGTTCGACCGCGACGGCACCTTCCTGCGCTCCTGGGGCGAAGGCGTGTTCAAGCGCGCGCACGGGCTCAGCATGGCGCCCGATGACACGATCTTCTGCACCGATGACGGCGACCATTGCGTCCGCCGCTGCACTGCGGACGGCAAGATCCTGCTCACCCTCGGCACGCCCGGCACACCGAAGCCATACATGGGCGGCGAACCGTTCTGCCAATGCACCCATACCGCGCTGTCGCCCGCCGGCGACATCTACGTCTCCGATGGCTACGGCAACGCCCGCGTGCACAAATACGCGCCCGACGGACGGCTGATCCTGTCCTGGGGCACCTCGGGCGTCGGCCGCGGCGAGTTCAACCTGCCGCACAATATCGCCTGCGATGAGGACGGCTGGGTCTATGTCGCCGACCGCGAGAATCATCGCGTGCAGATCTTCGACGGCCAGGGCAAGTACCAGAGCGAGTGGCACGACCTGCATCGGCCCAGCGCGCTGTTCCTGCCGAAGGGTCGTTGCCCCTATTGCTATATCGGCGAATGCGGGCCGACCTACGGCTTCAGTCGCAAGGCGTCAAATCTCGGTCCGCGCGTGTCCGTGGTCAGCCGGCAGGACGGCAGCATCCTCGCCCGGATCGGCGACCGCACACCGGGCAATTTCCCCGGCCCGTTCACCTCGCCGCACGGCATTGCCGCTGATTCCCGCGGCGACATCTATGTGGGTGAGGTCGCGAAGACCGGCTGGGGCAATCTGTTTCCCGGCGTCACACCGGAACAGCCGCGCGCCGTGCTGCAGAAGCTCGTCAAGCTGGATTGAAACCAGCCGAAGCGCCGCATCCCTGGCGCAAGCCGCACGCACCACCCCGGCGCTTCCGGCCGATTTCCCCTCGGCCGGAATCCCCGTAAGCTCGCCCAACCAGCAGCGCCAGCAAGGACCGGTCGATGCCGCCAGCCACCACCTCCCCGCTCGCCACCTACATCGCCCATCTCGAACGCGGCGAGCTCGCCTACCAGTTCAGCCCCTCCGCCAACCAGGCGGTGTTCTATCCGCGGCTGATTGCGCCGAAGACCGGCGCGGACGATCTGGAATGGCGGGTCGGCAAGGGCCTCGGCACGGTCTACGCCACCACCGTCGTGCATCAGCAGAAGGGCGACGCGTACAACGTCGCCCTGATCGACATGGATGAAGGCTATCGCATGATGAGCCGCGTGGAAGATATCGCGCCCACCGCGGTGAAGATCGGCATGCGGGTGAAATTCCGCGTGCATCCGGCCGAGGGCGACGAACCGCCCTATCCCGTGTTCACACCGGCGGAGGTCGACGTGATGCGCGGCCTGCAACGTGGCAGCGCCGCCATCGTCGGCGCCGCCGAATCCGATATCGGTGCGGTCGCCGCACTGATGAGCCCGATCGACCTGATGGCACAGGGCATCCATCGCGCGCTGGAAGACGCCGGCCTGTCACTGCACGACGTGGACGGGCTGTTCTGCGCCACCACGCAGGCACGCACCTCCGCCATGTCGCTGGTCGAATACCTCGGCCTTCCCAACGCTTATACGGATTCGACCATCGTCGGCGGGTCGTCGTTCGAGATCCATGTCGCGCACGCCCAGGCCGCGCTGGCCGCTGGGCTGTGTTCAGTCGCCGTGATCGCCTACGGCAGCACGCAACGCACGGTGGGCCGCCGCGCCGCCAGCGCGCGCGAATACCACCCGTACGAAACCCCGTTCCGTCCGTTCCTGCCCGCCAGCGCCTACGCCATGGCGGCGTCGCGCCACATGCATGAATTCGGCACTACGCGGGAACAGCTGGCCGAGGTCGCGGTGGCGGCGCGCGAATGGGCGCTGCTCAACCCCGCCGCCTGGGAGAAGAAGCCGCTGACCATCGCCGACGTGCTCGGCGCGCGCCCGATCAGCGATCCGTTCACCGTGCGCGACTGTTGCCTGGTCACCGATGGCGGCGGCGCCATCGTCATGACCACCGCCCCGCGCGCGCGCGAAATGGCGAAGCCGCCGGTCTATGTCCTGGGCTGCGGCCAGTCGATCACCCATGCCTCGATCTCCTCGATGCCCGATCTTACCGTGACCGGGGCGAAGAACTCGGGTGCGCAGGCCTATGCCATGGCCGGAATGGCGCCGGCGGATATCGACGTGCTGGCGCTGTACGATGCGTTCACCATCAATACGATCCTGTTCCTGGAGGATCTGGGCTTCTGCCCCAAGGGCGAGGGCGGACGCTTCGTTCAGGACGGCCGCATCGGGCCGAGCGGTGACCTCGCGGTGAACACCAATGGCGGCGGGCTGTCGTATTGCCATCCCGGCATGTACGGCCTGTTCCTGCTGATCGAGGCGGTGCGGCAGCTGCGCGGCGAATGCGGCGCGCGCCAGGTGGCGGCGGCGGATACCGCACTGGTGCACGGCAATGGCGGCGTGTTTTCGGCGCAGGCCACGGTGATCCTGGGCGGCGCGTCCACCCTGTAGCCTGGCCCGCTCGGTCCGGTGCCGACACCATGCTTGCGAAGCGGCAGCCCGGTGTATCAGAATCGGCGCCGCAACGGATCGGGAACGGGCATGTATCAGGAGTCAGTATTCGCCGTCTGGCGGCGCTTCGCCATCTGGTCGATCCTGGCCCTGGTCGGGTTGCTCGTTCTGATCGGCTTCGGTGGCTACAGTGGCGCGCTGCTGCTGGGATGGGCGGTCGGCTCGGTGTTTGCCGCCACGCTGATTTTGTTCCGGAATAAAAACTGACGGAGGAAGAACATGGGCCAGGGACATGGCATAAGTGAACTCGCCTGGCTCGACTGCCCGGGCAGCGGCCAAGTCGTGGTGGAAGGCAACTACGCCTATCTTGGCCACATGGATCCGCCGCACGGGACATCGGTGGTGGATGTGTCGGACCCGCGCAATCCCCGCATCGTGTGGAGCGCCGACATCCCGGTCGGGCTGCATTCCCACAAGGTGCGGGTCGGCAACGGAGTGATGGTCACCAACCGCGAAGGCCATCGCGGCGGCACGGTGCCGGATGGCGACTTCGTCGGCCTGCGCATCTGGGACATCGCCACCCCCAGCGCGCCACGCGAGATCTGCCGCTGGGCCTGCGCCGGCATGGGCGTGCATCGGTTCACCTTCGACGGGCGCTACGCCTACATCTCGCCCGAGGTCGAAGGCTATGTCGGCACCATCGTGATGATCCTGGACCTGATCGATCCTGCGCATCCGCAGGAGGTGGGGCGCTGGTGGATGCCGGGCCAGTGGACGGCGGGTGGCGAGACGCCGTCCTGGAAGGGCCGCAACCATCGCTGCCACCATCCGATCCGGCGCGGCGACCGGCTGTATGTCAGCTACTGGTACGGCGGCGGCGTGATCCTCGACATTTCCGACATGACCAGGCCGAAGCTGATCTCGGCGTTCGACTGGAGCCCGCCCTTCGGCTGGCCGACGCACAGCCTGGTACCAATCGACTTTCCGATTGCGGGGCATCGCTGGATGCTGGTGGCCGATGAGCACGTGCAGCCGCTGGACGCGGAGCTTTCTCCCGAGTTGCCTGCCAGCCTGTGGATGGTGGATATCACCGATGAGACCAGGCCGATCCCGGTCGGGGCGTTCCAGTTGCCTGAGTTGGTGGGCAAGCGCTCGCCGCTGATGACGGCCTGCCACCAACCGATCGAGACGATCACCGGACCGGAAGTGCCGGCGGCGTGGTTCGCCAGCGGATTGCGGGTGATCGATATCTCCAACCCGCTGGCGATGAAGCAGGTAGCGTGGTGGATGCCGGATGTGCCGGCCGGCGCGCAGCGGGTTTGCAGCAACGACGTGTATGTCGATGCGCGGGGGCTGATCTATCTGGTGGATCGCAACCGCGGACTGTCGATCCTGGAGCGAACGAGCGGCTGAGGCGCCTCCCGTCCTGGTCGGGCTCGACCCGGCCATCTACCGCCGTCAGAGCATGCAGCGCGTGCTGAGCGACCCGGTCGGTCCGGTGGCACTGGCCCCGTCGAGCCCGGTCAGGACAAAATCCGGATGCGGCCAGGTCGCAAACCGGGACGTGCCCGCTCTGCGACCTTAACGCAGCCTTCGCCAGGCAAACTGCCCCCGGTTGCGTGGCCACGGCAGGGTGGCTCCCGCTTCCGCGAGTTCCCGCCTGGCATCCGGAGACCTAACAGGCTGCTGAAAAACCCTCTGCAACGTCAGGCGCCAGTAGGTTCAGTGTTCGATTTTCGGTTTGTCGGGACGGAATCAGGCATTTGCACAGCGTCAGAATGGCTCTGATCCAGCATTTGGCATAGCGCTGACAGCCTCATCCTATCGCGAGCAGCCGCGGCAGTCGGATCAGGTTGTAAGCCGTCGCCTTGAACATGAACATCCAGCCTACGCGGGCGCGACCCCGAAACTTCGTTTGCGCCATTCCGCCGACTTCCTTGATCCAGCCATTGGCTTCCTCGATCCGCTTGCGGATCACCTGGCTGATCCGGTAGCCATCGTGACGCGTCGTGCGCCGGTCGATGTTCGAGCCGCGATGCGCGGTGATGTTCTGCGCCACGTGCGGGGTCACATTCAGTTTGCGGGCTGCCGCAACGAACGCCGCCGTGTCGTAGTTCTTGTCTGCTCCGACGGTTTTCTTGTCCGAACCAGGCAACTCGCCCAACATGGCCAGCGCCGCCTCCGGCTCCGCCGTCCCGGTGGCCAGCGTCAGGCGCGCATCCACCACCAGCCCGTTGCGGTTCTCCATAAGCAGATGTCCGGTGAAGCCCAGCTTCGCCTCCTGTCCGCCTGATTTACGGGCAAGACGAGCGTCCGGATCGGTGGTCGAGGCATGTGTCTCGTTGGAACGCGTCTCGCCGCGGAAGTTGCGCTCGCCATTGCGGCCCGGTGCCGGCGGTTCGTCGTTGCCGTCCTTGCGGCGGAAGCTCTTCATGCTGGCCCACGCCTGGATCAGCGTGCCATCAACCGAGAAGTGCTCGTCCGAAAGCAGACCCTGCACCTGCGGCAGGTTGAGCACTGCCGACATGAACGCCGCCGCGATGTCGCCCTCCAGCAGCCGGTCGCGGTTCTTGCTGAAGACGGTCGGCACCCAGACCGGATCGTCCACCGACAGGCCGACGAACCAGCGGAACAGCAGATTGTAGTTCAACTGCTCCATCAGCTGACGCTCGGAACGGATGGTGTAGAAGGCTTGCAGCAACAGCGCGCGCAGCAACTGCTCGGGTGGGATCGAGGGACGGCCGTTCTCGGAATACAGCGCCGCGAACCGGTCGTTGAGCGACTGCAGGGCCTCGTCTGCCAGCGTTCGGATCACCCGCAACGGATGGGTCTGGGGGATCCGGCTCTCCGGCCGCACATAGCTGAAAAGTCCGTCGCGTCGTTCGTCAGAACCGCGCATTGAGGCTACCCGAGGCTGTCAATCCGATAGGGCATCGAATCAGATGCCGCCGCGTCGAAGCAAGGGGTTTTTCAGCAGCCTGCTAAGCGTTCACCACCTGCTTCATGATCGACACCGCCTCCTCGACCTGCGCCGCCGTGACATCCAGATGCAGGCAGGCGCGCGCGCGATAGGTGTCGGAGGTGGACACCAGCACCCCGTGCTGCCGCAGCTTGCCGGCGAAATCCGCCGCGGTCATGCCGGTGCCGGTGGTGTCGAAGAACACCAGGTTGGTTTCCGGCTGCTCCACTGTGATGCCGGGGATCTGCGCCATGCCGCGGGCCAGCGACTTCGCGTTGGCATGGTCGTCGGCCAGCCGATCGATGTGGTGCTCCAGCGTATACAGGCACGCCGCGGCGCACACCCCGCCCTGCCGCATCGAGCCGCCCAGGCGCTGCTTCCATCGCCAGGCCTGGCCGATGAAGTCGCTGGAGCCCGCCAGCACCGCGCCCAGCGGCGCGCCCAGACCCTTGGTGAAGTCGAGCCAGACGGTGTCGCAGCCGGCGGTCAGGTCGGAGGCCGGCACGCCCAGCGCCACCGCCGCGTTCATCAGCCGAGCGCCGTCCATATGCGTGGCCAGCCCGTGCCTGTGGGCGGCGTCGGTCACCGATCGCAGCGCCTCGACGCTCCAGCAGGTGCCGCCGCCGCGATTGGCGGTCTGCTCCACCTCCATCAGCGTCTGCGGCGGGGAGTAGCGGGAACGGGGGCGGATCGCCTCCTCCAGCGTGTCCGCAGTGAACTGGCCGCGCGGACCTTCCAGCCCGCGGATCATGGCTCCGGCGATGGCGGCTGGCGCGCCGCCTTCGCTGCTGAGGATATGGGCGTCCTCGTGCGCCAGGATTTCGTCGCCCGGGCGGCAATGGGTGGCGATCGCCACCTGGTTGCACATGGTGCCGGAGGGCAGGAACACCGCGGCCTCCTTGCCCAGCATGGCCGCGCTGCGATCGCACAGCGCCCAGATGGTGGGATCGGAGCCGGCCTGCTCGTCGCCCACTTCGGCGTCCAGCATCGCCTCCTTCATGGGGCGGGTCGGCTTGCTCTGGGTGTCGGAATAGAGATTGATGCGGACGGGAATTGAGAAATCGAACCGCTTCGGCTCGTAGGACATGCGGGGCACCCCTGACAGTTTGTCCGGCTGATCGGCGCGCTGCGGCCGGGGTGGGTGGAAGAAGAGCGGGGCTTTGCCCCGAACCCCACCAGGGGGCTTTGCCCCCTGGACCCCCAGCAAAGGCTCGCCTTTGCAATCAAAACTTGTTTGGGGTGAGGAGGGGGCGTGACGGCCTCGGACCTTGGCATCATCACGAAAGGCCCCCTCCTCACCCCAAACAAATTCGGTTCCAAGGGCCGAGCCCTTGGCGGGGTTTCAAGGGGCAGCGCCCCTTGATGGGGGTTCCGGGGGCAACGCCCCCGCTCCTCTTCCACCACCCCGGCCGCAGTGCGCCGACCAGTTGGACGAATTTGCTTAGCACGGGTGCCCCACCGCCCCAATACCGCGCCGCAACAGGGCTGCTATAGTGGCGCATCGCCGAGGCTCCCCGCCGCCGGCCGCCGCATCAGGAGCCCAGCCGTGAAGGTCAGCAATTTCCTGTTCCCCGAAAGCCGCCACCCCGACGATGACGGTCGCATCATCGACGAAACACTGCAGGAAGCGCGGCTGACCGACGAACTCGGTTACGACGTGCTCTGGCTGGCGGAGCATCATTTCGACGGCATCTGCGCCTATGTCGATCCGGTCAGTTTCGCCGCAGCCCTGGCCATCGCGACCCGCCATGTGAAGCTGGGCTTCGCGGTCGCACAGATGTCGCTGCACCACCCGATCCGCATGGCCGAGCAGATGGCGCTGATCGACCATCTGAGCCAGGGGCGGCTGATCGTCGGGCTGGGCCGTGGCACCGCCTACAACATCTACGACTACCAGGGTTACGGACTGAACCCGGATGAGGCGCAGGCGCGGTTCGAGGAAGCCGAAGCCATCATGTTCGCCGCCTGGCAAGGCGGGCCGCTGGAACATCATGGCCGGTTCTGGGACCTGAAGCTGCCGGAACTCCGCCCGGCGCCGTTCACCAGGCCGCATCCCTACGTGCTGCGCGCCGCATCCAGCGAGCATGGCATGCTGGACGTCGCCAGGCAGGGCCGGCCGTTCATGATGAACGTGCAGAGCAACGCGGAAACGCAGCGGCGCATGGATCTGTATCGCCGCACGCTGCAGGAGATCGGCTGCGACGAGGCAAAGATCGCGGAAAACGTCGACCAGTGCTGGGTATGGCGCAATGTCTGCGTCGCGGAGACGGATGCGGAAGCCGCGCGCATCGCGGTCCCCGCCTTCGAGGCGATGCAGGCCAAGCGCACCGAAATGCGGGAGCGGGTGTATCGCGAGCAGGGTGTGTCGCTGCAGCCGATGCCTGCCCCAGGCTCCGCCCCGGCCGCCCGCACGCAGTTGGAGCATTCGCTGATCTACGGCTCGCCGGAGACCGTTGCCGAGGCCCTGTCCAAGGTCAAAGCGATCGGCGTCGGCGGCGTCATCATGCAATTCCGGCTCGGCCCGATGTCCTACGAGCAAACCGCGCAGAGCCTGACCCTGTTCAAGCAGAAGGTGATGCCCGCGCTGTAGCGATCGCCCCGGGGCAGCCAATCCCTCCTCCGCGGGCATCAGCGTCCGGCCGACGGCAGCGGCCGCCCCCTGCGACGCGCGACACCCCCTCACCCGGCGGCTGCGTCTGCCGCCTTTGGATGCCGGTTCGGCACGGGCCGGCCGGCTGGCAAATGGAGACCACACATGGCGGAACAGAAATGCGCGCTGATCGTCGGCGCCAATCGCGGCATCGGACTGGGTGTGGTGAAGGAGATGCTCGCGCGCGGCTGGCAGGTGATCGCCACCGCCCGGCAACCCGACCGCGCCGACGCGCTCGCGACCCTCGCCGCGCAGCACGCCGGAAAACTCACGGTGGAACGGCTGGACATCAACGATGCCGCGCAGATCGACGGGTTTGGCGACCGCTTGCGCGGGCGGACGCTGGACGCCGTGCTGGTGAATGCCGGTGTCGCGGGGCCGGCGCATCGCAGCGCCTCGGCCGCGACCGCCGAGGAAACCGGCGCGCTGATGTTCACCAATGCGATTGCCCCGATCCGACTGGCGCGCCATCTGCTGCCGCTGCTGCGTGCCGACAACAGCGCCCTTGCCTTTACCAGCTCGGTCATGGGCAGCATCGCGGAAAATCGCGGCGGGCATGAGTTGTATCGCGCCAGCAAGGCGGCGCTCAATTCGCTGACCCGCGGCCTGGCCTCGGAGGTCACCGGCACGGGCACCGCGCTGCTGACGCTGCATCCTGGCTGGGTGCGCACCGACATGGGCGGCCCCGGCGCGGCAGTCAGCGTGGAGGACAGCGCGCGCGGGATGGTCGATGTGATCGAGCGCGAGCAGGGCCGGCCCGGCCATCGCTTCCTGGACTACACCGGCGCCGCGATCGCCTGGTGAGCCGGCCGGTCAGGCCGGCGGCAGCGGCCGCGGCTTGCCGGCATCGTCCACCGCCACCAGGACGAACTCGGCATGGGTCACCCGCACCCGCTCGCCCTGGCCGCGGCGCAGCACCCAGGTTTCCACGCCCAGCGTGACGGAGCTGCGGCCGGTGCGCAGGATGTCGGTATAGACGCAGACCACGTCGCCCACCTTCACCGGCTGGATGAAGCTGAGGTTGGAAACCGCGGCGGTGGCGACGCGCCCGCGCGCCCGGGTGCCGGCGGAGACACCGGCAGCGAGGTCCATCAGCGACATGATCCAGCCGCCGAAGATGTCGCCGGCGGGATTGGTGTCGGCGGGCATGGCCACGGTGCGCAGGGCAAGCTCGCCTCGGGGCGGGGACGGTTCTGTCATGCCGTGTTCCTTCATCTCGCGCCGCGCCATGCTGCGCGGATCATCGGCAGCGCATATGATGCGCGACAGCGCCGGCAACAGGGCGCGATATGCCGCTTGCCGGCAGGACGCCCCGAATGCCGCCGCCGCGCTTGATCATGCCGGCGGGAAGCTTATCCCCGGCATCCGGCGCCTGCCGTCTTGCGGGCGACCGCTGACCTGGGCAAGGAGGGGCAGCGTCCCACAGGCTGAACCGATGCCGGATATGAACGACCTCCCGACGACCGCCCAGCCCCTGCTCCGCGACGACAAGGCCGGGGTGGCTTGGCTCATGCTGAACCGCCCGGCGGCGCGCAATGCGCTTTCCATGGCGCTGATGCAGGCGCTGGACGCCACGCTGGCTGCGATCGCCGACGATCCCGCGGTCAAGGTGGTGGTGATCGGCGGGACCGGCCCCGCCTTCTGCGCCGGCCATGATCTGCGGGAGGTACGCGCCCGTCCCGATCGCGCCTCCTATCAGGCGCTGTTCGACCAATGCTCCCGGCTGATGCTGCGGATCGTGCGGCTGCCCAAGCCGGTGATCGCCCGGGTGCACGGCGTCGCTTCCGCCGCCGGCTGCCAATTGGTGGCCAGTTGCGACCTGGCGGTGGCCGCGGACACTGCCCGCTTCGCCACGCCCGGGGTCAATATCGGGCTGTTCTGCTCCACCCCGATGGTGGCGCTGTCGCGCGCGGTCGGACGCAAGGCCGCGATGGAGATGCTGCTGACCGGCGAGCTGATCGACGCCCAGGCCGCGCAGGCTTTGGGCCTGGTGAACCGCGTGGTGCCGGCCGAGGGGCTGGACGCGACGGTCGCCGCACTGGCCGGTCAGATCGCGGCGAAGAGCCCGCTGACGCTCGCGATCGGCAAGGAGGCATTCTACCGCCAGGCGGACATGACGCTGGACGACGCCTACGCCTATGCCTCGGAGGTGATGGTGCGGAACATGCTGGCGCGCGATGCCGAGGAAGGGATCGATGCCTTTCTGGAAAAGCGTGCGCCGATATGGACAGGGTCTTGATCGGCGGCACCCGGCTGCTTTCATTCTGACTGAAATGGATGCAGATCGGAATGAGAGACCCCTATGACGTTCTGGGCGTGCAGAAGACCGACAGCGCGTCGGCCATTCGCACCGCCTACCGCAAGCTGGCCAAGAAGCACCACCCGGATGTCAATCCGGGCAAGCCGGAGGCTGCCGAACGGTTCTCCGAGATCAGCGCCGCCTACGATATCCTGTCGGATGCCGATAAGCGTGCACGCTACGACAGCGGTGAGATCGATGCGGCGGGCAATGAGGTACCGCCGCAGCGGCCGTTCTATCGCGATCACGGCAACGCTGCCGGACGCGGCAAATACCAGGGTGATATCAGTCCCGAGGACCTGGAGAGCATTTTTGCACAGGCATTCGGTGGGGGCGGCGGATTTCCTGGCGGCGGCGGGCAGCGCTTCACTGCCCGCGGTGCGGATGCCCACTACACCCTGACGGTCGGGTTCCTGGACGCCGCGAACGGCAGTACGCGGCGCATCACCCTGCCGGAAGGCCGCACCCTGGATGTGCGCATCCCCGTTGGCGCGCGCGACGGTCAGATGCTGCGCTTGAAGGGCCAGGGCATGTCGGGGCTGGGCGGCGGCCCATCCGGTGACGCAATCGTGGAGATCGCCGTGGCACCCCACCCATTGTTTCGCCGTGAGGGCGACGACGTGATCATCGAGCTGCCCGTCACGGTGCAGGAAGCCGTGCTGGGCGCGTCGCTGGAAGTGCCGACCATCAAGGGACCGGTACGACTGACGGTGCCCCCGAACTCGGGCACCGGCACCAGGCTCCGGCTGCGTGGGCGCGGTATTCGTGAAGGCCATCAATACGTGCAACTGCATGTCGTGCTGCCGCCGACCGAGGAACCGGAGCTGGCGGAATTCCTGAAATCCTGGAAGCCGCGGCAGGCGTTCAATCCCCGTGCCGGGCTGGAGGATGTGTGATGCGGACCATGTCGGTCACCGCGTTGTTCGCCGACCTGGGCGAGATGGAACTGACCACCTGGGTTGAGCGTGGCTGGGTGCTGCCCGACCCGCAGGACGGCGACTGGGAATTCCACGACATCGACGTCGCCCGGGTGCGGCTGATCCATGACCTGCGCCGCCAGATGGAGGTGGAGGAGAATATGATGTCCCTGGTCCTGTCCCTGCTGGACCAGGTCTACCGGCTGCGCGGCGAGTTGCATGCGGTGCTGCGCGCGGTGGAGGCCCAGCCGGAAGACGTACGTGCGGCGATCCGCGCGGCCCTGGTTTCGCGCTAAGGCGGCGGCGTCCGGGCTTATGTCGGGCTGCTCGATGGCGTAGCGGGTTAGGGTCGCCATTGGGGGCGGTCGCCGGCTGCGGACAGGTGTGCCTCCCATTCCTCCGCCTGCCGCATGTTGCGATCGCGCGCTGGTCGGACCCCATGCCTGCGCGCGGCGAGGCGGTGGGCGGGTTGTGGTTGGGCGTAGCGCTGACCGACTCGCTGCTGTTGGTGTTCGCAACCACTGCCGTGTCGTTGGTCGCCTATGGCGCAGGGATGGGTTAGCGTCGCCAACGGAATTTGGATGCGCGGGGAACGGCACGCCCTGCACGGCGCGGGCTACAGATCGTAGTGATCGCAACCTGCCCTAACCAAGGCACACTCCATTCGCATCGAGAGGAGGCTTCCGGAAGAAAGAGGCCGAAGGGCCGGCAATGACGTCGCTCAGATCGAGAACGCGCGTTCCCGACAGCGGCCATCGCGCCACGCGCGCGCGTTCAATGCTTGCCTGCCCGGAAATCCGCTGCGCAGGCCTGGATTAGATCGTCCATGGAGGCGAACACGCGGGCACCGGCTTCGCGCAGCCGGCGGGTCTTGGTGGCGAGCGTGCCGGACTCGCCATGCACCAGCGCGCCGGCGTGACCCATCGACACACCTTCCTTCGCCTCACGTCCGGCGATCAGCGCATAGACCGGCTTGCGCAGGCCCAAACGTTGCAGCGCGTCGGCGCATTCCTCTTCCTCGGTGCCGCCGACCTCGCCTACCAGGATGATCGCCGCGGTCGGTGCATGGTCGAAGAATGGCTGCAACAGGTCGGCAAAGCGCACGCCTTTCACCGGATCGCCGCCGACCCCGACCCAGATGCTCTGCCCCAGGTTCTCCCGCGCCAGCCGGTACCCGACCTCGTAGGACAGCGTGCCGCTTTTCGTCATGATCGCGAACGGACCCGGGCGCAGCGTGACATCGGGCAGGAAGCCAAGTTTGAGCGTGCCGGGGATTGCCATGCCTGGCGTCGACGCGCCGATCCAGACTGAACCTGCGTCGCGCACCGTGCGGCCGATGCGCAGCGCGTCATGCAGCGGCACGCCTTCCGCCACCGTCACTATAACGCGGATGCCGGCGGCGACCGCCTCCTGCACCGCGGCCAGCGTCTCCAGCGGCGGCGCCATCGCAACCGACGCGATCGCTCCGGTGGCCGCGACCGCGGCCGCGCAATCAGCAAACACCGGCACACCGGCGACCTCCGGCATGTCGCTGCGCGTCGAGGTGCCGCCGACAATGTTGGTGCCATAGCCCCGCATCAGCGCCGCATGGGTGCGCCCCATGCGGCCGGTGATGCCCTGCACGATCGTGGGCGTGGCACCGGAGAGCGTGGTGAGAACAGCGGTCGCCTTCGTCGTGCCGGGCGAGGCTGCGGCATCCTCGGTCTCGCGGTGTGCCGCGAGCGAAGGCGCGGATGGCCGGCCTGCGCCGACCATCACAGACGTGGCGGCGAGGTCCGGTCCGCCGCCGTCCGTTGCGCTTCCGCCATGCCGCCGGACCGGTGCCATACCCGGGCCACCCGTCACCCGCGCCAGCGCTTCTTCCAGGTCCTCGGTGACCAGCATGTCCGGCTGACGCTCCGCCAGGATGCGCTTCGCCTCGTCCGCACCGCGGCCGACCAGCCGCGCCACCACCGGTACACACAGCGCCGGCGTCTGCTCGATCGCCGTCGCGAGCAGCGCCGAAAATTCCGCGAGATCGGTGATGCCGGCAAAGATGTTGACCAGCACGGCACGCAACGACCGGCGTGAAGTGATCCATTCCAGCACGCGCATCAGCCGGGCGGGACTGCCGCGCATCTGGCCGGTGCGGATGTCGCAGAAATTCAGCGGTTTTGCACCGCGGGCGGTCAGTTCGTCGATCAGCATCATCGACAGGCCGGCGCCGGTGGTGACCAGGCCGATCTCCCCGGCCGGATCGAGTTCGACGTAATCGAACCCTTCGGCCAGCTTGCGATTGGCATCGGCGTAGATTGCCGGGCGTGCCGCGATCAGGGCGGCGATTTCCGGCTGGCGCTCGACCGCGTTCAGATCCACCACCACCTTCGCATCGCCGGCGACGCAGCCGGTGTCGGTGATGAACAGCGGGTTGATCTCCGCCAGCATCAGTTCGCGTTCGATCAACAGCCGCGCGAGCTTGTGTCCCAGCGCTGCCAGTTCGTCACGGACAAGCGGCGGTTCGTACGCGACCATGCGCACGACGGCGGCGGCGATGGCATCGAGGTCCGGGGCGCAGACTTCACCCAGGCTGGCGCCGGCCTGTTCGATCTCGACACCGCCTTGCGCGCTGTAGATCACCCGCACGCCATAGCTGGCGGCATCGACCATCAGGGCGAGATAGCGTTCCTTGCCAGTAACGGTTTGTTCGACCAGGCAGGCATCGACCTGATGGCCCTTCAGGCGGGTGCCGAGCAGGCGGTGCAGACTTGTATCGATGTCAGCCTGGGTGGTGCAGCGGACCACGCCGCCGGCCTTACCACGGCCGCCGACGGGCACCTGCGCCTTCACCATCCACGGGCCGGGACCGGGCACATCCCTGGCTTCTTCCACCACGATGCCAGCCGGCACCGCGATCCCGTATTCCGCGAACAGCGCCTTGCCGTCCGCCTCGATCAGCAGCACGTCAGTAGGTTCCCAGCCCGAGAATGCCGTCGGTCACGTCGAAATCGCCGACGATCTTCTTGCCGATCAGGTCACGCAGCGTCTCGCTGGCACCGCCGCCGATCGAGCCATAGCGCGCGCCGCGATAGAAGCGCGACACCGGAAACTCGTCGGTGAAGCCGAACCCGCCATGCAGTTGCACCGCTTCCGAGGTGACGCGCAGCGACATCTCGTTGCAGAAGACTTTGGCCGCGGCCGCCATGAACGGGTCGGGAAACGGGTTCGCGGTCAGGCAGGCGCGATACAGGATGCCGCGGCCCGCTTCGATGTCCTTGAACATATCGGCGAGTTTCCAGCGGATGCCCTGGAAGTCGGAAATCGGGTGGTTGAACACGGTGCGCTCGCGGACGTAGTTCACCGCTTCGTCGAACGCACCTTCCGCCAGGCCGAGCGAGATCGACGGATTGAGGCAGCGCTGGGTGTTGAAGGCACTGAGCAGCTTGCGGAATCCATCTTCGCGGATCACCAGGTTTTCCAGCGGCAGTTCGCAGTCGTTGAACTGGATTTCGTGCAGGTTCTCGCCGCCCATGGTGTGATAGGTGCCGGTGACCTCGAAGCCCTTGGTGTCGGGTTCCAGCAGCGCGCAGCCGATGCCTTCGCGGCCGGGCTTGCCGTCCACCCGGGTGAACACGATGAACATGCCGGCTTCGGGCGCGCGGCTGATCAGCGTCTTGGTGCCTTTCAGGATCACCCGATCGCCGACGATGCGCGCATTGGTGCGGTAATTGGCGACATCGGTGCCGGCATGCGGCTCGGTCATGCAGATCGCCAGAATGCAGTCGCCGCTGACAACGCGGGGCAGGATACGGTCACGGATTTCCGGCGCCGCGTAGCGGGAGATGACGCGGGTCTGCACGCCGGCCTCGCCCAGCACCGCCATGGCGGTGACGTAGTCCACTTTGGCGATCTCTTCGAGGATCATCGCGGTATCCAGGATCGGCAGGCCAAGGCCGCCATATTCTTCCGGGACGGACATGCCGAGCACGCCGAGCGCGGCCAGGCTTTTCATGTTCTCCCAGGGGAAGGTGCCGTCCATCCAGCGATGCGCATTCGGCTTGAATTCCCGCTGGGCGAGGTCGCGCACCGAGGCGATCATCTCCCGCTGCTGTTCGCTGATGCTGAAATCCATGGTGCGGCCGTTCCTCTGCGTCGTGTTGGGGCGCAGTCTAGGCGGAGGTGGCGCGTCGCACCACATGCTGGGGGGACGGCGGGGCTTGTGATAGGGTGCGGCCATGTCGGAAGCAGCGCGCACGATTCCTCCGGTGATGGATGTGGCGGAGTTCCTGGCCTGGGATGCGCCCGGTGCGGAGCGCTGGCAACTGGTGGATGGCCGGCCGGAGGCGATGGCCCCGGCGAGCGAGACCCACAATATCATCCAGGGCGAGCTCGGTCGGCTGATCGGTAACCACCTGGTCGCGCTGGGCCGGCGCTGCACATTGGTGCCGAACGCCGGCGTGGTGCCGCGCATCCGCTCGGACAGCAATATCCGCATTCCCGACTTGGCCGTGACCTGCGTCCGCTCGCGGGCCGAAAGCTACGCCATCAGCGACCCGGTGCTGCTGATCGAAATTCTCTCGCCCAGCAACCGAGCCGAGACCTGGGCGAATGTCTGGGCCTACACCACCATCCCGAGCGTGCAGGAGATCGTGGTGCTGCACAGCACCGCGATCAAGGCGGAGGTCCTACGACGGGACGACAGCGGCAACTGGCCGGAGCGCCCCCTGGTGCTGGAAGATGGTACGCTGGAGCTGGCGAGCATCGGGCTCAGCCTGGCGTTGGCGGCCGCCTATGCGGGGACGCGGTTCGATCCGGAGCCGGAGCGCTGAGCCACGCCGGCGGCGGCCGGTGATCGCAGAGCGACCATCCGGCCGGCCAGCGGGAAATTCACTCAGCCCAGCTTGAGCTCCGTCAAGGCGCGGTCCAGCGTTTCGACGATCTGGTCGCATTCCGCGCGGGTGATCACCAGCGGCGGCGAGAAGGTGATCGCATTGCCGTAGCGCCGGCCACCACCGGAACGACCCACCAGCAGCCCGTGCTTGCGGCAGAATTCGACGATTGCGGTGATCTGCTCGCCGCCGACCGGCTCCTTGGTGGCGCGATCCTTCACCAGCTCCACCGCCAGCAGCAGGCCCTTGCCGCGCACGTCGCCGACGACCGGGTGGCGCATCAGGCCACGCAGCCCGTCGAGCAGATAGGCACCCAGCTCCGCCGACCGGTCGGCCAGTTTCTCGGCCTGCATGATTTCGATGTTGCGCAGCGCGACCGCGGCGGCGACCGGATGGCCGCCATAGGTGTTCACCTGCATCACCTGGCGGTTTTCCGCGGCCTCCCCGTAGAAGCTGTCGAACACCGCGTTCTTCACCACCGTTGCGGCGATCGGCAGGTAGGCGCTGGAGATGCCCTTGGCGATGGCGATGATGTCGGGCGAGACGCCATAATGCTGGTGCGCGAACATCTTGCCGGTGCGGCCGAAGCCGTTAATCACCTCATCCACGTGCAGCAGGATGCCGTATTTGCGGCACAAGCTCTCCACCTCCGGCAGGTATTCGTCCGGCGGCACCGCCACGCCGACCCCGCTCATGATCGGCTCCACCAGCACCTCGGCCACCGTTTCCGGCCCCTCGCCGAGGATCGTGGTTTCCATGTTCTTGACGCAGGCGAGGTTGCAGCTCGGGTAGCTCAGGCCGAACGGGCAGCGGTAGCAGTACGGGTGCGCAACATGCACGAAGTCGCCTGAATAGGGCTCGAACTTCGCCTTGCGTTCGCCCATGCCGCCGGCATCCAGCGTGGCGAGCGTGGTGCCGTGATAGGCGAAGTAGCGGCTGATGGTCTTGAAGCGATAATGCCCGGGATATTCGTGCTTCATGTATTGCCGGGCGATCTTGAACCCGGCCTCGTTCGCTTCGGAGCCGGAATTGACGAAGTACGTGTGGTAGCCGCCGCCCATCAGCCCGTTGATGGACTCCGCCAGCGCCGCAGCGGGCGCATTCATCGCGGTGTGCGGATAGTAGGAAAGCTGGCGGAGCTGTTCGGCCGCGACATCGGCCAGCTCCACCCGTCCGTAGCCGATATTGACGCACCACAGCCCGGCCATCGCGTCCAGATAGGCGGTGCCGTCGGCGTCGAACACCGTGGAGTTCTGCGCGCCGGCCACCACCATCTGTTTTTCCTCCAGCACCTTATGCTGGACGATCGGGTGCAGCACGCTGTCCAGATCCTGCTTCACGACGGCCTGGCGCAGCGCGGGGTCGGGGGCATTGGTGAGGGACATGGGATTCTCTTGCGGTTGCCGGTGGCGCGAAGCCTAGCGCGCAATGCCCGGCGGACCATACCCCTTGCTGCGGCACCCCCAGCCGACCCGTCACCTTGCCCGGTTCGCGCCGCGCCGCTGACCGGTGCGGCAGGCATTGCCGGACTGCGGCGGCGCCATTAGCCCGATGTTCATCTGCGCCACCGATCCTGACGGCCGGTTCCGTCACGAAGCGGAACCGATCTCGTCGAGCGATCACAAGGTGCGTGCATGCTACGATTTTCCGCCACGGCCGCTCTGCTCGCAGTGGCGACGCTTGCTGGGCCACACCCAGCCAAATCCAGGTGACCGTCGCAGCCGGTGGCAGCGGCGCGTTCATGGGGCCCCGGGGTGATGGACACCATCCAGATCGCGGCGAAATTCGGCCTCCGCGCCGCCTTCGCGTCCGAGTTCGCCAATGCGAATCTGGCCCGCTACGGCGGCGAACTGGGCCTGAACGTCGCGTTCTGACCCAACTCCGATTGCACCCTAACGCTGGCACTTCGGCCCGACCGGCGGCACCCCTGCGCATCCGCGTTTGACATTCCGCCGCCCGAATGCGAGGGGACCTACCGATCAGTATCGGAGCCGCATGTGAACGACGCGCCAGCGCCGGCGCGGCCCCTGACGCCTCTCCGCTCGATCGAACAGGTCGAGCAGGGGCTGGGGGACGCCGGCTATATCGCCAGCCGCCAGATCGCCACCGCGGTCTATCTCGCCCACCATCTGCAAAAGCCAATCCTGGTGGAAGGCCCGGCCGGAGTCGGCAAGACCGAACTCGCCAAATCCGTCGCCACCTGGCTGGACCTGCCGCTGATCCGCATGCAGTGCTACGAAGGACTGGACGAGTCCAAGGCGCTGTATGAGTGGAAGTATGGCAAGCAGCTGCTCTACACCCAGATCCTGAAGGACAAGATCAGCTCGGTCATCGGCGATTCCGATACCTTGGCCGTGGCACTGAACAAGCTGCACGAATTCGGCGACATCTTCTTCTCCAAGAACTTCCTGGAACCCCGCCCGCTGCTGCGCGCGCTGGAGGAACCCGGCGGCTGCGTGCTGCTGATCGACGAGATCGACAAGTCGGACCAGGAATTCGAGGCGTTCCTGCTGGAGATCCTGTCCGACTACCAGGTGACGATCCCGGAAATCGGCCCGGTGCACGCCATCGTGCCGCCGATCGTGCTGCTGACCTCCAACAGCACGCGCGACCTCGGCGACGCGCTGAAGCGCCGCTGCCTGCATCTGCATATCGGCTTCCCCGACGAGAAGCTGGAAATGCGCATCATCCAGTCGCGCGTGCCGGGAATCGAGGCGCGGCTGCTGCACCAGCTGGTCAGCTTCGTGCAGCAACTACGCGGCCTGGACCTGAAGAAAGTGCCCTCGGTCAGCGAGACGCTGGACTGGGCGAAGGTGCTGGTGCTGCTGCACACCGCAGCGCTGGAGGTCGACCTGGTGCGCGACACGCTGAACGTGCTGCTGAAGTTCGAGGCCGATATCGAGGTCGCCGGCAAGCAGCTCGCCGGGCTGACCCACAAGGCGCGGCAGGATGCCGGCGTTGCGGCGTAGCCCGGTCGGTTCGGCCGGCACCGCTCGGCCCGGATGCACCCGATCGTCCTGGCCGAGCCTGACCCGGCCATCTGCGCACGGCCGATCGGGGGCGGGCGACCAGGTCGGGTTCGGCCAGGACGGGTAACAGCGATGTCCGCCTCAGCCGGCTCCCCCGCCAGCGAACCGCTGCGCCGCTTCCTGCAAGTCGCGCGCGGCGCGGGGCTGCGCGTTTCGGCCGCGGAAGGCATCGACGCGGCCCGGGCCGTCGACATCATTGGTTTCGCCGACCGCGCCGTGCTGAAGGACTCGCTCGGCCTGGTGCTGGCGAAGACGCCGGACGAAAAGAACCTGTTCGACGAATGCTTCGATCTGTACTTCAAGCGTGACGAATTCGCTGCGCCGGATGAGCAGGAACCGCCCTCCCCCGCCACGGCCGCACAGGATGCGCCGCCACCGATGGCGGGCGGCGAGGGCATGGGCAGTGGCGGCGGCACCGGACTTGGCGAATTGCTGCTGTCCGACGACCGCGCCGCCCTGGCCGCCGCCATGGAACAGGCCGCACGCGACGCAGGGCTGGAGAACATCCGCTTCTTCACTCAGAAGAATCTCTATGCCCGCCGCATCCTGGATCGCATGGGCCTGCGCGCGCTGGAGCGCGAGATCGAGGCACAGCGCCAGATCCGAGGACCCCGCCCGTGTCGAACGTGGCGACCGGCTGCAGCAGCGGTTGGAATATCTGCGCGACCAGGTGCGCGACTTCGTCGAACGCCATCTGGTGCTGTTCGCCCGCGGCGAGACCGAGGCGTTCCGCGAGGAACTGCTGAAATCCGCCCGCCTGTCCAACCTGGAACGCCGCGACCTGGACCGCATGCGCGTGCTGGTGCGTGCGATGGCGAAGACGCCTGGCCGCACGCTACGCCAAGACCCGCCGCCGCCGGCTGCGCGGGCAGCTCGATACGCGGCGCACGCTGCGGCGGAACATGGGCTGGGGCGGCGTGCCGTTCATCACGGTGTGGAAACAGAAGCGCATCGAGAAGCCGCGCGTGATGGTGCTGTGCGACGTGTCCGGCTCGGTCGCCCCGATGGCGCAGTTCCTGCTGATGTTCCTGTACGCGGTGCACGAGGCGCTGTCGGATATCCGGTCGTTCGCCTTCGCCGGCTCGCTGATCGAGGTCAGCGACATCCTGGCGAAAGAGGAAATCGAAGTCGCGATCAGCAAGATCATGCATGTGATCGGCTACGGGTCGTCCAACTACGGCAACTCGCTGGCGGATTTCGAGGATGGCTGGGGGACGCAGGTCACCAACAAGACCACGATCATCATTCTGGGGGATGCGCGCGGCAACCGCACCGATCCGCGGGTGGAGATCATGCAGCGGCTGTCGTTGCGGGCGAAACGGATCATCTGGCTGAACCCGGAATATCGGTCCGCCTGGGGAACGGGTGATTCGGATATGTATCGCTACAAGCCGTTCTGCAGCCTGGTGACGGTATGCAACACGCTGCGGCATCTGGAACGGGTGATCACCGACCTGCTGGAGGATGCGGCTTAGCGTGGGGTGACGGAGGGAGGCGTCGCCGGGTGGCGGGCGGGGTATGACCAGTCGCTTTATGGTCAGTGGGGGTTGTCGTTGGGTTCAGCCTTGATCGCGGCGCCCCGCCAATTATGGCTGAGTTCCCGCTCGAATCGTCACTCAAGCGCCGCGCAAGGATGGGTGCATAGATCTTCCTAAGCGCACCATCTGCACCTTGTTAGCCGCCCAATGGTCCCTTCCGAACTGGCAGCAATGGCGCAGGGGACAACATCCAATCACCAGAAGCCTCCCTTACCCTTCCGGGACAGTATTGAATTGCCGAGAGGCGCCACCGACAAACCCGTCGCCCCGGGTCCACCGACCCCAGCCAGGACGCCATCGCCCCAACTCGGAGCACCCGGGTAGCATCCCCCACCCCAGCACCCCCGGACCCCGCGCCCCATGAACGAGTTCCGTCCGATCCACATCTCCGGCTACACCCGCGAGAGCCACGACTTCTACCGCACCCCCGCCTGGGTCACCGCCGCCCTGCTGAAACACGTCACGCTGCGCGGGCCGGTTTGGGAACCTTGCTGCGGCGACGGTGCGATGGCGGACGTACTCGCGGTCCATGGCCACGCGGTCACCGGCACGGACATCATTGATCGCGGCTACGGCCAGCCCGGCGTGGATTTCTTCGATTGTCAGAGCTTTCCGGCGGGCTGCGGCGCCATGGTCACCAACCCGCCCTACGGGGATGGCGGTCCGGTGCCGCGCGCAACCAATGTCTCCACGGCGATGCTCCGCTTTGTCCGCCACGCGCTCACGCTGACAGAGCGGGCGAACGGCCAACTCGCGTTGCTGGTGCGTTACCAGTGGACCGCCGGCAGGCGCGCCGCGGACCTGATCAGCAGCGCGCCGCTTGATACGGTGCTGGCACTGACCCGCCGTATCCGCTGGTTCGACATGGGCGACAAGACCAATGCCGCACAGCATCATCATGCCTGGCTGTTCTGGGATTTCCAGCGCAGCGGCCAGTGTCCACCGCGGATCGTGTTCTCGGACTGACGATTGGTTGTGCTGTGGTCGTTACGGGGGCGGGTCGGGGCCACTGGCGCGCTTGATGGCGGTGTGCGACGTGGGGTGTGACCCGATCGTTCCGATGTAGATCGCCAGACCCGACCCACGGCTGTCCGGTTCATTTGTTACGCCCACGATACCCCCTGAGCGGCATTTTGACCCGGGCAGGGCTGAAGCGAGCCCGGTGTGGATCGGAGCTTGTCGAGTGGCCTGCGATGCATGACGTTCGCCCGCACCAGGCGGGCGAGGCGGGTCAGGCTCTCGACGACCGTCTGAGCGCCGTGAGCGAGCTTGATCAGCACGAAGGCGATCAACGCCACCGCGACCTGGATGCGCCAACACACATTGGGCCTTCGCGTGCCATGACCTGACACGCGCCACCCCGGCCTCCATCTGTTGGCAGCAGGACACTATGTATCCGCGAGTGCGGCCAGAATTGCATCGCGTGCCGCAGTGTCTCCCTCGTCATGCACCGGCTGAATCGCGACATGCGTGGCGCCGGCGTCGAAATGTGCACGCAGGCCACGTTTCACCGTCGCCGCATCGCCCCACAGCACCATCGCATCGATAAACCGATCGGAGCCGCCATCGGCAAGCTCTGCCTCGGTAAAGCCGATGCGCAGCCAGTTGTTACGATAGTTATCGAGCCGCATGTAGCGCTCCAGCTCCTTGCGGCCGAGTGCACGGGCCTTGGTCGGATCGGTTTCCACTGTAACCTTCTGTTCGATGGCCAGCCATTTGCCGGGGCCGAGGATCTTGGCTGCTTCTGCGGTGTGCTGCGGCGTGGTGTTGTAGGGCAGCGCCCCGCGAGTCATCGCAGCGGAGAGTTTCAGCATCAGCGGCCCGAGCGCGGCGATCGCGATCGGCCAGGCGTCGGCGCCGGTCTCACCCCTGGTCATCGCTTCCAGGTAACCGCGCATCGCGGGGATCGGCTTTTCGTAGCGATGGCCGCGCAGGCCTTCGACCATCGGCGGATGGCTGACTCCGAGACCGAGGATGAATCGGTCGCCATACAGGTCGAGCAGCGACAGCATGCCGCGGCGTGACGTGAAGGCGTCGCGCGCATAGATGCTGGCGATGGAGCTGCCGAGTTTCAGCTTGGTGGTGTGGCCGAGCGCGAAGCCAGCGACCGAGAGCAATTCATAGCCGCGCAATTCCGGATACCACAGCACGTCGTAGCCAAGTTTTTCCACCGTGCCGACGAAGTCCTTGATGCGCTGCGGTGTACCCAGCTTGTCCATCGAGTACCAGGCGCCGAGTCTGCCAAGTTGCATGATGTTATCTCCTTAAACTGGATTCCGGTTCAGCGACGGGGCATTGCACCGTCGCACCTCACGACGGCCCCACCGCCGCGTTCCGCAGCACCGCACTGTCACACCGGCTTGCCGCATCGCACCGTCCCACTGTGCCGTCCCACTGTGCCGCGCGGTCGCACCTTACCGCACCGTCCCACCGCCCGCACGGTCATGGCCGGGCCTGACCCTGCGATCTCCACCGGAACGATCGGGTCGCATTTGCGCCGCGTATGGCCTATCGGCAGCGCATGACCGGAGCAAGCAGGGCGACACCGTTTGCGTTCGTTCCTGCAAGCTGCGCCTGCACCGCCGCGGCCGGTTCAGATCACCTTCGCGGCCCGCAGTTTCGCGATCTCCGCCGGCGTGTAGCCGAGCGACGCCAGCACCTCGTCATTGTGCTGTCCGAACGTCGGCGGCGGCGTGTCGATGCGCGGCCCGTCATGCGCGAATTTGAACGCGGCAACCGGCACGCTGAAGGATCCCTCGATGCCGGGTGCGGACTCGTGCCGGTGGATCACGCCGCGTGATGCAATCTGCGGATCGGCGATCGCCTCGCCCATCGTGCGCACGCGCGCGGCGGGGACATGGCGTGCCTGCAGGTAATCCTCCCATTCCGCAGCCGAACGGGTCAGCATGATCGCCTCCAGCGCCTGTTCCTCACGCGCATGGTCGGCGTCGCGCTCATCATTGGTCCGCTTGATCATGTCGGGCCGTTCCAGCACCGTCCACAGCCGCTTCTGCTGCCGCAGATTCGATGCCCCCAACATCACCAGGCCGTCCTTGGTCTGATACGCGCTGTTGGTGGCGTGCGGGTGCTTGTTGCCGGACGGCTTCGGATGCTTGCCGTTGCGCAGATAGCCGGTCAGGTGGCTCGCCATCAGGATCATCGCCACGTCCAGCATCGCCATGTCGATGCGCTGGCCTTCCCCGCTACGTTCGCGCTGGAACAGCGCGGCAGAAAGCGCGAACGCCCCCATCGTTCCGGTGGCATAATCGATCGCCGGGGAGCCGAACTTGATCGGATTGACCTGCGGCGTGCCGGTCATCGCCATGATGCCGGAGGTCGACTGGATCACATGGTCATAGGCGGTGTGTTCGCGCCGTGGGCCGCCCTGACCGAAGGCGGAAAAGGAAGCGTAGATGAGCTTCGGATTGATCTTGCGCAGATCCTCATAGCCGAGGCCCAATGCCTCGAACGCGCCGGGCCGGTAGTTCTCCACCAGCACATCGGCGGTGGCGACCAGCTTCCTCAGGATTTCCCGTCCTTGGTCAGTCTTCAGGTCCAGCGTAATGGATCGCTTGTTCGACGCCTGGGTCAGGAACCCCGTCCCCATATTGGCGTGGTTCAGCACTGCGTCGGTGCCGCTGCCGCGGCTCTGATCCGGGTCGTCCGGATGTTCCACCTTGATGACATCCGCGCCGAGGACCGCAAGCTGGTAGGCGGCAAAAGGCCCCGCCAGCACATGGGTGATGTCGATGATGCGGATGCCCTCGAACGGACGAGCCATGGCGCCGTGCCTCCCGGAAAACGTGCCGGCACGGTGCAGCCTTGTCCCGGAGCGGTCAACACGGTTGGATGGCTCTACATGCGGGAGGACACGGAATGTCGGTCGATCTGATCGTCGAAGGGGCGGTCGCCAAGGTGGTGCTGAACCGTCCGGAGAAATTGAACGCGCTGACCTGGGAAATGCGCCAGCAGTTGCGCGCGCATTTCGAACAGTTGCGGTTCGATGATGCGATCCGCGCCATCATCGTGACCGGGGAGGGCCGGGCTTTCTGTTCCGGCGCCGATGTCGGGCGCATGCAGCGCGGCGGGTTGCGCGCCGAACGCGAAAAGTTGCAGCAGGGCAGCCACACTTACATGCGCGTGCTGCACGCAATCGAGAAGCCGGTGATCGCCGCCGTGCGCGGCCCCGCGGTCGGTATCGGCTGGAGCATCGCACTCGGCTGCGACCTGGTCGTTGCATCGGAAACCGCCCGTTTCGCCCAGGTGTTCCGCCGGCTTGGCCTGGCGCCCGACGGTGGTGCCATCTGGCTGTTGACGCGACGCATCGGCTTGGCGCGCGCTAAGGAGCTGGTGTTCACCGCGCGCTTCGTGGAGGCGCAGGAGGCTCTGGCGCTGGGACTGGTGAATTACGTGGTGCCGGATGGCGAGCTGATGGCCAAGGCGGAGGAACTCGCGGCCGACCTGGCGAGCGGACCAACCTTCGCACTGGGCCTGGCGAAGAAGCTGTTCCACATGGCGAGCGGGCCGAGCTACGAGGATTTTCTGGATTTCGAACTGTTCGTGCAACCGCAGCTCGACAATACGCAGGATCACCACGAGGGTGTCGCCGCGTTCCGCGAGAAGCGCAAACCGAATTTTACCGGGCGGTGATGGCCGGCGGATCTGGTGCGGCGTCACGGCGCGGGATTTTTCCGCCCGCGCGGGCGGAGGCTATCGAAGCTCCTCGGCAATCCGACGCGCCACCGCCAACACCGCTTCCTGCACCGGCGCTGATACC
Source organism: uncultured Alphaproteobacteria bacterium (assembly GCA_963789495.1). Taxonomy (GTDB): domain Bacteria; phylum Pseudomonadota; class Alphaproteobacteria; order Acetobacterales; family Acetobacteraceae; genus CAWBLP01. The sequence goes on from CAWBLP010000008.1 coordinate 469,422, forward strand.
GGAGCACCAGGGGTAAACGCCACGCCCTCGATCGCATACACGACACAACGCTGCGGCAGCGAACCCAGCGCGCGGGCCAGCGCGATCGCTTCCGCCACGCCCAGCCCGTGCGACGATGCCGAGGCGGCGGCGGGCGGCGTCTCCCCGGCCGCGCAGTCCAGCCGATGGATCGCACCCGAAACGGCGCCCGACCGGGCGGCGTCCACCAACCACACCGCATCGTCGGGCCGCATCGCCTGCAGCAGCGAGGCAGCGTCGCCATCCTGCTCCAGCACGATCACGTCCGGCAGCCGCAGGTCCCGCACCAGCCGCGCCACCAGAAGTCCGGCGCCGTCATCGCCGCGATCCGGATTGCCGACCCCGATCACCAGCCGGCGGGACAGGCTCATTCCGCCGGCGCGGCCAGCTCCAGCACCAGCCCGGGCGGGTCCAGCGCCAGCACGCCGTCGCGGATGATGTGTGTGGTGATGGTGCCGGCGGCGTCGCGGGCGCGGTGGATGATGACGCGGTTCTCGGTCTTGACGATCAGGTAGTGCCTCAGCGAGGGCAGCCGGAAATAGTCTTCCAGCTTGCTGCCGGTGTCGCGCTTGTGCGAGGAGGGCGACACGACCTCCACCAGGATCAGCGGATCGGTCACCTCGGTGGCATTGTCGTCCAGACGCGCCCCGCAGCGCACCAGCGCGTCCGGCTCATACAGCGTGTCGGCGTCCACCCGTACCGCCATGCCATCGGGAAACGCCTCGCAGGGCAGGCCTGCGACCCGGATGGCCTGCGCGAGACGCTCGAAGATGAGCCCCTTCATCCGGCCATGCGCCGCGCGCTCCGGCGCCAGGGCGACCACCTCGCCGGCCACCAGCTCGTAACGGCGACCTTCCGGCTGCTCCATCGCCCAGACGATGAAGGCATCCGCGGTCATGCACTTCGGCAGCGTAACAGACATGCGCCGGTGAATCCCGATCCAGGAAAGTCGATCAGCCCGAAACGTGACGGCACCGCGGTCCCGATGCAAGCACCGCGCGCAAATCCGCCTCCCCCGGGATCACACCCGCTCGACATCCAGCTTGAGGAAATGCGTCGCGCAGGAGATGCACGGGTCGTGGTTGCGCACCGCCTGCTCGCACAGATGGCGCAGCCGATCATCCGGCAGGTCCAGCCACCCCGCTGCAAACGTCTTCAGATCATCCTCGATGCTCGGCTGGTTCTGTGACGTCGGCGGTACGATCTTGGCATCCAGGATGGTGCCGTCCGCATCCAGCCGGTAGCGGTGATACAGCATGCCGCGCGGCGCCTCGGTGCAGGCAAAGCCCTCGCCCGCGCGCGGCGGCGTCTCGACGAACGACGCATCCGGCTCCTCGTACGCATCGACGATGCGCAGCGCTTCGTCGAAGGCGTACAGCACCTCGATCGCGCGCAGCACGATGCTGCGGAACGGGTTGTGGCAGGCGGTGCCCAGCCCGACCTCCTGAGCGGCCTGCTTGGCCAGCGGTGAGAGATGCTCGTAGTTCAGATTGTAACGCGCGAGCGGACCGGTCAGATACGCGCCCTGCCCCAGATGCCGCGAATGCAGCGCGTTGGACCGGCGGACATGGTACTCCTCGAAATGCGAGTCGTATTCCTGCGGCGTGATGTCCAGCCCCTTGTTGGAGATCACCCGTCCGGCATTGAACGGATATTCGCCCGCCTTGCCCAGGCAGACATATTCGTAATCGCGCTCGCAGTCGGGAAATTCGAAGCCCGCCACCAGTTTCGCGGTGGCGAAGGACGCATCGCGCCCGCGTGCCAGCGCATCGCGCAGCCCGCGCAGTTCCCGCTTGCCGGGGGCCCGATAGAAGCCGCCAACCCGCACGTTGATCGGATGGATTTCCCGCCCGCCCAGCAGACGCAGGATCTCGTTGCCGGTCTTTTTCAGCTCCAGCCCCTGGCGCACCACCCCGGGATGGTCCTTGGCCATCTCGATCGCGCCGTCGTAACCAAGGAAATCCGGGGCGTGCAGCATGTACATGTGCAGCACGTGACTTTCGATCCACTCGCCGCAATAGAGCAGCCGGCGCAGCTCCCGGATCGGGCCGGTGACGGTGACGCCGAGCGCGTCCTCCATCGCGTGCACCGCGCTCATCTGGTAGGCGACCGGACAGATGCCGCAGATGCGCGCGGTGATGTCGGGCGCTTCCAGGAAGCTGCGGCCACGCAGGAAGGCTTCGAAGAAGCGCGGCGGCTCGAAGATGCGCAGCTCCACATCGCGGACCGTATCGCCGTCCACCACCAGCTTGACGCCGCCCTCGCCTTCCACCCGCGCGAGGTAGTCGACGTTGACCGTTCTACGAGCCATGACGATCGCCTTCCTCACGGAACGCTTCCGCACCAGCATTGAAGGTGCGCCAGACGCGCTGCAGGTCGCGCTCATCCATCCCGCATTCGCGCAGCTTGCCACTGAGCGAGGCGGTATTCGGCGATTCCTTCGGCCCGTAGCAGCCGTAACAGCCGCGATTGTACGCGGGGCAGATCGCGCCGCAGCCGGCATGCGTCACCGGGCCGAGGCAGGACTTGCCACCGCGCACCAGTACGCAGACGGTGCCGCGTTGCTTGCACTCCAGACACACGCTGTGCGCCGGCGTATCGGGGCGGCGATGGTTCAGGAACGCCGCCAGCACCTCGACCAGCTGGAGCTTGTTGATCGGGCAGCCGCGCAGCTCGAAATCCACATTCACATGCGCGCTGATCGGCGTCGAGGTTGCGAGCGTGTCGATATAGTCGGGCCGCGCGTAGACCAGGCGGGTGAATTCGCGCACATCCTTGAAGTTGCGCAGCGCCTGGATGCCGCCGGCGGTTGCGCAGGCGCCGATGGTGATGAGCGCACGCGACTTGCGGCGTACCGCGTGCAGCCGTTCGGCGTCGTGCGGCGTGGTGACGGAGCCTTCCACCAGCGACACGTCGTACGGGCCTTGCATCACCCCGCGCGTGGCCTCGGGGAAATAGGCGATGTCGATCGCGCCGGCGACGGTCAGCAGCTCGTCCTCGCAATCCAGCAGCGAGAGCTGGCAGCCGTCGCAGGAGGCGAATTTCCACACCGCGAGTTTGGGTTTCTTCGTCGCACCGGCCATCAGTCTGTCCCCGCTCTGGCTGATGCCGGAAGGCCTTGGGTGGATGGCTGGGTCAGGCCCGGCCAGGACGGTCGATGCGCGATCACCATGGCCACCTCAGATCTCCTTCAGCGCCAGCAGGCGGCGCACGTGGTCGTAGCGCACCACCGGCCCGTCCTTGCAGGCGAACAGGCCGGCGAACTGGCAGTGGCCGCACAGGCCGATCGCGCATTTCATGTTGCGCTCCAGCGACAGCCAGATCGAGGTTTCCGCCAGGCCCAGATCGTGCAACGCCGCAGCGCCGAACCGCATCATCACCTCCGGCCCGCAGACCAGCGCGGTCGCGTGATGGGTATCGACACCGATTCGCGGGATCAGCTTGGTCACCACGCCGACATGGCCGCGCCAGTCGGCACCGGCGCGGTCCACGGTGACCTCGATCTGCAGGTCGAGCCGCTTGCGCCAGGTCTCCAGCTGCCGGCGATACAGCACATCATCCGGGCTGCGGGTGCCGTAAAGCAGCACCACTTTGCCGAACCGGTCGCGATTGGCCAGCAGATGGTAGATCGGCGGCCGCAACGGAGCCAGCCCGAGGCCGCCGGCGACGACCACCACGTCCTGGCCCTCGATCCCCTGCATCGGCCAGGCGGTGCCGAACGGGCCGCGCATCCCCAGCAGGTCGCCCGGTTGCAGCTTGATCACCGCGTCGCTGACCGGGCCGATCGAGCGCACCGTCTGCACCAGCTTGCTCTGGTCGCGCGGATCGCCGCTGATACTGACCGGGATTTCGCCCACGCCGAACACGTACAGCATGGTGAACTGGCCGGGCAGATAGGGCGGCAGCGGCGCACCGTCGGCCGGGACCAGCTCCAGCGTCACGGTGTCGGGCAGGTCGCGACTCCGCTTCTGCACGCGCACGCTGCGCGGCAGCATCGGATCATCCACGAGCGCCGGGCGGGTGCTATCGAGGATCGTAGACATCGAGCATCTGCAACCTTGTTGCCTGCAGACGCTGCACCAGCACCGGCAGAACGCGCTTCAGGATTTCGTAGCCGAGGTCGTGATCAGCCTCGCATTTATCGCGCAGACACCGCGCATCCAGCGCGACCGCGCGGGTCAGCTCGGTCGCCCGCGCGTCATAGCCCCAGCGATACGGCGGCAGCAGCCAACTCAACCCGACCACTTCGCCCTCGCCCAGTGTCTCGAACCGCACCGCACCGCGGTTCGGCGCGACCACCTCCAGCGCGACGCGGCCGTGCCGGACCAGATAAATCCAGTCGGCCGGATCCTCCGCATGGAACAGGTACTCGTCGGCGTTGAACCGCACATTCTTGGCGCAGCCGGCGGCCAGCTCCAGGAAGTTTTGCCCCAGCCCCGCGAACAGCCGATGCTCGCCGAGGATCCGCTCAAGTCCTTCCATGCCCATCCTCCGATGCGTCGCCGCGAATCGCCCGCACCTCCGCCGTGATGTCGATGCCGACCGGGCACCAGGTGATGCAACGCCCGCAGCCGACGCAGCCGGAGGTGCCGAACTGGTCGATCCAGGTCGCCAACTTGTGGACCATCCATTGGCGGTAGCGTGCCCGCGGCGAGGCCCGCACGCTGCCGCCATGGATGTAGGAGAAGTCCGCATTGAAACAGGAATCCCAGCGCCGGGAGCGTTCCGCCGCACCGGTGGTCAGGTCATTGTGGTCCGACACGCTGGTGCAGAAGCAGGTCGGGCAGACCTGGGTGCAATTGCCGCAGGACAGGCAGCGCGACGCCACGTCGTCCCATTGCTTGTGCTGCAGGTTGGCGATCAGCAGGTCGTGCACGTCGTCGGTGCGCATGTGCCGGCCCATGCTGTCCGCAGTGCGCGCCAGCAGCGCAGTGGCCTGCTCGCCCTCGGCCGGTTCCGCCGGTCGATGCGGGATCTCCGCCAGCACCGCCGCACCGCGCTCGCTGCCGACCTCCACCAGGAAGCGGTGCTCGCCCTCCATCAGCTCGGTCAGCGCCAGGTCGAAGCCACCCTTGGCGCGCGGCCCGCTGTCCATCGACACGCAAAAACAGGTGCCCCCCGCCTGACCGCAGTTCACCGCGACGATGAACGCGCCCTCACGACGGGCCTTGTAGTGCGGATCGACATACTGGCCACCCAGGAACACCCGGTCCTGCACCGCGATCGCCTGCAATTCGCAGGATCGCACCGCGAGGAAGGCGTAGCGGTCTTCCGATGGCGGATCGGCGGTGATCTGCATCGCCTCGCCGTCCCGCCGCTCCGCCCGCCACAGCCGCAGCAGCGGCGGATGCAGGAACTGCTTCCACGCATGCGGCCCGACGACATAGCCGAACAGTGCTGCGTCATAGCGGCGGCGCAGCCGGTAGTGCCCGCCGGCCTGCTCATCGGTCCAGCCGGCAGGCAGGTCGGTGATCGACTCGACATCGTCGTAAACGATTGCATCGTCCCGCCGGGTCGGCCCGATGACGCGAAATCCTTGCCCCCGCAACACCGCGATCAGAGCGGCGAGGCCGTCGAGCGTGATCACGGCGGTGTTGTCATCGGGCCTCATGAGATCTCCCGCCCGGCCTGGTCTGCGGGCTGCGTGAGTGGCTGAAGCTTTCGCATACCTCGGTACCGCCTGCTCGATGCACATGCCAACATGCCGACATCGCCCAGTATGCGCCATGACCTGCCTCAATGCGGGTCGGGCGGATCCATGCGAGACGGTACGGTTGGAATGTGCCCCGCGGGAGGTGAGCAGGAGATTAACGCCGCGCCGGCATCAGGGATCATGCCCAAGGCGGCGACGCCGGCCACACCGGCGCCGCCTGGGCAATGCCGAACCGGGTCAGTCTCCCGCCGCGGCACGCTCCCGTGCCAGCAGGGCGCGCTTGCGCGGCACCCCCCAGCGATACCCGGTCAAGTCGCCATTGCTGCCCACCACACGATGGCATGGCACCGCCAGCGACACCGGGTTGGTCGCGCAGGACCGAGCCACCGCCCGCACCGCGGCCGGATTGCCGATCATATCGGCGAGCTGCGCATAGGTGCGGGTCTCGCCGGGCGGGATGCTGGTCAAGGTGCGCCAGACCCGCTGCTGGAACGCCGTGCCGCGCAGGTCCAGCGGCAGGTCCAGCGCCTGCTTCGGCTCCGCCAGGAAGTCCAGCACCGTCCGCACGGTGCCGGCCAGCGCCGCGTCGTCGGCGACGATCCGTGCACGCGGGAAGCGCCGTTGCAGATCGCCCAGGAGCGCGTCATCCGGTTCGGCGAAGCCGATGAAGCAGACCCCTTTGTCGGTGGCGCCGACCAGCAGGCGGCCGAACGGGCAATCCGTGATGGCGGTACGGATGACCTCGCCCTCGCCGCCGCGCCGCGCGGCTCCCGGCGTCATGCCCAGCAGCTTCCCGGTGTTCTCATAGACCCGGCTTTCCGAGCCGAACCCGGCATCCACCACCGCGTCGACGACGCGGGCGCCATCCGCCAGCGAGGCGGACAGCCGGCGCGCCCTCACCCCTTCCGCGTAGCTGCGCGGGGTCAGCCCGGTGTGGTCGCGGAACATGCGGAGGAAGTGGAAGCGCGAGTATCCGGACCGTGCCGCCAGCGTCTCCAGCGACGGCACGGTCTCCGATGCCTCCATGAAGGCGCAGGCATCGCGCACCACCTCCTGGGCGATGCGGGCACGCTCGCCTTTCGGGTCGCAGCGCTTGCAGGCGCGGAATCCGGCTGCCTCGGCTTCCGCGGCGCTGCGGAAGTAGCGCACGTTCTTGCGCAATGGCCGCGGCGACGGACAGTCGGGCCGGCAGAACACGCCCATCGTGCTGACGGCATAGAAGAAGGGGCAACCCTGTTGCCGTGTGAGGACCTGCTCCCAGAGCTGCGCGTCGGAGAGAAGGTCGATGCTGTGGGTGTCTTTCATGCCGCAAATCTGCCTGCGATGGGCGGGGCGGGCCATCCGTGGCTTGCGCTGACTTGCTCCGCAATGGTCCGTTTGAGCATTGATCAACTGAACGGCAAACGTGCCCATGCGCGCCACTCTGCGCTGATCGTCGCGGGCCTGCTCGCCGTCGGTTCGGCCAGTGCCCCGCGATGCCTGCGGCCGGGGCGCTGCCGCTTGAAGCCCGGCCAAGGGCCGGCTCTTGGGACCGAATTTGATTGCAAAGGCAAGCTTTTGCTGGAGGTCCAGGATGCAACGCCTCCTGGTGGGGTGCGGGGCAACGCCCCGTTGCTTACTCCGCCAGCGCCAGGGCCGGCGCCTGCTTCGTCACCCGCAGTACCAACAGCGCCGCCATCATGCAGGCCAGGCCGCTGGCCAGGAACGCCATCATGTAGCTGCCGGTCAGGCCGCGCACCGATCCGGCACCCAGCGCGGCGATTGCACCGCCAATCTGATGGCCGGCGAAGATCCAGGAAATGATCACCGGCGCATCGCGCTCGCCGAACACTTCGTTGGTCAGCGCGAAGGTGGGCGGGCCGGTCGCCACCCAATCCAACCCGTAGAACACGGCGAAGATGGTCAGGCTGACCACGTCGAACTGGGTGAACGGCAGCGCCAGCAGCGACAGGCCGCGCAGCCCGTAGATCCAGAACAGCAGCACGCGCGGGTTGTAGCGGTCGGTCGCCCAGCCGGAGATGGTGGACCCGATCAGGCTGAACAGGCCGAGCGAGGCCACCATGCTGGCAGCCAGCACCTCGGTGATGCCGTTATCGACGCAATAGGCGATCAGATGGGTGCCCACCAGGCCGTTGGCGGAGAAGCCGCAGATCGAAAAGCTGCCCGCCAGCAGCCAGAAATCCAACGACCGCGCGCCGCGCCCGAGGCCCCGCAATGCGACGGTCACCGGGTTGGTGCTGCCATGCCGTTCCGGCGGCGGGGCGGAAGCGCCCAGCGCCAGCAGCCCCACGCGGGACGGTGATTCCGGCAGCAGCAGGATCAGCAGCGGGATCAGTCCGGCGATCGCCAGGCTGACCGTGACCCCGACGCTCTGCCAGCCGAAATGCTCCGACAGTCCGGCGAGCAGTGGCAGGAAGATCAGTTGTCCAGCCGCGTTGGCCGAGATCATGATGCCGATCGCCAGGCCGCGATGGGAGACGAACCAACGGTTCACCACCGCGGTGGCCATGCCGATCGCGCCGGCGGAGGAGCCGATGCCGACCATCAACCCCCAGGTGGCGTAGAGCTGCCAGGGTTCGGTCATGAACACCGACAGGCTGGTGCCGGCCAGCATCATCGCCAGGCACAGCAGCAGGGTGCGTTTCAGGCCGAATCCGTCCATCAGCGCGGCCATGAACGGACCGAGCAGCCCGAGCAGGAGGATGTTGAGTGAGACGGCGCCGGAGATGGTGCCGACGCTCCAGCCGAAGGTGCGCTGCAACGGGACGATGATGACACCCGGCGCGGACCGGACACCCATGCCGCACAGAGTGGAAAGGAACATCACCCCCAGGACGATCCAGGCGTAATGCAGCCGACCGGAGCAGACTTTGGCGAATCGTGCAGGGGTCACGGCGACAATGCACTCCCAGGGTCAGCACACCTAGCACGGCTTCGCTTGGCAGGAACCCGCGCCGCGGGCAACCCAGACCTGTCGCGAACGTTACCCTCTTGTCATGCGAGGGAGGAAGCCATGGCGTACGAGCTGCGGATTGACCGCCAGCCGGCAGGCACGTTCGAGCGATCGGAGGATGCGGTGGCCCGCGTGCGGCAGGCGCTCAAAAACCGACCCGACTGCGAGCCGGAAATCATTGATACCGCGACCGGCAAGCCATTCGCCCCGGCCGCCAGTCGTGGCTGGCGCGAGCATCTGGCGAACGAGGTCGGCTTCTGACGACGGCAACGGCGCCGGGGCGGGCTTCCGCATCCAGTGCAACGCATCCTCGGCGGCGTGTCACATGCTAGCGGCAGGGCGAAACACGACCGGCGCGCCGGCGTTTCGGCCGCAGCAACAGGAGCACCCCATGTCAGCCAAACGCCCGTTCTGGTTCCCCCTGCTCGGCCTGGGCTTCGCCATCGCCGGCGCCGATAAGCTGCTTGGCGCGTGCGGCTACCAGCGGATGTTCCGCGACTGGGGCTGGTCCCGCAACGCGCGCTGCCTCGTGGGCGCCAGCGAGTTTGCCGGCGGAGGACCGCTGGCCAGTACGGCGGCCCGCCGCTGCGGCGGATTGCTGCTGACCGCGGCGTCTACCTCGATGCTGACCTCGGAGCTGCAACGCGGCGAATCCGATCGCGCGTTGCCCCGGTCGCTGCTGCTGTTCGCCGCGGTTCTGGCCGCCCTGCCGCCGGTCCGCCGTTGATCGGTGCGCGAGATCGTTTCAACACGGATGCGTAAACCCCTGCCAAAGCATGGCTCCTATGGGTTTGCTGCACTGCCACGAAAGCCGACGGCATGGCATCAAGCCTGAATACGTCTCGACGGACGTATTTACCTCCCTGAACTTGTCCCCGGGGCGCGTCCTCGGGGGCTTTTTCTCCGTCCCCTGCCCGGTTTCCGGACTTACATCCACGCTGGGGCGGCGAGCCGTGTCAGGCACAGGCAGTGCTGGGGCGGCGAGCCGTGTCAGGCACAGGCAGTTCGGCGGCGGACTTGCATCCGCCCCTCATAGCATGGCGGGCCGGAACCGACGCCCCGGCCACATCGGACCATCCGGTACGGCTGGCGCCACTCGCCTGACCGCCCCGGGAGGTTCCAACTATTCCGCCACGGCCGCGTGTAGCTTGACGTCGCCGCGCGTGATCCGCGCGTGGTCCTGAAGCTGGCGCCGCGCCGCGTCGAACGAGTTGCGGATCACCACCGGAAGCTCCTCGTGGGCATGATTGTCCGCCGGGTCGCGCCGCACGACGATCTCCCGGTCGGGAACAGTCATCACGATGCGGACCTGATAGAACCGCCCCTGCCGATGACGACGATGCTGCGCCTCCACAACAATGCTGCACGCGATGATATGTTTGAAAACAAGCTCGAGGTCCTCGACCCGATCGCGAACTTCCGCCTCGACACCGATTGGTGCCTCCATATTGCGGAAGGCGATACGAAGCGGCCCTTGCATGGTGTGCCTCCGAGATGCGTCGTTAGCCGCCCGAGTAGACGCGCCGGATTCGCCGCCAGCGTTGATGTCGATCAACTGATACGATATAGGAACTAACCTGCGCCTGGCGCGAAGCTCAGCCAATCGAGGGCCGGGCGGGCAGATGTGGCAGATTGCGCGGGACAATCCGGCCGATCCGGCGACGCTTGCCGGCCGCGGCACGGGTCGCTTGCCCCTCAGCCCCCCCTCCGCTAAATCCCCGCTCTGCGCCGGCACCCCTGGAGGCCGGCGTTTGCCATTTGTCAGGAGCGAACCATGGCCAATGTCGTGACGATCGAGGCCGAGGCCCGCGCGCGAGCCGGTAAGGGGGCGGCGCGTGCAACTCGGCGGTCGGGCAAGGTGCCCGCAGTGATGTATGGGGGACATCAGACCCCGACCCTTATCGCGCTGGACCCGCGAGATGTGATCCGGGAAGTGCACCGGGCCGGCTGGCAGTCTCGCCTGTACGAAATCAAGACCAACGGCGACGCCACCCGCGCGCTGATCCGCGACATCCAATACCACCCGGTCAGCGATGCCCCGCAGCATGTGGATTTCCAGCGCCTTGCCCCGGGCGAGCGCGATCCGCGTCGCGGTGCCGGTGCATTTCGAGAACGAGGGCATCAGCCCCGGCCTGAAGCGCGGCGGCGTGCTGAACGTGGTGCGCCATGCGGTCGAGGTTTACTGCGACCCGGACCAGATCCCCGAGCAGTTCGTCGCCGACCTGGCCGGCCTGGACTTCAACGACAACGTGCGCTGGCACGACCTGAAGGGCACCGAACACGCCCGTCCGGTGATCGACCGCGACTTCGTCGTCGCCACCGTGGCGCCGCCGACGAAGGTCGCCGAAACCGCCGAACAGGCCGCTGGCGCAACGCCGGCTGCGGCCGCTTCGGCCCGCGCACCCGCCGCTGCCAGGGCCGCGCCGGCCAAGAAGGGCTGATCGTAGGGGCCGACATGCTGCTCTGGGTCGGCCTCGGCAATCCGGAGCCGGGGATGGCCCGGAACCGGCACAATATCGGCTTCATGGCGCTGGATACGATTGCCATCCGCCACGGGTTCTCCCCGTGGCGGCAGCGCTTCAAGGGGCCTGGTCTGCGACGGCACGCATCGCCGGCGAGAAGATCATCGCGCTGAAGCCGCAGACCTACATGAATAGCTCCGGCGAGTCGGTGCAGGCCGCTTCGGCGTTCTACAAGCTGCCGCTGGAGGCGATCACCGCCTTCCATGACGAACTGGACCTGGTGCCGGGCAAGGTGCGGGTGAAGCGCGGCGGCGGGGCGGCCGGCCATAACGGGCTGCGCAGCATGGATCGCATGCTGGGCTCGCCGGACTATTGGCGGGTGCGGCTGGGCATCGGCCATCCCGGCGACAAGGCCCGCGTGCTGGGCCACGTGCTGGGCGATTTCGGCGCCGGCGATCGGGACTGGCTGCTGCCGATGCTGGACGCGGTGGCGGATGCGGCGCCGCTGCTGGCGCAGGGCAAGCCGGAGGATTTCATGACACGCGTCGCATTGCTGGTGCAGGGGCCGAACTAGATGGGTTTCAACTGCGGCATCGTCGGCCTGCCCAATGTCGGCAAATCGACGCTGTTCAACGCGCTGACCGCGACCGCCGCGGCGCAGGCGGCGAATTATCCGTTCTGCACCATCGAGCCGAATGTCGGCCGCGTCGCGGTGCCCGATCCCAGGCTGGAGGTGCTGTCGGCCATCGGCAAGTCGGCGAAGATCATCCCCACATCGCTCGAATTCGTCGACATCGCCGGCCTGGTGCGCGGGGCGAGCAAGGGCGAAGGGTCTCGGCAACCAGTTCCTCGCCAATATCCGCGAAGTGGATGCGATCATCCACGTGCTGCGCTGCTTCGAGGATCCCGACATCACCCATGTCGAAGGCTCCGATCGACCCGCTGCGCGACATCGAGGTCGTCGAGACCGAGCTGATGCTGGCCGATCTGGAAAGCCTGGAGAAGCGACTGACCGCGGCGCAGAAGAAGGCCCGCGGCGGCGACAAGGAGCAGCGTTGCCGCGGTCGCGCTGATGGAGCCGCTGGTCGCCGCGCTGCAGGACGGACGCCCCGCCCGCACCGCCATCCCGGCCGGACAGGAGGAAGCGGTGCGGCGGCTGCAGCTGCTGACCTCCAAGCCGGTACTGTATGTCTGCAATGTCGAGGAAGCGTCGGCCGCCACCGGCAACGCGTTTTCCGCAAGCGTCGAGGCGCGGGCTCGGACCGAAGGGGCGCGTGCGGTGATCGTGTCCGCCGCCATCGAGGCGGAGGTCGCCCAGCTGCCTGAGGCGGATCGCGCCGAATTCCTGGAAGGGCTGGGGCTACACGACAGCGGCCTCGATCGGGTGATCCGCGCCGGCTACGACCTGCTGGGCCTGCTGACCTATTTCACCGTCGGCCCGAAGGAGACCCGCGCCTGGACCATCGTGCGCGGCACCAGGGCGCCGCAGGCCGCGGCGGTGATCCACAAGGATTTCGAACGCGGCTTCATTGCCTGCGAGACCATCGCCTACGACGATTTCGTTGCGTGCAAGGGCGAGCAGGGCGCGAAGGAAGCCGGCAGGATGCGGGTGGAAGGCAAGGACTACGTCGTGAAGGACGGCGACGTTCTGCTGTTCCGCTTTAACGTGTAACGCGCACCGGGTGGCGCGATCGCTTCCGGCTTGATCCGCTGCTAGTGCTTGAAAATGCTGGCATCCCGTAGGGGATTCGAACCCCTGTTGCCGCCGTGAGAGAACCGTAATCCAGTCCATAGCTGTCCAACCGCGGCGCCCACAACCTACTGATATCCTACGTAAGGCTGCCGCTGTGTTTATGCTTGGCCAACCGTGTCCAACGGCATATATTGGACACAGGTTGGACAGTCTGGTGCCGCCGTAACCTTCGGGGATCGCTGAATTCGGGTTCCAGAATGCCAGGGCGGCAACTGGTGGGGTAGGCAGCGATGGCGCGGACGGTACGGGACGCGAAGCTTGAGACTCGGACCGCAAGAGCGGTCCTGAAGCCGGCCGGCAAGCCCTATTACCGGGCAATCGATGAAGGGCTGCACATCGGCTATCGGAAGGGCCAAAATGGCGGCAAATGGGTGCTGCGGCGCTATGCCGGGGATCAGAAATACGTCGTGGAGACGATCGCCACCGCTGACGATACGCTGGACCCAGACGGCGCGATAGTCCTGTCCTTCGCCCAGGCGCAGGCTGAAGCTCGCCGGCGTTTCACAGAGGCCAAGCGTGTCGCTGCTGGACTGCCGGCTCAGGCAGGCCCGTACAAGGTGCGGGACGCCATCAACGACTATTTGGCGTGGCTGGAGAACAATCGCAAATCGGCTCGCGACGCCCGCTGGCGGGCCGAGGGGCTGATCATCCCGGAGCTAGGCGACAAGGTGGCGGCAAAGCTGACGACCGCTGAGGTGCGCGATTGGCGAGACAAGATGGCGAATCAGGCGCCGCGGTTGCGAACCAAGAAGGGCAAGCTGCAACAGTTCAGAACGGTGGATGACGATGATCCCGAGGAACCCGCCCGTCGTCGGCGCGCGACCACCAACCGCACCCTCACGATCTTGAAGGCCGCGCTGAACCATGCCTGGCGAGAGCGGAAGATCCCCACTGATGAGGCTTGGCGTCGCATCACTGCGTTCAAAGAGGCCGATGCCGCCCGTGCACGATATCTGACCTTGGTTGAATGCGCCCGCCTGGTGAACGCCGCCTCCGCTGACTTTCGCATGCTGGTCCAGGCCGCGCTGCAAACCGGATGCAGATTTGGGGAATTGGCCGCGCTCACGGCCGCCGATTTCAACCTCGATAGCGGGACGCTGCACATCAGGGTCAGCAAGAGCGGAAAAGGCCGGCACGTGGTGCTTACCGACGAGGGCATTTCCCTGTTCCGCACCCTGGGGGCTGGACGAGCGTCGAACGACCGGCTGCTTCTAAAGGCCGACGGAGGGCGGTGGCTTAAGTCCCATCAGACCAGGCCCATGAAGGAGGCGTGCAAGAACGCCCGGATTGACCCGCCAGCCAACTTCCATGTGCTACGGCACACGTGGGCGTCGCACAGCGTCATGTCTGGGATGCCTATCATGGTAGTGGCCAAGAACCTTGGCCATTCCGACACGAGGATGGTGGAAAAGCACTACGGACATTTGGCACCGGATTTTGTGGCGAAAGCCGTACGCCTACATGCGCCTCGGTTTGGCATCTCGTCAGAGGGCGACGTGATATCACTTGGGGGGCGACGGTGACCCGTCCGGTCAAAAAGCCACCTCTATGCGCCACAACTCCACTGACGGTTGATGAGGTGAAAACCCTGTGGCGGGCTGCTTGTAATGAGGATGCGCCGGAGCGGGCGGCAGCCGAAATCACTGAGTTCGCCAACGGCATGATTCGTCAACGTCCTGATGCCACCGCGGTTCGGAAGCGGATTGCTGCCGGCGCAGCGGTTAGAGTCCTCACCACATGGTGCATGAATAATAGAACTGGCAACGAGTACGGACGCGGAAGTTATGAGATCGAAGGGTTGGAAAGCGCGCTTGGTCAGGCCAGGCGTCTGTTTCCCAGCCCAACCGGGTCTCCCATTTGGCAATACGAAGCCCGTGAGATCTGGGACCGTGCGGCATCGGAATTGAGCGCTGCCGGGCGAGTGGGGGGCACCAGTCAGAAATCAGCTGCGGTACGATTTACAGGATTAACCCTTCGAAGAATGGGGTTCGCCAGCGCGTCGGACGGCGCGGTCGCAAAGCAGATCACAGCCTATAGTCGCCTCATGACCGGCCGCGCCGGGTGACAAACTCACCGGTGCATTCCGCACCCGTGCGATTGCAGAATGGAACACATAAGTTCGTCTCGTCCAACGGTGACAAGAGGCGAACATGCTCGGCGAAAAGGACGCATATAGCGTCGATGAGTTTGCGGCCCGACACGATATCAGCCGGGCGTATCTCTATCTATTATGGAAGCGTGGTCAGGGGCCGCGCTTTATGCAGGTCGGCGCGCGACGTCTGATCTCCAGGGAAGCGGCTGCTGACTGGAGGCAGGCTCTCGAACAGAACCCCAAGGCCGCCTGACATGAGTAACCCCCGCGCTACCAGCGTGGGGCCGGCAGTCACGGGGGCTGATGTCGCGCTGGGCGGCGGAGACATCGGACTTATAGACCGGCCGGCTCGCGCCGCACAACATGACATGCGCAACGCCGCCGTCCTCGATCGGCAGGCAGATCTGCTGCTGTCGATCGGACGGTTCTCCCAGGCCGAACGCCTCGCGCACGAGGCCGCAGCGATTCGGGATGTGGCGATATGAAGCCTCCCTATCGCGCACGAGTGCCGAAGGGCCGCGCTCTGACGGTCGCCAATCTGATCAAGCGAATGGTGGCGGAGACGGGACGGGAGCCCTCGGATACAGAACTTGCAGCAATGCTCGCCACATCTGCGGCGCACATCGCGCGGGTCCGGGCAAAGCTCAATGCGGATAGCGCATGATGGCGCATCCGGACATCGGCGGCTTGGTCCGCTGCCTATCTCACCCCGTGAGGCGCGGATGGCTGGATGCGGATTTGGCCGAGGCCGTGGTGTTGTCGCAGGCTCTCCGGTTTGCAGTCGATGTGGACGCGGCAATTGCCGCCGCGGCTGAGGCGCAAGCAGCACTACGCCGGGCGGTGGCCGCGTGAAGCTGCACCCCGATATCGAACGCGTTGCACTGCTGGGATGGCATCTCTACCCGGCCAGCGCACGCAGCCGCGCAGGGTGCATCAAAGGTGGTGCCGAGGCAGCGACTTGTGACCTCGACCAGCTTGAGCGATGGGCGCGCGAATTTGGTGACTGCAATTGGCGGGTGGTGTTTGGGCCATCGGGATTGTGGGGGCTGGACTGCGACGTGCCTCCCGGCCACGCCCATGATGGTATTGCCGGCCTGGCTGCGCTGGCCGAGGTGCATGGCCCCTTGCCGCCTCGGCCGCAGCTCCGTTCTGGTGGTGGTGGCCTGGCACTGTTCTTCCGGCACGATGGCGAGCGCATCATCGGTGACAGCGGCAAGCCGGCACCCGGCATCGATCCCCGCCGCGGACGACAGTCACAGACGTTGCCGCCGTCCCGTCACCACCGGACACGCGCGCCGTATCGCTGGCTGGTGGCACCTTGGGAGATATCCCCGCCAGCAGCGCCGGCGTGGCTGTTGCGGCTGGTGGAGCCGCCGCCGGTGCCCGCCAGGCCGAGCCCGCGGCCTCTGGTGGAGCGCGGCCGACCCTACGCCGTAGCGGCGCTTCGGCGGGCCGTAGAGCAGGTAGCTGCGGCACCCGCCGGAACGCGCAACAGCACGCTGAACACCGCCGCGTGGAGCGTTTCCCGGTTCATATCGTCGGGCCAACTGCAGCCCTCCGAGATTGCCGAGGCTCTGGCGCACGCCGGACGGGTTGCGGGGTTGGACCGGATGGAGGTCCAGCGCACGTTGGCGAGCGCGCTCGCCTCGGGGGCGCGCCGATGAACGCTCCCTTCGACGCAGAGCGAATTGCAGAGGAAGCTGTTCGTCGCGCATCGGCGGGGCCAGCGGCACCCGAGCTGCGCCCGCTCGATTGCATTGCGCTTCCACGGCTCGGCAGAACCAACATTCCGCCCCGGCCTTGGGCATATGGGCACTACCTCCTGTTCGGCCAGGCGGCGGTGCTTGGTGCGGTGGACGGCGGCGGCAAGGGCGCTATGGCCGTGACGATCGCCTTATCCATGATTACCGGCCAGCCGCTCCTGGGGGAGCGCGTGTGGCGCAGCGGTTCCGTGGCGATCGTCAGCTATGAGGATGACCAGGACGAGTGGCACCGACGAATTGCCGCGGCGTGCGAGTATTATGGCGTGAACTACGACCTGGCGCTGGACAATATTCGCTTCATCGTTCGCCCTCGGGACCGGATCGTTTTCGCCGCGATGCGCGACGGCACCCCCATCTACCCGGATGGCGACAGCATCATTCAGATCCTGCGCGACATGGACGCCACGCTGCTGATCGTCGATCCGTTCAACCACGCGCACGGTTTCGATGACGGCAACAGCAACGTGATGGTCGCCAAGGTGGCGGCCGAGATGAACCGGATTGCCTGGGAAGGTGGCGTTGCGGCCCTGGTGCTGCACCACCTGCGCAAGGGATCGACCGGCCTGGCGGACGACTTGATGGGCGCCACGTCCCTCCGAGCCACCTTCCGCAGCACCCGCATCCTGGCGCGGATGACGCCCGAGGAAGCGAAGCCTCTTGGCGTTGAACGGGAGGCGTGGCGGTACAGTCGCATCGCCGGCAGCAAGGAAAACTACGCACCGCCGCCGGACAAAGCCACGTGGTTCCGGCTGGAGAGCGTGCCGCTGGACAACGTGACGGAGGAATACCCCGAGGGCGACGTGATCCAGGTCACCGCCACATGGCAGCCGCCGGCGCTGTTCGAGGGATTGGATGCTCAGGCGATTGCAACAATCTTCGATTTGATCCGCACCGGGCCTCCGGGAGAAGGCGAGTGGTTCTCGCCTCACAAGCAAGCCAAGCACTGGATCGGTCAGCCCATCGTAACCGCAACGGGCAAGTCCCCAGAGCAGGCCGCCCGCATCGTGAAGCAGTGGCTCACGAACGGCGTGCTGATCGTCGAGAAGTATCCCCATCCAACCCGGCGCCATGAAGCTGAGCGCGCCATCTTGGATGAGGCTAAGGCCAGCCAGATCGCGGTGGGGCAACTGCATGCTCCCTTACCTGCGGATGATGACCAGTGAGAACCGCGCAGGAAACCGCGCAAGAACCGCGCAAACGGGGCGTGCGCGGTTTGTCTTTTCCCCTAGGGAAATACCCTAGAACCGCGCACTTTCAGAACCGCGCAAAGAATCGCGCAAGAACCGCGCAACGCACCCCCATGGCCGCTAGCGAGGGAGGGGCGCCGAAGCGCCCTTCTCCCTCTCGCGGCCCGGCAGAGCCATCGCGCCAGACCCGCGCATCTGGGCACACAGCGGGCCGCCGCCAAAGCCCCCGACCACCCCCTCCCCCCGTCACGGGTCCTTCCGGGCCCCCTATCGGACGCGGGGATTGCGCAGCCCGACATGTCTCTAGATGAAAAGGTCAAATAGTTGTCCGCAGCATCCGCAGCCGACGAATTGATCAGCCTCCGCGAATTCGCCCGCCGGGACGGTTGCAGCGAGAAACTTGTCCGCCGCGGCGTCAGAAGCGGCGCACTTCCGGCCATTCCCGGAAAGGTTCTGCCCGCGTCGCTCGCAGGCACCGGCTGGCGTGCCGGGAACCGCGAGGCAGCGGTCACGGCCCGGAATTCTGCGGACACCACTACCGACTGTCCGCAGTCGCTGGCAGAGGCGCAGCGGCGGCAGCGCATCGCACTCGCGCAGCTGCGCCAGCGTCAGCTCGACCGCCGTCGCGACGAGTGGACTTTCCTGGGCGAGGCGCAGGACGCATGGGCCGCAGTCGCTCGGCACGTCCACCAGCGGCTGAATGAAATCCCTGTTCAGTCGGTTGCCGCGCTGCGCTCGGACGGCCCAGCCGCCACGCAGCCTGCGGTACAGGCAAAGTTGCAGAGCGTCGTCTATGCGGCGCTGACGGATCTTGCGAGTACCGAGGTCCGGTCGGATCCCAGGTATGTTCCGCGCTGGCCCATCGAACCGACGGTGACCGACAGCTCCAGCATTCTGGAGGCTGAGGTGGCCCGTACATCGGCACTTGCCGGGCTCCGGCGGATTGACGTGATGGTCGCCGACCAGGCGCTGCTTCGGGTCATGGACTTCCGCCGCGCCCTGACAGCGTGCATCGCAACGACGCGCCAGCGGCTGCTGGCCCTGCCAGCCAAGCTTGCGGGTTTGTGCTGCGCGGCCAGCGATACCGATCGACGGGGCCTTATTGCAACGGAGGTCACGCAGGCGCTCTCCGAGATGCCGCTAACCCTACCCACCGGGGTCGGCGAGGAAGAACTCGCGGTAGGGAACTCTCGGCCGAAGGAGGCCGCGGAGTGAGCGGAAGCACCGAACTCGCGAGGCTCGCGGCGATCTGCGAGCGTCTACACCCTGCCGACGCAGCATGGCTTCGCGACAAGGTGGCGCCGGCCTGGGCGCGCCGTGCAGCTCGCCAGGCCGAACGTGCTGCGGCGGTGCGGGAGGCGCTGGTCGCGTACGAGGGATGGCGACCGACGCGGGCGGCGATGGCATTGTCGACTGAACTTCGGCGGATTGCAGCCTGCCCGCATACAATCGGCGAACGCGCCGACCTGCTGCGCACCATTTTGTCGCTCACCAACGGCGAAGCACTCGGCTGGCGTCGCATCCATGATATTGCCACCTTGGATTTTGCAAGAAACTCCGGCGGAAGTTGCAAAGAAGACGATGCATGTTGAGCCTCGATGATGTGGGAGGCTCACTTTGAAGTTCTTGGACATTCTGGCGCTGCGGCCTGCGGGAGACGACACCGTCTCCATCCGCGCCGCCATCGAACGCGCTGAGATCGTACGCAACGACACGATCACCCGCGCTGGCGAGTTGGAGCGGGCGATGACACGGTCGCTGCTGACCGCAACCGACGCCGAAATGGAGGTGGCCGAACGCGAGGCGGCTGAGGCCAAGCGCGCGGCCGACCGACTGGAGGCACTGCTCGCTGAGATGCGCGCCGCGCTGGTTCTGGCCGAGCAGCGTGAACTTCAAGCCGATGAAGCCGCGCGGCGCCGGGCGGCGCTGGCAGCCGATGCTGACTTTGTCGCGGCCTGGCGCAAGGGCTACCCCAAGATCTGCGAGCTCTGCGCGACGATCTTGGTTGCCCAACGTGTTGCTGACGAAGCGCTTGCCGAGGCCGGACTGCGTAATGATCTGCCGCGGCACGAGGTCACCGACTTCCGGCGTGGCTACGATCCCTACCATCCCGATCCGCTTTCCGCGGTGCTGAAGCTGGCGGCGCTGGCCCCGTCTGAAATCCGTCGGCGTGATGCGGAAGTCGCCCGGATCGACGCCATCGAGCAGGAGCGGAAGGCGGCCGAGGACGCAGAGCGGCGGCGCCGGGCCGCAGCCTACATCGAGGAGCAGAGGGTTGCCGCCACCGAGGATGAGCGCAGGCGGGCGGCACAGACGCTCCCACCCCGCGAGCGTGCGCAAGTGCTGATTACCGGCGAGCCGGGCTTTGCGCGGCATGCGCCGCAATGGTGACCTCCCGCACTTTGCCTCCCGGGGATCGCTCCATGCACAAATTCCGGAACCTTCGCGGCACAACGAGCAAGCACACGGCCGCTCAAGCAAAGACCGCCGCGCAGCAGAAGCCCATAGCGTCGACCAAGCCCCCAATGTCTCCTCACGTCGCCGCTGCACGTCGGCGCTTCGATCACCTCGCCAAGGCTGGCGCAGGACTTGCCGCCTTCCGCACGCTTGTCCGGCAGCGACGTGCCGTCGGGCCCAACGATATCGGTAATGACCCGAACCGAGGTGACGACGATGGTTTTCGAACCCCCGAGGAACTGATCGACCATCTGCGTGAGACGCTGCCGCACCTCTACCCGCCGAAAGACTCTCGCAAGGGCGGCCGGCGATGAGCGGCATTCCGGTTTCGGCCGCCGCCCGCGGGCGGCTTCGCCTGCTGTGTCGCGACCTCGACAGCGCTGCCGATCGCATCTCCGCCGCCGCCGCGTCAGTGCCCGCGAATCTGCTCGCAGACGTGCAGCGGAAGGCCGAACGCGGCGCGCATCGGGCACTTGAACGGGTGATCGCTCGCATTCCTGCGCCGCCATTTTGGCGCCAAGGGCGCGCGGTGGCGTGGCGCTATTTGCAGCCGTTTCCGGCCGAGGGCTGGCCCGATCCGAATCCTCAGCCGACTATCATGATGATGGCCGTCTTGTTCGGCGTCGACGGTCGCACCCGACTTTGTCCCGAGCCCTTTGGCTTGGCAGTGACGCGCCACGCAATTGGCCGGATGATCGATCGGAGCGCAGGCGCAGCCGATCCGGTCGCCGCAGTCCTGGCGGCGCACGATGCATTGGCCAGTCTGCAGCCGGTCGACGGACATCGCGTACTGCAGCTGACCGATTTCGCATTGCCGGCAGCATCCGGCGCGTTCCTGGCTCGCGCAACGTCCCTGCATGGCGCCGCGGCGCCCGTCGCTGTCTGCAGGACTTGGATCGGCCGAGACCAGCTTCATGCCCACCAGGCGACGCACCTACAGGCCTGGGCGGACTATCTTCAGGTCGCAGCATGACGTGCGTTGGCGGCGCCGATCAGGTTCTGGTCTTAGAAAGGAAACATTCCGATGAGCGGCACCAATGTTCGGATTGCTATCACTGCTGACGACAAAGCCACCTCGCAAATTGACGCCATCAACAAGCGAATCTCTGCCATCCAGGCGCCGGTCGATCGCGCGCAGAAGTCGCTGGCGAAGTTCGCGGACCAGACCGGCATCGCGAAGCTCGCGCGCGGCATGGAGAACGTGGCGCACCAGTCGCTGAATGCCTTTGAAAACATGGGGCGGATGGCTGGGCCGCTCGGGACGATCACCGGTGCCGCCACCATCGCCGGCATGGTTGCGCTGTCCCGCACGTGGGCCGACATGGGCCGCAATGTCGGGCTGGCGTCACTGCGGATCGGATCGACCAGCGAGAACCTGTCCAAGCTGCAAGGCGCTTTCCGCCTGGCCGGCGTGTCGAGCGAAAGCCTGACTTCGGGGTTGACCGGCCTCAAGGACACCATGACGAACGCGATCGGCGGGCGCGATCCGCAAGCGTTCGCCTATTTCAAGCAGTTCGGGATCGACATTGGCGACGCGAACCGCGGCGCGGCGAAGGCCACCGAGGTGCTGCCGAAGCTGGCCGAGGCGATCAAGGGGCTGGACCCGACGCTGCAGGCCCGCGTGCTGAACGCAACCGGCGTGGGCGAGGCTCTGCTGCCGGGGATGCGCAACGGTGCGGCCGGCGTCAATGCGCTGATGGACGAGGCGCAAAAGACCGGCAGCGTCATGACAGACCAGATGGTCGCCAACGCATCGCGGCTGAGCAAAGCCTGGACCCGGCTGGAGATGGATATCGTCGGGGTGAATGATCACCTCGTTGATTCGTGGTCGGGGACAGCGACGAAATCCATGACCGCCACATCGAACTGGATTGAGAAAAATCAGGATTTGGCCGTCTCCATCGAAAAAATTGGCGGTTCCGTGCTGGCGCTGGCGGCATTGAAGCCGGGCGGCCTTGCGCTGCGACTTCTCGGCCTCGGTGCTGTTGTGCCGTCGACCGGAGTAGCCGCTGCTGTCGCCGGTCCGCTGTTCCTGTCTGGGGACACCGCGCAGAACCCCGAGGCGCTTGATGCGCAGCGGCGGCAGATCGCGGCGGAGACGGCGGAATACCAGCGCCTTCACCCAGGTGGCATCCCGACCGGCCCGACCTGGTGGGCGCGGCACATGCCGACCTGGCTGGGGGGCAGCGCAAGCCAGACAGCGAAGAACCCGGCCGACCCGGCGCAGCTGCGAGCCTACTTCAAAAGCCAGGGTTGGACCGACCCGCAGATTGCCGGCATCCTCGGCAACTTCCAGGGTGAAAGCGGCCTGGACGCCGCGGCGGTAGGCGATAACGGCGCATCGGCTGGCATGGGGCAGTGGCGCGACGAGCGGCGCCGGGCGTTCCGCCTCATGTTCGGCCACGACGTTGCCCAGGGTACGCCGCTGGAGCAGGCGCAGTTCACGCAATGGGAACTGACGCACACCGAGAAGGCGGCCGGCGACCATTTGCGGCAGACCACCACAGCACGTGCGGGCGGTGTGGTGTTCTCGAAGGAATACGAGCGGCCGAAAGATGTTGGCATGAACGCCGCGCTGCGCGGCCAGTATGCCGACACCTGGCAGCAGAAATTCGCGACCATGCCGGAGGCGAACATTGCCGGCGGCACGGGCGCGGCGCCGACAGTCGATCATACCGTCAAGGGCGCGGCGACGCTGAAGGTGATCCTGGGTGGTGCGGTCCCGCCCGGCACGAAGACTGCGGCGAGCACGTCCGGCGATCTGTTCCAAGGCGCGCCGCGGGTTGAAACGGCCATGGCGGGCGTCGGGCCATGAGTTGCCCACCGCCGACCAAAGACCGGCGGCACAGGGCGATTGAGAAGCGGGCAGGAAAGCTACCGGTCGATCAGATCCACGGCGCCGCCAATGGACGCGGAAAGCGCTGGAGCGTGCGCTGATCGGCCCGATCTGAGAGAAGCGACGCAAGCGCCTGGCGGCTCGTCGAGTTCACCTCACGCCTCTCCCGCGTGCACCACGCCTGCAACTCCATCGGGTGAATGACGACGCGACGAACTCGGTGCCCGTGGCCCAGCCGGAGCGCCGCTTGCTCCGCCGCTTCATGCCATTGCTCGAAGTCGTCCGGCAGATCCGGATCCAAAGCACGATGGCCAGTATAGTCCCTCGGGCTGAACCATGGAACAATTGCGGTCATTATTCGCGCCCCTCCCGGCGGCGCAGGAACGAACGCACGCTGCACGCAGTCCCGCATAGTTGCATGCCCTGGGAATTACGCAACGGTAGGTCATACCGAGAACCTGCACCGCGCAGAGCTGATGGAGAAGGAACGGGCTGAACACGTGCCAGAGCGTGCGGTAATCTGCGCCTGGAGCGCTCGGATCTGCTAAGGTGCCGCCATGGCCGATCCATCTCCCGAAGTCGCCCGCTTGCGGGCCCTCGCCGAAGAAGCCGTGGCCGGACGGTTGGATGTTGCTGCGGAGCTCGCACGCACTCTGCGGCTGGTGGCGGACCCGGATACCGGGGTCGACCCGTACATTGTGATCGGCATTCTGGTCGAAGCGATCACGCACATGCTGGAACAGCGCATTCCGCAGGAACGACAGGCTGAGGTCGCGACGGCAACGGTGCAGACGCTGCTGCATCGGCTAAAGGCGCGCGGACTCTTCTGAAATGCTAGTAATCTCCTGCGCAGGTCGCCGCTATCACGAATGTAGCGATTCTTTCAGTTCAAGCGGCGTGGTTCACATTTCCCCCGAGGTGCACGACCGCGCTCTGCCCTCCCATAACACCAGCATGATGAAATTAACGCCCCGCTGATACCGCAGTCGGAATTATTCTTCGTATCTGGAATTTTTTACGATGCATGCGCTCGTTATTCCCGGTGCTGGAACGGCATCCACATTATTTCTTTACCATCATATCCGGGGACCTCCGATGGCCGACGAGATCACGGCATGCCCTTTTCGGGCGTGGGCTTACTCGCTCAGGGCGTTGGCTTTGACGGTCAGCGATCCCGCCCTGTCGGACGATCTACGGGAGATGGCCTGGCAATACGAGAGGTCGGCAAGGGAACGAGACCGATCCTCAGGTATCGAAGCCGGACGGGTCAGTCGCGCCGAGTTAGCAGTAACGACCGTCTCTCGGTTAGGCCCCGACAGCCACCATCTCGACCCCAGCGAGGAATTTGAGTCGGACGAGTTGCGCGACTACCAGCAGCATTGATGCGGCCGGAACGCGCCTAGGAAGGCGCGTGCGCCGAGGGGCATCAATAGGAGCGCATGGAATTCTACCCCGACCACCTTCCTTCCGGGGTTGAGGACGAGGCGGCCTTTCTGCAGTCTGGTACCGCATAAGGCGTCACGCACGGCCAGGCCGGGATGAACCGTTCGTCGTTCTCGCACCAGCCGGCGGGGGCGACGATCGGCTCCTTGGTCCAACGGGAGGGTCGCCGCCCGAACCTGCCGCGCGGCCAAGAACGCCAATACCAGTAATCTGCGCCAAACTGTCAGAAAGCGTGCAGTCGCAGCGCCCGCATGCGCCAACCCGTTATCGCGCTGGGGTGTTGGCTGTCCGGCGCCACGCGGGCCGAGTTGCAGCGGGAAATGCGATTGCGGAAACTGACCGGGCGCGAGCGATCATCAACGGACCGACGTGGGTGGCGGCAACGGCTTCTACTCCCGACTGGCTGGACGACGAAGGCGCCGCTTGCTGTCTGAGCGTCAAGGTCCATCTGGATGGCTCATTGCCGCCACAGCAATGCTCGGTCGCAAGCGAAGCGCTGGTGTTCTATCGGCAATACTAACCAGTCGGCCAAATATGTATCACGGATGCGCTTACGCGGCATAGCGGACATCGGGTGCCTGGAAGAATGCGCGCACCTTATGTCGCCTGCCCTGTAGCCCGCGCATATGGGCTGTCAGCCCAGCCCTCATCGCGGCCTTGTTCATTGGCGTGCCACGCCGTGCCATGCCTTGTTTGACGTCGTTGTTGACGTATTCGTCTGGGTTCCGCTCCGGCGCGTACGGCGGCAGGTAGAAAAGTTTAATTCGATCCTTGTTCTCTTCGACCCACGCCGCCACGGTCCTGGCCCGATGCACACGTAGATTGTCGACGATCACGAACAGTTTCCGGTCCGTGTCTTTGATCAACCGGCGCAGGAATTTCAGAAAAATCGCTGCATTCAGTGCGCCATCATAGATCATGAAGCGCAACTTGCCCTGGTTGGTCACGCTGGAGATCATCGATTGGGTAAATCGCGTGGCCGGACGCGGTATCACCGGTGTCTTGCCCGCCGGCGCGAAGCTCCGGCCGTAATTGGCCTGGTTCGAGATGCCAGTTTCGTCCGACCAATGGATCTCAGCTTTTTCCTTTCGGGCTCGTCTCGCGATCGCCGGGTATTCGCGTTTCATCCATGTCTGGATCGCCGCCTCGCTCCTTTCCATCGCCCGCCGGATCGGCCTTTGTGGGGTCAGATTCCAGGCCGAAAGATAAGTACCGATGGCCGTCGGGGACAGGCGGATACCGGCTTTACGCTCGATCAGCTGGCCAACCGCTTCGCGGGTCCATAGTGCGAAGGGGAGTTTCAATTGATCGGGGCATCGCCCGACGATCAGCCGACGGATCGTCGCTTCCTGGCGCCGGTTGAGGGCTTTTTGCTCACCTGGCCGTCGGCCGCGCCGCCCACCGGCCAACGCCGCTTCTCCCGTGGCCTCAAAGGCACGAACCCATTCCCCAACGAAGCGTCGATTGACCCCGATCGCCCTGGCCACATCGATCCGGTTTGTCCCGGAGAGCACCATGTTTACCGCGACACGTCGCAGTTCGGCCTGGGTTGAGGACGGGAGTTTGCGGAAATCATGGTCCGACGGCATGACGACAGCATAACCGATTCCCATACGGGAGGATACCTATTTGTGCGTCTGGTTAGTAAGATCATCTCGGATAATTGCGCAGCGTGAATATCGGCAAGATGATAACATTGCATAGATGCATTTTTTAGAAGAATCCTGCCGGAGGTTATAACATGGTCCATCGCCCGAAGTCGGAAGCCGGCGAGACCATTATCACGGATCGCCGTAGGCCGGGCCGGGCCGAATATCATAACCCTTTTCTGATTCCCCTTCTGCGCAGCCGCGCGCCCCCGGACACCGAGGAGAACGCACCTGCAATCATTCGTTATGATCCCGAACGCGACGCCCTTCCGTTCGGACTTCGTCCCTACCAGGGAATCGTGGTGGGGCTTGGGATAAGCGTTATGATCTGGGCGGTGATATTGGGAGCTATATGGCTGCTAGTGCCCTGAGTGAGGCGCTCATAGTTCGGGTAAGCCGATTCACCTTGACGCTGGCTCGGCATGGTCGGCCCATGCCCCGCCATCAAGCGCGCGATGGCCGCGCGCGGCGATTGCAGCGGCGGCACTCCACCTCCAGCATCGTGAGCCTGGCCGCCAGCCGACTGAGCATGATCACCTGTCACTCGTGCTCGACGAGGGAGCGGAAACCGGCCCTGCGTGCTTCCGCCGGCCGGTCGCTCAGCCGACCCCGACCGGCCTGGCGCGTGACCACTCAACAGGCTCGGCTGGCATGCCCTATTTGTTAACGACGCCGGGCAGGCCTAGTTTTCAAACTCAATCGGGTGGAGGCGAGGATGCTCGGCGTCATTTCGTATGCTGTATTTTTGGGGCTGCTGGGGCTGGTCATGCTGATGATCTCGAGCAGCGGAAGAGATCTAGCTGGCGCCAACGCTACCGCAGCGATGCTTTCCGCTCGACTGCACTAAGCTTCGCGTTGGGACATCATCCCTTCGACGCGCAAGCGGAAGCTTGGGAAGGTGGTGCGGAAGAAGGCGACGGCCCGCCCGAACCCGGCGCCTTCCGAAACCAGTTGACATTAACGATCCGTCCGACGCAGCTTTGGCATCGGAGCCTCAGAAACTCCATAGGCAGTGGCGACCACCGCGACGATACGCGGTTCGCGATCAGGTCCGGGGGCGGTGCGCGCATGTCCAGGGGGCAACCCTAAAGGCGTGCTGGCCCGATCTACTGCCGGGTTTCTGACCCCCGGACTGCTGCGGCCTCAGAAACCGCACGTGCTCCGGCAACCTGAGCAGTAGGAGCCTCGCATGCAACCCGCACGCGATAACGCCCAGACACACCCCAAATCATCCCGCCGCGCCTTGTTCGCCGGTGGCACTGCCGCACTGCTCGCGGCAGCAGTCACCACGGCGGCGCATTCCGCGCCCGTCGAGACCGGCACCGATGCCGAGCTGCTGGCGTTGGCGGCCGAGTTCTGGCGGCACAATGACAAGATAGAGCAGTGGAATGCTGGCCGAATCCAAGAGGCCGAGGGCGAGCGGCACAACTGTTCGTGGTGGGATTGCTGCCGGGCAATGACCGGCATCGTGCCGCAGACGGCAGCGGGCCGCCAAGCCAAGGCGGCGGTGGCCCTTGTGGCGCTGGAAGGCGTGCAGGACTGCCAACATGACGTCGAGGCCCTTGTGCGGGCCGTGCTGGCCGAAAACGGCGGCCGCGCGGCCAGGAGTATAGGGCCGGACCATCCGCCCATCCCGGCGCCGGACCCCGATGCCGAATTGGTCGCAATCTGCGCGGAGTTCGTGGCAGCCGATGCAGATCTTCGGGCGTCTGATGCCGCCAGCTTTGAGGACGACGAAGTCTCCGGGGCTATCAACAGGCGGTGGTATGGCGCTCTGGATCGGCTCACCCCAATCCAGGCCCGGACACAGGCCGGCCGGCGGGCGAAGGCGGATGCGGCTTACCTCGCGCTGAAGTCGACGGGTATCCATGGCGACCAACGCGAGGAAACGCTCGCCCTGGCGGCCCTGGCGGAACTGACCGGGAGGGCGTCGGCATGAGCGCGACCACCGCACCCGAGACCACCGCCAGCACCCTTGGGATGTTGGACATGGAAACGCCGCTATCGGACCTGAGTGCACTGACCGGCCTGCTGGCCCTTGCGATAGTCTCTGACGGAGCGGTGACGAAAGATCATCTACATTACATTGCCGGCCAGCTGTTCGCCGTGCACCGGAAGCTTTATGCGTGCTGGGATTCGCTCTGTGACGAAAAGCGGGTCGAATATGAGCAGCACCGGGAGGTTTTGGCCAAAGCTGAGGCGAAGGCGAAGGAAGCCCCGGCGGCAGAAGGCGCCCGCGCCAAGTCGGGATGGCGGCGGGGAGCCGGCGGCATGAGTGGCAACAGAGCGGTAACCACCGATCGGCGGTAAGCCGCCATCATCGCCGACAAGGGCCGCTCTGGCGACGGGGCGGTCTTTCTGCCGTCTGGAAGGCCCCCCGCAACAACCAGACCGAGGGATGGTCAGTTCGTCATCCTCAACCCCGCAAGCGGGTCTGGCAGCCTTGTGCCGATGACGCGCTGCGGTGGGCCGGGGGAGTTGTAGTCGCGGGCGTCTACTTGAGCACCACCTCGACCAGTTTCCCTATGTCGATCGGTGATGGAACCAGTTCACCGATGCCTTCAAGATAGATCTCGTCCTCGCAGCGGTCGGCGAACACGAATTTGAGTCTCTTGTCCGTCGCCCGCAACACCAGTGCCAGCGATGCGCCGTTTGGCTGGCCAGGCGGGAATACGATCCTGGTGACCACGACGTCGAAGCCCTGGCCAGCCTCTATCTCCTTTAGCGCCGTCAGAGAGCTGTCATAGCCGATGGTGTTGCAACCCTTGGCGCTGAGCGCGGCCTGGACCGCTTCCCGGAACACTGCATCGTCGTGGACGATGGCAACGGACTTGGTCATGAGTGCCACGCCACTTGTCTGAGCGGGAGCGCGGTCGCGTCTCTCTGCCGCCGACGCTCGAAGCCACTACCGACGATGAACAGAGCTTAATGTGTTGGATATGCGGAGTCCAACACCTTTCGCACGACATGGGGTGTGCAGTTGCTGCTGGTGCGGCGCTTCATCCCTGCATCTCCACCTCCGCCAGCGGTGTCCTGAGCGGCTTGGCGTGAGTATGGGGGGATCGACGCTGTTCCGGCCGATGGCGAGCACACGGGCGCCGCGGGCGCTCTCGCATCGCCTGGTGCGCAGATTTGCCTAGCTGGGGGATGGGCCCCGCTTCGCTTGCAGGCCGGGAAGTCGGCGGACACTATGTTGGCAGAGGCCACCTTGTTTCTTGCCGGCACAATTCTTCGCGCCGCACAACGGAATTCGGCAAACAGAATTGACCGGAGCCGATCCGTTACAGTTTTGCGGTTAATGCTGGAGTAGGGATCGCATTGTGACCGACCACCTTGACTCATCCGAGAGCTCCGCCCAGGTGCTGCGGGAGAGGGCAACCAAGGCCCGCCGCTGGGCTCAGGCGTTGGTCGGCAGCCCTACTTCGAAACAGCTTGAGGAGATGGCGGCCGAGTTTGAGGCTGCAGCTGATCGCCTTGAAGGATCAGCCGCGGGAGATGCAGGATAGCGCACAACCGCCAGTCAGTCCGGCTGAGATGCGGCGTTCAGGTTCGGCCTGATCACGAGTTCGACCCGCTCTGCCGAGTTGCGGTTCGCCATCACCAGGAGCCCCTTCTTAGCCAATTTGTGTGCCTCTCGGATGGTCAATGGTGCATCGGGAAGGTGCTGCCATGTCAGCAGATCGTCGATCCCCTTGGTGGTCCTCGGCCTATGAGCGATGACGGTCCAGGCATCATCCAGCGGGGGGATCTGGTTGTTCATGGTGGAGATAATGCAGGGCACTGCTGGAGGTGGCATCACAGAGGCGAGCGGGCGTTGGAATGAAGCGCGGGCGGCTCGCGCCGGTGCCGGGTGGTGGTGAGCGGTCTGCCGTATCATTGACGCGCACCGCCACAGCCATCTCGCGAGCGAGCCGCTCGCGAGGGCGGCCCTTTTGCTGTCTGGTGCCGCGCAAGGCGCCACGCACGGCCAGGCCGGGATGATCCGTTCGTCGCTCTCGCACCCGCCAGCGGGGCGCCGCCCCGCTCCTTGGGTCGCGGGAGGGTCACCCCGCCAGACCATCCGCGCGGCCGAGAACGGCCCAGACCAGTGATCGGCGCCCTAACCGTCAGAACGCGTGCAGTCGCAGCGCCCACGCGCCCAGCCCCGCCATCATCACCGCTGCCGCAACGAAATTCGCAACCGGATACACTCCGGACAGCAGGCAAACAGCCACCGCCACCACCCCGACGGCAACTGAGCGCAACGGTTCGCCGCCCAGCAGGATCAAGCCAAGCATGAACATCGTGCCGCACTGCAACCGCGACGGCCACGAGCCTCGATCCTCAAGGACAGCAATGACAAGCAGCAAAATCAGCAACGCCCATGCGGCGCCGCCGATTATTACGAGCTCAATTGTCATTTGCGCAGCTTCCCCGCTGACGTTTGGCAAGGTATCGGGCGGCGGAACTGGAGAGCAAGCCTGTCGGCGGCGCCTGTCAGAAGTGATGGTGCAGGAAAGTTGTTTGCTACCGACGTTTGGCAACATCGTGGATCAAGGGGCATCTGGACCCGCCACCGGGTTCGATCCGCTTCGGGCGGGCAAATGCGGGGCGCTGCGCTGGAAGGGGCCTTCCTGATCCAGATCAACAGCCTTCCTACATTTTCCCGGCATGCTGAGGCATGGCATCCGCAAGCTCTGACGAATACGAACACCAACCCGGAAGCCCAGCTCCAGAAGGCGGCCTGTTTCGATTGGTCAATGTATTCGGTAGCCCGACTGGCAAATCCGTGGTGATGGCAAAGGGGGAGCCATTGCCGCCAGCACCGCTTGGATTCGGCTGGGTGAGGCAGCCCAATGCGGAGTGTTGACATCGAACGCAGAAGCGTCGCAGGCGACGCCATTCATTCGGAAGCATTTGCGTTTGCATTACGAAACCTGCTCGCCAACGCTATGCACGCGCGGACCTGGAGACTTCGGAATACGCCGGCCTATGGATTGAGTCTATCCGCAATGAGACGATCTCGAATAATTGCGTAGCGGAAAGAGTGGCGGGATGAGACCATTCCGAAGAGGCACATTTCGGGCAGATCCCCGCCGGAGAGTACGGATGGCCGATCGCACTCAATCCAAGGCCGCCCCCGTCACTATCAACGATCGGCGCAGGCCCGGTCGCGTCGATTACCGCCATCCGCATCTAATTCGCCTTCTGCGCAGCGGTGCATCGCCCGATGGCAAAGAGGAAACAACTGCCAGCATTGACCTAGATCCGAAGCTCGAACGTGAGCCCTCGGAGTTCGCCCCTATCCGGGGTATGGTGATTGGGATCGGTTTCAGCGCTCCATGCTGGGCTGCCCTCGTCGGCGTTATGTGGCTGCTCTTCGCATAACGCCCTTGGGTGCGGCGGCCCGGTTCGCCATTAGTAGGCCCCCCCATCTCGGCCAATTTGGTCCGTCTCGTTAGCCAGTTCCGCACGTAGCCGCTCCGCTGTAATCGGGGCCAGGCCGACCTCGTCTCCGTAGAAGATCCAGCCCAGGGTCACCCCAGCGCGCTTCGCAAGACGCCTCATCCTCTGCACTTTGGGGTAACGGCTACCTGCCACCAGTTCCGTGACATACGCCTCACTCGCCACGATCGTTTGAGCCATCATCTCCACCGTCATTCCAGTGACCGCCATCACCGCACGCAAGCGCCGAGCGACTGCGCCCGTCGCGTTTGGGGGCTCGTTCTGCATTGTCCGGTCCTCCCGCGGATAGAACGCTGCGGAGAATGTCTTGGATGCCGATAGCCGCCTCTCAACAGGGCGAAGCGGGCGCTATCCCGCCCCCGGCTACCCGTAGCCGGTTGATTGCTGGCTGCACCGCAGCCAGGCCGGCAGCCCTGCAGCGCTCGGGCGGGATTGCAGCAACCACGGCCGCTCCGGGAGCCTACCGCAACTGCCCCCTACGGCGCCAACTCCACCAGCCCCGGAAACCGAACCCCACAGACGTCGTGCCACGCCTGCGCCACCAGCCGCGGGCAGTCGGCGGCAACCACCTGCCGCAGCTCTGGCATCGGCATGGCTGGGCCATGCTCCGCCATCAAACGCGCAATGGACAACCGGCCACGGCGATCGCAGCGGCGGCAATCCACCTCCAGCATCGTGAGCTTCGGCGCGACCTGGCCGAGCAGGATTGCGCCGCTCACGGGGGCTTCATCATCTTCGCCACGCATACCTGCACTCGCGCATCCGGCTGCGTTTCGTCCGGCCGATCTCGCGGTGCTTGGCACTGACCTTGCCGGCGGGATGCTCTGGCGGCGGATTTCGACTTGCGCGGGGGCGTCGCAGCCTTCACGGCCGCAGCGGCCTTCTGAAGCACGAACTTGCGGTGGAGCAGGTTCTCGATGGTGTCGAGAATTGTCTCCAGGTGCTCGCGTGAGGGCTTATAACTGCGGTGGCTCGCCGCGCTGCCAGCATCGGTCATCACGCTGAGCAGCTCGCGGTCGTCGCGCCCGATCACGCCCCTCTCGACCATCACGTCCAGCTTGTGCGCGAAGCCGCCAGCGTCCACGTCTAGGAGTAGCACCATCGCGCGGTCGAGCAGGATGCGGGCGCCCGCCGTGGCCAAGACGAGTGAGCCGTCCTGAAGGGCGGCGTATATCTCGCCCAGCACCTCGGCCAGCAGCGCATCCGCGGCCCCCAGGCGGTCGAACCACTCTGGCAGCGGCCGGACGCGCGCGGGCGGGTAGTACAACGTCCTGACCTTTGGCACCTCGTGCAACTCGCCAGAATCGAGGTCCTGTTCGAATTCGGTGTCCTCGGAGAAGCGGTACTCGTGCCGGACGATCACGTCGCCGCAGCCGCAGCACTCCAACACCTGATACGTGTCCCACCAATCTACGACGCCGCCCTCGTCGCTGCTATGCTTGGTGTGGACGGCCCGAACGAAGCTACTGCGCGGCCCGCCGCAGCCGTTGCAGTGCGCCCGCACGACCTCCGGGGCTTCCCCGGTTCCCGCCGTCACGGCCCAGCCGCGGCGCTTTCGCACGCCGCATGCGCCCGCCTCTGATGCTTGCTCATAGGGTAGCCGTTGCTCCGCACGTTGCCGGGCTTCGAACGATGGACACCCCCAAATGAGGCCCCAGAGATCGTCCACTAAGATAATGCCGTTCCGTATCGGATGGATCAATCGATACGAGAATCCGACGTTCCTCCGGCGGCCGGGCGGCGACGATCCCGGTGGGTTTTGGCATGGCCTCAATGTGGGGGCCTGGGCTGCCGCGCCCCGACCAAGGGCCCGTAATTGGTAAAGCGGCCCGCAAGATAAGGATGGCGCGTCCAGCTCCATCTAATCCCGTCCAACGCCAGATATGGGCCATATGTTGGACATGAATGGCCAGCTGGGGTATAACTCGTTGAAAATGCTGGCATCCCGTAGGGGATTCGAACCCCTGTTGCCGCCGTGAGAGGGCGGTGTCCTAGGCCTCTAGACGAACGGGACCTGGCCGGCCCGCGGCTTCTAAGCCAGAACCGCCGCCGGCTCAAGCGCCCTGTCGCACAGTGCGTCTCCCAGCCTGCAAGCAGATTCCGGACACGGGTTACCGAGCCAGCACGATCCGTCCGGTCACCACCCCGGAGGCCGGGTCCACCAGGACCACCCGGTCCCCGCCGCCACCTTGCAACTGCACCGCCAGCCGCCCGCCCGCCCCGGCGATCCCAGCGATATGCGTCCCCGCCGGCTCGTCCAGCGACAACGCCCCCGGACCACCCGCCGGTACACCGCGGCCGGCCGGCGCGTTGGACCGGTGCACGATTACCGCGACAAGCACCCCGGTCCCCACCACGATCAGCACCGCCATGCCGATCGTCACCGCCTTCAGCACGCGCATGCCAGGCATTCCGTCCGCCATCATCCCCCTCCAAGCGGACGCCGATCCGCGCTATCCGCCATAGTGCATGGCCTATCCCCCGCCCCCCGGCATCATCCGAATCATCGCCGGCCCCGAGGCAGCGGGGCAGCGGCTGGACCGTTTTCTCGCCGACGCCATCGGCACGCTGTCGCGGTCCCGCGTCAAGGCATTGATCGAGGCCGGCAAGGTCGCGCGCGACGGCACCCCGGCCCGCGAGCCTGCCGATCCGGTCCGCCCCGGCGCCACCTATATGCTCGACCTTCCGCCACCCGCTCCGGCTCGCCCCGAGCCGCAGGCCATCCCGTTCCCGATCCTGTATGAGGATGCCGACCTGATCGTGCTGGACAAGCCGGCCGGCCTGGTCGTGCATCCCGCGCCCGGCAATCCGGACGGCACACTGGTCAACGCGCTGCTGGCGCATTGCGGCCCGGGCTTCACCGGCATCGGCGCGGAACGCCGCCCGGGCATCGTACACCGGCTGGACAAGGACACTTCCGGCGTGATGGTGGTCGCCAAGACCCAATACGCCAGCGACCAGCTCACCGCCGCCTTCGCCGCCCGCGACCTCGATCGCGCCTATCTGGCGCTCGCCTGGGGCGTGCCATCGCCGCTCACCGGCGAGATCGAGGGCGCCATCGGGCGCGACCCGCGCGACCGCAAGCGCATGGCGGTGGTCAGCCGGGGCGGCAAACCCGCGCTCACCCATTACCGGACGCTGCAGGCCTGGCACGCCGCGGTGACGCTGCTGGAATGCCGGCTCGCCACCGGCCGCACCCATCAGATTCGCGTGCACCTTGCCAGCCGCGCCCACCCGATCGTCGGCGATCCGCTGTATCTGCGCCGGGTCCCCGCCGCGGCACGGGGCCTGGCGGAGCCGCTGCGTAGCCGCCTGCTGGACTTCCCGCGCCAGGCACTGCACGCGGCGCGCCTCGGCTTCGCACATCCGCGGACCGGCAAAGTGCTGTCATTTCAGACAGAACCGCCGCCGGATATCGGCGAACTGCTGCGCGCCCTGGAACAGGGTTAGAACTTTGATGCATGTCAGGGTTACCGAGGGCTGACCGAAGCGTAATATTGACAGGACTATTTCAGTCCTGTATAACCCTGATCGCCGGCGCCAAGTGGATGCGCAGCGTCGGTGGGGAAGTCCGGATATGCCGCTGCCAAAATGGGGTGGGTCTCCGGGACGTGATGTCCCCTCCCCGCATCCCACAGGCCTCGGTCACATTCCAGCCTTAGTCCTACGCCCAATTGGGCGCGCTGTTGGACCTGAACCGAATCGCCGACGAAAGGAGCCGTCTGTGGCCTCTGCCGTCATAAACGTCGCACCCGAGGGCAACCTCACGCGGTATCTCCAGGAGATCCGCAAGTTCCCAATGCTGACTTCGGAGGAAGAGCTGGAGCTCTCCCGCCGCTGGCGCGACCACGAGGATATGGAGGCGGCACACAAGCTTGTCACCTCCCATTTGCGGCTTGTGGCAAAAATTGCCATGGGCTACCGCGGCTACGGCCTGCCGGTCGGAGAGCTGATCTCCGAAGGCAACGTGGGCATGATGCAGGCGGTCAAGCGATTTGACCCGGATCGCGGGTTCCGCCTGGCGACCTACGCCATGTGGTGGATCCGCGCCGCCATCCAGGAATACATCCTGCACTCCTGGTCGCTGGTGAAAATGGGCACCACTGCCGCCCAGAAGAAGCTGTTCTTCAACCTGCGCCGGCTGAAGGGCCAGATGCAGGCGATCGAGGACGGCGACCTGCAGCCCGAGCAGGTGGCCAAGATCGCCCGCATGCTCGACGTGCCGGAGCAGGACGTGGTCAGCATGAATCGTCGCCTGGCGGCGCCCGACCACAGCCTGAACGCGCCGGTCCGGCAGGACAGCGAAGGTGAGTGGCAGGACTGGCTGGTCGACGAGTCGGAAAGCCAGGAGACCAACATCGCCGACCGCGAGGAACTGACCGGTCGCAAGGCGCTGCTGGCCACCGCACTGAAGACGCTGAACGAGCGGGAGCGCCATATCCTGATCGAGCGGCGGCTGAAGGACAATCCGACCACGCTCGAGGACCTGTCGCAGCAATACGGCATCTCGCGTGAGCGGGTGCGGCAGATCGAGGTGCGCGCGTTCGAGAAGCTGCAGAAGGCGATGAAGGCGCAGATCGCCGAACGCCGCCTGCAGGTGGCGGGCCGGCAACTGCTCACGGCCGACGCCTGACGCCGGCGCCAGGGCTGCGGCCCTGGCTCTGAGTCCGGGGTGGTACGCAAGCAAGCGTCGGGGGCGTTGCCCCCGAACCCCCAGCAAGGGGCGCTGCCCCTTGCATCCCCGCCAAGGGCCCGGCCCTTGGAACCGTATATGTTTGGGTTGAGGAGGGGCGTGACGGTCCCGGACCGCCGTATCATCGCGAATCGCCCCCTTCCCAACCCAAACATATGTGATTGCAAAGGCGAGCCTTTGCTGGGGGTCCGGGGGGCAAAGCCCCTTGGTGGGGTTTGGGGCAAAGCCCCGACGCTTGCATGCATCCCACCCCAGACCCTGGAGCAGTGCCACAGCCCTAGCGCGGCGGCATGCGCAGCGCCCCATCCAGCCGGATCACCTCGCCATTGAGGAACCGGTTGGTGACGATGTGCAGCACCAACGCCGCATATTCCTCCGGGCTGCCGAGGCGCGACGGATAAGGCACCCCGGCCGCCAGGTTTCGCTGCACCTCCGGCGGCAGGCCAGCCACCATCGGCGTCTCGAACAGGCCCGGCGCGATGGTCATCACCCGCACCCCGGCCCGCGCCAGCTCCCGCGCCGCCGGCAGGGTCAGCGCCGCGACACCCCCCTTCGACGCCGCATACGCCGCCTGCCCCACCTGGCCCTCATAGGCCGCGATCGAGGCGGTGTTGACGATCACACCCCGCTCGCCGTCCTGCAGCGGGTCCAGCGCACTCATCGCCGCTGCCGACAGCCGCAGCAGATTGAACGTGCCGATCAGATTGATGCGGATCACCCGCTCGAACGCCGTCAGCGCCAGCGGCCCGTCACGGCCGACGATCCGCCCGGCCGTACCGACCCCCGCGCAGTTCACCAGGATGCGTTCCACCCCATGACGGGCCCGCGCCGTC
>CAWBLP010000009.1:0-192738 GCA_963789495.1 uncultured Alphaproteobacteria bacterium
TGTTATGTCGTCTACTGGTTCATTTCTCGTATTGCTTAAGCTTGACGGCCTGGACTGGAAGAATGGCGTGAAGATCGCGGACCTCGTGTCCTATTTCAACGGGTTCGTGCTTACGATTGACCACCCTGACGAAGGTTGGACCGAGGAGAAGGCCGTTCCGCGTTGCCCCGAAGCCAAGGTGTTGGAGGCAGTGGGGCGGCCGCGGCCAGGTGTTGTGGTTGACCAGCGGGACGGCATCTGTCGGGCGGATCGCCACCCTGTCATAATCACGAAGGCGGCCGTGCTGCGGGTGCCGCCTCAGCCTATCGACGTGTCCTCGATTACGCCGGAGGCGCTGCCTGACGCCTGGTCCGGTGGAAGGGCTACCGCGCACTCGATTGAGCAGGCCGTCGCGGCACAGCGAGGCGTGGTTTCATTGCCGTGGAAACTGGTCGAGGCTGCGATCACAGGTGCAATGAACTCAGGGTTCCTGCGGATGATCCTGGGGCCCGTTGGCTGGCCCTGCCAGGCACATGAGGCTGCGGCGGTCGAATTTGGCGTGCCAGAGGCGCCGAGTGTGCAGGGAGGGGCGGGCTCGTCCTCTCCCTCGGGGTTCGCGGAGCCTCACGCGCCCTGGCCCACACTGAAACCGAAGTTCCGAGAGGCTGTGCTGGACAGCAGTCAGATGACAGAGTTGGCGGAGGAACTGGGCGATGTGCTGGCTGC
Organism: uncultured Alphaproteobacteria bacterium; assembly: GCA_963789495.1. Taxonomy (GTDB): domain Bacteria; phylum Pseudomonadota; class Alphaproteobacteria; order Acetobacterales; family Acetobacteraceae; genus CAWBLP01. Next base: position 706 of record CAWBLP010000009.1, read on the forward strand.
CGCCGGCAATTTGACCGTGAGGTTCAGGGTGGCCGTGGAGTTCGCGGATGGAGAGGTCGCTACCCCAGAAATCGCAGCGAAGCTGGCTGCTGCTCTCGACAATAAACGTCGGGTTCGGTGAATTCGCTTCCGAAAGAGGAGGGTTGCCCTGGAACATACAACGGCTACTTGGATCAACGACATCAATGCGTACCGATCGTTAGTTCGTTTTCAGTTCCCTTCGGCCCTCAATCGGCATGTCGAAATAGTACCGGCGCTGAAAAGCCGAAAACAACTGTATTATCAATACGTTACGAGAGCCGTATCGAATCCGCCAGTGAAGAGGTTCGGAGAGAAAGTGCCCTAAGAGAGAGAAACAGGCCCTTTCGGGCGGCGGACCGGTCAACAGGTTGCTCCGAAAAATCCCGGGAATCCTGCGCTTTTCTGCACCATAGACGGTCTCGAAGAATATTACGTGAGTGAGATCTGGCGGAGGGGATGAGATTCGAACTCACGAAAGGGCTTGACGCCCTTTAACGGTTTAGCAAACCGCCGCCTTCAGCCACTCGGCCACCCCTCCGCCGGGAGGGTCGTTCCCAAACTCAAATCCCGGTTCAACCCCGGAACTCGCGCCTGGACACGGCGTTTGCATCGCTGCTTCTAGGGAATTGCCGAACCAGCGTCAAACGGCACGCGCATGAAGTCGCCAACCGGAGCTCCGCAGGCCTCGACCACGCGCCACGCGCTGTGGTGGGATGCAGGAAGCGTCGGGGGCGTTGCCCCCAAACCCCCAGCAAGGGGCGCTGCCCCTTGCATCCCCGCCAAGGGCCCGGCCCTTGGAACCGACTCTGTTTGGGGTGGCGAGGGGGCCGTTCCGCGATGATCGTTTGATCCGAGGTGCTCGCGCCCCCTCCCCAACCCAAACAGTATGTGATTGCAAAGGCGAGCCTTTGCTGGAGGTCCAGCGACTGTCTTGGTTGTCAAGCGTCGTGTCGCCTTTTCATTGTCCGGCGCGGGCGGCGTCGCCTCAAGACTGACGCTGCGCGCCATCGCCTGCGGCGACTTCGGTCTTGACCCGACGCCGCCCGCCCCAGGCCTGGCTTCAGTCGGCACGACAGCGTCCTTCACGCGGCGCGCCATGGCGTGTTGTTCCGCACCATCGCGTTGAGGATCGTCAGCAAGCGTCGCATGCACGCAACCAGAGCCACCTTGCGCGGCTTGCCGGCCGCCCGAAGGCGCTGGTACGTCTCCTTCAGCACCGGGTTCCATCGGCTGCCGATCCAGGCGGCCATGTAGAGCGCCGCTCGCACCGCGCCGCGCCCGCCGCGGATATGCCGCGTGCCATGGTGCTGACCACTGTCATGCGCAACCGGAGCGACACCCACCAGCGCGGCGATGCGACGCCGGTCGAGGCTGCCCAGTTCAGGCAAATCCGCCAGCAGCGTCCGGGTGGTGGCAGCGCCGACACCGGGCACCGACAGCAGCAGCGCCGCCCGCTCGCACCACGCCGGGCTCGCCCGCACCGCGGCGTCCAGATCGGCGTCGAGCTGGCTCAACGCCTTGTTCAGCCACGCCAGATGCGCCGCCAACTGGCGGCGGACCGCCGCAAGCCTTGCCTGCTGCGAGCGCATCGTCTCGGTGCTGATCATCTCCACCAGTTGACGCCGGCGCGCGACCAGGTCCGCCAGCTCACACGCCGCCGCGTCCGGTTGCGGCCGTTGTTCCGGTCGGATCGCCGCAGCGAAACCGGCAATGACCCGCGGATCCAACCGATCGGTCTTGGCCAGACAACCGCTCGCGCGGGCGAAATCGCGGATCTGCCGCGGGTTGACCACCGCCACCGGCAGGCCGGCACCCCACAGCGCCGCCGTCACGACCCGCTCGAAGCCGCCGGTCGCTTCCAGCACGATCAAGGTCGGCGCGCACGGTCGCAGCCGCACCAGCAGATCGTCGAGGCCCGCCGCATCGCGGTTCAGGCGAAACGCTGCGCCGGACGGGTGAACGAAAACGTCGATATGCGCCTTGCCGACATCGATGCCGACGAAGCACGCAGCGGAGTGTGTCGCATCCATGGGATCCCGTCCTTGCTGATGCGGGCTCGACGAGCGGCCCGGGCGACTGTTCGGGCTCAGGGATGACGTCGCGGATGGCACCCCGCGCTGGACCACGGGCTCGCTCGCCCCAGGAGGCAACGGGGTTCCATCCGCACCCGACACCGCAATTCTACCACGGGACGGGAGCGCGGGAGAGATACAAGGAGGCATAGCCTCCTGGTGGGGTGCGGGGCAAAGCCCCGACCCTTGCCTGCATCCCACCACAACGCGTGGCAGCGTGCGACCAGCGCGAACGTCTAGCTCAGCGCCACCTCGAAGCCCTTCGCCGTCCCCGGTCGCGCCATCATCGCCGCATACCAGCGCTTCACATTGGGGAACTCGGCCAGGTCCACCTTGTGCCGCTCATGCCGCCACGCCCAGCCGAGGATGGCAAAATCCGCAATCGACACCGCATCCGCCACGAAATCGCGTCCCTCCAGCCGCTTGTCCAGCACGCCATACAGACGCCGCGTCTCCTTCGAATACCGCTCCAGCCCATAGCGCCGATCCTGCTCGTTCTCCACCTGCAGGAAGTGATGCACCTGGCCGGGCATCGGACCGAACCCGCCCATCTGCCACATCAGCCACTCCAGCACCGGGACCTGCCCACGCAGGTCGGACGGATAGAACTTCCCGGTCTTCACGCCGAGGTAGATCAGGATCGCGCCCGATTCGAACACGCTGATCGGCTGCCCGCCCGGCCCATCCGGATCGACGATGGCGGGGATCCGGTTGTTCGGGCTGATCTTCAGGAAATCCGGCGCGAACTGCTCGTTCTTCGAGATGTTCACCGGATGGACGTTGTAGGCCAGCCCCATCTCCTCCAGCGCCACGCTGATCTTGCGGCCGTTCGGGGTGTTCCACGTGTAGAACTCGATCGCCATGGTCTCCGCCCTTGGTCCTGTTGTCGGCCAGCAGTTTGCGCGGCGACCGGCTTGCTCACAAGGCGCCGCCCGCGCAGGCTGTGCGGCATGAAGATCGCCACCTGGAACGTCAATTCCATCCGCCAGCGGGAGCAGCATGTGCTGCGCTGGCTGAAATCCTGCGAACCCGATCTGCTGGTGCTGCAGGAGATCAAATGCGAGGCGGCCGCCTTCCCTGCCCTCACCTTCCAGGCGTGCGGCTACCAGGCCGAGGTGGTCGGCCAGAAGGCGTATAACGGCGTCGCCCTGCTCTCCCGCATCCCGTTCAGCGTCACGCATCGTGCCCTGCCCGGCCTGCCACCGGACGACGCGCAAGCGCGCTATTTGGAGGTGCAGGCCGACGGCATGACCCTGGCCGGAATCTATCTGCCGAACGGGAACTCCCGCGGGGAGGACGGCTTCTCCTACAAGCTCGCCTGGATGGACCGGCTCGCGGAGCGTGCCGAGACGCTGCTGAGCACCGACACGCCGCTGATGATCGCCGGCGATTTCAACGTCTGTCCCACCGATGAGGATTTCGCGCCCGGTTCACTGCCCGCCACCGACGCGCTGCTGCGTCCGGAAAGCCGCGCGCGGTTCCGCCGCCTGATCTGGTCCGGGCTCACCGATGCGGTGCGCGCGATCCATCCGCATGGCGCCGTCTACACATTCTGGGACTACCAGGCGGGGGCATGGCAGCGGGACATCGGGCTGCGGATCGACCATGCGCTGCTGTCTCCGACCCTGGCCGAACGCCTGGTCGCCGCTGCGCCGGACCGTGCGGAACGGGAGCGGCCGCAGCCCTCCGACCATGTTCCCGTCATGATCGAGATACACTAACAATCGGTGTTTGAACCTCGGCAGGCATGCAATAATGTTGCGTGCCCCCTATCCCGGAGCAATGTTCCCTGACCCTCATGTCGAACCTCCCGAAATCCGAGATGCCCGACCTGGACGCCATCGACCGACGCATCCTGGCGGAGCTGCAGGAGGATGGGCGCATCACCAATGTGGAGCTGGCGCGGCGGGCGGGGATTTCCGCCCCACCCTGTCTGCGCCGCGTGCGGCGGCTGGAGGAGGCCGGCGTGATCCGCGGCTATCACGCCGACCCGGATCCGCAGAAGCTCGGCTGGGAGATCACCTTCTTCGCCATTGTCGGCCTCGACAGCCAACGCGAGAGCGTATTGTCCGCGTTCGAGCAGCTGGTGGGCGGATGGGCGGAGGTGCGGGAATGCCACATGATCCGCGGTGGCGGTGACTTCCTGCTGAAACTGGTGGCGCGCGACACCGCGCACGAGAACCAGTTGACGCAGCGGCTGACCGGCTCGCCTACCGTGACCCGGGTGCAGACACTGCAGACCATACGCACCAGCATGAGCCTCGCCGGCGTACCGCTCTGATCAGTGCGTCCGGCCGGACGCCGAACACGTGCCCGGGCCATCCGAAACCAGGCTGTAACCATGCGTGAGTAAAGTGTAAGTCGTCCGCTAAAAACGACCCTCTTCTCCTGGGTGGCGGGTGTGCCGCCGTCCGGTGCCGCACCCGCCACATTTTTCCCGGGGAAGACCTCGTCGGCGGGCTCGCGCCGCAGACCGTCGCGCTGCGGCTGCGCAACCGACAAACCCTGACCTGGCACTGCGAGACCATGCCGGCGCATCCGCAGCGCCCGCAGTCGTGATTTCAGCCACCGCTGTATCACAAAGCGCGCAAAGGCCCCCGGGTCGCAACGAAGTGGTGAGCTTCGCACGGCCTGCGCCGCTGCCGGCACGCAGCCTCGAGCTTGCGGCCACCGCGGATCAATCGTCAGGCAATCTTTGTAACCGTTGAGGCCTTGTAACCGTTGAGGCCTTCGCGCCCGTTGTGAAGGAAGCCATGCCGCAAACCAATCCGGCGCCCACGGATGTTCACCACGGCGCCCGTCCGCGGGCGGCTGGCCGAGCGGGATGCGCCTCGTCCCGATGCGGGTAAGCAAAGGGCCCAGCCGAAGCTGAGCCCTTCACATTCGTTACGGCACCAGTGTATCTGGCTAGTCGTTACGCACCAGCGCTGGTCGTCTCCGTTACGATACCAGCATTACTTGCTGGCGCCGCCGCCCGCCATGCTGCCGGCGGTCGCGCCGCCGACGACGTTACCCGTCCCGGTGGTCGGGCTCATCGCCGGCTGGCTCGGCCGATAGGCGCTGGAGGAACCATCAATGCCTTTCGCGACCTTGGAGTCCGGACGCCCCATATTCGCCTGGGTACGCGCGTTGGAGGAGCTCGAAGTCCCGGTCATGCCCGTGGTGGTATTGTCCTGCACAGCGGCATTGGTTCCAGCGGTATTCGCGAAAGCGCCCACGACAGGCGCCGCGATCAATGACGCGGCCAGAGCAACTGCTGTCATCTTGCTTCGCATATAAATCATCCTTCAATCTCTGCCACGCGATCAGTCGCGCAGCTAATTCCAGAACGCATGAACCCCGATCGGGTTGGCCTCGACCACTTCGCTATCACAGAGATTCAACCTGGATGCGGCGCTGGTCGCCAACGTTTCGAGACCGGCAGAAGAATTACAGAACCGGACGCCCGGTTCGCCAACCCGTGCGCGGCGCCCGTGTCGATCGCAGGATGAAGACGTTCCGAACCCGGGCTCAACCCGACGCTTGCGTCGTCAGCAGCGCAACCGGAAACGAAGCCAGCACCTCGCCGACCGCAAGCTCCGCCTGGCCCTGCATGGTGCGGCCGCTGATGACGTCCCGCAGCGCGCGGTTCCGCAGCTCCGGCGGCAACATCACACGGGTCTCCTGCCACGCGCCACGCGAAATAATGATCGAACCATCCTCGGTCAGCAGCCCGGACGGCAGACGCGGCACCAGTGTCATGCTGGCGGCCTCGCCGGCGCTGCGCAGGAACGCGACGACGTTGTCCTGCCGCTGGCCGCGCAACTCCAGCGGTTGGTAGGCGCCGCGCGCAAACAGGTCCGGCATGCGGCGGCGGAATGCCAGCACACGCCCGATGACCGCCTGCTTCACCCGCCCGTCCGGCCAGCACGCCGCCAGCGTGGCCGGTGGCTCATCGGCCGCCAGCGCCTCGGCGCGCGCGGCAAAATCCACCGGCCGGCGATTATCCGGATCGACCAGGCTGAGATCCCAGAACTCGGTGCCCTGGAAGAAATCCGGCACACCCGGCGCGGTCAGCTTCAGCAGCGTCTGCGCCAGCCCGTTGATCGCCCCGGCCGGACCGATGCGGCGGGCGAACGCCGCGGCCTCGGCCAGGAACCGGCTGCCCGGGGACAGGATTGCGGCCAGGAACGCGCGCGCGGACTGCTCATACGCCTCGTCCGGCGCCATCCAGTCGGAATGCAGCTTCGCCTCACGGGCCGCCTTCAACTGCCAGGCGGCGAGCCGATCGGCAAACGCCTGCACGCCCGCCTCGTCCGTCGCGTCGAGCGTGGGTGGCCAGGCGCCGACCGCCATCTGGTACAGCATGGCCTCGTCGCCGGCGGACGGGCCGTCGCCGCTCCGCAGGCCGGCATTGTGGCGCCGCCAGCCGCGCACCGCCTCCGCCCAGGCTTCCGGCACCTCGCTCAACACGGCCAGGCGCGCACGCACATCCTCGCCGCGCTTGTGGTCGTGGGTCGCGGTGGCCAGCATGGCATCCGGCAGCTTCGTGCGCCGCGCCGCGCAGGCGGCATGGAAGGCGAGCGGCGATGCGCCCAGCCGATCCGCATCGAACCCGACATCGTTGCGTGAGAGCAGCCTTCCGTAGCGGTAGAACGCGGTGTCCTCCACCGCCTTCGCCGCCACCGGCGCACTCAGCTGCTGGAACAGCGTGCCGGCGCGGCGGCGCAGCGCCAGGCCGGGCACACTCGGGTCGGCGCCGCCCAGCCAGACATCCAGATGGTCGAGCACCGGCGCCAGCGCGTTCGGACTGTCCGCCTTGGCGCGCTCCAGGGCGTGGGCGAAGGCCGTCGCGTCGCCCGCCGAACGGCGCATGCCGGCGTCGTAGGTGCGATACACCGGGAAGTAGGTCAGCAGCGCCAGCAGCGCGCGGCGGATCGCGGGCTGGGTGACGTCCCGTGTGGTCACGTCCAGCCGCGCCAGCCGGTGCAGCGCGGTGGCGGTGGCCTCCAGCTGCGCATCGAAGCTGCGTTGCAGGATCTGCCGGCGCGCCAGCACCTCCTCCGGCGCGAAGCTGGCGGAGCGGCCGCTGACCGCCGCCCACAGCGCCGCCAGCACGGGCGCCGCAGCCTCGTCATGCTGCAGCAGGTTCACCGAATCCATGAAGTCGTAGCCGCTGGTGCCGTCCACGCCCCAGTCGACCGGCATCGCCTCGCCGCGGCCGAGGATCTTTTCCACCACCAGATAGGCGGGTCCGGCCGGTGCGTCGGCCGGCCGCTGCGCGGCCAGCGCGTCCAGCCGCGCCCGCAGGCGGCGGCAATAGCCGGGCGGATCCGACAACCCGTCGACATGGTCGACCCGCACGCCGTCGATCAGCCCTTCCGCGTAGAGGCGCAACAGCGTGGCATGGGTCGCCTCGAACACCTCCGGCCGCTCGATACGCAGCCCGGCCAGGCCGTTGATGTCGAAGAACCGGCGCCAGTTGATCTCGTCGCCGGCGGTGCCCCACCATGCGAGCCGGTAATGCTGGCGCTCCAGCAGGCGATGCAGCCGCGCCCTGCCGTCCTCGCTGGCCGGATCGTAGGAGACTGCGCCGAGCGTGCGGATTTCGGCATGATCGCGCGGGTTGATGGCGTAGGTGGCGTCGAAATAACGGGTGACCGGCTCGCCGTCGGCACCCGATGCCAGGGTGATCTCGCCCGCCGCCAGCGCGTCGCCATAGGGCTGGCCGAGAAACGGCGCGAGCACCCTGCCATGCAGCGATGGGTCCGCCGGCGCCCAGTCGATGTCGAAATAGCCGGCGTAACGGCTCTCCGGGCCGTGCCGCAGCACGTCCTGCCACCACGCATTATCGCCACCGCCGACCGCCATGTGGTTGGGCACGATATCGACGATCAGGCCCAGGCCGGCGGCCCGGAGCGCCGCGACCAGCGAACGCAGGCCCGCCTCGCCGCCCAGTTCCGGATTGACCCTGGTGGGATCGATCACGTCGTAGCCGTGGATGGACCCGGCACGCGCGGTCAGGATCGGCGATGCGTAGAGATGGCTGACACCGATATCGCGCAGATACGGCACCAGCCGTTCGGCATCGGCGAAGGTGAAGGCGTCGTGCAACTGCAGCCGCATCGTCGCAAGCGGCGGTGTGCCCGCCCCTGCCCCGGCCCGCCCGGTCGAGGCGCTCATTGTCGTGGCCGCTGTTCGGCGAGCGACGCCATCCGATCGGCGACCGTGTCGTTGTCCAGCAGCTGCACAACCGGGCGCGGCGCGCGGCGGCGCCAGTTCGGGTGCCCGTCCACCGTGCCGGGCAGGTTGGGCTGCGGCTCCAATCCCAGCAGGTCCTCCAGCGGGAACAGGCAGAGCGGCGAAGGCGTGTTGCTGACGAAGCGCAGCGCGGCGTCCACCACCGGCGCCGTGACGTCGGGGGGCGGCGGATCACCCTGCGCATCCCCGTCGGACACCAGCGCCTGCCACAGCGCCGGGCGGTCGGCGTCGCGTTCGGCACGCACCTGTTGCGGCGTGACCCCGGCGCCGAGGCGCCCATGGTCGTCCCGCACACCGATATCGCTGCCATGCCACCAGCCCGCGACGGTCGGCAGGTCGTGGGTCGAGGTCATCGCGACGGCGGATGGCGTCCAGCTCGCCGGCGGCGCGAAGTCGTTCGTGCCCTGCCGCTCGAACCACAGCACCCGCATGCCGTGCACCCCGCCCTGTTCCAGCGTCTGGCGGAACCCGGCGGGCACGGTGCCCAGATCCTCGCCGATCACCACCGCATCATGGCGCATCGATTCCAGCGCCAGCAGCCGCAGCAGATCGGCGGACGGAAAGCCGAGATAGGCGCCATCGGCCGGGTCTGCCCCCTCCGGCACCAGCCACAGCCGGGTGAGACCCATCGCATGGTCGATCCGCACCCCGCCGGTGCGCCGCATCGCCGCCCGCAGCGTGGCGATGAACGGCGCGAACCCACCATCGATCAGGGCACGCGGCGAAAACCCGGTCAGCCCCCATTCCTGGCCGCGCGGGTTGAACAGGTCCGGCGGCGCGCCGATCGCCAGGCCCAGCAGAATGTCGTTCTGCCGGCTCCAGGCATGGCTGCCGGCCGGGTCCATGCCGATCGCCAGGTCGCCGATCAGGCCGATCCGCATCCCGGCATCCCGCGCCCGTGCCTGCGCCGCCTCCAGCGAGCGATCGGTCAGCCATTGCAGGAAGACCTGGAACAGGACCTCGTCGCGACGGGCGCCCGCGAAGGCCGAGACCGCCGCGCTGGCGGGATCGCGCAGGTCGGTCCGCCAGCGCCGCCAATCGCGCTCGGGCAGTCTGTTCGGCGTGCAGCGCCTCGAACCGCGCATGCTCCTCCAGCAGGGCGCCGCCATCGGCGCGGAACTGGGCGAAGTCGGCGGCCAGCCTGATATCGGCCTCGCGGCCCTGCATGAAGCTCTCGAACAGCGTGCGCAGCACGCGGAGCTTGGCGGGCGCCGCGTCCGCCCAGTCGATCTGCGGCATGGCCTCGCAGCCGCTCGTAACGCCTCCGACTCGCCCGCCTCTTCGATCGCCTGGCGCAGCCGGTCGTCGCCGAACACCAGGGCCGGCGCGGCATGCAGCGGGTTGAGGAACAGCCGGCTGGACGGCGCATAGGGACCGAACCGCGGTCGGATCGGCGGTGAACAAGCGCATGCAGCGGGCTGAGCGCCGAGCGCGTCCGCGCCCATGCCGCGCCGCCGCCTCGGCGAGCGCGGCGACGCCGGACGAGGTCGCCGATGCCGCCATCGCCTCGGGTCGCGCAGGCCGTAGACCTGGGCGGCGGTCCCCCAGAGGCGGGCGTCCGGCACGACATCCTCGATCGTGCGGCACTGCGCCGGCGCGATCGCCAGCACGATTTCGCGGTCGCCGATGGCAAGCCGGTGATAGCCGGTCTCGGTGACCGCGGGCACGCGCAGCCGCCCGCGCGCCGGCATCAGCGTGAGATCGCGCATCCCGCCGCGTTCCAGATACAGCCGCGCCGGGCAGGCATCGTTGGCCCCCAGATCGAGCCGGGTCGGCCGGCCGGCGGTCGCGGTGACCAAGCGGCGGCAGGTCGGCGAGGCTGGATCGGCGCGAAAGCTGACGGCGGCTGGCCGCGAGGTCGCCGCGGGACCCGGCCGGCAGGCCGAGCGCGGCCAGGATGCGCTGCAGCACATCGGGGGCGACCAGTTTTGGTTGGCCGGCGAAATCCTCCCACTCCACCGCGATGCCGGCCCGGCGGGCCAGGTCGCGCAATGCATCATCGTTCATCGTGGCGAATCCAGGAACGCCACGGTGCTGTGCCCGGGCAGGGTGCCGGCCTTCGGCTCCGTGGACGCGAACAGCAAACGCCCCGGCATCGACTCGAGCGGCACCGGTGCGCGGTCGAGGTTGCTGGCCAGCGTCAGGATCGCACCATTCCCCAGCGTCCACCGCGCCAGCACGGCTTTCGGCCCGATCGCCTGCGCAGCCAGGGCATGGGCGCCATCCAGCAGGGGCACGATCTCCCGCTGGCGCAAGGCGATCAGCGACCGGTACAGCGCCTGCCGCGCCTCCGCGTGCTCGGGATCCGGCAACGGGATGGAGGCCTGGAACGTCTGTGACGCGTTCGGATCGGGAATGCGGGCCCGCTGCGCCGGATCGGTGAACTGCGGGAAGCGGGCGAATTCGGCCCGCCTGCCATTGCGCACCGCCTCGGCCAGCTCCGGCCCGTGGTCGGTGAAGAACAGGAACGGCGTGCGGCTGGCCGTCTCCTCGCCCATGAACAGCAGCGGGATCTGCGGGCACAGCATGCAGCAGGGCGATGGCGGCTTCCAGCGCGGCGGGGTCGGCCAGCACGGTCAGCCGCTCCCCAAAGGCACGATTGCCAGTCTGGTCGTGGTTCTGCAGGAACAGCACATGCGCCGTGGGCGGCAGATCGCTGCTGTCGCTGCCGCGCGGGCCATCGAGATACTGCGATGTCTCGCCCTGATAGGCCCAGCCTGCGGCCAGGCAGCGCGCCAGCTTCTCGGCCGGGTGGTCGGCGTAATCGGCGTAATAGCCGGCATCCTCGTCGGTCAGCAGCACGTGCAGCACGTTGTGACCGTCATCGTTCCACTGCGCATCGACATCGCGTCGCAGATGCGACGCCTCGTTATGGTGCTCCAGCACCAGATGCACCTCGCGGCCAGGGTCCACGCTGCGCCGCACGGTCGCGGCCATCTCCTCAATCCAGCTCTGGTCCTCGATCGCGTGCACCGCGTCGAAGCGCAGCCCATCGAACCGGTACTCCATCAGCCAGGTCAGCACATTGCCGGTGAAATAGCTGCGCACTTCCGGGCGATGGAAGTCGATCGCCGGTCCCCACGGGGTCTTCTTGTCCTCTCGGAAGAACTGCGGCGCGTAGCTGTGCAGGTAATTTCCATCGGGGCCGAAATGATTATACACCACGTCGAGAAAGATCATCAGGCCGAGCCCGTGGGCGGTATCGACCAGCGCCTTCAACTGGTCCGGCGTGCCATAGGCGCTGTCCGGGGCGTAGGGCAACACGCCGTCGTAACCCCAGTTGTGTCGGCCGGGGAAATCATTGACCGGCATCAGCTCGACCGCCGTGACGCCAAGCTGCTGCAGCCGCGGCAAAGCCTCGGCGACACCGGCAAATCCGCCCATCGCGCCGACATGCAGCTCATACAACACGGTTTCGCGCCATGGCCGCCCACGCCAATCCCGGTTCCGCCACACATAACTTCCCGGATCCACCACCACGCTCGGCCCGTGCACATCATCCGGCTGAAACCGCGAGGCGGGATCGGGCACCAGCATGCCATCCGACAGCCGATACCGGTAGCGCGTGCCCGGCCCGCATGCCGCGTCCACGCTGAACCAACCGTCCGGCGTGCGCTGCATCGGCAGGATCGCGCCATCCTCGATCGCCACCGACACCTGTTCCTGCGCCGGCGCCCAAATGCGGAAGCGCGTGCGCCCGTCGGGCAGCAGGATCGCACCAAATGGCAGGTCGTGCGCGTTGAGGTCGGTCATTCGACGGTGTCCGGCTGTCTGGCACAGAGCAGCACCGCGCTGCGGGCCGCCACGAACACGGAAGACCCGTGTACGCTGCCGCGCTCCGTCCCTGTCGCACTGTCCACGAGGACGTGCGCCGTCCCGGCGGGGGCCGGCAGGCGAAATCGCCGGTCCTCCGCGGTCGGGATTCAACAGCAGCGTGAGGATCGACACAGTTCCGTCTCCATCGGCCGTCGCACGGCGCAGGATCAACGTCCGTTGCTCGGGATCGTTCCAAGCGGCGGGCGAGATTGCCGCCCCATGGTGATCAAACCATGCGATGTCGCGGATCTGAGGCAGCGGTTCGGCGGTGCCATGCAGAAAACTGGCGCAGCGCAGCACCGGATGCGCCTGGCGGAGTGCGATAAGTCGCGCGACATACGCGGCGAACGCCGCATTGTCCGGCCGGGTCGCGGCGTCCCAGTCGAGCCAGGAGATGCGATTGTCCTGGCAATAGGCGTTGTTGTTGCCGCGCTGGGTCATGCCGAACTCGTCGCCGGCCAGCAGCATCGGCGTGCCGGCAGCGAAGAACACCGTGGCCAGCATGGCCCGCCGCAGCCGATCCCGCGTCGCGACTGGATCGCGGGGTCCTGGGTGGCGCCTTCCACGCCCCAGTTGGCGGAAAAATTCTCCGGGTGGCCGTCGCGGTTGTCCTCGCCGTTCGCCTCGTTGTGCCGCGCCGCGTAGGAGACAGTGTCGGCCAGCGTGAAGCCGTCATGGCAGGCGGCGAAATTGATCGACGCCCAGGGCCGCCGCCCCTGCCGGTCGAACAGATCGGCGGAGCCGGCAAGCCGCGCGGCCACTTCCGGCCGCTGGCCGGGATCGTCGCGCCAGAAGCGGCGGATGCTGTCGCGGAAGCGATCGTTCCACTCGGCGAAGCCGGGCGGGAAGCGCGCCCAGGTTGTAGCCGCCCGGCCCGATATCCCAGGGTTCGGCGATCAGCTTGACCCGGCTCAGCACCGGGTCCTGGCGCAGCGCGTCCAGCAGCCCGGCGCCGGCATCGAAGCCGTGCCCCTCCCGCCCCAGCGTCGTCGGCAAGGTCGAAGCGGAATCCGTCGACGTGGTAGCTGTTGACCCAATGGCGCAGGCTGTCGGTTACCATCTGCAGCACACGCGGGATGCGACAGGTTCACGGTATTGCCGGTGCCGGTGTCGTTCACCGTGCGGCGCGGTAGTCGTCCGCCTCCAGCCAGTAATAGCTGGCATTGTCGAGGCCGCGGAACGACAGCGTCGGACCGGTCTCGTCGCTTTCGGCGGTGTGGTTGTAGACCACGTCCAGGATGACCTCGATCCCGGCCGCGTGCAGGCGGCGGATCGCCACCCGCATCTCGTTCGGCGACCCATCCGACAGATAGGCCGGTTCGGGCGCGAAATAGGACAGCGTGTTGTAGCCCCAGTAGTTGCGCAGTCCGCGTTGCAGCAGGGCGCGATCCTGCACGAAGGCGTGCACCGGCATCAGTTCGATCGCGGTGACGCCGATCCGCTTCAGGTGATCGATGATGGCGGGATGCGCGAGGGCCGCGAAGGTGCCGCGTTCCGGCGGACGGATATCGGACCGCAGCATGGTGAGGCCGCGCAGATGGGCCTCGTAGATGACCGTATCGGCCCAGGGCGATTTCGGGCGGACGATCGTCACCCCAGTTGAACGAATCGTCGGTCACCACGCCTTTCGGCATGCCGGGCGCGCTGTCGCGCCGGTCGAACGACAGATCGCCGCGGGCAGACTGCATGCGGTAGCCATACAGCGCGTCGGACCAGTGCAGGGCACCCAAGAGGGCGCGGGCATAGGGGTCGAGCAGCAGCTTGTTCGGATTGAACCGATGGCCGAGTTGCGGCTCGTAGCGCCCGAAAGCGCGATAGCCGTAGAGCAGGCCCGCCGTCGCATCCGGCAGATAGCCGTGCCAGATCTCATCGGTGTATTCGGGCAGCGTGAAACGCGCGACCTCATGCCGCCCCGACGCCTCGAACACGCACAGGTCGATCCGTTCGGCATGGGCGGAGAACACGGCGAAGTTGATGCCCAGCCCGTCCCAGCTGGCGCCTAGTGGATAGGGCCGCCCGGGCAGCAGCGAGTCAGGAAGGCGCATCGCTCACCGCATGCCTGTGGTGGACACGCCGGGTCACCGGCATTCGGCAGGGCGGCATCGCAGGGCGACGCGGGGGGATGAGCAGCCCCGGCTGCGAGGGAACCCGGCCGGGAAGCGCGGGTCGCTTCCCGGCAGTCCCGTCAGGCCTCCTCGGGCGCCAGATACAGCGTCGCCAATGGCGGCAGCGTCAGTTCCAGCGACTTGGGCCTCGCCATGGCGCTGTTCCGGGACGCAGGTCACACACCCGCCATTCCCCATGTTGGATCCGCCATAGATGGCGGCATCGGAGTTCAACAGCTCACGCCACCGGCCGGGGCGCGGCACCCCAATAGCATAGCCCGGCCGCGGCACCGGCGTCATGTTGCTGACCACCAGGACCGGGCGCTTGCCCTCGCTGCCGTAGCGCAGGAAGGCGAACACCGAGTTGTCGCGCGTCATCGCCGATCACCCAGCGGAAGCCGGTGGGCACGGCATCCCGCTCGTGCAGCGCCGGCTCCTGCGCATAGAGCCGGTTCAGGTCGCGCAGCAGGCGCTGCACGCCCAGATGCGGCGCCTGATTCAGCAGATCCCAGTCGAGCTGCGCGTCATGCTGCCATTCGTGCCACTGCGCGATCTCGCTGCCCATGAACAGCAGCTTCTTGCCGGGATGCGCCCACATGAACCCGTAATAGGCCCGCAGATTGGCGAATTTCTGCCAGTCGTCGCCGGGCATCTTCCCGATCAGCGAGTGCTTTCCCGTACACCACCTCGTCATGCGACAGCGGCAGCACGAAATTCTCCGAGAACGCGTACAGCAGCCCGAAGGTCATGTCGTTGTGATGCCAGCGCCGATAGATCGGGCTCTCCTCCATGTAGCGGAGCGTGTCGTGCATCCAGCCCATGTTCCATTTGTAGTTGAAGCCGAGGCCGCCATCCTGGATCGGCCGCGACACGCCGGGCCAGGCGGTCGATTCCTCCGCCACGGTGATCGCGCCGGGGCAGCGTTCCTTCACCACCGCGTTGAAATGGCGCAGGAAGCCGATCGCCTCCAGATTCTCCCGCCCGCCATAGATGTTGGGAATCCACTCACCCTCTTTGCGGCTGTAGTCGCGATACAGCATCGAGGCCACCGCATCGACGCGCAGCCCGTCGACATGGAAATGCTCCAGCCAATGGATGCCGCTGGCGATCAGGAAGCCCTGCACCTCCCGCCGGCCGAAATTGTGGATGTAGGTGTTCCAGTCGCGGTGGAATCCCTCGCGCGGATCCTGGTGCTCGTACAGCGCCGTGCCGTCGAACCAGGCCAGGCCGTGGGCGTCGCTGGGAAAATGCGCCGGAACCCAATCGACCAGGACACCGACGCCGGCCTGGTGGCAGGCATCGACGAAACGACAGAATCCGTCGATCGGGCCGAACCGGCCGGACGGCGCGAACAGGCCCAGCGGCTGGTAGCCCCAGGAGCCGCCGAACGGATGTTCCGCGACCGGCATCAACTCGACATGGGTGAAGCCCATCTCGGCAACATAAGGCACCAGCCGCTCGATCAGCTGATCCCAGCTGGGCGTCCGGCCTGGTTCCGGCTGAAACCATGATCCGGCATGCACTTCGTACACCGAGACCGGCGCATCGCTCGCCTGCCGGCGTTCCCGCTCCGCCATCCAGGTTTCGTCGTGCCACACGAACGGCGTCGTGCCGGCGATCACCGACGCGGTGGCGGGCGGCGCCTCGGTGGCGCGAGCCAGCGGATCGGCCTTGTCCGCCAGCCGGTTGCCGTCCGGTCCGACCATGGCAAACTTGTAGCGCATGCCGGGCTCCAGCCGCGGCACGAACAGCTCCCATACGCCGCCCGGGAAGCGCAGGCGCATCGGATGTCGGCGCGGGTCCCAGGTATTGAAGTCGCCGACCACCGAGACCGCGCGCGCATTCGGCGCCCACACGGCGAATCGCACGCCGCGTACGCCATCCACCGTCGTCGGTATGGCGCCCAGGGTGAAAGCCAGCTCGAACAGCCGGCCCTCATTGAACAGATGCAGATCCTGCTCGCTGAGCAGCAACTGGGTGAAGGCGTAAGGGTCCTCGGTTTCCTGCACCGCACCGGGCCAGCCGATGCGCAGCCGATACGGCCGCGTGGATTCGATGCGCCCGACGAACAGTCCCTCCGGCTGGGTCGGCATCAGCACGCCCATCGGCCGCGCATCATCGGCTCCGATCACCTCGACCGAGCGCGCACCGGGCAGGAACGCGCGCACGATCGTTCCGGCTGCGGTGGCGTGCGGCCCCAGCACGGCAAACGGGTCGGGCAGCGCACCATTGGCGAGTTGCCAGGAAATCTCGGTGGAGACACCCGGAATGTCGATCATGTCGTTCATGCGCCGACTCCTTCCAGCAATTGGTCGGTCAGGCGCGCCAGGCCGTGCAGCGGCACCTCGATCCAGGTCGGCCGGTTGGCCGCCTCGTAGGCGATCTCGTAGGCTGCCTTCTCCACCAGGAAGAGATCGAGCAGCCTGCGGTCCGCGGCGTCATCCTCGATGCCCATGGCCTCGCGATAACCCGCCAGGAAGGCTGCGGTCGCCTGATCGACGAATCCCTGCAGGAATACATGGCGCCGCGCATCCGGCAGGTGGGCATGGCTTTCCATCGCCTTGCGCTCCACCACCGCGGCGGCGTAGTCGAACGAGCGCACCATGCCGGCGACATCGCGCAGCCGGCTGTTCTTGGCCCGCCTGACCTCGACCGGCTTGGCCGGCTCGCCCTCAAAGTCGATGATGTAGACTTCGCCGTTCGCCACCAGCACCTGGCCCAGATGCAGGTCGCCATGGATGCGGGTCAGCATGGTGCCCGCGCTGGCGGCGGCCAGCGCCCGCACCGCTCCGGTCAGCTGCTCGCGGGCCGCCAGCAGCCGATCCACCGCCAAGGCGCCCGCCTCGGTCCATTCATGCGGTCCCGCCAGCGCGGTGAACGCGGTTGCAAGCTGCTGTTCCACCTGCTCCGTCCATTGCCGCACCACCTCGGCATCGGCGGGGACCGGCGCGAAATCCGGATTGTCCGACGGCCGCGCCAGCACCGCATGCATCTCACCCAGACGACGCCCGAGCAGCGCCGCCAGCGCGGTGTAGTCCTCGTGGCGTTCGGCATCGCCCGCCGCGGCCTCGTCGCCGCCGACCAGGTCCGACAAGCCGCGCAGCAGCAGCTCCAGCGTCCAGGTGAACGCGTCGCCCTGGTTGCGAATGAAACCTTGCGCGATGGCCAGTGCATGCAAGGTTCCGTCGGGCGCCACCCGCACCACCTCGCCCAGCAGCGGCGCCGCATTGGCATACCCCTGCTCGGTCAGGTAGCGGCCCATTTCGGCTTCCGGATGCGGGCCGGCCAGCACGCGGCGGAACAGCTTCAGCATCGCGACGGTCGCCGACGATCATCGAGGAGTTCGACTGTTCCGCCGACAGCCAGTTCATCTCGCCATCCGGCGGCATCGATCGTCACCTCGGCCATCTGCGCGGTCGGCAGGAAGCGGATCTCGCCGTCGCTGGTGGCGATGGTGTTGCCCTGCGCCAGGCCGTTCATGATGAGATGGGCGAATTCCGCCAGCGCGAAGCCGTCGGTCAGCAGGCCCACCCGTGCGCCGCGACGCACGCGCGCCAAGGCAAGCTGCGCCGGCAGCGCGGCGGCGGGCCGATCTTCCCAGGCGACACCCAGCGGGAGCAACCAGCGCGCGGTTCCCGCCGGCGTATCGGTCTCGATTTCCGCCAGCACCAGGTCGGGCTCCGGCAATTGGGCCAGCAGGGCGACGCGGACCGCGTTGAGCGTCTGGTCCTTCATGGCGAACCAGCGGCGCTTGGCGAGGTAAGGTGGCAGCGCCTCGTGTTCCAGCACGCTGCGGGCGTTGGTCAGCGCGTCGAGCAGACTGCGGCGCAGGACAATGGTCTGATAATCGGGCATCGGCTCCGGTGCGGGCGTGTGCAGTGTTGGCCAGCCCGCCTCCTCTGCGAGAACGAACCAGTAGAATCCGTAGGGCGGCAAGGTCAGCAGGTAGGGAAGCTGCCCCACCGGCGGAAAGATCGAGCCGCCATCCAGCTCGATAGGAATACGCCCGGCGAACTCGGAAAGTTCCAATTCCACCGCCTGCGGCGTGCGCGCCAGGTTGGCGACGCAGAGCAGCGCGCGGCCTTCGTATTCGCGCAGATAGGCGAGCACCTTGCGGTTCTTCGGATACAGCAGCCGGAACGTGCCGCGGCCGAACGCCTGGTGCTGGCGGCGCACCGAAATGGTTCGCCGCATCCACATCAGCAGCGAATGCGGATCGGCGGATTGCGCCTCCACATTGACCGCCTCGTAGCCGTAGAGCGGGTCCATGATCACCGGCGCGATCAGCCGCGACGGGTCGGACACCCGGGAGAAGCCGCCATTGCGGTCGGGCGACCAGTGCATCGGCGTGCGCACGCCGTTGCGGTCGCCGAGGTGGATGTTGTCGCCCATGCCGATCTCGTCGCCGTAATAGATCACCGGCGTGCCGGGCATCGACAGCAGCAGATAGTTCATCAACTCGATGCGGCGGCGATCGCGCTCCAGCAACGGCGCCAGGCGACGGCGGATGCCGAGGTTGAGCCGCGCGCGTCGATCGGCGGCATAGGTCTCCCACAGGAAATCGCGCTCCGACTGGGTGACCATCTCCAGCGTCAGCTCGTCATGGTTGCGCAGGAAGATCGCCCATTGGCAGGTTTCCGGAATGTCCGGCGTCTGCCGCATGATGTCGGTGATCGGGAAGCGGTCCTCGCGCGCGATCGCCATGTACATGCGCGGCATCAGCGGGAAATGGAACGCCATGTGGCATTCGTCGGCGTCGCCGAAATATTCCTTGGTATCCTCCGGCCATTGGTTGGCCTCCGCCAGCAGCATCCGATCCGGATAATGCCGGTCCAGCTCCGCCCGGATCTGCTGCAGGACCTCATGCGTCTCCGGCGAGGTTCTCGTTGTTTGTGCCTTCGCGTTCCACCAGATACGGCACCGCGTCCAGACGCAGCCCGTCGACCCCAAGCTCCGCCCAGTAGCGCAGCACGCTCAGCACCTCCTTCAGCACGCGCGGATTGTCGAAGTTCAGATCGGGCTGATGCGAATAGAACCGGTGCCAGTAGTACTGGCCCGCCACCGCATCCCAGGTCCAGTTCGACCGCTCGCTGTCGACGAAGATGATGCGGGTATCGGCGTATTTCTGGTCGTTGTCCGACCAGACGTAGAAATCGCGATACACCGAACCGCGCTTGGCCTGGCGCGCGCGCTGGAACCAGGGATGCTGGTCGGAGGTGTGGTTCACCACCAGTTCGGTGATCACCCGGATGCCGCGCGCATGCGCCGCCGCGATGAAGCGCTTCACGTCCGCCAGCGTGCCGTATTCCGGATGCACGCCGCGATAATCCGCGATGTCGTACCCGTCATCCAGCCGTGGCGAGGGATAGAACGGCAGCAGCCAGATCGTATTCACCCCGAGTTCGGCGATGTAGTCGAGCTTGGAGATCAGCCCCGGGAAATCGCCGATGCCGTCATTGTTAGCATCAAAGAACGATTTGACGTGCAGCTGATAGATGATCGCGTCCTTGTACCACAGCTTGTCGTCACTCAGGGCAAGGCTGGCCGCGCGCGGCCGGGAAATCGCGGTATCCATCAATGTGCTCCAGGCGGGGGTGCCCCAGGCGGGAAGATCTGCCAGATGGCGAAGGGAAGCTCGTGCGGATCGAGCCGCACGAACTGCTGCTTGCCGTACCAGGTGAAGCTGTGTCCGCGCATCAGGTCGGTGACGGCGACGGTGGCGTGATCCGGCAGGCCGAACTCCCAGAGCGGGATCTCAATGGCAGCCTCCTGAACGGCATGCGGATCGAGGCTCACCGCGACCAGGATCATTTCTCCGCCCTGCGGCAGGCGCTTGCCGTAGAGCAGGATCTGGTCGTTGAACGCGGGATAGAAGGTCAGGCCAAGATGCGTCTGCAGCGCGGGATGCGCGCGGCGGATGCGGTTGAGCGCGGTGATCTCGGCCACGATGTTGCCGGGTGCCGCGAAGTCGCGCACGCGGATCTCGTATTTTTCCGAGTCGAGATATTCCTCGCGGCCCGGCAGCGGCGGCCGCCTCGCAGATCTCGAAGCCCGAATACATCCCCCACAACCCGGACAAGGTCGTCGCCAGCGCGGCCCGGATCAGGAAGCCGGCGCGGCCGGAGGTCTGCAGATACACCGGATTGATGTCCGGCGTGTTGACGAAGAAATTCGGCCGGAAGAAGTCGCGCACCGGCGCGGCGTTCAGCTCGGTCAGGTATTCGGTGATCTCCTGCTTCGTGTTGCGCCAGGTGAAGTAGGTGTAGGACTGCGAGAAGCCCAGCTTCGCCAGCCGGTACATCACCTTGGGGCGGGTGAACGCCTCGGCGAGGAACAGCACGTCGGGATGCCGAGCGCGGATATCGGCGATCATCCAGCGCCAGAACGGCATCGGCTTGGTATGCGGATTGTCGACCCGGAAGATGCGCACGCCCTGGTCGACCCAGAACTGCACCGCATCGCGCAACGCCAGCCACAGCGACGGCATCGACGCCTCGGCGTAGAAATCCGGATTGACGATGTCCTCGTATTTCTTCGGCGGATTTTCGGCGTAACGCATCGAGCCATCCGGCCGCCAGCGGAACCAGTCCGGATGCTGCTTCAGCCAGGGATGGTCCGGCGCGCACTGCACCGCGAAATCCAGCGCGAGCTCCAGCCCGTGCTGCTTCGCCGCGGCGACCAGGCGTGCGGAAATCCTCGATCGTGCCGAGCTCCGGATGCAGCGCGTCGTGGCCGCCTTCGGCGCTGCCGATGGCGTACGGGCTGCCGACATCGTCCGGCTCCGCGCGCAGGCTGTTGTTGCGGCCCTTGCGATTGACCGTGCCGATCGGATGGATCGGCGGAAAATACAGCACGTCGAAGCCCATCGCGCGGATCGCCGGCAGCCGCCCGATCACGTCGAGGAAGGTGCCATGGCGCGCCGGATCGTCGGTAACCGAGCGCGGAAACAATTCATACCAGCTGGCGAACATGGCCTGCGGACGGCCGGCGTCGAGCTGGATCGGGGCGTGGCGGGTGCGAGAACGGACGGTCATCCGCGGCCTGCATCGCCGCCAGGGTCTGCTCCGCCAGCAGCAGCGCCACGGCATGCGCCTCGTCGGCCGCCTTGATGGCGTCCAGGATCCGTTGCAGCGCCGTCCGCGTCGCGCCGGTAACCCGTGCCGCCGCGCGCTCCAGCAGCAACTGGCCTTCCTGCACCTCCAGCCGCAGCGACTGGCCGGCCGCGTGCTTGGCATGCAGGTCGTGGCGGAAGGTGCCCCACACATCCCACCACGCCTCGATGGTGAAGACATGCGGCCCAACCCGCTCCGGCGTGAAGCTTGCCTCCCAGCGGTCATTGACCACGAGTTGCAGCGGCACCTGATGCCAGGTGGTGGCGTCCTGCGGCCGCCAGAGCAGGGCCGCCGCCAGCACCTCATGGCCGTCGGCGACGATGTCGGCGGAGACGGTGACCGTCTCGCCCACCACGCGCTTCACGGCGTAGTCGCCATCCGGCACCAGGGGCGTGATGGCCTCGATGGCGATGCGGGCGGTTTCCATCGCCGCCCGATCCAGCGGTTCGGCCGGTGCCGCGCCGGCAATGTCGGGAGCGCGGGTATAGGCGAGCACCCTCACCTCGCCGGGGGCGAGATCGGTTCCGAGCACCGGGCCCTGATCCAGCGGTTCCGGCGCGACGAACCCGGCCCCGGCCTGCGGCGGCAACGGCTGTTCGGCAATCGGCAGCGGCGCCGCCTGCCCGGGATCGGGATTGAGCAGCACCAGCATGGCGCGTTCGGCATCGCGGGCATCCGCCCCGTCGATCCGCAGCAGCGCGGTGGCCGCAGCGCCCGGCGCGGTCAGCGGGCGAAGTTCGGCATCCAGTCCCAACCCGGCAATCCGATCGGCCAACGCATTGGCCGCCAGGAGGTCGCCGCTGAGATCGGCCGGCGCCTCGTCGCGGGCGCGCGCCAGATCGGCCGGCGTGGCGCGAGCGGCGTCGAACGGATGGCGGGCCAGGAACTCGAACCCCATCGGCATGAACCAGCCCGCGCCCAGCGCGACCGCTCGGCGCGCGGCGTGGCGATAGGCGGCGGCAAGATCGGAACCGGGCGGCAGCCGCGTCGCCAGGCGTTCGCCGAAGGAAGGTTCCGGAGCGCCCAGCGCCGGCGCGATCCGCTGCAGCAGTTCGTTCTCGTCCAGCAGCCAGGACGCCCGTCCGTCCCACCACGCCGTCGAGGCGCAGACCCGGTCGAACCCGGCACCGGTCAGTTGCTCGATCGCCGGGTAATCCCCGCCCGGAGTCCAGGCCAGCATCACGCACTCCGGCTCCACCGCCCGCAGCGCCGCAATCACCCGGTGCCACAGCAAACCGGAGATGCGATACGGCTCCAGGCAGCGAAACCCGCCGATCCCTGCGCGCAGCAGGCGCTGCAGCCGATCGATCCACCACGCGGTCAACGCGGGGCCGGCGGCGGCGTCATTGAAGCGGGCATGGCCGACCCCCACCCGCTGCGGGCCACGCCGCGGATCGGGCGGGCCACCACAGAACCCGCCGCTGAACCAGCCCGGCTCCTGCTGGCGGATCGTCGCGTCGGAGGCGACCTGGTCGAGCGTCATATCGAGCAGCAGCCGCAATCCCTGGTCCGCTGCCGCGCCGGCGAGCCGCGCAAGCCCGTCATCGGCCGAACCGTCCCATCCCAGTGCCGGGTGGAGCCGCTCATGGTCCGCGGTCACGAAAATGTCTCCGGTCTCGCCGGGCTGGAAAGGCGGCGCGGAACAGACAGTATCGAACCCCAAGCCGCGGATGCGGGCGAACTGACCAGGCCAGTCCTGCCAATTTCCTGCAACAAGGGGATGCAAGTGATAGATCTTAAACGACATTCTGCATCCTGACGTGGTTCACCCCGGGGCTTGAGTAAGCAACTCGTCGGCGGCGCAGGCTGCAACCCGCGCAATCGCCAGTGTGATGTCCCCGGCCGGACAACGCCGCACTCGATCGGGCGATGACCATTCACTTGGCCGGGAGGAGCATCCGATCGGGCCTGAGCAGAGCCGCGCCCAGCACCTGGAGACCGATCTGCAAGCCGTCATCACGTTGATAGCAACGCCGCCGCTGGCCTCGCGTTGCACGATACGAATGGTACGGCCACACCGATGGTGGGGCCACGGTGGTGCCTGTCGCGTCGCCTGGGTCGCGGCGATTGCCGCACAGACCGACAGTTCCATGCGGATGGCGTCGTCGTTTGCGGCGTGGATAGTGTTGTCGTATCCGCCGCGGATAGTGTCGGCGTATGCGCCGCGGATAACGTGGTCGTATGCGGCGATAAAGCCCTGTTGCCCGTCAGCAATCAAGCACTTCCCGAACGGTTCGGATCAGTTCCTCGTGGCGGTACGGCTTGCCCAGCATGCGGATCGGACCGGACGGAGTAAAGCCATGACCCGCCGCGTCCGGAAATCCGGAGGTGAGCAGGACGCGGATGTTCGGATGGCGATCCCTGACCAGCTTGGCTAATTCCTCGCCGTCGAGTTCCCCCGGCATCACGATATCGGTCAGCAACAAGTCGATCCGCACGCCGCTTTCGATCAGCGCCAAAGCGGCACGGGCATGCTCCGCCTCCAGCACCTGATAGCCGGAATGGATCAACTGGCGGACCACGATCCGCCGCAGCTCCGCGGTGTCCTCGACCACCAGGACGGATTCGCTGCCGCCGCGCAGTTGCGGTGCCCCCTCGATTACCGCGTGATCGACCGAGTTGTCGAGCAGCCGTGGCAGGAACAGCCGGAAGGTGGTGCCTCGGCCGGGCTCGCTGGCGACGCTGACATGGCCGCCGGACTGTTTCACGAAGCCGAACACCATCGACAGGCCGAGCCCGGTGCCCTTGCCTTGCTCCTTGGTGGTGAAGAAGGGTTCGAAGATGCGCTCCATCAGATCGGCCGACATGCCGGTGCCGGTGTCGCTGACCTCGATAACGACATAATCGCCCGACGCGATGTCCGCGACCTGCGTGGCGGTGTGGGCACCGAGGCGATGGTTGCTGGTGACGATCCTGAGGCGACCGCCGCGCGCCATCGCATCGCGTGCATTGGTTGCGAGATTGGTGATCGCCGCTTCGAGCTGTGCGGGATCGGCCAGCACCGGCCAGATTGCCGACCCCAGGGTTAGCATCATCTCGATATCCTGCCCGAGCAGCCGGCCCAGCAACCTGGTCACGCCGGCGATCAGGCGATTGATGTCCAGCCGCTCGGGGGATAGCGGCTGGCGGCGGGCGAAGGCCAGCAGGCGATGCGTCAGATCGGCACCGCGCAGCGCCGCAGTCAGCGCGTCCTGTGCCAGTTCCTGGGCGTCGTCGCCCACCAGCACATGCAGCGAATCCAGATTGCCGATGATGATCGCCAGCAGGTTGTTGAAGTCATGGGCGAGGCCGCCGGTGAGATTGCCGATCGCCTCCATCTTCACCGCCTGCACCAACTGCTGCTCGATCAGCTTGCGGGCACTGATATCGCACCGGCAGGCCGATCCGCTCATGCGCGGTGCCGACGGCGACGCGATTGCGGGCGTAGGTGGCATCGTAGTTGCCCTGCGTAAGGCGCAGAAAATACTCTTTCTGCAGGTTCTTCACGCGTTGCAGGGTGTGTGGGTCCTGCAGGAAGGCACGGGTCTCATCGAAGGCGAGCAGGTGGTCGTAGAACGCATCGATCACCGCATCCGCATAGCGCGCGGCGACCTCATGGATGCGGGTGAGCGTTGCGACATCGCGTTCGGAGAACTGCAGAAATCGTTTGCGTCGTTCCAATGCGTCGTCGGCTGAGTTGCTGGCAGATCGATCGACCTGAGCGACGTCGGAGTCAGGCGGCAGTGTCATGGGGGCCCTTTCCGGCTGCGCATTCCCGAGCCAACCGGGGTAGCCGCGGTCGCGTTTAGCAATCGTTAACGTGCCGCCGCAGCTCGATGCGTTGCCGGCGCCGCCGACTGCGATTCGACGGCAGCGTCAGTTTGTTGTCCCTTTGTCCCCACCACCGTCCCCATTCTCTGCTCGTGGTGGCGGCACGCCGGGACTCGTTCCCAGGACCACACGATGGAAGTTTTCACACAATTAGCAGCGCCCACAGCCTAATTGCAGAATGCAGGATTGACCTGTGTACTGTAACCGTTGCCGCGCTGCAATTTGCAAACTGCCCCAGTTCGCCAAATGTTGCAAGCATGGCGGAGCTCGACCGCCAAACGAGCAAATGATTGCGCCACCCTTTGCCACGGCCACCAGCCTCGCCGCTGGCCGCCAGGGGCGAAATGGTCGTAATCGTAATAGTATTGTTACCGTGTTTATATCTCCGGCTGCGAATAGGCTTCCTCCAAGACGTGAGCATATTAGTTACTTTTGTGTAACCATATCCGCCGGTTCGATGCACTCAAGAGGTCGCCAACCGAGGGTTCCGGCTCAGCCGGCCCATCGGCACCGCGCACGGTGACGCTCATCGATGACCGACGACACGCCAGCCCTTATCAGTGCCGAACGAGAGACGATGTCGCGCTCCAGCCGCAACCGCTTGATCTCGTGCCGCCGCAGGGTCCACTCGTCGCGTTCCGCCGTGGCCAACCGATCACCCTTCTCCTCCCGGCGGCCTGCCTGCCGGTCCCCTTGCGTGACCCAATGGCAGATCGACTGCGCCGTCGGTTCGAACTCTGAGGCAACGTCAGCCGGATCACGGCCGGTGCGGACCACCTTTGGCGACCGACTCGGGCGAATGAGGCGGACCTGTCCTGGGCATCGTGAAGCCTCCGATGGAAAGCATGAACGGCTCCACCAGACCCGGTCGGCTTCAGCACAGTTGCTGGCCGCAATGCGGACGCAGTGTGATTGACTGGCGGGGCGACGCTTCGGACCACCGATCGGCGGCTGCGACCGCTCGCCGATGAACTGGGCCTGGCCACCGGACAGTGCCGCGGATCATAGGGCTGCGGCTCAGCCGGCCATGAGGCAGCCATAACGGTTGCATACTGACGCCCTGATCGATACAGGTTTGAGCGCTATCCACCGTCGTAGCCGCCGTGTGCCGGGCGGCCTCGCCCGACCCCGCGCACCGACCAACCGGCATTGGCGGTCCCGCCTGCCTCGCCTTCGTGGGGGTTCGCCACCCCCGCATGCAACCGCTTGGAGTCTGATTGGCAAACCAGATCGACCGGCCGCCTCCTCCGGCGCTTACCCGCCGCGCGGTCCTGGCGGGCAGCCTCGGCGGCCTCGCTTTCCCCGCGGCCCGCGCCGCCACGCCTGGCGATGACGCCGAATGGCGTGCTTTCAAGAGCCAGTACCTGACCGATGACGGCCGGGTGGTCGATATCGCGAACGGCGGCATCTCACATAGTGAGGGGCAGGGCTGGGGCATGCTGTTCGCCACGGCCTTCGACGACCGGGAGGGTTTCGACCGCATCTACGGTTGGACCGAACGGATGCTGCAGCGGCCAGCCGATACCCTGCACGCCTGGCGATTCACCCCCACCGCCCACCCGCCGGTCGCCGACCTCAACAACGCCGCCGACGGCGACATCTTCATCGCCGCGGCGCTGGCGCGAGCCGGTCGGCAATGGTCAAGGCCGAAACATGCCCGTGCGGCCAGCGACATCGCCCATGACATCGCAGCGAAACTCATTCACCCGGTCGGCACGCGCCTCGTGCTGCTGCCCGGTGTGCAGGGCTTCGAGAGCGCGGATGCAGTCACCGTCAATCCCTGGTACTACGCGTTTCCGTTCCTCGCCGAACTGGGGCGACTGACGCCGTCGTTGCCCTGGGACCGGCTGCAGCGTGACGGCCGCCGGCTGATCGAACAGGCGCGGTTCGGCCAGTGGAACCTGCCGCCCGACTGGCTGCGGGTGCCGCGCGACGGCTCCGCCCCTTCGCCGGCGCCGGCCTGGCCGCCGCGTTTCGGCTATGACGCGATTCGCGTTCCGCTGTGGTCCACCTGGCAGAATTTACCGGTGGGGGCGGTCCGCGGCTCACTCGAGCAATTCTGGTCCGGCTTTCCCGACTACAAATTCCCAGCCTGGGTGGATCTCGTCAGCAACGAGACGGCGCCCTATGTGGCGACGTCGGGGTTGCAGGCGGTCGCCCGGCTGACCCACGCCGCGGTCAGCGGCGGACCGCCGCCCGCGCTGCCGCAAGTCGCCGATGCGGGCTCGTACCTACGACGCCGCACTGGTGCTGCTGTGCCGGGTGGCTTGGCGGAATCTGCATCCAGTCTGAACGCTAAGTCGCAACCGCACGCGCATTGGTTGTCATAAATCGGTTGCGTTGCCTACGATCGCGCGACATTATGTGCGGATTGCCCCCGCAAATCGGTAATCGAGCGGGACGCAACAACGAAGTTTCGGAACAGTCGCAGCCGCGCCGGCGCCGATCGAGTGACAGGAGGGCATCCTTGGCTTTGGGAAGTGACCAGGATGTCGATCGGGCAATGACCGCACTTGGAGCGTCATCCATGGCCTACCGCAGCTTCGCCCGCGAAGCTCCGGCGCCAGGCCAGCCAGACGCGCCAATCGATACCGCTTTGGCGTTCCCGCTGCTGGCGGCAGCCCTGCCGGAAGTCGCCGGCTCGTTCGTCGCGCCACCGCCAGCCAGCCCGTCGCCCGCCAGCCCGTCGCCCGCCGTCGCGCCGCAGCCGCTGGCCGCGCAGCCCACCGGCGCCGCGCCTGCATCGGTGCCGCCGATGGTTGTCGCCCCGCCGATGTCCTACCCGACCGAAGCCGCCGCGCCGGCTTGGCGTGCACCGGTGGCGCCGCCCGCCGACACTGCCCCCGCCGACACTGCCGACGTTGCTCCCCGCACCACGGTGGATGCGGCGCCACAGGATCGTTCCGCGACCCCATTGGCCGCGATGTTCCGCGTCCTATGCGGTGGCTCGTCGCGCGCCTCGGGCGGCGCCGAACCGAAGCGCGGATTGCAGGACCTGTTTCGGCGGCTGTGATGGCGTCGTTCACCGATCGTGCTGAAACCAGCGATCCCGCCGTTGGAGACCGGCACGGCACTGCGGCCTGCACGCGCCGAGGCCCGGTCGCGGCCGCCGCCGCGACGCCACCACCGCAACCCCGCTCGCCACGGCACCCCCGCTCCGACCATGCCGGCGACGGCGTTCGGCGCCCGCCAGCAAGCCGCGCCATGACCGGCACGGACTGACCCATGCCGCTGATCTGCTTTGCTTCACCCAAGGGCGGCGTCGGCAAGACCACTCTGGCCGCCAACGTCGCCGGACAGATCGCGCGCACCGGCGCCCGCGTGGTGGCGCTCGACCTGGATCCGCAGAACGCACTGCGCCTGCATTTCGGCATTCCGCTGAGCGATACCGGTGGCTTCACCGGGTGGCTGACGCAACAGCCGGATTGGCGTGGCTGTCTGCGACCCACCGGATCCGGCGTGCACGTGCTGCCGTTCGGCGCGGTCGATATGTCCGGCGCCATGCAGCTGGCCGCTGCGGTCGGCCATGACCCCGGCCTGCTGGCCCGGCCGGCGCAGCAGATCCTGAGCGAGCCCGGCAACTACCTCGTGGTGGATACGCCGCCCGGCCCGTCGCCATGGCTCGCCGCCCTGCTGCCACTGACCAACCTGCTGGTTACCGTCCTGCTGGTGGACGCCATCTCGGTGTCGCTGATCCCGGCGGTGGAGAGCGGCGCCACCTACGGACCGGCCAATGGCGCGTCGGCGCCGGCCGCTCAAGGCTACGTGCTCAACCAGCTCGACCCGCGCACCCGGCTGGGCGGACCAATCGCCGACGCCGCCGGCCGCCATCTCGGCCAACGCCTGCTCGGCACCGTCTATGCCGACGAGCATGTCGCCGAGGCGGTCGCCGCGCAGAAGCTGCTTGCGGACTACATGCCGGCCGCCAAGGCAACGCAGGACATCGCCGCGATCGCGCGGGCGATCCTCGGGCGCCTCGCGCCGCCGGCGCCCGCCGCCGCGCGCCCCCTCCGCGCCAGGTGGCTGCGGCGATGAGGCGCCTGTTGCGCAGGCTGCTGCGCGGCAGCCCGGCTTCGCCACGCGTGCTGGAGTGGCTGGCGCTGGCCTTCCTCGCGCTGGTCGGCCTGGCGCTGGTGTTCGTCGCCGCCACCGTGATGCTCGATCCGCTCGAGCAGACCATCCTTGGCGGCATCACGATGCTCGTGTTCGTCGTCTGCAACCGCAGCCCGGGGCGGCCGATGACGCTGTTCCTCACCATGCTCTCCGGCCTGGTGTCGCTGCGCTACATCGTCTGGCGCTTCGCCGAGACGCTGGACTTCAACACCGTGCTGCAGGGTTTCCTCGGCACCGGCCTGGCGCTGGCGGAATTCTACGCCATCGTCGTGCTGTCGCTGGGCTACATCCAGACCGTCTGGCCGCTGGAGCGCAAGCCGGTGCCGCTGCCGCCCGATACGTCGGACTGGCCGAGCGTCGACGTGTATATTCCGACGTATAACGAGGACCTGGAGATTGTCCGGGCCACCGTGCTCGCGGCTCAGTCGATCGACTGGCCGCGCGACCGGCTGCGCGTCTACATCCTCGACGACGGCCGCCGCCGCGCGTTCCGCGACTTCGCCGAAAGCTGTGGTGCGGGCTACATCATTCGCCCGGACAACGCGCACGCCAAGGCCGGCAACCTGAACCACGCGATGACGCTGACCGAGGGCGAGTTCGTCGCCGTGTTCGATTGCGACCACATTCCGACCCGTGCCTTCCTGCAGATGACCGTGGGCTGGCTGGTGCGAGACCCATCGCTGGCGTTCATCCAGACGCCGCACCATTTCTATTCGCCCGATCCGTTCCAGCGGAACCTCGCCGCCGGCACCCGCGTGCCGCCGGAAGGCAACATGTTCTACGGCCTGGTACAGGACGGCAACGATTTCTGGAATGCAGCGTTCTTCTGCGGCTCCTGCGCGGTGATCCGTCGCGCCGCACTCGAACTCGATTGGCGGCTTCGCCACCCAGACCGTGACCGAGGACGCGCACACCGCGCTCCGGCTGCATCGCAAGCGCTGGGGGTCGGCCTACCTGCGGCTGCCACTGGCGGCCGGGCTGGCCACCGAGCGGCTGATCCTGCATGTTGGCCAGCGCGTGCGCTGGGCGCGCGGCATGCTGCAGATCCTGCGGCTCGACAACCCGCTGTTCGGAGCAGGGCTCAGCCTGGGTCAGCGGCTTTGCTACCTCAACGCGATGATGCATTTCTTCTTCGCGCTGCCGCGGGTGGTGTTCCTCACCTCGCCGCTCGCCTTCCTGCTGTTCAACCAAAACCTGATCGCTGCATCGCCGCTCGCCATCACCGCCTATGCGCTACCGCACATCTTCCACTCGGTCGCCACCAACGCACGCATCCAGGGCAGCTGGCGGCATTCGTTCTGGAGCGAGATCTACGAGACCGTGTTGGCCCTGTTCCTGGTGCGCATCACCGCGGTGACCATGATCAGTCCGCGCCGCGGCCGGTTCAACGTCACCGACAAAGGCGGCCTGCTGAAGTCAGGGTATTTCGACATGGCCGCGGTGTACCCGAACATTTTGCTCTGCGGCATCCTGTTCATCGGCTGGGGCCGCGGCCTGTTCGGCATGCTGGTGCAGCACACCACCCGCCTGCAGTTTCAGGCGCTGATGATGAACACGATCTGGATCACGCTTAGCATCCTGATTGTCCTGGCGGCGCTGGCCGTCGGCCGCGAGACGCGGCAGATCCGCAACCGTGCGCGCATCCGCGCCCGCCTGCCGGTGGTCGCCTGGCTGCCGGACGGTCGGGCGCTGCAGGGCAGCAGCCACAACCTCTCCCTTGGCGGCAGCGCCCTGATGATCGAGCGGCCGGAGGGCGTGCCGCCCGAGGGGATGCTGCAGTTGGAATTCAGCCTGGGCCAGGAGCGGCTGATGCTGGACGGCCAGATCAAGCGTTGGGAGGGCCGCTTCCTCCAGGTGAGCTGGCTCACCCCCGACATCGCCGCCGAAAGTCGCGTCGCGCAGCTGGTGTTCGGGCGCGCAGATGCGTGGGTGGACTGGGGCCGCTATCCGCTCGACCGGCCGCTGGTCAGCTTTTGGAACGTGCTGGTCAGCATTCGCGGCCTGTTCCGCGAGCGCGGCCGGTCGATCGCGGTGCCCGACCTGCCGATGGCGCCGGCCGCGGTGGCGACCACCGGGCCGGCGACGCTGGCGCGGCAGAGCCTCGTGCTGCGACCGCGGACCGGGATGGGGGCGGGTTCGCGCGCCGCAGTGCTGCTGCTGTGCGGGCTGCTGGGTGCACTGCCCGGCCTGGCACGGGCGCAGTCCGCCCCGGCCCAGGTGCCGATGCCGACGTTGCTGCGGTTCCAGCTGCCATCCACCCCACCGGGGTCGGCGCCCCAGGGCCAGGGCGCGCCGGTGCCGGGTGCCGCGCCCGTCGCCTCGCCGCTGCCAGCCGCACCAGCCGCACCGGCCCTGACAACCGCACCAGCCCTGCCCGGTGCACCAGGCCCGTCCGCTGCACCAGCCCTGTCCGCTGCACCAGGCCTGCCCGCCACGCCCCCCGGCACCGCCCCGCCGGCGGCCGCGGTTCCGGCCAGCGACACCCGCACGGTCGAGCTCACCCTGCACGACCTCGGCGCCCTGGGTCCGATGACCATGCGCGGCACCAGTACCATCCAGGGTCTGATTTTCGGCATCCGCGCGGACGAGGTGGTGACCAGCGCGCGCCTGTCGTTGAGCGGCGCCATGTCGCCGGCGCTGCTGCCCGATACCAGCAACGTCACCGTCACGCTCAACGAGCAGTATGTCGGGACGATCCCGGTGACACCCAGCCGCGCCGAGTTCGGACCGCTGGAGATGTCGATCAATCCGGTATTCTTCCAGGACCGCAACCGGATGAACTTCCGCTTCACCGGGCGCTACACGCAGGACTGCAACGACCCGCTGAGCGGGCTGCTGTGGTCGACGATCTCCGACCGCTCGACCCTGACGCTGTCCATCGTGCGGCTGCCGCCGCGGCGTGACCTGTCGCGGCTGCCACTGCCGCTGTTCGACGAGAACGTGCGCCAGAAGCTGGTGCTGCCCTTCGTGCTGGCGGGTAACCCCGGCAACGAGACGCTGCAGGCGGCGGCGATCATCGCTTCCTGGTTCGGCAAGTTGACCGACTTCCGCGGCGTCAGCTTTCCGGTGAATGCCGAACCGCCGCAGGAGGGCAACGCGGTGCTGGTGGCGGTCGGGCGGGACCTGCCGCCCGGACTCAACCTGCCGCCGCTCAGCGGCCCGACCATCGCCGAGGTGGCCAATCCCAACGATCCTCTGGCGACGCTGCTGGTGGTGGCCGGACGCACCGGCGCCGAAACCATCGCCGCCGCGAATACGCTGTCCCTCGGCAGCCGCATGCTCAACGGCCGCGCCACGACCGTGCCAGTCACCGCCATCCCGCCGCGCCGCCCGTATGACGCGCCGGCCTGGATCCGCACTGATCGGCCGGTGAAGTTCGGCGAGTTGGTGGACGCCGCGACCTTGCAGGGCACCGGCTACGTCCCCGGCACCTTCCACGTCCCGTTCCGCACCGCGCCGGACCTGTATACCTGGCGGCGGCGCCCGTTCGACGCCGACATCCATTTCCGCTCGCCGCCCGGCCCGATCATCGACGTCGCCGCATCCCGGCTCGACGTGAGCATCAACAGCATCTTCCTGCGCAGCTTTTCGCTGGCGCCTAGAGACGGGACGCTGGACTGGGTGTCGCGCACCCTCGGCTTCGCCCGCCCGGTGCGCTACGGCGTGACGCCGATCCCGGTCTACACCGTGTTCGGCGCCAACGACCTGCAGCTGTTCTTCGACGCGCGGCCGCTGCATCGCGGTGACTGTGTCGCCATTCCCGACGATGTGCACATGGCGGTCGACGCGGACTCCACGCTCGACCTCACCTCTGCCTATCACTTCACTGCGCTCCCCAACCTGGCGTTCTTCGTCAATTCCGGCTTCCCGTTCACCCGCATGGCCGACCTGTCGGACACCGCGGTGGTGCTGCCGAACCAGCCGAGCAGCGTGGAGCTGAGCGCGTTCCTCGACCTGATGGGCACTTTCGGCGCCCTGACGTTCCAGCCGGTCAACCGGGTGACCGTGGTGCGGCCGGACGATCTGACTGCCGTCGCGGATAAAGACCTGCTGCTGCTCGCTACGCTGGGGCATGCCGGTGCGGCCGCCGGGCTCCTGGCGCGCAGCCCGTACAGCATCGACGGCAACAGCCTTCACGTGCGGCTGCCCAACGAGCTGGACGGAATCTGGCGGCTGTTCGGCGACACCACCGGCGAGGATCGCCAGCGTGCCGCCGTCGCCCTCACCGCACCACTCGGCGAAGCCAGCGCCGCGCTGATCGGCGCCCAGTCCCCCACCGGCTACAAGCGCTCGGTCGTCGCCCTGCTCGGCGGCTCGCCGCAGGCGCTGGAGGCCATGGTCGAGGCCATGCGCAACCCCAAGCTGGTGCCCGATATCCAGGGCGACCTGACGCTGCTCGCCGGCGGCACAGTCACCGCCTATCGCGCCGGCGGCATCTACACTGTCGGCGAGTTGCCGTTCTGGCTGATCCCGGAATGGTGGCTGCAGGACCGCCCCACCGCCGTCGTTCTCATCATGTTGGTCGCCGCCGGGATCATGGGCACCTGCCTCTACCGCGTGCTGCGCTGGCGGGCCGGGCGGCGGGTGGCGCGTCGTCGCGCGACAACACAAGGGTGATGCGATGGTCCGTTCGGCAATCCCCTCCGGTGTCCTGCTGCTGACCCTCGCCGGCGTGGCACAGGCGCAGCCTGCCGCCCCGCTGCCACAAGCCGCCCCACTGCCGCAAGCCGCCCCACTGCCGCCCGCTGCCCCGTTGCCGCAAGCCGCCGCACTGCCGCAAGCCGCCGCACTGCCGCCCGCGGCCTCGGACCTAAGCGCCGCCGCCAAGGTGCTGCTCGACCAGGCGAACTATTGGCGGGCGCAGAACAAGCCGGAAAACGCCGAACGCGCGCTGGACCGCCTGCTGCGGCTGGAACCGGCCAACGCGACCGCGCTCGCCGTCCAGGCGCAGTTGCAGGCCGAACGCGGCGATCGCAGCGCCGCGCAGGCGACCTTGGCGCGACTGCGCAGCCTGCATCCAAACGATCCACAGATCGCCGCCGTGGAGCAGGCGCTGCGGGTGGGCAGCATCGACCCGAACGGCCTCGCCGACGCGCGGCGCCTGGCACGGGAAGGCCACAACGCCGAAGCGATCACGCGCTATCAGCGGCTGTTCCGCGGCAGTGAGCCGCCGGACAGCCTGGCGGCGGAATACTACGACACACTGGCCGGGACCGCGGGAGGCTGGGAGAAGGCGCGCGCCGGTCTGGGCCGCATCGTCGCGGCCAACCCCGCCGATGCCCGCGCGCAACTCGCCTACGCCCAGCTGCTCACCTACCGCGAGCCGACCCGCGCGGAGGGCATCGAGCGGCTGGAGCTGCTGGCAAAACAGCCCGGATCGGCCGCCGCCGCGGAGCGCGCCTGGCGCCAGGCGCTCGAATGGCTGCCGATCGCGAAGCAGAGCATTGCCGCCTACCAGGGCTGGATGGCGCAGCATCCCAATGACGGCGAGATCGGCGGCCGTCTGCAGCAGGCGGAGAACCCGCCGCAAACTCCGGCGGACATCGCCGCCGCCCGGCGGAGCGCCGCGTTCACCGCGTTGAACGCCGGACGGCTGAGCGAGGCGGAGTCGGGCTTTCAAGCGGTGCTCGATGGCAATCCCGACGACTTCGACGCAGTCGGCGGCCTCGGACTGGTGCGGCTGCGCCAGGGCAAGGCGGCCGAGGCCCGCGACCTGCTGACGCGCGCCGTGCAAGGCGATCCGGCGCACAAGTCACGCTGGGAGCAGGCGTTGGCCGGGGCCAGCGTCGCCGAGGATTATGCCGCGGCCCGTGCGGCCATCCAGCAGGGCCGGCTCGATGTGGCGGAACGCGATCTGCGGGCGATCATCGGGCAGGGCGGCGATGTGGCGGGCGCCCAGTCGATGCTGGCCGAGGTGTTGGCCCGGCGCGGCGACGTCAGCGGCGCCGAGGCGCAATACCGTGCGGTGCTGGCCCGCCAGCCGAACAATTCCGACGCCATGGTCGGCCTGGCTCAGCTGTTGGGCAAATCCGGCCGCAGCACGGAGGCCGAGGCGCTGCTCGATCGCGCGCAGACCGCCGGCAATTCCCGCGCGGTCGGACGCATCCGCGCCGACGCACTGCGCCAGCAGGCGGCCGCGCTGCGCGATCCGGTGACCAAGGCGGCGCTGCTGCGGGCCGCCGTCAACGCCGATCCAACCGATCCGTGGTCACGGCTCGACCTGGCGCGGGCGTTGGCGGCTGGCGGCCACAAAAGCGAGGCGCGGGCGGTGATGGCGGAGGTGACCGACACCCCCCGGGCGAGCCTGGACGCGCTGCGCGCCGGGGCTCTGTTCGCCGCCGAGGACAGCCGGCCAGACGACGCCGCGCGGTTGGTCGAACGCCTGCCCGCCGCGGCGCGCACCCCCGAGATGCTTGCGCTCCTCAGTCAGGGAAAGCTGCAGGCGGAGATCCGCAGTGCCGCCAGCCTTGCCGCGGTCAGCCCCAGCGCCGCCCGCGAGAAGCTGCTGACGCTGGCAGCGCAAGCCGATCCCGACGGCAGTCGCGGCGTGGCCATCGCCCGGGCGTTCCTGGAAATGCACAATCCCGCCGCGGCGCGCGAGGCGCTGGCGACGGCGCAGGCGGCAACCCGCTCGCCAACGCCGGCGCAGCGCATCGCCTATGCCGGCATGCTGATGCAGGCGGGCGACAGCCGCGGCGCGCAGATACTCATCCATTCGCTGGACGGCGCCACAGGGCTGAGCGCGCAGCAAACCGCCGACCTCAACCGGTTGCGCGCGGGCGCGGCGATCCGCACCGCGGACGCGCTGAATGCCGAAGGCCGGCAGGCCGACGCCTATGACGTGCTGACGCCGGCGCTCGCCCGCACGCCGGACGATCCGGATCTCAACATGGCGGTGGCGCGGCTGTATGCGCGGGCCGATGAGCCGCGCAAAGCGCTCGCGGTGAACGAGGCGCTGCTGGCGCGCGATCCGGGCAATCTGGGCGCCCGCCGCGCCGCCATGGACGCGGCCGTGCAGGCGCATAACTGGAAGCGCGCCGAACGGCTGGTGCGCGAGGGGTTGCAACTCGCCCCGGACGATCCGCGCGCCTGGCTGATGGCCGCCGCACTGGACCGGGCGCAGGGCAGCGATCGGCGTGCGTTGCAGAACCTGCGCCAGGCGCAGGCGCTGCGCCGGCAGGAGATCGGCGCCGACAGGCCCTTCTCCGCGCGCCCATTCCCCGTGCGGTCACGCCCCGACCAGTCATCCGACGAGCGCAGCGGCGAGGCCGCACCGAAGCGGGGCAGTGCGCAGGCCGCGATGTATCCGATGGCGGCGTTCGATGAGGACACGCTCGCGACCGGCGGCAATCCATTCCGCCGCAACGAAGCGCCCCCCGACAGCATGGAACTCTCCGCCGCCCCCGCCTTGCCGCCCCCGACGCCGCGCGATCCCATGCTGCAGGACATCAACCGGCAGATCGCCTCGGTGCAGCAGGATTTGGCGCCGAAGCTCACGCTCGGGCCGAACCTGCGGTCGCGCACCGGCACCAGCGGGCTGGACCAGCTGACCGAGGTCAGTCTGCCGACAGACCTGCTGGTGCGTCCGCTCGGCCGCGGCCGGTTGACGTTGAATGCCACGCCCACGTTCCTGTCCGCCGGCGACGTGCCGGCGGATACCAAGAGCCAGCAAAGCTTCGGCACCGGTGCCTTCGCCGGCCGGCCAGCGCCGCCCAGCCAGCATGCCGAAGGCGTCGGCCTGTCGCTGGCATACCAGGTCGGCTGGCTCAAGGCGGACGTCGGCGTCACGCCGGTGGGGTTCCAGCAGCAGAACCTGATCGGCGGGCTGGAACTGTCGCCCGAGGTGGCGGACGGCGTGCGACTACGCCTGGTGGGCGAGCGACGCGCCGTCACCGACAGCGTGCTGTCCTATGCCGGCACGCAGGACCCCGGCACCGGCACGCATTGGGGCGGTGTCACCCGCACCCGCGGCCACGCGCAGCTGGAAGTTTCGATGCGCGACGCGAACCTCTACATCGGCGGCGGGTATTCCATGCTCGACGGGCTGAATGTGGCAACCAACCGCGAATACGAATTCGGCGCCGGCGGCACCTATCCGATCTGGCACGGACACGGTGACGAACTGCGCATCGGGCTCGACTTGGTCTATTTCGCCTACGACAAGAACCTTCGCTTCTTTTCGCTCGGCCAGGGCGGATACTTCAGCCCGCAATCCTACTTCGCTACATTACTTCCGGTGCACTATACGTCCACAAGCGAAGACCTGACCTGGTCTGTGGGCGCTTCCGCCGGCTACCAGACCTATAATGAGCACGCGTCGCCGGTGTTCCCCAACAATTCGGGGCTGCAATCGGCGCTGGTGGCCAGTGCGGCAAGCACGCCCGGCCTGCTCACCGCCTATCCCAGCCGCAGCGCGGCGGGCATCGTCGGCGGCGCCGACGCGGCAATCGAATACCGGCTGAACGATGCGTTCCGGTTGGGCGGACGCGCCAGCTACCAGCATGCCGGCGACTGGAGCGAAACGACTGGCGTGCTGTTCGCCCGCTACACATTCAATGGAGGTCACTGGTGAGCGGAGCCTGGAGAACGCCGCCGAACGAGCCGATGGCGGCGTCCGGCGCATCGGAAGGTGCCGTGGCCTGGCGCGTGTTCCTGCGCGGCCTGGCGCTGGAGATGGAGGCGCAGGCCGGCCCGGAGGCCTCTGGCGCGGTACTGCGTGGCACCGGTCAGCGCATGGCCCAGTTGCTCAGCCTGCCGCCGGTCGGCTCCATGGAGGCACTGGAGCTGGAGATGAACGCCGTGCTGAGCGAGCTCGGCTGGGGCAACGTGCGGCTGGCGCTGCATGAGACGGAGCGGCTGGTGGTGTTGACCCATCGCGGCCTGCCGCGAATCGGTTCAGCGGGGGACCCCGTGGGAAGCTGGCTCGCGCCGGTGCTGGAGGGGCTGTACGAGACCTGGATGGGCCAGCAGCCGGGGGCCGACTCAGCGCTGCGTGCCAGGGTGGATCAGAGCGGCAGCGTGATCGTGCTGCAGTACCGGCCGGTTCTGAGGCCGCGCGCGAGTAGCGTCGAGAACAGCGTCTCGCGCGTTGCCGTGGCTCCGGGTCAGTAACCGACCGACCGGAACGAACCGCCCAGAGGTAGCGCCGCGTCCATGCATTGCCGGCTCATGGACTGCGCCGCTTGCGGCGTGATCCTCGTCGGATGAACCCTGACGTCTGACGACAATTCGGCCAGCGTCTTCTCATCCGGCAGCGCCGCCTTCGCTACACGCGCCTGGAAGTCCGCGCTATGCTGGTTCCGCTTCAGACCCAGGTCTCATGCCTTTTTGGACCGGTCAGCCGTTAGCCTATCCCACTGTCCAGCAAACCGGAGCCGCCGCAGACACACCGTGCTCCCGCACGCATTCGTAAGGGGATAGCGATCATGCCGACGCTCACCTGCGATATTTCAGAAAGCCTCATGCGGGCGCTTGCGGCGCGGCAGGCGCGAACCGGCGAGACCATCTCGCACATCGTCATGTCGTCGCTCGCCGAGGTGCTTGGCGTCGAGCACGCGACTTTGTTCCAAATCTCCACCGCGGGCGCGTTGGTGGAGGGGGTATTCGACGGCGTTGTTACGATCGGAGCGCTGAAGGAGCACGGCGATATGGGTCTCGGCACGTTCGACGCGCTCGACGGCGAGATGTTGGCATTGGATGGCCGCTTCTATCAGGTCAGATCGAACGGTTCGGTCATCGAGGCCTCCGACGACGCCACCGTGCCGTTCGCCGTCGTCACCAACTTCCGTGCGGAGGAGACGATCGCGTCGGGACCGATCGCCGGCTTCGACGCTCTCGTAGCCCGACTGGACGCGATGCGGCGGACCGACAACATGTTCAGTGCCGCGCGGGTGGAGGGGCCTTTCGACTACGTTCGGACCCGAGCCGCCTGCAAGGCCGCGCACGGCAAGTCACTTGTGCAGGCAACCTCTCACCAGGCGGAATTCGACTTCAGCCATGTTCGAGGAACGATGGTAGGGTTTTGGAGCCCAGCCTATGTGCGTGGCATCAACATCGCGGGATGGCATTTGCACTTCCTGAGCGATGACCGGCGCGGCGGAGGGCACGTCCTCGACTGCCGAGGTAACGATCTGACGCTGATGATGGAAGAGCTGCCCGACGTACGGATCGCAATGCCGGAAACCGCAGCCTTCATGAAAGCCGATTTGAGCCACGATCCGAGTCATGACCTCGATCTCGCTGAACGGGCACAGACGCGCGATCGGCATTAAGTCAAAACAGCCCGGTCGTGATCCTGGCATGCACGATCGGGGATGTTTTCGCGGCGGACGTGGCACAGCACGCCCGCCATGGCGATCCCGGTGAAGCGGAGCTCGATCACCGACGCCCCTGCGCGTGAGATCGTAGGATCCACGGACTACCCGGAGGATCGCCGGCTCGGCTGGCGCAGTCCCGCAGACGGCAACTGCGACAGAGTCGCATCGATCGCGGCCAAAAGGCTCGCGATTTCGTTGGTGGCTCTGCAAAGAGAATGCGGCTAGCTGACACTGGACCTATGGCGTGGCGAAACATGGAAAGTCTAGGAACTCACAAAGTTGAGGAGCTGCTTGAGCAAGCAGCACGTGCCCGGCGAATGGCAAGTGCGATACCCGGGGATCCGATGGCGGAACGGCTCCTCCAACTTGCCGGAGACCTGGAGGCCAACGCCAGAGTCGGCGAGCGGGACCTGATCAGCCTTTTCTCGCTCGTCAAGCTGGCACCGCGGTAGCACCCAACGGGGGGCCGACCGGCTTCGGCAGCGTTGCGCCCTTATTCGTCAATCTGGATTGAGCGAAAAAGCGGTTAAACCTCGCGGATCGGCACTGTGTTTGCTTGCCACCGGCGGGTGCCATTGCCGCCGGCACCGCCAGGATTCGGCTGGATCCTGCGACCCAACGTGACGTTCTGACGTTGGATGCAGAAACGGCCCAAGCAACGCTTTTTGATCGGTAGCGTTGCAGGTTCGTTACGGCGCGTGGCCGTCAACGCCAGGCAAGCGCGGACCTGGGACTCAGCAATACGCGGGACCATGGATTGAGCGGCCCAGGGCAGACGCGCGCGCCAGGGGAGCCTCGCTGTTGGCGATCCGCCCCATGCCGATGGTAACTCCGACGAGTTCCAGCAGATCGGTAAGCTTGAACGGCTTCGCCAGGAACGGATAAGGGCCGGCAGCATAGCGCGCAATCATCTCCGGGTGGCCCGATGTAAGCAGAATCGGCACGTCGGCTGCTTCTGCCCTG
The DNA here is from genome assembly GCA_963789495.1 of uncultured Alphaproteobacteria bacterium. Lineage (GTDB taxonomy): Bacteria > Pseudomonadota > Alphaproteobacteria > Acetobacterales > Acetobacteraceae > CAWBLP01. The sequence continues at coordinate 41,274 of CAWBLP010000009.1, forward strand.
CCTAACAGCGCATGCAAGCCACCGCCGAGAAGCACACAATCGGTCATGAGCAGATCCGGGAGCGAAGCGGAAAGCCTGGCGAGCGCCGTCTCGGTGCAGTCGGCCAACCCCACCGAATAGCGCTCGCCCAGCACCTCAGCCAGCAACCGGAGGACTGCAGGATCACCCTCCACCACGAGCACCGAACCTCTCGGCATCATATCCATTTCTCCTGGAATCCTGTTGCGCAGCGTCTAGCCGCGTCAATCAGAACGCCACAGGACGTTACAACAACGTGTCTTGCAGCGTTAACAAGCAATCAAATTCACGTTTAGCCCGACCAGAAGCCGCTCCGCACCAGCCCTGGCGTCCGCGGCCAAAATCGCGCGAGCGCTGCTGGAGCCGCTGCGGAATCGTCTCGGCTGATGGCCGCGGATGGTGTTTTCGCTGCTGAGTTGCCGGGGCGTGCCGCGCGCGGTCGAGGGGAAAACGGAGGGATGCGGGCGCTAGCGCCCCGGCTACCCTAGCCGGTTGATCACCAGTCGCGCCGCAGCCGCGCGGCGTTCCGGCGGGATTGTGGCAACACCGTACGCCAACTCCTCGATCAACACTCCGGCCACTACCCCGGGATCAGCGCCCCGGCCAGGGCGCATGCGCGCGACGAAGCAACCAGGCGGCACCAGGGCGGAAAGCACAACACTATACTCACCACGGAAGGCTGCATCACAGCTGGGGCGGATTGTGCCGGTGAAGCTACTGGTGCGGGACGTGGGCATGAAGCGGGCCGCGTTGGGCCGGCCCCGCGGGAGTTCTGGCGGCGCCTGCACGGGAGTGCCGGGGCGCGGCGCGCGGCGACAGGATCAGGACGGGCCGGCAGGGACGGCGGCCCTTGGCTTTTGTCTGCCGCCATCATGCGGGGCGGCGTCTTTCCGTGACTCGAGATCTGACCCGAACCCGGGTAACGCCTATCAGGTCTGGTAGCTCGCCCTGTAACACATCCGATCCGCTGGCCTGTTTGGTGGGCCCGCTGGGACTCGAACCCAGGACCACAAGATTAAAAGTCTCGTGCTCTACCAACTGAGCTACAGGCCCGCCATTGTCCTGGCCATACAGTGCCAGGTCGGTTTTGTTTCTTGTCGCGCCGGCGTTGCGGTCCGACACGAACCTGCGGTTCCGACCTCGTCACGCCGGCGCCCCGGCGTTCTGCCTCCCTTGCGCCGGATTGTCCAGCGCCGGACGGGACAGCGACCCGGTCGCCCCTGCCCCTGCCCCCTGCCGGCATCCGGCGAGCCGGTGCCGGCCCCGTCCGGTGCGGGGATGGCGTCCGCCGCACCAGCGGGCGCAGCATCACCCGACCGCCGCCAGCGACCGCCGGCGCGACCGGCGCTCGCTCGCCAGCGCCATCGCGACCGTCAGCAGCATGAACCCCACCGACGCATAGAACACCCAGCGCGGCAGCCCGTGATCCATGATCCAGCCGCCGAGCATCGGGCCGATCGTGCCGCCGATGTTGAAGCCGGTGGTGACGATGCCGAACACCCGGCCGGAAGCACCAGGCGGGGCCGCGGCGCGCACCAGCATGTCCCGCGAGGGCGCGATCATGCCGGACAGGAAGCCGGCGGCGGCCATCACGCCCGCCAGGGCCAGCGGCGGCAGCGACACGCTGCCCACCACGAACACCAGCGCCGCGGCGCCGCCGAACCCCGCCGCCGCCACGTCGCCGTGCCGCCTTGTGGCGTCGGCGATGACGCCGCCGGCCAGCACGCCCAGCGCGGTCGCGAACAGGAACGCGGTCAGGGCGATGTTCGCGGTCGACAGCGGCGTGCCGTACAACGCGCCCAGTGCCACCACCGAGAAGTTGGTCAGCGCCCCGGTGGACAGGCTCAGCAACGTGAAGAAGCCGACCAGCCCCAGCACGGTCGGGGTCAGCAGCCCGGTCAGGGGAATTTTCGGCCCCGCCCCGGCCGGCGCGCGGGAGGCGGCGGCGCGATCCAGCCAGCCCGCCGCCAGCAGTGGCAGCGCCACCACCCAGGCGAACACGCCGGCCACGACGATCGCCACCTGCATGCCCCACAGGCTGGTCAGCCCGAGCATCGTCATCGGCGCGATCGCCCCGCCCAGGAAGCCGCAGAAGGTGTGGAACGAGAACGCCCGCCCCAGCCGCGCCGGCTCGATCACCGACCCCAGGATGGAATAATCCGACGGGTGGTACACTCCGTTCGCGATCCCCAGCAGCACCGCCGAACCCAACATCCACGGGTAGCTCGGCGCCAGCCCGAACGACACATAGGCCAGCCCCGCCAAGCCCAGCCCGCCCACCAGAACGCGGCGCGCGCCGAACCGGTCCACCGCCACGCCCATCGGCGTCTGCACCAGGGCGCTGACCACGTTGAACACGGTGATCGCGAGGCCAAGCTCCACGAAGCCGACGCCCAACCGCTGGCGCAGCAGCGGGAACAGCGGCACCAGCACGAGGTAGTGGAAATGGCTGACCATATGCGCGCCGCAGATCAGCGCCAGCGCGTGGCGTTCGGCCGCCTTGCCAGTCCGCTCCGTCGCCATCAGTCGAAGGCGCGCTTGATGCGGGCCCAGTCCTCGATGGCACGCTCCTCACCCGGCGTGATCGGGATGACGAACTGGCTCCAGCCGGCGCTGCGCAAGGCCTCGATGCGCTGCTTCAGTTCCTGCTCGGTCGCGGTGAAGGTGGTGTGGCGGATCAGGTCGGCGGTGATGAAACGACGCTCCTCCGGCTTCACGAACACGAAATGGCCGCGGTGGTTCATGCAGGTAGCGCGCGTCTGCCGGTTCAAACCCGCGCGCCATCGCGATGTAGCCGGCGACGCTGTCGGCGACCGCCGGCGGCACGTCGGAGGTGTTCTGCCAGCCCTCCATGTCCAGGTCCGCCGCGCGATGCAGCAGCACCGCCGCGCGCGGACCGGCCTGCGCAAGGGCGCGCGGGCTGTCGGCCGGTTCGCCATCCTGCAGCACGCAGCCGCAGGCCCAGGCAGTGGCATACAGGTCACCGGGCGCGCGACCGGCCTGCGCCCAGTCCCGCTGCATTGCCTGCAGCCCGGCCAGACCGCTCGGCACGTCGGACAGGAAGTTCTTCCAGCCGGCGTTCAATCGCGCGGCCAGTGCCCGCGATTTCGGCCCGTAGGCCGAGACATGCAGCCGGATCGGGTCGGTCGTGTTGATCAGCTTCGCATCGGGATTGAGGAAGCGGATCTTCTTCCGCTTGCCCTCGATCGTGGTCTCCAGCGTCTCGCCGTTGAGCAGGCCGTACACCACGCGGATGTACTCCTCCATGTCGGCCAGCTTCATGGCGCCGAGCCCCATGGCGCGGCGCGCCGAGAACCCGGTGCCGACGCCGAAATCGATGCGGCCCGGCGCCATGCCGTTCAGCGTGGCGAAGGCGTTGGCGGTGACGGCGGCGATGCGGTTGGAGGGCACCAGCACGCCGGTGCCGAGGCGAATGCGGGAGGTCTTCATCGCCGCGGCGGCCATCGCGACAAAGCAGTCGGCGGTGATCATCTGCGTGTCGTAGAACCAGGCATGGGTGAAGCCGAGTTCCTCGGCGCGCTGGGCGAGCTTCCACGAATCGCTGGACGTGGCGATACCGATACCGAAATCCATGGTTTTACTGCCTCCTGGGGCGCTTCCTCGGGCGGCAGTCTAGGCGGATTCCGGCGCGTGGGGAAACGCGGGCGCTGGTGCGAGAGGGGGGATTCGAACCCCCACGCCTTGCGGCGGTCGATTTTGAGTTCGACTGCGTCTACCGTTCCGCCACTCTCGCGCGCGATGCAGCATACAGGATCGTGTTTGCAGCGGCCAATGGGGACTGTGGTGGGACACCGCCGGAATGTAGCGGATCGCGCCCGGACGGGTTTGCGTCGGGCGGGCAGCTTCGCTATAGGGACCGCCCCACTGGTCCCGGATAGCTCAGTTGGTAGAGCAAGCGGCTGTTAACCGCTGGGTCGTAGGTTCGAAGTCCTACTCCGGGAGCCATTTCATTTCCAAACAATAGCAGGTTCGCGCGTTACTACCGGTTGGTGTCCGACCGGCGCAGGCTGGTGTCTGACCGGCGCAGGACCACCGGGTGCCGAACCGCTCGCGCGCCCGATGAACCCCGTGGGTGACCGGCAGCGCCGTCCACCACGAGCGTGAGAGCCGCCCCGGGTACCCGGTCGCCCTGCCCTCACCCCCTTGTCTCCGGCCCGCAGCCGCCCACAATCGAGGCATGGACTCCCCTGCCCCCACCCTCGCCGCCAACGTCATGCATTTCGCCGGCCTGCTGCGGCGTGCCGGCCTGCCCGTCGGGCCGGCGGAAACCCTCGCCGCGCAACAGGCGCTGTCGCTGATCGACATCGGCAGCCGCACCCAGACACGCACCGCGCTGCGCACCGCCATGGTGCATCGCCACGAGCACCAGGACGTGTTCGACCAGGCCTTCGCGCTGTTCTGGCGCGACCCCACCGCTGCCGAACAAGCTGTCGCCATGGCGCTGCTCGACGCACAGAAGGAGAAGAAGCAGGACCGCGCGCCCCCCGCCTCGCGCCGCGTCGCCGAGGCCTTCGCCCCGCCGCGCGCCCCGCAGAAGCGCGACGAGGACGAACCCCCGGTGCAGGACGCGGTGCTGACCGTGTCCGACCAGGAACGGCTGCAGCAGATGGATTTCGAGGCGATGGCCGCGCAGGAGATCGCCCAGGCCAAGCGGGAAATCCGCCGCCTGGTCCTTCCCCTCGACCTCCGCCGCACCCGCCGTCTGCGCCCCGATCCGCTCGGCCCCGCCACCGACCTGCGCCGCACCATCCGCGCCAGCCTGCGCCAGGGCGGTGAAATCCTCAGCATCGCGCGCAGCCGCCGGGTAACCCGCCCGCCGCCGCTGGTGGTGCTGTGCGACATCTCCGGCTCGATGGCGCGCTACGCCCAGATCCTGCTGCATTTCCTGCACGCGGTGACGAATGACCGCGACCGCGTGCACGTGTTCCTGTTTGGCACGCGGCTGACCAACATCACCCGGCAACTGCGCCATCGCGATCCGGAAGTCGCATTCCAGATGGTGTCGCATATCGTGCCCGACTGGTCCGGCGGCACCCGCATCGGCGAGGCGCTGGCCAGCTTCAACCAGCGCTGGGCCAAGCGCGTGCTGGGCCAGGGCGCAGTGGTGCTGCTGATCACCGACGGGTTGGATCGTGACGGCGCGGTGCATCTGGCCGACAATATGGACCGGCTGCATCGCTCCTGCCGCCGGCTGATCTGGCTGAACCCGCTGTTGCGCTGGAGCGGTTTCGAACCAAGATCGCAAGGGATCCGGGCGATGCTGCCGCACGTGGACGATTTCCGTCCGGTGCACAACCTGGCCAGTCTGCGCGCGCTGGTCGACCTGCTGTCGCGCCCGGCGGCACCGCGCGGTTTGGCTCCGATGGCGTTGTATGGAAGGATGGCCGCATGAACACCGCAGAAGTCGAAGACGTGCTGAGCACCGCCGCCGCCTGGCGCGCCGCGGGCGAGCAGGTGGCCGTCGCCACGGTCACGGAAACCTGGGGCAGCTCGCCCCGCCCCGCCGGCAGCCAGATGGCGGTGACCAAATCCGGCAAGATGGCCGGTTCGGTTTCCGGTGGCTGCATCGAGGGCGCGGTCGCCGATGCCGCCATGCAGACGCTGGAAAGCGGCACACCGCAACTGCTGGATTTCGGCGTCACCAACGAACGCGCCTGGGAAGTGGGCCTCGCCTGCGGCGGCAAGGTGAAGGTGTTCGTGGAGCGGCTGTCGTGAACCGAACCTCCGCCCCATCCCTCACCCCGACGGCCCTGACATGACCCCGGAGATCCTCGCCGCCCTCGAAGCAGCCAAGCGCGACAAACGCCCGGTCGTGCTCGCCACCAGCCTGCCCGGCGGCGAGCAGCGCCTGCTGCCCGACCCGGTCGCGCCGGAGGCGCTGAATGCCGCCGCCGAAGCGGCGCTGCGCGACGACACCAGCGGCACCTTCAAGATCGGCGACACCGATTGGTTCCTGCACGCCTACAACCCGCCGCTGCGTCTGGTCGTGGTCGGCGCGGTGCATATCGCGCAGGCGCTGGTGCCGTTCGCCACGCAATGCGGCTTCGCGGTCACCGTGGTCGATCCGCGGCGGTCCTTCGCCTCGGATGAGCGCTTCCCCAACGTCACCGTCTCCACCGAATGGCCGGACGAGGCGATGGACGCGCTGCGCCCCGACAGCCGCACCGCCGTGGTGACGCTGACCCACGACCCGAAGCTCGACGATCCCGCGCTCGACCGGGCGCTGAAATCCGCCGCCTTCTATATCGGCGCACTCGGCTCCCGCCGCACCCACGCCGCGCGGCTGGGCCGGCTGCGCGCGCTGGGCCACAACGAAGCGTCACTGGCGCGCATCCAGGGACCGGTCGGGCTGAACATCGAAGCCGTCACCGCGCCGGAAATCGCGCTTTCGATCGTCGCGGAACTGGTCGCGGTACGTCGCGGCGCGCCGCTGCCAGCCAAGGCGAAGGTGCCGCAAGCCGCATGAAGTTCGGCCCCGCCCCCCTCGATGAGACCCGCGGCGCCATCATGGCGCATAGCCAGCGTGTCGGCGAACGGATGATCCGCAAGGGCTCGGTGCTCGACGAGGCGGCGGTGGCGGCATTGCGCGAGGCCGGCCGCAACGAGGTGATCTGTGCGCGGCTGGAACCCGGCGACGTGCCGGAGGACATCGCCGCGGACCGGCTGGCGACGCCGCTGGTCTCGCCGCTGCTGGCACGCTCGCGCGCGGCGACCGGGCGGGTGAACCTGTTGGCCGAGGTGCCGGGCCTGCTGCGCATCGACATCGCCAAGATCGACCGGCTCAACGGTATCGATGAATCGCTGACCATCGGCACCCTGCCGGATTACGCCGTGGTGTCGCCGAAGGACCTGGTCGCCACCATCAAGGTGATCCCGTTCTCGGTGCCCGGCCATGTGCTGGCGGTGGCGGAGGCGCTGGTACGCCAGGGCAAGCCGCCGATCACGCTGCATCCGTTCCAGCACCTGAAAGTCGGCCTGGTGGTGACGGAACTGCCGGGTCTGAAGGACAGCGTCACCGACAAGACCGTCACCGCGACCGATCAGCGGATCACCGCGCTGACCGGCTCGCTGCTGCCGCCGATCAGCACGCCGCATGAGGAACTGGCGGTCGCGCGCGCGCTGGAGTCGCTGATCTCCCAGGGCGCCGATCTGCTGCTGATCGTGGGCGCCTCCGCGGTGGTGGACCGGCGCGATGTCGGGCCGATGGGGATCGTGCGCGCCGGTGGGGAGATCCTGCATTTCGGCATGCCGGTCGATCCCGGCAACCTGATCTGCCTGGGCAGGATCGGCGAGCGCCCGGCCCTGGTGCTGCCCGGTTGCGCGCGCAGCCCCAAGCTGAACGGCATCGACTTCGTGCTGATGCGGCTGTTCGCCGGACTGACCGTCGGGCCGGCGGAAGTGATGCGCATGGGGGTGGGGGGACTTTTGAAGGAGATCGACACCCGTCCGCTGCCGCGGGAGAAGGCGCCGGCCACGCCGCGCAGCGGCGCCGCACCGCGCAGTGCCCCGACCATCGCCGGCGTGGTGCTGGCCGCCGGACGGTCCCGCCGCATGGCACCGCACAACAAGCTGCTGGTCGCCGACAAGACCGGCAAGCCGATGATCTCCCGCGTGGTCGACAATGTGCTGTCGTCCAATGCGCGGCCGGTGCTGGTGGTGCTGGGCCACCAGGCGGAGCAGGTGGAGAACACGCTGGGCGGGCGGCCGGTGCGCTATGTCCATGCGCAGGATTACGCCGAGGGCCTGTCCGCCAGCCTGAAGGCCGGCATCGCCGCGGTGCCGGAGGACTGCGCCGCAGCACTGGTCTGCCTGGGCGACATGCCGCTGGTCACCGGCCGGATGATCGACCGGCTGCTGGCGGCGTACGATCCGGACGAGGGCCGGCTGATCGTGCTGCCGACCTTCCGCGGCAAGCAGGGCAACCCGATGCTGTGGGACCGGCGGTTCTTTGCCGAGATCCTGGCGATCACCGGCGATTCCGGCGCGCGTTTCCTGGTCGGCAAGCACGTGGAATCGGTCGCCGAGGTGGAGATGGCGGACGACGCGGTGCTGCGCGATTTCGACACCACGGAATCGCTAAACACGCTACCGCAACGTCTGCGCCCCGAGCCGATCGGGTAATCCCGCACCGCCAACAGGTGGACCACGCGGCTGTGCCAGGCACGTCGGCTGTGCCTGCCACGTCGGTTGTGGCCGGCACGCTGGTGATGGCTGGCACGCCGGTTGTGGCTGGCACGTCGGCTGGGCCTGGCACGCGGTTGTGGCTGGCACGCGGTTGTGGCTGGCACGCGGTTGTGGCTGGCACGTCGAGGCGGGCGGTCGCTGCATGCGCGTCACGGTCGCCCCTACGCGTCAGGATTGAGCAAATGGGGGCATGCGAGCGGCACACCCTCCCGCCCGGCAATCCACGCCCCGCACCCTGGCCGGGCGTAACCCCACAGGCTTCAGGACCGCCCAGGCATCAGGACCCGAGCGCGAGGCGGACGCTTTCCCTCCTCCCCTTGCGGGAGGGGAGGAAAAGGCCTTGGCGCGCACGGCAAAGCGTGGAGCGCGTTGGGCAACGCGGGAGGGCGTTCGGGCAACAACGAACGGAGCGCGTCCGGACACGAGCGGAGCGCGTCCGCCCGCGTGCAGCCCGGCCCGGCGTTACCGCCCCTTGAAGTTCGGCAGCCGGCGTTCGGCCATCGCCTTCACGCCCTCCTTGAAATCCTCCGTCCCGCGCAGCCAGTCCTGCTCCTCATACTCACGCTCGGTCGCCGAGGCCACCGCATCCGCCAGGCCGCGGCGCAGCGTCTCCCGCGTCGACACGATCGCCTGCGGCGAGGACTGGGCAATCTCCGTGGCAACCTCGATCGCCTTGGCGCGCACCTGGTCCAGCGGCACGCAGTAATCCGCCAGCCCGATCTCCAGCGCTTCCTCGCCGGTCAGCCGCCGGCCGCTATACATCATCCAGGCCGCCTTCTGCTGCCCCAGCAGCCGCGGCAGCGTGCAGGTCAGTCCGAACCCGGGATGAAATCCCAGCCGGGTGAAGTTGGTGGAAAACCGCGCCTCCGGACAGGTGACGCGGAAATCCGCCATCACCGCCAGACCCACCCCGGCGCCGATCGCCGCGCCATGCACCGCCGCCACGATCGGCTTCTTGGTCCGCCACAGCCGCTGCGCCTCCTTGTAGAGATGCCGGCCGCGCTTGGTGCCGCGCGCAACCCCGTCCGGCCCGCGGCTGCCGAAATCGGCGCCGGCGCAGAAATGCTTGCCCTCGGCGCACAGCACGATCACGCGCGGTTCGACACTGCGGTCCCATTCCTCCAGCACATCCGCGATCTCACCCACCATGTCGGTGTCGACGAAGTTGTTCGGCCCGCGTCGCACCTCGATGATGCCGATCATGCCGGACAGCTCGATGCCGATGTGTTCGAAGGTCTGCTGCATATCCTGGTTCCTGCCCTGCTCTTTCGCCGCGTTGCGCTGCGTGCCAGCTTATGAGCGGAGCGGCGCGCGGACAATGCGCCGCCGGATGGAGGAAACCATGGCGCGGCTCGATCGCGACGGCGTGGCGATTCATTACGAGGTGCATGGCAGCGGGCCGACCCTGCTGCTGAGCCACGGCTACAGCGCGACCTGCCGGATGTGGGATGGCCAGATCGCCGCCTTGCGCGACCGCTGGCAGGTGATCGTGTGGGACATGCGCGGCCACGGCGAGAGCGACGCGCCTTCCGACCAAACGGCCTATTCGGAAGCCGCCACGGTCGGCGACATGCACGCCATCCTGCAAGCCTGCAACGTCCAGCGCGCCGTCGTCGCCGGCCTGTCGCTCGGCGGCTACATGTCGCTGGCGTTCCATGCCCGCCACCCGGAGATGGTGCGCGCGCTGATGCTGTTCGACACGGGCCCGGGCTTTCGCAAGGACACGGCGCGCGAGGCCTGGAACGCCCGCGCCCGCGCCCGCGGCGACGAACTGGACGCACGCGGTTTCGCAGCCCTCGGTCCCAGCGATGAGGTGCGCATGAGCCGGCATCGTTCCGCCGCCGGACTGGCCGGCGCCGCACGCGGCATGCTGACGCAGCGTGATGATTCGGTGATCCGCTCGCTGGAGACGATCAGCGTGCCGACGCTGGTGCTGGCCGGCGCGAACGACACCAACTTCCTCGCCGCGACCGACTACATGGCGGCGAAGATCCCCGGCGCGACCAAGGCCATCATTCCGGATGCCGGCCACGCTTCCAACCTGCATCAGCCGGAGGCGTTCAACCGCGCCGTCGCTGCCTTCCTGGAACAACTTGCCGCGTGAGAGACCATGACTGAGCACGCCCTGCACAGCTTCTTCTGGCCGCGCTCGATCGCGGTGCTGGGCGCCTCGCCCGACCTGCACCGGATTCGCGGGCGGCTGCTGCACCAGTTGCGCGAGAACGGCTTTCCCGGACGCATCCTGCCGATCAATCCCAGCTACCAGGAGATCGACGGCCTGCGCTGCTACCAATGCCATCGCCGCGGTCGGCGAGCCGATCGACCTGGCGCTGGTCGCCATTCCCGCCGCCGGCGTCGCACCGGCGCTGGAGGAATGCGCCGCCGCCGGGGTGAAGAACACGCTGATCATCAGCTCGGGTTTCGCCGAGGAAGGCGGTGCCGCCGGCGAGATGCAGGCCGCGCTGGTGGAGGTGACGCAGCGCACCGGCATTCGCGCCTGCGGTCCAAACTGCGAAGGCTACTACAACGCGTTGGGCCGCATCGCGACCACGTTCAGCCCGACGGTGGAAACCCAGGACGACGGATCGCGCACGCTGGTATCGCAACGCCGGCTGGGAGTGATCGCGCAATCCGGCGGCATCGGCTTTGCCCTGTTCAATCGCGGCCAGGCCGCCGGACTTGGCTTCAGCTACGTGATCTCCACCGGCAACGAGGCCGACCTCACCATGGCGCGACTTCCTCGACTACATGGTGGAAGATCCGCAGACCCATGCCGTGATGCTGTTCTGCGAAGCGGTGCGCGGCGGGCCGACCTTCGTCAATGCGCTGGCCAAGGCGCGCAGCGCTGGAAAAGCCGATCATTGCGATCAAGGTCGGCCGGTCCGTCGGCCGGCAGCCGCGCCACCGCATCGCATACCGCATCGCTGTCGGGCTCCTACGCCGCATATCAGGCGGTGTTCCAGCCGCTACGGCGTGATCGAGGCCGAGGACGCCGATGAGGCGGTGGCGATCGCCGGCGTGGTGCTGACCTGTCCGCTGCCGAAAGGCCGGCGCGTCGGTATCATCACGCCCTCCGGCGGCGCCGGTGCCTGGATGGCGGATACGCTGTCCGCCGCCGGGCTGCAGGTGCCGGCGCTGTCGGCGGAGATGCAGACCAAGCTGCGTGCGGTGATGCCGTCCTATGGCGCGTCGGGCAATCCGGTCGATGTCACCGCGCAAGGCTCCAACACCGGCCCCGCGGTGATGACGGCGATGGAGCAGCTCGCCGGGTCCGATGAGCTGGACATGCTGGTGCTGATCAGTTCCCTGGCCAGCCAGACCCGCGTGACGCTGGACGCGACGCGCGTGCAGGCGACGGCACAGCGTGCCGGCAAGCCGATGACGGTGTGGACGTACACGCTGCCGAGCGCGTTCGGGCGGGAATCGGCGGCGGGATGCGGGCTGTTCGTGCACAGCGCGTTGCGCAATGTCGGTGTGTCACTCGCGAAGCTTGCCGAATACGCCGAGGCCGCCGCGCGCTCGCTGCCGCCCGATCCGCCGGCGCGCGATGTTGCGCCGCTGCCACCGGGCATGCCGCGCATTCTGCCGGAATATCAGGCGAAGCAGGCGCTCGCCGCCTTCCTGCCGCCGGCGCAGGAACGGCTGGTCAGCACGGCCGCAGAAGCGGCGGAGGCTGCCGCGGCGCTGGGATTTCCGGTCGCATTGAAGGTGCAGTCGGCCGACCTGCCGCACAAGACCGAGGCCGGCGGGGTGCGGCTGGGGCTGCCGGACGCGGCCGCGGTGCGGCAAGGCTACGACGCGATGTTGCGCGATGTGATGCAGTACCAGCCCGAGGCTCGCATCGACGGCGTGTTGGTGCAGAAGATGGCGCCGAAGGGCCACGAGCTGGTGATCGGCATGGTGAACGACGAGACGTTCGGGCCGATCATGATGCTCGGCTTCGGCGGCACCACGGTGGAGCTGTTCGGCGACGTGGTGCACAGCCCCGCGCCAGTGGACACGGTGGAGGCGGAACGCATGCTGCGGTCGCTGCGATCGACCCCGCTGTTGACCGGATTCCGCGGCGGCAGGCCGGTCGATCTGACACCCATCGCGCAGCTGGTGGCGCAGTTGTCCGAGGCGGCGCTGGCCTATCGCGGGCAGATCGCCGAAATGGAGTTCAATCCGGTGATCCTGCATGCGGACGGATCCGGGGTGACGATCGCCGATGCGCTGGTGACGCTGAAGGCGTGACCGCAAACCTGGACATCACGCGGACTGCCTGCGATCACAGGCGCCAACGCTGAGCGAGGAAATCACCAGTATGTTCGAACTCTCCGAAGAACACCGCATGCTGCAGGACCTGGTCGCGAAGTTCGTCGATCGCGACCTGATCCCGCTGGAGAAGACCATTCTGGCGCGCGAGATGGCGGGTCAGAAATCCGCGCTCAGCGCCGAGGAGGAGGAAAAACTCCTCGCCACCTGCAAGGAACTCGGGCTGTGGGGCCTGGACGTGCCGGAGGAATTCGGCGGCGCCGACCTGCCCTCGGTCGCGCTGATGGGCGTGTATGAGGAACAGGGCCGCACCTGCGTGCCCTTCACCTTCCCGCCCGACAGTCCGAACCTGCATATGTTGAAAGCGGTGGTGAACGACGAGCAGCGCCGCAAATACCTGGAGCCGTACGCACGTGGCGACGCCCACTCCTGCATCGCAATCTCCGAGCCCGGCGCAGGCGGCGATCCCGCCGGCATGACCACCCGCGCGGTGAAGGACGGCAGCGACTGGGTGATCAACGGGCGCAAGATCTGGGTCAGCCGCGTGCCGCAGTCGGACTTCATCATCCTCATGGCGCGTACCGGCGAGGGCAAGCGGCATGACGGCGTCACCGCGTTCATCGTCGAGCGTGGCACCAAGGGTTTCATCATCGAGCGCGAAATCCCCATGCTCGGCGGGCAGCGCACCTACGAACTCGTGTTCGAGGACTGCCGCATTCCGGCAACGCAATTGCTCGGTGTCGAAGGCAAGGGCTTCGCGCCGATGCAGCTGCGGCTGACCGTGCGCCGCCTGCAGATGGGCGCCTGGTGCATCGGCATGACGCGGCGTGCACTGGACATGATGGTGGAACACACCAAGCAGCGTGTGACGTTCGGCCAGCGGCTCGCCGATCGCCAGGCGATCCAGTGGTGGATCGCCGATGCCGCGATGAAGCTGCATGCCTGCCGGCTGATGGTGTACGACGCCGCGGCGAAGGCCGATGCCGGCAAGGACGTGCGCACCGAGGCGTCCATGGTGAAGCTGTTCGGCACCGAGATGGCGACCGAAACGATCGACCATGCGATGCAGGCGTTCGGGGCGATGGGCGTGGCGAAGGAACTGCCGCTGCAACTGATGGCGCAGAAGGTGCGCACGATGCGGGTCTATGAGGGTCCGTCGGAGGTGCACCGCATGGCGATCGCGCGGCGCGTCATCGGAAAGTAGAAGGACGGGCGGTCAGGCGTGACGCGGCCCGCGTCGGCAAGGCGCGGGGACGGCGATCGCGCGGGGACGGCGATCTTGCGGGGACGGCGATCTTCCTCAGTGGACGCGGCAAAGCCACGGAGGCCGGGCCTGCGCGACGGACACGGCCTCGGTCATGTCGGACACGGCCTCGGTTATGTCGGACACGGCCCCGGCCGTGACGCAAGCCACAGCTCCCCACCCTGCTGAGCGGGCGCACCTGCCTCCGCGCTTGCCGTGACGGGGCCGAGCCCATGCGCGGGCGAACGGCGACCGATCAGTGCATCGGCCGCGACACCGCGCGCAAAGTGCAACTCAGGTGCGGGCCGCCTGGAAGGCGGCGTTGGCGCGCTCGGGGGCATTCGGCATGCGTTCCACCGCGGCGAAATCGCCACGCAGCGCCTTCAGCGCGGTGCGCTCGCTTTCGATCTCGGTCGCCGTGCGCACGCCGCGTTTGCGGAAGAACGGCACCGGCGGGCACCAGCCCTGCAACGCGTGCTGCAACAGGAATGCGGTCACCACCAGCGGCAGCAGCAGGAAGCCGCGATGCCGTATCACCCCGAGCAACGTGCCACCCAGCGCCAGGGTGGCGGCGTTGGCCTCCAACACACGCTCCATGTCCCATTCGCGGTCAAGCTCGCCCAGCCGCCGATCGATCTCCTCGGGATGCAGCGCGTAATAGTGGATGTTCACCTCGATCCCGCGACGGATGCGCCGGTTGATCGAGTCCTCGGTGTTTATCTCGACGCGCGTTGCAGTGGCGGGAAATACGGGCATCGGCACAACTCCAGACTGTCGAGCGAAAGCAAGGTGCCGGCGATGGGTTCCTCGCGTCTCGTCAACATTGTGGGAGGGGACCGCACGCACAGCAAACACCGCGGCGTGACGCGGGTTGCTGCGCAACGATCGACAACGCCCATCCATCGGTCTCCGTTGCCGAACCACCCATCTGCCGGACCACCCATCTGGCCGAGGACACTCGCATGGCCAGCTGCGGCCGGGCAAATCCAGCTTTGCGGTGGATGGAAGGTGCGTCGGAGGTGCAGCGGATCGGGTCAGTCCTTCGCCGTCTCCTCGCCGCCGCGCTTCTCGGCGGGACCTATCGACCGGCTCAGGTTCAACGCCGTGTTGACCAGTGCCACATGCGAGAACGCCTGCGGGAAATTGCCCAGCATGCGACGGGCATGCGGATCGTATTCCTCGGCCATCAGCCCGACATCGTTGGCGAAGCCGATCAGCCGTTCAAACAGCGCCTGCGCTTCCTCCACCCGACCCTGCAGCACCAGGTTGTCGGCGAGCCAGAAGCTGCAGGCGAGGAATGCGCCCTCTCCCGGCGCAAGCCCGTCATCGGTGCGGGCGGTGTCGTAGCGCAGCAGCAGCCCGTCCACCGCCAGGTGCTTCTGGATCGCCGCCACCGTTCCCACCACGCGAGGATCGGTGGCCGGCAGAAAGCCCACCAGCGGCATCAGCAGCAGGCTGGCATCGAGCTGGCGGTTGCCATAGGCCTGGACGAAGCTGCCCAGTTCGGGATCGAAGGCCTTGCGGCAGACTTCGTCATGCACCTGGTCGCGCAACGCGCGCCAGCGCTCCAACGGCCCTTCCAGGCCGAAATCCTCCACGGCCTTCACCGCGCGGTCGAACGCCACCCAGGTCATCACCTTGGAGTGTGTGAAGTATTGCCGCACGCCGCGCACCTCCCACAGGCCCTCATCGGGTTGCGCCCAGACCTTCTCCAGATGCTCGGTCAGCGTGCATTGCAGCCGCCAGGCGATCTCGCTGGGTCCCAGTGCGCCCTTGCGGGCGTGATGCAGCGCGTCCGCCACCTCGCCAAACACATCCAGTTGCAGCTGGTCGGCGGCGGCATTGCCGATCCGCACCGGACGCGAAGCGGCAAATCCCGGCAGCCACGGCAGGATGCGCTCGGTCAGGTCCCGCTCCCCCGCCACCCCATACATGATCTGGATCTGCTCCGGGCTGCCGGCCGCGGCGCGCACCAGCCAGTCGCGCCAGCGATAGGCTTCCTCGTAGTAGCCGCCATCCATCATCGCCAGCAGCGTGAAGGTCGCGTCGCGCAACCAGCAGAACCGGTAATCCCAGTTGCGCTCGCTGCCGAGCTGCTCGGGCAGCGAGGTGGTGGCGGCGGCGACGATGCCGCCGGTCGGATCGAAGGTGAGCGCCTTCAATGTGATCAGGGAGCGCCGCACGATGTCGCGCCACGGCCCCTGGATGGTGCAGCGCGAGGTCCAGTCGTGCCAGAACGCCTCGGTGGCGGCCAGCCCCTCCTGCGGGTCCACCGGCATCGGCAGGCGCAGATGCGACGGGCCATAGGTCATCACGAAGGAGACCGAGTGGCCCGCGTCCACGGTGAAATCGGCGACGGTCGACATATCCTCACCGGACACCGGCGTGCTGGCCTGCAGCACCAGCATATGGGGGCCGGCGATGGCCCGCAGGCTGCCATCCTCCAGCCGCCGCACCCAGGGAATGGAGCGGCCGTAGTCAAAGCGGATGGTCAGATCCATGTGCATCTTCACCTGGCCGCTCACCCCGGTGACGATGCGCACGATGTCGGAATTGCCGTCGCGCAGCGGCATGAAGTCGATCAGCTTACAGGTGCCGGTGTCGGTGGTGAATTGGGTCTCCAGGATCAGCGTGTCCGGCCGGTAGGCGCGGCTGGTCTGGTATTCCCCGTTCGGCGCGATCTTCCAGCGGCCATGCTCGCGATCGCCCAGCAGCGCGGCGAAGCAGGCCGGGGAGTCGAAGCGCGGCCAGCACAGCCAGTCGATCGATCCGTCGCGGTCGATCAGCGCCGCGGTCTCGCAGTCGCCGATCAGCGCGTAATCCTCGATCCGATTCGCCATGTCTCATCCTTATCGCGAGCGTGTGGTCTTGCGCGTCAACCGGCCGCCGTGGCGGCTGCCTCAGTTTCGGGCCCCGGAAGCTGACCAAAGCAGCACCAGGGCGAGTGCTGCCGAACAAAGCGAGCCCACCAGCACACCCACGCGAGCGGCGTCGCCTGGCGGGGCGGCCCCGAAAGCCAGGGCGGTGATGAACAGGCTCATGGTGAACCCCACCCCGGCGAGCACCGCGATCCCGTGGAAAGCCCGCCAGCCGACGCCTTCGGGCAGTGCGGCGATGCGCAACCGCACGGCTGCCCAGGACACCGCCATCACGCCCGCCTGCTTGCCGACCAACAGGCCCAGCGCGACACCCAGCGGCACCCCCTGGACCAGTTGACCCAGCTCCAGTCCGCGCAGGTCCACACCGCCATTTGCCAACGCAAACAATGGCATAATGCCCCAGGTCACATAGGGCTGCAACGCGCGCTCCAGCCGATGCAGCGGCGAGTGACGATTCGCCGCGCACCCGCAGCGGGATGGCGAAAGCAAGCGCGACGCCGGCCAGCGTCGCGTGTGCGCCGGATTTCAGCACGCAGACCCAGAGGACGGCGCCGAGCAGGACATAGGGGGCAACGCGGACGACATGGGCTCGGTTCAACGCAAACAGGCCGAGCAGGCAAAGTCCGGCCAATGCCAGTGCGGTTTCCGCCAGGTCGGCGGTGTAGACGACCGCGATGATGGCGATGGCCCCCAGATCGTCCATGATCGCCAGCGCCAGCAGGAAGGCGCGCAGCGGGCGCGGCACGCGGTTGCCCAGCAGTGACAATGTGCCGGCGGCAAAGGCGATGTCGGTGGCGGTCGGGATCGCCCAGCCGCGCAGCGCCTGCGGATCGCCGGCATTGAAGGCCAGGTAGACCACCGCCGGCCCGACCATGCCACCTGCCGCAGCGATGGCCGGCAAGGCCGCCTTGCGCAGGCTGGACAGCTCTCCCTCCAGCAGCTCGTATTTGATCTCCAGCCCGACCACCAGGAAGAACACTGCCATCAGCCCGTCATTGATCCACAGCAGCAGCGGCTCATCGATGCCGAGATCGCCGACCTGCACGGTGGCGTGCACGTTGCGCAGCCACAGGTACCAGGCGGAAATCGGCGAGTTCGCCCAGACCAGCGCCAGCACCGTCACCAGCAGCAAGGCGCAGCCCGCCGCCACTTCCAATCGCAGAAAGCCGCAAATCGCGGACAGGACGGAGCGATGTCGCATGCCTTGGGTCTCCTCGTCGGGGCCGGTTGCGGCCAGGACGCAGGCAGCAACAATCGTCCTTTCCTAAGCAGAGTTCCGCGGTCTGTGCCACGTATCCCTGCTCGTGGTGGGTTCGGGGCAACGCCCCGACGCTTCCTGCGTCCCACCACCAGCGCGGATGGGGCGCGCCCGGATTGCGGGCTGTCGCACCGGGGCTTAATCTACCGGCCAGTAGGGAGGACCCCAATCCATGGATCTGCGCTTCACCCCGGAAGAGACCGCCTTCCGCGCCGAAGTCCGCGCCTTCATTCGCGACAACCTGCCGACCGACATCCGCGACCGGATGCGGCTCGGGCACAGCCCGCGCAAGGAAGACACGGTGCGCTGGCAGCGCATCCTCAACGCCAAGGGGTGGGCCTGTCTGTCCTGGTCGAAGGAATGGGGCGGCCCCGGCTGGAGCGCAATCCAGAAAATGATCTTCCTGGAGGAAAACCAGGTCGCTCCCGCCCCCGAGCTGCTGTCCTTCAACATCACCATGCTGGGCCCGGTGCTGATCCAGTTCGGCACCGAGGAGCAGAAGAAGCGTTTCCTGCCGCGTGCCGCCAACCTGGACGACTGGTGGTGCCAGGGCTTCTCCGAGCCCGGCGCCGGCTCCGACCTGGCCTCGCTGAAGACCGCGGCGAAGCTGGACGGTGACCATTACGTGGTGAACGGCCAGAAGATCTGGACCTCCACCGCGCATAATGCCGACTGGTGTTTCCTGCTGGTGCGCACCAACCCGAACGCGGCGAAGCGGCAGGAAGGCATCTCCTTCCTGTTGGTGGACATGAAGACGCCCGGCATCACGGTGCGGCCGATCATCTCGATCGACGGCGCGCATCACCTGAACGAAGTGTTCTTCGACGACGTGCGGGTGCCGGTTGCCATGCGCGTGCACACCGAGAACAAGGGCTGGGACGTGGCCAAGTTCCTGCTGGGCAACGAGCGCACCGGCATCGCGCGGCTTGGCAAGTCGAAGGAGCGGGTGAAGGCGGCGAAGGAAATGGCCCGCGAGGTCAATGCCAATGGCCGCCCGCTGATCACCGATCCCGCGTTCCGCCAGCGCGTCGCGCAGATGGAAATCGACATGAAGGCGCTGGAGATCACGCAGTACCGCGTGGTGTCCGCCTATGACAAGGCGCAGGGCGCGGGGCGGCCCGATCCGCTGTCCTCGGTGCTGAAGGTGAAGGGCACCGAATTGCTGCAGGCGACCACGGAACTGGCGGTGGACGTTGCCGGCCCGCTCGCCTCGCCGATCTGGGCGCAGGAACTGGCGGCGATGAACGAGCCGGACGACCTGATGGAGGCGGCCAGCGCCAGCACCGGCAGCTATCTGTTCCTGCGCGCGGCGTCGATCTACGGCGGCACCAACGAGATTCAGAAGAACATCCTCACCAAGGCGGTGCTGGGGCTCTGAGCGCCGGTGCCCGCGCTGTGGCCGGAGTCGGTCCCGACGCCGCCGCCACGTCATGGCCGCTACTTCCCGTGTCGTGGCCGGGCTTGACCCGGCCATCTACCCCGTAACGATCGGGTCGCCCAGCGGTGTCGTTTCGCTTGAAACGTAATGAACGCACCGGCCCGTCAGGACACACATCGAGGCAACCATGGATTTCGAACTGTCCGACGACCAAAGACTGCTGCAGGATTCGGTGACCCGCCTGCTGGCGGACCGCTACGCGTTCGAGCAGCGCAAGGGATATCTGAAGGACCCAACTGGGTTTTCCCCTGCTCTATGGTCGCAATACGCCGAACTCGGGCTGCTCGGCCTGCCCTTCGCCGAACAATATGGCGGGTTCGGCGGCGGGGCGCAGGAAGTCATGCTGGTGATGCAGGCCTTCGGCCACGCACTGGCCCTGGAGCCCTTCTTGTCGACCGTCGTGCTCGGCGGCACCGCACTGAAACTGGCCGGATCGGACGCACAGAAGCAGGCACTGTTCCCCGCAATCGCTGAAGGCAGCATGAAACTCGCCTTCGCGCATGGGGAACGCCAGGCGCGCTACGACCTGAACGACGTGGTGACGACAGCGAAACGCAATGGCGGTGGCTGGGTGCTGGACGGCGCCAAGAGCGTGGTGTTCCACGGCGAGGCGGCCGACAAACTGGTACTCAGCGCACGCAGCTCCGGCGAACGCTACGATGAAGACGGCATCACGCTGTTCCTGGTGGATGCCAACGCCGCCGGCGTGGCCAGGCGCGGCTACGCCACGCGGGACGAGACCCGCGCCGCCGACATCGCACTGTCCAACGTGAGCGTCAGCGACGCCGACGTGCTGGGCGAGGTCGGTCAGGGTTTCGCGCTCGTCCAGCACGTCGTCGAAGCCGGCATCGCCGCCACCGCCGCCGAGGCGGTGGGCGCCATGGAAGCGATGCACGCGATGACGCTGGAGTACAGCAAGACCCGCGAACAGTTCGGCAAGCCGATCGGGTCATACCAGGTGGTGCAGCACCGGCTGGCGGACATGTTCATGACGATGGAACAGGGCCGCAGCATGGCAATGCTCGCCACCATGTCGGTGGACAATCCGGATGCCGCGGAACGCGCGCACAACATGGCGATGGCGAAGGTCGGCGTCGGCCAGGCGGCGCGCTACGTGGCACAGAGCGCGATCCAGATGCATGGCGGCATCGGCATGACGGAAGAATACGCAGTCGGACACTACTTCCGTCGCTGCATGGTGATCGAGCGGCTATGGGGCGACCCGGCCTATTACCTGCAGCGCCTGGCCGAAGCGGTCGAGTAGCACTTGCCTGCTGCGCCGGCCGAGGGTGCGGAGGAGCACGTTCCACCGCGCCCGGCCAAGCCGGTAGAGTAGCGCTTACTAGCCGAAGCGGTGGAGGAGCACGTTCCGCCACCGCCACGCGCGGATCGGGCCCGTCGCACGGCGCATGCCCATGGGTCGATCCGCCATCGGCGGCACGCGCTGCGCCACCGGGAACGCGCTGCGTCATCGCGGCGGTGGTGGCAGAGGATGTTACCGTTGTCACGTCGTCGCTGTTCCGGTCGGCTTCGCTCTCGACCGACGCCACGCACACAGCCTACACCACTGCGCCGCCACCAGCGCCGTTAGTCGACGCCAGAACCGTTGTTCCGTGCTGCGACGGCTGGCAGACTGGCTGCCAAGGTGACTATGCTACTCCAGAACACCAGATACCGATCAAATGGGGGAACATATGCAGTCGCCAATCTACATGGCACGGGCACCAGGCTGGGCGACCGAGTTTCGTGCGTTCATCATGCGGGGCAATGTCGTCGATCTCGCAGTCGGCATCATCATCGGCGTCGCCTTCAGTGCCATTGTCGGCAGCCTGGTGAAGGATATTATAAACCCGATCATTGGATTGCTGGTCGGTGGAGTGGACTTCAGCAACATCTTCATCGCCCTGAACGGTCAGCACTATGATTCGCTGGATGCCGCCCAGAAGGCTGGGGCACCAACTCTGAACATCGGCCTGTTCATCAATGCGATCATCAACTTCCTGATCATCTCCTTCGCGATCTTCTGGTTGGTGAAGGCCATGTCCCGGCTCATGAGAAAGGAAGCGCCGCCGCCGCCGCCGGCAACGAAGACCGAAGTTCTGCTGGCCGAGATCCGCGACCTGCTGGCGACCCCGGCCGCGTCGTCCGTTCCACCTGGCCTGCGGAGCGAATGAGCCAGCCGCGCGGTCGACTTCGTTCGCGGCGCAGGCGGGGAAGCCCGTGACATCGGCTCTGCCGCGACGGCCCGCGAATTGTTGCCGGTCGGCGGCGTCGCGAAAGTCTTGATTTCCGCAACCCGGGCGGCGTTCCAAGGAAGCGGCCTGCCGCGGCGGATCGTGTCCCGGCCGCGCGGGCCCGGCGCAAAGCGCGAAGCCGGCTCGCGCGGCCGGGACACGGCGTCACGCGAAGGCGCACCGCGGACGCGACCCGGTGAGCGGACGGCCTCGGTTCCTGGCGGCGACGGCAGCGCACAAGCGGGGTCCCTGCCCCACGTACCGTCTGTCGAAAGCTGCCGGCCCTTGTATCGGAGACTGCCCCTCGTTCTAAGCGAGAAACCTTGTCGCGCGAGAGACTGCGCCCGCCCCGGCCCACCGTGCCCGCGATCCGGCGCCATAGGACAATGTCCTGGACATTATTCCTAGTTCTTACTATGTTCCGCCGATTTTCCCCGCGCGGAGCACCCCATGACCTCTCCCCCGACCAATCCCATCGCCCCGGCCACGCTCACCGCCATGATCGCCAGCACGCTCGCCGCCCTGCCGCATGCGGCCGACGCCGCCCCGGCGGACATCGCGAACCTGCGCGAGGCCGCCCGCATCGCCCTGCTCGCGCTCCGCCCGCGCGACCCGATCGAGGCGGAGTTCGCCGCCCAGGCCATCACCGCCCACCACGCCGCCATGGCCTGCTTCCGCTGTGCCGCCCGGCCGGACCTGGCGCCGGCGCTGATGCTGCGTTTGCAGGGCAAGGCGTTGGCGTTCTCCCGCCTGTTCGCCACCACGCTCCGCCACTTGCAGACCCTGCAGGCGAGGCCGGCGGCCTTCACCCCGTCGGCCGGGGCCACGGCCGCCGCGCCTCCGACACCGGCTCAGCTGCGGGCCGACCACCCGCACCCCACCACCACCGCGCCGGCGCCGCTCCCCGCCGCTCCCCAGGCAGCCCAGGCAGCCCAGGCAGCCCAGGCAGCTACACCAGGCGCTAAGCCGCAGCCGCGCAACCCGGCCGCGCTCCACCCGGCCGCCGCCGCGCCCCATCGGCCCGCCCCGGTGGCTCCCGCCCGCGCTGCCACCGCGCCCGCCCGCGCACTCGACCCGCAGCAGACGAAACTGCTGGACGAAATGGCCAGCCGGGTGATGACCGCCCTGCCCCGTCCGCTCGCCGTCCCAGCGCAACGCGTCGGGTGAACGCAACCACCCCATGCACCGTGAGGCCGAGTCGCCCTGACCACCGTTCCGGTCCAGGCACGCCCGGATCGCGGCGCCACCGGCAGCCATTTCTCACTTGGGTCACGAGGTGACCAGGAAGCGCCCGCCAACGCACGCCGCCGAACCAACCCCGACCACGCGCCCCCATCCCCGGCAGTCGCCGTCGGCGGCAGTTCGGCAAAACACCCCATGCACCAGAACCTACGCCCGGAACCCACGCCCCCACGCGCGCGCCAATTGACGTCCCCGCCCCGCTCGGCCACGTAGCGCCATGCGCAGCGCCGCCATCCTGGTCGCCGCCGGCTCCGGCAGCCGGTTCGGCGCCGACACGCCGAAGCAGTTCCTGGCCCTCGCCGGCCAGCCCGTGCTGCGCCACGCGGCCGCGGCGCTGGCTGCGCAAACCGACCTGCTGCAACCGGTCGGCGACGCCGCCCGGATCGAGGCCGCGCTTGCCGGTATCGCCCACCTGCCGACCATCCCGGGCGGCGCCACCCGCCAGGACAGCGTGCGCGCCGGGCTGGACGCGCTGGAACCCCATGCACCAGAGCTGGTGCTGGTGCACGACGCCGCCCGCCCGTTCATCCCGCCCGGCACCATTCCGGCGCTGCTCGAAGCTCTGCAACAGGCGCCCGGCGCGATTCCGGCCCTGCCGGTCGCCGATACGCTGAAGCGGGTGCGCCAGGGCGTGATCACCGAGACCGTGCCGCGCGACGGCCTGTTCCGTGCCCAGACCCCGCAGGCCTTCCACTTCGCAACCCTGCTCGCGGCGCACCGGGCCGGCCTCACCGGCGCCACCGACGACGCCTCACTGCTGGAGGCCGCGGGCCAGACGGTCGCCATCGTCCCCGGCGCCGAGGACAACATCAAGCTGACCTATCCCGAGGATTTCGCCCGGCTGGAGCGCATCATGGGCCAGAACCTGATCCCGCGCGTCGGCACCGGCTTCGACGTGCATGTGCTGGAGCCGGGCCGCAAGCTGATGCTGTGCGGCGTCGCGGTGCCGCATGACAAGGGCCTGGCCGGCCATTCGGACGCCGATGTCGGCATCCACGCGCTGTGCGACGCGATCTATGGCGCGCTGGCCGAGGGCGATATCGGGCGGCACTTCCCGCCGAACGAAGCCAGTTGGAAGGACGCCGACAGCGCCCGCTTCCTGCGCCACGCCGCGCAGCGCATCGCCGCGCGCGGCGGGCGACTGGCCAATGCCGACGTCACCCTGATCTGCGAACGGCCCAAGATTTCTCCCCATGCCGCCGCCATGGCCGCGCGCCTGGCGGACCTGCTGGGGATCGACCCGGCGCAGGTCTCGGTGAAGGCCACCACCACGGAACGGCTGGGTTTCACCGGCCGCGGCGAGGGCATCGCCGCCCAGGCCGTCGCCACCGTGCTGGTGCCCCACCCGCCACTGCCCGCCTCGCTGGTCGCGAAGTGAGCGGCAAGTTATGGACATGGACGGGCGCGACGTCCAATTCTCCACCGCATGACCAATCCCGTCGATCCGCCACCTCGTCGATCCGGAGGACTGATGACGTACCGTGCTGCGACCGTCGCGCTGCTTCTCGCCGGGCTGCTGGCCGGCTGCGCCACCGAGGCGAACGGCCCCTCGGGCGCCAACCCCTACCCGCCGGTACCCGCCCTGATCACCGAGGCGATGCCGAAACCGCCGCTCAGCGCCGAGGCGCTGATGTGGCAGCCCGGTCACTGGAACTGGAACGGCACCGGCTATGTCTGGCTGCCCGGTCAGTATGTGCCGGCGGCCGGCCACGGGCCGCTGTTCCAGCAAGGCTACTGGCGGCAATCGCCGTCCGGCTGGACCTGGCAGCCCGCGCACTGGACCTCCTGACCGGGACCTCCTGACCGGGGACCTCCTGACCGGGGACCTCCTGACCAGGGATCTCCTGACCGGAGGGGACCTCCCGACCGGCCACCGCACGCCCCGCCCTTGCGGCTCGGCAAGTGCTGTGGTGTTACTGCCCATCAACAAGGCAGGGATCCGGCACGCCCGGTCCTGCCATGACCGCTGCGCGAGGCTGTGCCCGAATGTCGTCCACGTTTGATACTGTCGCCGGGATCATTTCCGAGACTTGTGACATCCCGCGCGAGACCATCACACCCGATAGCCATGCCATCAACGACCTGGGCATCGACAGCCTGGACTTCCTGGATGTCGCCTTCGCCATCGACAAGGCGTTCGGCATCAAGATGCCGCTGGAGCAGTGGACCCAGGAGGTGAACGAGGGAAAGGTCTCCTCGGACGAGTATTTCGTGCTGAAGGGCCTGAGCGCGAACATCGACAAGCTGGTGGCGGCGAAGACCGCCGCCTGACCGGATGCGGCTCGAATACTTCCAGATGGTGGACCGGATCACGCTGCTGGATCCGGAGGCGCGAATCGTGCGCGCGGACTGCGTGGTGCCGGAGCAGAGCCCGGTGTTCGAGGGCCACTTCCCCGGCCATCCCCTGCTGCCCGGCGTGCTGATGATCGAGACCATGGCGCAGACCGGCGGCTGGCTGATCCTGGCCTCCCTCCGCTTCGCCCGCATGCCGTTCCTGGCGCAGGTGGAGAAGGCCAAGATGCGGGCCTTCGTGGCGCCCGGCCAAACGCTGCAGGCCTCTGCCGAACTGGTGCACGAAGGCTCCGGCTACGCCGTGGTGAACGGCCGGCTGGCATCCGCCGGCAAGCCCGTTGCCGACGCCGAGATCCGCTATCGCGTCGTGCCCTTCCCCAATGAGACGCTGCGTGCCCAGATGCTGGAGACCGCCAGGCGCGTGGCCGTGCCGGAGGCATTCTTCCATGCCGCGTGACCGCGATGCGCTGATCACCGGGATCGGCCTGATCTCCTGCCTCGGCGAGGGCGAGGACGCCCATTGGGCCGCCCTCAACCGGCCGGACGGCTTCGTCCCGGTGGTGGACGAGACCAGCTTTGCCCCGTTCCCGGTGCATCCGATGGTGCCGCTGGAGCTGGACCGCCAGATCCCGAAACGCGGCGACCAGCGGCAGATGGAAAGCTGGCAACGCATCGGCACCTACGCCGCCGGCCTGGCGCTCGACGCGGCCGGACTCAAGGGCAACACCGCCCTGCTGTCCGGCATGGACATGATCGTCGCCGCCGGCGGGGGCGAGCGCGACTACGCGGCGGATGAGGCGATCCTGTCCGCCATGCCCGCCTCCGACCAGCCGGAGGTGCTGCTGAACCAGCGCCTGATGAGCGACCTGCGCCCCACTTTGTTCCTGGCCCAACTCTCCAACCTGCTGGCCGGCAACATCTCCATCGTGCACGGCGTGGTCGGCTCCTCGCGCACCTTCATGGGCGAGGAAGCCGCCGGCACCGACGCGGTGCGCATCGCTTGCGCGCGGATCGCAGCCGGCCAGGGCGACCTGACGCTGGTCGGCGGATCATACAACGCCCAGCGCGCCGACACCCTGCTGCACCACGCCATGGGCGGCGAGCTGCTGCAGCACGACTTCGCCCCGCTCTGGTCCCGCGCCGGCCGCGGCATGGTGCTGGGCTCCCTCGGCTGCTTCCTGGTCATCGAGAGCCGCCAGCACGCCGCGGCGCGCGGCGTCCGGCCGATCGCCCGCATCGCCGCCATCGCCACCGACCGCTGCCGCCGTGGTCCCGGCGAGGCCACCGCCGTCGCCGAACGTCAACTCGCCGGCATGCGCCAGCATCTGCAGGCCGGCAGTGCCGCGGTGATCTCCGGCGCTTCCGGCGCGCCCGCTGCCACCGCCGAGGAAGCCGCCTTCCTCGCCCAGCTCGGCCTGCCGGTCCGCGCCGCCGCCACCGCCTTCGGCCATTCCGTGGAACCGTCCTTCCTCGGCAGCCTGGCCCTGGCCGCGATTTCGGTCGCCCGCGGCGCGCTGTTCGCCCCGCTGGAGCCAGCCGAGGCTGCGATGGCCGGCACCCTGCACCAGGCCCTGGTCACCTCCTGGGGCCTGTGGCGCGGCGAGGCGATGGCCGTGGTCGACGCGGCATAGGGAGGCACGGCGATGGCACGCTCGGATCTCGACAGGCGCGGCCGCCCGGTGGTGGTGGTCACCGGCATGGGGGCACTCACCTCCCTCGGCCGTGGCCAGGCCGACAACTGGCGCCAGCTCACCGCCGGCGTGTCCGGCATCCATCGCATCAGCCGCTTTCCGGTCGAGGGGCTGCGCACCACCATCGCCGGCACGGTCGACTTCGTGCCGCTGCCCGAGATGTCGGCCCCGGCGTTGTCGGAGAAGCTGGCCGAGTTCGTCATCGAGGAAGCGGTGGCCGAAGCCGCGATCGGCCGGAAGGGTGATTTCCCCGGTCCGCTCTGCCTGGCCCTGCCGCCGGTGGAGCTCGAGTGGCGCGAACGCCGCGCCGTGGCCGCCGCCGCCGCGACCAACGGCCCGGTGACCTACGCCGATCTGCTGCGCGCCGCCGCCTCGGGTGACTTCAAGCCCTGGCATGCGCGCTTCCTGTTCGGCTCGGTGGCCGAGGCGCTGGCCGACCGGTTCGGCACCAAAGGCTCGCCGGTGGCCACCTCCACCGCCTGCGCGTCCGGTGGCACCGCCATCCAGCTCGGGGTGGAGGCGATCCGCCGCGGCGAGGCCGAGGCCGCCCTGTGCATCGGCACGGATGCCTCGGTGAACGCGGAGAGCCTGATCCGCTTCTCCCTGCTGTCGGCACTGTCCACCCGCAACGACCCGCCCTCCGCCGCCGCCCGGCCGTTCAGCAAGGACCGCGACGGGTTCGTCATGGCGGAAGGCGCCGGTGCGCTGGTGCTGGAGAGCCTGGCCCATGCCCGCGCCCGGGGGGCGAAGATCCTGGGGGTGCTGGAAGGCTGCGGCGAGGCGGCCGACGGGTTCCACCGCACCCGTTCCTCGCCCGACGGCAAGCCGATCATCGCCTGCATGCGGCATGCGCTGGAGGATGCCGGCCTCGCGCCCGACGACATCGGCTACATCAACGCGCACGGCACCGGCACGCCGGAGAACGACAAGATGGAGTGGGTCGGCGCGTCGGCGGTGTTCGGCGCACGGGCCGGGTCGGTCCCGATCTCGTCCAACAAGTCGATGATCGGCCACACGCTGACCGCCGCCGGCGCGGTCGAGGCGGTGTTCACGCTGCTGAGCCTGCGCCACGGACGGCTGCCGCCGACCATCAACTACGACACGCCCGACCCGGCGCTGCCGGTGGATTGCGTGCCGAACGTGGCGCGCGATGCGACCGTGGCGCATGCGATCTCCAACTCGTTCGGCTTTGGCGGGCAGAATGTCTGCCTGGTGCTGGGCGCGGAGCCGGGATAGGCGCGGGGCCGGTCGATGGGCGTGGCGCCGTCCTGGGTCCGGATCGATGGTCGTGTCCCGATCCCAACGGTTGCGGCCAGGGTCGCATGCGTCCCGTCGTGGCGAAGCCCCTCCACCGACGCTGCGTCGTGCATCGCTGTGGTGCCCCCGGGCCCGTGCCGACCATGACGGCCTGGAGACCGCGCCGGGATTGATCTGACGGCGTCGGGGAACGAGGCTGGCCTCGGCACGGGCCGTTGGCCCATCGCAGACAAGAAAAATCGGCCGCGGTTGCGCGCTGCGGCCCATCGCCGAGGGGAAGAACCAGGCCATGAAGATCACCCGCGTCGTCGCCATTCCGATGTCCGCACCGGTGCCGCCGGAGCATCGCCACCGCACCGACCTCGGCACCAAGGTCAAGAGCGACGCGACGCTGATCCGGGTCGAGACCGATACCGGGCTCGCCGGCATCGGCGCGGCACTCGGCACCCCGCCGATCGTCGCCGCCATCGTGGAGCACGAACTGGCCCCCGAATGCGTCGGCGAAGATCCGCTGTTCTCCGAGCGGATCTACGAGAAGATGTACAACGGCTCGCGCGCGAAGCCGGCGCTGGAACGCGGCGTGACCCAGGCGGATGAAAGCCGCCGCCGCGGCGTCATCATGGAAGCGATCGCCGGCATCGACATCGCCATCTGGGACGTGAAGGCCCAGGCACTCGGCATCCCGCTCTACCAGGCGTTGGGCGCGGTGCGCAGCGCGGTGCGCGGCTATGCCAGCGGCGGCTGGGCGCCAGGCGACGAGGCCGAGGCGGAACTCGCCGGCTACGCCGCCAAGGGCTTCACCGCGGCCAAGATGCGTGTGGTCGGCCGCGACGGATTCTCGATCGCCAACTGCGTGCGCCGGGTGAAGGCGGCGCGCCGCGGGGTCGGCCCGGATGTCGAACTGATGGTCGACGCGCACGGCTCGCTGGAGGTCAGCACCGCGATAAAGCTGGCCCGGGAACTGGAGGAATTCGATATCGCCTGGTTCGAGGAGCCGGTGTCGCCGGATGACCACGAAGGCCAGGCGGAGGTGCGGCGTGCGACCACCATCCCGATCGCCTCGGGCGAGCGCGAGTTCACCCGGTTCGACTTCCAGGATTTGCTGGCGCGGCGCGCGCTGGATATCGCGCAGCCCGATGTCGCACGCGCCGGCGGATTGACGGAGATAAGGCGCATCGCGGCGCTGACCTCGGCGCATGGCGTGCGTCTGGCCCCGCATGCCTGGGGCAGTGGCGTGCTGTTCGCGGCCAGCATCCATGTCGCAATGGCAGCCGCCAACTGCCACATTCTGGAGGTCACCCAGGGCTACATGCCGATGATGTGGGACCTGTTCAACGAACCGTTCGATATTCACCCCGACGGCATGGTGCATGCGCCCGACCGGCCGGGCCTCGGCTTCACCCTGCGCGCCGACGCGCTGGACCGGTTCCGCTATGTCGACGGGCCGGAGTTCCAGTTCTGATCAGCGGGCGTTGGGCGAGACGTCGATTCCGATGACAGACCAAACCCCACCGGATGGAAGCGGAGACTGCGTTCATTCCGGACGTGAACGTCACAGGCGTTCGGTGAAGCCGAGCGGCGGTCTGTCGCTAGCGCGTCAATCTGTCCGGTTTTGGTAGCGCGTGATCTGTCCGCTTCGTTCCTGCTCTGTGCCGGGGCATGCCCCGGCACAGAGCAGCCGCACTGGAAGCGTGTCATGCGGCCATATGCTCCTGTTGGAAAAGGCGCCCCTCGGCGTCGTAATCCGCCAGCCGGTGCGGCCCCCACAACACCGCCAGCCGCCCATCCGGATATTCGTGCACGCGCACGGTGGCTCTGACGAAGTGCGGCCGCAGCCGCGACGGCGGCAGTTGCAGGGTGAGGCGGCGCCACTTCACCGTGTTGTCATGACCCACTCGGCGGTCCTCCTGGATGCACAGAATCTCCCGCCAGGCACCGTTCGGATCCACCACGAAGGCCGATCCCGCCTGCTCGGCCGGCACCGCAAAGCGCGCGTTGTGCTCGGCGACGTAGACCTCCCGCAGCCATCGGTTCGCCGCCTCCGGTGTGCTGATCCCGGCCAGCGCCAGCTCCTTCGGCAGCCGGTCCTGCAACGTGCCGAACAGGCGCTCCGACCGCCCGCGGGCCTGCGGCGAGTAGGCCGCAATGTGCTCGATGCCGAGCTGCTTCAGCGCCCGGCCGAACTGTGTCAGCACTGTCTTCGAGACACGACCGCCGGCCTCGGGCGTCTCGAAGTAGTGGCTGCCACGGTCGGTGTAGAGCGAGCAGAACAGGCCGTGCCGTTCAATCACCTCCCGTACGCCACGCAGGCTTGAGGCGGTGCCCTCCTGCTCCACCAGGAACAGCGAGTAGACCGCACTCGTCGCGTCATCCATCGTCGCCACCAGGTCGTATTTGCGTTCGTCGCCAGGCAGCCAGGCATGGGTCGACGCATCCTGATGCAGCATCATGCCCACCAACGGCCGGCGCGGCCGCTTCTTGCGATGCGCCGAGCGCGACCGCGCCGGGGTCACCAGCCCGGCCCGTTGCAGGTGCAGCTTGGTCACCGTGTAGCCCAGCGTGTAGTTGTGCCGCTTGCCCAACTGCTCATGGAAATGCTTCACCGTGAAGCCGCGGTAGAGATCGCGATACAGGCCCAGCATCCGCTCGATCTCCGCCTTCGGCGCCTGCCGCAGCGAGGGGCGGAGGCGACGGTCGCTCAATCCCGCAACTCCTTCTTCCCGGTAGCGGTCGCGCCAGCGGCGGAACGTCCGCTCGCTGACCCCGAGCAACTCCGCCGCCTCCAGCTGGCTCAGCTCAGACCGTTCGGTCCGACCCAGCACGTCCTGAAAACGCATCCGACGAACCCCCTCGTGAATGCGTGCCCGATCCATCGCCGCCCCCCGTTCCAGCGAGCCAGTGGACCGGACACTTCACGAGCTACAAACACCGGACAGATCGCCAGCTAGCCACAAAGCCGAGCGGCGGTCTGGACACCGACTGGGTGGGATCGCCAAGCTCACCGGGCATAGAGGAGGAACTTCCCCGATGACGATCATCGATTCGCAGGTCCACGCCTATGAGGCGAACACGCCGAAGCGACCGTGGCACAGCGTGCCGAACTGGCCCGATCATGTCACCGGCGACGAGATGGTGGCGGCGATGGACAAGGTCGGCGTTGACGGCGCGATCTTCATCTCTGCCTTTGGCCTGTACCAGTACGACGCCAGCTATGCGGTGCAGGTGCAGCGGGCGCATCCCGACCGGTTCGCCATCGTCAAGCCGGTCAACCCGGACGATCCGGCGGTGGCCGATGTCATCGCCGACTGGAAGAAGACGCCGGGCGCGGTCGGCATCCGCATCATGCTGCCGAAGGAGTCGGGGCGGGCGGCGGACGACCCGGGCCTGGACCGCATCCTGCGCGCCGCCGTTCAGTCCGATCTGCCGGTCAACATCCTGTTCTGGGGCAATCTCGACGTCGGCACCGCGCTGATCGACCGCCATCCCGAGACGCGTTTCATCATCGACCATCTGGGCATTCTGCAGCCGCGCGTGCCGCCCGCGCCGCCGCAGCCCTGGGCCGACCTGCCGAAGGTGCTGGAACTCGCGAAGCGCCCGAATGCGGTGATCAAGGTCAGCGGCGCCTGCACGCTGTCGCAGCAGCCGTATCCGTTCCCCGACATCTGGGATCCGCTGGCCCGCGTGTTCGACGCCTGGGGGTTCGAGCGCTGCCTGTGGGGCACCGACTGGACGCGCGCCTTCGCGGTGGTGAATTACGAGCAGGCGGTCGAGCCGTTCCTGCGCACCGATCGCCTGAGCGACAGTGAGCGTGCGATGCTGATGGGCGGCGCCTGCGCCAAGGCTTACGGCTGGTCGCCGCGCAAGCGATAAGGTTGCCAACGAAACCACAAGATGGCCGGGCTTGACCCGGCCATCGACCCGCGCCCGAGCATACAGCGCGCTTGGCGTGACCCGATCGTTCCGGTGTAAATGGCCGGGTCAAGCCCGGCCATGAGGAGAAGAACGCGGCCGTGGGGGGAGAAAGCGGCCATGGCGAGAAGAACGCGGCCATGGCGAGGAGAAAGCGGCCGTGCGCGGAGAGGGCGGCCGTGGCGGGGAATCAAGCCTGCCGCCCCGGCTGCTCACCGGGCGTGGAGTGGCCCGAGTTTGCCCAGTTCCATCGCCTTGATCTGCAGCGCCAGATACTTCGAGTTGATGCGGCACTGCGCCAGGCCACCGGCGATGAACCACAGGCCCTGCTGCGGCGTGCGCTTGTACATGTTGCTGAGTTCGCCATCTGCATCGATACCCCAGACCGGGCCGATGCGGTCCACCATCGCTTCGCCCAGCGCGCGGCGGACCAGTTCCATTTGCGGGTAGTAGCCGGTCGCCAGCACGATGACGTCGGCCGGAATCGTCGCGCCATCCTTCAACAGCGCACCATCGGCGGTGAAGCGCTCGATCCGGTCATAGTGCAGCAGCCCGATCTCGCCCTTGATCATCAGCGCGGAACTGCCCGCGTCGAGATTGTAGCCACCGCCGCGGCGGAAATACTTCATCTGGTGGCCGGTCGCGTCCTCACCGATATCGTGCTTGAAACCGATGCTCTTCAGGCCCGCGATCATCGCCTTGTCGAGTTCGATCATGCGCTGCGTGACGGCCTTGTAGGCCTTGATCACCAGCGGCGGCGTTGCGGATGAAACGATCAGGTCGCAATCCTCCAGTGCGCCGCCTTCATCCCAGATCGCTTCATTCAGCCGCGCACTTGGGTCGATCGAAACGACGGTGGTCGAGCCGCGCTGGATCAGCGTCGTGTTCACCCCATGGCTGTGCAGATCGAGCGCGATATCGTTGGCGCTGCTGCCGGTGCCGAGGATGAACGCGTTCTTGCCTTCCCAGTCCGCGCCGCTGTCGAACCCTTCGGAGTGGATGACCTCGCCTTTGAAATCCTCCAGTCCCGGCAGGTCCGGAACCATCGGATAGCTGCTCACCCCGTTGGCGAACACCAAATGCCGCGGCCGCACCACGCGCTCGCTGCCGTCGTCGCGTCGCAGCCGCGCCGTCCAGCGCTGCTCCGTGTCGTCCCAGGTTCCGCCGACGAATTCCGTGCCGGTCCAGCAATTGATCTCCATTGCATCGGCATAGAACTCGAACCAGTTCCCCAGCATATCCTTCGGAATGTATTTCGGCCAGGTCGGCGGAAATTCCATGTAGGGCAGATGGTTCAAATGGATCGAGTTATGCAACGCCAGCGAATGGTAGCGTTTGCGCCAACTGTCGCCGATGCGCGGCCATTTCTCGACCACCAACGTGTCGACGCCCTGCTGATTGAGCCGCGCGGCGATCGACAGTCCCGCCTGGGCGGCGCCGATCACCAGCACCGCCGGCTCCCGATCCTGATAGGCAGCGGCCCTGCGGCGCATATCCGCCCAGTTGTCGCCGCCGAAATTGCGCGAATAGGCGGCGCCGGTCGGCCGGTTGGCGCCGATCTTTTCCTCGTGCCCGTCCAGTGCCTCCAGCGTGGTCGAGAGCAGCCAGGCCTGCATGGCACGACTGCCGTCCGCTGCCGGCGACAGGCGGATGATGCCGGCGCCACGCCCGTCCGCGGTCTTGAACGCGAAGATCGCCTCGATGCTGTCGATGCCGAGGCGCTTCACCCGGCGCGGTGCCCGCCGGTCCGCGGGCAGGTGGAAGCCGTGCGCCGCGGTGCGCGCCTGTTCCGCCGCCAGCCGAGCAGCGACCGCATCGCGTCCCTCGGCTGAGGACAGGTGCCAGGTGAAGGCCAGCACGTCCCGCCAATGGCAGTCCGGCTGGAACAGGGCGCCGATCCGCGCTGGATCCCGCGCGGCGAGTGCCGCCTCGAAGGCGACGAGCCAGTCCTCGGCGGCACGGCGAGCCTGCTCCGCGGCTTGAAACTCCACAAAGGATTGATCGAAATCGTTCATTTTGATCCGCTCCGCGCGACATTGCCCGACGGGCGTCGCTTTGCCGGATTATGGGGAGGCAATCCGATCGAGTCACGCGGGCACCCCGGCACGAGGCTGCGAGGCGCCGCCGCTGACGACGTATGCAAGGTTCATCGGCGTCTCGCGATCAGGAGCCGTTCCCACTTCGGGGCCACGCAGCGTGCGCCGATCGCCGGAAACCTTCGCCACCGGCCGGCAATCCGCCACCGTCCTGTTTGCGCCCCTTCGCGTTATTTGCGGTCCCGCTTCCCTTGCTTTGCCCACGCCTGTTGCGTAGCCAGATCGTTCCGGTGCAGATGGCCGAGTCAAGCCCGGCCATGACGGAAGGAGATGCGGACATGGCGGAAGAAGAGGCTGGCTGCTGACGGGACGCAGATCCGGACATGGCGGTGATTGGGCTGGGCCAAGAGGGCAACTGGCCGCTTGCCTTGCGCCGTTCCCCCCTTGCGTCCTCGCTTGCCGCGCCTCGCCGGCGCGCGAAGAAAAAGCGCCAGCCAGCCGACCGCACGCGCTCACCGAGCGTCAATGTGACAGCCCTGCCATTCCTGCCTAGTTTGCCCGCCGACAGACCAGGAGGACACAGGATATGGCGGAGGAGTTGCCCCCGCGCGAGGCAATGGAATTCGACGTGGTGATCGTCGGTGGCGGCCCGTCCGGCCTGGCCGCGGCGATCAAGCTGAAGCAGCTCGCCCCGGACGCCTCGGTCTGCCTGGTGGAAAAGGGCGGCGAGATCGGCGCCCATATCCTGTCCGGCGCGGTGCTGGAACCCCGCGCATTGAACGAACTGATCCCGGACTGGAGGGACCAGGGCGCGCCACTGGAGACGCCGGCCGCCGACGACCGGTTCCTGTTCCTGACCGAGACGCGCGCGTTCCGCCTGCCCACCCCGCCGCAGATGAACAACCACGGCAACTACATCGTCTCGCTCGGCAATGTCTGCCGCTGGCTGGGCCAGCAGGCCGAGGCGCTGGGGGTGGAAATCTACCCCGGCTTCGCCGCCGCCGAGGTGCTGGAGGAAGCCGGCCGCGTGGTCGGCGTCGCCACCGGCGATATGGGCGTCGGCAAGGACGGAGAACCCACCGGCAACTTCCAGCGCGGCATGGAACTGCGCGCCCGCTACACGCTGTTCGCCGAGGGCTGCCGCGGCTCGCTATCCAAGCACTTGATCGCCCGGTTCAACCTGCGCGAGGGCCACCAGCCGCAGACCTATGCGATCGGCATCAAGGAGCTGTGGGAAGTTCCGGCGGAAAACCACAAGCCCGGCCTGGTGGAACACACCATCGGCTGGCCGCTGAACCGCAGCACCTACGGCGGATCATTCCTGTACCATTTCGGTAACAATTTGATCTCGTACGGCTTCGTCATCGGGCTGGACTACGCCAACCCGTGGCTGTCGCCGTTCGACGAGATGCAGCGGTTCAAGACCCACCCGGAGGTGCGCAAGCACTTCGCCGGCGGGCGCCGCATCAGCTACGGCGCACGGGCGCTGAACGAGGGCGGCTTCCAGTCGATCCCCGGCCTGACCTTCCCGGGCGGACTGCTGATCGGGGACGCAGCCGGGTTCGTGAACGTGCCGAAGATCAAGGGCACCCATACCTCGATGAAGTCCGGCATGCTGGCGGCCGAAGCGGTGGCCGAGGCGCTGGCCGGCGACGGTGCGGCGGAGCTGACCGCCTATCCGGAGAAACTGCGGGCAAGCTGGGTGTGGCAGGAACTGTCCGACGTCCGCAACATCCGACCGGCCTTCGCCAAGTTCGGCCTGTGGGGCGGGCTGGCCTATTCAGCGCTCGATACCTACGTGCTGCGCGGCAGGGCGCCGTGGACCTTCGCCCACCCGCATCCCGACAACGAAACCTTGACCCCGGCGGACGCGACGCCGCCCATCGCCTATCCGAAGCCGGACGGCGTGCTGACCTTCGACAAGCTGTCCTCGGTGTTCATCAGCAACACCAACCACGAAGAGAACCAGCCGGCGCATCTGCAGCTGCGCGATCCGGCGGTGGCGATCGCGATCAACTGGGAGCGGTTCCGCAGCCCGGAGGCCGGTATTGTCCAGCCGGGGTCTACGAGATCGTCGGCGCCGAGGAGGGCAAGCCGCAACTGCAGATCAACGCGCAGAACTGCGTCCACTGCAAAACCTGCGACATCAAGGACCCGACCCAGAACATCAACTGGGTCACGCCGGAGGGCGGCGGCGGTCCGAATTATCCCGGCGGGATGTAGCGGCGGCACAGGGCACAGGGCACAGGGCACAGGGCACAGGGCACAGGGCACAGGCACAGGGCACAGGGCACAGGGCACAGGGCACCGGGCACAGGGCACGGGCACAGGGCACAGGGCAGCCTGACGCGAGGGGCAGTCTGGTAATTCAAGGTCACGGTCGTTCAACTTTGCCCTTCGGCAGATCAAATCTGCATGACAGGTCTCGGGTCCGTGACTTAGGCTGAGCGGATGCAGCATTTCCGACGCCTCGGCCGTGTGTCGCTCCTCGCTCTCTCCATGCTGTCCAGTTGCGCGGCGGCCGATCCGCCGTCCGGCAACGGCGCGCATGCTGACCGCTACGCGCCTTCCGGCGTGTTCGGCAGCTTCCTGGCCGGTCGTTTCGCCGTCGCGGCCTCCGACCCGAACCGGGCCGCGCATGAGTTCCTGAGGGCGCTGGCCGCGAGTCCAGGCGACCAGGAGCTGCTGCAGCAGGCATTCATCGCCAGCGTCTTGAGCGGCCGGTCCGAATCGATCCAGCTCGCGCGGCAACTGCCGGACAATCAGGTGGCGCAGCTGCTGCTGGGGGATGAGGCGGCGCGGACCGGTCACTGGCAGGAAGCGGAACTGCGCTTCAGCAGCCTGCCGCGGCGGGGCGTCACGCAGCTGCTGGAACCCGTATTGATCGCCTGGGCGCAGCAGGGCGGCGGCCACACGGACGCCGCACTCGCCACGCTGCGTCCGTTCATCGAGGGCCAGCGGTTCCGCGGCGTGTTCGCGCTGCATGCCGCGATGATCGCGGACCTCAGCGGACGCACCGGCGACGCGGCGAAGCTCTATGCCGATGCCGCCACGGAAATGCCGGAGATGAACCTGCGGCTGGCGCAGATCCTGGCGAGCTGGCAGACCCGTACCGGACATCCCGAGCAGGCGCGCCGAACGTTGGCATCGCTGGCCGATGCCGCGCCGGATATCGCCATTGCGACGCCCGCCCTGCTGGCCGCCGCCCGGCAACGGCCGGTCGCCAGCGCCACCGAGGGCATCGCGGAAGCCTATCTGGCGCTGGCCTCGGCGCTGCGCTCGCAGGAAGCCGGCAACTTCGCCATCGTGATGCTGCGCCTGGCGCTCGACCTGCATCCGGATTTCACCCCGGCGCGGCTGCTCGCCTCCGACATGCTGGCGATCCAGCACCACCCCGAAGCCGCCATGCAGATGCTCGCCGCGCTGCCGGCCAGCGATCCGCTCAGCCCGGTGATCCGGCTGCGCCGCGCCGCCCTGGCCGATCGGCTGGGGCAGACCGACGATGCGATGCAGGCGCTGGAGCGTCTCGCCGCCGACTATCCGGCCAGCCCGACGCCGTGGATCCAGCAGGGCGACATTCTGCGCAGTCAGCAGCGCTTCGGGGCGGCGGCCACCGCCTATTCGCGCGGCATTGCCCGTATCCATCAGCCAGACCATGCCGATTGGGCGGTGTATTACAGCCGCGGCATCGCCTATGAGCGCATCCATCAATGGCCGGAAGCCGAGGCGGATTTCCATTTCGCGCTGAAGCTCGCGCCGGACCAGCCCGCGGTATTGAACTACCTAGGCTATTCCTGGGCGGATATGGGCCATCGCCTGCCCGAGGCCCGCCAGATGATCGAGACCGCGGTGTCCCGCCGGCCCAATGACGGCGCCATCACCGACAGCCTGGGCTGGGTCATGCTGCGCCAGGGCGAGACCGAAAGCGCGGTACGGACGCTGGAGCGGGCAGTGGAGCTCGAGCCTGAGGATGCGACGATCAACGGGCATCTGGGCGATGCGTATTGGGCGGCCGGGCGGAAGCTGGAGGCGGAGTTCCAGTGGCGCCGCGCGCTGACGCTGAACCCGTCCCCGGATGACGTGGTGAAGCTGGAGGCGAAGCTGCAGACCACCCCGAAGCCGGCGGCGGTGATCAGCGGGCAATAGCCTCGGGGCGTTGCCCCGAACCCCACCAGGAGGCGTTGCCTCCTGGACGTCCAACAAAGGCTAGCCTTTGCAATCGGATTCGGTTTGGGGTGGGAAGGGGGCAACCGCCCCCGACGCTTGCCCCGCGGCGTCACCTGCGTTTCTCTCCCGGCATGGACAGCGAATTCGCTCCCGCCAAGATCAACCTTTGTCTGCACGTGGTCGGGCGGCGCGCGGACGGGTACCATCTGCTCGACAGCCTGGTGGTATTCGCCGCGATCGGCGATCGGCTGGCGGTGACCGAAGCCGAC
This sequence comes from uncultured Alphaproteobacteria bacterium, assembly GCA_963789495.1. Taxonomy (GTDB): domain Bacteria; phylum Pseudomonadota; class Alphaproteobacteria; order Acetobacterales; family Acetobacteraceae; genus CAWBLP01. Next base: position 79,666 of record CAWBLP010000009.1, read on the forward strand.
ACCCTGTCGCTGACGATCGCCGGCCCGTTCGCCGCCGGGCTGACTGCCGAGACGGACAATCTGGTGTTGCGCGCAGCCCGAGCCCTGGCCGCGGAAGCCGGCATAGCGCCGCGCGGGCACCTGACCCTAGACAAGCACCTGCCGGTCGCATCCGGCATCGGAGGCGGTTCGGCCGACGCCGCCGCCACGCTGCGCCTGCTCTGCCGGCTCTGGCGGCTGCAGCCCGATTCGAACGCGCTGCACCGCCTGGCACTGCGGCTGGGCGCCGACGTGCCGGTCTGTCTCGCCGGCCGGCCCGCCCGCATGACCGGTGTCGGCGAGCGTCTGACACCCGTCCCTGCCCTGCCTCGCTGCGGCCTGCTGCTGGTCAATCCCGGTGCGGCGCTGGCCACCGCGGAGGTGTTCCGGGCGCGCGACGCCGCATTCTCACCTGCCGCCACCGTGCGTGACGCCTGGCCCGACGCCGCCGCCATGGCACACGACCTGGCCGCACTGGGCAACGACCTGGAAGCGCCCGCGCGACGCCTGCGCCCGGTGATCGACGAGACATTGCGAGCGATCGCTGCTCAACCGGATTGCCTGCTGGCGCGCATGAGCGGTTCGGGCGCGACCTGCTTCGGGCTGTTCGCCGATCCGGCCCAGGCCGCAGCCGCCGCGCAGCGGTTGGCGCGGCCGGGCTGGTGGTGCTGGGGCGGGGCACTCGCAGCGTAATCGAGCCCGTTGCCGCCAACCCCCGCCGCGACCTGCTCGCCACGTCGCATCCGGCGCCTGTCCTGTCCCTGTCGCACACGGCTGGTGGCAGGTCTCACCATCCACGCGCCGTCCCGTAGGGGCGGCCGGACCTCCGTTGTGCCTGGCAACGAGTCGTTACAGCCGGGGCAGCCACGCTCGCCGAACCGCCGCACCGACGCCTCCGCTGCATTCAGCGGTATGTCGTCCAGTTCACCTGCGGCGAACCAAGGCCGTAACGGTCGCACCTCTCGACCAGATGCAGCGCGTCCTGCCGAGCGTCACGGACTGACTCCACCGCCGGGGCCGACATCGCAGCAACTGGCTGCTGACCGGCAGCGCACTCACTTGTCGTTTCCCAGACGGTCCATCGCCGCCAGCAGCAGACCGGTTACGCCGAGGCCCAGCAGGATCGCAAGCTGCCACGCCGCATCCTGCTTCGGCACTTCGTCGATATGCACGAAGGTCTCCAGGATCAGGATGGAGGCGATCGCGATGATCGAGGCGAGCAGCTTCAGCTTCAACGCACCGAAATTGAGCGTCCCGAGCCAATCCGGCTGCTCATCGGCGGTCGCCTTCAGGAACCGGCCGACGAAGTTCTCCCAGCCGGCGAAGATGACGATCACCACCAGGTTGGCGACCAGCGACAGATCGACCAGCGACAGCACGGTGAAGATGGTGTCGTCGCTGGACTGCGACGGCAGCACAAGCACGGCGGCGATCAGCTTCTGCACGAATTTGAACGCCAACAGACCGAGTGCGCCGAGCAGCCCGACATAGAACGGGACCATGAGCCAGCGGGCGACGAACAGGGCGCGGCCGAGATTACGGCGCACGCGCTGCTCGATAGTCGGCCGGGTCGCCGGTTCCGTCACGTCCTCGGCCATGGCCCGCGTCCCTCCGCTGTTACGATGTGCTTATCACGAAACCCGGCTGCTACGCCTCCGGCTGGCGCGTCAGCCGCTCCAGCGCGCCGGCCATCAGTTCGACCTGCCGCGCGATGCGCATCAGCGCGTCGGAGCCGGGCACCGCGGGACGCGGCGGCAGCGATGTCTCGCCGGCTGCGAGGCGGCGCATCGCGTCGTCGATCCAGCCCTGCCAGAGCCGCATCGCCGGCGGCGGCACGATCCGGGCCAGGTCGCGGTCGAACGGCAGCGCGGCGATCCGCCCGGCGTAGCGTCGCAATGCCGCATCGACCACCAGCGCGGCGTCCAGCCGCCCGTGCTGCGCCTGGCCGGGTTCCAGCAGGGCGCGGCTGATCGAGGCCTCCATGCTGTTGCTGGCGAGGCCGGCCGCCCGCCGCGCGGCATCCACCGACGCCGCGTCCGCCTCGCCCAGCAGGTGGGCGAGTTCGGCGACCGCAAACCGCCCGTGTGCGGCGATCGCCGATCGCAGCTCCTCGGCCAGCCCCTCCGCGGCGCGGCTCGGCCAGACCAGCAGATTGGCGCCCACCGCGACCACGCCACCGACCAGCGTGAGCAGCGCGCGGGCGCCGGCAATCAGCCATTCGCTGGTCTGCGGCTCGCCGGACTCCACCAGAAGCACGATCAGCGGCGTCAGGCCGAGCATGAAGAAGCCCAGGCTGACCGCGCGCAGCCCCAATGCCAGTACCGCCAGCGGGAACATCGCCACCGCGATCGCCAGCGGCGTGGTGCAGACCAGTCCCACCACCGCGGCGAGCAGCCCGCCCGCTGCGGTGCCGATGACGCGCTCCAGCGCCCGCGCATAGGTCAGCGCGTAATAGGGCTGCATGGTCGCGACGATGGTGATGGTCAGCCAGTGGTCGAACGGGGTGAACCACAGCATGGTGAAGGCCAGCGCCGGTGCCGCCACCAGGGCGATACGCACCGCGTGGCGCAGCGCCGGCGAGCGCGGGTTGAGGCTCGCCAGCAGCGGGCCACGCAGGCGCTGGCGCAGCGTCGGTCGTTCCCCGGCCGGCCCGACACCCGGGGGCAGGTTCTCCGGCACGGTCAGCGTATGGGCGACGCGCAGCCGCTCCAGGATGCATTCGACGATCGGCCACAGCGGATCGTCCGCCTGCAACGTCCGCAGGTCGGCGGTCATCACATCGATGGCGCGGCCGACCCGCTGGTTGGCGACCCCGTCATCGGCGACGATGGCGCGGGCCAGCAGGCGCAGCAGGGGCTGCAGGCGGCGCAGCAGCCGGTCGGCCGTGCGACGCTCGACGCCGCTGCCATGCTCCATCAGGTCCGACAAGGCGATGAGCGCGCCGAACATCTGTTCCGCCGCCTCCAGCCGGATCAGGCTCTGCATCGAGCGCGGGGTGGCGGGGCCGCGCGCCCGCAGCGTGTCCATCACCGCGGTCCGCGCGATCTCGATCGCCGTGCGGACCGCGCCGCGCTGCGTCCTGGCATGGGCGTCCCAAGCCATCGCATCGGCGCTGTGCAGCTGGCCGCGCAGATTTTCCGCCAGCAGGGCCAGGCTGCGGTAGACCTCGGCCACGGCGCGGCGCGCCGGCAGGAACGGGTGAACGCGCCAGATCACCAGGGTGAGCAGCGTTGCCCACAACCCGCCGCCGATGAAACACCCGGCCTGCGTGGCGGCAGTGGCCAGGTCGGGCAGCGCACGGTCCAGCGCCAGGATCAGCACGACGCCGAGCAGCGCGCCGAGTTGTTGCGGGGCCGGGCCGTAGATGCGGGCGAAACTGGTGCAGAACAGGCCGAACACGCCGATCGGCAGGGCAACCGCGATGCCGAGGCCGCGCGCGAGGCCGACGCCGGCGACGATCAGCGCTCCGATCAGCGTGAACGACAGCAGCACCGGCACGCGGCGGCGGATCGGCCCGCCGGGGTCGCAGATACAGGTCAGCAGCGCGGCGAGCGCCGCCTCCCCCAGCGGCGGCCAGGCCAGGTATTCGTTGGCGGCCATGATGACCGCGACCGACAGCGCTGCGCGCACGCCCTCGGCCACGCTGACGGCGCGCAGGTTGGCGCTGAGGTTCAGCCGCGCGAGCTCGGCACCGCGCCGGCGGACCGCGTCCCGCTGCCTCACATCGCGGGTCCGCTGCCGCGCCGGTGCGTGACGGGATCTGACCCTGCCTTGTCGTGCCGCCGCATCCTTGCCACCTTGACTCTGCCCTGCCCGCGCCGCGGCACCTGGGTGTTTTCCGTCACCGGGCGAAAGCCGTAGCATGCCGGCCCGCCCAGGCGGATGCCATCGCCGGGATTTCCGGCCCGGGATTCGACCGGTGGCACCCAAGCGCCGCCGGGGATGCCGCAACCAAGCTGATGTCGTGCTGATGAGCGAAACCGAGACCCCGACCGCACCCGATCCCGCCGGCGCCGGCCCCAAGGGGGTGGCGGTGATCAATGCCGCGCTGGCCACCATGCCGTTCGGGCCGGGCGTGTACCGCATGCTCGATCCGAAGGGCGACGCGCTGTACGTCGGCAAGGCGCGCAGCCTGAAGAAGCGCGTCACCGCCTATACCCAGTTGGGCCGGCTCGACGAACGGCTGCGGCGGATGGTGAACGAAACCTGCTCGATGGAGGTGATCACCACCCATACCGAGGCCGAGGCGCTGCTGCTGGAGGCCAACCTGATCAAGCGGCTGAAGCCGCGCTTCAACATCGTGCTGCGGGACGACAAATCCTATCCGTGGCTGATGCTGACCGAGGACCATCCGTATCCGCAGATCGCCAAGCATCGCGGCGCGCAACTGCGCAAAGGGTCCTATTGGGGGCCGTTCGCCTCGGCCTGGGCGGTGAACCAGACGATCACCGCCATGCAGCGGGTGTTCCTGCTGCGCTCCTGCGCCGACACGGTGTTCTCGGCGCGCACCCGGCCGTGCCTGCTGTTCCAGATCAAGCGCTGTTCGGCGCCCTGCGTCGGGCGGATCAGCGATGACGAATACGGCCGGCTGGTCGGCCTGGCCAAGGCGTTCCTGACCGGGAAATCCGCCACGGTGCAGCAGGAGCTGGCGGCGGAGATGGAGCACGCCGCGGAGGCGCTGGAATTCGAGCACGCCGCCGCGGTGCGCGACCGGATTCGGGCGCTCACCTTCGTGCAGGGCAGCGACGTGGTGAATCCGGCCAGCTTGACCGATGCCGATGTGATGGCCGCCTGGCAGACCGCCGGCCAGACCTGCGTGCAGGTGTTCTTCGTGCGCGGCGGGCGCAACAACGGCAACCGCGCCTTCTTCCCGACTCACGGCAAGGCGGAGGAGGCGGGCGAGGTGCTCGCCGCCTTCGTCGCGCAGTTCTACGACGACAAGCCGCCGCCGCCGACCGTGCTGCTGAGCAGTCCGCTCGCCGAACAGGAGCTGATCGCCGAGGCGCTGTCGCTGAAGGCCGGCCGCAAGGTGGAGATCCTGGTGCCGCAACGCGGGGAAAAACGCGCGGTGGTGCAGCACGCGGAGACCAATGCGCGCGAGGCGCTGGAACGCAGGCTGGCCGAATCCGCCGGCCAGGCGAAGCTGCTGGAGGGTGTGGCGGCGCTGTTCGGCCTGTCCGCCCCGCCACAGCGCATCGAGGTGTACGACAACTCCCACATCATGGGCACCAACCCGTATGGCGTGATGATCGTCGCGGGTGCCGAGGGGTTCACCAAGGCGGCGTACCGCAAGTTCGGCATTCGCGGGCCGATCACCCCCGGCGACGACTTCGCCATGATGCGGGAGGTGCTGACCCGTCGCTTCAGCCGTGCGCTGAAGGAGCAGGCGGAGGGCGCACCGGCGACGGACTGGCCGGATATCGTGCTGATCGACGGCGGCGCCGGGCAGCTTTCCGCGGCGCGCGACGTGCTGAACGATCTGGGCGTGCAGGACGTGAAGCTGATCGCGATCGCCAAGGGGCCGGACCGGGATGCGGGGCGAGAATGGTTCCACACCGACGGGGCAGACCCGTTCCAACTGCCGCCGCGCGATCCGGTGCTGTATTTCCTGCAACGGCTGCGGGATGAGGCGCATCGCTTCGCCATCACCACCCACCGCGCCGGCCGGTCGAAGGCGATCCGGCAGAGCGAGCTGGACGAGATCCAGGGCATCGGCGCGGCGCGGAAACGCGCGCTGCTGAACCATTTCGGCTCCGCGCGCGGGGTGAAGATGGCCGGGCTACAGGACCTGGAGGCCGTCCCGGGCATCAGCCACGGCACCGCGCGGCTGGTCTATGCGCATTTTCATCCGGGCGTGCGGATGGAGGCTGGGGGGTAGCGCGGGCCGGTGACCGGATCGGTTGACCTCACACCGGCACGACCCTCAGCCCGAGATGCTCAGCCAGCGGCGCGAAATCCCGGTCGTCGTGCAACAGGCGATGACCGCCCAGCAGACAGAACGTGCCGATGATCATGTCGATGGTCTTGCGGACCGTCATCCCGCGCGCTCGCAGCAGGCGATAGTTCCTGGCCGCCTGGACAGCAATCGCCTCGTTCAGCATCGGCACAATGGGAAAACTGCGGAGATTGCGCTCCATCCGGGCGGCGTGCGCGTCGGTTCGTGCCCCTTGCAGCACCTCCAGCAGGATCAGGTCCCCCACCAGAATCTGGTCATCGTCGTCATCGGCAAGGGCATGCAGCCTGGCCGCCGCGGGGCTGGCCTGACCACGGAGTTGCGCGATCCAGACTGAGCTGTCGACGACGATCACCGGCCCCGTCCGGTTTGCCGCCCCTCTCGCATCGCGGCCAGATCGCCCTCCCAACCGAGCCCAGCCAGGTCCGCCAGCGCGTCCAACCTTTCGCGGCGCCGAACCAGACGCCGTAACGCCTCCTCGACCGTTGCCTTCTTGGTTGCGAGGCCGGTCGCTTCCATGGCCTTGGCCAGCAGATCATCATCGATGTCGATATTCGTGCGCATGCCGCCCGCATGTGTATAAAGGGGATATTTTATACACATTGCTGTGGCAATTGTCTATGTCCGGTTGCCGGCCTGACCGCCTGACCCGGTTTCGGCCTGCGGGACAATCCGCCCGCCAAACCCCCGCAAACCACCTCCCCATCCGGGTGGTGGCCATGCCGCCGCAGCAACCACACATTGAGCCGGACATCAGCATGAGGCTTCCATGACCGATCCTACCGATTTCTCCGCCGCAACCGATCTGTCCCGCACGCTCGCCGGAGTCGTCGCCGCGGTCGCGCCGTCGCTGGTCTCCATCCATGCCGGCCGAACCCCATGCTCCGGCTTCGTCTGGCAGCCCGGCCTGATCGTGACCTCCGACGAAGCCCTGCCGGAGGAAGGCGAGGCCGCCGTCACCCTGCCCGACGGCACCACCCTGGCCGCGCACCGCGCCGGCCGCGACCCGACCACCGCGATCGCGCTGCTGCGCATCGAGCGCAGCGACCTGCCGCAGGTGACGCTGGCAACGCCGCAGACTCCGGTGGGCAGCCTAGCGATGGCGATCGGCGCCGATGACGACGCCCCCACCGCGGCGTTTGGCGTGGTGTCCCGCGCCAGCGGCCCGTGGCGCTCCCTGCGCGGCGGCGAGATCGATGCGCGGATCGAGCTCGATCTGCGCCTGCGCCGCAGCGCGGAAGGCGGCCTGGCGGTGGACGCCGCCGGCCAGGTGTTCGGCATGCTGGTGTTCGGCCCGCGCCGCCGTGTGCTGGTCATTCCCACGGCCACGATCGAGCGCGTCGCACCGAAGCTCGCCCGCGACGGACGCATCGCCCGCGGCTATCTCGGCCTCGGCATGCAGCCGGTCGCGATCGAGGGCGGCGGTGCCGGCGTGATGGTGATGAGCGTCGATCCGCGCGGGCCAGGCAAGGCCGCCGGTATCCACCAGGGCGACATCCTGATTGCACTGAATGGCGAGCCGATCCGCCAGGTGCAGTCGCTGCTGCGCAGCCTGGGACCGGACAGCATCGGCCGCACCATGACGCTGGATCTGCGGCGCGGCGGGGTCGTGGAAGCGGTGCCGGTCACCATCGCCGAACGCGCCGCCGCCGAACGGGCCGCGGATTGACCACCGGCGCTCCGCCCGAGCCGATCCGGCTGACGCTGGACGTCGCGGACCCGGCGCTGGCCGACCGGCTGGCTGGCCTGCTCGCCGATGTGCCGGGCCTGCGTCTGGTGGGGGCAGACGAGACCGCCGACGTCGCGGTGGTGCCGCGCGCCGCGACCGTGCGGCCGGCGGAAGCCGACACGCCGCTCACCCCGCGTGAGCTGGAGGTGCTGGCACTGCTGGCGGAAGGCGCCTCCAACAAGGCGATCGCGCGGCGGCTGGGCATTTCCGTCCACACCGCGAAGTTTCACGTGGGATCGCTGATCGACAAGCTGGACGCGGTGGGCCGCACCGACGCCGTGGCCCATGCCGCCCGCATCGGCGTGATCCATCTCTGAGGTGATGCCATGTTCGACGCCGCCACGAGCAACCCCGACACGCAAACCGACGACCTGCCGGACGCCTATTCCCGCGCCGTGGTCACCACGGCGGAACAGGTCGGCCCCGCCGTCGTGCGGGTGGAAAACCAGGCGCCCGGCCGCCATCGCGGCGGCATCGGCTCCGGCGTGATCATCGCCGCGGACGGGCTGGTGCTGACCAACAGCCATGTCGTCGGCGGCGCCCGCCGCATGCGCCTCAGCTTCGCCGGCGACGGCCAGGCCGAGGCGCAGGTACTCGGCGACGACCCGGATACCGACCTGGCGCTGCTGCACACCACGCTGCCCGCCGGCACGCCGGCCGCGACGCTGGGCGATTCCAAGGCGGTGCGGCGCGGCCAGCTGGTGATCGCGATCGGCAATCCCCTCGGCTTCGAATCCCCCGTCACCGCCGGCGTCGTCTCCGCGCTCGGCCGCTCGCTGCGCGGCCATGGCGGGCGGCTGATCGACGACGTGATCCAGACCGACGCCGCACTCAACCCGGGCAATTCCGGCGGGCCGCTGGTGGCGACAAGCGGCCAGGTGGTTGGCATCAACACCGCGATGATCCGCGGCGCGCAGGGCATCTGCTTCGCCATCGCCAGCAATACCGCGGTGTTCGTGGTGGGGGCGTTCATCCGCCACGGTCGGGTGCGCCGCGCCCATATCGGCATCGCCGCGGAGACGGTCCGGCTGCCGCGACGGCTGGCACTGGCCTTCGACGCCGGGTCGCAGGCGGTGCGCATCGCCGAAGTCGCGCCGCAAGGTCCGGCCGAGCTGACGGGACTGCGGGTCGGCGACATGATCCTGTCGCTGGATGGCGTGCCGGTGCGCGGGACCGACGATCTCATCCGGCTGCTGGACGCCGAACGGATCGGGCGCGACACCGAAATCCGGTTGCTGCGCGATGGAGCACCCGAACAGCGCACGCTGCGGCCGGTGGAGCGCAGCCGCCCCAAGGACGGCGCGTAACGCGCGGACGCACCGCGCCGCCCGGCAGCCGCATTCGCCAGCGTCGGTGGTGGGCAACCAGCCCGGGATTGCTGCCTCGGGTCCCGGCCGTGTGCCGGGTGAAGCCCATGCAGGTTGAAATCGGCGCGGCGGGCAGCTCCGCGTTGCATCCCGGCCGGGATCGGCCCCGGCATCGGTACCGGCCGGCAAGCAAGCTCCCAGCCGGCGTCAGTCAGGCGGGCAGCTCTCAGGCGGGCAGCTCGTAGCCAAGCTCCGTCTCGATCGCGATGGTCCGCTGCACCGCCGGGCGCGCCATCATGCGTTCGTAATGCGCCTCCAGGTTGGGCAGCGACCCGGGCGTCGGATACAGCGAGCGGGCGAAACGCCAGAACAGCCGGAACAGATGGATATCGACGATCGAATACTGCCCCAGCGCCCAGCCCGGGCCGCCAAGGCGCTGTTCAGCAACCGCGAACACCGCTTTCGCATGGTCGATGCCCTGGCGGCGCGCCGGGTGGATGGTGGAGGCGATGAACGACATCCAGGACACCGCCTGCGCCTCGGCCTCGATATCGCCTTCGGGCAGCAACCCGGCGGCGGGGTAGCGCCTGGCCAGGTAGAACAGGATGCCCGCCACCTCGGTCAGCGGGCGGCCGTCGATCAGCAGCAGCGGCACCTTGCCGTCCGGGTTCAGCGCCAGGAATTCCGGCGAGCGGGTTTCCTTGTGGGCGAATGACAGGATGCGGCGCTCGAACGGCACGCCGATCTCGTGCAGCGCGATATGTGCGGCCATGGAGCTTGAACCGGGCGCGAAATATAGCGTCAGCATATCGGACCACCCCTCTTTTCGGACACTACGCCGGCAGAGGCGGGCATGGATGTCAATCGGGGAAGGCGGGGTCGTGGGTCCGTCCGGGTGCCACCTTTGCGGCGATGCGGATATGCGCCGCCGACGGTGAAGGGTCTGATTTTGCAGCTTTCCCGTCATTGCCGCCTGGTTGGGCCTGCGATATCGGACGGGAACTCATGAGTAGATTCCGACCCTATCATCGCCGCACACCTTCGGGTACTGTGACGTGGCCCGCCGCAAAGACAGCTCATAGCGACTGCCGGCGAAGCTTAGGGAGCCATATCTGTCGCACGCCAGGCAGGACGTCTTGCTGGCGCATGACAGAGCCAGCTCGGCCAATGGCCAACGCAGGAAACCAAACAGGACCACGGCGTCGAGCCACAATCCAACAGCGCCGGCGCGCCCCACTTAAGCGGCACGTAATAATTTTGCAAAATACATCAGGGAGATAAGTAATGGCGAACGTCGGTAGCCGCTGGGAACCGTATCCGGGGACAGGCTCAGAACTCAATATATCCATTACGATGATGTAGCGGACAACTTTCGGGCCATCTCCCCGAGCATGCTCGGATTTCGAGTGTCACAAAACAAGGTATTCCAATGCAATCGGAGAACGACGACGAGCGGCGTGACCCTTGGCGTCATGATGCGACGCCAGGCTCGAGTTTGGAGACCGTGGTCCAGCAGGGGCAGGATCGGCTCAGACAGATCATGCCGAGCGCTGGGCCGGGTCGAATAATCATCGTAGCCGTCATTGCTCTCATCGGTTTCGGGATGTGGACATCCTATTACACCGTGCCGAGTGACTCAGTGGCTGTCGTGCAACGTTTTGGCAAATACCTTGAAGACGTTCCGGCTGGACTGCATTTCAAGCTGCCGTTGGGGATCGACCAGGCGACCATCGTTCCCGTCAAACGACAGTTGAAGCAGGAATTCGGGTTCGCAACCCCTGGCGCCAGCGACCCATACCAGAGCCCTCGTCCGCAGGATGTCAAGCGGGAAACCGAGATGGTGACAGGAGACCTGAACGCGGCTCTGGTCGAATGGGTGGTTCAATACCGCATCACGAATCCTGCCAGGTTCCTGTTCGAGGTGCGGGAACCGAGTGAGACTCTCCGCTACGTCTCCGAATCCATTATGCGGGAGGTCGTCGGCGATCGCACGGTGGACGAGGTGATCACCATCGGCCGGCAGGAGATCGAAACCAAATCGCTCGTGAAGATGCAGGCGCTCGCGAGCAAATACACCATGGGGATCAGCATCGATCAGGTGCAGCTAAAGAACATTAACCCGCCCAGACCCGTGCAGGAGTTGTTCAACGAGGTCAATCAGGCCCAGCAGGAAAAAGAGAAGCTCATCAACGAGGCGAGGCGCGACTACAACAAGGTAATCCCGCTGGCTGAGGGCGAGAAGGATCAACGGATCCGCGAAGCCGACGGCTACCGGATCAAAAGGGTCAATGAAGCCGAAGGCGATGTCGCACGATTCAGCGCCTTATTGGCGGAATACATCAAGGCACCTGAGGTCACTCGCCGCCGGATCTATATCGAGACCCTGCAGGACGTCCTGCCAGGCATACGCTCCAAGATCATCCTCGATGAACAGACACGCAGTATCCTGCCGCTGCTGAACCTCAACACGCCGATGGGGGGCAAGCCATGAGTAAATTTGTGCAATTCGCGATACTGGCGGCCTTGGCTGTCGGTTTTTTTGTTGCCATGAATTCGCTCTATACCGTGAGCGAAGTTCAACAGGTTATTATTACCCAGTTCGGCAAACCCGTTGGCGATCCTGTCACATCTGCCGGTTTGAAGGTCAAGCTTCCCTTCATTCAGAAGGTCCATGCGATCGACAAGCGGATTCTCGAGTGGGATGGCAATCCGTCGGATATGCCAACCAAGGACAAACTCTACATCTCGGTTGATCTGTTCGCCCGTTGGCGGATCGTAGACCCGCTCCAGTATTTTCTGCGGCTTCGCGATGAGCGAAGTGCTCAGTCTCGACTGGACGATATCCTGGGCAGCGAGACCCGCAATGCAGTTGCAAAGCACGAACTGATCGAGATCGTTCGCACCACCAAGGATCGCGTGCCGTTGCGCGACGCCCTGCTGAGCAACGCTGAACTGAAGCTCGACATGGGGCTGCTGGTGCCGATCCAGAAAGGGCGCAAGCTGGTGGAGCAGGAGATATTCGCGGAAGCCGCCGGGAAGGTTCGGGTATTCGGGATCGAATTGTTGGATATTCAATTCAAGAGGATCAACTATAATGAAAGTGTGCGCCCGAAGATATACGATCGAATGATCAGCGAACGGCGGCAGATCGCCGAACGTTTCCTGTCGGAAGGTAATGGAGAGGCCGCAAGAATCCGCGGCAATCGTTTGCGTGACCTGAACAAGATTCAGTCTGAAGCCTATCGGCAGGTTGAAGAGATTCGCGGCATAGCGGACGCGAAGGCCACTGAAATCTATGCGAAGGCCTACAATCAAAGCCCTGAGGCTGTACAGTTCTACGAATTCACACGGACCCTGCAATCCTACAAGGCTGTCATTGCCGATAACACGACCCTTGTTCTTTCCACGGGCAGTGGCCTCTTCAAATTTCTGAAGGGAATGAACCCGGATGGCGACACCAGTCCCGCCCAACGTCCCGGCGACAGCCGCGTGCCGGCGCTGAGCAGGCTCGAATGACGGAGGCAACAATGCAGATCATGATTAATTCAGACGGCAACATTGAGACGAACGAGAACTTCGCCGCGGCTGTCGAAACTGTGGTGGAGCGCGCCCTGAGCCGGTTCAGCGAGCGGATCACTCGGGTGGAAGTCCATCTTCGTGACGAGAGCCACCGCGGGACCGGCCATGAAGCCAAGCGTTGCATGATGGAGGCTCGGGTCGAGGGTCGCCAGCCAACCACCGTCACGCATCACGCGGCGAGCTTGGACCAGGCCGTCGATGGGGCAGCCGACAAGCTGAAGAGATCCCTCGAAAGCACCCTGGAGCGGCTGGGGGATCAACGCTAGGCAGCCCAGTTCCCTCCAGATGACTCCAGGGCACGGCGTCGGTATCGAAGTGTGAATGTCGCCCGTGGCCGTGGATAATCAGCGGCTCATCCCAGGGATGTCGCTGATCCCGCCGGTGTCCCCGACAGGGAGCCGTGGATGCCGGGGCCAGGTCCTACCAGGTGCACAGATAATGGGGGGGTGCCAGCATCATCCGATCTTGACCGGATGGCCTGCGCCTCGGGCTCGACATCGCCTTCGGGCGCAATCCGGCGGTCGGGTGGCGCCTGGCCAGGTGGAACATAATGCCGGCTGCCTCGGTCAGCGGCCGGCCTTCGACCAGCAGCAGCGGCACCTGGCCGTCCGGATTCAGCGCCGGATAGTCGGGCGAGAGGGTTTCCTTGCGAGCGGACGACAGCACGCGGCGTTCGAACGGCACGCCAATTCCGTGCAGCGCGATATGCTCGCCCATGGAGCTTGAACCGGGCGCGGGATACATCGTGAGCATGGCCCATCCCTGTCTGCTTCGACAGCCAGGCAGGCAAAGCCGGCGGCGGATGTCACCGGCAGCCGGCCCGGGGTCGGGCGGCCCGGGGTCGGGCGCCTCGGGGACGGACGGCCCGGGGGCGGATGGCCTGGACCGGCGCCGCGGCGGCGGCGCGGTGCCGCGCCCCGGCGATCCGAGCCCCTGGCGCACGGCGTTGACTCGGCCCGGACCGGCTTTCACCATCCAGCCGGTCGTTTTCAGCATTGGATGCCCGGTACCATGAGCCCGTCGGACGCTTCGTGGCAGAGCCTGATCGCCGCGACCCACGCCTCCGGCCGCAAGGCGGCGCTCGCGATCACCGGCGGCGGCAGCGGAGCAATCGGCGAGCTGCTGCGCGTTCCCGGCGGCTCCCGGCTGCTGATCGAGGCGCAGGTGCCGTACGACGAGCAGGCGCTTGCGGCCTTCCTCGGGTTCGCCCCGGCACAGGCCTGCAGCGTCGACACGGCGATCGCGATGGCGCGCAGTGCCCGGGCCCGCGCCGCCGCGCTGGTGCCAGCCGGCACCGAGCTGGTCGGCCTTGGCGCGACGGCCGCCTTGGTCAGCGATCGCCCGCGCAGGGGCGAGCATCGCTTCCACATCGCCTGCGCCGGCGCCGAACGCATCACGCACTGCACCGGCGTGCTGGCCAAGGGCCGACGCGATCGCGCCGGTGAGGAAGATCTCGTCGCGCGCGCGATCGTCCTGGCTTTGGCCGGCGCCTGCCTGGTTGCCGCGCCATCACCGCGCAGCCTGCTCGATGCGGACGAGGCCTTCGCGGAGACGGTTGTCACGACCGAGGATCCGATCGATCGGCTGCTGGCGGCCGAACTCGACCGCGTCACGGTCCAGCCCGATGGCCAGATGCTGCTGGCAGCGCCGGGGCCGCTGTTGCTGCTGCCAGGTTCGTTCAATCCGGTGCACGAGGGGCACGTCTCGCTGGCGCGAGTCGCCGAAGAACTCCGGCAGCAGCCTGTGACGTTCGAAATCTCCGTCACCAACGTCGACAAACCGCCACTGGAAGGCGAGGTGGTGCGACACCGGCTGACGCAGTTTGCCTGGAAGTCGCCGGTCGAACTCACCCGCGCCCCCACCTTCCTGGAAAAGTCGCGGCTGTTTCCCGGAACCACGTTCGTGATCGGCGCGGATACCGCGGAACGGCTGTTCGCGCCGCGCTATTACGGCGACGATAAGGATCGCATGCACGCCGCCCTGGAGGAAATCGCCAGCTCCGGGGCCAACTTTCTGGTGGCCGTGCGGATCGACGCGGCGGGACGGCTCTGCGCGCTGAGCGACATCTCGGTTCCGCATCGCTATGTCGATCTGTTCAGCGATATCCCGGAGCACCGGTTCCGCTTCGACACCTCCTCATCCGCGATCCGCGCACGGGCGGGTTAGACGGAGCTTCGCAGCCTGCCCAGGCGGTGCCGCCGGCTCGGACAGGAGCGGAATGTTGATGCAGTTGGGTGCTGTCAGTTGCTGCGGAGACTCATCCGCAGCTGCATCGGCTGCGCGTAGGTGGGCGGGCATCTCCCGCACGGGGTCCCGGCCTGCTGTCTCACCCGAGAGCCTGGCTGAGTGCTGCCAGTGCGTTCAACGCCGGCGGAAACCCGCTGTAGGGCGCGGTCTGGATCACCGCCTCGATGACCTCGGTGCGGGTCAGCCCGACATTGAGCGCCGACTGGCCGAACTTCCCGGCCTGTTCCGGCAGGCGCAGCGCGGTGAAGCCGGCCACCGCCACCAGAGCACGCGACCGTCGATCCAGCCCCGGACGCGACCATAGCTCACCATAGCCATACTGGATCGCGGTCGGGTACAGCGCGCCGGTCACCGTGTTATCCGGCGCGGCGTAGCCTAGCCGCGCACGCTCGCCATGCAGGGCGTGCATCAGCGCCTCACCTTGCGCCGATAACTCATCCAGCGACGCATCCTCCGGCGGATCGGGCGGCATCGGAATGCCGCGTTCGGTCAGCACCTCCGCCAGCAGGACAAGACTCTCCTCGGTCGCGGAGAAGCCGGCATACAGACCAGCCTGCACCACGATCTCCCGCAGCGCCTCGGCCGTCAGTCCGAGCCCGATCGCCGCAGCCATGTGGCGGCGCAACTGGCGCAGCCGCGGGAACACCGCCAGTGCGGCGACGGTGCACAGCATGCGGTCCGGCAGTGCCAGACCGGGCCGGTTCCACACGCCGCCATGGACGGCCTCGGTCAGCAGATGGCCGAAGCCGGACGGCAGGGTCGGTGCAGCGCCGAACAGGCGAAGCGCAGTGGCGGCGCCTTGCTGGCGCAATTGCTCGCGGGTCATGGCGGTTCCTCATCCGGTTGCACGCACTGTCCCGCAATCACGCCAGCGCCGCCAGACGGGTCAGGACCCCTGCCAATGTCGGCATCGCCTGGTCCGGCAAGGGTGCAATTTCCAAGTCGGCCCTGCCCTTTCGCTTCCGCCGCGACCCGCTACACTCGCCGGCGCGACGCGACCCTTGGGAGGACCGTCCGATGCAAGCAACAACCTATGAGTCCACCACCGAAGACCGGGACTATCTCCGCCACGGCAGCCAATCGCTGAAGCTGCGCCACTTCCGCCCGCGTGGCGACGGGCCATTTCCGACCGTCATCGAGCTGCATGGCGGCGCCTGGTGCAATGGCGACCTGAACGAATGCCAGGTCTATGCCGAAGCCCTGGCCCGCGCCGGGCTGGTGGTGGTGGCGATCGACTTCCGCCACGCCAGTGATGGCTATCCGACCTCCAATATCGACATCAACTATGCCACGCGCTGGGTGAAGGCGAACGCGGCCGAACTCGGCACGCATCCCGACCGGATCGGCATTGCCGGCCAGTCGAGCGGCGGCCATCTGGCCATGCTCGCCGCGATGCGGCCAAACGATCCGCGCTACGCCTCGATCCCGCTCCCGGCCGGCTCGCCTGCCGTCGATGCCAGCCTGCGTGCGGTCGGCATGCTTTGGCCGGTGATCAATCCACTGTCGCGCTACAACCACGCGCGCCGCGCCCGCGATTCCGCCAACCCGCCGGCCTGGGTGGGCAATATCCCCGAGCGGCACGACCAGTACCTGGAAGACCGAGGCCAACATGGCCGAGGGCAACCCGATGCTGGCACTGGAACGCGGCGAAAAAGTGCAGATGCCGGCGGCCCTTTGGCTGCAGGGCCGGCCCGATGTCGTGCACGACTATCGCGACCCGGACTCGCCGATTCCGGGCAACGAGCCGGAACGCTTCACCGCCAATTATCGCAAGGCGGGCGGTGACATCGAGCTGCTGTATGTCGACCAGGGCACGCGGCAGACCGACGCCGTGCTGTCGCAGGTGGCGGCGTTCTTCCACAAGCACCTGGCGGCGTAGGACCAAGACCGCGCCGATGCTGACACGCCGGCGGTGCGTGGGACGTGCCGGGCGGCGCGGCCCACGTTCCGGCAGGCATGCGGCCGATCCGCTTCCCGTCACGGCCGGGCCTTGACCCGGCCATCTACCCGCGGAGGCGCATGCAGCGCGCGTTACGTGACCCGATCGTTCCAGTGTAGATGGCCGGGTCAGGCCCGGCCATGACGGGAAGCGGACCGGCCGCGCCGGCACGCGACGGTCCGACTGTCCGTTACGGCTTCGCCAGGAACGCCTCAAAGCGCGCAACTTCGGCGTCCAGCGCGCGGCGAAACTCACGACTTTTGACAGGGCGGCCGGAGAAACCAATGGTAACATCCACCGCCCCGTTGGTCGCCGTCACATTGCCCCAGCCGATCACAGCGTCGCCCCATAGCAGCGGCATCGCGTAATACCCGAAGCGACGTTGTTCGGCCGGCGTGTAGGCTTCGAACCGATAGTCCCAGCCCCACAGCGCTTCGAACCGGCGACGGTCCCAGACGATTGGATCAAACGGCGCGAGCAGCCGCAGCCTGCGCGGCACCTCGGCGGCACGCAGGCCGGACGGCCACAGATAGCGTTCGCCCTCCACCTCGCCGGCTTCGAGTTCGCCCGACGCCAGCAGCGCGCGCAGCGTGCCGGGCACGTCGCACAGATCCGGTGCACCGCGCCGCAACAGCGCACAGGTGGGCGGCAGGCTGCGTTCCGGCAGCGGTGCCAAAATGCGCACGACCAGCAAGACCAGCCGGCGCGTGCGTTCCGCCGTTGATGGCGGTTGGTCATGCGGCGTGGCGACGGCGTAGACACGGATGCCATCCTGCCGATGTGCCACGCGCAGCAGCCCGTAATACTGCAGCCGCTGCAGGGCACGGGTTGTGGCCTTCGACCAGCCACCCCAGCCATTGACCGCACGCTCCCGGCCGAACCGCTCTTCCAGGTCGCGAGGATGGGTGACGCCGCGGTCACGCACGAAGGCCAGCACCTCGGCGGCGAGCGGATCCGGCACATGGCGGCCATCCTTGCCATCCGGGTCATGGCGTGGATGCAGCAGGCGCCAGGTTTCCTGCGGCATTATACCGTAGGCGTAAAGAAAATCCTCCTCCAGGCCCAACCGGGCGAATCGGCGTTCCAGATCGCCGGCGCGATAGCCGGTGACGCGATGGCGCAGGATCAGGTCCTGGGCGCGGGCGGGTGCGCGGATCGGGTCGGCCTGAACGAAGCCGAGCGTGTGGACGGCGCGCGCGAGCGGGACGGGTTGCGCAAGGGAGGCCGCGACCGCCATTTGGCGAAGCTGGGCAATGCTGAGGGTCGCTGTCATGGCACGGGCCGGATGGTATCTCGCTGCGCTTTGAAGGCATTGTGCTGGCATCGTCGGGTCGGCGGCAAACGCGCGCCGGGGCGTTGCGCAGGAACCCCGCAAAATGCACGTTGTCGGATCGCATGCTATGAGTTCGCGCCATCATGGCGGCAGATGGATTCGCGTTGTTCGAGACCGCGGTCGGATGCTGCGGCATCGCCTGGGGTGCCGGCGGCATCATTGCCGTCCAGTTGCCGGAGCGAACCCCCCAGGCGACCCGTGCGCGTCTGCTGCGCCGCTGTCCGGCAACGCCCGAACTGCCGCCGCCACCGGAAATCGAGGCCACGATCGCGGATATCGTGGCATTGCTGCGCGGTGAGGCCCGCGATCTCTCGGCCGTTCGGCTCGACATGGACGCGGTTCCGGCATTCCAACGGCATGTCTACGCGATCGCGCGCGGCATTCCGCCGGGCGCCACGTTGTCCTACGGCGACATCGCGACGCAGCTCGGCGACCGCGCCCTGGCGCGGGACGTGGGCGACGCGATGGGCCGCAACCCGTTCCCCATCATCGTCCCCTGCCACCGCGTTCTGGGGGCAGGCGGCAAGCCTGGCGGCTTCTCCGCGGCCGGCGGCGTGACGACGAAGCTCACTCTGCTGAACATCGAGGGCGCGCAGGTCGGGGAAGCGCCCACGCTGTTCGGCAGCCTGCCGCTGGCGGTCGCGCCGCGGCGTCGCTGATGCTTTGCCGCATCGGGCGGGATATTGCCTTGCTGATACAGGCGAAGCGCGACGCGATCAGTACCGATCTGAACGGGGGCGCCCCCGCCGCCCCCGTTCTAACGCCCCGCCTCCTACCGCCCCAGTGTCGGCATCACGAATTCCGGCCCGCGCCGCGCGCCACCGGACCAGCGCTGGGTGACCGCCTTGTAGCGGGTGTAGAACCGCACCCCCTCCGGCCCGTACACGTGGTGGTCGCCGAACAGCGAGTGCTTCCAGCCGCCGAACGAGTGGAACGCCATCGGCACCGGGATCGGCAAATTCACCCCCACCATGCCGATCTGGATCGCGTTGGTGAAATCCCGCGCCGCGCCGCCGTCGCCGGTAAAGATCGCGACGCCGTTGCCGTATTCATGCGCATTGATCATGCGGGTGGCGCTGGCCAGATCCGGCGTGCGCACCACGCCAAGCACCGGCCCGAAGATTTCCTCCTGGTAGATGCGCATGTCGGTCGTCACGTCATCGAACAGGCAGCCGCCGAGGAAGAACCCGTTCTCGTAGCCCTGCAGCTTCAGGTCGCGGCCGTCCACCACCAGCTTGGCGCCTTCCTTCACGCCGAGGTCCACGTAGCCCTTCACCTTCTCGCGGTGCTCGCGGGTCACCAGTGGTCCCATCTCGGCTTCCGGGTCGGTGCCGGGCGCGATCTTCAACGCGCGCACCCGCGGCGCCAGCTTCTCCACCAGCCGGTCGCCGGCATTGCCCACCGCGACGGCGACGGACACCGCCATGCAGCGCTCGCCGGCCGCGCCATAGGCGGAGCCCATCAGCGCGTCCACCGTATCATCGATATCGGCGTCGGGCATCACGACCAGGTGGTTCTTCGCGCCGCCCAGCGCCTGCACGCGCTTGCCGTGCGCGGTGCCGCCCCGATAGATCGTCTCGGCGATCGCGGTTGACCCGACGAAGCTGATCGCGGCGATGTCGGGATGCGCCAGGATCGTCTCCACCGCGTCTCGGGCGCCCTGCACCACGCTGAACACGCCCTCCGGCAGGCCTGCTTCCGCCAGCAGCGCCGCCAGTTTCAGGGACACCGACGGATCCTTTTCCGACGGCTTCAGGATGAAGCAGTTGCCGGTGGCCAGCGCCACCGGGATCATCCACAGCGGCACCATGAGGGGAAAATTGAACGGGGTGATGCCGGCGACCACGCCCAGCGGCTGGCGGATCGACCAGGCATCGATCCCGGTGCCGACCATGTCGGTGTATTCGCCCTTCAGCAGGTGCGGGATGCCGCAGGCGAACTCCACCACTTCCAGCCCGCGCTGCACCTCGCCATCCGCGTCGGACAGCACCTTGCCGTGCTCGGAGGTGATGATCGCGGACATCTCGGCCCGGTCGCGCTCCAGCAGCTCCTTCAGCTTGAACATGACGCGGGCGCGGCGCAGCGGCGGGGTGTTGGCCCAGGCAGGCCAGGCCGCGGCGGCGGCGGCAACCGCCTTGTTCACCTCGTCGGCGCCCGCCAGCGCGACCCGCGCGGACAGCTCGCCGGAGGCCGGGTTGAACACGTCGCCGAAGCGTCCGCTGGTGCCTGCCGTCGGCTTGCCGCCGATGAAATGGCCGATCTCTCGCATGGTGACTTCCTCCGCTTGCCGCCAGCCTCGATTAGGACGAATCGGGGCCGGCCGCCAGTTGGGTCGGGGCCGGCCGCCAGTTGGGCCGGCACGGCGCGGAGTGGAACTGACTCTTGCACAGCGGGTCGATGCTCCGCTAAGTCGCTGGCGTCTTCGCGGTGCTCCGGCACGGATTGCACGTGCTGCGTGTAACGCGATTGGCCTTGTTCCCGACCCATCGGCACGCTGTTTCAGTGCAGCGGCGAGGGGTCTGGCTGTGCAAATCAGACAGTACAGATGCCGTGGATGCCATCCACCGATCATGTGGATAAGTTTGTGGGCATCCTCGGTCGCGTTGTCGTGAAACCGGCCATTTTGCTGGCCTTGGTAAACATTGCCTTAAATTTAGGCACTCTCTAACCTGTTGAAATCACTCCTGCTTGATATTTAGAAACGTCACGCCATTGAAAACAATAGCGAAAATCCCGGAATTCCCTGATACAATCGTTAACGGGTGGACAAATCCGCCTTTCTACGTTCGATCTCCACGCCCGCCGAGGTTGCGTCGGGGAAAATGTCCAGCTTTTCCACCCGGACCCGCGCCAGATGAATGCGCGGATCAGCCAAGCAGGCTTCCGCGATACGCTCCGCCAGCGTTTCAACCAGACGGACGTGGCCAGCGCTGACAATCGCGCGAACCTCGTCTGCGATCTTCTCGTAATCAACCACGCGAGTGAGCTCGTCCCGCCCGACCGGAGACCGCGACAACAGGCGCGCGCCGTCGTCCTCCACCGCCAGATCGACGTTGATCCGAATCCTCTGCTTCGCCGCATGCTCGTGCGGATGGACGCCGATGCTGGCGGCCAGCACGAGGTCGCGCAGGAAGACGTGGCGCAGCGCGCGGGCACTGCTGGCGATGCGGGGCGTCTCCATCGCTTACTCCTCCTGCAGGGAACCGCTATGGCCTGGTGCCCATTGCAGGTGCTGGCCACCGTCCAAAGCCAGCATCTGGCCCGTCATGGCCGGCAATGCGAGGATCGCCAGCACGGCGCGGGCAATTTCTTCCGGCGCAGCGCCATGCCCCAGCGGCACCGACGCCGCCTGGCGCTCGAACTGCGCCCGGGTCTGCCGGCTGTTGGGCAGCGTCGGACCTGGCCCGATTCCATTCACCCGGATGCGCGGCGCCAGCGCCAGGGCCATGCTCTGGGTCAACGCCCACAGCCCCAGCTTCGATACGGTGTACGACACGAAATGCGGCGTGATCGACCACACGCGCTGGTCCAGCAGGTTGATCACCACGCCATTCGCGGTCTCCGGCAGGCTGCGTGCGAAATCCTGCATCAGCACGAACGGCGCGCGCAGGTTCGGCTCCAGATGGGCGTCCCAGGAGCCACGCGTGGTATCGTGCCATTCGTCGCGCTCGAAGCGGCTGGCGTTGTTGACCAACACGCCGACGGGACCCAGCGCCGCGGTGGCGGACGGGAACAGCGCCTTGGTCTGCTCCTCATCGCCCAGGTCGGCCTGCAGCGGCACCGCCTTGCGCCCGGCCGCGCGGATCGCGGCGCAGGTGGCCTCGCAGGCATCACGGCTGGTGTGGCAATGCACCGCCACGTCGAAGCCGGCCTCCGCCAGCGCCAGGGCGATGCTGTGGCCGATACGCTGGGCGCCGCCGGTGACCAGCGCGGCACGGGGAATTGTCGGGGGGATGGCGTCGATCAAGCTCATGGCGCGGCGTGGGATCCGGCGGGCCAGGGTGGCACAGGCTGCGGCGTTTCCCAAGCCGTCGAACCCGGCATCCGGCGGATTTTCCGTCGCTCCGCACGGGATCGCCGCGCCGCGTGCGCCTGAGGTCTCGCACCTCCGTCTCCGGCACGCCCTCTCCCCCCGCACGCCTCCCTCTCCCGCAGGCCTGAGGCCGGACGCCCGACTCCGCGTGCGCGCCCACGCCCGCCCGCCCCCGCACGCCCGACTGTGAACGGGGCCTCGCCACGACTCCGACCGGCTCTGCTACCGTCAAACGGTGAACGGTCCGATCCTCACTCTGCTCGCAGTGATCGTCGCGGTGCTGTTGGCTGTCGGCGTCCTGGGCGCCGCGCTGCCGCGCCACGCGCGAGAGGCGATCGGATTCGGCGGCGCCGGGCTGGGTGGGCTGGCCTGCATGCTGGCGCTGCTCTCGCTGGTGTTGCCGGACCGGGCGGCCGAACTCGATCTTCCCTTCGGGCTGCCCGGCTCGCCCTTCACCCTCGCACTCGATCCCCTGTCCGGCTGCTTCCTGCTGCTGGTGTCGTTCGTCGGCACGGTGACCACGGCGTTCGCGGCGGAGGCGACCCCCTCGCAACAGCCGGCATCGCTGGCGGGCCTGCCGATCGGTCTGGCCGGGTTGCTGCTGGCGGTGCTGGCGGGCGACGGGCTGACCCTGGCGTTCGGCCTGTCCCTGGCCGGTGGCGCGGTCTGGGCGATGGGCCGCACCGAGCAGGCGGGACATGCCAATTCGAGCCAGCTCACCATGTCGCTGCTGGCGGCGACGGCGGTGCTCATCGCCCTCGCCCTGATCGCCCAGGATGGCAGCGGCCTGCGGTTCGCGGCGATCCGAGCGCAACAGGCTGCGCCGGGACATGCCACTGCGGCGGCGCTGGTCGGGCTGGTCGGGCTGGCGGCCCAGGCCGGCCTGGTGCCCCTGCATGCCTGGTGCGTGCCGGCCCAACGCTCCTTGCCGCCGCGCGCCGCCGTGCTGCTGTCCGGCGGCATCCTGCCGGTCGCGCTGTACGGCATGATCCGCCTGACGCTGGATCTCGCGGATGCTGCGTCACCGCTGATCTGTGCGGTGCCGCTGCTGCTGGTCGGCGCGGCCTCGGTCCTGCTGGGCGCCATCCGGGCCGTGACCCAGGACGAGCTGGACGGCGCGGTCGCGTTCGGCTCGCTCCGCCAGGTTGGCATGGCCGCCATCGGCCTCGGCATCGTCCTGCTCGCCCGGGCCGCGGATCTGCCCAACCTGGCCGCTCTCGCGCTGGGAGCGACGCTGCTGCTGACCGGGGTACAGGCACTCTGCGGAACGCTGGCCATGCTGGCCGTCGGCGCGATCCGCCGGGAGGCCGGCACGCGCCGACTGGATAGGATGGGCGGGCTGGTTCATCGCATGCCCGTCAGTTCGGCGAGCCTGCTGATCGGTCTGGCCGGTCTGACCGGCCTGCCCCCCGGACCGGGTTTCGCCGGGCTGTTCCTGCTGTTCCAGGCAATCCTGCTCGGCCCACGCACGGGCGGCCTGTGGCTGCCACTGCTGCTGGTCGCGCTGGTGGCGATCCTGGCGCTGGGCAGCGCACTGGCCACGGCGTCGCTGGTACGGCTGATCGGGGTCGCCTGCCTCGGCCGCCCACGGATTCCCCGGGCGGCCGGCGCCGAGGAGGTGCCAACGCCAGCGCGGCCTGCCCTTTATGCCTGCGCGATCGTCATCGCCCTGTTCGGCATCCTGCCGGGACCGCTGCTGACCCTGCTCACCGACCCCGCCGTGAGCGCCCTGACCGGACGCCCCCTCGGCGAGCATGCCGGCTGGCTGGTGCTCGCGGCGAGAGCGGACGCGCCGGGCTATGCTCCCCTGCCGGTCGCCCTGCTGCTGGGCCTGGTCGCCGGCGGCGTGATCTGGTGGCTACGCCGCCGCGCGCCGGCGGATCACCACAGCGCCGCGGCCTGGCAGGACGGGTTCGCACCGCCGCCGGCCTGGCTGCCATTCGGTGATCCGCTCACCCAATGGAATGGCGCCGTGTTCCTGCCTCCGCTGCCCGCCGCAGTCCGTCCGCCTCTCCGCCACCTGCCGCTCCGCCATCTGCCACTCCGGCGGCTGCGCCGCAGCATTGCGGGGACCACGCCGGCGATGCTTGCACTCTTCGGCCTGCTGGCGCTGTTGGCGTGGCTGGCGCCGTGACCCTGCTGCTGGCACTCGCCGCACAGGCGCTGCACGGCGTCCTGATCCTGGCCGCCGCGCCGGTGCTCGCCGGCCTGCCGGACTGGATCGAGGCGCGGCTGGTCGGACGCGCCGGTGGCAGTTGGCATGGGCCGTGGCATGAGCTGCGGAGGCTGACGCGCAAGCAGCGCGTGCGGTCGGAAAATGCCTCGCCGCTGTTCGCTGCGGCGCCGATCGCCTGCTTCGCCGCGCTTGCCGTGGCGGCGCTGCTGGTGCCGTCCTTCACCCTGGGCATGGCGCTGGCGCCGTTCGGCGATCTTCTGGTGATCGGCGGATTGCTGGCATTGGCCAGGCTCGTGGTGCTGCTGGCCGCGCTGGATGACGGCACCGCACAAGGCGGGGTCGCCGCACGCCAGGGTCTGGCGCTGACGGTCTGTGCCGAACCGGCCTTGCTGGTGGCGATGCTGGCGCTGGGCATGATGGCCGGCACGACCAATGTCGACCTCATCGCCGGGCTGCAGCAGGTGCGGATGATGCAGCCGATGGTCGGCGTCAGCCTGACCGCCGTGGCGCTGGTGCTGGTCGCCGTGGCGCAGCTCGACACCGACATGCCGGCGGCGGCGTTCAGCGGCCCCGACCTGGCTTTGCTGCGGCTGGCCGACGCGTTGCGCCTGCTGCTCTGGTGCGACCTGATCGGCGCGCTGTTCCTGCCCGCCGGCCTCGCCGCCGCGGACAATTTCCCGGCCGGCTGGGCGGTCGGATTGCTGAGCTGGCTGGCCCGCATCGGCCTGCTGACGGTGCTGCTGAGCCTGATGCGCGCCGTGTCGGGCCGGCTCCCGCCCCGCCGCCTGCCTGCCTTGCTGGCCGTGTCCCTGCTGCTCGCCCTGCTGGCGACCGTGCTGGTCATTACCGTGGCGAGGCCGGTATGATGATGGCAGATGCCGCGAACGGGCTGGCTCTGGCGCTGTCCTTTGCCTTGCTGTGGCACCGGCGCTCCGTCGCCGGCATCACCATTCTCGCGGCGCAATCGGCTCTCGTGGCGCTGGCAGCGCTGGCCGCTGGCGCCTGGCTGCTGGCCGCGGTCCTGTGCGTTTGGGGGGTCGCCGGCCTGCCCTGGCTATTGCCGCGCCTGCTCGGGCGCGGCTCACCGCGCGGGTCCGGCAGGTTCGCGGTCATGCTGGGCGGTGCGGCACTCGCGGCGGTCTGCCTGCCCGTCGCCGGCATCGGCCCCGGCCTGGCCGTGGGCCTGCTGGGTGCCTTGCTTGCGGCCACGCGGCGCGACCCGATCCGGCAGATCATCGGGCTGGCCGCGCTGCAGAACGGGATCGTGCTGGCGGGGCTCGCGAGTGGAGCCGGCCTGGCGCTGGCCGCTGTTCCGCTGGTTCCAGCCTTGGCACTGGGCGCGACCTGGATCGGGCGACGGCATCGAGCGATCCCCAAAATACCCCACCTGGCGGTGTTCGTCCCCTGCGCGGCACTGTTCCTGCTGAGTTGTGCCCTGCCGGCTTATGGCGGTTTCGTCCTGGGACCGGTCCGGCTGAGCGCAGCCGGGATCTACGCCGCGATCCTGATCAGTTTCGTCGTCGCCGCTCTGCGCTTCCCAGGCCTCGGCCGCTCGGTTCCTTCCCACCCCGCAGAGATCGTGCTGGCGCTCGCGGCGGTGGCGGCGGTGCTGGTGGACGATCCCGGCCTGGCGTGGCTGGCGCTGACGATCGCCACCGCTTGCGCCCTCATCGCCGCCCCGGCCCATCGCCTACCCCTTGCCTGCATCGGGCTCGGCCTGGCCCTGCTCGGCTGCGTCCTGCTGCCCGCCGCCCCGCTTCCGGCCTTGGCCTGCCGGTTGGCAGGCTATGCCTGTATCAGCCTGCTCAGCTCGGAACTGGCGGTACTGAGCCTCCTGCTCGTGCTGCGCCTGCCGGTTGTCATGCCGGGTCACGACCCGGCGTCGCTCGATCCGCTGCTGATCGCCGGCGGACTTTTGGCGCTGGGCGCATCGATCGCCGGATTGCTGTGGCGTCACGCTGATCGGCGGGTCACCGTGCTGGCCATGCTCGGGCAGAGCGGCGTGGCGGTGTTCGCCCTCGGCCTGGATACGCCGCAGGCAAGGTTCGCCGCGCTGGTGCAGGTGACGCTGCTGGTGTTCACGCGGCTGGCAGCAGAGCTGGCGGTGGCAGAGAGCGTGCCGCGCATGGTGGCGCTGGCGGGGCTGGCGGGGCTGCCGCCGTTCGGGCTGTTCCCCGGCCTGGCGTTGATCCTGGCGGCCACCGCCGCGGAATCCCCACCTCTGCTGGTGCCGCTGGTGCCGGGTGTGATGACCCTGGGCTGGCTGATGCTGCGCCGGCTGCATGCACCGGTCGGCCGCGTCCGTCCGGCGCTGTCCTGGGTGCCGCTCGCGCTCCTGCTGGTGCTGGGCTTCGCCATGCCGGCGCCGCTCGCCGACGGGCTGCGCAGCGTTGCGGCGGTGTTGCGATGACGCTGCGGGAAGCTCTCGCCGCCGCTCCGGCCGAACCGTGCCACCCCTGGCCGCGCCACGTCGTGGCGGCCGAACTCTGGGTCGCGCTGCCGCAGGACCCGGCCCTGCGGTTGCTGGCGCTCTGGGCCGACACCGTGCAGGTGCACGCCCTGCTGCTGGACGACGACTCCGGCACGGTCCTGCCGGTCTCCACACCGGTGCAGGATGGCGGCTACCCGGCGCTGTCGCCGACCTGGCCGGGCGCTGCCTGGTTCGAGCGGATGGTGCAGGACCTGTGGGGCCATGCCGGGACGGGTGCGGTGGATCTGCGCCCCTGGCTGGATCACGGGCACTGGCCGCATACACGCCCTCTGGCGCCGCGTCCGGGGCCGCCGATCACCACCCCCGAACCACCGGAGCTGCTGGCGCCGGAGCAGGACGGGCTGATGCAGCTTCCCTGCGGCCCGGTGCCGAACGGGATCGGTGAGGCGGCCCATCTGCGGCTCACGCTGCGGGGCGATACGGTGCTGCGTGCCGAGGCGCGTCTCGGCTACGCCCATAAGGGCACGCTGATGCTGATGCGCGCCAAATCCCCGCGTGCTGCGGCCCGTTATGTGGCACGCCTGGCGGCGGAGGCGACGGTCGCCCACGCCCTCGCCTTTGCCCATGCGGCCGAGGCAGCCACCGAGGCCAGCCCGCCGCCCCGTGCGATCGCGCTGCGGGCCGTCATGGCGGAGCTGGAGCGCATCACCGGCCACCTGGACGAGCTGGCTCTGCTCGCCGAAACGCTGGGCGCCGGCGCTTTGGCCGCATTATGCGCGACCCATCGCGAATGGCTGCACCGCGCCGCTTCGATCGCGTTCGGTCACCGCTTGATGATGGACTGCGTTGTGCCGGGCGGGATCGCCGCCGACATCGTCCCGAGCGGGGCGGAAGCGATCGGCGACGCAAGGCGGCAGCTCGCGGATGTCCTGCCGGCGCTGGCCGAACTGACGGAGGCGGCGGCGGACCGGCTGGCCGGGCTTGGCGTGGTGCGGCGCGAGACCGCTTCACGCCTGGCGGTGGGCGGGATCGTCGGCCGATCGGCCGGACGCCGCTTCGACGCCCGGATTGCCTACCCGCCGTATGCGGCACTGGACCTGGTGGTGCCGACACGGTCCGGGGGCGATGCCGCCGCGCGATGCCGCCAGCGTATTGCGGAGATCGCCGAAAGCCTGCGCCTGCTGGCGGCGATCCTGGATGCGCTGCCGGACGGCGCGATCAGCATGGCGTTGCCGCAGGTGAGCGGCGAGGGCATCGGCTGTGCGGAGTTGCAACGCGGCGATATCTGGCACTGGCTCCGGCTGGACCATGGCCAGATCGCCGCCGCCTTCGTGCGCGATCCCGGCTGGGCGCTGTGGCCGTTGGCGGAAACCGTGCTGGCCGGCGGCCGGGTGGACGAAATGGAGCTGGTGCGCCGCTCCCTCGGCCTGCCAGGATCGGGGATGGACCTATGAGCGTGCGATCGATCCTGCGGGCGATGCGGGGCGGGACGCCGCCGGAACCGGTCGGGCCGGTGGACCAGGAGACCATCGTCTCGCTCGCCACCCGGCTGGATGCGGCGGCCCAACTCCGACTCGGGCGCAGCCTGGCGATCCGCCACGTGAACGTCGGCAGTTGCAATGGCTGCGAATTGGAGCTGCGGGCGCTGACCGGACCGATCTACGCGCTGGAGCGGTTCGGCCTGCGCTTCGTCGACTCGCCGCGCCACGCCGACATTCTGCTGGTCACCGGGCCGCTGACCCGCAATCTGCGGGAGGCGCTGGAGCAGGCCTGGGACGCGACACCCGATCCGAAATGGGTGGTGGCGGTGGGCGATTGCGCGGTGGATGGCGGGGTGTTCAAGGGCAGCTACGCGGTGCTGGACGGTGCCGGCAGCGTGGTGCCGGTGGATCTGACCATCAGCGGCTGCCCGCCCAGTCCGGCCCGGCTGCTGGCCGGCCTGCGCGCGTTGCTGGAGGCCAACGGACGCCAGCGGCGGAGCTGACCTGCGCGCCTTTGCAGCGGCCAACGTGGGGCGGGCCAACGTGGGGGCGGGCCAAACCGGAGGCCGGCCTGCGTCCTGCGGTCACGGGACAACCGGCGGGCGAATGCCGGGCATGAAAAAGGCCAGGAAGACGCTTCCCCCTGGCCTGATCTCGATGCCGGTTCGCTCAGCTGGCGACGTGCGACTTCTTCTTGCTCTTTGTCACGTGGTGATGGGTGCTGGCCTTGTGCACGCCGGTGGTGTGGTGCTTCTTGGCGTGATGCACCCCGGCGGTGGCCGCCGAGGCGGGCGAGGCAAC
This sequence comes from uncultured Alphaproteobacteria bacterium, assembly GCA_963789495.1. Taxonomy (GTDB): domain Bacteria; phylum Pseudomonadota; class Alphaproteobacteria; order Acetobacterales; family Acetobacteraceae; genus CAWBLP01. Next base: position 108,693 of record CAWBLP010000009.1, read on the forward strand.
GAGCGCCGCGGCCGGCAGCATCAGGGCAAGCGCGGCAATCAGGTGTTTGCGCGAGGTGGTCACGGGAATGGCTCCAAAGTCAGGAGGCGTTGCGGGAGAGGTTGATAGTCGGGGCGAAAAAGGCGCCCTAATCGACTGATACCCTTATGCGATAGTTTGCCTGAGTCGGGCAAGCACCATTTGCGGATACGCAATCGCGCTACAGCAGGCACAACGCGCGTAATTCCTGGCGCAACGCCGCGGGCAAGTCGGCCTCTCCCCGTGCCGGCGGCCCGATTGCGAGGTCGGCCGGTGCATCATCGGCCTGCAGGTAGCGCCACCCTTGGAACGGCTTGGTTGGCCGGCCGGCCACCGGCACCAGATGCGGATCGAGGATCAACGCGGCGCAGGCGGTGTTGTCGTCCCAATGATCGTCGATGATCTCCAGGATCCGCTGGCGGACCACCATCGCCCCGGCGATCACCCAGTAAATTGAGCCGCCATCGACGATTTCCGCCCGCCGGCGGGGCGCATTGCGGGTGCGATGCCGCAGCGGTGGTGTGCGCAGGACGCGTTCGGTCTGCAACTCGCGCAGATGCTCGATGTCACGCACGCCGACAGCAAGCTTGGTCATATGCAGCATCGTGCAACTCGGGGCGCTGGTGGGGCCGGGGAATCATCATGCCAGGGCATGCGGCCGGGAGCGAGGGCCAGCGACCGAGGCACCGCTCCGTGCTCCGGCGCGAGAAACTGATGTTCCTTTGCAGAATAGGGAAGCTATGCTGACCCAAACGAGGTGCCCTCTCACGGGCGCGGACATCGCGAAAGAGCCGAACCGCCATGCCAAGCCAGCCGCTTGTTGGACGCAGGAGCCTGTTCCGGGCTGCCGCCGACCCGGTCGATGCCGCCGTCGTCCTCGCCACCGACTGCTCCGGCAGCATCGACAACGAAAATCTCGCGCTTCAATTCCGCGGCTATGCCGAGGCAATCACCAGCGACCTGTTCATCCGAACGGTGCAGTCCGGGCTGACAGGCCGCATCGCCCTGACCTTCGTCGGCTGGTCCGACGCACTGCGGCAGAATCAGATGGTCCCGTGGCTGGTGATCGACGGCCCGTCGGCGGCCCGCCGGTTCACCTCGCAACTGGCCGAGGCGACTTTCCTGACCCCCGGTTTCACCTCGATCAGCGGCGCGATCGACTTCTCGCGCAAATTGCTGCTGGGCTGCCGCTATCCGACCACACGCCGGATCATCGACGTGTCGGGCGACGGCCGGAACAATGATGGCCGGCCGGTGACCGACGCGCGCGACGAGGCCGTGGCGGCGGGGCTGCGCATCAATGGCCTGCCGATCGTCAGCCGGGACGCTCAAATCTCGGAGGACTATGCGCAGAACGTGATCGGCGGACCCTCTGCCTTTGTGCGCCCGGTGAAGGATCTCGCGAGCTTTCGAACTGCCGTGCTGGACAAGCTCGTCACCGAGGTGGCAATGGACACCGGCAGGCCGCGACGCTTCGCCTGAACGGCAAGCTTCGGGGGCGTTGCCCCCGGAAGCCCCAGCAAGGGGCGCTGCCCTTGCATCCCCGCCAAGGGCACAGCCCTTGGAACCAACTCCGTTTGGGGTGGGGAGGGGGCCGTTCCGCGATGATCGTTTGGTCCGGAACCGCCCCGCCCCCTTCCCACCCCAAACCGATCCGATTGCAAAGGCTGCGCCTTTGCTGGAGGAGGCAAGGCCTCCTGGTGGGGTCGGGGCAACGCCCCGATGGCTTGCTGCCTACGCGTTCATGCCGCGCACCGCCTCGCACACCGCCCGGGTCACCTCCTGCGTGGTCGCCGACCCGCCAAGATCAGGTGACAGGATGCCCGCCAGGCAGACCTGCTCGACAGCGCGCATCAGCACGCCCGCCGCGGCCTTCTCTCCCAGGTGCTCCAGCATCATCGAAGCGGTCCAGAAGCTGGCCACCGGATTGGCGATCCCCTTTCCGGTGATGTCGAACGCCGATCCATGGATCGGCTCGAACATGGAAGGGCCACGCCGCTCCGGGTCGACGTTGCCGGTCGGTGCAATGCCCAGGCTGCCGGCCAGCGCCGCTGCGAGGTCCGACAGGATATCCGCGTGCAGGTTGGTCGCCACCACGGTGTCCAGGCTCTGCGGCTTGCGCACCATGCGCACCGTCATCGCGTCCACCAGTTCCTTGTCCCAGCTCACCTCCGGATAGTCGCGCGACACCAGGGAGGCGATCTCGTCCCAGAACACCATGCCATGGCGCTGCGCGTTGGACTTGGTGACCACGGTCAGCTTCTTGCGCGGGCGCGACTGCGCGATACCGAAGGCGTAGCGCATGATCCGCTCCACCCCGCGGCGGGTGAAGATGGCGGTTTCCGTCGCAACCTCCTCCGGGAAGCCGCGATGCGCCCGACCGCCATGGCCGGCGTATTCGCCCTCGCTGTTCTCGCGCACGATCACCCAATCCAGGTCGCCCGGTCCGACATCGCGCAACGGGCTGGTGGTGCCGGGCAGGATGCGGGTGGGACGCACATTGGCATACTGGTCCAGCCCCTGGCAGATCGGCAGCCGCAACCCCCACAACGTCACGTGGTCGGGAATGTCCGGGTCGCCGACCGCGCCAAAATAGATCGCGTCTGCGGTGCGCAGCCAGGCCAGCCCGTCCGACGGCATGAACCGGCCGTGCTTGCGATAATAGTCCGACCCCCAGTCGTAGTGGTCCACCACCAGCTTGAAGCCGCCATCCCGCGCAGCCACCGCGTCCAGCACCTCCAACCCGGCACTGATCACCTCGGGGCCGATGCCGTCGGCGGGGATGGAGGCGATGCGGGTACTGGCGCATGGGCTGGTCCTGTCGGTTAAGTCAGCGCGATTTTCTCCCCGCGGCGCTGCCGCGTCCAGCCGGTAGCGGCGGGTCCATCATGTGAGCCCCGCCATCATGCCCCCCCCGCGCGAGGGCGAGCATCCGGCACCATGTGAACGCGACCCGACAACAACACCTTGGCCTGGGGAAACCGCGGCAGGCTGACGCACCAACGCCTCCGCCCCTGTCACGGCCCGGGACGAGCAACCAGGGTCCGCTGCCGCCGCTCCTGGTGGCGCTTCCACCGGCGAGCCGCTCGGCCCGCGAGCGCAACCGGCACAGCTCCAAGTGCGCGCCCATGGCGTTCAGGTGCATGGGCTTCCGCCTGCTTTGTCGTCCGAGCCCCGACGGCCGGCTTCGCGACGGCGCCACCCATGACCTCCGCCTGCTCTGGTGCACGGGCTTCTGCCTGCCTTGTCATCGCGTTCGAGCAGGCGCCGCTCAGTGGCGCGTGGTCCAAGCCGGGCCCTTGTTCTGCTGCTCGGCCTGCTGCGTGCACCGTCATCCGCACCGCGGACGCAGCGTTCCCGACGGCGCGACCCGTATCGGACGCAGCGTCTGGTGCATGGGCTGCTGCCAGCATCGGCACCGCCACCGCCTGCGCCGGGCGCGGGGTGGCGCCGCCGGTGCCGGAACCGGGTTCTGGTGCATGGGCTGCTGCCACCATCGGCACCGCCACCGCCGGCGCCGGGCGCGGGGTGGCGCCGCCGGTGCCGGAACCGGGTTCTGGTGCATGGGCTGCTGCCAGCATCGGCACCGCCACCGTCTGCGCCGGGCGCGGGGTGGCACCGCCGGTGCCGGAACCGGGTTCTGGTGCATGGGCTGCTTCCACCATCGGCACCGCCACCGCCTGCGCCGGGCGCGGGGTGGCGCCGCCGGTGCCGGAACCGGGTTCTGGTGCATGGGGTTCTGCGCGCATTGCCATCGCCGCCGCTTGCGACGAACCCGCGACGGTGTCGCCCGATCCGTCGCCAGGTTCTGGTGCCAGGGGTTCTGCCGGCATTCCCATCGCAATTGCCGGCGCGGCTGAACCGGCGTCCGACCCGGCCGCTGGTGCATGGGCTTCTGCACCGGCGCAGCGCCCGCCTGCCGCGGCACCCGCCGGTTCCACCCTGACCTGCCGGATCCGCGCGATCGCCTCCTGCCACGGGGCCAGCGCCGCCGCCTCGGCGCGCAGCACCGCGCGGTCCTGCGCCGCTGTCAGGCCGCCGGTCGGAAATGGCGGCGGCAACAGCTCCGGGGGCATGCGCAGCAGCCGCTCCGCGAGGTCCTCCGGCAGCCGCGCGAAATGGCGCGCCGCCTCGTTCCCCACCCGCCCGCGGCGCAGCATCGTCAGGCTGTAGCGGTTCTGCGCCCGCACTTCCGCACCGTAGCCGCCGTGGATGGTCCGAGCCGCGCGCAGCCGCGCCTTCCCCTCTGCCGTGCGAGGCCCGGTGCTGCGCCCGCCATGCATCCGGCAGCGCAGTTTGCCCTGGATCGCCGGTGCCCGGCACGGACAGCCGGCGCGAGTGCGGGCCCCGCAACGCGGTGCCAGGTGCAGGTTCGGGTTGCCGCGCTTGCGGCTTTCAGGCGGCGGTGCGGCCGGCTCCGCGGAGGCGGCGGAGAATGGGCTGGGCATGGATCGGCTCCTGACAGCTTTCCCGGGGCCGCATGGTATAATTTCCTAGGAATTAAGGCAAAGAATACCTGACCCGGTGGCGCAAATCCCCGAGCACCGCTGCCACCGGAGTTTGGCTGCTCGCTTTCCGGCGGCACCGTTCCACCCGCGCAGCACAAGAGAAATGCCACCGCAAAACACGCAGACCACGCAAAACGCAATGCACGATCTGCCGGAGCCGCATGCCGCAGCCGCAAGATTCGCGGGACCGGTTAACCCCTGCGGTGCATTTGCGTGTTCTGCGTTATCTGCGGTGAAAATTCCTTACTTACCCCCACCGGTGCGACGGCCCGAAGTGCCGACCGCCCCACCGCGCGCGCCGCGCCAACGCCATTCACCGCAGCTCCAGCCCCGCCAGCGGTTGAACTGTGCCGGGCGCAATATAGACTGATCCCGCATACAGATCCCATCCATGGAGGAGCCGATGTTACGCCGGGCGAGCGTTGGCGATCCCCGCAGCGTTGGCGATGCCAGCCATGCGCGCGGGCGCACGACCGGCACTGCGGCCCCGATTGGCCCCGGCTCGTCGCGATCCCGACCCGCGCCATACGGGACGGGCTGAGCCGCCATGCGGTTCGGCGCCATCCTGGCGGCGTGCGTCGGCCTGGGGGCGGGTAGCGAGGCGGTCGGCGGACTCGCCAAGGAAGCGCTCGACCTGCTGTTCGACGGTGCCGGCAAGCAGGTGATGGAGACGATCGCCGCACGCCTGCAAGGCTCCATCGGCGGCGTGCCTGCCAACCACGACCTGGAGCATGCCATACGGCTGGCGGAGCTGACCGGCACGCTGGTGCTGCTGGAGTCCACGCGGCAGCAGATCGAGCGCGATCAGATCGACCAGCGTAGCGGCCGGATGCCGCCCTTCATCGGCGCGGCGCGAAGCTGGCTGCATACCCAGATCGGTCGCTGCCCCACGCTGCAAACCATCCCGAACGATGCCCTGGCGGCGGAGCTGGAAGCCCAGCTCGACCACACGCTTGCGGCGACCGGGCGCGCTGAGCTGGGTGCAATTCTTCAGGCTGCTGCGCAGGAGGTTTGGGACACGCTGCTGCGCGGCGCCGCGGACAACGGCGGTGGCGACCCGCCCGAGGAATTCCGGGCCGCGTTCTTCGGCAACGATACCGACAAACCCGGCTGGCCGCTGGTCTTCCAGGCCTTCATCCGCGAGGCCCTCAAGCACAATCCGCACGCCGAGATCGCGTTCGTCACCACCCGGCTCGCCGCGGTGCGCAGCGTTCTGGCACGGCTGGAACCGAAGATCGACCGGATCGCCCGCGCCATCGATCGCATCGAGGCAGTGCTGCAGGCCGGCGCCGGGCATCTGCCCCTCGACGCGCGCCATCGCCTGCGCGCGCGGCCGGAGAACGAACGCGAGCTGCTGCTGACCGAGCTGCGCGCGACCACCCTGATCGGGCGGGACGCAGAGCTTGGGGCGCTGCAAACCTGGCTGGACTCGGCACGCCCGATCGCCGCGCGCTGCATCACCGGACAGGCCGGCGCCGGCAAGACCCGCCTGGCGCTGGAACTGTGCGAGCGCGCGGAAGACGCCGGCTGGGCCGTCGGCTTGGCGCGGCAGGACGCGTTGGAAACGTTTCACAAGGAACACAACCCGTCCGAATGGACGTGGCCTCGCAACACCCTGGTGGTGGTGGACTACGCCGCGGCCTCGGTGCCGATCCTGCGGCCCTGGCTGGAAGTTCTGGCGCGCCGCCCCGGCCGGCCGGAGCAACCGAAGCTGCGCATTCTGCTGCTGGAACGCTATGCCGACAGCGAGTTCCGGCTGGTGGGCGGAATTGACGCGGCCGAGCGGATCGTCCGGCCGCGATGCGCGCGACGTGCTGGATCCGCCGGCGCCGATCCCGCTGCGCCCGCTCACCGCAATGGCGGATCGCCGCGCGCTGCTGACCGAGGCGATGCAGGAGGCCGCGCGCATCGCCGGCATCATCCCCGCGCCGGTGCCGCCGCCGGAGGGCTCGGACGCGCTGTTCGACCAGCGGCTTGCCCGCGACACTATCGAGACGGAACCGCTCTACCTGATGATGGCGGCCGTCCTGGCGGTGCGACGTGGCGCGCCCGCGGCGCTGGCGCTCAGCCGGCTGCAACCGGCGGACCGGGTGGCCAACGCCGACGAGATCGCCGGCTCCGAGCGGAACCGGCTGATCCGGCTGGCCCGCGCCGCGCATGCCGATGAGCGTCTGCTGCTGCACGCCGCCGCCTGCATCACCCTGCAGCAGGGCTGCGACGACGACGGTCTGATGAAGCTGCTCGAGCAGGAATGCGCGGCGCGCGGCGCGGTCACAGCGACGGCGGAGGCTTTGGTGCCGTTGCTGCACGACGCCCTGGCGGCGCGGGACGGCAGTGGGGTGGACGCGGTGCGCCCCGACCTGATCGGCGAGGCCTTCCTGCTGCGCGAGCTCGGCCGCGATCGCCGGTCGGCGGCGCGGCAGGCGGCGATCGTCGAGCGCGCGTTCGACCGTGCCGGGACCCGTGTGGTCGCCACGGTGATCCGCACGGCGCAGGATCACGCACAGGGCGACGCGGCGCATGCCAGCGTGGCGTGGCTGGATCATCTGGCGCGGCTGACCGACGACCCCTTCGCGCTGATAGCGATCGCGGCGGAACTGGCGGCGCAGACGCTGGCGCTGCGGGAACGGGCGGCGGAGATTCAGGCGCGCATCGTCGCCGCCTTGGCGGAACGGGCGCCGGATGATCCGGACATGCTCTCTCCCCTCGCGGCAGCGCAGAATGACCTCGCGGTCCGGCTGCGCGACCTCGGCGAGCGCGAGGCGGCGCTGGCGGCGGCGCGCGAGGCGGTGGAGCTGCGTCGCACGCTGGCGGCGCAGCGCCCCGACGCGTTCCGGCCCGATCTCGCCGCGTCGCTGAACACTCTGGCGGCCATGCTGCGCGAACTCGGCGAGCGCGAGGCGGCGCTGGCGGCGGCGCGCGAGGCAGCCGAGCTGCACCGCGCGCTGGCGGCGCAGCGCCCCGACGCGTTCCGGCCCGATCTCGCCATGTCGCTGAACAATCTGGCGGCCATGCTGCGCGAACTCGGCGAGCGCGAGGCGGCGCTGGCGGCGGCGCGCGAGGCAGCCGAGCTGTATCGCGCGCTGGCGGCGCAGCGCCCCGACGCGTTCCGACCTTATCTCGCCGGGTCGCTGAACAATCTGGCGCCCATGCTGAGCGAGCTCGGCGAGCGCGAGGCGGCGCTGGCGGCGGCACGCGAAGCGGTGGACCTCCGGCGCGCGCTGGCGGCGCAGCGCCCCGACGCATTCCGGCCCGATCTCGCCAGGTCGCTGAACAATCTGGCAATCAGGCTGCGCGAGCTCGGCGAGCGCGAGGCGGCGCTGGCGGCGGCGCGCGAGGCGGCCGAGCTGTATCGCGCGCTGGCGGCGCAGCGCCCCGACGCGTTCCGGCCCGATCTCGCTAGGTCGCTGTGGGTGCGGGCAGACTGCCTCGACGCGACGGACCAGCCTGAGGCGGCGCTGGCGGACAATGTCGAGGCGATCAGCGTGCTGACACCGGCCTTCGTCCGACTGCCGCAAGCGTTCGCGTCGCTGATGAAGGCGATCGGGCGCGGCTACCGGCAACGCTGCGAGGCCCGCGGGATCGAGCCGGACGAAACGTTGCTGGCGCCGGTCGTCGCGGCGTTTCAGCGCCTACAGGCGCAGCAGATACCCGAGCAGTAGCCGAGCCCCAGACCAGTGTCCGGGCAAAGCGCCGCCGCCCCGCCCGCAAACGGGCGAAGCGCGTCGGTTCACACACACCGCCAATGCCCCCCACCGGGAAAGCCCCTCTGCGGCCCTCCCTGCCTTCTCTGCGGCCCTCTGCGTGAAACCCTTACCGCGCCGCGAACCTCCCCTAACTCGGCGGCCCCGACCGCCAGCCGCGCCCACAACCCTGCCATCCGCAACACCGGCGCCTGATCGCGGCATTGCAAGGTTTCACACAGAGGGCCGCAGAGAAAACAGGGAGGGCCACAGAGGCAGCAACCTGTGGACCAGCATCGCGTCCACCGCGCGCAGCATCGGGCTGGCTATCGAGGGGCACCGCCACACCGGCGCCGGCCTGCTGGACTCCGTCTACCGGCAATGCCTGTGCCAGGAATTGGCGGACGCGGGGATTGAGTTCGCACCGCAGGCAGCAAGTCCGGTATCTTGCGATATCGTATCAATCTGCGGCGGGTTCAAGGCGGATATCGTCGTCGCACGCGAATTGGTCCTGGGCATCAAGGCCGTCGCTGCATCCTGCCGATCCATGAGGTGCAACTTCGCACCACCCTGCGCATGAGCGGCCTCCGCGTCGGACGGTTGCTGAACTTCAACCCGCCACGTCTGACGGACGGCCTGCGTCGCTCCGTCGTGTAGCGGCGGCCGGCGCGGCCTGATTTCCTCCGTGAACACCGTGCACTCCGCACGGCCTCCGTGCTGGAAAAACGCCGCGGGCCACACCAGGCCGCCTTGGGTACCCACCAGGCCCGCCGGAAAGCCTGCGCCAAGATACTCATGGCACGAGGAGGATCACGCTATGCCGCGTGCGGTATGCGACATGCGGCGCGCTATCCCCGGTCAGGCGGGTCGGCACCGTCCAGCCGCAGTTGCATCCTGCCCGGGTAGGTAAGCCGCAGCGGAAAGCGGCCCTGAACTGCGGTTTCCACCAGCCCGACACAGGCGGCCGACAGTCCGGCGGCGCGCAGCTCCGCCAGGCATGTCTCGGCGCGGGAAGCGGGAATTCCGGCCAGCAGACCGCCGGAGGTCTGCGGATCGACCAGCAAGGCCAGGTCCGGCGCCGAACCCAGATCGCCGAGCAAGCGGCAGTTTTCCGGCGCCAGCGTGCTTTCCACCCCGCGTGCCGCCAGTTCCACCGCGCCGGGCAAAGCGGGCACGGCGTCGGGCCAGAGCTCCGCGGCACCGCGCGAGGCACGCAGCATCTCCAGCAGGTGGCCCGCCAGGCCGAACCCGGTGACGTCGGTGCAGGCGGTGACGCCGTGGGCGCGCAGGATCGGGACCGCCGCGGCATTGCTGGCGCGCATCGAGTCGAGGGCCGCGGCCAGCCACGCCGCCTTCGCCTCGCCGCGCATATGCCCAGCCAGCACGATGCCGGTGCCGACCGGCTTGGTCAGGATCAGCGCATCGCCGGCTCGCAGACCGGCCTTGCGCAGCAGGTGTTGCGGATCGGCCAGACCGGTGACGGCGAAGCCCAGTGCCGGTTCGGCGGCCTCCGCGCTGTGGCCACCGACCAGGGTGCAGCCATCCGCCTCCAGCACCCCGGTCGCACCCAACAGCATCGCCGACAGATCGGCCCGCATCTGGCCGCTGCCGCCGTACGGCACCGCGGCGACCGCCAGCGCGGTCCAGGGCCGCGCGCCCATCGCGTGCAGGTCGGACAGGGCGTGCGCCGCGGCGATCTGGCCGAACACGAACGGGTCGTCGATGAAGGCGCGGAAATGATCGATGCTCTGCACCAGCACCTGGCCCGGCGGCGGCGTCATCACCGCGGCATCGTCGGGCGCATCCAGCCCGATCAGAATGTCCGGCCCGACGCCACGCGGCAGCGCAGCCAGCGCGCCGGCCAGCACCTCGGCGCCCACTTTCGCGCCGCAGCCGCCGCAGCGCATGGCGTCGCCCGTCGCCATCGGCGCCATCTTCTGCTGGTACATCCGCATCCAGCGCCGGTCGATCCAGTCCTTCCAGCGCCACACCAGCCGGCCGGAGGCGGACAGTCCGTTGCGCCAGGCAACCGCCCTGCCCTCGCCCAGGCCAAGGATCACCAGCGCCTCGCGCTGCGGCCGCCAGCGCCGCAACCTCTGCCCCCGTGCCGCGCGGCGCAGGTTATCCGCCAGCGTCGCCCCGGCGCGCACCGCCCAGACGCCGGCCTTTGGCAAAGCGTGGCCTTCCAGCGCGGCGCAATCGCCGGCGGCGAACACGCCGCGATGCGACGGCGATTGCAGCGTCGCATCCACCCGCACGCAGCCCGCCGCATCGCATTCCAGGCCGGACTGCGCCAGAAAGGTGGGACCGACCACGCCGGTCGCCCACAGCGCCTCCGCCACGTCGATCGCACTGCCGTCGGACAGTGCCAACCGGCCCTCCGCCACACCCAGCGCGCGCACGCCACTGACCAGCTCCACCCCGGCATCCACCAGCGCCGCCTTGGCAACATGGCGGGCACGCAGCGGTGCCGCCGCCAGGGGAGCGTCGCCCTCGCTGATCAGCACGATGCGCGCCCGGCCGCGCAACCGATACGCCAAAGCCAGCGCCAGCTCGGTTCCAGCCGGCCCGCCACCAATGACGGCAATGCGCCCGCCCTGCGGCAGCGCCGCCTCCAGCGCCGCCAGCCGGTCCAGGAATCGACCGATCGGCTTCACCTTGATGCCGCCGGCGTGGTCGGGCCGCACCGGCTCGCCGCCGACATCGATCGACAGCAGGTCGTAGCCGATCGGTGGCCGCTCGGTGATCGCCACCTGTCTGGCGGCCAGCTCGATGCCGGTCGCCTCCGCCAGGATCAGCCGGGCCCCGGCGGCGGCGGCCAGCGGCGCGAGGTCGATATGCGCCTGGTCGAAGCTGTACTCGCCGCGGATCAGGCCTGGCAGCATGCCGGAATAGGGGGTTTCCGGCTCCCGGCCGATCAGGGTGAGGCGGACGCCAGGCTCCGGCCGCAGGGCAAAGCGACGCAGCACCTCCACATGCGCGTGGCCGGCGCCCAGCAGGACAAGCTCGATGCGAACGGGAACCGGGGGCTGCATGGCGGCGAGACTACCCGGTCTTGAGCCGAGTCGCGGGACCGCGGAGGATCGGCATGCAGGCAGGAGGATAATGCGTGACCTGGTCGATTCTCGCGCGTGACGCCGCCACCGGCACGCTGGGTGCCGCGGTGGCCACGCGCTTCTTCGCCGTGGGGGCGCTGGCGATCCATGTCGAAGGCGGGGTGGCGGCGTTCGCCACCCAGGCGCTGATCAACCCGATGTACGCGGTGGAGGGGCTGCCGCGGCTGCGGGCCAGGGGCGCTCCGGACGAGGTGGTGGCGGCGCTCCTGGCGGCGGATGCCGGGCGGGCGCACCGGCAGATCCACGTGCTGGACGCCGCCGGCCGCATTTCCGCGTTCACCGGCGGGTCCTGCGTCGCCTGGTGCGGGGCAGTGCATGGCACGGACGTGTCGGTGGCGGGCAACATGCTGGCCGGGCCGGCGGTGGTGGAGCAGACGCTGGCGGCATTCGAGCGCGCCGAGGGACCGCTGGCGGAGCGTCTGCTGGCGGCGCTGGAGGCCGGCGAGGCTGCTGGCGGCGACGCGCGGGGCAAGCAGTCCGCAGCGCTGAAGATTGCCTCCCGCGACCCGTATCCGGACCTGGATATCCGGACCGACGATCACCCGGACCCGTTGCGCGAGCTGCGCCGGCTTTACGCGGTCAGCCGCGAGCGGTTCGCGGTGTTCCGGCGGTTCCTGCCCGGCGCGGACAGTCCGTGCGGGGTGTTCGACCGCACAGTCATCAACGCCGCGATCGCGCGCGAAGGCCGGCCGGCCGGCGGTGGCGAGCGGGACCCTGGATCAGGCGGACCACGCACTGCCTGACCTCCCCTGCCCCAGCCCAAGCACCCCGCACTGGAGGCCGGCCCCGGTTCAGGGCACACTCAGCCCCACAGGCAGACAACGCCCCAGGAGGAACCCATGCTCGCATTCGGCGCGTCGATGTTTTTCACCGACTATTCCATGGCTCCCGGCGAACTCGGCCAGGCGCTGGAAAGCCGCGGCTTCGAGTCCGTCTGGGCGCCGGAGCACTCGCACATCCCGCTGACCCGCAAGACACCCTTCCCCGGCGGCGGCGACCTGCCGAAGAAATACTACGACGCGATGGACCCGTTCGTGACCCTGACCGCCGCGGCCGTCGCGACCAAGACGCTGAAGGTCGGCACCGGCATCTGCCTGGTGATCCAGCGCGATCCGATCCAGACCGCGAAGCTGGTCGCCTCGATCGACCAGGTGTCCGGCGGGCGCTTCCTGTTCGGCATCGGCAATGGCTGGAACCGCGACGAGATCGAAAACCACGGCGTGAAGTTCGAGGACCGCCACAAGGTGGCGCGCGAGCGCGTCGAGGCGATGAAGGCGATCTGGACCCAGACCAAGCCCGAATACCACGGGGAATTCGTGAACTTCGATCCGATGATGACCTGGCCGAAGCCGGTGCAGAGGCCGCATCCGCCGATCATCGTCGGCGGCGCCTTCCCTTACTCGGCGCGGCGCGCGATCCGCTACGGCGATGGCTGGATTCCGCAGGCCGCGCGCGGCGGCTACAGCGAGATCGCCGACATGATCCCGGAATTCCGCAAGATGGCGACCGAAGCTGGGCGCGATCCGGATGAGATCGAGATCACCGTCTGGTTCCCGAAGCAGGATATCGAGCTGATGAAGCGGTATCAGGACCTCGGCGTGAAGCGCGTGGTGTTCAACGTGGAATCGGTGAAGGCGGACGTGGCGCTGCCGGTGATCGACGGCTGGGCGAAGCTGATGCAGCAGGTCAACGGCTAGCACGGGGTGGCAAGGACCATGCCCCTTGCCATCCTCGCAGCTTCCCACTGCTGGACTCTCACATCGACCGATGCATTCAATCCTCCTGATTTCATCCAGGCTTGAAATCGAGGGATAACGTCGTGGACCTACCGCTCACGGGTGGCTGCCTCTGCGGCGCGGTTCGCTACCAGGTCACGGACCCGCCACTCGGCGTGTACGCCTGCCACTGCACCGACTGTCAGCGCATCACGAGCAGCGCCTTCTCACTCGGTGTCGTCGTGCCTGCTGACGCCTTTCAGGTCGTGGGGCAAGATGCCCGGCTTGTAGCTGGCGGCACCGCCGCGAGCGGGCGGGTCAAGCGACGCTGGATATGCGCGGCGTGCGGCGTGTGGCTGTTCGGCGATCCCAGGCCCAACACGGAAGGTCCTGGCCTCGTCCGCGTCGTTCGTAGCGGAACCTTCGACGACACCGCCTGGATCAAACCCAGGATGCACTTCTGGACCCGGAGCGCGCAGAGCTGGCTGGCGCTGGACGGCATCACGTATCAGACGCAGCCCGAGGAGCTGGATACCTAGCATCGGCGGGCCAGTCAGGACGTTCCTGCGCGGGCAGGCTGATGCCGGAAGCCCCCGATAACCCGACGCAATCGTCCTCCCTCGACGCAGTCCGGACTCCACGCACATTCAACTCGCCGCCAAGCGAACGCGGCCATGACGCCTACCGCGCGGGCCGCTCCGCAACCGAACCGCCTACCCCGCTGCGTCAATGCACACGCCGCTGCGCCGCCAAGGCAGCCGGTGCGCGCTGAGGGTCAGGTGGCCAGGTCCCGCAGCGCCGCCACCACCCGCGCCATCACATCGTCCCACCGCCGCGCCGTGGTCTGACGGAGCAGCCGCACCGTCGGATACCAAGGAGAATCCTCCCGATCCAGCAGCCAGCGCCAGTCCGGCGCGCGCGGCAGCATGATCCAGACCGGGCGACCCATCGCCCCGGCCAGATGCGCGACCGAGGTATCCACCGTCACCACCAGGTCCAGACTGGCCAGGATCGCCATCGTGTCCCCGTAATCGGCAATCTCCGCCCCGACATTGATCAGCGGCGCTCGGCCGTACCACGCCCCGGCCTGCCCGGTCTTCGGCCCCTTCTGCAGCGCCAACAGGGCCACGCCCGGCACGTCGCCCAGGGCGCGAAAATCCGCCAGCAGCGCGGAGCGGTTGCGATCGTTGTTGTGTGTCGGGCGGCCGGCCCAGATCACGCCCACCCGGCGGAACCCCGCCGGCACCAGCGCGTCCAGCCGAACCGCCCATTGCGCGATCCGCGCCGGATCGGCGCGCAGATACGGCACCGGCGCGGGCACGGACTCGACCCGTGTGCCATGCAGGCGCGGCAGGCCGGACAGCGCGCAGAACGCGACGTAATCCGGACAGTGCCGCCATTGCTGGAACAGGCGCGCGTCAGGCGCGATCTGACGCAGCAACGGCTGCAGCTCCGCGCTCGCGGCGATCGCGATCGAGGCACAACGCTGTGCCACCCAGGGAATATAGCGCATGAACTGGATCGCATCGCCGAACCCCTGATCGGCGATCAGCAGCAGCGTGCCGAACGACACCGCCGAACCGTCCCATTGCGGCTTGGCGGTCGGCGGCATCAGCGGCGCGGCGCCACCGATGCGGAACCGCCACTCGTACTCCTCCCAGCCCTCCGCCATCTCGCCACGCAGCAGCAGCGCCTCGGCCCGGATGAAATGCGCGCCCGGCATGCCCGGATCGATCGCCCGCGCGCGGCCGGCGCAGTCCAGCGCCGCATCCAGCTCCAGCCGGTGGTAATGGATGATCGCCTGGTTGTGCAGGCAGAGCGGGTCGGACGGTGCCAGCGCGGTGGCGCGCTGAGCCGTCTCCAGCGCCTCATCGAGCCGGCCGAGGGTGCGGTAGACCTCGCAGATGTTGCGCAGATACAGCGGCGTATCGATGCCGAACTCCAGCGAGCGCTGCATGAACTCCAGCGCGCCCGCCGGATCGCCGAGACGAAAGGTGACGATGCCTGCCAGATGCAGCGCGTCGCCCTGGTTCGGCGCGACCGTCAGCACGTGATCCAGTAGACGCCGCGACTCGGCCAGCCGCCCGGCCCGCTCGTACTCCGCGGCGATGTGCAGCACCTCGGCGAGCGGGATCGGGACGTTGCCCCCGACAGGCGCGCGAGGCGTCGCAGCCGGCGTTTCCATCAGTCGAGCTTGTAGCCGAGGCGCTCGATGGTCGGCGCGAGGATCGGCAGCACCGGTTCCAGATGCCGGCGATAATGCCGCCAGCGGCCGACCGAGCGGTCGTACAGTGGCTCGCTCACCTGCGCATAGCTGGCGGTGCGGGCGTAGCGGCGGTTCTCGTGGAAGGTCAGGCAGGCGTCGTCGAACGGCGCGCCGATGAAGCGCAGCATGTCGCGCACGCTGGCCGCCTGGTCCTGCACGATGTCCTCGTAGCGCAGCGGCATGTAGCGCAGCGTCATCTCGGCCCGGTAGTGCTGCACCAGCTCCATCACCCGGGCGTAGTGGGTTGCGGCGCTGGCCAGGTCGGCGGCGCAGAAGAAGCCATGGGTGAAGGCGTTGCTGAAGGCGGACACCATGATGTCGAGCGGGTGGCGCAGCACGTGGATCAGCGGGGCGGCGGGAAACAGCAGCGCGATCAGGCCGAGATGGGTCTCGTTCAGCGGCATCTTGTCGGTGAATCTTGTCGCGCCGGGGCGCAGCACGCCCATCTGCCGCACCTTCTGCAGATAGTAGTCGCGCAGATTGTCCAGCCCCTCGCGCTGATCGCCCATCCAGAGTTCGGCCAGCGCCTCGGGATAGCCCAGCGGGCTGGCCAGCATGCGCGGCATGATGGCGGTCAGTTCGTGGATCAGCGGCAGTTCGTCGCCGGCGGCGATGGCGGGATGCGCCGACAGGGTCTGTTCCACCAGCGTGGTGCCGGAGCGGGGAAAGCCCAGGATGAAGATCGGCTGGGCGACGTCGTCACGAACGGAGGCGCGCGGGATCAGGCGCAGGCGGCCGGCGGTGAAGAAGCCGGTCAGCCGGGCGATCTGCTGGCTGGCGACCTCGTCCATATAGACCTGGCCGGAGATTTCCCGGGCGAGGCGTTTGGCTTCGGCGAAGGTGGCCCAGGCGTCGTCGTAGCGGCCGAGCTGGTCGAGCAGGCGGCCTTTTTCCAGGAGTTCGTTGGGGCCGAGGGTGGATTCGCCGGTGGGGGTGACGCTGTCGATGACTGCGAGGGCTTCGTCATACTTTCGCATTCGGCCGAGCAGGACGGCGCGGGTGAGGCGGATGCCGGGGTCGTCGGGGAACAGGGTTTCCATGCGGTCGAGCAACTGGCCGGCGGGCGCAAAATTGCGGTCGGCTTCCTCGAGACGGGCGAAGCCCAGCAGGGTCTGGCGGATATTCGGGCCCGCGGCGACGGATTCCTCGGTACAGCGCGCGGGCTTCCTCCATGCGGCCCTGGGCCTTGAGGTTCCAGGCCAGGTTGGCGAGCAGGATCGGGTCGCGCTGGCCGGTCAGCTCCAGCACGCGGCGGTAGTGGTATTCGCCGATCTGCGGGCGGTTGGCCTCGGTGAGGATCATGCCCATCAGGTTGTGCGCCTGGGGGTTTTCCGGGCCGATGCGGATGGCGTTGCGAGCCTGGAACTCGGCGTCCGCGAGGCTGCCCTTGCCGAGGAGGAGGAGCGCGAGTTCGTTGGTGGCGGCCAGGTTGTTGGGGTCGAAGGCGACCAGGCGGCGCAGCAACGCCTCGGCGGCCTGGTGGCGGCCCTGGGATTTGCGGATCTCGTAGAGCACGGAGAGCGCGCCCGGGCGGTCCGGGGCGAGTTCCAGCACGTCCAGGCAGAGCCGTTCCGCGACCTCATCGGCGCCCTGGCGATGCGCCTGGATGGCGCGTTCGACGAGCGGCACCAGGTGGCGCGTCGCGTCGGCCGGCGGCAGGGCACCGAGTTGCAGGTTGCAGCACCGCACGCTGCGCAGCCCGCTGCCGCAGGGACACAGGACGGAGGCTTGGGTATTCATAACGCTGACCCGGCAGGAGTGGGAAATTCTGGCACAGCCTCTGGGTGTAAGACTGACGGTCGTCACGCTGCAATGGTTGCGCGCGGCCTCGCCCTGGGCGGACCGCTGGCCGGGACAAGGTTTCAGTCTATGGTGTCGCGCCCCATGGTGGCGGACGCTTCGATCCCAGGCGCCCCATCCGCCACGCCACAGGCGATGAGTTCGACAGGTTCAAACCAAGGTCTTGAGTACGCATTCCCGCGCTGCAGCGGACCCCTGCCCTGACGGTGACAAATGCGGGTGATCTTCGCCGATCCCGGCCTTCGCGGATCAGCCGGGCATCATTTGGGCTACGCGGACGCGCTGGCGGAAGCGGCGCGGCAACGCGGGCTGGCCGCGCCGGTGTTGACGCATCGCTCCTTCGTGGCGGATCCCGAGGTCAGCGCCACGCAGTTCCTGCCGCGTTTCAGCGCCCGCTATCAGACCAGCGGCAGCGGCGGTGCCGCCCGCGCCGCATTGCTTGGCGCGATCAGCCGCCTGCCGGACGGGGTTTCGGACCTGGCGACCAGGCTGCTGCGCCGTGCCCGCCGGACCGCACGCGGCGGTCAGGCTGACAGTTTCGGGACCGAGCTGGCCGCCGCGCTGCGGGAGCTGGCGCCGACCGGGGACGACGTGCTGGTGCTGCCCAGCATCTCCGCGGCGAATCTGGGTGGGCTGGCCGGCGCGCTCGACCCGGAGGCGGTGGCGCGGCTGGTCATCGTCCTGCGCCGCCTGCCGGCTGAGATGGACGACAGCGAGCCCGGACCGGAGCCGACTCACGCCCTGCTGCGTCGGCTGCAGGCCCATCTCGGGCCGCGCCTGTTCTTGTTCGCCGATACGGACTCGCTTGCGGCGCTGTGGAGCAGCGTGTCGGGTCTGCCGGTCGCCACGGTCCCGCTGCCGGTGAAGGTGCCCGCCAACCCGCCACGGACCCGGGACGGCCTGCCGCATCTGGTGTTCCCCGGCGGGGCGCGCAGCGAGAAAGGCTATACGCTGCTGCCGAAGCTGATCGCCGAACTCCGGGGCCGGGCGCGGTTCACGCTCCATAGCGGCGCGATCGATCGTTCGTCGGAACCGGTGGTGCAGCGGGCGCACCGCACTCTGCAATCTCAGGCCGGGCCTGATCTGCGGCTAATCGAGCACGATCTGGAGCCGGCGGCCTATCTGGACCTGCTGCTGGATGCGGACCTGCTGCTGTTGCCGTACGACCCGAATGCCTATGGGCCGCGCAGCAGCGGCATTCTGGCCGAGGCGCGATCCCTGGCACTGCCGGCGGTCGTGCCCCGCGGCTGCTGGATGGAGGAGGTGGCCGGACCGGCGCAGCGCCTGGCGTTTGCATTTCCGGACGGG
This sequence comes from uncultured Alphaproteobacteria bacterium, assembly GCA_963789495.1. Lineage (GTDB taxonomy): Bacteria > Pseudomonadota > Alphaproteobacteria > Acetobacterales > Acetobacteraceae > CAWBLP01. Next base: position 127,107 of record CAWBLP010000009.1, read on the forward strand.
TTCGAGGCCAGCGTCCACGCGGCCCTCGCCGAACTGGCACCATTGACCCAGGCCATGCGCGAGGCGGCACCGGAATGGCGCACGCGGCACAACCCGGGTTCGGTGCTGGACGTGCTGCTCGGCGACCGGTCAGGGTTGTAAGCCAGAGCGGCGTTCGGTATCTGACCCCCTGGCGAGCAGGCCCGATCGTTCGGCAAACTGAGGCAATATCATGCATTTTCTTGTCACCGGAGGCGCCGGGTATATCGGCTCGATGCTGATCCCCGCGCTCCTCGGGGCCGGTCACAAAGTCACGGTGCTGGACATCTTCGCCGATGGTGACGCCAATCTGGCCGCCTGCTGCCTGAATGAGGGGTTCGAGACCGTGCGCGGCGATGCCCGCGACATGCGGGTGGTGGAGCCGCTGCTGAAGCAGGTGGACGCGGTGATCCCGCTGGCGGCGCTGGTCGGCGCTCCGCTCTGCGCCCGCGACGAGATCGGCGCGACCAGCTTGAACCGCGACGCCGTGCTGGACCTGACCAAGCGCGTCTCGCGCGATCAACTGGTGGTCTATCCGACCACCAATAGCGGCTACGGCATCGGCGAGGCGAACGCCTACTGCACCGAGGATTCCCCGCTCCGTCCGGTCTCGCTGTACGGGCGGACGAAGGTGGATGCCGAGAAGGCAGTGCTGGACAACGCCGGCGGCGTATCGCTGCGCCTGGCGACCGTGTTCGGCATGTCCCCCCGCATGCGGCTCGACCTGCTGGTCAACGACTTCACCTGGCGCGCGGTGAATGACCGGGCGGTGGTGCTGTTCGAGGCTCATTTCCGCCGCAACTACATCCATATCCGCGACGTGGCGAAGGCGTTCCTGCATGCCGTCGACAATTACGGCAGCATGCGCGGCGAACCGTTCAATGTCGGCCTGTCGGAGGCGAATCTGAGCAAGGCGCAGCTCTGTGAGCGGATCGCCCGGCATGTGCCCGGCTTCGTCTGGCTGGAGGCGCCGGTGGGCGAGGACCCGGACAAGCGTGACTACGTGGTGTCCAACGAAAAGCTGGAAAAGACCGGCTGGCGGCCGGATGTGTCGCTGGATGCCGGGATCAGGGAGCTGGTGAAGGGCTATCGCATGCTGCGCAACGGCCGGTTCTCCAATGTCTGACCGGCCCACCGTTCCGCCCCCAGGCCAGATGCTGGACATGGCTTGCCGCTGCTGTGGCGGCCGGCATGTCGAGCTGGTGCTGAATCTGGGCGATCAGCCGCATTGCAATCGTCTGGTGCGCCCGGACCTGCCGGCGGGAACCGAGCCTGCCTATCCGCTGCGGGTCGGGTTCTGCCGCGACTGCACGATGGTGCAGATCGACCACACGATTCCGAAGGAATCGATGTTTTCCGACTATCCCTACGTGTCGGGCACGACCAAAACGCTGCCGGAGCATTTCCGCACCACCTCGGCGCGTATCGCCGCCGCCTACGGGCTGGGCCCGCAGGACCTGGTGGTCGATATCGGCAGCAATGATGGCACCTGGCTGAAGCAGTATGCCCCGTATGGCTGCCGCGTGCTGGGGGTGGAGGCCGCTGCCAATGTCGCCCGCATCGCGCAGGATGCCGGCATCCCGACCTGGAACCGTTTCTTCAACGAAGATTGCGCGCGCGACATCCTGGCGGAACACGGGCCGGCCAAGATCGTCACCGCCGCCGGCGTATTCTTCCATCTGGAGGAACTGCACAGCGTCGTCCGCGGCATCGCGGCGCTGCTGGCACCGGACGGCGTGTTCGTGGTGCAGGCGATCTACCTCGGCGGCATGGTGGAGAACACCGCCTTCGATCAGGTCTATCACGAGCATCTTTGCTACTACACGCTGAAGTCGCTGTCGGCGCTGCTGGAACGCCACGGGCTGGAAGTGTTCGAGGCCGATCTGGTGCCGATCCATGGCGGCACGATCGAGGCGCATGTCGCGCGCAAGGGCACGCGCCCGGTGGGCGACTCGGTGCGGCGGCTGCAGGCAGCGGAATCGGCCAAGCGACTGGGCGAGATCGAGACCTATCGCGACTTTGCCGCCCGCGTGCTGACCCTGCGCGACCGGCTGCGTGCGCTGCTCAGCGCGTATCGCACGCATGGAAAATCGGTCTGGGCCTATGGCGCACCGGCCAAGGGAGCGACTTTGCTGAACAGTTTCAGCATCGGCCCCGAGCTGGTGCAGAAAGCCGTCGAAAAGAACCCATTGAAGATCGGCCTGGCGATTCCCGGCATGCGCATCCCGATCGAGGACGAAGCCGGCCAGCGGCCTGACGCCTATCTGGTGCTTGCCTGGAACTTCATCGATGAGTTCGTGCGCAAGGAACAGGATTGGCTGGCATCGGGCGGCGCCTTCATCGTGCCGATCCCGGAGGTGAAGGTCATCGGCGCGAACCCGCCGACATGAGCCTGCCCGATGCCGTCGTGGTGTTCGGCGCCAGTGGGTTCATCGGGCGCAATATCGTGCGGGCTTTGGCGGGCCGGGTTCCCATGCTGCTGGGCGTGAACAGCAGCGGCCAGACCGTGCCGGGCTGCACCGCAACCATTGCCGCCGGCGCGCTGGACACCTGCCCTGCCCTGCCCGCGGACGCCGCCATCATTCACGTTGCGGCATTTCGCTATTTCGCATCGCAGTTCGCCAGGCAGCAGGCGGACATCGTCAGCGCCAACCTGGCCCTGACCGATCAGGTGTACCGCTTCGCCCTGCAACGCGGCATCACGGAGATCCGCGCCGCCAGCAGCTCCGCCGTCTATCCTGCATCCTGGCCGGTGCTGGACGACGAGCAGAAGCTGGACCTGAACGATTGGCCGCATGAGGGCGAAGCGGCCTATGCCTGGTCGAAGCGCTGGGGGGAGATCGCCGGCGAGCTATGGCGGCGGCGGGCCGGCGTGAACACGATCAGCTTTCGCCTGACCAACCCCTACGGCCCGTTCGATACGCTGGACGAAAGCGAGGCGCATGTCGCCACTGCCTTCGTCATCCGCGCGCTGGGTGACGTGCCGGAGTTTGAAATTCGCGGCGATCCGACGGCGGAACGGGATTTTGTCCATGCCGGCGATGTCGCAGCCAGTTTCGTCGAGTCGCTGTCGCTGCGCGGCGTGACGGATGCGGTGAACTGCGCGGCCGGCCATACCACGCAGATCATCGCTCTGGCCGAGGCCGCCATGCGTGTTGCCGGACGCGAACGCAAGCTGCGCACCAATCCGCCGCCCCCGGGTGCCAATCCCGGCGTCAAGCTGCGCCGCGCCACCGCGGGCCGCCTGCGCAAATTGCTGCCGGGACTGAGGGAATTCCGCTCCCTCGACGACGGCATGGGCGACACCATCACCTGGTACCGCGATGCTCTACGCTGACTCCGTAACAATCGTGCTCGGCGCCGACGGATTCGTCGGCCGTCACCTGGTTGCGACCTGGCGCGCGCGTGGCTGGCCGGTGCATCCGATCGGCCGAGCCGCCGGCGATTTCACCGACCAAGCCGTGGTGGACCAGGCGCTGCGCAGTGCACCCCAGGCCGGGCGCATTCTGCACGCGGTGACCAAGCAGCGCACCGGCGCCATCCAGTACCAGATGCAGGGCGAGTTGCTGCACGACAATGCCCGCATCCACCTGAACGTTCTGGAAGCCTGGCGGCGGCATCAGCCCGGGGCCAAGCTGATTTCGCTCGGCAGCTCCTGCATCTATCCGGAATCGGACCGGCCAATTCCGGAAACCGCGTTCCGCTCCGGCCTGCCGCATCCTTCCGTGCGCGGCTACGCGCTGGCGAAGGAAGTGCTGGTGACCGGCAGCGAAACCTATGGCGCGCAATACGGGCTGCACTGGCTGCATTGCGTGCTGGCGACGCTGTACGGACCGGGCGCGCACACCGAACCGAACCGCAGCCACTTCATGGCGGCGCTGATCGCCCGCGCCGCCGCAACCCATCGCAGCGGCACACAGACTTTCGAGGTCTGGGGCAGCCCCGACACAGTGCGCGACCTGCTTTATGTCGCCGACCAGATCGACGCGGTGATCGCCGCCGACGCCGCCTTCGAGGATACCATCGTGAACTGCACATCGAATGCGCCGGTGACCATCGGGGAATGCGCCCGCGCCATCATGCAGGCGCTGGATTGGGATGCGGAGATCATCCATCCTGCCGGCAGCTTCCAGGGCACCGGCTACAAGACCGTGGAGTCAGCGCGCTTTCTGTCAGCGACGGGGTGGGGGCCGCAGGTGGCGCTTGCCGACGGCGTCCGCGAGGTGCTGCGGGCCAACTTCGCTCAGGGACACCGGACATGATCACGGTTTCCCGCACGCCGCTGCGGGTCAGCTTCTTCGGCGGCGGCACCGACTATCCCGAGTATTTCGAGCGTGCCCGCGGCGCCGTGCTGGGCATGGCGATCGACAAATACATCTATATTTCGGCGCTGCGCCTGTCGTCGGTGATCGACTACCATTACCGGGTCAGCTACTCGCGCATCGAGACCGTGGCGCACGCGCACGAATTGCAGCATCCGGTGGTGCGCAATGTGCTGCAGCATTTCGCACTGACCGAGCCGGTGGACCTGTCGATCATGGCCGACCTGCCGGCGCGCAGTGGCCTGGGCAGTTCGTCGTCCTTCACGGTGGGGCTGATCAACCTGGTGCATTGCCTGCAGAAGAAGCCGATCACCAAGCTGGATCTGGCACGCCGCGCGGTCTTCATCGAGCGGGAACTGCTGGCCGAAAACGTGGGGGTGCAAGACCAGTATCACGCCGCGTTCGGCGGGCTGAATTGATTCGAGTTCACCGCGGGACGTACCCGTATCGAGCCGGTGCAGATGACCGCGCCCTGCCAGGCTGCACTGACTGGCTCGCTGTTCCTAGTCTACACTGGTGTCACGCGGTTCGCCTCGCAAACGCTGGACGAGCAAATGCAGCGCACCGTCAGCCACGCGGCGGATGATGCGCTGTCGCATTTACTGGCGCTGGTGGACCAGGCGGTATCCGTGCTGGAGGGCGACGACCCGGATCAGTTGCTGACCGCGTTCGGCGCGATGCTGCATGACGGGTGGGAAACCAAGAAAAAGCTTTCGTCGAAGGTGAGCAATCCACAGATCGATACGCTGTACGATTCGGCGCGTGCCGCTGGGGCGCTGGGCGGCAAGCTGTGCGGGGCCGGCAGCGGCGGGTTCCTGCTGATGATGGTGCCGCCGGGCCGGCAGGCCGGGTTTCTGGAGCGGATGCACGGGACGGCGGTGATCCCGGTGGGAATGGACACGGTGGGCTCGACGATCCTGACGGGGTAAAACACGGTGTCCACGGGCATATCCAGCAACGCCAGGCCGCGGCAGCTCGACGCTTTGACCTCACTGCGGTTTTTCGCCGCCTTCGCCGTGGTGCTCTATCACGTCCCCTACACCCTGGCCCGTTCGGTAGGATGGACCATCCTTCCCGATGGGCCACTCGGCGTGAGTTTCTTCTTTATCCTCTCGGGCTTCATCCTGCGCCATGTGTATCAGGCGGGAAGTTTTGACAGGAAGTGGTTTTACCGGAAGCGCTTTGCCCGCATCTACCCGCTGCATCTGGTGACGCTCGTCATTTGGATCGCACTGTTTTTCCAGAGCTGGGGCAACCCGCTGGGAGAAAAGATCAACAGTGGAATAACGAATATTCTTCTGCTTCAGGCATTTTTCAGTGGCCCGTTGTTCACCCTGGGCTACAATGCGGTTTCCTGGAGCATTTCTGTCGAAGCCTTTTTCTATGCGCTATTTCCCTTTTTGGTAAAACGCCGCGCTTATGCGATTGTTTTTGGCATATACGCGGTGATCTTTCTGTTGATGCCAGCTTCGCTTCACGACTGGCTTAATCGCGCCTTTCCCAATTTTTTCTATTTCAATCCCCTTGCCCGGCTGCTCGAATTTTCCTTTGGAATGGTGCTGTACGATGGATTTGGCAGGTTACGACCGCCTGTTGCCGTCAACACCATACTGCAGTTGATCAGCATCGTGGCCTTACTCGCGTTGATCGTCGTGACGTGGGCACTTCCCGATTCGCTTCGAAATTTCGTTTTACTCTTTCCATTCGGCGCATTGATTTTGACCATGTCGGTCGATGGGTGGATCAGCCAGAAGCTCATGCACCCAGTGCTGGTGATGTTGGGCGAATCCTCGTTCGCACTCTACATGATCCATCACTTTCTGTTCCGCATTATCGATGATCTGCCTTTCAGCGGACCAAAGATCGTTGTCCTGTGTGTTTCGGTGCTAGCCGCCATCACCCTCTCGATCGGCGTTCATTACGGTATCGAGCGACCAGCCCGGGTCCTGCTCTCCGAGAGAGGTGATCGGCCGCGCCCGCCCGCGAGACCATTGGGAACTGGGACCGTCGGCTTCTGACCCCTGCAATTCCCAACGCCTCTCCGGGAGATGGCTTTTGAAAGACCTTGTCAGACCAGCGCTGCGTAAATTCATTCGGACACTCAAAGTCCGCCCAGCAGACCACGAGGATCGACCGATCGCTTCCGCCACCCCCCTGCCCAAGCAGGAGGGGCCTGCTGCCGAATCCGATGGGTTGGTCCCACCGCCCGATGTGGCTCCGTCGCGTCTGGAGCTGTTTGGCTCAATAGCGCAGATCCATGGCGAACTGTCTGCAGAATTGCCGTTCGCGACCGGATCCTGTGCCATGCTCGGGACAAACTTTGTCGGAGCCTTCAGTTACTTCAATTACGGATGCGAGGTGTCCAGCAGCACGATCGGGCGTTTCTGCTCGATCGGGCAGCGCAGCCTGATCAATCCAGGTGAGCACTCTCCCGAGTTTCTTTCCACGCATCCGTTTGCGACAGATCCGTCAGGCATCTCATGCGGAATGCATGCTTCCTCAGTCTATCGCGCAATTGCCGGCGCCCGGCTGCACAATATATCTCTCTCCCGGTCAGCCGGCCGGGTTTCCATTGGCAATGATGTGTGGATCGGGGCGCAGGTCATTGTCCTTGCGGGTGTGGAAGTGGGTCACGGAGCCATTCTCGCAGCAGGCGCCGTGGTGACGAGGAACGTGGCACCGTATTCGATCGTCGGTGGGGTGCCAGCACGCGTGCTGAAGATGCGCTTTGACGATCACACAATAGACCGCCTGCTGCAGTTGGCCTGGTGGGATTATGACCTCACCTCTCTCCGCGACGTGATCGATTACTCCGACATCGAGGGAGCGATCAGCTTGATGGAAAGCCGGAAATCGCGTGGCGAACTAAGCCTGTTTCGACCTATGACGGCACAGGTGAAGGCCGGAGCCATCGTGACCTCAGGGCATGCCAGCTCGGCATAGCGTCAGAGATTCAACGACGCTGCCCAGCAGCCCGCATCCGGGCTCGATCATTTGCGGTGAGTGAACCACATCGATCCGCCACCACGCCACGCATTGCCGTCGGCAACGCGGTCCAGCGGGATTTGCGAAAACAGATCATGGAAGCGGCCATCCTGACAGACGAAGCATGTGGGGAAGAGAGGTTCAATTCTTGAACGTGCATTCATTAAATACACTGCCAACATATATTGCTCGTTCCAATACCAGTCTACAAACATATCAGGATAATCATACGGCAGCGCGATGTCATGGATGTGTATGATAACGCCCGGCTTCAGCCTGGGAAGAACATCAATCATAAAGACAGTAACATCGGAATTCATAAATGACCTATGACTCCCGTCGAAAAACAGAATGTCGTTTTCCTCCAATTCATCGAATATCGTGAGATCGCAGGTCTCAAGGCCATCGCGGATCACCAAATCACAGATTGCGTCGATCGCTGCGCGCGGCTCCGGATCAATCGACGTGATCCTGGTATTGAGACGGTGATCCCGGATTGCCTTGTATGCGAAGCAGGTTGTGCCGCCGGAGCCGATCTCCAGATACCGGCGCGGGCGACGGCTCTTCACCATGGTATAGAGGGCGAGACTGTCGAAGGGACAAACCGGAATTCCGAACCACGCAGGCCGGGGCAGGTCTGCTTCCGAAAACTGCCTCGGGATATCTGCCAGATCCGGCAGCGTCGCCAACATCTCCTCAAAGAACCCGCGATAGTCCCGGATATGCTCACCAAACCACTTGGCCAGGCTTTCGATCGGCGGCTGCGTGACACCCCAGCGCGGCTTGAGACTGCGAGAGGGTCGATATTCGACAGGCAGCGCGTATCGTGCATACGCGTTGCCGGGAAGCATTTCCAACTGATTGCGCGCAGCAATGGCTGCAGCCAATGGCGCCGCGCCATGCGCCGATTGCGCATGATCGCGATCAGGTCGCGCCTGGTCGCGATCATGTCGCGCCGCATCCCGCTCCGCCAGGGCGCGATCTCGTTCTGCCATGGCACGTGCTTTTTCCAGCATGGCACTATCACGGGACTCAATCAGCCGACGTATGTCGGGAACCCGGCGGACCACGCCTTTCGCGAACCGCCGAATCGCGGCCCTTCCATAGAAGCTTCGCTGGCTGCGGCGATCTGACTGGCTCAGGTGAACCCCACCTCAATTCCGGACCGGAGCGGCTTCCGGCAGATCATCCAATCCTGGAACGAATATCGTTCCGGTGGGGGTCGAACCTCCAGCACCTCAAGGTAGCGACCCCAGAATTCGCGGGCAATTTCGCGCTTCCAGAATGCCTGACTGACACTGATGTCGCCACAATGGAACCAGTCGAGATCCATTGCCGGCGTCTCATAAACTCGTGATGAATGGTTTTCCCGTACCCAGCTCTCCTGGCGATGGCGATAATAGAACTCCCAGGCATTTTCCGTGTGTATGGTCTGAATCAGCAAACCGCCCGGCCGGAGAACTCGCCTCAGTTCCAATAGCCAGGTATCCCACAGGTATTTGGTGTGGGTAAATACACTGAAGCCATAGATTACATCGAAGCTATTGTCCTCAAAGGGAAGAGAAGGAAGCACCGTTCCTGTAAAAATATTGAATTCATTGGGGAAGTGCCGGCGCAGCCACTCAATGCAACGCGCCTGGATATCAACACCATGCAGTTGCCAGTTGGACGCTTCATGATCGGCATGAAAGTGGCGCAATACCCGGCCCGTCGAGCAGCCGAAATCCATGATTGCCAGGTTGGGCTTAAGACCAAGATGCTTATCAATCACGCCCCGAAGCAGATCGGCATCGTAGCGCCCCATGTCCAGATACGTCGCGTCATCGGCCGGATACCCCATTCGGTCCGCGATTGCCGGCAGGGGAAGCTTCTCTCCGGACACGAGAACAACGGGTTCAAATTCAGGTGGGGGACTATCAAACAGATAATCGATCGGCTGATGGAACGCGAAGCGGGGCATCACCGTATATTCCGCGCGCATCACTTGCGCGGCGCGTTCCACTATGGCTTGGCCATCTCCGCCATGTGCTATACGCGCGGCAACACGAGCAGCTATGGAATCAATTACCCGCTTCGGGATCCGGCTCGCCAGAATCCGTTCTTTCAGAAGATTTAAGCGTGCCTGCGGGGGCGGCATTATGATGTCAGAACTCCGAAGTGCGGAGGACCGCGTGGTTCCGCGGCCATCTCCGACCTCATTACGACGACCTTCCTCGATCAGCAAGAGGCCGCATCCTGCCACGCTGGTCAGTGAGTGAATGGACTATGACAATCGCCGCCCGGCACCTCGGCAGCAGCAGGGCAACAACACTGACCCGGCCCATCAGGAGGCCGAACCCTCCACCGGAGGTTCACCCGTTCGACCACGACCACCAATGCTGCTCAAATCGGTTGTCATTGAATGCGTCATAGACCGGCGGATCAACCAGATCGAATTCGGCACGGTGCCGTCCCGCCAACTGCCGCAGGCGTCGAAACCTGCCGTACATCCAACCTATGGCCCGCAACTGCCCGGGATCCCGGCTGCCGGGATCGCGCCATAGTTCCAACGAGCGCATGACCTCGACCGTCGCCTCCATCTCGCGCAACGCGGCAGTTCCAACCGTACCGGCATCGTCCCGACTGGCAAGATGCTGCGCCACACTATGCGCAAGATCGAAGTCGGTGCTCCAATGGCCACAGAATGCCTTGCGGTATCGCAGGCACGTCTTGAACAGGGCAACGGCATCTTCCACCGGACGCTTGCTGAGTGCGTAATCCATACCGCCCGGCGTGCGCCACAGGTACCAGGCGCGCAGATCTTCCAGTTCAGCGCGCGGCGACGCCGTGGTACGCTCTTCCGGATAGTTGTTGAAGACACCCAGCATCTTCGGCACATGCAGCGAACGAATGAACGGCAACAAGCGGTTCTTGAATTCGGTATCACCGGCCGCCCGGTAGCTGTCATCGTACCAGCCGAAACGATCATGCATGGACCGACGATACAGCCCGCCAACCCAGGACAGGTAGGTCGTGTCCAGATACACCAGATCCTGGCGATAGCCGATCCGATCGTAGGGCATGACATCAGAATCATAGATCCCGTCGTGATCCACATTGGTCACGATGCTGTCGGCCATCACCCAGTCGACATCGCGATGATCGTCCAGTTTGCCCGCCAGGATACGCAATGCGTCGGGATGAAGCCCTTCATCGGCGCCCAGGAAGGCCAGATAGGGAGCCTGGGAGAGTCGAATGCCGCGGTTCCACGCGGCCTGGATGGTTTCCCGCTCCGCCGAGCGCGCGTATAGGACCGGCAGAGACCTGGCTGCCAGAAATGCCTTCAGGGCAGCGTATTCGTTCGCAGGGGAATTGCTGTCGATCAGAACGACTTCCACTGCGCCGGCTCGGGCAAGGCTCTGATTCGCCAGCATCGTCAGCAAGGTCGGCAGCTTATCGGCCGCGTTGTACAAGGAAACAATGACGCTCACGCGCGGATCGACGGAGCCGCGGAAATCCTCCCGCACGGCAAGAGGCAGGTCAGGCTTGGTCCGATTGCGGGACAGCGCGTCCTGCATCAGTGCGAGGCACCGGCTGTTTGTGTCCGCGGCAGTGCCGAACATGGCCTCGGCCGCCTCTGCCTCCGCGAGGTAACCCAGTTCCCTCAATGAGGACATTACGTAGGGAAGGTCGCCGCGCATGTCGCGGCCGAGCCATCTCATCGTGCGCAGCAGATAGGTTACGGCAACCAAGGTGTTCCCACGCCGCCGCTCAAGCTGCGCCATCTCACGGAACAGCGTCACACGATCGATCAGCCGGGTCGCCACGAGCGAGGACAGCCAACGCAACTTGGCGTCCACGTCCCGGGCAGAGCGCGGATGGTCAGTGAGGATCCGTCGATGGACGTCGGCGAGAGATCTTGCAGCCACCAACTGAGAGATACTGCGCTGTGACAGGCCTGTACGGGACTCTATCTCGGACTTGACCAAGAAACGCGAATGCGGGTGATGCGGTCCACGCCGAACCACGGTGAGGCCGGCGCGGACGGACTTTCGTACCGCGTGTGAGCGCTGCCGAAGGTCGGGCGGCAGTCGCTGCCAGATTTGGCGAAAAGGTATCCCGACGGCACGTCGTGTCAGTCGATACGAGCCGCTCAGCAGACCCTTGGCCTGGTGCGTCACCGGGTTGGGCGCTGCCTGCACTTGCTCGACAGCGTTGGCCAGATCGCCCGCGATTTCAACCGCCGTCTGCCGTGCTTGCCTGTCGACTTGCGGCTCAGGCCGGTAGATATCCTGAAGTGACGCTTCGTCACGCTCCAACCTGCGACGGGTGATTTGCTCCAGAAGAGCGTCCCGATGCCGGTCGTAGTCTTTCAACACGGTCTCAACAGATGCCGCCGCCTGCCGGCTGCAATCAAGATCGGTAAGCAACCAAGGCAACTCTGGGAGATGCCGTGACAGCCAGTCCGCGATTCCTGCATGCGAGGAGGCAACGATGGGGCAACCTGCCATGATCGCCTCAAGCGACGCGAGATTGAACGTGTCGTAGCGCGATGGCAGCAGCAGCAGCGTGCGCGCCTGAAACAGCTCGGCGACCTTGGCGCGGGGCAATCCACCGATGATCTCGGGGTGCAGCCCGCGCAATCGCGCCATTGATTCGATCACCGGCAAAGATCCCGAGCCCGTCCGGTTCGGGCCGTCAGGGCCAATCAGCAGCAAGCGGTTATAGCTGGAAGGGTCCACGCACCAGGCGATATCAAGGAAAAGATCCGGACCTTTCCACTTCTCACGCCGGCCAAAGAACGCAAGGTCAGGAGAGCGTTGATCACGTGGTGAGGCGTGGAGCTCCGGCCGAGCAACGATCCAAAGCGGGTCGAACAGGTTGATCTGACGGGGCGCGATCCGTTGCCACTGCTGCGAATAACGATGACTGATCGCGTAGCGGGCATCCGCAACCCGGAACTGCAATCGCTCCTTGACGCGCAATTGCGCCAACACACGCTGCTGGTCGCCATCCGGCCAGCCCAGGCGAAACGCGCTGGACAGCGTTCCATGCATGGCGAGTGCGACAACACCGATCTGCACCCCCTCGGCAGCAAACGCAGGACGGATGAAAGCCCCAACCGGGCGGAAGTCCGGCACGTCCACAACGTCAAACGCAGTCGGCGCCCCAGCCTCTTTGGCCGACGCTGCAAAATTCCGGCAGAATACATAATCTCCCAGCATCCATTGCAGGTCGCTCGAGACCCGCTCCGACCGGCCGGACCACATTTCCCTAAACGGAATAGCGATTGCGTTGGGCGGACGTGCCAGATCACGCGGCTCATCCCTGACAAAATAATAAAAAGTGTCGTCCGGCCGTTGCGAAATAATTTTCTGGTAGACAGTCTGGCCGCCACCGGTAGAACCGAATAGATCAAACTCAATAATTAGAACGGCTTGCCCTCCGCGGGACCCGGGCGGCACCGGTGGCGATTTCACAATGCGGGTTTCAATCTGGTTCATCATCTAGCCTTAAGAGTGCGGGCAGCTGCGTCTCAGCACAACGAGCAGATGTCAACACACGTCGCTTGGCTGACCCTAAAGGAATCCTGCCTGACTCAGATCAAGTAGCGTAACGCGCTTGATCACGTTTTGGTCAGAAATGTCGCGCTGCTGTTCATAAATGATGGATCGTAGCAGCCTCACAATCAACCGTCCCGATCGAACAGCGCAACCCAATCTCTCTGCCGAGGTTGGATAACGAAGCCGTCTGACTGCCGTCATGATTGACGGGCGCGCAGCGATTGATCAGAAGGACCGACCGGTTGCATCTCCACAGCACATGCCCTCCTCGAATCGCAAATCCACACCCGACCCATCCACCCCACCCGCAGATGCTTTCATCATCGACCCCAACCTGCAGACCGTGCTCGGCCACTATTTCGAGTACGACGCCGCGGTCGCACGCGGCTTGCGCGCGGTTGGCCAACATCCGGTTGTGCTGGCACACCGGTTCGTCGATCGCGACATTGTGGACCGGATCGATGCGCAACCCACTTTCCGGCACACGATCTGGCCGGATGACGGGCGCGCCGGCCGATGGCCGACAGCCAAGGCCAACCTTGCATTTCTAGTCGATCTGCTACGCGCGATCCGTCGCGAGCCGCGCGGGCGTCACGTGGTCTGCTTTGCCCACACCTTCATCAACCGGCAGTTCCTGGCGCTCGCCGTGCTGCCGCTGCTATTGTTCGGGCGCCGGAGCTATGCGTTCGTCTACCTGTTCCGCTATCAGGCAGGATTCTATCAAGGCCGCCTCGCCCGTCTCGGCTTCCGCCTGCTGGAAGCACTCGCACGCTGGCGTTCAATCCGACTGGCGAGTGACAGCGACCGACTGGCCGCCGATCTGCAGCATCTGACGGGGCTGCCGGTGGAAGTGCTGCCGATTCCGCATGTTCCGCCGCCGGACGTGCCGCGTGCCAAAGCCGACCATGACCACCGCTGCCATTTTGTCAGCCTCGGCAATGCGCGCGACGAGAAGGGCATTCTCGAAATCCTCGACGCCATTCGCTGGCTGCGCGACAATAATCAACGCGATGGCTGCCGTTTCACCCTGCAATGCAATGACGCCGTTCCGGACATCGCCGCCGCGATCACGGCATTCCGTGACGAGCACGTTCCGGACTGCTGTCTGCTGTTCAACACTCTGCCGAGCGCGGCGTACTATGAGATTCTGTGGCAGGCGGATGTGGTGCTGCTGCCGTACTGGTCGAGCATCTACGCCAGCCGAACCTCCGGTGTGTTCATGGAGGCGCTCTCGGCGGGGAAGCCGGTCATCGCCTCGGACAGTACGTGGATGGCCGCCCAGCTGGCGAACCACGGTGCCGGCCTGGTGTGCCGGGAACGTGATCCTGTCTCGCTCGCGCAGACGATGCGGGCTGCGCGTGATCAGTGCGCCGAGCTGACCGCGCGCGCGCAGGCGCGGTCTGGCGAATGGCTCGCCACCCATAACCCGACGACACTGGCGGAACGGCTGATGCAGCGACGCGCTACCGACCTGGTGCGCCATATCGCGCTGCTGTATCCGTGGTCGGACATCGCCGCCCCGCAAGGCGGGGCCGGGCGACGTTGCAGTCTTTTGCTCGAGTTCCTGCGCACGCAGTCGGTGGAGATAGCTGTCCTGAGCGGTGGCGACGCACCGACCAGACGCGCCGATACCGTCACATTCGAAACCATCGGCTCCTCCAGCCGGCCGCTGCAGGCGACCCGCCTGCTGCTGCGCGCCGTGCTGCGGCTGCGCTACGGAAAGGCCGGACGCGCACTGGAATGGCTGGTCTGGGAATTCCTGCGGCCTCGGCTCGACCTGAGGTTACGCCGCCAACTCGGCCGCGTCGTCGCGAACACCGACGTCGTGCTGCTGGAATACCCGTTCTGGGCCTCGGTGGTTGTCCCCGCCGCGCACCGCGCCGGACGCCGCGTCGTCATCACTGCGCATGACATCCTGTCAGACCAGGCCGTCGGCGTGCCGCCGCTGCACCGTTTGCTCTGGCGATGGGAACGCCAGGCGCTGCTCGCCGCGGATGCTGTCGTCGCGGTCTCCTCCACCGATGTCGCGCGGCTGGCGGAGCACGGCATCGCCGCGGAGCTCGCCCCAAATCCGGCCGACGTGCAGGCATTCGCCTCCCTGTCACGCGCGCCGGCGGCGGAGATCGCGGACGCAGCGCGCCGGCTCGATCTGCCGTTCCGGAAGATCGCGTTGTTCGTCGGCAGCCGGCACCCACCGAACCTCGTCGCCGTCGACCACCTCCACGACATCGCGGCGGAACTGGCCGCACGGCCGGATGCGGGGGATATCGGCATCGTCGTCGCCGGCAGTTGCGCGGAACAGCAGCGATCCGCCCACTTCGCCGCGCTCGGCCAGGTCGACGAACCGCTCCTGCTGGAGCTGTACCGCATCGCCGCCGCCGCCATCATTCCGCTGGCATCCGGAACCGGCTCATCGCTGAAGACCGTCGAAGCCATGGCAGCCGGAATGCCGGTCCTCGGCACGCCGGTCGCATTTCGTGGCCTGGAAATCGAGGATGGCGACACGGCGCTGATCGAGCCGGAATTCAACCGGTTTGCGGCCCGCCTCGTCAGTCTGCTGCATGACGAAGCCTCATGTGCACGCATCGGCGAGGCCGCCCGCCAGTTTGCCGCGCAATTCGACTACCGCCTGTGCTTCCAACCCTATCTGCCGCTGCTCGGCCTGGCCGCGCACGAAAAATGACGACGCCCGCTCAGTACATCACATCGCCGCCATTCGGCGACAGGCAGGCCCCGACATAGAACCCGCCCTCCGGCCCGGCCAGCAGCAGCGCGGTCGCGGCGATTTCCTCCGGCCGGCCGAAACGTCCCACCGGCAACGCATCGATGAAGGCCTGGCGGTCGGCCGGCTCCATCGTCGCGGTCAGATCGGTATCGATCGGACCCGGCGCGATCGCGTTCACCCGCACGCCCTTCGGTGCGGCCTCCCACGCCAGAGCGCGGGTGAAGCCGATGATCGCCGCCTTGGCCGCGGAATACACCGAGGCATTCACCGCGCCCTTCAATCCGCGCTGCGAGGCGACGTTGATGATGCAGCCGCGTCCGCGCGACACCATCGCCGGATAGACCGCCTGCGCCATGAAGAACATGCCCTTCAGATGGACATCCACCAGGCGGTCGAATTCCGCTTCGGTATACGCCTCGAACGGTTTGCGGATGTTCATTCCGGCATTGTTGAACAGGATGTCGACGCGACCGAAGGTGGCGGCTGCTTCGGTCGCGAAGGCGCGGGTGGCGGCGATGTCGGCCACGTCCAGCGAACGGTGCAAGGCGCGGCGGCCGAGTGCGGTGATTTCGGCGGCGGTCGCTGCGGCTTTGGCGCCGTCGTCCAGATGGCAAAACGCAACGTCCGCGCCTTCGGCAGCGAAGGCCAATGCCGTCGCCCGTCCGATCCCGCGGGAGCCGCCTGTGACCAGTGCGATCTGTCCTGAAAGTTTCACGTGAAAACATCCTCCGGTTGCAGTCCTTGTATCCAGGCGCCGTGCGGCTGGGTCCATGCCACCGGAACGCCGTCCACCGCCAGCAGGAACGCGCCCACCGGCCCCGGCCGGCGCAGGCGTGCGGCGATGGCCGGGAATACGCCGGGCAATTCGTTGCTGACCCACACGGCGCCAAGCGCGCGAACCGCATCGACGAAGCGGGTGCGCGCCGCCGGTTCGGCAATGTAGGCCAGCACGGCACTATGGAACACGACCAGCGTCGCCCCCGCCGGAGCGGAGGCCGCAACGCGTGCCAGATCGGTCAGCAGATCGCCCTCCGTCACAGGCGGCGGTTCGGCCCGTGCGATCGCCAGCGCGGCACGCAAACGCTGCAGACGCTCCCTGTGCTCAGGCCACACCAGCGTTTCCAGCCAGGCGCAGTGTTCGGCGTTGCGCACATCCACCGGCGCCAGGTCCAGCCCGGCCCGCCACACCACCTCCGGCAGGCGCGTCGGCAGCGGCATCGGCGCAGATGCGTCGCAGGCAAACACCGGCGCATCCGGCGTTGGCGGAGCCAGCCGGTGCGTGCCATAGGCATAGCCGTAGCGGTCCGGCTGCAGGCACAGACCGGCAGAGGCCCCCACTTCCAGCAGCGCCAATGGCGGCTTGAGCTGTGCCAGCACCGGCAGCAGCGTGGCGCAACGCGCCGGCTCGTTGGTCTGCGTCCGGCGGGACTGCATCACCGCGCGAACCGAAACCGCCTGCGCCTGCAAGGCCACGCGACACTCCGGCCAATCCTGCGGCGTGCCGCACACATGCCGAATCGCGGCAAACAGCAGGTTCGGCTGCTGCCGGTCCGCCGGCAGTGTCGCCAGGAATCCCAGCGCCCCGGCATCCGACGCGACACCCCGCGCCAGCGCGGCATAAAGCGGCGAATGCCCATCCGCCTCACGTTCGGCAAAGCGCAGGTAGCGTGCGGCGATCGGATCTGTCATGCGGCCCTGTCCCGGGCGGCCATGTTGCCTGCCGCGGACCGAGGGGCCAAGTTCCCCACCATGCAGATCGTCCAGACCCTGTCAGAGCTTCGCACTGCCACCGCCGCCTTGCGCGCCGAACGCGGCAGCCTGTCGCTGGTGCCGACGATGGGTGCGCTGCATGCCGGACACGGCGCGCTGGTGGCGGACGCAGCGGCATCGGGCGGCGGCGTCGCGACCTCGATCTTCGTCAATCCGCTGCAGTTCGGCCCGCAGGAAGACCTGTCCCGTTATCCGCGCGACGAGGCCGGCGACCTGGCGAAGCTCGAATCCTGGGGCTGCGATCTGGTGTGGATGCCGGATGTCGCGACGATGTATCCGCCGGGCGAGGCCACCACGATCAGCCTGACCGGCCCGGCCGAGGGCTGGGAAGGCGACGCGCGCCCCGGCCATTTCCGCGGCGTGGCGACGGTCTGCGCCAAGCTGTTCGGCCAGGTGCGCCCGGATCGTGCCTATTTCGGCGAGAAGGACTGGCAGCAATTCCAGGTGATCCGCCGCATGGTTGCCGACCTGCTGCTGCCGCTGGAGATCGTTGGCGTGACGACGGTGCGGGAGCCGGACGGGCTCGCGCTGTCATCGCGCAACCGGTTCCTGGCGGAGGCCGAACGGGCACGCGCGCCGCGTCTCTATGCGGTGATGCAGGCGATCGCCCCGATCCTGGCAGCGGGCGGTCCGTGCGAGCAGGTGCTGGAGGCGGCGCGGCGCGACCTGACACATGACGGCTTCGGCGTGGACTACCTGGCGCTGGTGGATGGTCCGACGCTGCACGCATTGCCGGCAACGCGGTCCGGCGCCAGGCTGATCGCCGCGGCGCGGCTGGGAAGTGTGCGGTTGCTGGACAATATGGCAGTCGATGGGCGGTAGCGGACCGCGCCGCTACCACACGGTCGGCTGGATCTCGGTTGTCGCGTCTGCCGCCGCCGGGCGGATCATGTCCAACGCGTCGGACAGCGTGGCGAACCGGCCGGGAACACCGGCGGTCGGCTGAATCGAGAATCGCGTCGCCGATGCGGCACAGGGTCCATCGATTGGCGGTGTGGCGTTCGGCGACCACCACCATTTCGTCGCAGGCGATGCCATCGATGGCATTGGCCAGGTCGATCTCGATGGACAGGCCGTGGAACTCACACCAGGCACCCAGCAACACCAGGTCGGCGACCACGAACGCGGTCGCCACAGTGTGGCCGGGGCGTTCAAGAGCGAGGACTTCCATGGGCGTGGCTCCGATAGGTCGTTGCGGTGCGAACGCAATGCACCATGGGCGGCGCGCGGCGAAAATCCGGAATGTTCCGTACGGGATTTCGTTACCATCCGGCGGTGGGGTCGGTGCTCGGCTCGCAGCGATCCGGAACCTAAGGGAGGCGGCTGCCCGGACGCTGTGAGGTGCGTCACTGCGCACGCGGATCTGCAGATGATTTTCGGCCACGGTCACCTTTGTACCCATCGTCCCGCCGGTCGTCTCCACCCATGCTTGGTCTGACTGGTATGGGGCTGTCCTCGCGGTGGCCAGCCTGCGCCCGTCAGCCGTCACCAGGGCGGAACGGCGGCGATCTGAGGCACGACCGAACCGCGCGGAACACCCGCCTCGGGTGTTCACGGCGCCGCCAGATCCAGTCGAGCGCAGCTTCAAGGACGACCAGTGGTTGATCAGATGCCGCAACTTGCAATTGCAGTGGCCGTTGTGCCTTACTCGAACATTCACCAAGTGATATGGGCACGAGGCAATAATGTGTATTCCGCCGAATGTGGGTCTCTTTGTTCGCCGGGACAATTCCGCCACCGTCGAGGGCAAGCTTCCCGATCTGGCGGACACCAAGGTCTCACCGGCCTCCCACATGAACTACAATGGAGGCGGTTCCTACAACGCGAGTGGATATCTCTCGCTGTTTGAATATAACCCCGATCAGGTCAGTGTGTTGTACCGGCGGGAAACCTATGTGCCGACCAGCGCCGCGGCGCGGGCAATGTTAGAATACAACGGGCAATACATCCATTTCTTCTTCTTGAACATGGCCGCCCTGGCGCTGGTGGCGCTGAATGAGGAGAACGTCCATGGCCTGCCGGCGGTCGGGCGGACTCCGACGATTTTCAACACCGATGCGTGCCGCCCACCCGCCCGCCGAACGTTGGATGGGGAGGTCCTCGAGTATGCCAATCGCTACATCAACGAATTTCTCCTGGCGGGTGCCTGGCCGCTGGGCACTTTGGTGATAACGGAGCCGGCGAACGCGTCCAGGCTGTTGGGCATGATGGCCAATCGAAACTCACTTCAGGACATCTGCAAGACGGCACAGCAGGGCTGGCCCTGTCCTGATCAGGATCCAGGCCCGGGTTCCGGATCGAGTGGCGGCGGTTCCGGCGTGATGGCGAGCTGACCCGTCGCTGCATGGCCCGCCGCGCACGGATGCGTCTGGCCAGCTCCGCTTTGCGGCCCTCCCTAACCGGCCCGACCCGCCGATCCATCGGACCATGACCTGATCAGCCCGGGCCATGGTGCCTTCCCGTGTCGGGTGCCATACTCGCCGGACAGGCGCCAGCCTCAGCGGATCGGACGGCCCCCGCCATGACCATCATGCCCGGCTTCACTCTCACCGACATCGACACGTCAGGCGCGCGCATCCGGCTGCGCCACGGCGGCAGCGGACCGCCCCTGCTGCTGTTGCACGGCAACCCGCTGACCCATGCCGCCTGGCACAAGGTCGCGCCGCGGCTGGCGGAAAAATTCCATGTCGTGGCGGCCGATCTGCGCGGCTACGGCGACAGTTCGGCACCGCCGGAGGAGCCTGGCAGCGTGAACTACTCGTTCCGCGCCATGGCGCAGGACCAGGTCGAGGTGATGCACGCCCTCGGCTACGACCGGTTCTTCGTCGCCGGCCATGATCGCGGCGGGCGCACCACGCACCGCATGTGCCTCGATCATCCGGACAAGGTGCTGCGTGCGGCGATCATCGACATCGTGCCCACGCTCGACATGTGGGCGGCGATGGACAAGGAGGGCGCGATCGGCGGCTGGCACTGGCCGTTCATGGCGCAGCCCGCCCCGTTCCCGGAGACCTTTCTCGGCGCGGTCGATCCCGACTGGTTCATGCGCAAGAAGCTGCTGAAGCTGACCGCGGATCTGAACCACATTCCGCCGGAGATCTGGGCGGAGTACGTGCGGTGCTTCAACGAGAAGACGATTCGCGGCTCCTGCGGCGACTATCGCGCCGCCGCCACCATTGATTGCGAGTTGGACACTGCCGATCTCGATCGCAAGCTCGCCATGCCGCTCCTGGTGCTGTGGGGACAATCCAGCAGCGTCGGACGGCGGTTCGCCGATCCGCTGACGATCTGGCGGCAGCGCGCCGAGGATGTGCGCGGTGAGGCGCTGCCGAGCGGGCATTATGTGAACGAGGAAGCGCCGGATCAGGTGCTGGACTGGTTCCTGCGGTTTTTCGGCGGATAGTTTCGGTTGATATGGTTCTGGTCGTGCGTGCGCGTTGCTTCCCGTGTTGGCCGGGCTTGACCCCGCCATCTACCCGAGAAGGAGCATGCAGCACGTGCTTCGCGACCCGATCGTTCCGGTGGAGATGGCCGGGTCAGGCCCGGCCAGGACACACGGCCGCCGGGACATGCCATATGACGGCTCAGCCGTGACATACGACGGACCGGACATGACGCAGACCGCACGTGTCTACTCCTCGACCGCACGTGCCCACTCTGCAGCCGGACGTGTCCATGCCGTGCCAGATCGGAACTCATGCAGCCGGTCGTCGCGCCTGGCGCGCCGCGTCGCGCAGGCGAACGCCAGCATCCCCGCAGCGGGCACCAAAGCACGCGCCGCGTCGGCGGCCCGGCGACACCCTACTCCGCAGCGAGCTCGTACTGCGCGGGCTGCGCCACTGTCGGACCCGAATCACCGATCGTGGTCCGCTGCATCAGCCGCTTGTGCCGGGTGGAATCGTAGGCGGTCGCGCGGTGCAGAACGGCGCGGTTGTCCCAGATCACCAGGTCCCCCGCGCGCCATGCATGCGAATAACGGAAGCGCGGCTGAGTCGAGAATTCATTGAGCCACTGGATGAACGCGCGGCCCTCCTCGCGCGGCCAGCCGATCACATGCGAGGCATGGGCGCCAGCATAGACCGCCTTGCGGCCGTTGACCGGGTTGACCCGCAGCATGGTCTGCCAGGACCCCGGCAATTCGGCCTGCATCTCAGCGGTCAGCGCCCCGGTCGACACGGTGCTGCGCGAATAGACCAGGCTGTGTTCGGCGACGAGTCCTTCGAGCTGCACCCTGACGTCATCCGGCAGCGCGTCATAGGCCGCGCGCATCGAGGCAAATTCCGTGTTGCCGCCTTCGGGCGGCACGATGCGCGCCGACAACAGCGAACACAGCGACGGCACCGGCTTGAACGAGCTGTCCGAATGCCAGAGGTAATTACCCTTCTGGTAGATCATGCGCCGGTCTTCCGGCGGGATCACCGCGCCGGTCTTGATATCCAGGTTCGATTGCCGCGCGAACGGCGTGCCGCTCGCAGGATTGGCCTTGCCGGCGACCTCCAGCGGTCCGAAGCGCCGACTGAACGCGATCTGCCGTTCGTCATCCAGGTTCTGGTCGTGGAACACCAGCACCGAGTATTCCTCGAACGCCGCGCGGATCGCGGCAACGCTGGCATCGTCCATCGGCACGCCGGTATCGATGCCGCCGATCTCGGCGCAGAACAGTGTGTGCAGGGGTTTTATGGTGATCGCCACCGGAAGCCTCCTTGCCTGGTTGTCCGCCCTCAGCGCATCGGCGCGCATCGCGCCCGGCACCGTTCGGCGCGCCCTTGCCAATCGGCGCGCCGGCGCTACTGGTGCGGTCAGAGAAAGTCGCGTGCGCGTTCGATGTCCTCCAGCACGCTGGCCGGCGAGACCAGCAGCACCTCGTCGAAGCCGATCTGCTCGATCCGCTTCAGGCGCTGGCGAGCCTCGTCCGGCGAGCAGACCAATGAGGTGGTGACCTCGGCGAGGCCCGTGGATTCCGGCCGGTTGGCGAAATCGACCGCAACATTGGCGAGTACGGCATTGGTCCCGCCGGCTGCGCGATAGATCCGCATGCCGTGCTCGAGATCGTCCCAGCTGCTGTAGCGACCCGAAGGTGTCCAGCCCTGGCATTCCTGCGCGGCAAAGCTGATCCAGCGCGGACTGCGCCAGGCCCCCATGAGGATGGGCGGCCCCCCCTCGCAGCCCGGCCAGAGCGACAGCGTGCCGCCGGAGTTGGTCGGCTCGCCGCGCCAGGTGCGTCGCATCGTCTCCAGTGACCGCTTCATGGTGCCGAAGCGGTGGTCGTAGTCGGCCCCCAACAGTTCGAAATCGTCGCGCGTGGAGCCGCTGCCGACGCCGAGCTGCAGGCGATTGTTGGACAGCACCTGGACCGATTGCACGCGGTGGGCCAGTTCGATCGGGTTGCGCAGCGGCAGTTGCAACACCGAGATGCCCAGTTCGACCCGCTCGGTCACCGCGGCGAACACCGTCAGTTCGGTCAGCGGGTCCAGCGTCGGGCGGCCGCGGCCCAGTGCATCGCCGACCCAGATGCCGGGGAAACCGGCGGCCTCGATGCGACGGGCATATTCGGTCATCCGGCTCATCAGCCGCGCGTCAGGGTCCGGGCTGGGACCCATTCGGATCATGGTGCTCACGCGCATGGTCGTCCTCCACGATGCAATTTGTGCGGCAGCGTAGGGAGTTCCGGCGGGCTGGTCACCCTCCCCCTCGGCAAGCTTCCCCTGGTGACCGCCCGTCCCGCCGCCTGCGATCGGCCGCCTGCCTATTAACCCGGTCGCGTCGCGGGCGGCGAGCGCATCGCGTTGCACTACCCGCGTAGCGCGGCCAGTACCAGCCGCATGAACATGTCCGTGCTCTCGCGCTCCTGCCAGCGCATCACCGCGACCAGGCCATGCTCCGGTTCCACCCAGGTGATGTTGCCGCCGGCACCCACCGCAAAAATGCTCGATTCCGGGGCGCTGGGGTAACGCGTGCCGCCGGTGTTCAGCCACCACAGGAAGCCATAATTCGGGTTCAACGCGCAGGGGGTCAGCAACTCCGCGATCCACGCCTCCGGCACTAGACGCCGCCCGTTCCACATCCCCCAATTCAGCATCAGCAGCCCGACTCGCGCCTGGTCCTCGGCATGGATCTCCACCCCGCCGCCCCAATGGCTGCCGCCGGACACCGACTCGATCATCCGCCCGTCGATCTCCACCCGCGAGGTCGAGTAGCCGTGCCAGGCCCAGCTCGCGGAGGCGCCGATCGGCTGCATGATGCGCGCCCGAAACACGTCGGGCAGCGGCTGGCGGAAGCGGCGCAGCAGGGCGAGGCTCAACCGGTTCACCCGGATGTCGTTGTATTCCCAGAACGTGCCCGGCGCCTGCAGCGGCCGCGCATCCCCCTTCTTGCCCTTCCCCTCCACCGCCAGGTTGCGATTGCGGTCGATCACGTCGGACTTGCCGAACAACGTGCCCTCCCATTCCGAGGTCTGCTGCAGCAGATGCCGCCAGGTGATCGCGCCGTTCTGCGGGCCGGTGAAGCCGACATCGTCGACGCTATGGGCGACCTTTTCGTCCAGATCGCCGATCAGCCCGTCCGCCTGGGCGATGCCGGCCAGCAGGCTCAGATAGCTCTTGGCGACCGAGAAGGTGAAATCCACCTGCCTGGTGTCGCCCCAGCGCGCCACCACCCGGCCATGCCGGATCACCAGCCCGTTCGGGCCGCCGCGCGGGCGAATCGGGCCCAGGATCGCATTGTCCGGCGGCGGCTCGAAGAAACCCGAGTCGATATGCGCCCGCAGGTCGCGCGGCCAGCCGATCTCATGCGATTCGGCGAAGCGCACCGCCTCCGCCAGCCGCACCGGATCGAATCCGGCCGCCTCGGGCGTGGTCTCCGGCCACACCCGATCCGTTGGGAATGTCGTCGCCGTACCGTGCATAGGTTGATTCTCCAGAGCCGCAGGCGCGACTATGGCCGCAACCATCCCGTCCGAGAACCAGGCGAGGAGTGGGCGCGGGAACCGAACTCATGGCGAAACCAGACCACGATGCGCGGCGAACCGCCCTGTTGGGCAGTCCGCTGTTCAAGGCGATGCAGCCCGAGGAGCTGACGGAGATCCTGTCGCTCGCGATCGAGCGGCGCTTCCGCCGCGGCCAGACCATCTTCCAGAAGGGCGACAACGGCTCCTCCATGATGGCCGTGCTGCGCGGACGGGTGCGCATCAGCTCGGTCTCTGCCGAGGGCAAGGAAATCACCTTGAACGTGATCAATCCCGGCGAGGTGTTCGGCGAGATCGCCCTGCTGGACGGCGAACCACGCAGCGCCGACGCCAACGCGGTGGAGGAGACCGCGCTGCTGATCGTGGAGCGTCGGCACTTCCTGCCGTTCCTGACGCGCAACCAGGACCTGGCGCTGCGGCTGCTGGCAGTGCTGTGCGAGCGGCTGCGGCGCACCAGCATTGCGCTGGAGCAGATCGCGCTGTTCGACCTGCCGGCGCGGCTGGCCCGAGTGCTGCTGAAGCTGGCGGCGGATTACGGCCGGCCGACGCCGACCGGCACGCGCATCGACCTGAAACTGTCGCAGCGCGATCTCAGCAACCTCGTCGCCTCCTCCCGCGAAAGCGTCAACAAGCAGCTCGGCGTTTGGCGTGAGGAAGGCGTGCTCAGCCTGGATGAGGGCTACATCGTGCTGCGTCGCACCGCGGGATTGGACGCGCTCGCCGAGATCAGATGACCAGCGGGTTTGCGGCCCGCCACGCCGCCAGCCGCTCCCCGGTTTCCCGTAGCAGCGGTTCAAGCTCCAAAGCGACCGGCGCGTCGCCAGAAGTCTCCTCCAGCGCCCGCTGCAGGGCATGGGCGGCCTCGCCCAGCCGGACAAGCCCGACGGCGTAGGCGGCACCGGAGAGCGCGTGGGCCTCCCGACGCAGCCGATCGCCACCGGCGCAAATCGCGTCGTGGATGCGCTGGTGGCGGCGGGGCAACTGCTCCAGGAACAGCCCGACGACCTCATCCGTTCCGTCTGCGCCAATCTCCGCCGACAGATCGCGCAGGAAAGCCTCATCGAGCAGCGGCGGACCGCACGCTGCGGCAGGCGGCGGCAGGACGGTGGCGATCGACGCCGCCAGTTGGGCAGAGCTCACCGGCTTGCTGAGGAAGGCGTTCATGCCGGCATCGCGGCAGGCCGTCTCATCGGCGGCGGAGTCATTGCCGGTCAGCCCGATGATCGGCACCTGGCCCCATGGATGCGGTGCGGCACGAATACGGCGGGTCGCAACCACGCCGTCCATCTTCGGCATCAGCATGTCCATCAGGATAACGTCATAGGCGGTATGGCAGGCCGCCTCCACCGCGGCGACGCCATCGCCCACCACGTCGGCGGCGTGGCCCATCCGCTGCACCATCCGAGTGGTGACCAGCCGATTGGTGCTGTTGTCCTCGGCGATCAGCACGTGCAGCCGCACCGCCGGCGGCGCAGACGGCGTGGCCCATGCACGCTGGACATCCGATCCACACGGGGCGTCCGGTTCACGCGGGGCGTCCGATCCACACTGGGCGTCCGATTCACGCGGGGCGTCCGATCCACACTGAGCATCCGCTGCCAGCGGGCTATCCGCGTCGGGCCAGGCGTCCGATGCAGACTCGAAATCCGACCGACGCTGCGTCTCCGATGCGGACCGGGTCTCCGATACCGGCTGGCCGTCATCCGGCCGATGCCGATCCACGCTCCCCATATCGTGGTTCATGCTGCCACCCGTTCCCGTTCTGCGAGCCAGACATTCAGCGAGGCTTCGGTCATGGCACGCCCGAACCGCCAGCCCTGACCAATTGTGCAACCGGCCTCGCGCAGCAGCAGTTCCACCGGCTCGGTCTCGATGCCTTCAGCGACCACCACCAGACCGAGCTCGCGCGCCATCGAAATGGTTGCGCGCACGATCTTCAGCGCATCCGGGTCGCTGTCGCAGTGAGTGACGAACGAGCGGTCGATCTTGAGTTCCGAATAGGGCAGCCGGTGCAACGTCATCAGCGACGAATGTCCGGTGCCGAAATCGTCGATCGACAGGCTGACGCCCTTGATGCGCAACCGCGTCAGCACCTCGGCAGCCACCAGGGGTTGGCCGATCACGGTGCTCTCGGTGATCTCCGCGATCAGCGCGCCGGGACCCAGCCCGTTCTGCTGCAACAGACGTTCGATGTACTCTGGCAGGGTGGTGTCAGCCAGCACCAGCGTCGAGATGTTCACCGCGACGCTGCAGCGCGGATAGGCGCTGCGCCAGCGCTGGCACGCTGCCAGCGCCTGGCGCAGGATGCAGAAGGTCAGCGGCACGATCAGGCCACAGCGTTCCGCGAGGGGAATGAAGACGTCCGGCGCGATATCGCCGCCCGCGCGATGCCACCGGGCCAGTGCCTCGACCCCCACCACCGTGCCATCGACCAATGCCACTTTGGGCTGGAACTCGGCGGTGATCTTCTGGTCTCGCACCGCCGCATCCAGCTCGCTGACTGTCACGCGTTGGTCCGCCGTGGCAGTTTCGACCACCGGTCGTGCTGGCCCGTTGCGCAGCATAGCGCGCAGCGCGGACGGCGCGATCGGCTTTTCCAGCGCCCCGGCAACCCGCAGGCCCAGCGCCATCGCCAGACGCAGGCTGGCCGCCCTGACCCGATCATCCAGCCGCGAGATCAGCACCACCACCGCCTGGTCCGCCACGCTGCGCAGCGTTTGCAGCAGGCTGATGCCCTCCGTCTCACCCAAGGACAGGTCCAGCACGACGGCATCGTAGCGTCGCGCCGCAAGCTGCGCGGTGGCTTCGTCCAGGGTTGCGGCGGTGTCGGTGACGTAGCCGAGTGTGGCGACGGCCCGGGCGACGATCACGCACTGGATCCGCTCGTCATCCACCACCAGGAGTCGCCGCTCATCCGGCAGTCGCGTTTCCAAGCCATGCTCCCGGCGTTCAGGAAGTAGTCAGAACATGGCACTGAAGGATGAAGAACAGATGAAGTGTACGCCTGTAGGCGCCGGCGCGACTGCGCGGATTTCACTCAAGGAAAATGCATATGTATGCGCAGGGCGGTGACACCTCGTGGGGATGCGTTATCGGATCTGGCCGGTGACTCGGATTGGGTTGCCGCCGCCCTTCGCCCTCTGGCATCCGGGTAGGCGGGTGAAGGAGTAGCTTTCTCCCTCCCCTGGCTTCCGCAAGGCGAGGGAGAGCTCCTCCGGCGCCTCCGTTATCCTGCATGACCCTGGGCCTTCGCCCGGCATGACGGTCTCGCCGGCGCGTCGGAGGACGGCGAATTACGATAGCCGCCGGCACTGCCTATGGGTCTGGACTGGCGGCGGATGTCGGCTCGAGGGCTCGCGGCATCCGGACTGGAAGCGCTCCCTCGCAGCGTCGGAACAGCGCAATCAGCGCCGCGCGATCCGCCGCCAGATCGCGCTCAGGAACCCGCCCGCGCCGGCCGGCATCAGGAACAGCATCGCGATCAGGATCACGCCGTACACCGCCCCGGGTGCCGCCTTGGACACCTTGTCGGCCAGGTTGGGCACGAACTCGATGAACAACGCACCGACGATCGTGCCGCCGATCGAGGCCGCGCCGCCCGCCACCAGGCCTACGAACAAGGTGATCGACAGGAACACGGAAAAACTGTCCGGCGCGACAAACGCGATGACGATCGCCCCCAGCGCACCGGCCACGCCGGTGAACATTGCACTGACGGCGAAGGTGCGGGTCTTCAGCATGGCGAGGTTGATGCCCATCGCCTCGGCCGCCACCGCATGGTCGCGCACCGCCATCATGGCGCGGCCGATCCGCCCGCGCACCAGGTTCCACGCCACCAGATACAGTACGCCGCCCACGGCCAGGCAGAACAGATACAGCCACTGGTCGCCCGACAGCGGCAGTCCGAACGGCGCCTCCGGCTTGTCGATCACCAGCCCCTGCACGCCGCCGGTGTAGTCCTCCAGCAGCTTGTATTTCAGGATCTGTGGGATCGCGACCGCCAGCGCGAAGGTGGTCAGCGCCAGGTACAGCCCGCCCAGACGTAGCGCCGGCAGACCGATCAGGAAGCCCACCCCGGCACACACCACCGCCGAAACCGGGATGGTCGCCCAGTACGGGACCTCCCAGGTGTACATCAGGATCGCCGTGGTATAGGCGCCGATGGCGTAGAACGCGCCATGTCCCAGCGAGATCTGGCCGTTGAACCCGGTCAGCAACGCCAGGCCCAGGATGGCCAGCGCATAGACCACCACCATGGTCAGCTGAAACAGATGATAGTTGCTCAGCATCATGGTGGGGACGATCGCGAGCAGCAACACGCCGGCGCCGACCAGCCAGGGGGTCAGCGTGCCGGCCGGTCGAACCGCGGGAACATCGAGCGGCCCGCGTGCCGCCTGTTGATCGCTCATCGCGCTACACCCTGCTCAACACGGTCCGCCCCATCAGGCCGGACGGCTTCACCACCAGCACCGCGACGATGATGATCAGTGCCAGCGTCAGTTTCAGCTCGGTGCCGACGATATAGGTGCCGCCGAGGTTCTCGATGACGCCGACCGCGAAGCCGCCCAGCACCGCGCCCAGCGGACTGTCGATGCCGCCCAGCAGCGCGCCGGCGAAGGCGTAAAGCAGGATGCCGGCCATCATGTTGGGGTCCAGGAACACGATCGGCGCGACCATCATCCCGGCCACCGCGCCGATCGCGGCGGCCAGCCCCCAGCCCAGCGCCAGCATCCAGCCGACCCGCACGCCGACCAGGCGCGAGGAAGCCGGATTGAACGCGGCGGCGCGCATCGCCAGACCCAGCCGGGTGTGGCGGAAGAACAGGTAGACCGCGATCAGCACCGCGAGCGTCACCACGGTGGAGCCAAGCTCGTGGCCGGAGATGTAGCCGCCGAACATCGGCGTGCTGGGAAACGGCGTGGGGAACTGCTTGATCGTGTAGTCGAAGAACCAGCCGCTCAGGCTGTTGACGATCAGCAGCAGGCCGACGAACACACCGACCGACGACAGCACCGGCGCGTCCTGCATCGGCCGCATCAGGATGCGCTCGATCAGCATGCCGATGACGAAGGACACGCCGACGGTGATGAAGAAGGCCGCCCAGTACGGCAGGCCGAAATTGATCAGCGTGAGGGCGATGTAGGTGGAGAACGTCGCCATCTCGCCCTGGGCGAAGTTCACGTGATGCGTCGCCTGGTAGATCATCACCAGCGCCAGCGCCACGCTGGCGTAGATGCCGCCGGTCGCGATGCCCGACAGGATCTGATGCAGCACACCTTCCACGATCGGTTTCCTTCAGGTGCCAGGGACGAACGGTGAGAGAGGCGGGCGCCCCCTCCCCTCGCGGGAGACTGGGGGGAGGAGATGGGCGCGACGGACGCCATCGCTGCGGCCTGCGCCGCGCCTGGCCGCTGTCCCCAGCCCCCTCCCGCGGGGGAAGGGGGAGAAGGCTACGGCGTCGGCGAGGCAGGCCGGGCCGCGTCCCGCCGCCGGTGGCGGGCACCCGCGTTGGCCCATCGCCGTTCCGTGCGGGAAGAGCGAAACGGCCAGGGTCCGATCTGCTGCGGTGCCCGGCATCGCTCAGTACCCGAGATACGATCGGCGCACCGACTCGTCCTGCCTGATCTCGGCAGACGGTCCGGAGATCACGATGCGCCCGGTTTCCAGCAGATAGGCCTGTTCGGCGAATTCCAGTGCGAGGCTGGCGTTCTGCTCGACCAGCAGGATACTCACGCGCTCTTCCGTGCGGATGCGGCGCATGATCGCGAAAATCTCCTGCACGATCAGCGGCGCCAGGCCGAAGGACGGTTCGTCCAGCAGCAGCAGGCGCGGGCGCAGCAACAAGGCGCGGGCGATCGCGAGCATCTGCTGCTCGCCGCCGGACAGGGTTCCCGCCTGCTGGCGGTAGCGTTCGCGCAGACGGGGGAAGTAGCCGAACATACGCTCGAAATCCGCCGCCACGTCGCGGTCGCGACGGATATAGGCGCCGAGCTTCATGTTCTCCTCGACGGTGAGTTCCATGAAGGTGCCGCGGCCGTCGGGCACATGGGCCACGCCGCGGCGCACCACATCCTCGGTCGCGCGGCCGTCGATCCGTGTGCCGGCGAGCCAGACCTCGCCCTGGGTCTTCACCATGCCGCAGATCGCCCGCAGCGTGGTGGTCTTGCCGGCGCCGTTGGCCCCCAGCAACGCGGTCACGCCGCCCTCGTTCACGGCAAAGTCCAACCCGTGCAGCACCTTCGAGTCACCGTAGGCGGCGTGCAGACCCTTGACCTCAAGCAGGGCGGGCATGCGTGGCCTCCTCATGGGTGTCGCCAAGGTAGGCGCGAATCACCTCCGGCTCATTGCGCACCTCCTCCGGCGTGCCGTCGGCGATCTTCATGCCGAATTCCAGCGCCACCACTTTGTCGGAGACACGCATCACCAGGTTCATGTGATGCTCGACCAGCAGGATGCTCATGCTGAAATGGTTGCGGATGCGGTGCAGCAGCTGCGCCAGCTCGTCCACCTCGCTGTGGTTCAGGCCCGCCGCGGGTTCATCCAGCAGCAACAGCTTGGGGCCGCCGATCAGGGCGCGCGCCAGTTCCACGCGCTTCTGGGTTGGGAATGGCAGGCTGCCGGCCGGCACGGCGGCGACATTGCGCAGCTCCAGCAGGTCCAGCAGGTCGTCCAGCCGCACACTGGCGTCGCGCTCCTCGCGTTGGATCATCGGCAGGCGCAGCGCATTGGCCAGGAAGCCGGAGCGGCCGAGCGGATGCGCGCCCACCAGGATGTTGTCCTGCACCGACAGGCCGCGGAACAGCGCGACGTTCTGGAAGGTTCGACCGATACCCAGGCCGGCCATGCGGTGCCGCGGCACGCCGGTCAGCGAGCGGCTTTCAAAGCGAATGTCACCCTCGGCGTAGCGGTAGATGCCGCTGATGCAATTGAACAGGGTGGTCTTGCCGGAGCCGTTCGGGCCGATCAGGCCACAGATCTGTCCGTATTGGACGTCGAACGAGACGCCGCCCAGGGCGATGACGCCGCCGAACCGGACCTTGATGCCGGAAATCTGCAGCAGCGGCGCGCCCGAGATTGCGCCGACGGAGGCGGCCGACATCAGGCGTGGCGCTCGGGCACGATCCAACGCTGCGTCGCGCGGCGACGGCTTGCCATACATCCTCCCAATTATTGGTTCTTTGGACTCTTCTCAGACCGCGGCAAGGTGGCGAAGCGTCGCGGGCAAGTCAATCGACGCGTCACGACGCTTGAGCGGAACGAAGAGTGCGGGCACATTCGCCGCGGCGGGCCTGCCCGGTACGCCCGGCACGCTCCATCGCCTGCCTGCCCCCGCCTTCTGTGGAGCCCCTCTATGTGGCGCTTTGCCTCGCTGATCCTGTTGCTGACCCTCACGGGGTGCGGTTCGTCCACCTGGTGGAACCCGCCCTTTACCGGGGGCACCAACCCGCATGCGCCCAGCGGCGAGAGCGAGACCATGCGCCGCGCCATGGGCCAGAATGTCGAGGAGCCGGCGCTGAACCCGCAGCCGGGCGATGTCTGGCCCGGACCGCTGCCGCCGACGCCCACGCTGC
Organism: uncultured Alphaproteobacteria bacterium; assembly: GCA_963789495.1. Classification (GTDB taxonomy): domain Bacteria; phylum Pseudomonadota; class Alphaproteobacteria; order Acetobacterales; family Acetobacteraceae; genus CAWBLP01. Next base: position 159,005 of record CAWBLP010000009.1, read on the forward strand.
AGGACCTGGAGAGGCAGGGCAATATACAACCGATGGCGCCGCTGCCGTCGATGGGTTCATCGCAGAGCCGCGGCCGCGGCACCATGCCGAATGGCCAGCCACCCTCTCCGCCGCCGACCCGCGCACGCGGCAGTTCGACCCCGCCCGGTTCCGCCCTGCCCGGCGTGCCGCCGCCGATCACCACGCCGCCGCCGGCTGCGCCACCCAGTGCCGCCGCCGCGCCGCCGGCGCCAAACCCGGCCGGCCAGCCGGTGCAGACCTCCCGCGGCACCGGCGTCACCACCGGCGGCACCTCCGGCTACCGGTCCATCACCATGCCGGATGGCACATCCGGGATCGTCGTGCCGAACGGCAATGGCACCAGCACCGTTATCCGCTCGGACGGCACGATCGAGACGATCCCTACGCCGCGCTGAGGGCCTGATGGTGGACGCCGACAAGACACTGACGATTCTGTATTTCGCCTGGCTGCGCGAACGCGTCGGCCGGGCGCAGGAGGAGCTTGCGCTGCCTGCTGGGGTTCACACGGTGGCCCAGTTGATGGCGCATCTGGCGGCGCGGGACGCCGCGCATGCAGCCGTATTCGACAACAGCCGGACGGTACGCTGCGCGGTGAACCAGGAGTTCATGCCGATCACCACCGCGCTGCATCCGGGCGACGAGGTGGCGTTCTTCCCGCCGGTAACGGGAGGCTGAGCGATGGCGACCATCCGCGTACAGGAGGCGGATTTCGATGTGTCAGCCGAACTGGCGGCGTTGAGTGCTGGCCGCACCGATATCGGCGGGATCGGCTGCTTCATCGGCACGGTGCGCGACAATGCCGGCGGCCGTCCGATCCAGGCGATGGGCCTGGAGCATTATCCGGCGATGACCGAGCAGGCGATCGCCCGCATCACCGAGGAAGCGGAGCGGCGCTGGGCGCTGCTCGGCTGCACCGTGATCCATCGCGTTGGCCGGCTGGAACTGGGCGCCAACATTGTGCTGGTGCTGGCGGCGGCGGCACATCGCCAGGCGGCGCTGGAGGCCACGGCGTTCCTGATCGACTGGCTCAAGACCAAGGCGCCGTTCTGGAAGCGCGAGGAATTCACCGACGGCAGCGCCGCCTGGGTCGAGGCGCGCGAGGCGGACGACGCGGCGGCGTCACGCTGGTAACGCCCCGGCAACTCAACGGACGTGCGCGATCTATGGTGCCACACTTCCCGCATTTTGGGGGAATGCGGCACGCATCAGGGCATTGCCCCGGATCTCACCAGGCGGCTTTGCCTCCTGAACCTCCGGCAAAGGCTCGCCTTTGCAATCGAATTCGGCTCCAAGGGCCGGGCCCTTGGAGGGGAATCAAGGCGCAGCGCCTCTTGATGGGGGTATTGGGGGCGACGCCGCCGACACCTGCCGTTGGGCGCAGCGCCGCCATCATCCGCCGGCAGAACACCTGGTGAAGCGGCTCCGTTGCCGCGCATCGTGATCGCAGCTTAGGCCCCGACTGCCTGTGGCTGGACGCGGGCGATGCGGGAACACTGGTCGTGCCGGTGACACTGTTCCGCTCCCGGGCCGGCGAGTGTCTGTCGCCGCCCGAACCCGGCTGGGACGTCGCGGTGGTCGATCGGCTGCCGGTGCCACGCTACACATACGCGGCGAAGAAATCCGCCACCGCCGCATAGATGCGCCGCTTGTCGTCCGGACGAATGAAGCCGTGGCCGGCATAATCGAAGCTGAGAAACGTGACCGGCTTCTGCCGCTGCTGCAGCGCCGTCACGATCTGCTCGCTCTCGCCATACGGCACGCGCGGATCCCGCGTGCCATGCGCAACCAGCACCGGCACCGCAATGCGTTCGGCGCGATGGATCGGCGAGATCCGTGCGAATAACGCGGCATCGCGTTCGGCATCGCCGTATTCTGCCGCGCGATGGCTCCGACGCCACGGGCCGGTGCCGTTCAGCGTGGTGACGAAATCAGCAATCCCATAGTAATTGACGGCAGCCTGCCAAAGATCGGGATGCTCGGTGATGGCGGATAGCACCATGAACCCGCCATAGGATTGTCCCATGATGCCGATGCGGTCGGCATCGATCGCCGAGTGCGCGGCAAGCCAGTGACGGCCGTGCACCAGGTCGGTCACGCTGTCGAGCCGCTTCTCCCGATCGTCGCTCTCCACATAGCTGCGGCCGTAGCCCACGCTTCCGCGCACATTCGGCAGCAGCACGGCGTACCCCTGTGCCACCAGCATCTGGATATCCGGCCGGAAATTCGGGCGCGATTGACCAACCGGTCCGCCATGCACCCAGATCACCGCGGGATACCCGCCAGCCGGCGGCGCGCCCGGCGGCAGAGCAAGCCAGCCGGGGATCTGCCGGCCGTCGAAACTCTGCCACGACACCAGCGAAAAGTCGACGAACCGGGTAGGTTCGACCGGCGAGTCCGGGTGCAGTACCGGCTGCGCGACACCATCCCGCCACAGCCACAGCGATGACGGCACGGTGGGCGCGGCAACAGTGAAAGCGAGCGCAGTACCGTCCGGGGAAAATGTCGGCTCGCTCACCACGCCGGGCGGCAGACCCGCAACGATCGGACGCGCACCGCCGAGCGGACCCATGCGCAGCACCGAGTAGCCGCGATCGTTCTCCACGGTGGCAAGCGTTGCGCCGTCCGGAGAGATCGCCCACGCCTCCACGTCGCGCCCGGGCGCGACATAGACTTCCGACACCGTGAAGTTGTCCGGATCGAGCCGGCACAGGCGCATGAACTCGCTGCCGCCGTGGTCGGTCAGCGCCAGCAGGCTGCGGCCGTCGCTGGCCCAACGGACGGTCTGCCAATTGGTGCCGCCGGGCTGCGGAAACGTGCGCGCCAGTCCCGATGCGAGATCGAGACACAGCAGCGACATGTCGCCATAGCCGCGATCATGCAGCAGCGTCAGCACCGCACCATCCGGTCGAAAGCCGGAGACGCTGACGATGTTGTCGCCCTGGTACACGCATTCACGCGTGCCGCTGGAAACGTCCTGCAGGTAGACGTCGAAATGCGCCGCATCACGCTCGTTCGCCGCATAGGCGATGCGCGTGCCGTCCGGCGACCAACCGCCCCAATCATGAATCACGGCATGGTTCGCGGTGAGTGCGCGCGGGTCAGGTCGCTCCTCGTTCGGATCGATCAGCAGCAGTTGCTGGCGCTCGTCGCCGCCACGGTCGATGCCGTAGACGACAAGATCGTTCACCGGTGACCGGCGCACCATCGCCACTTTCTCGTCATGGAAGGTGAGCTGCCGGACGGCGCCGGTCGCGAGCGCCAACGCGCAGATCTGCGGCAGTCCGGTGCCCCGCAGATGCAGCAGCGTACCCCCGTCACGCGTGAAGGCCGGCCCGCTGACGGCACCAATACTGGCGAATTGCTCCGGCCCAATCGTCATGCGGCCACACTCCCCTGCGTGCGGCCAGCATAGTCGGTGACGCGGTCCTGGGAAGCGCCGTCGATTGCACCGAGCCTTGGGTCGCCGGCGGATGGCATCGTGTCCACGCCATCCGCCGAACCGCCTGTGTCAGTGATGTTCCGACAGGCGCGTGCCGCCGGGTCCGATCAGGCCGGGATACGGCGCCTTGAACCGGTAGAAGCGCCCGGTCACGGCTGCCTCGAAGTAGATGTACTGATTGTCGGGGCCACCGAAGGCGAAGTTGGTGGTCTGCACGTCGCCATTCGGGATCGGCACGAAACCGACGATGATGCCGGCCGGGTTGACCTCGAGGATGCCGCCAAGCCCGTGCAGCATGACCCAGAGATTGCCGTGCACGTCGTAATGGATACCGTCCGGTCCGCCATTGCCCGGCACATAGGTGCCGGCCTTGGAGAAGAAGAAGGTCAGATGTCCCGGATCGCTCGCACAGGTGCCGCAGGCTGCGTTGGGCCCGCTGAGGAAGGAATTATAGATGATGCGTCCGCCGGCGTAGTCGGCCACCGCCAAGGTTCCGTTATCCGGTGACACCGCGATGCCATTCGGGAAATACCCTGTCTCCGACAGGCGCCGCAGCACGCCGTCCTTGGAATATTGGTACACCGCGCCGGTGCGGTCCGCCATGCTCGGCCCGGGTCCGGTGCCCCAGGGATCGGTGAAGAACAGATTTCCATCGGCGTCGAAGTCGAGATCGTTGGGTCCTTTGAACAGTTGATTGCGATAGGTGTAGACCAGCGTGCTGAGCTTCTTGGTCTGCGGATCGTACACCATGATGCCGCGATGGCGGGAGGTGAGGTACAGCTTGCCGTCGTGCCACCGCGTGCCCTGCGGTTCACAGGTCTGACCCAGTTCCTCCGGCGGGTTGCAGTTGACCACCGGCACCAGCTTGCCTTCCGGTGTCAGGTAGGAAATCCAGCCGGTGGTGATGGCGACGAACCAAAGATTGCCCTGGCTGTCGAACGCGCCGCCTTCCAGGAACTGACCCTGCGGCGTATTGCCGATATCGGCAAACTGTTCGATCGGCCCGACGCCTGGCGGCAACGGCGGCAATCCCCAAGGCTGCACCGGCCCGAGGCCCGGCGCCGGTGCAGCGGCCTGTGTCTGTGCCACGGCGCCACCCGCACCGAGTGCGCATAGACCTGCCACCGACAGGGCGCGCAGCCCAGCATAGAACCACGATATCATGGCGTTCTCCTTCCCGCGCCGATCGCCTGGTCCAGCCGGTTGCGGCTCGGTTCCAACTGGTGCGATCGGCAAGTTTTTTGTTTGCCTTACGACGCGCAAGCGCCGCGCGACAGAGGTGCCGCGTGAGCAGAGTAGCCCTGGGAGATGATGCCGGCGAAACGCAAATGCGCGATGACACGTGCAGCGAACCGACACTCATTCACTCACCGGAGCTGCCGCACTGCACAAATTCGAGCGTTCAAAACTGCTGCGTCGATTTCATCGGACTATTGCACGATCACCCTGTTCCAATGACGGTGGTAACGGATCTGCCGCGTGTCGGTCGTGCTGCGCGATGCCTGCCGCCGGTCCGGATAGCCGCCCGGTCGCCTTCCGGCGTTGCATGAGTTAAAGCCGATCACGGTACACGCAATACGGGGAAACGTCGATGAGCCAGACCGTCACGCAATTCGGCCGCATCTTTCCGCCGCGCTCCGCCTGGCTCGCCAAGGCGCCGGCCGAACCGATTCTGGAACCCGAGCTGCCGCTCATCGATACGCATCACCATCTGTGGCAGCGCCAGGGTGGCGGCGCGCGCGGCGAGTCCTGGGAAGTGCCGAGCTATCGGTATCTGCTGGAGGAGTTCCTGGAGGATTGCGCGAGCGGACACAACATCGTCGGCTCGGTGTTCCTGCAATGCCATTCGATGTATCGCGCCGACGGTCCGGAGGTGATGCGGCCGGTCGGCGAAACCGAATTCGTCGCCGGCATCGCGGCCATGAGCGACAGCGGCGGCTATGGAAAAACCCGTGTTGCCGCGGGCATCGTTGGCTACGCCGACCTGACCAGCGGCGACTGGGTGGAACCGGTGCTGGAGGCGCATATCCGCGCCGGCGGCGGACGGTTCCGCGGCGTGCGACATTCCGCCGGGTACGACGCCGACCCGATCATCGGCAACAGCGCGCCCGGCATCCAGCCAGGGCTTTATCTGCGCGATGATTTTCGTTCCGGCATGAAACGCCTCGCTGCGCTGGGATTGTCGCTGGATGCCTGGGCGTTTCATCCGCAGATGATGGATGTCGTGGATCTGGCGCGTGCGTTTCCCGCCGCCACCATCATCATGGGGCATTGCGGCGGGCCGCTGGGCTATGGCGTCTATGCTGGCAAGCAGGATCAGGTGTTCGCGCAGTGGAAGGCATCGGTCACCGAACTCGCGAAGTGCCAGAACGTCACCGTGAAGCTGGGCGGCATGATGATGCGGCTGGCGGCGTATGACTACATGGGGCTGGCGGCGCCGCCATCGTCGGAGCAATTGGCGGCCTATTGGCGGCCGTATATCGAGACCTGCCTGGAGCTGTTCGGCGCGCAGCGTTGTGTCGTCGAGAGCAACTTTCCGGTCGAGAAGATGGGCATCGGCTATGCCGCATTGTTCAATGCTCTGAAGCGCCTGTGCAGCGGTGCATCGGCCGAGGAGAAGGCCGCGATCTTCGCCGGCACTGCACGCCGGGTGTACCGGCTGGACTGAGCCAAGCTGCCGCGCAACAGCAGAATCCTGTGGATGCACATCAGGATGGGCAACGCAGCATCGTGACATGACCGCATGGCAGGGGTATCGTTGCAAACGCAACGATACCCCTGCCGCGGCCGTTATGGCGTGCCGGGTTCGCCCAGATCCCACCACAGGCCCGCGAACGCGGCGATCCCCTCGCGCGCCGGCGCGACCAACAGATGCTCGTCGGGGCCGTGCTGCTTGCAGCCGTTGTAGCTATGCGGGATCCACACCAGCGGCACGCCCAGATGGTCGACGAACACATCGCCCGGCAACCCGCCGGACGAATTGGGAATCACCTGCACGCGGCGGCCCAGCGAACGTTCCATGCTGTCCACCGTCCAGCGCACCCAGGGATGCGCGGGATCGGTGCGGCTGGCGGGCATGCGGATTCCGGCCCGCTCGATCTTCACCTGGGAAAATCCCTGCTCGTCCAGGTGGCGCCGCAAGGCCTGCTCGAAGCCGGCCGGGTCGCTGTCCACCGTGTAGCGGATCTGGCAATGCGCACGGGCATCGGGCGCAACCGCGTTCACCGGATTCTCCGGCCGGCCGGAGACCATCGCCAGCACGATGAAGCCGGTCCAGCCGTAGATTTTCTCGGCCGAGGTCAGGCCTGGCTCGCCCCAGTCGGGATCGATCGTCGCCGCCTCGCCGCCACCGCCGACCGGGCAGCCGTCCAGCACCGCGCGCACCGATGCCGATACGCCGTTCGGCGGCAGCCAGTCGCGCACCCGGATGCGACCGTTGCGATCTATGATCGAGCCGAGCGCGTGGGTCAGCAGCACCGCCGGATCGGTGGTCAGCCCGCCCCAATGCCCGGAATGCACGCCGCCGGGGCGCAGCGCGACAACGAGGTCGAAATGGAACGTGCCGCGGGTGCCGGTCGCGACCGTCGGCAGGTCCGGCGTGACGCGCGGACCGTCGCTGCCGATCAGCACGTCCGCCGCCAGCAGCTCGCGATGCGCCGCCACGAAGTCGCGCAGGCCGATCGAGCCGCGTTCCTCGGAGGTCTCCAGCACAAGCTTGAGGTTGAATCCGAGCTTGCCGCCGCGTTCGGCGAGCACAGATTCGAGGGCGGAGATATTCAGTGCGTGCTGGCCCTTGTTGTCCGCGGTGCCGCGGCCGTACCAGCGATCCCCCTGCTCGGTCAGCGCCCAGGGCGCGAGGCCGGCGGTCCACTGGTCCTCCAGACCGCGCACGGTGTCACCGTGGCCGTAGGTCAATACGGTGGGGCGCGAGGGGTCCTCGATGCGTTCGGCAGTCAGGATCGGGCCGAAGCCTGCGTGCGGGTTGGGATGGATGTCGACACTGAAGCCGAGCCGTTCCAGCCAGGGCTGGATGGACTGTTCGAGATAGCGCTGCACATCGGCCTCATGCCCCGGGTCCTGCGAGGTGCTGGGAACCGCGACCAGAGCCGCGAGCCGGTCGCGAAACCCGTGATCGTCGAAGAACGCCAATGCGCGCGCAATCGCGCCATCGCGGGATGCCATCACAAGCTCTCCTTACCCCAAGCTGCGCCGCACCCTGTGCTCGGCGTCGGCCGGCCAGACCATAGCGCGAAGCACATGGCAGGAATGCTGCCGGACGGCGGACTCTCAAGCCATTCCCATGACGCTGCCACATCGGCTGCGCGGCAGCGTTCCATTTGGCAACGCCGGATCACCCCACCTCGACGTCCAACCATCCACGGGCATCGAACCGCGCCCGGTCTTCGGCGCGCAACAGCACCGTCGTCGTGTCGGATTCGACAATCGCCGGCCCGGCAACCGTCTGCTCCGCGGCGAGCGCAGCAAAGTCGAACACCGGCACCTCGGTCCAGCCGCCCAGGAACACGCGCCGCCGTGCCTTCTCCGCCGCCGCGGCGCACCCGCACCCGCACCGGTCGCCGTCGCGGCCGCCGGCAATTCGCCGATCACCGAGGCACGCGCATTCACCAGCACCACGTCCTGGTCGCGCAGCGCGTAGGTGTACAGCGCCTCATGCGCGCTGTGGAACGCGGCCTCGATCTCGGCCGCGAGCGAAGGCGAGGCAAAATCCAGCCCATCCAGCGGCACCGCGATCTCGAACACCTGCTCGCCGTAGCGCATGTCGGCGGACCGCTTCACCGCCACCGCACCGTCGAACCAGGACAGGCGCGCGCGGCCTTCCTGTTCCATCGCCGCGAACGCCGCATGCAGCGCCGTCACGTCGATGCCGCGGGTCTGCGACTGGCTGCGCATCAGCTCGATGCGCAGGTCGGTGTTCAGCATGCCCCAGGCGGAGAGCACGGACGCCGCCACCGGCACCACCACACGGCCAATGCCCAGCTCCGCGGCAACCGCGGTGACGTGCAGCCCGGCCGCGCCGCCGAACGCCAGCAGCGTGTAGCCGCGCGGATCGACCCCGCGCCGCACGGTCGCGACGCGCACCCCATCCGCCATGCGGGTATTGACCAGGCGATGGATGCCGGCCGCCGCCTCGGCGGTGCCGATGCCCAGACCGGCGCCCAGCGTCTGCATCGCCGCGGTGGCGGCGGCCAGGTCGAGCCGGCGCCGTCCGCCCAGGAAATTTTCCGGGTCGAGATAGCCCAGCACCAGGTTCGCATCGGTCACGGTCGGCGCCGTTCCGCCCTGGCCGTAGCAGGCGGGACCGGGGTCGGCGCCGGCGCTTTCCGGCCCCACCGCGAGCAGGCCGGACCGGTCCAGCTTGCCGATCGAGCCGCCGCCCGCGCCCAGGGTCACGATATCCAGGCCGGGCAGGTCGATGCGCGCATTGGCCACCGACTTGCCGCCGGACAGCGTCGGCTGCCCGTCTCGCACCAGCGCGATGTCGGTGGAGGTGCCGCCCATGTCGAAGGCGATCAGGTCGCGCGCGACGCCCTGCCGCGCCAGCGCAACGGCTGCGGCCACGCCGCCGGCGGGTCCGGACAGCGCGGTGCCCGCGGCCAGCCGGATCGCCTCCGCCACCGAGGCGACGCCGCCATGCGACAGGATCACCAGCAGTTCGCCGCGATAGCCCGCCCCGCCGAGACGGTCCTGCAGGCGGCGCAGGTAGTTCTCGATCACCGGCCCGACCGCGGCATTGGCGACGGTGGTGGAGAAGCGCTCGAACTCCTTGATCTGCGGCAGCACATCCGACGATGCGGTGACATAGGCGTGCTGCAGCCGCGCCCGCACCGCATCCGCCGCCTGCTGTTCCTGCGCCGGGTTCTGCCAGGCGTGCAGGAAGCACACCGCGACCGCCTGGACATCCGCTTCCGCCAGTGCCTCCACCGCCTGATCAAGCGAGGCCGCATCGAGCGCGACTTCAACCGAGCCATCGGCGCGGATGCGTTCGTGCACCGGCAGGCGCAGGCGACGCGGCACCAGCGGATCGGGCGGGGCCATGCGCAAATTGTAGCGCTCGGGCTTCAGGCCCTCGCGCATCTCGATCACGTCGCGATGGCCTTCGGTGGTCAGCATGCCGACGCGCGCCGCCTTGCCTTCCAGCAGCGCATTGGTGGCGACCGTCGTGCCGTGCACGATGCGGCTGGTGGCGGCGAGCAGCGCGCCGGTGTCGAGGCCGAGCGTTTGCGCGGCGAGGGCGACGCCGTTGAGCACGCCGTCGGATTGGTCGCGCGGCGTGGTGGCCGCTTTCGCCGTGATGGTGCGGCCGTCTGGGCCGGACACCACGATGTCGGTGAAGGTGCCGCCGACGTCGATGCCGATTGTGTAGGTCATTATGCGAGAGTGTCGTGGAGCGCGACGCCGCACAAGATCGCGCGACGATGGTTCGCGCCGCAACGACCGCGAAAACGGTTCAGCCGGTCAGCCCTTCTGCCGCGTCCTTCGCACGCGCCGCCGGATCGCGCTGCTCCGGCGGACCCCAGCCGCCGCCGCCGCCCGACAGCACATGAATCACGCTGCCACTCGGCACCACCACGCCGACTTCCTTGCTCTTCAGCTTGCGCGGCGGCGCACCGGGCGGCAGCAGCGTGTAGTCATGCGGTGCGCCGTCATGCCCGCCCAGGATGCCGCGCGCGCCGTGCACGATCCCCTCGCCCGCGGTGTTCGCCACCGCCGGCCCATCGGTTTCCACCCGCAACCGCATATCGCCGCCATAGCCGCCGCGATGCTTGCCGTCGCCGGCCGAACCCGGTCGATATTCGTGGGTCTCGAACACCAGCGGGAAGCGCGTCTCCGCCACCTCGATCGAGCCGAACTTGATGCCGCCGGCGGAGTGCCATTCGCCGATGGTCGAAAACCCGTCGCCGGCCACCGAGCCGCCGCCGCCGGGCCGCGCCTGGAACATGTGCCAGATGAAGCGGCGTCCGTTGCGCGGGTCGGTGCCGTTCAGCGCGATGCGCAGCCGGCGTCCCCAGCCGCCCATCGCGCGCTCCGGACAGGCCGGCGCCAGCGCGACGATGATCGCCTCGATCACCTCGTTGGAGCAGTGGCTGGTGCACATCGTCACCGGCGCCCCCTCGCGCGCCCAGACGATGGTGCCTTCCTTCAGCTTCACGGTCAGCGGACGGAACGCACCCTCGTTCTTGGTGATGTCGGGATCGAGCAGGAAGGCGAAGGCCATCGCGACGGCGGATTGCGTGTTGGCGTGCGAGGAGTTGATGAAACCGGTCACCTGCGGATCGGACCCGGTCAGGTCCACCGTGACGTCGCTGCCCTGTTTGGTGACATGGGCGCGGATCACGATGTCGGTCTTGCCGAACCCGTCATCGTCCAGCACCGCCTCGCCATCGTACTCGCCATCCTGCCAGCCGGCGACGATCTCGCGGGCATGACGCTCCGCGGCATCCAGCATCGCCTCCACCGCATCGCCCAGCACGGTGCCGCCGAACTCGGCGATCACCGCATTCAACCGCTGCTCGCCGAGTTTCGCGGCGCCGATCTGTGCCGCCAGATCGCCGCGGAAATCACGCGGATGGCGCACGTTCAGCGCCAGCATCTCCAGCAGGTCCTCGCGCAGCACGCCATTCTCGGTCAGCCGCATTGGTGGCACGCGCAGGCCCTCATGCCAGATTTCCGTGGCAGCCGGGTTGTATGCACCATGCGTTGCGCCACCGATATCAGAATGATGCGCCCGCACCACTGACCAGAACATCAGACGCTCAGGCCCGTCGAACACCGGAACAAATGCCGTAAGGTCGGGCAGATGGGAGCCGCCCCGATACGGATCGTTCAGCAGGTACACGTCGCCCGGCGACGGGTTGGGAAACCGGTCGACCAGCGCCCGCGTCGCCCAGGGCATCGCGCCGACATGCACCGGGATATGATCGGCCTGAGCCACCAGGCGGCAACGCGCATCGATCAGCGCTATGGAAAAGTCGCGGGAGGAGTTGAGGATCTGCGAATAGGCGGTACGCAGCATCGCCTCCCCCATCTCCTCGGCAATGGCATTCAGCCGGTTCTGCAGCACGGCAACGGTAATCGGATCGGTCATGTCGGCGATGGTGGCACCCGGGCGCACCGGCCGCAACGCCCGCGCGCCGTCGGGCTAAGCGCCCTCCGCACCAGAGTGTCGCGGGTTCTGGCTTTCGGCTGGGTCTTCGGCGGATTGCGCATGCGGATGGACAGCCTCCTCGCGCGCTTCCCGATCGAACTCCGCAGCGACCTCTTTCAGTGCGCGGGCAATAACGGGATCGCCGGACGTTGCCGCCGCAGCTCGCAGCGCCGTTGCTCGTGACTTGAGGTGACCGACTTCATCCATATCATTACTGCAATTCATCGTACCGCCTGCGGCCCTGCATGGGCTGTTGGCCGTCAACGCCAGCGAATTTGCCGGGTTGCCGCTGGATGCACCTTCGCACCGATCTACGAAACGCTGTCCGCAAGAAGAAGTTCCGCTCTGTCAGCGCTATCAACGACATCACTGCGAACGGGGACCGCTTCGCCATGCATTTGCCAGGAAGACACCACATTTCCATCCCCAAACGCGCGGCCTCGCCGGCCGCTGCCCCGCTGCTATCCCAACGCCCCGGCGGCGCCCAGCGCAGCGGCGCCGGCCAGCACCAGCAACGGATGCACCCGGGTGAACAGGAACAGCAGCGTCGCCGCCACAGTAACGGCCGCGGTCCCCGATGCGGTGGAGGTGGTGCGGATCAGCAGCGCGGCGCTCGCCATCACCAGCCCGGCGGTCACCGGCATCAGCCCGGCCTGCACCGCCTTCCGCCAGGCCGCCTGGCGGAACCGGTACCACAGATGGCTGGTGACGAAGGTCAGGGCAGAGGACGGCAGCGAGACAGCGAGCGTGGTCACCAGCGCGCCCGACAGCCCGGCCACGCGCCAGCCGATCAGCGTCACCACCAGCATGTTCGGCCCCGGCGCGGCCTGCGCCAGCGCGAACAACGCGGCGAACTCCCGTGGCGTCAGCCAGCCATGCACATCCACCACCAGCCGCTGCATCTCGGGCAGAACCGAATTGGTGCCGCCGAACGCCAGCAGCGAGAGCTGGCCGAACACCGCCGCCAGATTGCCCAGCGTGCCCAGCAGGTTCATCGCGGGAACCGCCACAGCAAAACGGTGGAGCCGGCGGCCAGCACCGGCAGGGCGGCCGGCAGCGGCAGGCGCAGGATCGCGATGACCACGAAGGTCACCACCGCCACGCCGACCCCAAGCGGCTGGCTGCGCAGCGGCGCGGCGATCTTCAGCGCATTGGCCAGCACCAACGCCGAGGCCGCGGCGGCCAGGCCGGCGAAGCCCTGCTTCACCATCGGCAGCGCGCCGTAGCGGTCGTAGATCAGCCCCAGCCCGATGACGATCGCGACCGGTGCCGCCATCAGCCCGAGGAACGCCGCCACCGCCCCGGCGGCGCCATAGAATCGGGCGCCGAGCCCGATGGTCAGGTTCATGATGTTGCCGCCGGGCAGGAACTGGCACAGGCCCACCAGGTCGGTGAATTCGGCGGCGGTCACCCAGCGCCGCTGCTCCACCACCATGCGCCGCGCCCAGGGCAGGACTCCACCGAAACCGCAGACCCCCACCAGGAAAAACCCGGCGAACAGACCCGGCAAACTCGGCGGACGAATTCCGGGCGGGGCTGGTGCGGGCGGCATGTCACCTTCCATACTGAAACATGCGAGGGCCGACAAATTGCCGTATTGCAACGATGCTCCGGCTGGCGGGCGGCTGGCTGCTGCTCGCCGTGTGGCTGGCCGCACCAGCAGGCGCGCAGGCCGCCTGCGTGGTGCAACCGCGCACGGCCGTGGCATTGCAAGCAATGGCCGGCCACCTGGTGGTCCCGGTCATGGTGAACGGGATCGTGGCGCAGCTCGTGCTGGATACCGGCGCCGAACGCTCGCTGGTGACGCCGGCCGCCGTGCAGCGGCTGGGCCTGACGCTCGATGAATGGGTCGGCAGCCGGATGCGTGGCGTTGGCGGCATCGTGGAACATCGCAATGCCAGCCCGCGCTCGCTGTCACTCGGCGGTATCGCGCTGCAACGCCGCACGCTGACCCGCGACACCAGTCTGACGGTGGGCCCGATACCGCTGGCGGAACGGAGCGGGCAGGCCATCGACGGATTGCTGGGCCGCGACTTCCTGTCGCGCTTCGACCTCGCGTTGGATTTGCGCGCGGGGTCCGCCGTCCCGTCCGTCACGCTGTACGACGTCCATGACTGCGGCGGGCGCTTCCTGCCCTGGACGCAGCCCTATACCGCCATCCAGGCGCGGCAACCGACCGATACCGCGTTGGTGCTGGCGGTGACGCTGGATGGGGTCGCATTGCGGGCGCTGCTGGACACCGGCGCCAATGCCACGCTGCTGACCGCACCCGGTACCATTCGGTCCGGCCTGACGCCGGCGCGTCTGGCGCAGGATGCCGCCGCGCAAGGGGGCGGGGTCGGCGTGCATCCGGTATCGATGTGGCAGCACCATTTCGGCACACTGCAGGTCGGCGAGGACAGCTGGTCGCAGCCGCGGCTCTGGGTCGCCCCGGCGGTCCGCGTCGTGCCGATCGTCGACATGCTGCTCGGCGCCGATTGGCTTGCGGGGCGACTGGTCTGGATTTCGTTCGCGACATCGCAGGTGTTCGTGACGGCGCGGTAGGGGGGCCGAGCCTCATCGGACCGGACGCGACCCCTGGTGTGCGCGGCGGTCCGTTGCGCTACGCGCTGCGGGTGGGCAGCGGGAGGGAGCCGTGGATGCCGGTCCTGCGCCCGGCACGACGAGAGACACCATCCGGCACGCGCAGGAACGTCATGCGGCGCACACGGGGCGCGTCATAGGCACGACGGGGAAAGTCATGCGGAGGGCGGCGAGCTTGTGCTGAGCCGTCGCCTGGTGCGTCAGACCGCCTCGGCGCGAAGCCGGCGCGGCGCGGCACAGCAGCTGCAGCCGCCCGGATGTGCCCGGGGCGCGGCAGTGGCCATCGGCTCTCCGCCCGCCACGCCGCCCAGCGCCGGCGCACTCAGCACCACACGCGGCGCGGGATCGCCGCAGCCCGGACAGGGTTGGGGCATGGCGAACTCCGCCATCGGCCGCGATTCGCTGAACGGGCCGCATTGTGCGCAGCCGTAGTCGTAAGTCGGCATCCTGAATCTCCGCGGGCAAACCGTACTGGTTTGAACCGTAATCGGACGACAGAGTGCCACCGCCGGCGCTACCCGGGCAAGCCGTCCATGCCGACCGCCCCGGCTGGCCCGGCCGGCCATAATCCCGCAGCGCCCGTTTCGCGACACACCGAAACCTGCCGACTCTCGCCATGACGCCACGCGTTGGCGCTTGAATTCGGCATCCAATTCTGTGCCAACGCCGTAACTTTCCGGTTCCGTATAAGACATCTGTGCGATGCCGGTGCGAAAGACGTTGCATATTCGGAGGTGTCTGTGCGGTCACGTCCGGGATGGTTCGTCGCCGCAGGCCTGCTGGTTGTGTTGGGACAATCCCCCGCCAGAGCATCGCCGATTTTCAACCTGAGCTTCATCGCCGGCACCAGCGTGCAGGCCCGGCCCGCGTTCCAACAGGCCGCCAGCGTCTGGGCATTCACCTTCAGCGACACTGTCGCGATCAACCTGACCGTCGGCACCGGCAGCCTTGCATCCGGCATCCTCGCCTCCACCGGATCAGCCGAGACCGCCTACGCCTACACGGATTTCAGAACCGCGCTGACCAACGACGTCACCAGTGCCACCGATGTCGCGGCGATGGCGACCGTGCCGGCCGGGGCCTCGCTCTCCCCCTCTATCAAGGACACCGCGGACAATCCGCACGGGTCCGGCAGCGCGGCGCCCTATGTCGATACCACCGGCAACAACACCTCGGTCATTCGCATGACCGGTGCCAACGCCAAGGCACTGGGCCTGAGGACCACCTCACAGATCGTCATTGGCTGTGCCAGCGCCTGCGACGGGCTCATCGGAGCACCCCCCGGCGCCTGCCCGGCCCGGGTTGCCACCCCTGCCGGACGGCCCCATGTTGCAGAGCACAATATTCCGCAACCGACGCTGCAACCGGCATCGGCGACGGTGCTTGTAGCCCTTGGTGAAGCCGCAGACTTCCGGAAAACGCAATGAACGCACCTGCCGATATCACGCAATTCGTCGAGGAGAGGTATGCCGTCGGTCAACCGGTCCCCCGCAAGGAGGACCCGGTCCTGCTGCGCGGCCAGGGACGCTACTCCGATGACATCAACCTGCCCGGCCAGGCTTATGCGGTGATGCTGCGCAGCGGCGTGGCACATGGCCGCATCCGCTCGATCGACACCGAGGCGGCCAGGGCAATGCCCGGCGTGCTGGCCGTCTACACCGGTGCCGACCTGCTGGCGGGCGGCATGGGACTGATGCCTTCCGGTGCCGACTTCAAGAACGCCGACGGCTCGCCGATGCCCAAGCCCGAGCAGCCGCCACTGACCGTCGACAAGGTGCGGTTCCTGGGCGACCCGTACGGCGTCGTGGTGGCGGAAACCGCCAAGCAGGCGAAGGACGCCGCAGAAGCGGTGTTCGCCGACATCGAGTCGCTGCCCGCCGTGACCGAGGCTGCGGACGCCGCCGCGAATGGCGCGCCGCTGGTGCATGAGGCAACACCAGGCAACGTCATCCTGGACTTCCATCACGGCGACGCCGCCGCGGTGGCCGCCGCCTTCGACCGCGCCGCGCATGTGACGACGCTGCGTATCCGCAACAGCCGCGTCGTGGTCTGCCCGATGGAGCCGCGCTCCGCGATCGGCGAATACCAGAAGGAGGCGCAGCACTGGACCCTGCGCCTGGGCTGCCAGGGCACCTTCCCGATGCGCCAGTTGCTCACCAAACCCCTCAAAGCTCGGCCCGACCAGATCCGCGTGCTGACCGGCAATGTCGGCGGCAGCTTCGGCATGAAGGCCTCCTGCTACCCGGAATACATCGCCATCCTGTTCGCCGCCCGCGCACTGGGCCGGCCGGTGAAATGGACCGATGAGCGCGGCGAGAGCTTCCTGTCCGACAGCGCCGGCCGCGACCATGACATGGAGCAGGCGATCGCGCTGGACGAGCAGGGCCGCATCCTGGCGCTGCGCGTGACCGGCTACGGCAATATCGGCGCCTACCTGTCCAACGGCACCGTGCTGCAGCCCACCGGCAACGTGGTGAAGAACACCATCGGCGTCTATGCGACCCCGCTGCAGGAGGTGGTCAGCAAGGCGGTGTTCACCAACACCAGCCCGGTCGGCCCCTATCGCGGCGCCGGAAGGCCGGAGGGCAATTATTACATCGAGCGCCTGCTGGACACCGCGGCCCGCGAGATGGGCATCGACCGCGCCGACATCCGCCGCCGCAATCACATCCAGCCGGACGCCTTCCCGTACCAGAACTCCCGGCGGCACCACCTATGACAGCGGCGACTTCCCCGCCATCCTGGACGAGGCGCTGGCGGTGGCCGACTGGGACGGGTTCGAGCAGCGCCGCCGCGACAGCCGCACCCGCGGCAAGCTGCGCGGCCGCGGCATCGGCCAGTACCTGGAAGTGACCGGCCCGCCCGGCAAGGAAATGGGCGGCATCCGCTTCGAGCCCGACGGTACGGTGACCATCATCACGGGCACGCTGGATTACGGCCAGGGCCACGCGACGCCCTTCGCCCAGGTGCTGGCCAGCCGGCTGGGCATCCCGTTCGACCGCATCCGCCTGCTGCAGGGTGATTCGGACGAACTGCTCGCCGGTGGCGGCACTGGCGGGTCGAAGTCGCTGATGGCCAGTGGCACCGCGATCGTCGAGGCGGCCGAACTGGTGAAGGAGAACGGTCGCAAGATCGCGGCCCAGGTGCTGGAAGCCGCGCCAGCCGATATCGAGTTCGAGCTGGGCCCGCGCGGCGGCCGCTTCCGCATCGTCGGCACCGATCGCGATATCGGCCTGATGGAGCTGGCCGACCAGTTGCGCGCCGGACTGACCCTGCCGGCCGATGTGCCGGCGTCACTCTCGGTCAGCCACGTCGCCAACAGCCCGCCCTTCGCCTATCCCAACGGCTGCCACATCGCCGAGGTGGAGGTGGACCCGGAGACCGGCGTCACCGAGGTGGTGCGCTATCACATGGTCAACGACTTCGGCGTGATCATCAATCCGATGCTGGTGGAGGGCCAGGCCCATGGCGGCGTCGTGCAGGGCATCGGCCAGGCGCTGCTGGAGCACGTGGTCTATGACGAGACCGGCCAGGTGCTGACCGGATCCTATATGGACTACGCGCTGCCGCGGGCGAACGATGCCCCGATGTTCAACTTCGCCAGCCACCCCGTTCCGGCGAAGACCAACCTGCTGGGTGCGAAGGGCTGTGGCGAGGCCGGCTGCGCCGGCGCCCTGCCATCGGTGATGAACGCGCTGGTGGATGCGCTGTCGGAATACGGCATCACCCATATCGACATGCCGGCCACGCCGCTGCGCGTATGGGAGGCGATCCAACAGGCGAAGGCAGCGGGCTGACGGGACGGGAGCGGGTTCGGGCGGGGGTCTTCTGTCGCGCCCCCACCCGCTCTCCTGCCCGGCGACCCTGCCCGCTCCTCCTTGCGCGACGCCGCTGCCCCTCGGTGCAACCGGGAACATGCCCGTCCCCTTGCCCGTGGCCGCTATTCATCCCTGCCGCCGGTTCCCCACCCCTCCCGCGTCATGACCGGACTTGATCCGGCCATCTGCCCGAAGACGATCGGGCGCCACCACGCGTGGCTGCACCACAGGCGGGGGGAAGGTGGCCGGGTCAGGCTCGTCACGACGAAGGAGGCGGGCGATGGCGGGGTCTGGTCGGACGCGTGGCGGAGCGGTGGTCGGGCAGGCCGTGTGTCCCCTCCGGTAGCGACGGCGGCGTCCCCTCCCCCTCCCGCACCAGCCGCGTGAGGTGATATCCGATATCCCGCATGCGCCTCCTGCGACTCTCGCTGACCGATTTTCGTAACTACGCGGCGCTGACCTGGCGCCCGGCGGCGCGGATCAGCGTGCTCATCGGCCCGAATGGCAGCGGCAAGACCAACCTGCTGGAGGCGGTGTCGCTGCTGGTCCCAGGCCGCGGCCTGCGCAGCGCGCGCAACGCCGACCTGCCCCGCCGCGGCGGCAATGGCGGCTGGGCCGTGGCTGGGCGGTTCACCACCGCCGAGGGCGAGGTCGATATCGGCACCGGCGACGCCGCCCCCGCACCCGGCACGGTCGCGCCGGCCTCGGACCGCCGGGTGTTCCGGCTGGACGGCGCCCCCCCGCGCACCCAGGCGGAAATCGGCACTCGCATCGCCGCGGTCTGGCTTACCCCGCAGATGGACCGGTTGTTCCAGGAGGCACTGTCCGGCCGACGGCGCTTCCTCGATCGGCTGGTCTGGGCGCTGGAGCCGAACCACGCGCGCGAGGTCGCAGCCCACGACGCCGCGATGGGCAGCCGCAACCGGCTGCTGGCGGAGGGCCGACAGGATCCGTCCTGGCTTGCCGGACTGGAGGACGCGATGGCCCGCCACGCGGTCGCCGCCACGGCCGCGCGCATCGCGCTGGTGGCGGGGCTGAACGCGGTGCTGGCGAGCGACATGACCGGCGCCTTCCCGACCACGCGGATCAGCCTCGCCTGCCCGATCGCCGATCGCCTCGCCGCCAGCCCCGCGCTGGCCGTGGAGGACTGGCTGCGCGCCGGCCTGGCCGCCAACCGGAGCCGCGATGCCGCCGCCGGCGGGGCCGCCCTGGGCGCCCACCGCACCGACATGCGGCTGGCCGACGCGGCGGGCACGCCGGCGGAGCAGGCCAGCACCGGCGAGCAGAAGGCCATGCTGGTCGGCCTGATCCTGGCCCATGCGACGCTGATCGCCGACTCCCGCGGATTCGCGCCGCTGCTGCTGCTGGACGAACCGACCGTCCATCTGGACCCCGATCGGCGACTGGCACTGTTCGACACGCTGCTGCGGCTGCCCGCGCAGACGCTGATCACCGGCACCGACGCGGAGATCTTTGTCCCGCTCGCCGGCCGTGCCGAGGTGTTGCGCGCCGGAGACGGTACCCTGGCGCCCGATCCGCAATTTGCCGCGTCATGTGACGGCACCGCGCAGGGTTGACGACTCATCCTGCGATCAGCCAGGCGGGCGATGGCCGAGCAGGTATCCGCCTCATGGCCGGCGCGGGGCACCAGGCCGTTAAATTGGGACCGCCACTTCGCACCTTTTCAATGACGCTGGATCGCCTGCCCCGAGCGTCATTCGTGACCGGCGGACGCTCCTTTTTGGTGGCTGGTTTGTGGTGGCCGGCGTAACGCGCGGGCGCGTCGCGCTGATCGCCGGCGTGGGAGTGTCGGCGCGATCGGTCTGCCGCGGCCTGCCTCGCCTATCGCGCCAGCCTGGCGGCGAATGCCGGCATGCAGGCCGCCAGCGCAGTCCTCGGGCTCACCTGGTGAGCCGGGTGGAGCTGGACATGCTCCCGCTGGACAGGCGGGCATAGCACCGCGGAGCGGGCCGCACCCGGCACCTCGTCGGTGGCGGCTTGTCCGTTGCGGCATGCGGGAGGAAAAGCCGCCAAATCGACTGCTTCCCCTGTCCCTGCGGCCCGGTAGCCGCTATATATCTAGAGTATCAACCTTACTCATCTGGAGTCGCCCCTCGGCATGTCTGACGATGCCTTGCCGCCTTCCTCGCCCGATGCCGGACCGGACGCCTATGACGCGGCCTCGATCTCCGTCCTGAAAGGGCTGGACGCGGTCCGCCGCCGCCCCGGCATGTATATCGGCGACACCGACGACGGCTCCGGCCTGCATCACATGGCGTTCGAGATCATCGACAACGCGGTGGACGAGGCGCAGGCCGGCTTCGCCCAGCGGGTCGAGATGGTGCTCAACGGCGACGGCAGCGTGACCGTGCGCGACGACGGCCGCGGCATCCCCACCGACATCCATGTCGAGGAGGGCGTCTCCGCCGCCGAGGTGGTGCTGACCCGGCTGCATGCGGGCGGCAAGTTCAACCAGAACTCCTACAAAGTGTCCGGCGGCCTGCACGGCGTCGGCGCCGCGGTGGTGAACGCGCTGTCCGAGTGGATGGAGGTGCGCATCTGGCGCCACGGCCAGGAGCATCTCATCCGCTTCCGCCACGGTGACGCCGAGGCGCCGCTGGCCATGGTCGGCCCGGTCACCGACCACGTGAGCGGTACCGAGGTGACGTTCAAGCCGAGCCCGGCGACCTTCACCAAGACCGAGTTCGACTACACGCTGCTGGAGCGCCGGCTGCGCGAACTGGCGTTCCTGAACTCCGGCCTGACCATCCGCCTGGTGCGATGAGCGTCACGCGCCAGCCCAGGAGGTGACGCTGCATTATGAGGGCGGCCTGGTCGCGTTCGTCGAATGGCTGGACCGTGGCAAGACGCCGGTGTTCACTCCGCCGATCAGCCTGCGCACCGCCGGCCGAGGCCGAAGGCATCCGCGTCGAGTTCGCGCTGTCGTGGAACGACAGCTACCACGAGACGATGCTGTGCTTCACCAACAACATCCCGCAGCGCGACGGCGGCACCCATCTGGCCGGGTTCCGCCAGGCGCTGACCCGCGTGGTGACCAAATACGCCGAAAGCATGGGCAAGAAGGACCAGCTCCAACTGGTCGGCGAGGACATGCGCGAAGGCATGACCGCGGTGCTGTCGGTGAAGGTGCCGGACCCGAAATTCTCCTCGCAGACCAAGGACAAGCTGGTGTCAGCTCCGAGGTGCAGCCGGTGGTGCAGGCCGCGGTGGCCGACGCCGTGTCGCATTGGTTCGAGACCCATCCGAAGCGAGGCCAAGTCGCATCATCCAGAAGGTGATGGACGCCGCCTCCGCCCGCGAAGCCGCCCGCAAGGCGCGCGAGCTGACCCGGCGCAAGGGCGTGCTGGATATCTCCACCCTGCCCGGCAAGCTGGCCGACTGCCAGGAACGCGACCCGGCGAAATGCGAGATCTTCATCGTCGAGGGTGACAGCGCCGGCGGCTCCGCCAAGCAGGGCCGCGATCGCCG
The DNA here is from genome assembly GCA_963789495.1 of uncultured Alphaproteobacteria bacterium. GTDB lineage: Bacteria > Pseudomonadota > Alphaproteobacteria > Acetobacterales > Acetobacteraceae > CAWBLP01. The sequence continues at coordinate 180,522 of CAWBLP010000009.1, forward strand.
GTTCCAGGCGATCCTGCCGCTGAAGGGCAAGATCCTGAACGTGGAGCGCGCGCGCTTCGACCGCATGCTGTCCAGCCAGGAAATCGGCACGCTGATCACCGCGCTGGGCACCGGCATCGGCCGCGGCGAGCCGGACCAGGGCGGCTTCGACGTCACCAAGCTGCGCTACCACCGCATCGTCATCATGACGGACGCGGACGTGGACGGGTCGCCATATCCGCACGCTGCTGCTGACCTTCTTCTTCCGCCAGATGCCGCAACTGATCGACCGCGGCCATCTCTACATCGCCCAGCCGCCGCTGTACCGCGCCAAGCGCGGCAACGACGAGCGCTACCTGAAGAATGACGGTGCGCTGGAGGACTTCCTGCTGGACAAGGCGCTGGCCGATGCGCGGCTGACCTACGCCGACGGCACGGTGCTGGAAGGCGATGCGCTGCGGCAAGGAAGTCGGCTGGCTGCGCGAGGCGACGCTGCAGATGCGGCGCCTGTCAACCGCAGCGCCGGTGCCACTGCTGGAGCAGGCGGCGATCGCCGGCGCGTTGACGCCGGACACCGCGCGCGCCACCGCCGCGGCGCAGGCGCTGGTGACCCGGTTGAACGATGTGTCGCTGCCCAATGAGCGCGGCTGGGTGGTTGCCGTGGATGGCGGCCTGACCCTGTCGCGCACGGTGCGCGGTGTCGCCGAGAAGCACGTGCTGGACAGCTCCGCCCTGCGCAGTGCCGAGGCCCGCTGGCTGGCCGATCGGGCGGAGCTGCTGGCGCGCAAGTTCAACGAGCCGGCGAAGCTGAAGCTGGATTCGCAGGAGACCAGCGTCGCCGGCCCGGTCAGCGCGTTCGACCGGATCATCGCGTATGGACGGCGAGGCTTGACCATTCAGCGATTCAAAGGGCTCGGCGAGATGAATGCCGACGAACTCGGCCGCACCACGCTCGATCCCGCCGCGCGCACGCTGCTGCAGGTGAAGGTGGGGGATATCGAGGATGCGGCGCTGGTGTTCTCCACGCTGATGGGCGACGTGGTGGAGCCGCGCCGCGAGTTCATCGTCGGCAACGCACTGAAGGTGGCGAATCTGGACGTCTGAACGGGGCGGGGGCGTTGCCCCCGACCACCATCAAGGGGTGCTGCCCCTTGAATCCCCGCCAAGAGCCCGCCCTGTCATGCAAATAGAGGTGGTGAGCGGCGGGTGTAGAAGGAGTTCCCGAAAATACAGCCCTAAATAGAATTTGCTGCCAAAGCGGTGCAGGCCCGGACGCCGGTCGACTTGCAACCGTATAGTGTTCGGCTTGGTCCGTGATGATACCCTGGTCCGAGGCCGTCACGCCCCCTCCCCAAGCCGACAGAATGGTTTGCAAAGGCGAGCCGCTGCTGGAGGTCCAGGAGACAACGCCTCCTGGTGGTGTTCGGGGCAACGCCCCGCCCCTTCTCAAGGAGCCAAAGCATGAAATCCTTGCAGCATCGCCTGGAGGCCGCCGTAACCCTCGCCGGCGAAGCCGCCGACCTGGCCATGCAGATGCGCAGCGCCACCACCGGCTCGCTGAAAGGCCCGCAGGACTGGCTCACCGAAGCGGACGGCGCGGTGGAACGCCTGCTGTCCCAACGGCTGCAAGCTGCCTTTCCGGCCGACGGATTCCAGGGCGAGGAAGGCGGCCAGACCCGGACCGGCAGCCTGCGCTGGGTGGTGGACCCGATTGACGGAACCGCCAATTATATGCGCAGCGGCACCCGCTTCTGCGTGTCCCTCGCCTGCCTGGAGGACCGTACCCCGCTGATCGGCGTGCTGGTGGCCCCGGCACTGCGCGAAACCTTCACCGCCTGTCTGGGTGGCGGCGCCCATCTCAATGGCGCACCGATCCACGCCGCGACGACCACGTCGCTGTCCCACGCCATCGTCGAAGTCGGCTGGTCGGCACGGCGCCCCAATGCGGACTTCCTGGCGGTCTGCGAACGGGCCCTGGCAGCGGGCGCCACGCTGCGGCATGGCGGATCGGGCGCGCTGGGTCTGGCCGACGTCGCCGCCGGACGGATCGACGCCTATTGCGAACTCCATATCAACCTGTGGGACGTCGCCGCGGCCCTGGCGATCCTGAGCGAGGCGGGCGCAGCCATCAGCGATTTTCTCGCCGGGTACTGGCCCGTCCACCGGCAATCCGATCCTCGCCTGCGCGCCCGGCGTGGCGAGCGGTTTGCAGGCCATAACCGGCCTGCAAGCCCATGAGGCGATCCCCACCCGCCCTGGTTGTGCATCTGCATAACCTCATAGACGTTACGCGTTCAAGTAGGATTTACTACAATCAGAAGTCGATCAGTGTGCAGTGCAGCATACATACAAAGGCAAATCCGGCGCCGAAACGTGCCGATGATCAATCTGGCAAAATAACGGCATGGCGAACCCGCTTCAGCAAAATCAATCCATTTGGACTTTTAACGAACGAATGATGTCTGTACTACCGGTGCAATCATCCTGATCCGTCACCAGCATGTAAGGTGTTCAATGGGATAAACCAGGTCCGTGATCTGAACGCCGATTGGGCGGACGAGGCTGGGGGATGGCTATGCTGGAGACCTTCGTGGAATTCACGTTCGAGGCGGCCCATCAGGTCCCGCCGTATTCGGGGCTACACGGCCATACTTTCAAGGTGGTGGTGTACCTCACCGGCCAGCCCGATCCGGTATTCGGCTGGAGCCACAATCTTTATGACGTCGAATCGGTGATCGACGCAACGAAGCAGCAGCTGGACCACAGCTACCTGAACGACATCGAGGGAATGCCGATACCCAGCCTGGAGAATGTCGCCTCCTGGATCTGGCACCGGCTGGACAAGGAGCTGACCGGGCTCGACCGGGTGGTGGTGCGCCGCGGCCTCGATGGCGCCGGCGAAGGATGCTGCTATTCGGGCCGCGCCCGGCAGGATGCCGCCTGATGTCCGTCATTCACCGGTTGCGCCCGTCCCTCCGCGCCAATGAGGCCGTGGGCGAGGCTCTCAGCGACGTTGAACGCGCCGCCATGATCACCGCTGCGGCGGGCAAGCTCGCGGAGTTGTTCGACATCCTGCAGATCGACCACCGCAACGACCACAACACCCGCGACACGCCTCGGCGGGTTGCCCGGATGTATGTCGACGAAATGATGCATGGCCGGTTTTCCTGCCCGCCCGCGCTGACCGAATTCGACAATGTGGAGCAGTTCGATCAGCTGATCGTCATCGGTCCGATCGATATCCGCTCCACCTGCGCGCATCATCTGATGCCGATCTACGGATCGGCCTATATCGGCGTGCTGCCGGCCACCACCGGCAAGATCATCGGCCTGTCGAAATACGATCGAATCGTTGATCATTTCTCTGGTAGGCTGCAAATTCAGGAGGAACTGGTGAAGCAGATCGGCCAGTTCATCATGGAAAAGACTGAACCGCGCGGAGTGGGCGTGCGCATCAGCGCCGTGCATATGTGCAAGACGCATCGCGGCGTGCGCGCCAGCCACCGCAGCCGCATGGTCACCAGCGCATATTTCGGTGCACTGGGAACCGACCCGCGGCTCAAGGACGAGTTCCTGCGCGAGTGTGCGGTACTCGATCGCGAACCCTGACGGTCCCGGCGAGACGTTCCAAGCCGCCGGATCGAAGCCAATCGAGGGTGGGAGGCATGAGGCTGCCGTTGTCTATGACCCGCAGCTTTGCGGCGCACGCAGCGCCAGTGCTGGAGCGTCCGGCGCTGGGCATGCTGCTGGCACTGGCCGCCTACTCCTTCCTGGCGTGTCAGGACGCCACGGTGAAGTGGCTGGTCGCGACGGTGCCGGTCTGGCAGGTGCTGTTCGTGCGCAGCGCTATCCTGGTGGCCGGATGCCTGGGACTGGGCGGCCGTTCGCTGCTGCGCCATGCGGCCACCACGCCAACCCGGGCGTTGCTGCTGCGGCGCGGCGCCATCACCCTGGGCGCCTGGGTCTGCTATTTCAGCGCGGCCCGCTTCCTGCCGCTCGGCCAGTTGGTCACGCTCTACTTCACCGCACCTGTCGTCGTGACCCTGCTTGCCGCGCCCTTGCTTGGCGAGCGGGTCGGCTGGGTGCGCTGGACCGCGGTCGGCATCGGCTTCCTCGGCACCGTGCTGGCCGCCGATCCGGCCGGACTGTCGGTGTCGTCCGCCACGGTGCTGGTGCTGATTGCCGCCGTGCTGTGGGGCTATGGCGTGATCCTGACCCGACAGATCGCGCGACTGGAACCCTCGCTGGTGCAGATGTTCTTCAACAACTGCTTCTTTCTGGTGCTCACCGGGATCGGTTCCGCCCTGTCCTGGCACCAGCCCGACGCCAACGAAATCGGACTGCTGCTGGTGGTGGCCGTGCTTGGCGGCATCGGCCAGTTCTGTCTGTTCGAGTCCGCGCAGCATGCGCCGGCATCACTCAGCGCCCCGCTGGAATACACGGCACTGGTATGGGCTTTCCTGCTGGGCTTCCTGGTATGGGACAACACGCCGCCAGCCGGCGTGTTCCTGGGCGCAGTGCTGATCCTTGCGGCCGGCCTGCTGCTGCTGCTCAAGGAACGACGCGGAGGCAGCGTGAAACCAACGCGGCACGAGACTTCGGCGCCGTTCCTTGAATCCGACAGAATGGCTGGTCACGGCAGTCCAGGCACAGCCGCCGCACTGGCACGAATGGCCGTACCGACACCCGAGATCCGATAATCACAAAACAGGAGTACCGCATGATGCCTCTGACACGACGTTCGTTGGCCGCCGCACTGCTGGGCGTCGGCTTGCCCCGCCTGGTGGCGGCTGCCGATGCATTGCCGATGCCAAAAGGCAAGGTGATCCTGACCATCTCCGGCACGATCGGCGTGTTCAACGTCGACAACACCGCCAGGTTCGACCGCGACATGCTGGAAGCGATGGGCCAGAGCAGTTTCACCACCACGACGCCCTGGTATGATGGACCGGTCACCTTCACCGGCGTGCCGATGGCGACGCTGATGCAGACGGTCAAGGCCACGGGCGAGACTGTGATTGCGACAGCGCTGAACGACTATGAGACCAAGATTCCGATCAGCGACTTCATGCAATTCAACGTATTGCTGGCATTGAAGCGCAACGGCAACTACATGCCTGTGCGCGACAAGGGGCCTCTGTTCATCGTGTACCCATACGACAAAGATCCGGATCTCAAGGCGCAAAAATACTACAGCCGGTCCGCCTGGCAACTCTCGCGTATCGTGGTCGCATGATGCGTTTGCCGCAGCTGAGACGGCGACAGGCGCCGCTCGGTACGGCGCTTAGTCCGTCGGGCCCGCGCAGCTTCCGGCTGCTGTTCATCGTCGCCACCGGATTCCTGGTGCTGGCGGCGGTCTATACCTCGGTTCTGATCGTGCAGCGGCAACAGTCGCTGTACGCGGTGTCGCGCTACAACGCCACCTGGCTGCTGAGCCAGGCCGCGGTCGAGGTGGCGCGGCTTGAAGCGGTGGTCGGCGCTTCCACCATGCCGGACAGCGGCGTCGGGCAGGACGAGGTGCAGCTGTGGCTGGACATCGTCGGCAACCGCGTGCGGCTGCTGGACAGCGGCGAAGTGCATGAATTCGTGCAGACATCGCCCGAATTGGAAGCCATTGGCCAGCAATTCCGCAACACGGTGGCCGAGGCGCAGCCGCTGGTGGATACGCTCGACCAGCCCGGGCATGCCCAATTGCTGCTGGAGAAACTGGCCGAACTGAACCCCAGGCTGATGCGGCTGGCATCGGCCGCCTATTCCCGCAGCGGCGAGCTGGCCGCGACCGATCTGACGCAGCTCAGCCACCTGCACTGGGTGTTCTCCAGCGTGCTGCTCGCGCTGATCGTCTGCAGCCTGGGGCTGATCGCGGTGCTGTCCTGGCACAACCGGCTGCTGACACAGGCGCATCAGGAGGTAAACGGCCTGGTGAAGGATTTGACCCGCACCAGCCAGGAACTGTCCGAGGCCAATGAACGCGCGCATCAGGCCATGGAAGAGGTGCAGCTGCAGAACCAGATCCTGAAGGCCCGCGACCTGGAACTGCACACCCAGAATGCCCGGTTCGACGCCGCGCTGAACAACATGTCACAGGCGCTGTGCATGGTGGACGGCAACCAGCGGCTGATCGTGTGCAACGTGCGCTTTCTGGAGCTGTTCTCCCTGTCGCCAGGTGTGGTGCAGCCTGGCACGCAGGTCGCCGATGTATTCCGTGCCATGGACGCCACCGGCCGCTACGAGCAGGACCTGATCGAGGCGATCCGGGTGGAGCAGCAGGCGCTGGTATTCGCGCATCAGCCCGGCCGCTTCCTGCAGGAGATCGAGAGCGGTTCGGCGCTGGCCGTGTCGCATCAGCCGATGACCGGCGGCGGTTGGGTCGCGACCTATGAGGATGTGACCGAACGCCGCCATGCCGAGGCTCGCATCCGCTTCATGGCGCATCATGATGCGCTGACCAGCCTGCCCAACCGGGTGATGTTCCACGACCGGATGGAGGAGATGCTGCGTACGCCCGCGCGCCGTGGCGACCGGCTGGCGGTGCTGTGCCTCGACCTCGACTACTTCAAGAACGTCAACGATGCGCTGGGTCACCCGGTCGGCGACGCGTTGCTGGAAGCGGTGGCGGTCCGCCTGCGCCATTGCGTGCGCGATGTCGACCTGGTGGCACGCATCGGCGGCGATGAGTTCGCCGTCCTGCAACCATCCGCCGACCATCCGCACCAGGCGGAACTGCTGGCGCAACGCATCGTGCAGACCTTGTGCGAGCCGTTCGACCTGGATGGGCAGCGCGCGATCGTCGGGGTCAGCATCGGCATCGCGGTGGCGACTGATCGCTATGCCGGCGCCGATCTGCTGCTGAAGAATGCCGATATGGCGTTGTACCGCGCCAAGGCCGATGGTCGCGGCCGCTATCGGTTCTTCGAGGCCGAGATGGATGCGCAGATGCAGGCGCGGCGGGCGATCGAGCTCGATCTGCGTGAGGCGCTGTCCCGCCAGGAGCTGGAGGTCTGGTATCAGCCGATCTTCGACCTGGCCGCCAATCACGTGAGCGGCTTCGAGGCTCTGCTGCGCTGGCAGCATCCGACCCACGGCATGATCTCCCCCGCCCAGTTCATCCCCCTGGCCGAGGAGCTGGGACTGATCGTGCCGATCGGCGAATGGGTCCTGCAACAGGCCTGTCGCGACGCCGTGGCCTGGCCGAATGACCTGAAGGTCGCGGTCAATCTGTCGCCGGTGCAGTTCAAGAACGACCGTCTGGTGGAGGCGGTGGAGCGGGCACTGAGCGATGCGGAACTTGCCGCCAATCGTGTCGAGCTGGAAATCACCGAGTTGGCGCTGCTGCAGGACAATGATACGGTGCTGGCAACGCTGCACCGGTTCCGCAATCTGGGGCTGCGCACCGTGCTGGACGATTTCGGCACCGGCTATTCGTCGCTGAGCTATCTGCGCAGCTTCCCGTTCGACAAGCTCAAGATCGATCAGAGCTTCGTTCGCGAGATGGGCACGCGGCCGGACTGCCAGGCGATCGTGAATGCGGTGGCGGACCTGGCGCTGCAACTTGGCATCACCACCACGGCGGAAGGGGTGGAGACCGCCGAACAGCTCGACCAGGTGCGGCGCGCCGGCTGCGCGGAGGCACAAGGCTATTTCTTCGATGCGCCCCTGCCCGTCGCGATGTTGCATCCCTGGTGCCTGCGCGGCGATCAGCAGGTGCTGACCGCGGCCTGACTCGCGTCGGGCGCGGCCGCGCCCGGATCAATCCGGACGCATGCGACCTTGCTCAGCCCGCCTGCGGCTCATCGCGCGGCAGGAAGGCCCATTTCGGGTTTTCGGCAAATCGGTCACGCAACGGCTCGAAGCCGTTCTTGCGCAGCCAGACGTAAGCGTCCCGTCCGCCTGGTTCGCCCACCAGCATGGTCGAAGCGCCATAGGCGTAAGTGCCGTAGCCGTCGCTGACATTCGCGATGAATTTCTGCCCCGGATCCTGGTTTTTGTAGGCGGCCAAGGTTTCAGTCCAGGTCTTCATGTATTGGTTCTTCTCATCAACCACCGCGGTGTAGTAGCGCTGCAGGTTGTATGGGCTGTAGCCGGGCCCTTCGCGGAACTGGCCGATCAGCACCTCCGCCAGCCAGGACAACAACGGTCCCGTCGGGTACCCCTTCTCCTTCGCCCTGCCCAGTTCGAACAGCAGCATGTAGTGTTGCCACAGCGCGTCGACCCGGCTGGCACGGTTCGGCAGGACGCCTTCGTCGCCACGAGTTGGCTGGCAGTGGAAGAAGTGCAAGGGCGAGGGAAAGCGATCCTTCTCGCCAATTCTCCACGCCGGATTGCCATCGAAACCGCTGCCGTGCAGGCCCATGCGACCTTCCCAATAGGCGACCACATCATCCACCAGCCGTGTGAAATACGTCTGCTCCGGCGAGGCATCGGGCGACAGGAAGGCCGCATGCACACGGTTGCGCAACACCCAGCCGCAGCCCCGCACCTGGTCCATGAAGATGCCGGACTCAGCAATACCCTTGTAACCGGGATGGTAGGACAAGGCCTGACGCGCCGCCCAGAATTGCATTTGTTCCAGCGCGAACGGATCCCCCGACAGCGTATACAGCGCCGAATAGGGATCAGGCTGATGGGAACCATCGAACGACCAGCCGCCACTCCCTTTCGGATAGCTGTTGCCGAGGATTCGTGGCTCGTGCAGCACCAGCTTGTCTTCCGGCCGGCTGTGATCGCGGCTGTCGAACAGCCAAAGGCTGGGCCGCGCATGCACCGAAATCGGCCGACCGAGCCCGGAAATCTTGTGCTCGGCGTCGAACCATTTCGTCGGATCGCCTTCGCGGACATGGGCGGGCCAGGCGGCTGCGAGATCAGCCTGAGTAGAAACAATCTCCAACAGCCGATGGTCGCCGGTATAAAGCCATTTTGTGGCGTAACCGGGATACGGGCCGATATCATCGCGTCCGCCGGTGGTCGGCATGTACTTCATCCAGGTGCCGGCATCGAACAGTGATCGAGCGCTCTTTTGCCAGGATGCATAGGTTCTGCGCACCGTGGTATCGGACACATCCAGGCCGGTATCGAAATTGGGGAAGGCCCGAGTTGCGGCGAGATAGGTCAGGTTGTGGTCGACATCGATCGCCTGGTTCGGCGTTCTGCCAATCCAGAAAGTCCGCGTCCACCGCGCGGCAAGATAATGCGGCACCAGGTCCTGGCGGTAGACTTCCCTTGGCGTTTTGGCCCCTGCCTTCAGGACCAGGGAATACTGCACATCCTTCAGTGTTTCGGTGTTGCAGTTCTCGCCGATCACCCGCACCTGAACGCTGCCGATCGCCGGCCAGAATGTTGCATGGAAGATCGGCCGGATCGAGCGCAGATCATCGAAGCCCATGTCGAATTGGCGGACGACGGAGTGATCCGCAATGATGACGGAGGTAGCGATCGGGCCTTGCGTCCATGATTCTACATGGCCGGCCTGCAGCATCGCGCGCGCTGAGGCGCTGCGGCTTTCGCCATCATGCGCAATTTCCATGACTGCATCGAAATCGAACGCGGGATCCAGCATCTGCGCGGCCGAGAGCATCCCTGCCGCTTGCGACGAGCCGTCGACGATGCTGATGGTGACCGAGCCGTCAGGCGGAATTCTGCGGAACGATGAATGACAGCAGGGCGTGCTTCACCGATCCATCGGGCCAGCGTTGCTTGATATCGGCCTGGGTCGGCAGGGGCGTGGTGCCGATCATCGCTTGCGGCGCATGCATGATCTCGCCTTCGCGGAACGGGCGGCCGATCCGCATCGGATGGTCACGCGCGCCATCGCCGGACGCATCATGCAGCGTCAGTTGATTGCGCAGCGGACCGCGCCGGTGATGTGCGCCGCTGTCGGACGATGCGCCGGCGGAGGCACATCCTGCCAGCGACCCCGCAGCTAGCAACAGGCTGCGTCGCTTCAACATGGTGTCCACTCCCCCAATAGTTTGCCGCACGTGGTGACGAGGGCGCCCGGATCGGCAACCGGCTTATGCTGCCGATCGATGGCACGACGGCACGACGCCGCGACGGCGCCGATCATTCCAGCCATGATTCGACCCGAATTCCATATTGCAACGCCGCTGCGGCCAGCGGACGGGTGGGATCGACAGCGATGCCCTGATCGGCGAACCGGAGCAGCGGCAGATCGCTGTGATGGTCCGCGTAGGCGATGATTGGAGGCTTGGCGAGCAGCGTGGCAAGCAGTTCCTGCAACACCACGAGCTTCTGCTCGCCGCGCAGGTTCGCGCCATGCAGGTCCCCGGTGATCGTGTCGTTCGCCCACGCGATCCGGGTTGCGATCACCTCGGCGAAGCCGAGCCGCGCGCCCAGCGCCAGGGAATAGACATCGAGGCTGGCGGTAATCAGCACCAGGCGATGCCCCTCCTCGATATGCCGGGCGATCCGTTGCAGCGCCTGCGGTTTCACCAGCCTGGCGAAGTGGCGCGCCAGGAACGCCTCGGTCAGATCGGCTGCATCGGCGCGCGAGAGGCCGCCGAGCACCGCGGTCAGCAACCGCGTCTTCAGCGCGGTGTTCGACAGCCGGCCGAGGGCGAAGCGCACTACCGAGCCGGGCAGGTGCAGGCAGCGGGCAAGCCGCGTCGGCCGCCGGCGCAGCACGAACTGCAAGAATGCCAGATAGGTGTCCTGACGGGTGATCGTGCCATCGAGGTCGAACACCACCAGGACGGTGCGGCCCTGCACGGCGTGTGATGCCGCCGCGGAGGGACCCGCGTCGGTGCCGGCGGGTTCGGCGATGCGCGCTGCATCGCCGGCGGAAGTCTCAACCCAGGCGGATGCCATGCCGGACGCCGCGATCAGCGATGCAGGTGAATGAAGGATGGTTCCATCAGGTGCTGGAGGAACGGCATGTCGACGAACGAGAGCACGATGGTGGCGAGGAAGACGAAGGCGGCGAAGGTCAGCAGCCCCACCTCGCGATACAGTTTCTCCGGCGCCTGCGCGGCGGATTCGGGTTTCATTCCGAGCGCCAGGTACCAGGTGAACAGGGCGGACAGCAGCGGGAAGGTGAACACCAGCTCGATGCGGTATTTGATCAGGAAGATCGCCAGAAAGAACGCCGAGCACATCGCGTAGAAGAACGCAGACAGCAGCAGCGATTTTTCGGTATAATATCCCAGCGACCTTCGGTACAGCGCGGCGCGGGACGGATCGCCGATGCGGCGATATTCGGAATCGGCGAAGGTCATGTGGGCAAGGTGATGGGCCTTGAGGTCGCGCCAGACCGTCTCGATGTCGTTGAGTTCGGGCGCGTATTTGGGCAGCCACTCGACGGTCAGCCAATGGGCGCGGGCGGCCAGGGCCGCGCGCGAGAGTTTGCTGGTGTGGATGGGACCATTGTCCTCGACCAGCACGACCGGCTTGGCGCTGCCCAGGCTTCGGGCCGAAGAGGCGGTCCAGTTGTTCGAGATGGGCGACGAAATCGCTGCTGCGTTTGGTCTGGGCTGGTATGGACGACGAGTTGGCGGGTGACGTGGTCGAGCGAGCCCAGCATCGCGACCTTCTTGGCTTGTCCGGGCGCGGGAACGCGCAAATCCGCGCCCGACTTCGCCCAGGCGCGGGCGAGATAAGGATGCGTCAGCGCCTCGCTCTCGTCGCCGTACAGCAGAACGATGTCGCCGGCTTCGGCCTGCTGCTTGCGCAGCTGCAGACGCAGGCCCGCCCGCTCGACTTCCTCGGCGATCTGACGACCCTTCAGCGTGTGCCGGGGACGTCGCCAGCGGAACTTTTTTTTCGCAACGCCTTGGACAATTGCGAACGGCTGATGCGGACGCCCTCGCGCGCTTCGATCTCGGCGCGCAGTCGGGGGATCGTCCAGTTGCGCCGGTCGGCCACAGGCTCCTCCAGCAAGGGCGTGGCGACGCGCAGCGCGGCTTCGCTCTTCACCGGCGCCGGGCCGGGGGCGACGGTCGCCTTCAGCGCCTCGACGCCGCCGCGCATGAAGTCGCTGCGCCACAGGCGGACCGTGTCTTCGCGCACGCCGAACGCCTCGGCGATCTGTGCGCTTGTCCAACCGGCCAGCGTCAGCAGCACGGCGCGCGCCCGGTCCGCCTCGCCGCGATCACGCGAACCGGCCAGAGCCATCAGAGCCGCGCGTTGCTCTTCGGTCGCCGTAAGAGGCGATTTTCCTGTCATGCCCTACACCTTGCGAATCGGCGCAGGCAGCGAATCAGACCACCAAACGTTGGTCAAGCTG